>CAVSWX010000020.1:0-161311 GCA_963731785.1 uncultured Acidobacteriota bacterium
GTAGCTGCCGGTCAGCGGCACGACGAAGGCGGCGAGCGAAGAGAACACGAGGAGCGCCGTGAAGACGAGGCGTCCGCCGAATCGATCGGTCAGCATGCCCATCGGCAACCGCGCCAACGAGCCCAGCAGCACTGGCACGGCCACCAGGAGCGCGGTCTCAGACGCGCTAAGTCCGTAAAGGCCGGTGAAGACCGAGGCGAGTCCGCCAACGAGACCCCACGCGGCGAACGAGAGCGCGAACGAGATCGTCGCGAGGATCAAGGCGCGCGTCGGCGATGCCTCGGCACCGGCCACGTGGCCGCCAGATGGCATGCCAGCAGCATACCCGCGTTTCTTGTGGGTTCAGACTGCGATGGGTGCCGGGTTCTCCACGATGGGCAGCGGCATGCTGACCGTCAGTCTGGTGCCGCGGTTCGGACTCGACCAGACGTTGAAGCTACCGCCCATCGCTTCGACGCGCTCGCCCATGCTGATCAACCCGAGGCCCTGGTGCCCCACTCCCTCGACGACGAATCCCACGCCGTCGTCGACAACGGTCAGGGCGAGACCCTGGGAGTTGCCGCGCAGCTGCACGGAGATCGTCTTGGCCTGACTGTGCTTGAGCGCGTTCTGCAAGGCTTCCTGCACGATTCGGAAGACGCACAGGGCCAGATCGGGCGGGAGATTCGCCGGAACGTTTTCGTGGGCGAAGGTGATGCTGGGACCGTGGTGAGAGAATTCGCCGACCAGTCCCTCGAGAGCGCGGCACCAGCCCGACCACCCGCAGTTTCGCGGGGTACAACTGGTGCGAGAGATTCCGGATGCTCGTCGCAATGTCGTCGGCGTATTTCACGGCTTCGCCGGCGACGGTTTCGGCGTCGCCCTGCACCATTCCAGCGAGTAGATGGAGGTCGAGTTTCAGGACGGCCAGCTGCTGGTTGATGTCGTCGTGCAGCTCGCGCGCGATGCGGGTGCGCTCCGTTTCCTGCGCGGTGAGCAACCGTCTTCCCATTTCACGGATGCGCGCAACACTCGCGCGCAGCTCCGCCTCCGCCCGCCGGCGCCTCGCGCGATGCACGAGGAGTCCGATGATCAAGCCTGTCTGGACGGTCAGCAGCGGCCACGCCGCCGATGATGTACCCGCGGTAGCGATCCCAGGCGCTGGGCTCGCGGAACCTGATGACACTGCCGGCCGGCAGCAGCCGGCTGTCGAGTGTCCACCGATCGAGCTGCCGGACATCGAACATGTACTGGTTGCCGGCCACCTCCTGAACCGGAATGTTTGCGGGTGACTCGCCGCGGAGGACCCGGAGGCCGACCTCGGCGCTGGCCTTGCCGTGCAGTTCAAGGCTGTAGAGATATCCGCCAACGGGGCCAAGGCCCAGGTACTGATCGACAAACACGTAGACGGGAGCGCGGGCAACGGCGGAGATTCTCGACACCGCGTCATGCGGGACGAACGTCTGCCCGGCCCCGTCCCTGAAGAGCGACAAGTACAGGATGACACTTCGGGGCGGGACACTGCGACACCGCCGCCAGGAGATCGCTCATCGGCAGGTCCGTGAGATAGGTGAAGGAGACGCGGCGCTCGAACGGCTCGAACTCGCGTCGCGCGGTGGCCTGCAGATGGCGGTCGAACTCGGAGGTTCCGCCGACGACGAAGACCTGCCGCGTGTCCGGCTGCAGCCGGAGGGCGACCTCGAGCGTCGGGGCGAAGACGCGTCGGACGAGCAGGCCGGTCATCTGGGCGGGAAGCGTCACGCCCTCGAGGTCGCGCGCGTCGGCCCCACAGAACACGATCGGCACACCTGGAGCGAAGGTGTCACCGTGCTGCCGGAGAAAGGTCACCGCGGGCCCCATCACGCCGACGATGAGATCCAGCTTTCTGGAACCGTACTTCTTCAGGAAGTAGTCGCGCAGCGCCAGGTCATGTTGCTCCTCGGGGAACTGGGCGGCATGCATCGATTCCGTGAAGAACTCGACGCCGTCCCCGAGTTCGGCACTCAGCGTCGAACGAATCGCCTGGTCGAGGACTGACAGGCCTGGGAGCGTCCTGTCCTCGTCGAAGAGCAGGAGTACACGCTTGTGTTGGCTTTGGCCGGCGGCTGGAACGGGCGTTGCGGCCAGCGTTGCGAGCACGCAGAGACCGACCACGAAGCTTAGGGAACGACGACCGTGGAACGTCATCCGGTCACGGGACTGTAGCATGGCCGCCGACCTTCGAGTCTGCGACAATCCCTGCCGATGACGGGCCCCGACCACGCCGTCGCCGCGCCGGCGCTGCCGCTGCGTCCGTTCGTCTCGCACTACGCCGGCTCGCGCATGCGCGATGTGCCGCAGTGGCAGCATGCCGGCCTGCCCTCGCGCTATATCGATCTCATCGTCAGCCTGGCGCGGCCCATCGAGATCGTGCGGATGCCGGGCGCGCAGTCTCCGGGCGCGTACCGCGCCTTCGTCGCCGGCCTGCAGCAGGCGCCGGCCGTCGTGCGCATGGGCGGCGACCTGGACTGCCTGCACGTGTTCCTGAAGCCCGGCGCGGCCCGCGCGCTGCTTGGGGTCAGCGGCCGCGAGGTGGCCGCGCACGTCGTGCACCTCGCCGACGTCGACGGCGCGCTGTGCAACGAGCTCATGGAGCGCCTCAGCGGCGCCGGCACCTGGCCAGAGCGCTTTGCGGCAGTGGATCGAGTGCTCCTGCGACGGCTGCGGCCCGTGACGATGCCCGATGCCATGGCGTGGACCTGGCGCAGCCTGGCCATCAGTCATGGACGCATGCCCGTTCACGAGCTCGCACGCGAGATCGGGTTCAGCCGGCGCCACTTCGGCGAGCGCTTCATCTCCGAGTTCGGCGTTACGCCGAAGGCGGCCGCGCGGGTCTTTCGGTTCGAGCGCGCCTGCCGGCTCTTCCTGCGCTCGCCCCGTCGCATCGTCGACGTCGCGATCGCCAGCGGCTTCCACGACCAGGCCCACATGGTGCGCGAGTGGCATGCGATGGCGGGCTGCACGCCGCGGGAATGGATCCTCGGCCAGCTCCCGTTTTTACAAGACTATGAAATCGGCGGCGGCCATGATTGATGCATGCCGATCGAGCCCCGCATCAGTCTGACCTTCAACGGCGAGTGTGACGCGGCGTTCGCCCTCTACCAGCAGTGCCTCGGAGGCACCGTGACGTTTCGGCTCGCGTGGGGCGACTCACCGATGGCCGAGCAGGCACCCGCCGAGTGGCGCGACAAGATCCTGCACGCCACGCTGACCGTGGGCGGCACGGCCTTCTCCGGCGGCGACGTGCTGCCCGGCGCGTACCAACGTCCGCAGGGTTTTCAGATTCAGCTCAATCTCGACGATGCCGCCGCGGCGGAGCGGATCTTCGCCCAGCTCGCGGACGGCGGACAGGTCACCGTTCCCCTGCAGCAGACCTTCTGGGCGCAGCGGTTCGGCGCCGTCGTGGACCGCTTCGGCATCCCGTGGGGAATCAATTGTGGAGAGCGGGACGCCGTCTGAGCATCGCGCCCGAACATGTCGGTGACGTCAGACGCTGGCAGGCGGTAAGAGGTACAGCGTCATCGCGAAGATGACGTAGACCATCAGCACGAGCACGCCGACGAACCATGTGGATCGTCCGCTGTTGGTCACGAGCGCGGCGGTGAGCGCGGCGATGAGCATCATCATCACCGCGCCGGGCCACAATCGCAGATCCATCGGCGTCGGGCCGATCACGTAGCTGAGCAACACGAGCACCGGGGCCACGAACAGCGCGATCTGCGACGCGCTCCCCAACGCAATGCTCACGCTCAGATCGAGCCGGTTCTTGCGCGCCCCGGAAAACGCCGACGCCATCTCCGCCGCGCCGCCCACCAGCGCGACGACGATGAACCCCACGAACGCGGGCGTCATCCCGAGTGACACGGCCGCCTGTTGCACCGATTCCACGAAGACCTCGCTCACCAGCGCCACCAGCACCGTGACGACGGCCAGGGTGGCCAGCGCCACGCCAATCGGCCATGGGGCCTCTTCGTCGTGTCCGTGCTCCGCCGCGGCAAACAACTCCTTGTGTGTCTTGAGCGAGAACACCAGACCGAGCGCGTAGGCCGCGATGAGCAGCCCGGACAACCCCAGGCTCAACTGCTGCGTGAACGCCGCTGACGGGCCGCGATCGAGATCTGCGACCGCCGACGGAATCAACAACGCGATCGTGGCGAGAAACAGCAGGCTGGCCTGAAGACGGGCACTGACGCGATTGAACTCCTGCACGTGGTACTTCACCCCGCCGAGGAGAAACGACATGCCCAGCATGAACAACGAATTGGTGACGATGGCGCCCGCGAGCGACGCCTTGACCAGCATGTACTGGCCCGAGCTCAGCGCGGCGAGCGCGATCACCAGTTCGGTGAGGTTGCCCAGCGTCCCGTTGAGCAGCCCGCCGACGGTGTCGCCGGTCTTGGCCGCCACCGATTCGGTGGCGAGACTCAGCAACGTGGCGAGCGGCACGATCGCGAGAACGGATAAGAAGAACAGCAGCGTGTGCGCTTCGGGCTGGAGTGCCTGCGCGACGAACACGACCGGCACGAGGACGAGCAGCCAGAGCAGCGGATTGTGGCGAAGTTCCGACAGCAGTGTCGCCATGATTACGAATCAACCGCGGTTGGCGTCCCGAAACAGGCGGTTCACAACCGCGAAGAAGAAGCCGGTCGACAAGCCGCACATCAGAATCCCCGTGAGCGCTTCGATGGCCCCGACCAATCGCCAGTCTTCCGGCAGCACGAGGTCGCCGTAGCCGGTCGTCGTGTAGGTCACGGCGCTGAAATAGAGGGAGGACGGCAGGTCCGCCATGGCGTCCGTCCACACGTAACACAACGCCCAGACGGTGATCTGGATCAAGTGGAGGAGAACCATCCAGCCCGCCAGGCGAATGAACAACCATGTGCCCTGCCAGAATTGGCGCGCCCAGCCAATCGAACGGCGCAGCCACCGCAGTGCGAGGCTCAAGCCGATCGCATGAATCACCACACACAAGGCCATCAGGGCCCATGCGATCAGGAGTTGAGAGACCATCGGGCAGCGTGCCGGCATCGTGCCCGAATATGCGCAAAATGGCAATCGAGAAGCCTGAGGGCTGCACCTTGTCAGGAGTGAGAAGATGACAGGCGCAAAAGGCGCGGGCGGCGCCATGGGCGTTGAAGTCCGGCCTCTGGATTCGATGCGTATCGGCAGCCACATCGGCGTGTTCGAGGTCGCGGCCCCGCTCGGCGCGGGCGGGATGGGCGAGGTGTATCGCGCGCGCGATACCCGCCTGGGTCGCGACGTCGCCCTCAAGGTGCTGCCCGGCGACTGGGCCGCCGACGCCCAGCGCCGCGCCCGCTTCGACCGCGAAGCGCGCGTCCTGGCCGCGCTCAATCACCCGAACATCGCCACGCTCTACGGCGTCGAGGACGCGCCCACCGGCCTGGTCCTGGTCATGGAACTGGTCGAGGGGACGACGCTGGCCGATCGGCTCGCGCTCGGGGATCGCTTCACCGCTCGCCGAGGCGCTGGCGATCGCGCGGCAGGTGGCGACGGCGCTCGAGGCCGCGCACGAGCGGGGCATCATCCACCGCGACCTCAAGCCGGCCAACATCGCGCTGCGTCCGGACGGCACGGTGAAGGTGCTCGATTTCGGCCTCGCCAAGGCCCTCGCCCCCGGCGCGGACGGGCCCGATGCGCAGTCGACGGTGACGCTGACCGATCCGCACGGCGGCCTCGGCCCCGGCACGCCGGCCTACTGAGCCCCGAGCAGGCGCGCGGCCAGGCGGCCGACACGCGCGCCGATATCTGGGCCTTCGGCTGCGTGCTCTACGAGCTGCTGACCGGCCAGCGCGCCTTTGCCGGCGACCACACCTCCGACGTCGTCGCCCGGATCCTGGAACGCGAGCCCGATCTCGGCCTGCTCCCGCCGGACACCCCGGCGGCGATCCGGCGGCTGCTGCGCCGCTGCCTCGAGAAGAATCCGCAGGACCGGCTGCGCGACATCGGCGATGCGCGGCTCGATATTCGAGAGGCGCTCGCGCCTCCCGCGGACACGACGTCCGCGCCGCCGCAGCGCCGCGCTGGGGCGCGAGCGTCGTGGCTGGCGGCGCTCGGTGCGGGCGCCGTTCTCGCGGTCCTCGCCCTCGCGATGTCATCGGGACGGTTCACGGCGCCGCCGTCGAAACAGCCTGGACGGTCTCGCACGCCTGACGATGACGCTCCCGCCCGGCGTGAGCATCGCCCGCGGTCCTGGGCTGGCATCGTCGGTGGCCGTATCGCCCGATGGCCGCACGATGATCGTGGCGGGTACCAGCAAGGACGGCGAGCGCCTGTACCGCCGTCAGCTCGATCGTCTCGAGGCGACCCCGCTGGCCGGTACGGAACGCGGGTCGAGCCCGTTCTTCTCGTGGGACGGGGCCTGGGTCGGGTTCGTGGCCGACGGACGGGTGAAGCGCGTTCCGGCCGCCGGCGGCGCTGCCGTCGACCTCGCCCCCTTGTCGGGCTTCCCGGCAGGTGCGAGCTGGGGTCCCGACGATCGCATCGTGTTTGCCTACGGCGCAGAAGGAGGGTTGCACGCCGTCGACGCGCGTGGCGGCAGCGTCGAGGTGGTGACCGGCGGCGAGGGCGGCCGAAGTCCGGACGTGCTGCCCGACGGAGACACCATCTTGTTCGCGCGAGGCCAATGGGTCTACGCGCTCAGCCGGTCGACCGGACGAACGACGCAGCTGGTCGAGGGGGCCAGTCCTCGCTCTGCGCTCGGACATGTCATCGTGAGTCGTGGGTCGGCGCTGCTGGCCGCACCCATGAACGTGTCGCGCCACGAACTGACCGGGCCGGTCGTGCCTTTCGTTCAAGGCGTCGCGCTCGAACCCGGCACGGTTGGCAACCCGCGACACTATGCGATCTCCCGCAATGGCACGCTCGCGTACGTGCCTGGTGCCGATGCCTACACGCTGGTGCTCGTACGGGCAGACGGCACCGAGCGGCGCCTGATGGAAGGGCAGCGGATGATTCAGAACCCGCAGTTCTCGCCCGACGGGCGGCGGGTCGCGGTTGCCGCGGGCCGCGGTGCGGATCCGCTCGACATCTGGGTTCATGAACTGGAATCCGGCACCGCCACACGACTGACATTCGATGGCGGCCAGCGACCGGTGTGGATGCCCGACAACGTGACCGTGACCTACTCGCATCGGGGCACCAAGAGCGGCATCTATGCACGAAACGCGGACGGTCGCAGCCCGGCGAGCCAGCTCCTCCCGCTGGACCCGGTTCACTGGCTGATCGGGTGGACACCGGATCGACGCACGTTCGCCTATGGAGTGATGGAGGGGACGCCCTCGTCGATCATGGCGCTCCGCGACGGCCAATCCCGCCGCGTCATCGGTCCGGCAAGCGTGTGGGGCGGACGACTGTCGCGGGACGGCCGGTGGCTGGTGTATGGCCTGCTCGAGGCCGGGACGTTCGCCGTGTACGTCACTCCGTTCCCCGAGGCTGGCACCCGCTGGCTGATTGCCCAGGGGACCGACCCGGCGTGGGCGCCTGACGACAGCGAAATCTACTATCGCAGCGCGAATCGCCTGATGGCCGCCCGGATCGACAAGACGGCAGGTGTCCGTGTGCTCTCGCACCGGCTGGTGATCGAGCCATTTCTGCCGCCGCTGTACGACGACTACGACGTGCACCCCGACGGGCGGACGCTCGTGCTGGTCCAACCATCGAGCGGCACTCCGGTTCGTGAAGTGTCGATGATTCTCAACTGGCCCGAGGAACTGAAGCGACTCGCGCCGGACCGCTAGCGGCAATTGCGTCCTGGACGTGAGGGTGCCCACCCGACGGACCCGTCGAGTGGGCTGGGGGGAGCCCCGGATCAGGGCTGGCTATTTCCCGGGCCCGAGCGTTTGGAGACGAAAATATCGGCCATCGCGCCACGGCGGTTGCGTTCGCACGGAACGAGCCGAAGTACAGGCGCGTCCCGTCCCGCGAGAGGGAGGGTCGCGATTCTGCCGCGCGCTGTTGACGTTCGCGCCCAATCGCCGTGGGGTAGACCACGGCTGCGAGAGGCTCGTGCGAGTCGACGTGAAGATGTCGGAGTTGGAGTTGGCTGGGTCGCCGCGAGTCGAATCGAAGACGATTTCCAGCCCGTCCTTCCGGACGTTGGGCCGCGCATCGACGGCGCCCGCCTGGTTCAGCTCGGCCACGGGGCTCGGCGTGCCCCACGTGCCGTCGTCTTGCATGATGCTCACGTAGATCTTCTGGAGTCCGGTGCGGTTGCTCGAGAAGTACAGCATCGTCACGCCGTCGGCGTCGACGAACGACGGCGAAAACTCTTCAGCCGTGCTGTTGACGCCGCAGAGCGGCTCCGGCTCGAGCCACCCGCGAACCGGATGATGCTGCGTGATGTAGATGTCCGCGTTATTGGTGTCACTGCAGGGGCTCCTGCGGGTGCTGACGAACATCAGCCGGTTCCCGGGCAGCGGTGTCGGGCAGAACTCATTCGCGAGGGTATTGACCGGACCGGGCAGCCTTTCGATCTCGCTCCACGGCTCGTCCTCGCTGGCACGATAGGCTACCCAGATGTCGAGGAATGTGTTGGGCTGGCTGAGGTCCTGTCTGCGATTCGATGCAAAGAAGAGTGTCAGTCCGTCTGGCGCCTCGATGGGGCACCCGTCGTTCGACCAATGTGTTGACGAGCTGCCGGTTCGGGTCGATGCTCACGGCCGGCGACCAGTCGCCGAAGTTCTGTGCGCGCGCCGCCGACGCGCAGAGCACTACCTGCAGCATGACAGCGATGCCAGTCAGCACGGTACGAGCGCGCGGTCGGCCGTAAGTGCGCAGGTGTCCACCATCAGAATGTCGAATGTCTTGGTCATCTCTCGGGTCTCCTCGGCTGAAACGGACACGCGCGGCCGTTGCCAGCGTGCGTCCCGATGAGGGATCCTGCGCCCCGGGCGGGACGGGAGTCATGACCAAACCGAGAGAAAAGTCGGAGAGTTCAGAGAGCGCACGAACGAAGGCGCGATTCGGTCCGTTCACGATCGACGCCGCCAGACGGCAGCTCGCGCGCGGAACGGGACCCATCCACCTGACACCGAAAGCCTTCGATCTGCTCCTGCTGCTGGTGCGAGAGGCGCCTCGCGTCGTGAGCAAGGGCGAGCTGCACAAGAAGCTCTGGCCCGACAGCTTTGTCACCGATGCGAGCATCGCGGAACTGGTGAAGGAGATCCGGCGCGCGCTCGCCGATGCCGATCGTGCGGCGCCAATCATCCGGACCGCGCACCGGATTGGCTACGCGCTGGGCCTCGACGTCGATGACGTGCCGGCGCGCCCCGCGATGGCGCTGCACTGGCTGATCTTCCGGGACCGCCGGGTGGGGCTGCACGAAGGGGAGAACGTCATTGGACGCGATCCCGAGGCGCACGTCTGGCTGGATGAGGCGGGCGTGTCACGACGTCATGCGCGCATCACCATTGCCGGTAACGAGGTGCAGCTCGAAGACCTCGGCAGCAAGAACGGCACGACGATCGATGGAAAGAAGATGAAGGCGCCGGTGGCACTCGACGACGGCGACCGCATCGTCTTCGGCGCGTCCACGGCGGTGTATCGGCGGTCTACCGACGGGATGTCCACCGAGACACGGGCCAGCACGGTCGCGCGATGAATCCACCGCCGGCGGGCGCCTCCGCTGTGCCGTCCGCGCGCAGCGCCGCTTATTCCACCGCTCGATAGGCCACCAGCCGCCACACGCCGGTGACCCGGCGCCAGACCAGCACGAGGGTGCCGCCCGGCCGTCCCTCGCGGACCACCTGCAGCACGGCGCCGTAGTAGGTGCCGTACTGCGGCGTCGAGGACGGCACGAACTTCTTCGGCGGCGTCGCCCCGCATTCGTACATCTGCCCAAGCTCCGTTGGGGCCTCGACGACGGTGAAATCCTGCTCGAACGCGTGCTTCACGATGCGTGTCGCGGGCGACCACGGGAGCACCGGATTCATGGCCAGGCTGAGACTCGTCGGCCGCCCCCACTCGTCTGCGGCCTTCTCCAGCAACTCCAGGCTCGCCTGCCGCAGGCGCTCCGGCGATGCCGTGGGATTCATCTCCATCGAATCCGCCACGCAGCGAAGGATGTCCGGCGCGAAGAAGGAGGCCGCCTCCTGATAGTTGCGCCGGATGATCCAATCGGTCAGGAACTCCTGGACGGCGTCCGCGACCTCCGGAATCGGCGCGTAGGCCGCCCGGTTCGCCGGCACGGGGCTGGGCGGCCGGGTCGGCGCGACCCCGAACGGTCCGGACCCCTGGTCAGGGTGTTCGCCAAACCTCACGTCGCCGAACACTTCCGACCACCAGTTGGCGAAGCCGCTCCAGCGCCGTTCGTGGCTCCGTGCGTTGTCGCCCGATCGCACGTCCGAATTCGACGCCGTGAGATGGCCGTTGAACAGCGACCGCAGCGCCCGGCTGGCGCGATAGTCGACGTCGATGTCCGCGGTCAGTCCGTCTGCGGCGATGGAGAACTGCACGCTCGGCGACCCCGAGCCCAGCCGGTACGAGGTCGGGTACCCCGCGTGGTAGACCGTGTTCTCGCTGCTCCGGACGAACTCGCGCGAGCGGTTCAGGATGTCGTCCGCCTTCGGCTGCAGCGTCACGTAGATCCGGAACTGCTGATCGGTGCTCCTGTCCGCCCTGCTCGCCGGCAATGCGATCGAGACCCGCCACGAGGTCGAGCGCCTTGCCGAGCGGCTTGCCTGGCATCGTCGGTCAGCGTCGATCGCAGCAGTGCGTGCGTGATCGCGTCGAACGTCGTCTGCTGCGACAGGCTGAGCGCGCGGAAACGCTCGTCGGGAGTCAGGTTTTCGCCGAGCCTGACGTTCATCGCGCGAGCGTAGGTGTCGAAGAGGCGCTGGCGCTCGGGGTCGAGTTCGACATACCGGTTTCGGACCGGCCGCACGACGACGCGCGGATCGACCAGCGAGCGGCCGGGCCATTCACGATCGATCCCGACGACGCGAAGTCCCTCCGGCTCGCGGCGCAGGTACACGTGCACGGCCATGTCAGGCGCCATGCCCTCCGCCGTGATGCGCGCCAGCACGTAGCTGCCGACGGGTGCCGTCGCGGCCTCGGTCGGGATCGCCTGGCCAGCGCCGGCCGATCGCAGCACGGCCGCCGGCTTGCCGGCCTTGTTGTCGTACGTCAACCAGTCCGCGCGGTAGCGGCGGGGCGCCGCGTGCTGGCGTTGCACCGCCAGATCGACGAAGGTCAGCTCGGCGCCGCGGACCGCGATGTCGTCGAGCGGCAGGACCGTCGCGAAATACGCGCGCACGATGCGATTGCGCCGCTCGATCAGGCAGTCGCCGATCCAGCGTGCGGCACTCGGATCGGAATACTGCGCGACCTGCACGATGGCGCGGATGTCCTCGTCCGTGAACGCGGCCACTTGTCGAGCCGCCCAGAACGCGTCGTCCGGCAGCCGGTTGGCAAACGGCGCCACGTCATACAGGTTGGTCCACTTCTCCGGCTCGAAGGTCTCGGAATCGAAGGCGCCGACCGCCGGCAGACCCGGGTACTTCGCCCGCATCCAGTCCGGCACGTAGAAGCCGAGGCTGGCGATGTTCCGCAGCGCCGTGTTCTGTCCGTAGAGGGAATCCCGCCCCTCCCACACCGGCTTCGGGCCGGTAATGCCGCTGCCGAGCGTCGTCGAGAAGTCGTACAGGTAGTGGCGGATGTGCGGAGGCTGCCCCTCCGGCTGGATCACGATGTCGACGGTGTGAAGCGCATCCATGCGCGTATGGTTCAACCAGGCCGAGAAGACCTGAAGGCCCCGCAATTCGCGCCTGTGCTCGTGGGGCACGATATCGTTCGGGTCGTCGGTGCGCGTCCCGAACAGCTGAAAGGGACCGACCAGCGACACGCCGTCCGTGGGGACCCTGAGGGCCACGGCGCGGTAGCGGCCGTCGCTCCGGCGGGCGACGTCTCTCAGCAGACGATCGATGTGCTCGGGGCGAAGCGGGCGTACTTCCGCGTTGGACGTGATGTCGGTGGCGTTCGTCTCGACCACCAGTTGCTCGCGATCGAAGAGGGCCAGGTAGGTTTCCGGGACGTAATAGCCGAGCGCGTGAAAGAAGCGCGACGAGATCAGCTCGGCGCCGGTCGCCAGTTCGGGTGCGTCTCGCGCGTCGAAGCGCAGCAGGTAGACGCGGTCGTTCGAGTCCTTGAACACGAGCGTGGGCCGCAGCCCTTGATTCTTCAGCAGCAGGACACGCCAGGGGCCGGTCATCGAGGGGGGCTGATCGTTCCCGCTGCCGCGTTGCAGCTCCTCCAGGCTCATGCGCGTGCGGCCGTGACGATTCGCGTACCACGCACCGTCGAGCACATCGCCCAGCGTATTGACGCCCTGAGCCGCGATCACCTGCTTGCCGGGATGCCGCTCTCCCTGACGGCTCACCGTGGTCGTGCATGGCCTCGAGCAGCACGCTGAAATTGCGCACCGCGGGATCGGGCGCCGGCAGGGGCGCCGGCTCGCGCAGCAGCGGGTCGTCGGGATAGAACTTCTGCGCCGCCGCCTGGCCTCGACCGATGCCAATCGCGATGGCGAGGAGCACGAGCACGCGCGCGACGCGGGGCACGAGGCGACGCCGGGCCGCCACTAGAACCGTCTCCGCGACACGTCGCTCATGGACCAGATCCAGCGGGTGCCCTCGCGGCTCGTGGCGACGTCCATGCGCATCACGACCGCGCCGCGCACGCGGACGCGCAGCCCGATGCCGCCGCTGTAGTTCAATCCGGAGAAGTCGACGTCTTCCTTTCTCCGCAACGGACTTGCCGGCGTCGAGGAACAGCGCCATCTCGAGGCCGCTGAACGCATACCAGCGATGCTCGATCGCCGCCATGAACGTGTTGTTGTCGGAGAACCGGTACTGGTTGAAGCCGCGCAGCTCGAAGTTGCCACCGAGTTGCGGCAGCAGGTAGAACGGGACGACGCGATCGTCGTCGCCCGTGTAGGCAAACCGCGCCTTGACGAACAGGGCCACCACGCGCTGCTGATTGAGGTACGGGAAGAACTGTTGCCCCTCGAGATCCAGCTGGCGATGGGAGTAGGTGCCCTCGTCCATATCGACGTAGCGCTTGAATTCGATCCCGTAGAAGCCACCGCTCCTGGGGCCGCGCTTCAGGTCCCGGACGTCGAATCCCACGAACGCGCCCCACGAGGAAAACCTGGTGTCGTCGAACAGTCCGGGCGCCGTGGTCGCGTCGAACTTGGTCTCGATCGACGGGATCTCATCGCCCTCGACTGAACCGGTGTGCGCGCCGCCGTAGCCGAAATCGATGCCGGCGTTCAGTGCGGGCGTGAAGCGGTAGCCCGCCCGAGTCTCGACCGACGCCGTATTCAGCTGATACCGGGTGCGGTCGTCCTTCAGGGAGTCGGCACCAAGACCGTAGTAGTCCATGTGCGGGGATCGTTCGTACTTGCCATAGACGTTGATGAATGCGCGCTCCGAACGGCCCAGACGATTCACCTGCAACTCGCCGTCGTAGAGCTGTGCGCCGGCGAACGTGCCGCGAGCGGTGGCCCGCACGGTGAGAAGGTCGTTGAACAGGTCCGCGCGCCGGTAGCCGATGCCGTAGGTCTGGCCCTGGGCCGGGCGTGTGCCCTCGAGAATCAACTGCCAGCCGTTGTTGCCTTCGCCGGTGCAGGATCCCGTCGATCAGGCCGCGATCCATGAGACGGTTGACGCGGACGACGAGCGGATTCTCCCGCTCGGGCCACAACGTCGCGTCCTTCTGACGGCGCGCGAACTCGATCTCGCCCGGCACGGGTGGTGGGCTGAGCGGCCGCGCCGGCCGGCGCGGCCTGTGCGTCAGCGGTCGTCGGAGCCTGCGCCAGCGCGACGGGAGCGGACAGGGCCCAGAAGACAACCGCCCAGAGACATCGGGACCCGTGTCGAATCGTCACGTCTCAGTTCCATCCGTTTCGAGTGCGTCGAAGGCGATGGCGTGGCGCAGCGGACTGGATCAGATTCCCAACGGCGTCAGGTTGTAGCAACGGGCCAGATCGTTGATGCTCGCCCGCAGCACGCTCCAGTAGCGCTCGGCCTGCGTCCCGTATTTCCCCCGCACCAGCGCCTGGTTGATCTTTCGCCCATCCTCCAGGACGTTTTCCACCTGGGGCCGCGTTTCCATCCACTTGTCCAGGGGGTCGAATTTGCGCCGCAGCCGGTTCGTCGATTGGTTCAAGTCCCCCAGTGCGTCGTCCAATTCGTCCTTCTTCTCCCGAGCCACCGCTTTCTGTGATTCGGTCGTCGTCCGGCCCTTCGCGCGCCCGGCCCCCTGGGCTGTCTGCGCCGTCTTTTGTCCTTGCTCGGCTCGGTTCTCGGCCCATTTCCGGAATTCGTCGACGCCGTCTTCCACTTTGCGGATGCGGTCGCCGACTTGTGCCTTCGTGAACGTACCGACCTGCGCGAGTACAGGACCCGCTCAGCGCCAGGCCTACGAGGACGGCTCCGACGACCGTTTTCCTGTCGAGCATACGAACCTCCTCGGACCGTGATTCCGGCGAGCGAGCGCCATCCATGCCCACCGCTCGTCAGCTCGATCACCAAATACCGTCATGCCGCCGGTCGATTCCGATTTCCCGGTGAAATCGCGCGGACAGCCCGTGCCGATAGGACTGATCGAGCACAAGCTGTGCCGGCACCGGATGGGGATGATCCGGGGCGGACCGTCGAAGGCGGCCGCCGCGGTCACCCGTCCCGGCGGCGAGCCGCCGCGATGCTGTGGACGCGTCCCTTACGGACGAGTGCGTCCGGTCACCGGCGGTTCCTCGACCGGGCCGTCGAGAAGGGCCTTGTGCGTGACCCCGGCGATGACGGCGCCGACGATCGGCGCAAGCCAGAACAGCCAGAGTTGCTGAAGCGCCCACCCGCCAACGAATACCGCGGTTGCGGTGCTGCGCGCCGGATTCACCGAGGTGTTGGTCACCGGGATGCTGATCAGATGGATCAATGTGAGCCCGAGCCCGATGGCGAGACCTGCGAATCCCACCGGCGCGCGCTTGTGCGTGGTGCCGAGGATGACGATCAGGAACATGAACGTCATCACGACTTCGCACACCAGGGCCGCCATCATCGAATATCCGCCCGGTGAGTGCATGTCGTAGCCGTTGGAGGCGAATCCGCCGGCCAGACTGAAATCCGCCTTGCCGCTCGCGATGAGGTACAGCACGCCTGCGCCGACGATGCCGCCAACGACCTGCGCCACGATGTACGGCACCAGCAGGGCGGTTGGAAAGCGCCCGCCGGTCCACAAGCCCAATGAAACAGCGGGGTTGAAGTGCCCGCCCGAGATCGGGCCGAGCGCGTACGCCCCGGTCACCACCGTCAGTCCGAAGGCCAGTGACACGCCATGCAGCCCAATGCCGACGTCGGGAAACGCCGCCGCGAGCACCGCGCTGCCGCATCCCCCGAGAACCAGCCAGAAGGTGCCGATGAATTCGGCGGATAACTTAGAGATCACGGCGGTCTCCTTTGCTGCGAGTGATGAGAGGGTGCCCGGCTTCCCAGCGTCTCAGTGGCATGCGGCGGCCAAGCCGAACCCAGGACAGCAAAAGCCGTTCCCGTATGTCGTTGTCATGCGTGCGTCGTCTGACCCAGGAGCGTCCGCGTGTGGCGGGCGATCATCAGCTCCTCGTTCGTCGGGATCACCCAGGCGGACGCCGTTGCGCCGGCGGCGCTGATGCGGGGCGCCGCCGCGGGCATTGGCGTCTGCATCCACGTCGACGCCCAGCCACGCCGCATCGCGGCAGACGCGCTCGCGAATCGGCGCCGCGTTCTCACCGATGCCGGCGGTGAAGACCAGGGCGTCGAGCCCCCCGAGCGCGGCGGCCAGCGACCCCAGCTCGCGTCGAATTCGATAGACGAAGAGATCGACGGCCCGCCTGGCTCGCGGGTCCGCGCTCGCGAGGAGCGCGCGCATGTCGCTCGAAAGCCCTGACACACCCAGCAGACCCGACTGCTGGTAGATGAGCCGCTCGATCGCGCGCGCGTCCATCTTCTTCTCGTCGAGCAGGTAGAGGATCACGCCGGGATCCAGCGAGCCCGATCGCGTGCCCATCATGAGGCCTTCGACCGCCGTGAACCCCATCGTGCTCGCCACGCTCGTGCCCGCCTCGAGCGCGCACATGCTGGAGCCGTTGCCGAGATGGAGCACGATCGTCCGGCCCGCGGCCGCCGTCGCGTCGTGCTGCGGCAGCACCGAGGCGATGTACTCGTAGGAGAGGCCGTGGAACCCGTAGCGCCGCACGCCCTCCCGCGTCAGCTCCTCCGGCAGCGCGAACATCTGGGCCACCGGCGGGTTGCGGTGGTGGAACGCCGTGTCGAAGCAGGCGACCTGCGGTAATTCCGGCCGCCGCTCGAGCAACACCCGGATCGGGGTCAGGTTGTGCGGCTGGTGCAACGGCGCCAGCGGCGTCAGCGTGGCGAGAGCCTCCACCACGTTGCGATCCACCAGGACCGGCTGCGTGAACGCGGCACCGCCGTGGACCACGCGATGGCCCACCCCTGCCAGCCGATGTTCGGACATCTCGCCCCGGAGAAAGCCGGTCAAGTGCTCGAGGGCGCCGTCGTGCCCGAGGTTGGTGCCGTCGCCCCAGGATTTTTCGCTGACGACGCCGCCCGTCCGGTCCTTCGCGACGAAGCGCGGGTGCGCGTACAACCCTTCGGCCTGCCCGCGCACCACCAGATCGAGCTCGTTCCCGCGCGCGGCGAAGAGCGAGAACTTGATGGACGAGGATCCGGCGTTGACGACCAGGACGGCGTCAGTCATGGCGCTCGACCTGGCGCTAAGCGCTGGTCCTCATACCACGGCCTTACCGGCCTGCTCGCGCCGGGCTTGCGCCAGCAGCACCGCCACGGCGCACGACGCAAGCCGCGCCTGCACGGAGTCGGCGCGGCTGGTCAGCACGATCGGGGCCCTGGCGCCGAGCACGATGCCGGCCGAGTCCGCCCCGGCCAGGAAGGTGAGGCTCTTCGCGAGCATGTTGCCGGCCTCGAGGTCGGGCACGACCAGCACGTTGGCCCGGCCCGCGACCGGCGAGTCGATCTGCTTGATCTGGGCGGCTTTCAGGCTGATCGCGTTGTCGAGGGCCAACGGGCCGTCGAGGATGCCGCCGGTGATCTGCTTGCGGTCGGCCATCTTGCACAGGGCGGCCGCCTCGACGGTGGACGGGACCTTCGGATTCACGGTCTCCATGGCCGAGAGGATGGCGACACGCGCCTCGGGCACGCCGAGGGCGTGCAGGAGATCGATCGCGTTCTGGACGATGTCGACTTTGTCCTCGAGCGTCGGCGCGATGTTGATCGCGGCATCGGTGATCACGATCACGTCGGGATGGCCCGGCACGTCCATCACGAAGCAGTGGCTGAGACGTCGCGCGGTCCTCAGCCCGGTGTCGCGCTTGACGACCGCGCCCAGCAGCTCGTCGGTGTGGAGGCTGCCCTTCATCAGGATCTCCGCCTGCCCCGACCGCACGAGCGCCACCGCCTTCTCGGCAGACTCCTGACTGAAGCCGGCATCGATGACGGGATAGGGCGAGATATCGAGTTGGCACTCCGCCGCCACGGCCGCGATCCGCGCGGCCGGCCCGACCAGCGTCGGCTTGATCAGCCCCAGCCGCGCCGCGTCGAGCGCCCCCTCCAGCGAACTGCGATCGCAGGGGTGCGCGACAGCGGTGGGCGTGGGCGGCAGCGACCGACAGCGCTCGATGAGCAGCTGATACTTTTTATGCGAGTGTGCCATGTGCCTGTCCTGCGGCACTTCACGGCGCCCACTTCGAGCGTGACCTTGGCGATCCTGCCGGTGAATCGAGTGTCCGGACTCGATCACCAAATACCGTGATCTCGCCGTTCGAGGTCAGATTTCCTCAATGAATCCGGAGGCGAGCCCGGGTCAACCGGACTCGTCGAGCACGAACTGTGCCCGCACCGGGTCAGGTCACTGACCCCTGGTGATTTTCATGACCGTCATCCGCGACGCACCGGAGACGTAGATCGAGCCGTCGGTGTCGACATCCATCCCATGCGCCCGATCGGCGGATGCGCTGTCGATCCGCTTCCCGTTCTTCACGACGTTGACGATGCCGGCATTCACGTCGCTGACGTAGACGGTATCGTCGGCGGCAACGGCGATCCCGCCGCGCGAGGGATAGGGCCACGCCTCCACGAACGACCCCTCCTTGTCGAAGACGGACACGCGCTGGTTGTCGCTGTCGTTGACCAGGATGCGGCCCTTGGAATCCAGGGCCACGCCGTGCGGGAGCTGCAGCTGTCCGGGCTGAGAGCCCTTCACGCCGCCGATGATCCGAACGAATTGTCCGTCCTTGGAGAAGTGCACGACCCGTGCATTCACATATCCGTCGGACACGTAGATGTCGCCGTTGGGCGCAAGGGCGACGTGGTTGGGCTGGTTGAACAGATCCCGCGACGTGTTGTCGCCGGCGACACCCTTCTTGCCCAGGGTCATCAGCAGGCGGCCGTCCGGGCTGAACTTGTGGACGACGTGCGCCGCGGAGTCGGTCACCCACAGGGCCCCCTGCGCATCGATCGTCACGCTGTGGGCGCTCTGGAACAGCCCGTCGTCTCCGAAGGCCTTGACGAAGGCGCCATCACGCGTGAACACCCGGAAGTACGGCGCCGTGCGCACCAGCACGACGACCTGGCCCTTCCCGTCCGCCGCGATCCACGACGTGTTCCCGTTCCACGTCGTCCCCGCTGGAAGTCGAGCCCAGTTCGCATCGACCTTGTAGGTCCCACCGGACTGTGCCAGGACTCCGGCCACGGCACCGAGGGCCGCGCACATGAGGAGTGCCGAGAGGATTCTGTTCATGCCCGCTCCGTCTTGGTCGAGTTCGGTGTCTGAAATACCCGCAGCGTCAGCTTCACGGAGCCGACGCCGATGATGTCCCCATCGCCCAGTGATCTCAGGCCCTCAACGCGCTGATCGCCGATAAACGTCCCGTTCTTGCTTCCGAGGTCTTCAATCGTCGCCCGGCCCGCCGAAATCCCGATGCGCGCATGACGCCGCGAGACCCCGGCGGAGTTCAGGAAGATCTCCGCGTCGGGATCGCGGCCGATGACATGCTCCCCTTCCTCGAGCGTGACGCGGCCATCCATCCATTTCAGTCGAAAGGACACGTCGCCGCCGCGACTCGCGGAACGGCCCGCGTCGCCAGGCGGTGCCACTTCACGAAACGCGTAACCGAACCGGTGGACGGTTCGGATGAATCGCGGATTCGCCGCCTCATCGCCGATGGCCTCACGGATCTCGCTCACGAGGTTGGCGAGGTTCTTCTCGACCACGAACGTCCCGGGCCACAGCCGCTCCTGAAGTTCGCTCTTCGAGAGCGCCTTCGGTCTCTCGGACACCAGGATGCCCAGCAGTTCGAACGCCTTGGGCGACAGATGCACGACGGCCGTCGCCGCGGAGCAGCTGGCGGCTCTCCATTTCGAGAACATATCCACCAAAGGGCACGCCCATCGCCGCCACTCTACCCTCGCCCGCTCGTCGACTCCTGAAAGAACGGTGACGAAACCCTGCCGTACGACTGCGACTTGCCAGTTCCGCGGGAGCTACCTTGCGCCGGTCTACACAACGCCAAGGAGGCACATCATGTATCACTCAGCGCCGACGCACCGACGCCTGTCCACGACGACCGTCACGACGATGGCCATGGCCGCTTTTCTCGTCGTCGCCGCAGCCGGCGGCGCCAACGCGCAAGCCAGCAACGACCAAGGGCCCAAGAAGAAGGCACTGGTCGGCAGTTGGCTGGAAACCGTGACGTTCCCGCCAGAGGCTGGCCGTCCGCCGCTCAAGTCGCTCGCCAGCTATCACGGCGACGGAACCATGGTCTGTAGCGATCAGGGTGCCGTCACCACGGACCCGCCCTCGATCTTCAGCTCGTGCCACGGCGCCTGGACGCACCTCGAAAATCGCACGTTCGCCTACACCTCACGCGAGCTGATCTCAGACCTGAGCGGCAACCTCCTCGGATACCTCAAGGTTCGAGGTGTCTTCACGGTCTCTGCTTCCGGCAACGAGTACGACCGGCTCCTCGTTCGCGGAGATCGTCGACGTCGATGGCAACCTGCTGTTCTCCGTCGGCGTGACCAACGCGGCAGAGCGGATCAAGCTCGAACTGCCCTGAGGGCACGCCCGTTCGACGCGCGTCATTTGAGCCCATCGACGATGAACAGGTCGCCCAGCCGTCGCATGTAGGAATAACAGTACGACCGCGCGTCGGGCGTGATCACCACGGACGCTCCCATGCGTTCGACGCCCACCGGATCTGGAAGGCGTGAGCGTCTTCCAAAGCACCCGGGCACCCGTGGTGAACTCGATGCGAAAGACGTCAACGGCTGGCGACCTGACATCCCCGACGGTTGTCGACGGCATACAAGTATCGGCCGTCGTGGCTCCATTGAAGCGGGATATCTCCAGGCTTGAGCGCTGGCACGGGCTGCGGGCTCGCCGCCATGAATCGGAAAGAGCGCCCACGTGTCACCGACGCGACCGAGGAAGGAGTTGTCGTCGCGCACGGCGGCTCTCGCCGGCGAAAGAGACCCCAACAGGAGTAATCGCGCGCGGCAGACCGTCGGGGATCTCCTGGATGTAGCCTCTGGGTTTCCCGTCGCCAGGGTCGCCCGTGAAGACGATGCGCTTCGAGTCGCTGAGCCACGCGCCTCCTCCGAACTGCACCAAGTCGCCCTTCGGCAACTTCACACATGGAACCGGCCCCCGTCGGCAGGAGAATCCGATTCCCGTCCACCTCGGCGAGCACCCACTGTCCGTCCGGCGACAGCGCGCCGCCGCCGCGGGCCTCTCCAAGCGAGACGGCGGGGGAGCCCTCCGTGCTTCGGCGAAACACGGTGGCGTTCCCTGCGGGCGTCCCGCCGCTGAGGTCATCCGAGAAGATCAGCGTCCGGCCGTCGGGCGATAGTCCGTTGGCTCTGCGACGCCATCTGCCATCCCAGATCGCGCTCACGTCGATTCCCCGGGGCCTGACAGGCAACGTTGATCCGAATAGAGTTTCGGGACAGCAGGACCCTGCCATCCGGTGGAGATGTCGTGTAACACGACCCAATCGGGCGCGCTGTACACGGTGCGCTCGACTCCCGAGAGCGAGACGGCATGCAGTTGCGGGCCGGCGCGACTGTTGCGCGGGCCGCGCGGCAGTGAACCAGACCTCGCTTCCCGATGGCGCCCAGGCCAATCCAATGCCTGCCAGGTTCCGCGAGAGTGTTGACGTGTGACCCGTCTTGTCAATCACAGTGACCATCGCGTCTGGCGCACCGCCGAACAGAACCGGGCCTTCGAAGAACGCCACGCGATTCCCATCAGGCGAGACCCGCAGCGACCACGCAGCGCGGGCTTCGTGAACCGTCGTTCCGACGGGAAACTCGACCGTCCAGGGACGACCGCCCCCGGGATCGCGGATAACCGCAAGCGCATCGGTTCCCGGAATCCAATCGGCGTCCACGACTCCTGTGAGCACGTCACGGCGTGCCCCACCAGCCATCGGAATGCGCGCCAGGGTGCGGACGCCGAACGCCCGGGCAATGTTCTGCGGGCCGAACAGCATGGCCATGTCGCCCGCTCGGGAGATCGACAGGATCCGCGCGTCTTCCAACTGCCAGATCGCGCACATCGGGGCTTTCCGGGCGACCGAGGAATACGGCGTAGGGCTTCCCTTCCCAGCTCGCGCTGTAGACGAAGCTCCGCCCGTCGGGGGTGAACCGCGCAGACGACACGGCACCCCTGCGGTAAGTCACCTGTCGAAACTCGGCGATGGCAGGTCTGGGCCACATCGACGGCACGGTCGCCGCGAGCACGGCGGCTGTCAGCACAGCGCCCGCAACGGCGCCCCAGAGCGCGGCGCGACGAGGCCGGCGAGCCGGGCCCGGCGCGCGGTGGCGGCGCCCGAACCGGCCCCGGCAATCCACCGCAACTGGGCCGCCAGGTCGCGCGCCGTCTGCCATCGATCGTCAGGGTCTTTCGCGAGGCAACGAAGGATCACCTGTTCGAGCGACGCCGGTATCCGTGGCTGCAGCGCCGACAACGCCGGCGGTTCTGCCGCCACGATGGCCGCCATGATCGAGGCGCGGCTGTCGCCCTCGAACGGCCGGCGGCCGCTGAGCATTTCATAGAGGACCACGCCGAACGAGAAGACGTCGGTGCGCGCGTCCACGTCGTGTCCTTCAATCTGCTCCGGCGCCATATAGGGCACGGTACCGAGGATCGTGCCTGCGTCCGTCAGTGCGCTCCTGGTCGCGTCGGTCTGCACCTCCTCATCGCGCTCCCTCAGCTTGGCCAGGCCAAAGTCGAGGAGCTTCGCGCTGTCGCGCGTCAGCATGATGTTGCTGGGTTTGAGATCCCGGTGCACCACGCCGTGACGATGCGCGTGATCCAGGGCGTCGGCAATCTGGATCGCCACGCGCAACGCGAGTGGCACCGGCAGCGCGCCGTCCTCGAGTCGCCGCGCGAGGGTGTCGCCCTCGATATATTCCATGACGAGGAAGATGGACAGAGCCGTCCTCCCCGACGTCATGGAGCGTGCAGATATTCGGATGGGTGATGCGCGCGATCGCGCGAGCTTCCTGATAGAACCGCTCGACCCGTCGGCTGGGCGCGGTGGCGAGCTCGCTCGACAGCAACTTGACCGCTACGGTGCGATCGAGCCGCGTGTCGCGCGCCCGGTAGACTTCACCCATTCCACCGGCACCGAGCGGCGCCAGAATCTCGAAAGGGCCGATAGAGGCGCCCGCGGCGAATCTCATTTCTGGCGTCCGCCCGAGTATAGATCTGCCGCGCGCGGCAGAACGTCTCGGATCAGGGCACCGGCGGCGGAGGCGGTGCCGGCGTGAGGCCGTGACGCCGCATGACCTCTGCGACTCGGGCGCGATCCGGCGGACCGCCTGCCGACGCCTTCATCACCTCGAGAACGTCCCGGAAGATACTGCGGGCCGATCGCGGCCGGGGTGATCACGCAGAGCGCCTTCGCGGGCTGGCTGCCGAGATTGTCGAAGCGGTGGACGGCGCCTCGGGGAATGCACAACGCCTGTCCGGCAGCGACCTCGATCGGCTGCCCCTCCACCGTCCAGGTCAGCACGCCCTCGAGACCGTAAATGGTCTCTTCGTAGTGATCGTGGCTGTGGGCCGGCGCGGCCAGGCGATGGCCGCCACCCACGGTGATCTCGAATGCGGCCACGCTGCCGGTCGAGTTCTCGCCGGTGAGCAGAAACCGGACCGCCATCGGCCCGTAGTCGATGGTTTCATCCGCGGGATTTACGGCGAGTGCGTTCGAGTGTCCAGTCATGATGCCCTCCATTGGTAAACGTAGTTTACTTTGCGGATGGTAAACTGTGTTTACTCGATATGTCAAGTCCGTGGCCGCCACCGCCTCCGCTCATCGGCGCGCTCCTGCGCGTGCCGGCACATGCCATTCACCGCCGGATCATCGCCGGCCTGATCGACGCGGGATTCGAGGAGCTCCGCCTGCCGCACATCGCGGTCTTCCAGTTTCCCGGCCCCGAGGGGGTCAGCCCGGGCGCGCTCGCCGAGCGCGCCGGCATCAGCAAGCAGGCGATGAACCAGCTGTTGCGGAGTCTCGAGGGGTTCGGGTACATCGCCCGGTCCGACGCGGACCACGATCGGCGCCAGAGCGTGGTCCGCCTGACCAGGCGCGGCCGGGCTGCGTACGCGCAGATCGGCGACATCCTCCAGGAGATCGAGCGCGAATGGAGCACGGAGCTGGGCGCCAAGCCGTTCGCGGAGCTCAAGGCGCTCCTCGTGCGGGTGTGGAAGAGTCCGCTGGCGTGGCCCGACACGCCAGGTCGAGTCGAGTGACCAGGGCGACGACCACCCTCTAGCGATCGGCCATGTCGAGCCAGTCCAACTCTTCTTCGATTCGATGAAACGCGTCGTCGCCGATTTCATCGTCGGCGCGCATGCGCAGCACGGCCTGGCGTGCCGCCTGGATGGCTCGCCGATGGAGCACGCTGTGCGCGGACGTCGACTCCTGTGCCGCGTCATCCCCTTCGTCCCGGGTGAGATGCCTCGTGAGCTCCTGCCGGACCTCAGTTCCAACCTCGGTTCGATCGTCCGCCACGCTTGCAAGCCCCGCATCCAAGGCGCGTGCGCGAGCCGTCCGAAGCTCTCGACCGACCGGGTCGTCGTCATGCAGGTCGAGCGCGCGCAGGAGTGGCTTGAGCGTCAGCCCCTGAATGACCAGCGTGCCGAGGACGACGGAAAAGGCCGTCAGCACGATGAGATCCCGATACGGAAAGGCCGCGGGCAGCGCGAGTGCGGCGGCCAGCGAGACGATGCCCCGCATGCCGGCCCACGAGATGATCAGGCCGCTCCCAGCCGTCGGCCGCAGCATGGGCCGCGGCGGACGGAATCCGAACCGGCGGTCCCGCCACCGGACCACGGCATTGAAGGACATGTGCCAGACGATGCGCACGACGATGACCGTCACCACCACCGCGCCGGCCACGACGAAGTACCGTCCTCGCGCTGACGGCTCCAGGCTGTCGAGAATCGGCCCGATCTGCAGGCCGATGAAGATGAACGCGAGGATGTTCAGCCCGAAGATCACGGTCTCCCACACCGCATAGGTGGGAAGGCGCAGCCGCGCGGGAGTGCGCGCCGGAGCGGTCTGCGCCACGGTCATCGCGTAAGACACCATCGTCAGCACACCCGACAGCCCGATGTGTTCGGCGAGGATCCAGACGCCGAACGTGGTGACGAACTGCAGAATGATGGACGTGGGCACGTGCTCCACGCGATCCAGCAGCCGCAGCACGAGCCATCCGAGTGCCGGACCGGCCACGACGCTCCCCGCCACCGCCAGCAGGAAGGCCGGGGCCACCGCCGTCAGGGAGAAGCTGCCGGCCGCCACCGCGCCGACGGCGAGGCGGTAGATGAGCAGCGCGGTCGCGTCGTTCAGCAGGCTCTCACCTTCGAGGATGGTGAGAAGGCGATGCGGTGGTTGCAGCGGCCGCAGCACGGCCGTGGCGGCCACGGCGTCCGGTGGCGCGACGACGGCGCCGAGCGCAATCGCGGCCGCCCAGGGCATGGCCGGCACAAGGGTGTGGGCGACGAGCGCGACGGCGACGGTGGTGAGGCCCACCGCGAACACGACCAGACTCGTGAGAGGCGCCCAGTTGTCCCTGAGGTCTCTGACCGACGCGTCGTACGCCGCGTCGAGCAACACCGGCGCCACGAACAGCGCCAGCGCCAGCTCGGGCGGAAGCGTGAACGACGGCGCCACGGGGACGAAGGCGAGGAACGCACCTCCGAGCGCCAGGAACACCGGATACGGCGCGCCGACGCGGCGAGCGGCAGCCGCCAGCAGCACCGCCGCCACGAACAGGACGAGAAGCTGTTCGAGTTCACTCATCTGCGCACCCCAAGGCTACGTCCTCGCGACGCATTGTCGCGGCCTACAATCGCATCTCGGGCGTCCTCCCGACGAACAACCTCGACAGACTGGGCACGAGGAGGCGGGCATGGAGAGACGAAGAAGCTGGCGTCTGGCTGCGGCCGCCCTCATTGCGCTCAGCGGCTCGGCGTTCGGACAGACCGCTGGCCCGGCCCCGCTTGCAGGAACGTCCTGGCAACTCGTTCGTTTCCAGGGTGGAGACGACACCATTGTCACGCCTGACGATGGATCGAGGTACACGCTCACCTTCGCCCGCGACGGCACGGTCACGACACGGATCGACTGCAATCGCGGCCGCGGCACGTGGACATCATCGGGGCCCAATCGGCTGGAGTTCGGCCCGCTTGTCTTGACGCGGGCCTTCTGCGGCCCGCCATCGATGCACGATCGGATCGTCAAGCACTGGACGAGCATCCGCTCGTACGTCTTGAGGGACGGGCGCCTCTTCCTGTCGCTGATCGCGGACGGCGGCATCTACGAGTTCCAGCCCGCGGCCCCCGCGCCTGCTCCCTTCAAGTCGCCGGTGACCTTCAGAGGTCCGGTGACCTTCAGCTGCGGCGGGACCGAAACGCTCCGCGCGACCTTCTACGACACGCAACCCGCGATGACCCTTCTCGAACGTGGCGGCGTGACGCGGGTGGCGTTTCAGGTAAAGGCTGCCTCCGGCTCGCGTTACGAAGGCGACGGCGTCCTGTTCTGGGAAGTGCGCGGCCAGGCGACGCTGAACTGGATGGGCGTCGAGTCCGTCTGCAAGCCGGCCTGACGACCGGCGACCGCCGTCCGATTTACCTGCAGCTGAAATTGCTGGCAAGGTCGGTGCTGCCGCGGCCCCGGTAGGTCGCCACCTGCGGATAAGGACAGAGCGGCCGCGTGCGGACCACCGTTCCGCGCTCGACACGGGATGCGATCACTTCACGCGGGGCCTGATTGCGCTCCACCCAGCTGCGCATCACGCCAAGCAGGTCGAACGTGTCGGTACCGGGGCCGCCGTTGCACTCGATCATCCCGGGCACCATGTAGAGGCGCACCGCGCGCTGGGTGTCGTCGCGGCCGATCGTGGCCTCGACCCGCTGGTAGTACTCCACCACCGCTCCCGCCGGCACCAGGGCGTTGTTCCAGCCGCCCGACAGAATCAGCTTGCCGCCCTGGCGCACGAACGCCGAAATATCGGGGTTCGACGCGTTGACACGCGCGACGTCCGAGCGGTCGGCCATGGCGACGTGGCGGTCGAAATCGACCGGGCTGGTCCGGTAGTCCCACGCCGGGTCCTTGAGAATGGCGTCGCGAAGCGTGCTCGTCGCAATGCCGACCGGGCTCGGCGCCTCGGTGAAGAAGCCCCAGTCCAGCTCGCTGCCGCGATAGAGCGGCGGCCAGACCCGCTCGTTCGTCCGGGGATTGATCGGCCCGGCGTAGATCTTCCGTACCGCCTCCACTTGCGGCGCCGTCAGGCAGTCGGCCCCGTCCCCGGCCTTGCACTCGATCGCCTTCGGGTCGAAGCCGCAGCGCGCCGGGTTCTCGAGCAGCCCGTCCTTCACCCCGTCGAGCGCGTCGCACCTGTCGAGGACCGCTGCATGCAGAACCTGGAGCTTCGCCGCCGGCAGAATGGCGACTCCGTTCGGATGGCTCGCGCTCCAGAGCCACAGCTGCCCGAACATCTGGCGCGTCAGATGTGCCGCGTGGCCGCCGACGACGACGCCGTCGTAGTCGCCGGGGTACTTCTGCACCTCGTGGAGCGCCGCCGCCGAGCCGCCGCCACATTCGATCATGTAGGAGAACCTGGGCGCGGTGCCGTAGTAGGCCGTGGTCAGCGCCTTGCCGGCCACCGTCGTCTCGTGCATGGCGCGACCGGCGAAGTCGGTGATCAGCTCGGGCACCTGCATCCACGCCGTGTCGCCGCCCTGATGCCCGGTGTCGGTGCTGGCCACGGCGAAGCCGTCGGTCACTGCGACACCCATGGCGTTGTAATTGATCACGCCGCCCAGGCCGTTGGGGCTGGTGCCGCGGAAGTGGCCGTTCCAGCCGGCGATCGGCAGCCACAACTCCATGCGGATGTTCGAGGCGGGTGACGGCCGCAGCGTGGCGGTCACGCGGCAGAAGGCGGGGAGCGCTGCAAAGGGCGGCACGCCTTTGCCACCGTTGTAGCCGAGGCCCAGCCCCGCGGTATTGGCGGTGACCCGTCCGGGGACATCAGGCACTGGGCCGATCGTCCCGGCGAGCACCGACGAGCCGCCGCCGCTGCGAGCTGCGTTCGCCGGCACCGCGAACCGGCCCGCCTCGACGACCTGCGCCGAGGTGATCTCGGCGTTCGGGATCGGACGCGAGACCAGCGCCTCGCATGCGGCCGCGGTACGCGACACGGCCTGCGCGACCGCGGAGGCCGGCATGGACAGCACGATCACGACGGCAAGAAGGCGCATGACGGGGTGCGAGCCGGCCGCTTTGAGCTTAGCATTCGTTCGTGGAGCCGACAGCGCGTCTCCCGGGCGAGCCGAAGGGCGCAGCATGAGCTCTGGTTCGCGGTCGCGATCGCTTGTCTCATGGCTGGCGATAGGAGCGGCGGCGGCGGCCGCCGCCTACGCCACGTATGCCGTCACCACGTGGGCACGCTACGGCCGTCCGTCGCGTTCGACGCCCGAGAACGAAGACACCCTGCTCGACGGCTTCATGCCGGTCTACGAGATCGCCGAGCGGCATCAGATCGACGTGAAGGCGCCTGCAGACGTCACCTTTGCGGCGGCGTGCGAGGCCGACCTGATGCGATCGCGGGTCGTGCGCGCCGTCTTCAAAGGGCGCGAGGTGATGCTCGGCACCGACGCGGACTCCGCGGAGCGTCCGCGGGGGCTGCTGGCGCTGACCACATCGCTGGGGTGGAGGATGCTGGCCGAGAAGCCCGGCCGCGAGATCGTGATGGGCGCCGTGACCCAGCCCTGGGAGGCGAACGTCGTGTTCCAGGGGCTGCCGCCGGAGGAGTTCACGGCCTTCAACGAGCCGGGCTACGTGAAGATCGCCTGGACGCTTCGTGCCGATGAGGTGAACGAGACCGAATCGATCTTCCGCACCGAGACCCGCGCCGTCGCCACCGACGCGACCGCGCGCGCGAAGTTCCGCCGCTACTGGTCCCTGCTGTCGCCGGGCATCATCATCATTCGCTGGATGATGCTCGCTCCGGTGAAATCCGACGCCGAACGCCGGGCCCGTTTTCGTGACGCCTCGCAGCGGGAAATTCGGCCGCCCGCTGCGAACTAATTCGCGAGCCGGCGCCCGCGTCTCCGCCCACGCTCGGAGCCACGAGTGGCGCGGTCCCGCAACCTGCTCTGCCCGTGGCGTTTCGCACCGCCGACCGCATGCGGCGCACCTCAGCGACGATCGATGCGGCCGGCACGCCCATTGCCCCGTTCGTTTGTATGGGCGTTCAGGGATACGTGAGCCCCGGCTTCGAATCGGTGCGCGCGGTGTTTGCCGACAACTTTGCCAGCCGCGGCGAGCTCGGCGGCGCCTGCTGCGCCTATCACCGTGGCGAGAAGATCGTGGACCTCTGGGGTGGCGTCCGCGACAAGCAGACGCGCGAGCCGTGGGAGCAGGACACGATGGTGCTCGTCTGGTCGGCCAGCAAGGGGCTGGCCGCGATGACGCTGGCCATCGCTCATTCCCGGGGCTGGCTCGACTACGAGGAACGCGTCGCCACGTATTGGCCGGAGTTCGCGCAACAGGGCAAGGAGGCCATTACGGTGCGGCAGCTGCTCGCCCACCAGGCCGGCCTCTTCGCATTCGACGAACCGGTGGACGAGCAGGTGATCGGCGATCTGGATCGCCTGGCCATCGTGCTCGCGCGCCAGAGGCCCGCGTGGCAGCCGGGCACGCGTCAGTCGTACCACGCCATCAGCCTGGGCTTCTACGAAGGCGAGCTGATGCGGCGTCTCGACCCGCGCCATCGCAGCCTCGGGCAATTCTTCCAGGACGAAATCGCGACGCCGCTGGCGTTGGACGTCTACGTCCGTCTGCCGGAGGACATCCCCAACGCTCGCCTTGCGTCGCTCGCGCCGCCAGGCCCCTTCAAGATGCTGACGTCGTTCCCGCCGCGCCTGATCCTCGACTCGATCAACCGGCGTTCGGTCGTCTATCGTTCGCTCATCAGCAACCCGGGCTGCGACTACGTCCGCGACAAGGCGCGGGTCTACGTCAGGAACCTGGAGGTGCCGTCGGGCGGCGTCGTCGGCACCGCGCGGGGTATCGCCAGGGCCTACGGCGTCTTTGCGACCGGCGGGTGCGAGCTGGGGCTGTCTCGGGCAACGCTCGACCTCCTCGCAGCGCCGGCGGTGCCGCCGTCGTCGGGAACCTTCGTCGACGACTTCTTCCGCGGCCCCATCCAGTTCTCGCTGGGCTTCTTCAAGCCGGGAGGCGTGCTGCAGTTCGGCGGACCGCGCTCGTTCGGCGCGCCCGGAGCGGGAGGCGCGCTCGGCTTTGCCGATCCGGACGCGGGCCTCGGCTACGCCTACGTGACCAGCCAGATGGGAACGAACCTGACCGGCGACCCGCGCGACATCGCGCTCAGAGACGCGCTCTATGCGGCGCTGCGGAAGGTCTGAGGCAGAGCCCGGTTGCACGATGAGCTTGCGAAATGACAGCCACGTGATCGATCTGTGCATTGATCCGATGAGACTGAATACCTTCCTGAACTTCGGTGGCAACTGCGAAGCCGCGCTCCGCTTCTACGAACAGCATCTCGGCGGAAAGATCACGATGCTGATGCGCCGCGCCGAACAGCCCGACCAGCCGATCACCTGGCCCGGCTGGGAGCAATCCGTCCAATACGCCCTCATGGAACTCGGCGAAACCCAGCTGATGGCGTCGGACGTGCCTCCCGATCGCTTTCAGCCCATGCGCAGCGTGTATCTGTCGCTCACGGTTGACGGTGCAGCGGAGGCGGAGCGCATCTGGGCGCTGCTTTCCGACGGCGGGCAGATTTTCATGCCCATGGAAGAGACCTTCTTCGCCATCCGGTTCGGGCAGCTCCGGGACAAGTTCGGGACGTCCTGGATGATCCTGGCGCCGAAGCCGCAGGCTGCGTGACGCGTTCGTGCCTTCCACGTTTCGGGTAGAGTCGAGGATGTGCGCGACATCATGATCCAACGCTCGATCATTGCGCTGGCGCTGGCCCTTGGGCTGGCGCTCGGCACCCGGTTAGCGGCACAGAGCCCGGCGGCGCCGACCAATCCAGTGCCGCCGGCGGTCCTCAAGGCCTTTCGAGCAGGCCTATCCCGGCGCGACGATCATGTCCGCCTCGCCGGCGCGCGATCAGGACCGGAGCGCGTTCCGCATCGAAAGCAACGACAAGGGACGCCGGCGGGTAGTGCTGTACGAGCCCGGCGGCGCGGTGATCGAGCTGGCGGAGCAGGTGCACGAGAAAGATCTGCCGGCACCGGTCGTGGCGGAGCTGCGCGAGCACCCGCGGGCGACTTACGTCGAAGGGGTCAAGGTCACCCGCGGGGCGAGCGTGGAGTACCGGCTCACGCTGCGCGGCACGCGAAAGACGGCCCTGGTGGTAAAGCCGGACGGGACCGTGGTGAGCTTCCAGTAACACCGGCTCCGGCAGCGGAACGGATATGCTCCTGGTTGGAGCTCGCATGCGACCATTGATGCGCTTCGCCGCTTTCCTTTTCATCATGGCCAGCGCCCCGTCCGCCCAGACGCCGGCGGCGGACGCGCCGGCGATCGAAGCGGAAACGCTGCGCCACTTCCAGGCGCTCGTGCGGATCGACACGAGCGACCCGCCCGGCGTGGAGAAGCCCGCCGCCGACTACGTCAAGCAGGTGCTCGAGGCCGACGGCATTCCGGTGCAGATCTTCGCCGCCGATCCCAAGCGGCCCAACGTGGTCGCGCGGCTCAAGGGGTCGGGCAGGAAGCGGCCGCTGCTGATCATGGGCCACCTCGACACCGTGAACGTCGATCCGAAGAAGTGGCAGCACGGGCCGTTCAGCGCCGACCGCGACGGCGGCTACATCTACGGCCGCGGCACGGTGGACGACAAGGACAACCTCACGGCCGCGCTCATGGTCATGCTGCAGTTGAAGCGCGGCAACGTGCCGCTCGACCGTGACGTGATCTTCCTGGCCGAATCCGGCGAGGAAGGCGCCACCCGCACCGGCATCGAGTTCGTCATTCGCGATCACTTCAGCGCCATCGACGCCGAGTTCTGCTACGCCGAAGGCGGCAGCGTGACGCGGCAGAACGGCGCGGTGCGCTACGCGCAGATCCAGACCACGGAGAAAGTGCCGAACGGCGTCGATCTCGTCGCCCGCGGCGTCGCCGGCCACGGCTCGGTGCCGCTGCAGACCAACGCCATCGCGCATCTGTCGAAGGCGGTGGCGGCGGTGGCGGAGTGGCAGCCCGCGATCAGTCTCAACGACACCACGGCGCAGTACTTCAAGCGCCTGGCCGACATCTCGCCGCCCGAGCAGGCGCGCCACTACCGCAACGTGGTGAGCGGCAACTCGAAGCTGATGGCCGAATCCGATGCGTGGCTGCGCGCCAACGAGCCGCGCCACGCGTCGATGCTGCGCACGTCGGTGTCGCCGAACATCATCCAGGGCGGATACCGCAACAACGTCATCCCCTCGGAGGCGAGGGCCACGCTCGACGTGCGGATGATTCCCGACGAGAGCCCCGAGCGGTTCCTGGCCCAGCTCAAGGCGGTGGTCAACGACCCGTCGATCGAGGTCGTCTTCAACGGCTGGCCGCCGACCCTCACGGGCGAGACGCGCAACGGCGGCAACTCACGGATCGACTCCGAGGCCTACAAGGTGGCCGAAGCCGCGATCACGAAGCACTACCAGACGATCACGCTGCCGACGATGAGCACGGGCGCGTCGGACATGGCCTTCCTGCGCGAGAAGGGCATGCAGTGCTACGGGATCGGTCCGGCCACCGACATCGAAGACGGGCCCAAGGGCTTCGGCGCCCACAGCGATCAGGAACGGATTCTCGAGGCGGAGCTCCACCGCTTCGTGCGCTACCACTGGGACATCGTCTACGAGCTGGCGCGCGCCAGGTAACGCCCCCGCGGCGGGATCCGTGGCCCCGGGTCTTCAGCCCGCCCCACCGCCGCCATGCCCCACACGTGCATCACCGCGTAGCTGCGCCAGGGCCGCCACGCCTGCGACAGATCCTCGGCGGCCTTCGCCGACACGCCGCCGAGCCGCTTGCGCACGGCGATGTCTTCCTTCGGAAACGCGTCGGGCCAGCGCAGCGCGCGCATGGCGATGTAGTGCGCGGTCCACTGGCCGATGCCGGGCAGCTCCGCCAGCCGCCGGATCGAATCGTCGGGATCGTGCGTGCCGCCGTCGAGGCAGATTGCACCCGACGCGTGCGCCTTCGCCAGCGCGATCATGCTGCGCGAACGGGACGCGAGAATGCCGTGCCGCGCGATCGCATCGACGCTCGCGGCCGCGACGCGCGCTGGCGCCGGCGTGAGCCGGTTCAGCTCGGGGAACGGCGTGGCGATCGGCTCGCCGAACGCCTCGACGAAGCGGCCCGCGATGGTCGTCGCGGCCTTGACGGTGACCTGCTGGCCCAGAATCGCGCGCACGCCCAGCTCGAAACCATCGAAGGCGCCAGGTACCCGGCGTCCGGGGTTGGCATTCACCGCCGCGGCCAGCGCGCGGATCCTGACCCAGATGCCGGGCGATCACGTCGGGCCGCGCGTTGAGGTCGAAGAGCGCCCGCACGCGGCGCAGGAGCGCCGGCAGCACCGGCGTGAGGGCGTGCGGAAACTCGACGAGCAGCGCGTGTTTCGTCTGGCTCTGGGTCACGCGGATCCAGCCCTTCGCCTGCCCGAGACGTACCGTCCGCGCATACGAGGTGGCGGTGACGTGCTCGATGCCCACGAGGGCGCGGCCAGCCAGAAACGCGAGGGTGCCGGACCAGTCGTACGGCGGCCGATAGGAGAGCTGCAGCGTCGACGTGCCGCCCTCCGGCACCAGTCCCGTCTCCTTCGTGGCCCGCGTGCGGAGCCGCGTCGGCGGCATGCCGTACCGGCGCATGAAGGCGTCGTTGAACCGGCGCAGGCTCGAGAAGCCGCTGGCGAATGCCACCTCGGTAATCGGCAGCGTGGTCTCGGTGAGGAGTTGCTTGGCCAGCAGCAGGCGGCGCGTGAGCAGGAGCTGAATCGGCGGCACGCCCAGCTCCTTCTGGACGATGCGCCGGATCTGACGCGAGCTGAGCTCGAACTGCTCGGCAATGTCTTCGAGGCCGGCATCGCCCTCCAGATGCCCGTCCTCGAGCCGCTGCACGATGAGTTGGGCCACGCGCTGCGCGTCGTCCACGGGCGCGCTGCCCGGGGCGAGCTCGGGACGGCACCGGAGGCAAGGGCGGAAACCCGCCTGCTCGGCCTCCTGCGGCGTGCCGAAGAAGCGGCAGTTGGCTTCCTTGGGCGTCTTGGCCGGACAGATCGGCCGGCAGTAGATGTGCGTGGAGGTCACGCCGACGAAGAACACGCCGTCGAAGCGGGTGTCGCGCGCGGCCAGCGCGTTGAAGAGGCTGCGGCCCTCGTGCATCATGACCACACGATAAGTCAGCCGGCCACAGGGAGCCAGCCATTTTCGGACATGGGAACGGGCGGGCTCTTTGATGTCCGAAACTGGCGAGCGGCGCCGCGGCCGCAGTTGTAGCGTGGAGCCATGATCACGACACTCGACACGCGCAAACGTTACGTCTACACGGTGACCGACTCACCCGTCGGACGCCTCACGCTGGTCGCGTCGGACGACGGGCTGGCCGGCATCCTCTGGGAGAAGGAACGCCGCGGCCGCGTGCGGCTCCAGCTCGACGCGGAAGACGGCCGGCATCCGGTGCTGGTCGAGACCAGGCGGCAGCTCACCGAGTACTTCGCGGGACGCCGGCAGGCGTTCTCGCTGAAGCTCGACTTCAACGGCACCGCGTTTCAGAAGCAGGTGTGGAACGCGCTGCTGACCATCCCGTTCGGCGAGACGCGGTCGTACGGCGAGATCGCGCGGCAGATCGGCCGCCCCGCCGCGGCGCGCGCCGTCGGTGCGGCCAACGGGAAGAACCCGCGTGTCCATCGTCGCCCCGTGCCATCGGGTCATCGGTTCGACCGGCACGCTCACCGGGTTTGCCGGCGGACTCGAGGCCAAAGCGCGCCTGCTGGCGCTCGAAGGCGCGCGCTAGTTCCGGCGGACGACGACGTCGGCGCGGCGTGCGGCCGCGTCCGTCTGGCCGTCGGGAGCAGGCGCGTCCTGCCATCGCACCTGATACGCGACGCCCGTCAGCCCGGCATCCTTCAGCAGCGCCGGCGAGCTGCTCGGCCCGGCGGCGGCCGATGTCCTCACGCTCGATCAGCGTCTTGCCGTTCGACAGCAGCGACGAGGCGCGATAGGCCGTGATGTCCACGTGCGTCGCCTTGCCCTTCTGCACGGCTTCCTGAATCTGCTGCAGGGCCCCCGCGTGCCGGAACGCGACCGTGCCGTCGAAGTCGTACTGGAGCGTGAACGACTTCGGCAGCGCCTCGGCCTCGGCGGCGGGACGGGCCGGTGGAGGCGCCGGATTGTCGAATGCCAGCCGCCCGCGGCTCGGGCCCGGCGGGCGCGGCGGCTCGAACGTGAGGTTGTAGCGATCCTCGGCGGGCAGCATCGTCGAACAGGAGTTGTCCAGCTCGGGCAGCACGGAGAGCACGACCGGCTTGAGCGGGATTCCGCCGCACACCCGCGGCTCGTCGGCCACCACGCCCTCGACCAGCACCTGGTGCCCGAGCTGCGGCGGGTTGACCGGCGCGCTGACGTCGGTCTGCAGCGTCAGGAAATAGAGCTCGCCCTCGTACTCCGCCAGCCAGCACGGCACGGTGGACGTGTCGCGCACGATCGGGCAGGCGACGAAGTTGCGCTGCTGGCCCGGCGCCGCCGACGTACTGGCCGACGCGACCAGGGCGATGCAGAGCACCGCGGCACGCCGTGGAGTGATGGTCATAACGACGCTCAGGAAGTTGATCAGGTCCTCGCGCTCCTGCGCGGTGTAGCCGATGTTGAAGCGCCGGTCGTAGAAGTCCACGAGATCGCGCAGCGACTCGGCCGACCCGTTGGCGAAATAGGGCGCGCGCGCCGCCAGCCCGCGGAACTGCTGCATCACGATCGAGCCCACGTCGGTGCACTTGCCCGTGACGAGCGCCCGCCCCGGGTCCTGTGTGTAGATGGCGCGCCCGAGAAACGCGTGCGGCGGCGCCGACGCTTTGCACGTGATCTTGAAGAGCGGCATCTGCGGCTTGCGCTCGTTCCACGGGTTGAGCGGTTCCTCGCGCGCCCACGGCAGGTTGGTGACGCCGAGGTCCATCCAGCCGTTGGCGACGTCCATGCCCGTCATGTGCATGCCGTGGCAGGTCGAGCAGGTGCGCTTGGTCGGGTTGCCGAGCCCGACGGTGTTGAGGTGCTGCACGTCGCGGATCCAGAAGGTGCGGAACATGAAGACGTCGTGCCCGCGCGCGATCGACTCGCGCATGCGGTTGCGCTGCGCCTCGGACGCGCCAGCCGGCGTCGCCAGCTTCTTCCAGACGTCGCCCACCGGAAACACCCATTGCGTGGTGTTGTTGCCGAGCACGCCCGAGGCGCCGGCGGCGAGGTTGCGGACGCCGAGCCCGGGCGGCCCGCCCGGCTCCATCAAGCTCCCGGCGGTGCGGTGCCGCACCTGCGCCGCGTACACCTGGCTCTCGAACTCGACGATCTTCCGCAGCCGCGCCTCGTCGAGCGCGCCGGCGATCTCCAGGTGCGACTGCGCGGCGCTGACGGCCTGCGTCTTCAGCGTCGAGACGCGCGCGTCGGCCATCATGTTCATCGCGGTCGGCAGCCCCGTCTCCGGGTCGCGCACGGTGGCCAGCGGGCCCTTGCCGACGAACGGGAACACGCCGAAGCCGTGGTGCGTGAAGTACTTCGTATTGGCGGCCGGGCGCGGCCGGCGATACACGGAGATCGTCGGCGTCGGACTGGTCAGGCCGTAGCGCGGGCTGGTGTTGCAGCCGGTCGGATCGCGCACGACCTCGATGGTGAACTCGGGCTCGATCGGCGTGCCGTCGTCGCGCGCCGGCGGCCACGGCAGGAACACGCGGAACAGGCCGCGCTCGAGCAGCAGTGAATGCGACTTCGGGTCGCCCGCCGGCAGGCCCGGGCAGTTCATGCCGTCCACCGGCGCGAAGATCGGGTCCGCACCTTTGGTGACCCGCCACCGTTCCTGGATCGACGCCACCGACAGCGACATGCCGTTGGCGGGCTGATGGCAGCTCACACACGCACGGCCGTTGCCGCCCAGCGGCTCGAAGAACGGATGCCCCTTGGTGTCGACGGGGCCGCTCGTGTTGAGCACGCCCACCTCGCCGTAGTCGTTCGCGTAGGTCGCGTAGGCGGGCAGCCTGCCGCCTTCGCCCGGCGACCACCAGCCCGAGGGCCCGGCGGCGCCGACGCGCGCGATCCCGGCCAACGCGAGCAGCAGCGCCAACCCGGCCGCGGCGCCGTAGATGTGGCGTGTCATGTGACGCGCAGATTAGAGAGCCGGCCCGGGCGCGTCAACCGGCGATGTTCACCTATAACGGGCCGGTATATGCCTATGACGCGGGCGATGCGCTGACCGGCCTCAGTTGGGCAGCGTGCCCTTGCCTTCCACGAGGCGGCGGGCCAGGTGGTTCACGATGTCGGCGTCGGTCCGCGCCGCGGCGACGTAGGCCGCGCGTGCCACCTGCTGCTTGCGCGCCTTCAGCGAGTTCGTGAGGTTTTCCTTCATGCCCGGCGTGGACAGATCGCGCTGGCCCGCCTGCTCGTGCGCCACCACCAGGACCAGCGTGTAGGCGCCGCCGGCGGCCGCGACGTTCACCGCCCCCGGGTTCTTGCCCAGCACGGCGTCGCGCAACTGCGGCGGGGCCTGCTTCAGCCGCGAGAGCGGCAGCAGCCCGAGGTCGCCGCCGCGCGGCGCCGTCTCCGCGTCCTCCGAGTAGCCGCGCGCCAGCTCGGCAAACGACGCGCCGCCCTTCAGCCGCTCCATCAGCATCTGCACCTTTGCCGCGGCCGCCTGGGGCGAGGTCGCGTCGTCGCCGGTGCCGTTGGTGATCTGGGCGTCGGGCGCCGGCGTGATGACGATCTGCGCGAGGCGATACGACTCTTCCGGCACGTTGAACTGCGCGCGGTTCGCGTTGAAGAAATCGGTGACATCCTTGTCGGTCACCGCCACCTTGGCGTCCACTTCCTGTTCGATCACTTTTCGCGCCAGCAGCTCGCGGCGCAGCCCCTCGCGCATGTCGGCGGCCGTGAGGCCGCGCTGCACGAGCTCCTGCTGGAAGGTGTCGGGCGGGATGTTCTTCCGCGCCTCGGCGTCCTGCGTATCGATCTCGCTCTGCGGTACCTCGATCTTGAGCGCCGCCGCCTTCGACAGCAGCACCTGCTGCATGATCAGCTCGTCGAGCAGGCTCAGCTTGGCAAGCAGCGTCTCCTCCTCGGAGAGCGGCGCGGACGCGTCTCGCGATCGCCGGAACGCCTTGTCGACGTCGTCGCGCTTGATTTCGTGGCCATCGACGACGGCCCAGGTGTCGGCAGACACGGCGGCGGCCGGCGCCGACGATGAACGGCAGGCCGCGGCGGCAATCGCCACAATGGCGGTGCACAGCACGACGGCGGCTCTTCCAGACGAGAGGTAACGGAGAGACATATATCCGGGCAGCGTACAGCGAGGGCTGGCGGCGGACAATAGCCGGCCCCGCCCAACGGTAAAATGGGCACTTCCCGACCCGCCCGATCCATGAGCACGGTTCACTTTCATCCCGCCGTCCAGCAGTGGTTCGAGACCGCTCTCGGCCCGCCCACGCCCGCGCAGCGCCAGGGCTGGGCGTCGATCGCGGCCGGGCGGCACACGCTCATCGCCGCCCCCACCGGGTCGGGCAAGACGCTCGCGGCGTTTCTCACCGCCATCGATGGCCTCTTCACCGAGGGCCTCGAGGCCGCCCTGGCCGACGAAGTGCGCGTGCTCTACGTATCGCCGCTCAAGGCGCTCAGCACCGACATCCACAAGAACCTCGAGGAGCCGCGGCAGGGCATCGCCCGCGTCGCCGCCGCACAGGGCCTGGTGCCGCCGCGCATCACGGCGGCGGTGCGGACCGGCGACACGCACGGCCGCCGAGCGCGCGGCGATGGTGAAGACGCCGCCGCACATCCTGGTCACGACGCCCGAGTCGCTCTACCTGCTGCTGACATCCGCGCGCAGCCGGCAGATGCTGCGCACGGTACGCACGGTGATCGTGGACGAGATCCACGCCGTGATCGGCACCCGCCGCGGGGCGCATCTCGCGCTGTCGCTCGAGCGCCTGGCGCGCGTGGCGCAACGGCCGCTGCTGCGCATCGGCCTCTCGGCGACGCAGAAACCGATCGAGGAGGTGGCGCGCTGGCTCTCGGGCACCGGCGGCGCTCCATGCGCCATCGTCAACGAGGGACACGGCCGGCCGATGGATCTGGCGCTCGAGATCCCGCGCTCGGAGCTCGACGCCGTGATGGCCCACGAGGTGTGGGGCGAGTACTACGACCGTCTCGCCGAGCTCGCCGGCCAGCACCGCACCACGATCGTGTTCGTGAACACCCGCAAGATGGCGGAGCGCCTGGCGCGCCACCTCAGCGAGCGTCTCGGCGACGAAGCCGTGGCGGCGCACCACGGGAGCCTGTCGAAGGAGTCGCGGCTCGACGCCGAAACCCGCCTCAAGCGCGGCCAGCTCCGCGTGCTCGTGGCCACGGCGTCGCTCGAGCTCGGCATCGACATCGGCAGCGTGGACCTGGTGTGCCAGATCGGATCGCCCCACCGCATCGCCACGCTCATCCAGCGCGTCGGCCGGTCGGGGCACACGATTGGCGGCCTGCCGAAGGGCCGGGTGTTTCCCGAGACGCGCGACGATCTGGTGGAGTGTGCGGCGCTGATCCGCGCCGTCCGGCGCGGCGAGCTCGACGCCATCGTGGCGCACGACGCCCCGCTCGACGTGCTCGCGCAGCAGCTCGTGGCCGAATGCGCGTCGGACGATGGCGCCGCCATCGGCGAGGACGAGCTGTTCGAGCTGACACGCCGGGCCTGGCCGTACCGCGATGCTGCCGCCGCGAGGACTTCGACGCGGTGGTCGCCATGACGGCGGACGGCTTTTCCACGCCGCAGGGGCCGGCGCGCCGCGCTCCTCCACCGCGACGAGGTGCACGGGACCGTGCGCGGCCGGCGTGGCGCGCGGCTGCTGGCGCATGGTCTCGGGCGGGCGCCATCCCCGAGGTAGCCGACTACCGCGTGGTGCTCGATCCGGGCGAGACGTTCATCGGCACGCTCAACGAAGATTTCGCCATCGAGAGCAACGCCGGCGACATCTTTCAGCTCGGCAACGCCTCGTGGCAGATCCTGCAGGTCTCCGACCGGCGTCGTCCGCGTCGCCGACGCCAAGGGCGCGCCGCCGTCGATCCCCTTCTGGCTCGGCGAGGCGCCGGCCCGCAGCGACGAACTGTCGCGGGCGGTCAGCGATCTGCGGGCGCTGGCCGGCGCTCGTCTTGCCGGCCGCGACACGCCGTTCGACGACGGCGACGTTGCGCTGGCTCACGGACGGAGACCGGCGGCGGGTGCGGACGCGGCCCTGCAGATGCCTCGCCTATCTCGACGCCGGCCGCCGCGCGCTCGATGCGATGCCGACGCAGGACACGCTGGTGCTCGAGCGGTTCTTCGACGAATCGGGCGGCATGCAGCTGGTGCTGCACGCGCCCTTCGGCAGCCGCATCAACAAGGCGTGGTGCCTGGCGCTGCGCAAGCGGTTCTGCCGCCAGTTCAATTTCGAGCTGCAGGCGGCCGCCACCGAAGACGCGCTCCTGCTGTCGCTCGGACCGCAGCATTCATTCCCGCTGACGGACGTGTTCCGCTACCTGCACCCGGAGACCGTGAAGGACGTGCTGGTGCAGGCGTTCCTCGACGCGCCGGTGTTCAAGACGCGGTGGCGCTGGAACGCGACAATCTCGCTGGCCGTGCCGCGCGCGCGCGGCAGCCGCCGTGTGGCGCCGCAGCTGCAGCGCATGCTCGCCGACGACCTGATGGCCGCCGTCTTCCCCGACGCCGCCGCGTGCCTCGAGAACATTCCCGGCGATCGCCAGCCTGCCCGATCATCCGCTGGTGAACCAGACGGTGCGCGACTGCCTGCACGAGGCCATGGACTTCGACGGGCTGCAGGCGGTGCTGCGGCGCATCCATCGCGGCGAGCTGCGGCTGCTCGCGCGCGACACGCCCGAGCCGTCGGTCTTTGCCTACGACATCCTCAACGCCAAGCCGTACGCGTTTCTGGACGACGCGCCGCTCGAAGAGCGCCGCGCCCACGCGGTGCAGACACGGCGGGCGCGCGATTCGCAGTCGGTGGACGAGACGTCGGTGCTCGACATGGCGGCGGTCGAGAAGGTGCGCGCAGGAAGCCTTTCCGGACCCGCGCGACGCCGACGAGCTGCACGACGCGCTGATGACGTGCGGCGTGCTGACGATCGACGAGCTCGGCAGGGTTCGATCCCGCGTGGCTGCGGGCGCTCGTGGACGACTGGCCGCGCGACCGTTGTCGAACTGCCGGCGACGGCTGGCTCAGGGTCGCCACGGAACGCCTCGACTCGCGGTGGCTCGTGCGAGCGGCTGCCCGAGTGGCGAGCCCTCCATCCGTCGGCCGTCGATCCGCGGTGGCGATCCCCGGCCGCGCGAGCGGCGCAGCGTGGACGCGCGGCGCGGCGGCCACCGAGCTCGTGCGGAGCCGGCTCACCATCACCGGCCCGGTGACCGCCGAGCGCGCTCGCACGGACGATCGGCGTGCCGAATCCGCCGATCGACGAGGCGCTGCTGGCGCTCGAATCCGAAGGCGTCGTCCTGCGCGGCCGGTTCACGCCGGGCGCCGCGGCCGGACGGTCGAGTGGTGCGACCGCGCGCTGCTCGCCCGCATTCATCGCTACACGCTCAACCGGCTGCGCGCCGAGATCGAGCCGGTCACGCCCGCCGACTTCATGCGCTTCCTCTTCAAGTGGCAGCACGTGGACGAGAGCGCCCGGCTGACCGGGCCGGACGGCTTGCGCCAGGTCCTCGAACGGCTCGACGGCTTCGAAGCGCCGGCGGCGGCCTGGGAGCGCGCGATGCTGCCGGCGCGCATGGACCGCTACGAGCCGTCGATGCTCGACGTGCTCTGTCTCTCGGGCGAAGTGGGGTGGGCGCGCGCTCTCGACGCCGGGCATGCTGCAAGACGCCTCGGTGACGCCGATCGCCCTGCTCACCGGCGATCACGGCGACGCTGTGGCAGCAGGCGGTCTGGAGGACGCGCGATCCAGCGCGACGCCGGGATCACCGACGACGCCCGCGTGGTGCGCGATCTGCTCGCGCGCCGCGCGGCGCGTCGTTCTTCAAGGATCTGATGGCCGCGTTGCCGTTCGACGCCGACCGCATGCGCCAGGCGCTCAGCGTGCTCGTCGCGGCGGGCCTCGTCGCCTCCGACGGGTTCGCCGGGTTGCGCATGCTGGTGGCCGCCGTCGCAGGGCCGCGTGCTGCCCGACGATCGGCGCGCCAACCTCGCCGGCCGCTGGAGCGTGCGGCCGCAGGATCGGCGGCCCGTGATGTCGCGCGACGCGGCGATCGAGCAGCAGGCATGGACGCTGCTGCGGCGCTACGGCGTCGTGTTCCGGCGGCTGCTCATCCGCGAGACCACTGCGGCGCCGTGGCGCGACCTGGCGCGCGTGTGCCGCCGTCTCGAAGCGCGCGGCGAAATTCGCGGCGGCCGCTTCGTGTCGGGCATGGCCGGCGAGCAGTTCGCGCTGCCGGACGCCGTGCCGGTGCTGCGCGAGGTGCGGCGCACGCCGGCCAGCGGCGCGATCTACTCGATCTCCACCGCCGATCCGCTCAACCTCGCCGGCATCGTCACCGCGGGCGCGCGCCTGCGCGCCGCCAGGCCGCAACCGGGTGGCCTACCGCGACGGCGTGCCGGTGGCGGCGCTCGAGAACCAGGTGTTCCGGGTGCTGGTGCCGCTCGAGGCGGCGGAGACGGCCGCCGCGGCCAGCGCGCTGGCCGGCCGGCCCAAGGCTGCGGCTGCATCGTCCTGCGGCTGCGATCAACTGACGACACCGCGAACTGCGGGCCGAGCCGACGTCTCATTGCACGAAGGCCGGCGTGCGAGAGCGGGCGGCTGGCGACATTATTACAAATGATGTAATATCATGGCCGGTGACCGGCCAGGAACTCCGCGACGCCAGAAAAGAGCGAGGCTGGACCCAAGCTGAATTGGCTGTTCGGCTGGGCGTGTCGCAGGGGTACGTCTGCCTCCTCGAGCGCGACCAGCGTCCGGTCCCAGACCGTCTCGCGCAGAGACTCGCCAGCCTTCTGAACCTGTCGCCGAGCAGACGCCCCTCAGCTCTTCCATGGCTCCTCTCGAAGCGATGCGGCGACGCGCGCTCTCGGCACGTTGGGGTATCCGGGCTTTGCCCACTATCGGCAGCGCCAGACCCTCAATCCGGCCGAGTTGCTGTTGAGAGTCTTGCGGACGCCGGAACTCGACGCGCGCGTGGTCGAGGCACTCGTGTGGGTGGCGCTGACCTACTTCGACCTCGATTGGGAGTGGCTGACGCGTGAGGCCAAGGTGAACGATCTTCAGAACCGGCTCGGTTTCCTCGTCACACTCGCGAGGCAGTTGGCAGAGCGGACGGGGAGCGCCGAAGCGGCCGAGCGTCTGGCGGTTCCCGAACAGGCCCTCGGGCATTCGCGGTTGCTGCGCGAAGATGCCTTTCGACCGTCGATGACCGAGGCCGAACGGCGCTGGCTCCGTCAGCATCGGCCGCCCGAGGCTGCCCATTGGAACGTGCTCACGAATCTCAGCGCCGCCGACCTCGCTCATGGCGTCTAGGCGCCTTCACGAGCCGTGGCAAGGCCTCCTTGAAGCCCTTGACCGGGAGCTTGCGGGGCCAAGTGAGCTGCACTGCTTCGGCGGCTTCGTCGTCGCAGAGCACTACGGACTCGTTCGGGCCACGGCCGATGTCGACGTGCTCGACAGCAGAGGCACCGACCTCGCGACCATTGCCCGTTTGGCAGGTAAGGGCAGTCCGCTGCATTCGCAGCACAAGGTCTACGTCGATGTTGTGACGGTTGCGGACGTGCCGGACGACTATGAAACCAGGCTGATCGACATGGGTGTCGGTGGGCTTACAACACCTTCGTCTCAGGGCGTTCGAGCGCCACGACTTGGTGCTCGCGAAGCTGGCGAGGAACATTGACCGCGATCGCGAAGACGTGGTGGCCCTGGCTCGCGGGCTGGGCTCGATGTCGAAGTTCTCGAAGAGCGATACCGGCAGGAGCTTCGACCAAAGCTCGGAAGGCCCGATCGAGACGATTCTCACGCTCCGCCTCTGGGTGGAGATGATTGAGGAGATTCAATCGTCCGGACCGAGGGCCTAGTTATCGAGCAGTCCGCGATGTGGCGAGTTAGTGAACGGAGCCGGCCGGTTCGCCCCCCACCGTCAGGCTCGTGCCAATCAGATGGAAGGCTCAACGGCGGGGTGGAAGTCCAGGGCCCCGACGGGGATAGGAGGAAGAGGGGACGGTGCCACTCTGAGCAAAGCTCCTCCACGGAATCGGCTGGGCCGGAGAGACTTCCGCTAGAATTCGCGAATGTTCGAACGATTCCTGGTGGCCGCTGGCCTGGCCGCAGTGCTGTCGTCCAGCGCGGCGGCCGCGGGCCGGGCGCCGCTCGTGGATGCCGCCGAACGGGGCGACCTGGCGGCCGTCCGGTCGTTGATCGGGCAGAAAACCGACGTCAACGCCGCGCGTGAGGACGGGCACGACCGCGCTCCACGCCGCCGTGCACGCCGACCGGCTCGACATCGCCGAGGCGCTGCTGAAAGCGGGCGCCAACGCCGCCGCCAAGGATCGGTACGGTCTCACGCCTCTCTATCTCGCCAGCCAGAACGGCAGCGCCGATCTGATCCGCCGGCTGCTCGACGCCGGCGTCGATCCCAACACCACCGACCCGGGCGGCGAGACGGCGCTGATGACCGCGACGCGCACCGGCGCGGTGGCCGCGATGCGCCTGCTCATCGAGCGCGGCGCCACGGTGGACGCGCGCGAGCCGGAGTTCCAGCAGACGGCGCTGATGATCGCGGTGCGCGAGGATCACGCGCCCGCCGTGGACGTGCTGCTCAAGGCCGGCGCCTCGGTCAACGCGCAGACGCGCAAGGGCCCGACGCCGGCGTTCGTGCCGCCGTGCAAGGGCACCGGCTGCGGCTCCGAAGGCGTCGGCATCAACCGCGGCGGTCTGCCGGATCGCGGCCGCCGCGCCGAGGTGAAGGGCGGCATGACGCCGCTCCTCTACGCCGCGCGCGACGGACGGCTCGAGCCGGCGCGGCTGCTCGTGGCCGCGGGCGCCGATCTCGAACTCGGCGACGGCAACAGCATCCGGCCGCTGCTGATGGCCGCGCTCAACGGCCAGATCGCGGTGGCGCGTCTGCTGATCGAGCGCGGCGCCAACGTCAACGCCGACGACTTCTGGGGACGCACGCCGCTCTGGGCCGCGGTCGAGTATCGCAACCTGGACATGAACAACAACGAGCAGGATGCGCCCACCGACAACGGCGTGGATCGGCCGCCGTTCCTCGACCTGATCCGGCTGCTCATCGACAAGGGCGCCAACGTCAACGCCCGCACGCGCGAGCTGCCGCCGCCCCGCCGCTGGCTCTACTCGCTCAACGACGTCTCGTGGGTGGACTTCACCGGGCAGACGCCGTTTCTCCGGGCCGCACTCTCCGGCGACACGACCACGATGAAGCTGCTCGTCTCGCGTGGCGCCGACCCCAACCTGCCGACGCTGGCCGGGACGACGCCGCTGATGGCCGCGGCCGGCGTGAACTGGGTCGTGGCCCAGACCTATACCGAGTCGCTGCAGGCGCGCTACGACGCCGTGGCGCTGTGCCTGGAGCTCGGGCGCCGACGTCAACGCCACCAACTCGATGGGGCTGACGGCGCTGCTCGGCGCGGTGAACCGCGGGTCGAACGACATCATCGAGCTGCTGGTGAAGCGCGGCGCGCGGCTGGACGTGAAGGACAAGGAAGGCCGCACGGCGCTGCGGTGGGCCGAGGGCGTCTTCCTCGCCGCGGTCGGCGCGGAGCGCAAGCCGGCGACGATCGCGCTGCTCGAGCAGCTGGGCGCCAAGCCATGAGGACGCACCTCGGCGCCGCCGCGGCGCTGCTGCTGATTGCCGGGATCGCGAACGTCGAGACGCAGAGTGCGCCACGCCCGGCGGCGCAGACGGCGCCGCCTCGGGCCCAGACGACTCCCGCAGCGGCGCCCGCCGGCGCGCAGGCCGTCGTCGATCGCTACTGCATCACCTGCCACAACGCGCGGCTGAAGACCGGCGGCCTGGCGCTCGACGGGCTGGCGGTGTCACGCGCCGGCCAGGACGCGCAGGTGTGGGAGAAGGTCGCGCGCAAGGTGCGGACCGGCATGATGCCGCCGGCCAACGCGCCACGCCCGGATCGCGTCACGCTCGACGGGCTTGCGGCCACGGTGGAAGCCACGATCGATCGGGCGGCCGCGGCGGCGCCCAATCCGGGGGCGCCGGTGCTGCACCGGCTGAACCGGGCGGAGTACGCCAACGCCGTCCGCGATCTGCTCGGCGCTGCCGATCGATGCCGCGACGCTCCTGCCCGGCGACGACTCGAGCGAGGGCTTCGACAACATGGCCAGCGTGCTCGGCGTCTCGCCGGCGCTGATGCAGGCCTACGTGTCGGCCGCGGCGAAGATCTCCCGCCTGGCGGTGGGCGATCCCGACGATCAGCGCCGACCTCACCACCTATCTGCCACCGCGCGGGTTGTCGCAGGCGATGCACCGCGAGGGGCTGCCGCTCGGCACGCGCGGCGGCCTGCTGGTGCACGCACGTGTTCCCGCTCGATGCCGAATACGAGTTCCGCGTCGGGCGCGGCGGCGTCGGCATCTTCGGCCTGGCGCCGGTGGGCGTGGACGACGAGGTCGAGATCACGCTCGACGGCGAGCGCGTCCAGGTCGTCGGCCGGACACCGCCGCGCGGCGGCATCAAGCTCAAGGTGCCCGCCGGGCCCGCACACGGTCGGCGTCGCGGTGGTGCGGCGCGCGCACGCCCGCGGCGTCGACGACCTGTTCGCCGAGCTCGCGAACACGGCCGGCGTGAACAGCCTCGGGATCAACGGGCCGCTGAACCCCACCGGGCCTGGCGACACGCCGAGCCGCCGCCGGATCTTCGTCTGCCGTCGCCCGGCGGCGCGGCCGGCCGACGAGATCCCGTGCGCGCGCCGCATCCTGGCGTCGCTGGCCACGCAGGCGATGCGGCGGCCGGTGAGCGAGAAGGACCCGACCGTCGACATGCTGCTCGGGTTCTACGAGTCCGGCCACGCGCTGCGCGGCTTCGAGGCCGGCATCCAGTACGCCCTGGCCCGCATCCTCGTGGACCCGCAGTTCATCTACCGCTTCGAGAAGGAGCCGGCCGGGCTGCGCGCCGGCGCGGCCTACCGCGTCAGCGATCTCGAGCTGGCGTCGCGGCTGTCGTTCTTCCTGTGGAGCAGCATCCCCGACGAGGAGCTGCTCGGTCTCGCCGCGAAGGGCCGGCTGTCCGACGCCGCCGTGCTGACGCAGCAGACGCGGCGCATGCTGGCCGATCCGCGCGCCGCGGCGCTGGTCGAGCAACCTGGCCGGCCAGTGGCTGCAACTGCGGCAGCTCGACGACGTCGCGCCCGGCACCAGAGGAGTTCGACGGCAACCTCCGCTACGCGTTCGCCCGCGAGACCGAACTGCTCTTCGAAACCATCGTCCGCGAGGATCGCAGCATCCTCGACCTCGTCGACGCCGACTACACCTTCGTCGACGAGCGCCTGGCCCGCCACTACGGCATCCCCAACATCCGCGGGAGCCGGTTCCGCCGCGTGGCGCTCCCCGACGGCGCGCGGCGCGGCCTGCTCGGTCACGGCAGCTTCCTCACGGTGACCTCGGTCAGCAACCGCACCTCGCCGGTGAAGCGCGGCAAGTGGATCCTGGAGAACCTGCTCGGCGCCACGGTGCCGTCGCCGCCGCCCGGCGTCGAGACCAACCTCGAGAAGACCGTGGCACACGGCAACACGCCCACGTCGCTGCGCCAGCGCCTCGAGCAGCACCGCGCGAACCCGAGCTGCGCGTCGTGTCACGCGGTGATGGACCCGATCGGCTTCTCGCTCGAGCCCTTCGACCTCATCGGAAAACAGCGCGACACCGACGAAGGCGTGCCCGTGAATCCGGCGGGCACGCTGGTGGACGGCACCCGCTCGACGGGCCCGCCAGCCTGCGCCGGGCGCTCCTGGACCGGCGCGAGGCGTTCGTCGTCCACCGCCGCCGAGAAGCTGCTAACCTACGCGCTGGGGCGGCGGATCGAGTACTTCGACATGCCCGCCGTGCGGGCGATTGCGCGCGACACGGCGCGGAACGGCCACCGGTTCTCGGCGCTCGTCACCGGCATCGTGCAGAGCGCGCCGTTCCAGATGAAGCGCTACGAGGGAGGCACACAGCCGTGAGTTTCATCTCGAAGAAGCACCTCTCGCGGCGCACGTTCCTGCGCGGCACCGGCGTGACGCTGGCGCTGCCGCTGCTCGACTCGATGGTGCCCGCGGGCACGCTCCTCGCCCAGACCGCCGCGGCCCCGAAGACGCGTCTCGGCTGCATCTACATCCCGCACGGCGCGACGATGGACAAGTGGACGCCGTCGGGCGAGGGCTCGGCGTTCCAGTTCTCGGAAATCCTCCAGCCGCTCGAGCCGTTCCGCGATCGGCTGGTGGTGGTGAGCGACCTGGCCCACGCGCCGGTGGCGCCGGCCACCGGCGAGGACACCGGCGGCGCCGAGAACCACGTGCGGGCCGCGGCCGTGTTCCTGAGCGGCGCGCACCCGGTGAAGAAGAACGAGGCCTACGTCGGCGCGACGGTCGATCAGATCGCGGCGCAGCACGTCGGGCCAGGACACGCCGCTGCCGTCGATCGAGCTGTCGATGGAGCCGGTCAATCTGAACTGCGGCGACGCCGGCTTCACCTGCGCCTACCGCAACACGCTGTCGTGGAAGTCGGCCACGCTGCCGCTGCCGATGGAGAACAACCCGCAGATCGTGTTCCAGCGGCTGTTCGGCGACGGCAGCACCGACGCGCAGCGCCAGGAGCGGCGCAACCAGGCCAAGAGCCTGCTCGATTCCATCCGCGGCCAGGTGCCGGCGCTCGAGAAGGACCTGCCCGCCGAGCGACCGCCGGCGGCTGCGCGAGTACCTCGACGAAGTACGCGAGATCGAGCGCCGGGTGCAGCAGGTGGACGCGACGCTGTCGCGCAACCTGGACCTGCCCGACGCGCCGGTGGGCATTCCCGCCGACTTCGAGAGCCACCTGAAGCTGATGTTCGACCTGCAGGTGCTGGCCTACAAGTCGGAGGTGACGCGGATCTCGACGCTGATGTTCGCGCGCGAGAACAGCAACGCGGTCTACGCCGCGACCGGTGTGCGCGACGGCTTCCACAACGCCTCGCACCACTCGAACGAACGCAAGAACATGGACCAGTTCGCCGTCATCAACCGCTACCACGTGAAGATGCTCGGCTACTTCCTGGAGCGGCTGAAGGCGACGCCCGATGGCGACGGCAACCTGCTCGACCACTCGATGATCCTGTACGGCAGCAGCCTGAGCGACGGCAACGAGCACAACTTCGACCCGCTGCCGGTGGTCGTCGCCGGCGGCGCGTCGGGCCGGCTGGCCGGCGGACGGCACCTGCGCCACGCGCCGCACACGCCGATGTCGAACCTGCTGCTGGCGATGCTCCACAAGATGGGCGCGCCGGTGGACGCGATCGGCGACAGCACCGCGCCCCTCTCCCTGTAGGGCCTCAGCCCCGCCTGCAGGGCGGTCGGAGGCCGCCAACTCATGGACCTCGATCCCACGTGGTTGTTCCTCTCACTCATTCCCGGCGGGGTCGGCTTCGTGCTGATGGTCTACGGCAAGAAGCAGGGGCGCTGGCCGCAGGCGGTCGCCGGGGCGCTCCTCCTGATCTACCCCTATTTCACCAGCAGCGTGACCAGCCTCGTGAGCGTCGGCGCCGCGATCGGCTTCGGCACTCGCCTCAGGCGGGCTGGTGAGCCATTCGTGTCGCGCCCGCAGGAGTCTGAAGACCGCCTCGAGTCGCAGGCGCGGCGCCGGCCGGCATGCGATCCTGAAAGGGTGCCGGAGCTTCCCGAAGTCGAGTCCGTCCGCCGCGAACTGGCGCCCGTCATGGTCGGGGCTCGCATCGACGCCGTCGAACTGCGCCGCGCCGGCCTGCGCGCGCCGTTTCCGCGCGGCTTCGCCACGCGGCTTGCCGGACAGACCGTCGAGGCCTTGACGCGGCGGGCGAAGTACCTCCTCGCAGGCCTCTCGTCGGGCGACACGCTGCTCATGCACCTCGGCATGTCCGGATCGTTTCGCGTGAACGGCGCGCCGGGCCGCGACGCGGGCCGACCGGCCGCCCCGGCCGCGACCCGCACGATCACGTGGTCTTCCACCTCGCGTCGGGCGCCGACGTCGTCTTCAACGATCCGCGGCGCTTCGGCGTGATGGATCTCGTGGCGCCCGGCGGTCTCGAGCGGCATCCGGCGATTGGCGCCCTCGGTGCCGAGCCGCTGTCGGACGCCTTCGACGCCGCGGCGCTGGCGCGGGCCTGTGCCGGGAAGCGGACGTCGCTCAAGGCGGCCCTGCTCGATCAGCGCGTCGTGGCGGGGCTGGGCAACATCTACGTGGTCGAAGCGCTGCACGTGGCCGGCCTGTCGCCGCACCGGCGCGCGTCGACGATCGCGACGCCGCGCGGCGCGCCGCGTGACGCGGCCTACCGGCTGACCGCCGCGATCAAGCAGGTGCTCGCCAGGGCGATCGAACGGCAAACGGCGAAGGATTACCGGTCCGACCGGTTCCGGGTCTACGACCGCGAGCATCGGCGCTGCCCCCGGCGAAGCTGCGGCGGCATCATCCGCCGGCGGACGCAGAACGGACGGTCGTCGTTCTACTGTCCTGTCTGCCAGCGCTAGCCCCGTCTGCTACATTGGCCTTCGGATGAGAGTACTGGTCACGGGGAGCGCGGGGCATCTCGGCGAAGCGCTCATGCGCACGCTGCCCGCCGCCGGGCACGACGCGATCGGCGTCGACCTCAACGCCTCGCCGTTCACGCACCACGTCGGATCCATCGTCGACCGGGCGTTCGTGCGCCGCTGCATGGCCGGCGTCGAGGCCGTGCTGCACACGGCCACGCTGCACAAGCCGCACGTGGCCACGCACGCACGTCAGGCGTTCGTGGACACCAACATCACCGGCACGCTGAACCTGCTGGAGGAAGCCCTGGCGGCTGGCACCGGCGCGTTCGTGTTCACCAGCACGACCAGCACGTTCGGGCGGGCGTTGGTGCCGCCACCCGGCGCCCCCGCGGCCTGGATCACCGAGGACGTCGTGCCGGTGCCGAAGAACATCTACGGCGTCACCAAGGTGGCCGCCGAGCACCTCTGCGAACTGCTGCACCGGCGCGCCGGCCTGCCCTGCCTGATCCTCCGCACGTCGCGGTTCTTTCCCGAGCCCGACGACCGCCGCGAGACACGCGAGGCCTACCCGGACGCCAACGCCAAGGCCAACGAGTTCCTCTTCCGCCGGGCCGATGTCGCCGACATCGTCGACGCCCACCTGCGGGCGCTCGACCAGGCAGCGTCGATCGGCTTCGGCCGCTACATCATCAGCGCCACCACGCCGTTCACGCCCGCCGACCTGGCCGAGCTGCGGGCCGACGCCCCGGCCGTCGTGCGCCGCCTGGTCCCGGGCTTCGAGCGCGTCTACGCGGCGCGGGGCTGGTCGATGTTCCCCAGCATCGACCGCGTCTACGACAACGCGCGGGCGCGCCACGAGCTCGGGTGGCGGCCCGTCTTCGACTTCGCCCGCATCGTGCAGGACCTCGAGTCGGGCGACACGGCAGGCAGCGACCTCGCCCGGACCATCGGGGCGAAGGGCTACCACGCCGAGGTGTTCGCCGACGGCCCGTATCCAGTGGACTGAGTCGGCACGTAGAGGCGGGTCTTCAGACCCGCCAGAGCCGAACCCGAAGCCCGAAGCCTGGAGCCTTCTGCTGATCAGCGCGTGATCACGATCTCCAGGTACTCCGACGGCACGACCAGCCCGGCCGACCCGCCGCGATCCGACTCGCGCAGCAGCGCCAGCATGTCGGCCTCGAGGCCCGCCTTGCCGGCATCGTCGAGCGCCGCAAACGCCTTGTGCACCGGACCGTAGAAGGTGCGGAACACCTCGACGAAGTGCTCGGGCGAGCGGTAGCGGAAGTTGAAGTCGCGCGACACGTGCTCAATCCGCACGTCGCCGAAGAGCGTCCGCAGGTGCGCGGGCGTGCCCCACAGCGCCGGCGACTGGAGGCCGGCAGGCGGCGGGATGTACCGGCCGACCACGCGAAAGAGCTTGCCGATGAAGCCCTCGGGGGTCCAGTTGGCCAGGCCGATGCGGCCGCCCGGACGGCACACGCGCAGCAGTTCCGACGCCGTCTTCTTGTGATCGGGCGCGAACATCACGCCGAACGTCGAGACGACGACGTCGAAGCTCGCCGCCTCGTAGGGCAGCGCCTCGGCGTCGGCAAACTCGAACTGGATGGCGAACCCTTCGGCGTCGGCGCGGCGCCGGCCGCCGTCGAGCAGCGCCGGCACGTAATCGGTGGAGGTGACCTCGGCAAAGCGGCGCGCCGCCGCCAGCGTGGCGTTGCCGTTGCCGGCCGCCACGTCCAGCACGCGCTCGCCCGCGCGCAGGTCGACGGCTTCGCAGATCGTCTCGCCGACGATCTGCAGCGTGTTGCCGATCACGGCGAAATCGCCGGAGGCCCACATCGCCTGTTGCCTGGACTTGATCGCCGCCAGATCGGGGGTGGCGGCCGGTTCGGTCGAAATAGTCGTCGTCATGATGGCTCCTTCTACGGCGGGGCTGAAAGCCCCGCCCTACGTAAGTGTGCTGAAGCCCCGCCCTGCGTCAGTGTTCCGGCCGCGGGGCTCAGGCCTGCAACGCGCCGCGAATCTTGGCAAGGTGGTGATAGCAGTGGCGCACCGCGTGGTCCTCGAGCATGAACTGGCAGGTGAGCGGGGCCTCGGCGTAGAGCGACACGGTCGCGGCGCCGGCCAGGTCCTCGTCGCTGAAGGCGCGGATCGCGGCGGCCGCGACGGCGCCGTTCTCGCGCAGCAGGTCGATCGCCGCCTGTTTCGTCACCGCGGCGTTGTCGCGGGCGTGGCCGGCGTTCATCGCATGGATCCCGTCCCAGGTGACGCCGGTGATCGGCTGCGTTCCGGGCCAGCGCCTGCGCCAGCTCGATCTCGATGGGCAGCACGCTGGCCACATGGTGGACGACCACGCCCACCAGCCGTCCGTCCTTCGGGATCGGCGTGCGCCACTGCGCGTCGGTGAGCGTGGCGGCAAACGCCGATCAGCGCTTCGAGGCCTTGCTCCATGCGGCTGGCAAGCGCCTCCGCGCGGGCGCTCGCGGGCGCCCCGTGGCGTGTCGATGGTGGTCGCGTGCGTATCGGTCATGACTGGCTCCTTTCAAGTCTGCGCCGGCGCCTCGCCGGCCGGCGCGGTGTACTCGACGGCCGCCTCGCGTCTGAGCGCGGCGTCGATCTGTGCCCCCAGCCGGGCGACGAGCGGCAGCAGCGCTTCGACGTCGTCCAGCGAGGTGTGGAAGTTGACGATGCACGCCCGCAGCGCGAAGCGGCCGTCCACGACGGCGCTCGACAGGAACGCCTCGCCGCTCTGTTCGACTGCCACCAGCAGCTGGCGGTTCAGCCGATCGAGATAGGGCTCCACGTCGCCGGACGCCGCCCGCCGGTGCAGGTCGGCGGGCACGAAGCGGAACGTGGTGATGCTGAGGTTCTGCGTCAGCGCCTCGAACTCGGGGTGCGCCTCGAGGCACCCGTGAAGATGCGCGGCGAGCCGCATGTCGTCGCCGATCATCTGCCGGTAGCCGTCGCGCCCGGCCTGCTGGAGCGCCAGCCACACTTTGAGCGCCCGGAACCCGCGCGAGTTCTGCGGGCCGTATTCGAAGAAGTTCACCACCTGATCGTCGAAGCCGTAATACGACGGATGGTAGGAGAACGTCCGGCGCAGCGCCTCCGGATCGCGCACCAGCACGCAGCCCGCCTCGAGCGGCGCGTAGAGCCACTTGTGCGGATCGACGGCCACCGAATCGGCCTCGACCAGCCCGCGCAGGGCGGCGGGAGCGCCCGGCGCATGGGCCGCCACCGCGCCGTAGGCGCCATCCACGTGAAACCACATGCCGTGCTCGCGGCACACGGCGGCGATGTCGGCCAGGGGATCCACCGCGCCCGTGCTCACCGTGCCCGCCGTCCCGACGGCGAGAAACGGCCGGTGGCCCTCGCGCACGTCGGCGGCGACCTGGCGCCGCAGCGCCGCGACATCCATGCGCTGGCCGTCACTCGTGGGGATCCAGCGGATCGCGTCGGTGCCCAGGCCGAACATGTCGGCGGCCTTCTGCACCCACGTGTGCGTCTCGACGGAGACGTAGACGACGAGCGAGCCGCGCGCCACGCCGTCCTTGCGCACGTCCCACCCGGCCATCGCCGCCCGCGCCGCGAGAAAGCCGACGAAGTTCGCGCTGTTGCCGCCGCTCACGAGCAGGCCCGTGCCTCCGGGCGGCAGCCCGACGAGCTCGGCGATCCAGCGGACGGTCTGCAGCTCCACTTCGGTGGCGAGCGGCGACAGGTTCCACGCGCCGACGTTCTGATTGAGGGCCGAGGCCAGGAAGTCGCCGAGCATGCCGATCGGCGACGGGCTCGACGTGATGTAGCCGAAGAAGCGCGGGTGAGCGTTGAAGAGCGAGTGATCGAACAGCAGCCGCGCCGCATCCATCACCAGCTGATTGGCCTGGCCGCCCTCGACGGGCAGGCCGCGGTCGGCGTCGAGCAGGGCTCTCACTTCGGCCGGCGAGTCGTTGGCCGACACGGGACCCTCGGAAATGCGCGCCACGCGATCCGCCACGAGATCGACGAGCGCGTGGCCGGCGGCGCGGAACTCGGCCGGCGGCATGGTCAGCGGCGTCGTGCGCTGCCGCAGCGCGCCGGTCACGGGTGTGCTTGTCGCCGTCATCGCAGTCCCTCGAACAGATCGGTCTCGCGGGCGCGGCCGCCGTTGACGCTGCTGAAGGCCCGGTAGAACTCCTGCGTGCCCCAGAGCGCGCGCTGATGCTCGTCGGCGAGCGTCGGCGAGCCGCTGGTAGGTGGCCATCTGGGTCTTGTGGCACGACACCGCGCGCCACACCGCCGGCCACACCCGGCTCGTGTCCAGCACCGTGGTGATCGCCCAGTCGGGCCACGGCGCGACGTGGCGCTCCTCGCCGTCCACGGTCACGACGAGACGCTTCAGCGCCGCCTGATAGGCGGCCCATTTCGCGGCGCTCCACGCGATGAAATAGAGCTTCGACACCCGGTGTGGTTCGGCGGGCCCGCCCGCCACGTGCCACGACGGGTCGGCCGCGGCCACCACCGCCGCCGTGGTGAACTGGCTGATGGCGATGTGATCGGTGTGGCCGTAGGCGCCTTCAGGCCCGAACGTCACCACGACCTGCGGCCGACCCGGCGGAGGTGACCGGCGATTCTGGCGATCGCCTCGGCCGCGTCGACGCCGTCGAGCGCGCCGTCGGGGTAGTCGAGGAAGCAGCACCTCGCGCAGGCCGAGCTCGCTCGGCCGCGGCCCGAAGCTCCGCCTCCCGCGTGCGGCCGACCACGTCAGGCGCCGGACGCGTCGACCGCGTCCCCGAATCGGCCGCGCTCGCCGCGCGTCGCGGTCACGAGGTAGGTCGCAATCGCCTTCGGCGGCCGACAGGGCCAGCGCGCCGCCGGTGCCGAGCGATTCGTCGTCGGGATGCGCCAGCACGCACATCAGTCGGAGTTCGGACGGGGGGTGCATCGGGACGCCTCTCAGTGAATCGGACCCGCGTCCACGAACGCGGGGAACAGGCGCGACGGTCCGGCGGGGGCGGCCGCCCTGGCCGGCACGTCGGCCTTGGCGGGCGAAAGGCCGAGCGCGGCAAGCGTCAACAGCGCGAGGAGGACCCAGGGCACGAAAATCAGGTTACGCATGGTCGGTTCCTTGCTCTTCCCGACGGCAGGCGCCGTCGAGGACAAATCTACGCAAGGCCGTCCGGTCGCCGCTTCACCGGATCAGGTCATTTTGGGTCAGCCCGGTGAAATGGCCCGAACGGGCCATGGGAGCCTCTAGCCTCTAGCCTTTGGCCTTTGGCAAGGCTTCAGCGCAAGAGGCTAAGGCCGGCGGCTAAAGGCTTACAGAAGTCCGAGGCGGCCGGCCTGGGCGACGGCCGCCGAGCGGGTCGAGACGTTGAGCTTGGTGAGCGTGTTGGCCACGTGGCGGTGCACCGTGTGTTCGCTGATGAACAGCCGCTCCGCGATGGCCTGGTTGTTCAAGCCCCTCGGAAATCAGCCGCAGCACCTCGATCTCCCGTGGGGAGAGCCCCTTGCGGTCTTCGCGGCGAGGGCACCTGGGGCGCCGACGAGAGCGACACGAGCACGGAATGGGCGCGCGCGAGCTCCAGGCTCGCGCCGAGCGGTTCGAGATCCTCGATCGCCCGGCGGGCCTCGTCGACCGCCGCCTCGGGACGCCCGAGCCGGCCCATCACCCGCGCCAGTTCGACCCGCGCGCGGCCGGTCTCGAACGGCGCCCCGCTTCCCTTGAACAGATCGACGGCGTCTTCGAGGTGCGCCCGCGCCGCTTTGGCGTCGCCGGTCGCGCGCCGCCACGAGTCCGGCGGCAAAGCGCGCGCGCGCGCGCATGCGGCGCGGTCCGCGACTCCTCGGCGATGGCGTCGAGCTCGGCGGCGGCCGCCGCGGCGTCATCGATCTGGCCCTGCTCGACGCAGGCACGGACCTTCAGTTCCAGCGCGGCGATGCGCTCGGTGCGGTTGGTCACCGGCAGACGCCGGAGGTGCCGATCGGCCAGATCGGCGCTGCCGGTGTGGTCGCCGCGATCGAACATCACGCTGGCGCGGCCGATCGACCGCCAGCGGATGTCCCCCCACCCGCTCGAAGAGCGCCATGGCTTCGTCGAGCTTCCCCTGGCGGCGGCGCAGCTCGCCGAGCCGCACGAGCCCCTCCCCCGTCATCGCCGGACGGCAGGCGGCGAGCTCGTCGGACGCGGTGGTGAGCTCGTGCTCGGCTTCGTCCCACGCCCCGCGCCACATGCAGACCGACGCGTACTGGGTGCGGCAGACGGCGAACAGCGGCCGGAACCCCACCTCTGATGCAGAACGCCTTGAGGCGATCGCACCACTGCGTCGCGCGCTCGTAGTCGTGGATGCGCTCGCAGGCGGCAATGAGGTAGCAGCACGCGAGGCCGATGAGCACGCGATCGCGCATCTCGCCGGCCAGCACCGCCGCGTTCACCTCGTCGAGCTCCTGCAGGCCCTCGGCGACCGCGCCGGCCGTGACACGCGCGAAGCCGTGCACCGCGCGGCCGACCATCTCGTAGTCCACCGCGCCAATCGCCTGGCCGACGCGCACCGCCTCCGACGCGAGCCGCTGCGCCTCGTGCGGGTCCCCGTCGTCGAGCAGCGCCCAGATGCCGGCGCGCGCCGCCAGCCAGGCGTGCTCCGGCGCATCGGGCTGCCCGTCGAGCAGCCGGCGGGCGCGCTGCAGCCACCCGTTGGCGATGGCCTGTTCGCCGCGAAACGCGGCGGTGTCCCACGCGAGCCAGATGGCCATGCGCGCCGCGCCCGAGCGCATCGCCGCGCTCGCGATACGCGCGATACGCGCGTTCGCGCACGTCGAAGACCGTGTCGCCGAGGTCGAGCCACCACGCGGCGAGCCCGAGCCCCTCGAGCGCCTCGGGCTGTTCAGCTTCGCTGGCAGGCAAGGACTCGAAGGCGTGCAGCGCCGCTTCCCAGTCGCCGCGGTCGAGCGCGGCGCGGCCGGCCGCGAGGCCTGCGGCTGACGCGGGCGGCGAGGAGCGGTCGATGCGGGAGCGGGGGGATGACACGCGATGATTCCGTCGAAACGACCCACTATGGCACGACGAACGGCCGCCGGGGAATGGGGTCAGCCCATCCGCCGAGGCAGGCCGGCGCAAGAGTGCTCTGGTACCATTTCGGCCCATGCGCCTTACCCTCGCGATCACACTGACCGCTGCTGGTGATGTCGAGCGGCGCCGCGTTCGCGCAGGCGCCGGCGGCACAGGCACCGGCTGCGCCTCCTGGGCCGTGGATCATCGCCTTCAGCGGCGGCCTCGCGCTCACGAGCGGCAACACGGACACCTTCACGACCAACGCCGACTACAACGTCACCTACGATCCGAAGACCCGCAACGTGGTGAAGTCGGAGGGGCTGTGGATTCGCGGCAAGACCGAGGGTGAGCTCACCGCCAGCCGGCTCGGGCTCAACATCCGGGACGAGTTCGCGCTCTCGACGCGGACTTTCGTCTTCGCGCAGAACCAGTACCTGCGCGACGAGTTCATGAGCATCGACTACCTGCTGGCGCCGGGTGGCGGCTTCGGCTACAAGCTGTTCGACACCATGGCCACCAAGCTCGCGGTGGACGCAGGTGCCGGCGGCGTGTGGGAGAAGAACGACCGGCATGGAGGTGCGTGCCTCGGGCGCGATGACGGCGCGCGAGAAGCTGACCCAGACGCTGACGGCGACCACGACGCTGAACCAGAGCGTGGCCGCGCTGTGGAAGACGAACGACTGGGACGACGCGCTGTACGCGTTCAGCGCCGGCGTGGCCGCAACGATCACGACGCGGACGCAGCTCAAGGTGGAAGTGCTGGACACCTACAAGAACCGACCGCTGCCCGGCAACCAGCAGAACGACGTGACCGTGCTGATGGCCATCGTCTACAAGACCGGACCGTAGGGCGGGTGGGCAGGTGAGCAGGTAAGCAGGCAGTTTCACCTGCCCAGCTCCCCACCTGCCTACCTGCCTACCCGCCTACCTGCCTACCTGCACAAGAATCGTCAGGGCCGGTAGTCGGCCTGCGCCTCCGCCGTCTTCACGACGTCCTTGCCGCCGGTCCGCTCGAGGATGTCCTCGGCCTTCTTCGCCCATTTGCTGTCGTCGCAGTGCACCGACAGGAGATAGGCGCCCTCGCGGATCCGTCCGGCATACCGCTTGGCCTCCACCTCCGGGATGCCCGCGCCGACGAGGCCACCGACCAGCCCGCCGGCCGCCCCGGCCGCACCCGCGCCGGCGAGCGCAGCCACGATCGGTCCAGCCGCGACGAGCGGGCCGATGCCGGGAATGGCGAGCGCGCCGATGCCGACCAGCCAGCCCGAGCACTCCGCCGACGGCGGCGCCGGCGCTCGCGCCCGCGGCAATGCCTTCCGGCGTCTTGGTGTTGATCTCGTGCGCGAGATCCTTCGTCGTGTGGTCGCGGTCCGGCAGGATCGCGGAGATATCGCTGTTGCGGAAGTCCGCCGCGCGCAGCGCTTCGAGCGCGCGCTCGAACGACTCGCGAGTGGGATAGAGCCCGTAGGCCACCAGATCAGTCGCCATGTCCCGTTCCTCCTTGACGGCGTCCGCGGCGATCCTGGGGACTCGCAATCGAGCCCGGCCTTTGAACGCGCGTGACGCGATGGGGAAGGGAGCAGTAACCGTGCCGGGCGGGCAGCGGGCCGCCACGACCGCAATTCGCCCGTGAAACGGACTCGACCGCGGCGCCAGCCGCTCAGCTGACGATGGAAGGACTTGCGATGGTTGCCGTCAGTTGCCGTTGCCTGGACCGGAGATCGAACCGTCCAGCAGGAGCGTTCCAGCAGGACCGGCGGCGTTACCGCCATACGACCCGGCCTCCGCTCGAGCCTGCAAAACGGCCGGTGCCGTCGATGACGTTCCACGTACCGGCGAAGAGCACGGGATCGGCAGGGTCGGGTCCGGTGAACGTGACGGTACCGGAGAACGCGATCACGAGGGTGTCGCCATTGGCGAGCCATCAACGTCGACGTGCCCGTCTGGGTGGCCGACACGACATCCACCTGGGACGGACCGTCGATGTGCGTGCGGCCCAGGTGCGTCGCCTGCCCCGATCCGGTGATCTCGAGAGCCAGGCAGGTCGGACCACACGGGCCGACGACCGCGGGCGCCGTGTTGATGACGGCGTGAAAGGGCACCGTGTCGGCGGCGTAGGCCGGCACCACCGGCATCGCGAGCGCCCAGACGAATGTGACGGCGACGAGCGGTCTCAGCATCGACTCCCCTTTTTTCAGGCGTTCTGCGATATCACTTCACGGACGATCCGCAGCAGCGCATCGGGATCGACCGGCTTGACGAGGTGCATGTTGAACCCGGCGCGCGCGCTGCGGCGGCGGTCGCCCTCCTGGCCCCAGCCGCTGACGGCGATGATCACGATATTGCCGCCCCACGGCTGGCTGCGGATGCGGGCGCAGACTTCGTGGCCGTCGATGTCGGGCATGCCGATGTCGAGCAGGATGACGTCGGGCCGGAAGCGCTCGGCCTCGCGCAGCGTGGACTCGCCATCGTAGACGGTGCGCACTTCGCACCCGACGGCGGAGAGCAGCGCCGCTTCCATGTCGGCCGAGTCCACGTTGTCGTCGGCGACGAGCACGCGCCGCGCCAGCGGGGTGTTCTCGACCTGCCGCGGCTCGGGCTCCGACGGGAAGACCACTTCGTCGGGGCACACCGGCAGGCGCACGATGAACTCGCTGCCGAATCCGGGACCGTCGCTCACCGCTTGAATGGCGCCGCCGTGCATCTCGACGAGGCGGTGCGCCAGCGACAGGCCGATGCCGACGCCGCCCGGCGCGTGATCGCGCGCCATGGTCGCCTGGGTGAAGGGTTCGAAGACGCGCTCCAGCATGTCGGCCGCGATGCCGATGCCGGCGTCGCGCACGCTGACCGTGACCCACCCGCCCCCCGGGCGCACCGCGACGTCGACGCGGCCGCCGGGCTTGCTGTACTTGGCCGCGTTGTTGAGCAGGTTGCCGAACACCTGGGTGAGCCGCGCCTGGTCGGCGTCGAGCCACACCGGCTCGTCGATGCCGCTCACCACCAGTTCGAGCCGCTGCTGCTCGACCAGCGGGCTGGCGATCTCCACCGCCGCCTGGAGGACGTCGCCGAGCCGCAGCCGCGACCGCTGCAGCGTGAGCGTGTTGCGCGACAGCCGCGACGTGTCGAGCAGATCGTCGAGCAGCCGCGCCATGTGCGCGGTCTGCCGCTCGATGACCTCACCGGAACGGACGACCATCGGGTGCGACGCGTGGGCGCGCAGGATGCCCACCGAGGTCCGGATGGGCGCGAGCGGGCTGCGCAGCTCGTGGGCGAGGACGGCGATGAACTCGTCCTTGGCCCGCGCGATCTGCTGCTGGATCGTCGCCGCCTGCCGCTGGTCGGTGACGTCCTGGCTCGTGACGATCATGCCGAGGAAGTCGCCCGACGACGACGTGCGCGGCGCCCCCTGCGACATCATCCAGCGCCATTCGCCGTCGGCGCGCCGCATGCGGGCTTCGGCCTGGAACGGCCGCCGCGTGCGCAGCGCCTCGGACAGCGCCCGGCCGTACGACCCGTCGTCGTCGTGCACCGGCAGGCGCCAGGCGCTGTGCATCGCCTCCTCGGACGTGACGCCGAAGAACACGCAGTATTCCTTGTTGACGAAGTCGACGGCGCCGGCCGGATTCGCCACCCACATCATCACCGGCGTCTGGTCGGCCATCGTCCGGAAGCGCTGCTCGCTCTCGCGCAGCGCCTCCGACCGCTCGGTCACGCGGCGGTCGAGCGACTCGTTCAGCTCGCGCAGCTGCTCCTCGGCCCGGCGGCGCTCGGCCACCTCCAGCATCAGCGCGCGGTTGGCCATGGCCAGCTCGCGGCTCTTGCGGTGGAGCTCGACGAACACGGCCACCTTCGAGCGCAGCACCGTGGCGTTGACCGGCTTGTGCAGGTAGTCCACGGCGCCGGTGCCGTAGCCCGCCACCACGTCCTGGTCCTCGTTGTAGAACGCCGTGAGGAAGATGATCGGCACGCTCGCCGACTTCCGGCGCTGCTTGATCAGCTGCGCCAGCTCGAATCCGCTCATGTCGGGCATGCGGATGTCGAGGATGAGCAGGCCGAAGTCTTCGGCCACGAGCGCGAGCAGCGCCTCGTTGGCGTTGAGCGCCCGCACCAGGCGGTAGCCGGGATCGTCGAGAATCGCCTCGAGCACCCTCAGGTTCGCGGGCTCGTCGTCGACGATGAGGATATTGACCCGGCCGTCCGCGAGGACGGCCGGCAGGGCAGCCGGATCGGCGTCAGCCCCTGGGGCGCCGGGCTTCGGATTGACAGTCGTCATGGCGTCGGGCCGCTGTGGTTGCTCACGGCGTCACCGGAACAGCCACACGCGCATCAGCGACAGCAGCTGGTCGGTGTTGACCGGCTTGGCGATGTAGTCGCTGGCGCCGGCGTCGAGGCACTTCTCGCGGTCGCCCTTCATGGCGCGCGCGGTCAGGGCCAGGATCGGGAGCGTCCTGAACTGCGGCATCTTGCGAATCTCCCTGATGGTCTCGTAGCCGTCCATCTCCGGCATCATGATGTCCATCAGCACGATGCTGAGGTCGGCGGTGTTCTGGATGATCTCGATGGCCCCCCGGCCGTTGGTCGAGCTGATGACGTCCATCTCCTGGTTTTCGAGCAGCGACGTCAGCGCGAAGATGTTACGCGCATCGTCGTCGACGATCAGGATCTTCCGGTCCGCGCAGCGCCTCGTTGGACCGGTGCAGCCGCTCCAGCATGCGCTGCTTGTCGTCGGGCAGCTCGGTGATGACCCGGTGCAGGAAGAGCGCCGTCTCGTCGAGCAGGCGCTCGGGCGACTGCACGTCCTTGAGGATGATGCTCTTGGCCGCCGACTTCAGCCGCCGCTCCTCGTCGGGGCTCAGGTCCTTGCCGGTGAAGACCACCACCGGCACGTCGGCCAGCGCCGGCTCGGCCTCCACCAGCTCGAGCAGCTCGAAGCCGGTCATGTCGGGCAGCCGCAGGTCGAGCACCACGCAGTCCACCCCGCCGCTCTTCATGGTCTCGAGCGCTTCGTGGCCGGTCGACACGGCGACCGTCTCGATGTCGTCGTGGCCGAGGAGCTGCACGATCGACTCGCGCTCGAGGTCGTTGTCCTCGACCACGAGCAGCCGTTTGGTGCGCGGCGCCGTGAAGTTGACGATGCGGTTGAACGCCGCCTCGAGGCCGTCGGTGGTGGGCGACTTCACCAGGCACGAGAACGCGCCGTGCGACAGGCCGTGGCGGTTCTCCTCGTCGGCGCTGATGATCTGCACCGGGATGTGGCGCGTGGCCGGATCGAGCTTCAGGTTGTTGAGCACCGTCCAGCCGAGCATGTCGGGCAGGAAGATGTCGAGCGTGATCGCCGTCGGCAGGTACTGGCGCGCCAGCGACAGGCCGAGCGCGCCCTTTCGACGTGACCAGCCCCTTGAAGCCCTTGTCGCGCGCCATCCCGAGCAGCACCCGCGCGTAGTGCGGGTCGTCCTCGATGATGAGGAGCGTCGGCTCGCCGTCCTTGAGCTCGTCGCGGTCGTCGGCCACCTGCTCTTCGCGCTCGGGCGGCAGCACGGCGCGCGAGATCGCCTCGGCGCCGCGCGGCGGCTGCACCTTGAGGCTGTCGGGCCCGGCGTAGTGCAGCGGCAGGTAGAGGGTGAACGTGCTGCCCTCGCCCGGCACGCTGGCCAGCCGGATTTCGCCGCCGAGCAGCGCCGCCAGCTCGCGGCTGATCGCCAGGCCGAGGCCGGTGCCGCCGTACTTGCGCGAGGTGCCGGCGTCGGCCTGCTGGAACGCTTCGAAGATGAGGCGCTGCTTCTCGGGCGCGACGCCGATGCCGGTGTCCTCGACGGCGAACGACACCACCGTCGGGGCGTTGCGCAGCACCGGATGGTCGGGCGTCCAGCCGTGCGCGGCCAGCCCGACGCGCAGCTCGACGTGGCCCTGCGTGGTGAACTTCACCGCGTTCGACAGCAGGTTCTTGAGAATCTGCTGCAGCCGCTTCGAGTCGGTGTCGATGGTGCGCGGCAGATCCGGCGCCGCCTCGATGCGGAACGGCAGGTTCTTGGCCTCGGCGACGTGCCGGAAGCTGCGATTGAGGTTGTCGAGCACGCCGCCGAACGAGATCGGCTCCACCTCCACGGTCACCGTGCCCGACTCGATCTTCGACAGGTCGAGAATGTCGTTGATCAGGTTGAGCAGGTCCGAGCCCGACGAGTTGATGTTGCGCGAGAACTCGATCTGCTTCGGCGTGAGGTTGCCGCCGGGGTTGCCGGCGAGCTGCTGGCTGAGGATGAGGATCGAGTTGAGCGGCGTCCGCAGCTCGTGCGACATGTTGGCCAGGAACTCGGACTTGTACTTCGAGGTGAGCGCCAGCTCCTCGGCCTTCTCCTCGAGCGCGCGCCGCGCCTGCTCGACCTCGGCGCTCTTGCGCTCCACCTCGGCGTTCTGCTCGGCCAGCAGCTTCGCCTTGCTGGCCAGCTGCTCGTTGGTTTCCTGCAGCTCGGCCTGGCGTGACTGCAATTCCACCGTGAGCTGCTGCGACTGCTTCAGCAGGCCCTCGGTGCGCATCGTCGCCTCGATGGTGTTGAACACGACGCCGATGCTCTGCGTGAGCAGTTCGAGGAAGGCCAGCGAGGCGGGCGTGAAGGCGTTGAGCGTGGCCAGCTCGATCACGGCCTTGGTCTGCCCTTCGAAGAGCACCGGCAGCACGATGACGCTCAGGTTCGACGCACGCCCGAGGCTCGACGAGATGGTGACGAAGTCGGGCGGCACGTCGGTGAGCAGGATGCCCTTCTTCTCCACCGCGCACTGACCGGCCAGCCCCTGGCCGGGCCGGATGCTGGCGGGCAGCTGCTCCTCGCCGCTGGTCGCGTAGCTGCACAACAGGTTGAGCCGCGCGTCGGCGTCCACGCCGGTGAGGTGATAGATGGCGCCCTGCTGCGCGTGCACGAGCGGCGCGAGCTCCGAGAGGAGCATCTGCCCGACCGTGTTGAGCTCGCGCTGCCCCTGGAGCATGCCGGTGAACTTGGCGAGGTTGGTCTTCAGCCAGTCCTGCTCGCGGTTGCTCTCGGTGGTCTCGCGCAGGTTCGAGATCATCGTGTTGATGTTGTCCTTGAGCTGCGCCACCTCGCCGCGGGTCTCCACCTGAATCGACCGCGTGAGGTCGCCCTTGGTGACGGCCGTGGCCACTTCGGCGATGGCGCGCACCTGCGTCGTGAGGTTCGCGGCCAGCAGGTTGACGTTGCCGGTGAGGTCCTTCCACGTGCCGGCCGCGCCGGGCACGTTGGCCTGGCCGCCGAGCCGCCCTTCGACGCCGACCTCGCGCGCCACGTTCGTCACCTGATCGGCGAACGTCGCCAGCGTGTCGGTCATGTTGTTGATGGTGTCGGCGAGCGCCGCCACCTCGCCCTTGGCCTGCACCGTGAGGCGCTGCGAGAGGTTGCCGTTGGCCACGGCGGTCACCACCTTCACGATGCCGCGCACCTGCTCGGTGAGGTTCGAGGCCATGAAGTTGACGTTGTCGGTGAGGTCCTTCCACGTGCCGCCGACGCCGCCGACCTGCGCCTGGCCGCCGAGCTTGCCTTCGGTGCCCACCTCGCGCGCCACGCGCGTCACCTCGTCGGCGAACGAGTTGAGCTGGTCGACCATCGTGTTGATGGTGTTCTTCAGCTCGAGGATCTCGCCCTTCACGTCCACGGTGATCTTGCGGTTGAGGTCGCCGCGGGCGACGGCGGTGGTCACTTCGGCGATGTTGCGCACCTGGGCGGTGAGGTTGGCGCCCATCGTGTTGACCGAGTCGGTGAGGTCCTTCCACGTGCCGGCCACGCCCGGCACCACGGCCTGCACGCCGAGGCGGCCCTCGGTGCCGACCTCGCGCGCCACGCGCGTGACTTCCGACGCGAACGAGCGGAGCTGCTCGACCATCGTGTTGATGGTTTCCTTGAGCTGCAGGATCTCGCCGCGGACGTCGACGGTGATCTTCTTCGAGAGGTCGCCGTTGGCGACGGCGATGGTCACCTCGGCGATGTTGCGCACCTGGCCGGTCAGGTTCGACGCCATCGAGTTGACGTTGTCGGTGAGGTCCTTCCACGTGCCGGCCACGCCGGGCACGGCGGCCTGGCCGCCGAGCTTGCCTTCGGTGCCGACTTCGCGCGCCACGCGCGTCACTTCCGAGGCGAAGGCGGAGAGCTGGTCGACCATCGTGTTGATGGTTTCCTTCAGCTGCAGGATCTCGCCCTTCACGTCCACGGTGATCTTGCGGTTCAGGTCGCCGCGGGCGATGGCGGTGGCCACGTCGGCGATGTTGCGCACCTGGCCGGTGAGGTTCGACGCCATCGAGTTGACGTTGTCGGTGAGGTCCTTCCACGTGCCGGCGACGCCGGGCACCTGCGCCTGGCCGCCGAGCTTGCCGTCGGTGCCGACCTCGCGCGCCACGCGGCTCACTTCCGCCGCGAACGACCGCAGCTGGTCGACCATCGTGTTGATGGTTTCCTTCAGCTCCAGAATCTCGCCGCGCACGTCGACGGTGATCTTCTTGGACAGGTCGCCGTTGGCCACGGCAATCGTCACCTCGGCGATGTTGCGCACCTGCGAGGTGAGGTTGTTGGCCATCGAGTTGACGTTGTCGGTGAGGTCCTTCCACGTGCCGGCCACGCCCGCCACCGCCGCCTGGCCGCCGAGCTTGCCTTCGGTGCCGACCTCGCGCGCCACGCGGCTCACTTCGCAGGCGAACGCGTTGAGCTGGTCCACCATCGTGTTGATGGTGTTCTTCAGCTCGAGGATTTCGCCGCGGACGTCGACGGTGATCTTCTTGGAGAGGTCGCCGCGGGCCACGGCCGTCGTCACCTCGGCGATGTTGCGCACCTGGCCGGTGAGGTTCGACGCCATGAAGTTGACGTTGTCGGTGAGGTCCTTCCACGTGCCGGCCACGCCGGGCACCTGCGCCTGGCCGCCGAGCTTGCCTTCGGTGCCGACTTCGCGCGCCACGCGCGTCACTTCCGAGGCGAACCCGTTCAGCTGGTCCACCATCGTGTTGATGGTGTTCTTCAGCTCGAGGATCTCGCCGCGCACGTCCACCGTGATCTTCTTGGACAGGTCGCCGTTGGCCACGGCGGTCGTCACGTCGGCGATGTTGCGCACCTGACCGGTGAGGTTCGACGCCATCGAGTTGACGTTGTCGGTGAGGTCCTTCCAGGTGCCGGCCACGCCCTTCACGACCGCCTGGCCGCCGAGCTTGCCTTCGGTGCCGACCTCGCGCGCCACGCGGCTCACTTCCGAGGCGAACCCGTTCAACTGGTCCACCATCGTGTTGAGGGTGTTCTTCAGCTCGAGGATCTCGCCCTGCACGTCCACGGTGATCTTGCGGGAGAGGTCGCCGTTGGCGACGGCGGTGGCCACGTCGGCGATGTTGCGCACCTGGCCGGTGAGGTTCGACGCCATCGAGTTGACGTTGTCGGTGAGGTCCTTCCACGTGCCGGCCACGCCGGGCACCTGCGCCTGGCCGCCGAGCTTGCCTTCGGTGCCGACCTCGCGCGCCACGCGGCTCACTTCGCCGGCGAACGAGCGCAGCTGGTCGACCATCGTGTTGATGGTGTTCTTCAGCTCGAGGATCTCGCCGCGCACGTCCACCGTGATCTTCTTGGACAGGTCGCCGTTGGCCACGGCCGTCGTCACTTCGGCGATGTTGCGCACCTGGCCGGTGAGGTTCGACGCCATCGAGTTGACGTTGTCGGTGAGGTCCTTCCACGTGCCGGCCACGCCGCGCACCTGCGCCTGACCGCCGAGCTTGCCTTCCGTGCCGACCTCGCGCGCCACGCGCGTCACTTCCGAGGCGAACCCGTTCAACTGGTCCACCATCGTGTTGATGGTGTTCTTCAGCTCGAGAATCTCGCCGCGCACGTCCACGGTGATCTTCTTGGAGAGGTCGCCGTTGGCCACGGCCGTCGTCACGTCGGCGATGTTGCGCACCTGGCCGGTGAGGTTCGACGCCATGAAGTTGACGTTGTCGGTGAGGTCCTTCCACGTGCCGGCGACGCCGGGCACCTGCGCCTGGCCGCCGAGCTTGCCTTCGGTGCCGACCTCGCGGGCCACGCGCGTCACTTCCGAGGCGAACCCGTTCAGCTGGTCCACCATCGTGTTGATGGTGTTCTTCAGCGCGAGAATCTCGCCGCTTCACCTCGACGGTGATCTTCGACGAGAGGTCGCCCTTGGCGATGGCGGTCGCGACGCCGGCGATGTTGCGCACCTGGCCGGTGAGGTTCGACGCCATCGAGTTGACGGAGTCGGTGAGGTCCTTCCACGTGCCGGCCACGCCCGGCACCACCGCCTGGCCGCCGAGCTTGCCTTCGGTGCCGACCTCGCGCGCCACGCGCGTGACTTCCGACGAGAAGCCCGTGAGCTGGTCCACCATCGTGTTGATGGTTTCCTTCAGCTCGAGGATCTCGCCCTTCACGTCCACCGTGATCTTGCGGGAGAGGTCGCCGCGGGCGACGGCGGTGGTGACCGTGGCGATGTTGCGCACCTGCTCGGTGAGGTTCGTCGCCATCGCGTTGACCGAGTCGGTGAGGTCTTTCCACGTGCCGGCCACGCCGGGCACCACGGCCTGGCCGCCGAGACGGCCGTCGGTGCCGACCTCGCGCGCCACGCGCGTGACTTCCGACGCGAACGAGCGCAGCTGGTCGACCATCGTGTTGATGGCCTCCTTGAGCTGCAGGATCTCGCCGCGGACGTCCACCGTGATCTTCTTGGAGAGGTCGCCGTTGGCCACGGCGATGGTCACGTCGGCGATGTTGCGCACCTGCGCGGTGAGGTTGCCGGCCATCTGGTTGACCGAGTCGGTCAGCTCCTTCCAGACGCCCGACACGCGCTTCACCTGCGCCTGGCCGCCGAGCTTGCCTTCGGTGCCGACCTCGCGCGCCACGCGCGTCACCTCGGCGGTGAAGAGCGCGAGCTGCTCGATCATGGTGTTCACGAGCTTGGCCGAGCGGAGGAACTCGCCCTTCAGCTCGCGGCCGTCGACCTCGAGCTCCATCGACTGGCCGAGGTCGCCGCGCGCGACCGCGCCGATGGTGCGCGCGATCTCGGCGGTGGGACGCACCAGGTCGTCGATGAGGGTGTTGAACGATTCGGCCTCGGCCGCCCACCCGCCGACGGCGCCGGGCAGCGACATGCGCTGGCGGAGCCGGCCTTCCTTGCCGACCGTCGCGCTCAGGCGGGTGATCTCGCTCGACATCCGCTCGGTGTAGCCGATCGCCTGGTTGAACGCCTCGGCGATGCGGGCGTCGGATCCCGACCAGTGCGTGGGCAGCCGCACCGAGAAGTCGCCATCGCGGAAGGCGACCATGGCGGCAAGCAGCAGCTCGGATCGGGCGTCGACGGTGTCGTGGGCGTGGGCGCGCGCCGAGCCGTTGGCGAGGGCACCGTTCTCGACCGAAGGCGGCGGCGGGACGACGCGCGACTTTTTTCGTGGTCCGTGTGAGTGGTCTGGTTCATCGTCGGCATCGGCGTACGTAGGGGGAGAGCGACGTGATGTCGCGAACCGTCCGGCCATGCTACGTCCAAAGTCCTGTAAATGGTGCGGTTAACCTGGCGTTAGCTCATCAATCTAGCTCAACCATCTAGCCCTGCACTGCAGAGCCTTCCCTTCGCCGCTGGTTCAGCGGCGCGCGAGCCGCGAGAAGCAAAAGTCGAGCCTGAGCTGGATCGCCGATTAAAAGGTGGCTATGGGATTGAGGGGCGATCCGGTGCCGCCCCGGATTGGCAAAGGGGCCGCTGTTAGTAGAAACGTCCACCGCTTTCTTCCAGCCGCTGCATCCGCCAGCGCCTCGAGATCGCAGTTGTCGAAGAGCGGCAGCCCGAGATAAATGAGTGCAAAGTCGTGAATCGCGCCCGGCGGGAGCCCGGCGGGACCGGGCGAGACGTACTGCGGGTGGTCGCTCCCCATCACGGCCACGTCGCGGGCGCGGAGCCACGGAATGACCGAGGGGTCGAGCCCGGCCGACCGGCCTCCCTCGGCCCGGCCGCGCAGCCACGGGCCGACCGCCTTGCGCCGGGCCCAGACGCCCGTGCGGACGAAGAGCGCGTCGCCGGCCGACACGCGGACGCCGGCCTGCTTTTCCCAGGCTTCGAGGTCCGACACGTAGATCGGCGTGCCGGGCTCGAGGTACGGCACGCCCTTCAGACGCGGGATGTCGATCAGGACGCCGCGCGTGACGATGCCGTTCTTGACGTTGATGATCGAGTTGCGCTGGTGGCCCGGCCTTGGCCACCGCGGCCGCATCCGGGGTGTAGCCGTTGTAGAACACGCCGTTGGCGTGGATGTGATTCCAGGCGTCGAGATGGGTGTGCGCGATGCCGTGATACGCGATGCCGATCCGATCGCTGCCGATGCCCAGCATCGCGTGCTCGTAGGGCGAGGGGTTGTCCACGGCCTTCTCGGTGTCGGCGTCCGAGGCAAGCGAGACCGAGACGCCGTCGCGCACGAGCGCCGCGGCTTCGCGACGCTTGGCCGGCGTAATCAGGTTGAGCGTGCCGATCTGGTCGTCCTTGCCCCAGCGTCCCCAGTTCGAAAGCTCGGTCTTCCAACGCTCGTACTGCGCTGCGGTCACCGCCGGCGGCGGGACGGCCGGCGCCTGGCTGAAGATGCGGTCCGCCGCGCCCACGGCGGCGAGCACGAGCGCGGCAGCGGCGGTCCGGGTCCAGGTGGAAGGGACTGCGGTCATTGGCGTCTCCAGTCGATCGGCGGCGGATCGGAACGGGCGTAGACTACGGCGTCGTCACATCACACCGCAAGGAGGCAGCGTGGAAGCCGTCATCTCCGATCTGGATCGGCCGCTTCGAGCGGGGCGCGTGCACGCGCCGTGAACTGGTCGGCGCGCTGGCGCTGATTGCAGGGGCCGGCACGGCCGCCTCGGCGGCGACGCTCAAGAGCGCCAGCATCAACCACGTGTCGGTGCTGGTCACCGACATGGCACGCTCGATCGAGTTCTACGGCCGCGTGTTCGGGCTGACGCTCGTCAACGAGGACAAGGCGAACAAGATCGCGCGGCTCGGAGCCGGCGGCAAGGTGCTGGTGTCGCTGCGCGTGGAGCCGCCGCCGGGCCTGATCGACCACTTCGCGATCGGCGTGGACGGCTACAACCGCGAGGCGGTGACGGCGGACCTCAAGGGCTTCGGTCTCGACGCCGGCCGAGAACATCGAGTTCGGATTCCACGTGAAGGATCCCGACGGCGCGGTCGTCCAGATCACCGGAGTCTGATATCGAACGTAGAGGGCGGTCTGAAGACCGCCGTCTACATCTGCGGCTGGCTCAGCGGGCGTCGGCCCCGTCTCTCTTCAGGTATCCAAGGTAACGCGCCACGGTCGTGAGCGTATCGGACACGTCGTCGGTGCGTTCGAGCGTGAGCTGGGCGTACATCGTCGCGGCGCGAAGCGTGAGCGCGTGCTCGAGCGCCTCGTCGTTCTCGACCGGCAGATCTTCCAGCACGCGGCTGCACGATCGTTCGATGAGGGCGAGCGATGCCGCGATCTGGTTCAGCGTCAGGAACGTCTGGCTGAGGCGGGCTTCGATGTCGGCATGGCTCGGGCTCTGACCCGGATGGACGGCGTGAGACACAGGCATGGCGCTGGCGAGCTACTCGACGTGAGCGTCGTTTGGCGGATGGCCGATCGGAGCCACATCGGCGTCCGGCGCCGGGAGCGACGCCGAGGCCAGCGCGATGCGATCCAGCAGCTCCTGCTGGCTGCGCACGCCGGTTCGCCGGAACACGCTCTTCAGATGATTGCGGACGGTCTGCTGGCTGATTCCGAGACGCCGTGCGATGGCCGGCACGCGCAGATGCTGCAGCAGCAGGCGAACCACCTCCTGCTCACGCGGGCGCAGTCCGCAGATCGGCACCGCCCCGCCGTCGGCGCCCGTCGCGAGATCGAGCCGGGCCAGCTCCTGGGCGATGCGATGCAGCGCACCTTCGAGGAGGCGCGCCCGCGCCTCGTCGGCGTGGCGCGAGGCGCGGCCCGCGGCGACCTGCTGGTCGATCGCCAGACGGAACGTCGCCTCGAGCTGTTCGCGATGCACCGGCTTGCACAGCACGCCGTGGGCGCCGGCGGCCGAGACGTCCTGCAGCGACGCCGCGTCGGCGCGATCCAGCACGAAGATGGAGCGGGTGCCGTGGCGCAGCGCCAGTTCGCCGGCGAGGGTGAGCCCGGCATGCGCGTCACGATCGGCCAGCGTCAGCACCAGGAGCTGAGGCGCGCGCTGGGCGGCAAGGGCGACGCCTTCGGCGATCGACCGGGCGATGGCCGTCTCGATGCCGATCCGGTCGAGGGTTTCCTTGAAATGGCTCGCCGAACGGGCATCGCCATCGATGACGAGCGCGCGGCTGTCGGGCGCGGCAAGCGGGCCCGGCTCGCGGCGTTCGCGCGGCGGCGCGTCGCCAGCGTGGGTCACGGTGTAGGCGGTCAGTGTCATGAGCCTGCTTTCTCTTTCGACCTACTGGCCGGACTGCTCGGGCGTCGTCGCGACGGGAAGCAGCACGCGGAACGTCGTGCCGGCGCCCGGAGCGCTGATGACGTCGATGCGGCCGCCGGCCTGCGTGACGATGCTGTGCACCGTCTGCAGGCCGATCCCGGTGCCTCGCCCCGGGGCCTTCGTGGTGAAGAACGGCTCGAAGATGCGGGCCTTCACCTCGTCGTTCATGCCGATGCCCGTGTCGGTGATCCGGATCACCACGTATTCCGCGAGCGGCATCGACGCGGGGCGATCCGTCTGGCGCGGGCGCCATTCGTTCGTCGTCGTGACGGTGAGCTCGCCGCCGGCTGGCATGGCGTCGCGCGCGTTCACGACCAGGTTGATGAGCACCTGGTCGAGCGCGCTGCTGCCGACCGGGACGCTGCGCCGGCGACGGCGTCGAGCGCGTAGGACACGTGCACGTCACGGCCGACCATGCGGTCCAGGATGGGCCGGAAATCGCGCGATCACCTCGTTCGCGTCGCACGACGGGTCGTCGCATCTGGCTGGCCCGCGCAAACGACAGCAGCTGGCCGGTGAGCTCGGTGGCGCGATCGGTCGCCATCCGCATCTCGCGGGCGAACTCGCGGACGGTCTGCGACGGATCGGTGGCGAGCAGCGCCGTGTAGCCGGCGATCACCACGAGCATGTTGTTGAAGTCGTGGGCGATGGCGCCCGTGGAGAGACCGACCGCTTCCATCTTCTGAGCCTGCCGCACCTGTGCCTCCAGCAGCTTGCGGGCACTGACGTCCCGCGAATGAATGATGCCGATGCGCCCGCCGGCGCCGTCGGACACGAACCGGCCGACCGACTCCAACGTGCGCCACAGCCCGTCCATGTGCCGCACGCCGGAGCTCGACCGGCGGCGACGCCGTGTCCGTTCGTGCGGCATTCGTCGAGGGCGCCGCGCGCACGCGCGATGTCGTCGGGGTGGATGAACTCGAAGAGGTTGCGTCCGAGGAATTCTTCGGGACGGTGGCCGAGATGCTGCTCGGACGACGGGCTCTTGTAGACGATGGTGCCGAACTCGTCGACGACGGTGATGATGTCGAGCGCGTCCTCGGCGAGCGCGCGATAGAAGCAGTGGTGGCCGGTCGGGGCTCGCGGGCTCGTCCGTCTGTCGGAGCGGCCGAAGACGAGGCCGCGCAGCTTCGACAGGCGGCCGTCTGGCTCGACCCGGCGTGGTAATCGGCATCGGGCCAGATGGGGGGTCGACGGTGGCGAATTTGATCGCAGTCAGCATGGTGGTTTTCCTTGGCCACCTCAAAGGCACGGCCCGTACCGTCTCGGCAGCCGTGACTGGATGTGCCGGTAAGTCGCTTGATACACAATCAGTTAGGTCATTCTGATCGAGCACCTGAGACCGATGGCCGTGCGACGGGAGTGGCTTTATTTCGTCACATGACGATCGCCACTTGACTTAGCTGGGTCGCCACGACACGATCGCTCGGCCCGATCGATGCCCGAAGACACTCCGGCGGCGTCGGTTCCCACTCCCGATCCGGGCCTCCACGGCGCAGAAGAGGGGCTGATCCGGCTCGCCACCGAGATCGGGGGCTACAGCACGCTGTCGGAGCTGCTGCAGACACCTCCCGAGCATCTCACGTCCGCTCTTTCCGTTCGACGGCGTCGGGATCGTGCTGCACGATCCGGCGACCGACGAGGTGACGCTCTCGCTGGCCTTCGGGGCGGCCGAGGATTTCGTTCCTCCCGCCGACGGCTCCGGTCCACTACGGACCGGCCGGCTGGGTGTTTCAAAGCCAGCAGCCCCGGTTCGACGCGCTGACTCCCGAGAACACGCACCCCACCTTGGCGCGGCTGTACAAGGGCGGCTTCCGCTCGGCCCTGTGGCTGCCGCTCTCGACGACGCGCACGCGCCTGGGGACCTTCGTCGTCGTCCGCAAGACCGCCGATCCGATGTCGCCGAGCTACGACCGGCTGATGAAGTGGGCCGCGAACATCGTGGCGCTGGCGCGTCGAGCACATCTCCCAGGTGGAGTCGCTCGAACGGCTGCGGCAGCAGATCGCCGACGAACGCGACCGCGCGCGCGGCGCGATGTACGACCTCGGCGAACGCGTGAAGGAGCTCACCGCGCTGCACCACACGGCGCGCCTGCTCGAGGACGAGCAGCTCGACGTCGCCGGACTGCTCGAGCAGATCGCCGACCCTCCTGCCGCCGGCGTTCCAGTTTCCGGACATCGCCGAGGCGTCGGTCTGCTACGGCGATACCGTCGTACGGACGCCGGGATTCGTCGAGACGCCGTGGACGATCTCCGCCGAATTCCAGACCACCGACGGCACGCGCGGCGCGCTTCAGCGTCGTCTACCTCGCCGCGCGCCCGGCGTCGGCGGAAGGCCCGTTCCTGCGTGAAGAGCGGCGCCTGCTGAACTCGCTCGCCGAAATGGTGTCGTCGGCGCTCGACAAGCGGGCGGCCGAAGCCGCGGTGCGCGAAGGCGAGGAGCAGCTGCGCAACGCCCGCGACCGCGCCAGGCTCGCTGCTGGAGATCACCACCGCGGTGGTATCGGAGCTCGACCTGCGCCGGCTGCTGCAGGTGGTCTCGCAGCTCCTGCGCGAGAAGATTCCGCACCACTTCGCCAGCATCGGGCTGTGGGAAGAAGAGGAGCAGCGGCTGCGGCGCCACGCCCTGGTCTCTGCCGCCGACGCACAGCCTGCTCGAGGAAGGGCGGCTCGTCGAGCATCGGCTCACCCGCCGACGTCGACGTTCCGCCGCGGCGAAACCACGGTCTTCAACTGGGACGACGTGCAGAAGCTGGGCGAGCCGTCGGTGTCGGCGATGGCGGTGGAAGGGCTCCGCTCGGTGTGCTGCGTGCCGCTCAAGACGGCCCGCGGCGCCTACGGCGTGCTCAATCTCGGCAAGCCCGACGACGACTCGTTCCGCCCCGACGAGGTGGAGCTGCTCGAAGAGGTCGGCCAGCAGCTGGCGATCGCGTTCGAGAACGCGCTCAGCTTCCGCGCCGCCGAGCGCTATCGCCAGGAAGCGCTGGTGCAGCGCGACCGCCTGCGGCTGCTCCTCGACATCAACAACGAGCTGCTGGCGCAGCACGAATCGCACGCCACGCGGCTGTCGGTGCTGGCGCGGGCGCGGCGGTTCGTGAGCCACGACTATGCCGCGCTCGTGATCTTCGACGCCGAGGCCAACGAGCTGCGCATCGAAGCGCACACCTACAACGACGATCGCGGCGTGATCGAACCGAGGCTCGCGCTGCCGCTTGGACGCTCGCCCTCGGGCGTGGCGTTCTTCGAGCAGCGGACCCGGATGTTCACCTCGGCCGAGTTCGAGCAGTTCGATCCGGGCGTGGTGGCGGGCCTGATCGACGACGGCATCCGCTCGATGTGCTGCGTGCCGCTCATCACCCAGCGCGGGCCGCTCGGCACGCTGACCGTCGGCCGGCGATCGCCGGACGGCTTCACCGCCGCGGAAGTGTCGCTGCTCGGCGACGTGGCCGGGCAGGTCGCGATCGCGGTCGCGAACACGCTCGCCTATCAGGAAATCTCGGCGCTCAAGGACCGGCTCACCGAAGAGAAGCTCTACCTCGAGGACGAGATCTCGTCGCAGCACGACTTCACGCAGATCATCGGCACCAGCCAGGCGCTGACGAGCGTGCTGCGCCAGATCCGCACCGTGGGCCCGACCGACGCCACGGTGCTGCTGCTCGGCGAGACCGGCACCGGCAAGGAGCTGCTCGCCCGCGCCCTGCACGACGCCAGCCGGCGGCGCGCCCAGACGTTCGTGCGCGTGAACGGCGCGGCGCTGCCGGCCGGCGCTGATCGAGAGCGAGCTCTTCGGCTACGAGAAGGGCGCGTTCACCGGCGCCACCGCCGCCAAGGTGGGCCGCTTCGAGCTGGCGCACCGCGGCACGCTGTTCCTCGACGAGGTCGGCGAAATCCCGCTCGACGTGCAGCCGAAGCTGCTGCGGGCGCTGCAGGAGCAGGAGTTCGAGCGCCTCGGCAGCACGCGGACGCAGAAGGTGGACGTGCGGCTCATCGCCGCCACCAACCGCGATCTCAACCAGCATGGTGGCCGGCGGCACGTTCCGCAGCGACCTCTACTACCGCCTCAGCGTGTTCCCCATCTTCGTGCCGCCGCTGCGCGAGCGCCCGGAGGACATCGCGCCGCTCGTGCACCACTTCGTGCGCAAGTTCTCGCGCGAGATCGGCCGCGGCATCAACACCATTCCGGCCGCGACGATGGACGCGCTCCAGAAGTGGCCGTGGCCGGGCAACATCCGCGAGCTGGAGAACGTGATCGAGCGCGCGGTGATCCTGTCGCCCGGCAGCACGCTGCAGGTGCCGACGAGCGCGTTCCAGGGGCCCGATGCCGCGGCTCGACGCGGCGCCGGCGCCGCGCCCGTGGCGGCCCGCGGAGAGCGCCTATCACGAGGGCGAGCGGGAGATGATCCTGAAGGCGCTGCGCGACGCGAAGGGCGTGATTGCCGGACCGGACGGCGCCGCCACGCGGCTCGGCCTCAAGCGCACCACCCTGCACTCCAAGATGCGCAAGCTCGGAATCGAGCGGCCTTCCTTCTGACCTCAGGCCAGCGACGATGGCAGACACCAGCCCGGCTCCCCGTCGCATCCCGCGAACGAAGGCTCCACCACGAGGCTCGAGGCATTCAGCGACGGCGTGTTCGCGATCGCCATCACGCTGCTCGTGCATCGAGATCCGCCTGCCGGAGAGCGCGGGATCGAGGCTCACGGCGGGCTCGCGGCGGCGCTGCTCGGCGCTGTGGCCGTCGTATGCCGGTACGTGATCAGCTTCGTGACCATCGGCATCATGTGGGCGAACCACCACGAGGTGATCCGGCTGATCGCCCGCGTGGACCATGGGCTGATGGTGTGCAACCTGCTGCTGCTGATGGCGATCTCGTTCACGCCCGTTTCACCACGGCGGTGATGGCCGAGCATCTGCCGCACCCGGGGTGGGACCGCAACGTCGCGGTGGCGTTCTACTGCGGCAGCTTCACCCTGACGGCGCTCTTCTACAACCTGCTGTGGCGCTACGCGGCGCGCAGGCCGGCGCCTGATTCAGGCGCACGTGAGCGACGCCCGCGTGCGCGCCATCACGCGCGCCTACAGGCCCGGCACGTTCATCTACGGTCTGGCGACGGCCACGGCGTTCGTCAGCGTGCCGGCGGCCCTCGCCATCGTCGCCGGCCTGGCGCTCTTCTACATCCTGCCGCGCCGCGGCGCCCACGCCGTGACGTAGCGGTCGGTCTGAAGACCGCCCTCTACGTTGCTTCAGGCTCTCTCACGTTGCGTGTGGGGGCCCGTCAGGGGCGATGTCGAGAATCGGCGATCGGCTCCGACTTACTGGCAAACAGGGCAGAACGCCCCATGACATGAGGAGCCAGCGATGACAATCACGCCGTTTCTGTGGTTCGACACTCAGGCCGAAGAGGCCATGACCTATTACGCCTCGATCTTCGAGCGTTCGAGGATCAAGGCCGTCCACCGCGCCCAGGGCCGGGTGCTGTCGGTGGAGTTCGAGCTCGAAGGCCAGCCGCTGATGGCGCTCAACGGCGGGCCGCAGTACACCTTCACCCCCGCCGATCTCGTTGTTCGTGAGCTGCGATACGCAGAGCGATATCGACCGCCTGTGGGAGAGGTTCATCGCGGACGGCGGGGTGCCGAACCAATGCGGGTGGCTCAACGACAAGTTTGGCCTGTCGTGGCAGATCATCCCGGCGAACCTGGGCAGCCTGCTGGGCGGCGGCGGCGACGCGGCCCGGGGCGGACGCGTGTTCAACGCGATGCTGCAGATGAACAAGCTGGACATCGCCACGCTGCAGCATGGCGTACGACGGCCACTAGAGACAGAGTGAACCCCGGTAAGGCTGCAAGGAGCACGCGATGAAGTACATGCTGATGATGAACGTCCCCGGCAAGGGCCCGTATCAGATCGGCGGCTGGCCCAAGGCCGACATCGAGGCGCACATCGGCGTTCATGATGACGCTCAACAAGAAGCTGCGCGAGGCGGGCGAACTGGTCGGCGGCGAGGGCCTGACCGGGCCCGATCAGGCCAAGCTGGTGCGCGCGGGCAAGGACGGCGCGCCGATCACCGACGGCGTCTTTCCCGAGTCGAAGGAGTTCCTCGCCGGCTACTGGATCGTGGACGTGGACAACCCGGCGCGCGCGTATGCGATTGCCGCCGAGGCGTCGGCCGCCCCCGGTCCGGGCGGCGCGCCGCTGAACATGCCCATCGAGGTCCGCGAAGTGATGAGCGGTTTCGCCGCCCGAGCTTGCCGTGAGCCCTCCGGCCCTCGATCGCGGCGCCGAACAGCTGCTGCGCGACCTCGCGCCGCAGGTGCTCGGCGCCGTGATCCGCCGCTACCGCGACTTCGCCGCCTCGGAGGATGCGGTGCAGGAGGCGCTGCTCGCGGCCGCGCAGCAGTGGCCGCGCGACGGGCTGCCCGACAACCCGCGCGGCTGGCTGATCCAGGTGGCGTCGCGGCGGATGGTCGATCACGTCCGCAGCGAGACCGCCCGGCGCCAGCGCGAGCACCTGGCGGCGCTCGACCTCGGGCAGGTCGTGGCCGCGGCCAGCGTCGAGAGCCGGCGCGGCGAGGACGAAACGCTGACGCTGCTCTTCATGTGCTGCCACCCGGCGCTGACCACCTCGTCGGCGGTGGCGCTGACGCTGCGCGCGGTCGGCGGCCTGACGACGGCGGAGATCGCCAACGCGTTCCTGGTCCCCGAAGCCACGATGGCGCAGCGGATCAGCCGCGCCAAGCAGACGATCCGCGCGTCCGGCGTGCCGTTCGAGCCGCCGGCGGCGCGCGCCCGCGCCGAACGGCTCGAGACGGTGCTGCACGTGCTCTATCTGATCTTCAACGAGGGCTACACGGCCAGCACCGGGACCAGCCTGCAGCGGCTGGATCTCGCCGCCGAAGCCATCCGTCTGACGCGGGGCGTGCGTCAGCTCGTCCCGGACGATCCCGAAGTGGCGGGGCTGCTGGCCCTCATGATCCTCACCCACGCGCGCCGCGACGCGCGTACCGGGCCGGCCGGCGAGCTCGTTCCCTTGCCGCAACAGGACCGATCGCGGTGGGACGGGGCGGCGATCGAGGAAGGCGTCGCCCTCCTCACGGCCACGTTGTCGCAGGGCCGCGTCGGGCCGTATCAGCTGCAGGCCGCCGTGGCGGCGGTGCACGACGAGGCGCCGAGCCACGACGACACCGACTGGGCGCAGATTGCCGCCCTCTACGGGCTGCTGGAGCGCATGAGCGACAACCCGATGGTGACGCTGAACCGGGCGATCGCCGTGGCGATGGTGCAGGGGCCGGCCGCGGGCCTCGCGCTGCGTGGACGCGATCGCCGCCGGCGGGCGGCTGGCCAACAGCCACCGGCTCGACGCCGTTCGCGGACACCTCCTCGAACTGGCCGGCGACCGCGACGCGGCGGTCGCGGCCTACCTGGCGGCCGCCAACCGGACGACCAACCGCGCGGAACGTCACTATCTGCTCACCCAGGCAGCCGCGCTGCGCGAACGCCGGTAGCAGGCTGGCCGGGCGCCGGCGGGGTTGCGCCCGGGTCGGGCGCTCGGTCACACTCTTTCGCCTGAGTTCATGTCCCGCCTCCTTTCATGTGTCGGACACGTCGCAACAGCCGTGGCGCTCGTCGTCAGCGGCACCGCCACGCTCACGGGCGCGGATGCGGGGACGCCAATCATCCAGAACCACCGGGTCACGGTGTGGGACGTCGCACCCGGCACGGCCGTCCGGCCCTCGGCCCCGTCGCGCGACACCGTCATCTTCCTCATTCGTGACGGGAAGGCTCAGGCCCGATTCGAGGCGGCTGGCACCGTCCCCGCGCCGATTCCCGCCGGCACACGCGCCATGGTCATCGCCCTCGACGATCGGCGCCCGCCACCGCTGCCGAACACCTCGGGGCATCCGCCCGCCTTCCCGCGTGCGGGCAGCACGAAGCTGCTCGAGAACGACCGCGTGGTGGTGTGGGAGTCGGAATGGACGCCGGGCGTTCCCACGCCCATCCACTTCCACGACAAGGACGTCGTCGTGACCTACCTGGCGGACGGCGCGCTGGCGTCCACCGACGCCGGCGGACAACGCGTGGTCAACGAGTACCAGTTCGGGCTCACCAGGTTCAACGCGCGGGATCGCGTGCACACCGAGACGCTCGTGCGCGGGGCGGGGCGCGCGGTGATGGTCGAACTGAAATAGCCCCCGGTTGTCGATGCCGTCCACTCCCCCACCCCGGGACCCGCACCCCGGAAACCCCGCCGAACAGGCCCTCGTCGCCAGCGAGCAGCGCCTGGCCTCGCAGAGCGGCGCCCTCACGAGCCTGATGGCCCGTTACGCGGATTCGCGCGACGCCTTCGAGGATCGCGTGCGCGGCATTCTCGCCATCTCGGCCCGCACCCTCGATGTCGACCGGTTGAGCCTGTGGATCTTCACCGAGGGGCATGCGGCGATCTCCTGCCTGGACCTCTACGAGCTGCGCCGCGACCGCCACCAGCAGGGGCTGACGCATCCGCCGCTCGGACGCACCGCGCTATTTCGAGGCGCTCGACGCCGAGCGGGTCGTGGCGGCACACGCCGCGCGCACCGACGTGCGCACGCGCGAGTTCCTCGATGGCTACCTCATCCCCAACGGCATCTTCTCGATGCTCGACGTGCCGCTGCGCCGCAACGCGGCGTCGGTCGGCGTGCTCTGCGCCGAGCACACGGGCGCGGAACGCGCGTGGACGCTCGACGAGCAGCACTTCGCCATCGCGGTCGCGCACCTGATCGTGGCGGCGATGGCGGACGAAGAGCGGCGCACGGCGCTGGCGCGCCTGGCCGAAAGCGAAGCCCGGGCCCGGCTGATCGTCGACACGGCGCACGACGCGTTCGTCGGCATCGATTCCGCCGGCACCATCGTCACCTGGAACTCGCAGGCCGAGCGCACGTTCGGCTGGTCGCGGGACGAAGCCGTGGGGCGCAGCCTGGTCGAGACCCTCATCCCGGCCTCGTTCCGCGAGAGCCACCTTCGCGGCATGGAGCATTTCCACTCCACGGGCGAGGCGCCGGTCGTCAACAAGCGGCTCGAACTCATGGCGCTGCACCGCACCGGCCGCGAGTTCCCGGTGGAGATCACGATCACGTGGCCGATGCGCATCGAGCACGGCTACTTCTTCGGCGCGTTCCTGCGCGACATCTCCGACCGCCGCGAGCGCGATGCCCAGCTGCAGACGGCCAAGGACTCGGCCGAGGCGGCCACGCGCGCCAAGAGCGAATTCCTCGCCAACATGAGCCACGAGCTGCGCACGCCGCTCAACGGCGTCCTCGGCTACGCCCAGCTGCTGCAGCGCGATCGCAATCTCACCGCGGCGCAGCGCGAAGCGCTGGAGGCCATCTCCAAGGGCGGCGCGCACCTGCTCGACCTGATCAACGACGTGCTCGACCTGTCGAAGATCGAAGCCGGCCACGTGGACATCGAGGGCACGGCCACCGACCTGGCGCAGATGGTCATCGACCTGAAGTACCTGGTGGCCGAGGCCGCGCGGCGCAAGGGCCTGCTGCTCGGCATGACCATCGCCCCCGACACGCCGCGGCGCGTGGTGCTCGACGGCCGGCACCTGCGTCAGGTGCTGCTGAACCTGCTGAGCAACGCCATCAAGTTCACCGCCCACGGCGAGGTGCAGCTGCTCATCGCGAAGGCCGGCGACACGCGGCTGCTGTTCGAGGTGAACGATACCGGCATGGGCATCGAGCCCGAGGAGATCAGCCAGATCTTCGAGGCCTTCACCCAGACCAAGTCGGGAGCGTCGGCCGGCGGCACCGGACTGGGCCTCACCATCAGCCAGCACCTCATCGGCAAGATGGGCGGCAAGCTCAAGGTAGAGAGCCGGCTCGGCGAAGGCAGCCGGTTCTTCTTCGACCTCGCGTTGATGCCGGCTGCGTCGGCGCAGCCCGGCGCATCGGACGCCGAACTCGCCGCGCCGCCGCTCGACGCCCACCTGGCGGAGGGCGAAGAGGTGTCGGCGCTCGTCGCGGACGACAGCACCGTCAACCGCCGCATCCTGGCCGCATTGCTCGAGAGCGCCGGGGTGCGAGTCATCACCGCGGCCGGAGGCCACGAGGCGATCGCGCTCGCACGCAAGCACCTGCCCCAGGTGATCTTCATGGACGTGAGGATGGGCGACCTGGACGGGCTCGAGGCGACACGCCGCCTGAAGGCCGACCGCGGCGACGGCCGCGATTCCCGTGATCGCGGTGACGGCCAGCGCGTTCGGCGACACGCGCGCGGCGGCGCGCGAGGCCGGCTGCGTCGATTACCTGCCGAAGCCGGTGCGCGCGGAAGACCTGTTCGCGGCGCTGCGAACCCATCTCGGCGTCCGCTTCGTGTCCGAGCGCCGCGACCGGCGCCCGGCCTCGCGAGCCGGCTGTCGAGGACGGGCCGCGCCGCGCGCGACATCGCCGCCCGCCTGCGCCGACGGCGGCGACCGTCGGATCGATCACCGACCTCGAAGCGCTCGCCCAGGAGCTGTGCCGGGCGGGCCGGCCGAAGCGGCGCTCGGGCGCCGCGATGGCCGCGCTCGTCACGGCGTTCGACTTCGACGGGCTGCGCGCGCTCGCCGCCTCGCTCGTGCCGGGCGGGGCCTCGGGCCGGTGACCAGCCTGCCCGGACGCCCGCAGCAGCCGCCGCCGCCGGCCACCATCCTCGTCGTCGACGACAGCCCGGTGAACCTGCAGGTGCTGGTGCGGACGCTGCACGGTACCGGCCATCGCATCCTCGCCGCGCGCGACGGCCGCGCCGCGCTCGACATCGTCCGCCGCGCCCGGCCGGACCTGGTGCTGCTCGACGTGATGATGCCGGACATGGACGGGTTCGAGGTGTGCCGCACCCTGAAGGCGGACCCCGGTACGCAGGAGACCGTGGTGATCTTCCTGTCGGCGCTCGGCGACGTCGCCGACAAGGTGGCGGGGCTGCAGCTCGGCGCCGTGGATTACGTCACCAAGCCGATCCAGCCCGACGAAGTGCTGGCCCGCATCGCCAACCACCTCACGCGCCTGCGTCTCGAGCGCGAGCTGCGCGCCAGCCGCGACCGGCTCGATCGCGAGCTGGAGAGCGCCGGCCGCATGCAGCGGCTGATCCTGCCGCCGTCGCTGCCGTCGCGTGCCGGGCGTCGAGTTCGCGGCCAGCTACCAGACCAGCCGCCATGCCGGCGGCGACTACTACGACGTGCTCACGCTGGGCCCCGGCCGCTTCGGGCTGATGGTGGCCGACGTGTCGGGCCACGGCGCGCCGGCGGCGATCGTGATGGCGATGATCCGCGCCGCGCTGCACTCGCATCCGGCCATCCACGGCGATCCCGCCGCGGTGCTGCAGATGCTGAACGTGCACTTCGAATACCTCTGGGATACGTCGATGTTCTCGACGGCCATCTATGCGGTGGTGGACGCGGAGCGCCGCGAGCTGCACTGGGCCTGCGCCGGTCACCCGCTGCCGCTGCTGGTGCGTGAAGGCGCCGCGGTGAGTCCGCTGGCGGTGGACGCCGTGCCCCCGCTGCTGCTGATGCCCCTCGACCACATCCCGACCACCCGCGTGACGCTCGCGCAGGGCGACCGCGTCGTCTTCTATACCGACGGCATCACCGAGCGTCTCGACGGACAGGAGCACATGTACGAGCTCGAACGGCTCGTCGGGCTGCTCAATCGCAGCGGCGGCGTGCCGGCCACGGCGCTGGTGGAGCGCGTGATCGCCGACGTCTCGGCCTTTGCCGCCGGTCATGAATCCGAGGACGACCAGACCCTGGTCGTCGTCGGCTTTCCCTGATCGTCGCCTTCATCCCGAACGCAAGAATCCGGACAACCCGCCGTTCGGGCCGCTGAGCCTGTCGATCTCGGGCGACCCTGTTCGACGTGTGAACAGAGGCCGGAATGGGCCGGCTCGCGCAGTGGCAGCGGGTCCTGGATCCGCTTCGATCGAGAGACGTGACATGACATCCAGAGGCACGCATCTGGGCGGGACGCGGGGCGAGCGGCCTGGTCGGCACTCTTCCTGCTGTTGGACGGCACGATCAAGGTGCTGCGGCTGCCGTTCGCCGTCGAGGCCACGATGCGGCTCGGCTACCCGGCGGGCGCCGTGCTTGCCGATCGGCGTCGTCGAGCTGCGCTGCCTCGTCCTCTACGCCGATTCCCGCGGACCTCGGTGTTGGGCGCCATTCTGCTGACCGGCCACCTGGGCGGCGCCGTCGCCACCCATCTCCGCGTGGGCAACCCACTGCTCGGCTTCACGTTGTTTCCGCTCTACGTCGCGGCCCTCGCGTGGGGCGGTCTTCTCCTGCCTGCGGATCGTCCCGGCCCGCTGAGGGTCCTGGTGCCGTTCACGCGACACTGACAGCGAGACGAGACAATGCGATTCATGGCGATCTACAAGCCGGGCTTCGAGACCGATGCCCCACCGACGGAAAAGGAAATGGCCGACATGGGCGCGCTGATCGGCGAGATGCTGCAGAAGGGCGTGCTCATCACGACCGATGGCCTGCAGCACAGCAAGAAGGGCGCGCGCGTCAGCGTGAAGAACGGCACGTTCACCGTCACGGACGGACCGTTCACCGAAACGAAGGAGCTCGTGGCGGGCTTCGCGATCATCGAGGTGCCCTCGAAGGCCGAGGCCATCGAGTGGACGAAGCGCTTCCTGAGCGTCGTCGGACACGGCGAGAGCGAGATCCGGTTGATGAGCGACGCGCCGGCGGCGGCGCTCTGACTCTTTTTGAAACCAGAGACGAGTCTAAGCCCGCGCGGCGACGAGGAGAGCGAACATGCGATTCATGATGCTGGTGATTCCGAAGGGCTACGAGAGCGCCAAGCCCGGCACCGTGCCCGACGCGAAGGCGGTCGAGACGATGATGAAATACAACGAGTCGCTGCAGAAGGCGGGCGTGCTGCTGGCGCTCGACGGTCTGCATCCGCCCTCGACGGGCGCGCGCGTCAGCTTCGACGACGGCACGCCCAAGGTGACCGACGGACCGTTTGCCGAGGCCAAGGAAGTGCTCGGCGGCTACTGGATGATCCAGGTGAAGTCGCGGGAAGAAGCCATCGAGTGGGCCAAACGGGCGCCGATGGGGAACAACGAGATCATCGAGGTACGGCAGGTGCAGGAGATGGCGGATTTCCCGACGGACGTGCAGAAGGCCGCCGAGGGGTTCGAGAAAATGCAGCAACAGGCGGGGCGGAGCCAGGGGACCGGCTCGCACTAGCGAGCCGGCCTCTGGCTGTGGCCGCGGGTCTTCAGACCCGCCTACGCGGGCAGCTCGCCGGTGGCCATCCAGCGGGCGCAGTCCGGCGTCAGGTTCTCGCGCACGAGGCGGTCGTACTTCTCCAGGTCGGCCGCCGTCAGCACGTCCTTCCAGCGGCCGTTGGTGCCCTTGTTGAAGAACGTGGCCCCGCCTTGCTGAAACACCATGTCGAGGATCGGTGAATGTTCCGAGGCGGTGCGCCGCATGTAGTCGAGGCTGCAGTGCTCCAGCATCGCCGGCATCTTCGCCTCGTCGATCGGGATGTCGAGGAACGCGGCGATGCGCCGCATCTCCCCCGCGAGATCCGTTTTCAGGTTGTTGAAGTGCAGCAGGAGGACGTTCGGCAGGTGACGAAGGTCGTACCAGCCCTGCACATGCTGCCAGAACGAGACGCCGACGGGCAGCCCACCGCCGTCGAGCCACTCGCGGAAGTACTGGGCTACGTCGGGTGTCGGGGGCACGAGCGGGTCGCCTTCGCGGCCAAACACGTTGTTGAACATCGGGTAGACCTGTTCGGTGAACCCGAGGTGGTGGTTGTGCATGCTCCACGCCACGTCGCGTCCGTCGCGGACGACGTAGAGATATTTCGCCTTGGGCGAAAACAGCAGCGCGTCCACGGGCAGGTGCGTCTTCAGGAAGCGGCGGTGCTTCTGCGCCGCGATGCCTTCCAGGACGATCTCGAGCGGGATGGGGCGAAAGTCGATCCACGGCGACGCCTCGAGCAGCGCGCCCTCCTTGCCCTGGTGCACCAGCTGACCCGACGATCTGCTGCGTCCACGTCGTGCCCGTCTTCGCGTAAGTGGCCACCACGATGTCGTCGTCGCGGAACGTGACGTAATTCCAGCGGGTGGAATCGGCGATCGCGTTCTTGATCTCGCGCGTTTTCACCGGATAGGCGATCGAGTCGGGCACGGGCGTCTCCTTGCGGCTCAGCTTGGGGAAGCCGGAAGTATAGTGGGAAACCGTGGAGGCGGCCGACACTCACGGCGCAATCGACGCGGTCTGGCGCATCGAGTCCGCCCGGCTGATCGCGGGCCTCGCCCGCATCGTCCGCGACGTGGGCGTGGCCGAGGATCTGGCGGCCGACGCGCTGGTCGCCGCGCTCGAGCAGTGGCCCCGCGAAGGCATTCCCCGCAATCCAGGCGCCTGGCTCATGGCCGCCGCCAAGCACCGCGCCATCGACCACGTCCGCCGCTCGTCGATGCTCGACCGCAAGCACGGCGAGCTGGGCTACGCCGTGGAGGCGGCGCGGCCGGACACGGCGGCGGAGCTGAATGCCGCGCTCGACGACGACATCGGCGACGACCTGCTGCGGCTGGTGTTCACGGCGTGCCACCCGGTGCTCACCACCGAGGCGCGGGTCGCGCTGACGCTGCGCCTGCTCGGCGGCCTCACCACCAGCGAGATCGCGCGCGCGTTCCTCGCACCCGAGCCGACCATCGCCGCAGCGCATCGTGCGCGCCAAGAAGACACTGGCCAAGGAGCGCGTGCCCTACGAGGTGCCGCGCGGGCCCGAGCTGGCGGCACGGCTGTCGTCGGTGCTCGAGGTCGTCTACCTGATCTTCAACGAAGGCTACTCGGCGACGGCCGGCGACGACTGGATGCGCCCGGCGCTCTGCGAGGATGCGCTGCGGCTCGGACGCATCCTCGCCGAGCTCGCGCCGCTCGAGCCCGAAGTGCACGGGCTCGTGGCGCTGATGGAGATCCAGGCGTCACGGTCGCGCGCCCGCGTGGGGCCCGGCGGCGCGCCGGTGCTGCTCCTCGATCAGAATCGCGCGCTCTGGGATCAGCTGCTGATCCGCCGCGGCCTCGCGGCGCTCGATCGTGCGGAGCGGCTGAACCAGGAACGCGGGCCCTACGTGCTGCAGGCGGCCATCGCCGCCTGCCACGCCCGCGCGCGCGAGGCGCGCGACACCGACTGGAGCGCCATCGTCGCGCTCTACGACGAGCTGCTCGAGCGCGTGCCCTCGCCGGTGATCGAGCTGAACCGCGCGGTGGCGGTGTCGATGGCGTCGGGTCCGCAGGCCGGACTGGCCCTCGTGGACGCGCTGACGTCGGTGGCCGCCCTCGAGCAATACCACCTGCTGCCCAGCGTGCGCGGCGATCTGCTGGCGAAGGTCGGGCGCCTGGAGGAAGCGCGGGCCGAATTCGAGCGCGCCGCGTCGCTCACTCGCAACGCGCGGGAGCGCGAGCTGCTGCTCGAACGCGCGCGGGCCGCCGCCGGCTCGTGAACCTGATCCTGCTCGAACCCGGCGCGCTGCGCGACGGATGCACCCGGCTCACGGGCGCACACGCCCGCCACGCGATCGAGGTGCTGCGCGTGACCGTCGGCCAGGACGTCCGCGTCGGCGTGATCGACGGTCCGCGCGGCACCGGTCGCGTGACGCGCGTCGACGACGCAGGCGTCGAGCTCGCGTGCACGTTCGAGGCCACGCCGCCGCCGGAGCCCGACGTCGATCTCCTGCTCGCCCTGCCCCGCCCCAAAGTGATGCGCCGGCTGTGGGCGCAGCTGGCGGCGATGGGCGTCGGCCGCATCATCCTGACCAACGCCGCGCGGGTCGAGCGCAACTACTTCGACACCCACGTCCTGGATCCGGCCGAGTACCGGCCCTTGCTCGTGGAGGGGCTGCAGCAGGCACAGGACACGCGCCTGCCGCGCGTGTCGATCCACCGGCGTTTCAGGCCGCTCATCGAGGACGAGCTCGACGCGCTGTGTCCCGACGCGGACGCGGCTCGTGGCGCACCCGTCCGCGGGCGCCGCGCCGCTCGCCTGGCCCGCCGGAGCCGCCCGGGTGCTGATGGCGGTCGGACCCGAAGGTGGATGGGACGATTACGAGGTGCGGCTGCTCGAGGCGCACGGCTTCACGCCCGCGCATCTGGGGCCGCGGACGCTGCGCACCGACACGGCGTGCGTCGCGCTGCTGGCCGCGCTGCGCGCCGGCAGGTAGCGTCGGGCCGGGTCTTCAGACGCGGCCGACATGTACAGCGACCGTTCAGCCGCCGGTCACGACCCCCGTGACGGTTCGCCGCGGCGCCGATTGCCACGCCGCGCGGGCGTCAGCCGGCGACGCGAACGAGGCGAGATCGAGCTCGCGTCCCGTGATCTCGAGCAGGATGGTCGCGCCCGCGTACGGATCCGGCGACACCACGAGCCGGCTGCCCTCGAGGTGGATGTCGTAGCCCATCTCCTGCGCCTGACCGGCGGTGTCGACGCCGCAGAAGGTCAGCGAGGCCAGGTCCGCCAGCCGGAGGAACGCGTATTCGCGCTGCAGCGTCTCGATGGTCTCGTGCGCGGCCAGGAGATGACGATCGCGCGCCGCGGTCATCTCCACGAAGAACTGCCGCCATCCGGGTTGCTGCCGCATCCGCCGGTAGATGTGCAGCGCGTGCTGCGCGACGAGCGCGGCCGCGTACGGTTCGCCCCCGAGGCGGGCCACGCCGCGGCGCCACACCGCGTGGCGCACGTCCTCGGGCACGCGGACGAAGTCGAGCACGCGGCCCGTGGCCGGGTCGAGACACGGCTCGACGTCCACTTCCTGCCAGCCGTTGTCGTGGGCCTGGATCGCAAGCATCACCGCGACATGGCGCGGCGACTCGGGCAAGCCCGCCGCTCTGCCACCCGCGCATGATCGTGGCCGAGAGCGCCGCGTGATCGGGCTGGGTGATGAGGAGCGCCGGACGCACCGCGTCGTTCACGATCATGGCGGGTCAGGAAGGTCAGGTGGGACGGGTGGGTCGAGGTGGGTCAGGTGGAGCGGGTCAGGTCAGGCGGCTGCGACGGTCCACCCGACCTACCTGACCTACCTGACCCACCTGACCAGACCGGCGCGGACTATCGCGCGCCGGTGTAGAGGACGCGCCAGATCTTCCCGCGCTGGCTGTCGCCGATGTAGAGCGAGCCGTCGGGCGCCTGCGCGATGCCGTCGGGACGCGCCACGGCCTCGACCGGGGTTCATCAGCGGCTCCTTGCCGGCAAAGCCGTCCGCGAACACCTCGAACGCGCCCGCGGCCTTGCCGCTCGGCGAACGGCTGGAACGTGACGTTGTAGCCGGCCTGCGGCTCGGGGCCGCGGTTCCACGATCCGTGGAAGGCGATGAACGCGCCGTTGCGATACTTCGCCGGGAACTGCGTGCCGGTGTAGAACTTCACGTCCACCGGCGCCCAGTGCGCCGGGAACGCCGCGACCGGCGGCGTGAAGGTGCCGCAGCGGCCCACGTTCTTGCCGTCGCCGCCGTACTCGGGATTGAGCACCATCATCTTGGTGGTGTAGTCGTAGTAGCAGTACGGCCACCCGAAGTCCGACCCCTGCACCGCGCGGTAGAGCGGCTCGGACGGCCGCTCGGCGTTGTCCTTGGCGGTGAACAGGCTGGGCCAGAACACGTCGAGCTGATCGCGGTTGTTCATCGCGATGAAGAGCGCGTCGTCGTGCCAGGTGATGGCGGGCATCTGGCGCAGGCCGGTCGCGAAGCGCGTGCCCTGGTCCTGCGTCTGGTTCGACTTGTTCTCGTCGAACTTCCAGATGCCGGCGTGCTTCTCGAGCAGCGGGCAGGGATCCACGCCCTTCACGCCGGGCCGGCGATCCGGACTCTGGCAGGCGTTCGAGGGCGCGCCGACGTTGATGTAGAGGCCGCCGCGGCCGTCGAACGCGATGCCCTTGTCCTCGTGCTGCCGGTCGACGGGAAAGCCGGTGACGATCGTCTCGGCCGCGCCCGGTGGGCTTCAACTGGCCGGCGGTGAGCTTGAAGCGTTCGATGACCTGCGGGTGCGCCAGATAGACGTAGCCGTTGCGGATCGCGATGCCGGTGGTGCTGCCCGAGCCGAAGCGCTCGACGACCTCGAACTTGCCGTCGCCGTTGGCGTCACGCAGCGCCACCGCGCCGCCGCCGGTCTGCGGCTGCCCGCGCCCGCCGCTGGTCATCAGCGCCACGTAGAGGTCGCCGTTGGCGCGCCACGGCCATGTGCCGGGCGGCGCCGAGATTGTCGGCGACGACCAGCGCGCAGAAGCCGGCCGGCAGCTTGATGCCGCCGTTGTCGGGGTCGCACGCTGGCCGGCTCTGGCCGTGCACCGTGTACACCATTGCCGACGCCACCATCGCCGTGGCGGCCGCCACCCCGAGCGTCCCCATGCCCACGCGATCTCCATCGTTCTCACCGTCATGCCTCTTCTCCCGCGTGCCATCTCGACCGATGCAGGCTTCTTGCGCCGGATCGTATCACCCGAGTGCGGGCGGTCTGAAGACCGCCCGCTACGTGCCGCGCACGGTTCGCCGTTTTCCCGCTGACCGCGCGAAGCGCGGGCCCACGCCTGCCAGCCCGGCGACAGACGTATGCTTGAGACGATGCCCCGCCGCTACTGGCTGATGAAGTGCGAGCCTTCCGCCTACACCATCGACGACCTCGCGCGCGACGGACGGACGAGCTGGGAGGGCGTTCGCAACTACCAGGCCCGCAACTTCATGCGCGACGAAATGCAGGTGGGCGACGGCGTCCTGTTCTATGCGTCGAACGCCGACCCGTCGGGCGTGACCGGGCTCGCCGAGATCGTGCGCGCCGGCTATCCCGACCACTTCGCGTGGACGGCGGGCCACAAGTACCACGACCCGGCGTCGAGCGCGGAGACGCCAACCTGGTACATGGTGGACGTCGGGTTCGTCGAGCGTTTCCCCGGCATCGTGCCGCTCGGCACGTTGAAAGCCACGAAAGGCCTCGAGTCGATGATGGTCACGCAGAAAGGCAGCCGCCTGTCGGTGCAGCCTGCGACGAAGCAGGAGTTCGACATCGTGGCGCGGCTCGGCCGCCAGCTCGCGGAGCACATCGTGACCTCCACCTCCCTACCCGGCCGCGGCGGTCGTCGCGCCGAGAATCCGCGACTACTTCCTGCGCCACCAGCGCGCGGCGGCGCCCGGGAGAGGCGCCGCGACCGGTGCCCGACGTCGCGGTCCTGGAGAGCCTGATCAACACGGTGTTCTGGACCAGCCTCCGGCGCGAGGAAGGCTTCGTCCCGAAGCTGTCGCTCGCCTACGTGCCGCCCGCCGACAACGCCTACGCGATGCGGTTCGAGCATCCGATGCCGCTGACGCCGCAGACGCTGGCCAAGGTGGCGCCGGTCGTCGAGCGTGCCGGCATCCACCTGGGCGTGTGGGCGAGACGGCGCCGACCTGTACGCCTGGGGCACGACGCGGTCGATCCCGCCGCTCGGCCTGGTGCTCGAGATCGTCGAGCCGGCGCTGCTCGTCGTGAAGCATCACCGAGGCGAGAAGACCGGGAAGTACGTCAACGTGGCCGTGCTCGAAGGCGACCAGGTGAAGCTGGTGGACGAGACCGCGTCGAGCCTGCCCGATTGCCCGGCGCTCGTCGGCTCGCTGCTCGGGTTCGATTCGCCGGCCTCGTGGCTCGGGTCGATGAACGTGCTCGTGCAGCTGGCGGTGTCGATGCGCGCGCACGGCCGCGGCGGCCTGCTGCTCGTGGTGCCCTCGACGTCCGAGACCTGGCGCGACTCGATGGTGGCGCCGATGGCCTATGCGATCTCGCCGCCGTATCGCGGCCTCGGCGAGCTGCTCCGCGACGACAGCCCGGACCGCCGGACGGACCGGTTCCAGCAGGCGCTGCGCGAGGTGGTGGACGTGATTGCCGGGTTGACGGCTGTGGACGGCGCCGCGGTGATGACCGACACCTATGAGCTGCTGGCGTTCGGCGCCAAGATCGCGCGGCGCCGCGGATCGCCGCAGGTGGAGCTGGTGACGGTGACCGAACCGGTCGTGGGCGGTGAGGCGCGCACGGTCACGCCGGCGCAGCTGGGCGGCACCCGCCACCTGTCGGCCGCGCAGTTCGTGCACGACCAGCGCGACGCGATCGCGCTCGTCGCGTCGCAGGATCGCCGCTTCACGGTGTTCGCCTGGTCGCCGTGCGCCGACCAGGTGCACGGCCATCAGGTCGAGACGTTGCTGCTGTAACGTCAGGCGGGTAGGACCGCGCTTAGCGCGGTACGGTCGGTAAGAGCCAGCATCCTTTCGCGGGGGCCGGCCTTCAGACCGGCCCGACCATCGATAGCCCCGGCCCTGAAAACGTGGCGAGACGCGCGGCGGCGGCCTTCACCGCGCGGCGCTGGCGCGTGGTGAGCGGCATCTTCGGCACGATCTCCACCGCCGTCTTCGCGCCGGCGACGCGGCGACGCCAGAACCCGCCACCAGACCGTCCACGACCAGCGGGTGGGCAAAGGCGTCGGCGCCCTTGAAGATGCCATCGCCGTCCACGCCGGCGCGCGGCTGCACGAGCTGGCGATCCTTGTACGGCGATCAGGTACTCGTCGTAATTCGGCAGCGAGAACGTCGCGGCCGGCAGGCGCGACGGGCCGCGGCCTCCCAGCGCGCCGCCCAGAACGTGAGCCGTCGATGATCGCGCGACACGAGCGCGGGAGACGCTGACTCGATCGCCCTGCTGCGCCATGCGCCACCGTCAGCCCCGACCACCAGACGAAGTCGCGGAGCGTGGCCGGCCCGTGGCTCGCGAAGTAGCGCGACGCGAGGTCGGCACCGGGATCGCGCGGCCGCCGCGCCGCGGACGAGGGCGCCCGTTCGTCGAACAGCGCGTAGGTGAGCTGCTTCCCTCGCGCGGGGCCGCTGCACATCACCTGTTCGAGCTCGGCGTGAATCGTCAGCAGACCCAGACGTGGCCCGCGCGCCTCGACGCCGCGCCGAGCCAGCGCGGCGGCCAGTTCGGTCCGGGTGCGGAAACGCCCCCCGGCCAGCTCGGAGACCAGCACTCGGTGCGCGCGTGTCAGCGTCCTGGCGTCGAGCCCGTGCTGGCGATAGTAGAAGGCGCTCGCCTGGTGCACGCGCGGCGCGGTGAGCGACAGCATCCAGCCGATGTCGGCCGGCGTGACGAAATGCCAGGTGGGCCGTAGCACGTGCGTCCGCAGGATCGCGCCGGCGTTGAACGCCGACTCCACCGCCGCGTCGTCCAGGCGCGCCGCCCGCAGGCCAATCGCCCACCTGGCGCCGATGTAGTCCTGCGCCTGCATCGCGCAGAGACGCGCGACGACATCGGCGGCCCGGCGCGGCTGCGCCCCGGCCAGGAGCTGGTTGTGGAGCCGCGCCGCGAGCACGCGGCTGCCCGGGGCGCTCATCGGCAACCGCACCGCACCGCGGCGCGCGCTAGAAGCGGAACCGCGTGCCGAACCAGGCGCGCACCGGTGCGCCCGGCGCGAACAGCGTGCTGTGCGTGAGCGGGAACTCGCCGCCAACCGGCGGGAACGGGCGCGAGAGGAACACACCCTCGGGGGTGAAGGCCGTCGGGCCGAGGAGCGCCGCCGTCGTGTAGCGGCGGTCGAACAGGTTGTTGACCTGGCCAACGAGTGTGAGCCACGACGTCAGAGCATAGCGCGCGCCCAGATTGACGACGGCGTACGCGTCCGTGGCGCCCGGCCCGACGATAGTAGGTGCCGTCCGCCTCGTGATCGCCGTTCTCGTTCCCGCGGGCGACGGTGCCGGAGAACGCCACCAGATCGGCGTCGATACTCAAGGCGCGCGTCACTTGGATGTCGGCATAGAGCTTGAGCATGTGGCGCGGGATCAGCGGCATGCGATCGCCAGGCTCGATCTCGATGCTGCCCTCGAGGCCAGGCCCGCCGGCCGCCGCGGCGTCGTTGGTGCTGTTGCTCTCGCCGTTGACCTCTTCGGAGCTGCGGAACGTCGCGTCGAGCAGCGTGTACCCGGCTCCGAGCTCCGCCACGCCGGCCCGCGCCCGTGCGCCGAGCTCCAGCCCTTCGCGCCGCGTGCGACCGAAGTTCTTGAAGTAGCCGAAGCCGGTCTGTTCGGACTGCACAAAGAGGATGTCGTCGCGGTTGGCGGCGCGGAAGTATCCGGCGTTCCAGGCGAGCCGTCCCGATTGGCCGCGCACCCCGGCGTCCAGCGTGCGGGTGACCACCTGCGCCAGCGGCGGGTCGCCCGCCATCGCGTTGGGCAGCTTGCACGGCTGCTCCGGATCGGCGCATCCGAGCTCGATCGAGGTGGCGGCCCGGCTGCCTTCGTTGTAGCCGGCGTAGAGGTTGATCGCGCGCGAGGCGTTGACGGTCACGCCGGCGGCGGGATTGAAGCGCGAGAAGAGGTGGGAGCCGTCGAGCGAGCCCGCCTCGCCTGCCGGGCCGGATGCCGTCGCGGTTCTCGACGCGTCGTGCGGTTGTAGCGGCCCGACAGCGGTGACGTGCGCACGATCGCCGAACGACAGCGTGTCGGTTGCGTAGACGCTCCACGTCGTGGTCAGCCCGTCGAGGTCCACGCGGGTGTCGTACGGCTCGCCATCGACGGTGCCGCCCGTCACGCCGTCGCCGAACGCATCCACGCCCGTGATACTGCGATCGGGGTTCAGGTACCCGAGCTGTGACGACTGCGTGAACGCGGCGCGGCTCCGGTCGAAGGCGGCGCCGGCGGTCAACTGGTTCCGGCGGGCGGCCCCGGCGCCGAAATGCGTCACCTGGCCCGAGAGGCCCGCGTTGTGCTGCCCGGTCTGCGTGCGGTTCATGCAGCCCGTTGCACTTCTCGGCCGGCTCGTCGTTGAGCAGCACGTTGCCGAGGCAGCGCCAAGACGGAAACGGCGTGTTCTCGGCGTTGGCGCCCGAGGCGGGCACGTCCGTGTACCCGGCCGCAATCAGCGCCGCGCGCTCGGCCGGGCTCGGCTGGTAGAGAGACTGGTCGAGCGAGTCCTCGTTGACGTCGCCGTTGAACGTCCGCGTGTCGATGTCGCGGTAATAGACGTTGCCGGAGAACGCGAGCCCCGCCGGACCGGCGTGGCGCAGCGCGGCGTTCACGAACGTCGCCCGGTTGTGGGTTTCGTCCGGCTTCGTATACACGCTGGCGGCAGTCGCGATCGAGCAGGCGGATTTCCTGCAGCGCGTTGCCGTTCAGGTCGTTCGTCGCGTGCGCGAGCGTCAGCGCCAGCGAGCCGCGGCTGCGTTCCCAGCCCACCTTGCCGAAGATCTGGCGCACGTCGGAGGGCGAGTCGTCGCGCCAGCCGTCCTCGGCGAAGAGGGTGCCCGCGAAGTACCAGTTCACGGCCGCCGGCGCGGCTGCCGCCGTGCTCGAAGTCGAACGCGCGGCGCACGTCGCTCCCGTAGGTCGCCTGAAGCATGGTGCCGGGATGCGTGGCGCCGCTCTTGGTCTGAATCGACAGGGCACCTCCCAGCGTGTTCAGGCCGAACAGCGGGTTCGACCCCGGCATCAGCGTGGTGGAGGCGATGGCGGCGCTGGGAATGAGATCCCAGCTCACGATGTCGCCGAACGGCTGGTTCAGGCGGACGCCGTCCATGTAGACCGACAGGCCCTGCGGCGTGCCGAGCAGCGGCGACGCCGTGTAGCCGCGATAGTTGACGTCGGGCTGAAACGGATTGCCCTGCATCTCGTTGACGTGCACGCCGTTCATCCGGCGAGCGGCGAACTCGGCGACGTCGAGCGCGCCGCTCCGCTCGATGTCCTCGCGCGGTCGAGCGTCTGCACCGGCGCCGGAATGCGATCGACCGGCAGCTCGACACCCGGCAGCGGCGTCGTGCCGACGACGGTGACGTGGATATCGAGCGGCGGCACCGGCGACGTGGGCGAGCCGGCTGGCCGGGCGTGGCTCGGGCGCCGCGGGCGCTCCTGCGCGAGCGCTGGGGAGCACGAAGGAGCGCGGCAGCGCAGGTCAGCGAGAGACGCGAGGACGCGAAAGGGCACGACGGTATATTCCCGGCGCGGCGCCCATGCGTTCACGGTGAGTTTCCGGGTCCCCCGATCAGGTGACACGTGACGCCGCGGCAGGTAGAATGGCCGCTTCCGCGATGGATGCCGCCCAAGCTCAAGCCCGCCCTCGAGCTGTCCGTTGCCGGCGGTGCCTGCCGGCGCACGAGTCGCTCGAGACCAATCAGCGCGCAGTGCTGGCGCTCTACGATGAGAGCGCGGTCAAGCTGCTGCGCTATGCGCGGGCGTTCGGCCTCAGCGACGAGACGGCCGAAGACGTCGTGCAGGACGTCTTCGTCGCCTTGTTCCGTCATCTCTGCCTGGGCCGGCCTCGGCACAGCCTGACGGGCTGGCTGTTCCGGGTGACGCGCAACCTGTCGCTGAAGCAGCGCCAGCGGCAGCGCGGAGCGCCGGCCGATCTTCTGACCGACCTGCTGCTCGAACGGATTGCCGATCCCGGGCACACGCCTGAAGAGCGCGCGGCGTTCAACGCAGCGATGCCGGCGGCTGCAGTCGGTGATGCGTGCGCTGGCGCCCCGGGACCGCCAATGTGTCTATCTGCGCTCGGAGGGGCTGTCGTATCGGGACATCGCGAGCGCGCTGGGCATCTCGCTTGGCTCGGTGTCGAAGTCGCTGACGCGCGCTTGGGCCGCCTCGCCAGCGCGGACCGGGAGATGACGATGGAGCACGACGATCATCTCAGCGACGACCAGCTCGCTGCGGCTCGTCGACGGCCATCTGGCTCCGCTCGAGCACGTGGCCGCGGCGGCGCACGCCGATCGGTGCGAGCAGTGCTCCGGGCGGCGCGACCTGTTCGCACGGCTCGGCGCGTCCTCCGTCGCGGCGCGGAGGCGTCGCGAACGCGCGCTATGACGGTGCACGCGCGCCCGCCTGCAGGCACGACTCGCACAAGAAGCCGAGAGGCTCGAGTCGCACGTTGGCCGGTGCCTCCGCGACTGGCCCACTGGGCCGCCGTTCCGGCCGTGGTCGCGGTTGGCGTCGGTGTTGCTGGCTCGTGGCCGCTGCGCCCGCCCGGAGGTGTTCGAACCCGCAGGTCGGACGGCATGCCGGTCGAGGCCGACGCGCGTCCGATCGCGTCGCTGACGCCCGGCCTCGCCCTGGACGTTCCGGCCCGCGAACTGTGCACGCAGTCGCCGCGGCCGGTGCAAGAGATCGGGGAAGCGGTGCGCGCTCGCCGTGCTCCGGAGCTACGGCATGGAGGACGTGCCGCCGGATCAATACGAGCTCGACTACCTGATCACGCCCGAACTCGGGGGCGCCCCCGATGCCCGGAACCTCTGGCCCCAGCGCTACCGGGAGCGGGTGTGGAACGCCGCGCGTCAAGGACCAGCTCGAAGATCTATTGCCGCGCCTGGTGTGCGAGGGGCGGCTGGATCTGCGGACCGCGCAACGCGAGATCGCCCGCGACTGGGTAACGGCGCATACAGGAAACACTTCCGGACCAGCGCGCCGCTCCGGCCGTCCGCGCCGGCGGTTGCTCGGCCTGATCGTGCGCCTCGACGCCGAACCGCTAGGCCCTCTCCGCCGCAGCGGCACGGTCCCGGGCCGTCCGTGGGCGAACGCGGCCGGATTGACTACCATAAAGAGTTCTATGGCTGCTCCATGGTCGAAATACGTCCTGACGCGCTCCCCATTACGCCGACGTGCTCACCCCGCCGGTGATCCAGGCGCTCCACGAGCTGGCGCCGCTCGACGACGACCGCCGGGCGCTCATGGCGGCCCGCCTCGAGCGGCGGGCGCGGCGCGCGCAGAACAAGGAGCGGATCGCGTTTCTCGACCCGTCCAGCCGCATCGCCGCGCACCGCGATCACGGTCGCCGACGCGCGCGGCCGGCAGGTTCACCGGCAGCGACATCCCCGCGCGACCTGCAGCGGCAGTGGATTCAGGGCACGGGTCCCGGCGCCAAGCCGGGCGCGCCGATCGACAGCAGCATCCGCAACGTCGCCTACGCGCTGCTCTCGGGCGCCGACGGCTGGATGTTCGACGGCGAGGACGCGCTCGGCCAGCTCTCGACGATGTCGCTCGACAACCAGCGCAACCTCAAGCTGGCGATCCACCGCGATCCGGTGTTCCTCGAGCGCGGCCGAAGCGTCGCCGGCGAGATGAACGCCTGGGCGCAGGTCGTTCCTCGGCCGCCCGATCGATCGACGACTGGTCGAAGCAGCTCGTCGTTCACGACGAGGATCTTCCGCGCCCGCGGCCTGCACCTCGACGACCGGCACGTGCGGCGCGCCGACGGCGGCGGCTTCTCGGCCTCGATCGTCGACCTGGCCGCCTACGTGGTGAACAACCAGCGCGCGGCTGCGCGCCGACGGCGTCGTCGCTGGTGCTGTACCTGCCGAAGATCCAGACCGCCGAGGAAGCGGCGCTGTGGAACGACATGCATCACGCGGCTCGAGGCGCATCTCGGCCTCGCGGTCGGCACGGTGAAGACCTACGTGCTCGTCGAGCAGCTCGAGGCGGTGTTCCAGTTGATGGAGATCCGCGCCGCGCTCGGGCGCGCGCTTCGTCGGCTTCAACACCGGCCGCTGGGACTACATCAACAGCGTGTCGGACGCGCTGGCGTGGGATCCGTCGTTCGTCAACCCCAACATCGACGCGATCACGATGACCTACGGCTACATGCGGAACTACGAGGACCGCGTGCGCCGGGCCGTCAACACGCCCGACGCCAAGGGCCAGTACGCGTTGTGGCAGGGCGGGATGGAGCCGAACATCCCGGTCGGGCTCCGAGGAAGGCGTGGCCAGGGCGATGCAGCGCGCGGTGGCCGGCGGCGAGCGCGAGCAGCGCGAGGGCGCCAGCGGCAAGTGGGTGGCGCACTGGAAGATGGTGCACATCGTGCGGCCGGTGTGGGAGAAGGCCGGGCAGGCCAATCAGCTCGGGCGCTCGTTCCCGCCGCTCACCTACACGCGCCGACGGACGCCGCGGGGCTGACGCTGCTCGAGCCGGCGCCGCGCACGGTGCGCGGGGCGCGCGATCTGCTGAGCGTCGCCATCCAGTACGGCAACGCCTTCGGCCAGGGCATGCAGGCGGCAGCGCTCAAGCCCGCCGACTTCTTCGGCAACGACGACGTGCTCTACCTGATGGAAGACATGGCGACCGGCGAGATCCGCCTGAGCATCCTGTGGGAATGGCTCCACAAGAACGCGCGCTTCACCGAGGACGACGCCGGCCTCGGGCGTGAAGGCGGGCGACGCGCTTCACCGCCGATCTGTACCGGCGGCTGCTGACCGAGGAGTACGACAAGCTGCTCGAGGCCGGCAACCGCGACGTCCACGACAACTCCAAGACCACGACCCTGCCGATCGCGCGCGAGATCGCCGAGGTCTACGTGCTCGGCAGCGGCAAGCTGCCCTGGTACATCGATCTGCTGAACATCAACCTGGGCGTGCACGACCTGGCCGAGGCCCGGCGGCGGATTCAGCTGCTGGTCGAGACGTTCCGCACCTCGAATGCGCGCGTCACCCACAATCTCGATTTCGACGCCGCCGGCGTGCGCTGACCCATCGAACCGTGTTGAACCGTATCGACGACCTCCGCATCACCCAGGTGCGGCCGCTGCTGCCGCCCGCGATCCTGCTCGAGGAAATCCCCATCACCGACCGGGCGGCGGACGTGGTGGCGACGACGCGACAGGCGATTGCCGACGTCCTCACCGGGGCGGACCCGCGCCTCGTGGTGGTGGTCGGCCCGTGCTCGATCCACGACACGAAGGCGGCCGTGGACTACGCCCGCCGGCTGCTGCCGCTCAAGGAGCGCTACGAGCGGGAGCTGATCGTCACGATGCGGAGCTACTTCGAGAAGCCGCGCACGTCGGTGGGCTGGAAGGGCCTCATCAACGACCCCGATCTCGACGAGAGCTTCCACATCAACAAGGGGCTGCGCCTGGCCCGGCAGCTGCTGGTCGATCTGAACGACATGGGCCTGCCCACGGCGTCGGAGTTCCTCGACACGCAGATCCCGCAGTACATCGCCGACCTCACGTCGTGGGTGGCGATTGGCGCGCGCACGACCGAGAGCCAGGTCCACCGCGAGCTGGCGTCGGGCCTGTCGATGCCGGTCGGGTTCAAGAACGGCACCGACGGCAGCACGCAGACGGCGGTGGACGCGGTGCTGTCGGCGCGCTCGCCGCACCTGTTTCCGTCGGTGACGAAGCAGGGCGTGTCGGCGATCTTCGAGACCAGCGGCAACGACACCTGCCACGTGATCCTGCGCGGCGGCTCGCGCACCGGCCCCAACTTCGACGCCTCGCACGTGGACGAAGTGTGCGGGCGGCTGCGGTCGCGCGGTCTGCCCGAGACGGTGATGATCGACTGCTCGCACGGCAACAGCCAGAAGGACCACCGGAAGCAGGCGGCCGTGGCGGCCGCGATTGCCGACCAGGTCGCCGCGGGCTCGTGGCACGTGATGGGCGCGATGCTCGAAAGCCATCTCGTCGAGGGACGGCAGGACTACGTCCCGGGACAGGCCGCCTACGGCCAGAGCATCACCGACGCGTGCCTCTCGCTCGAGCAGACCGAGCCGCTCCTCGAGCGGCTGGCGGCGGCGCAGCAGAAGCGGGGATCGAAATGAGACGCGCGCAGACCCGGACGCGCCACGCTGGCGATCGCGGCCACGATCGGGCTGCGTCGCGATGGCCGCCGGATGCGGCCGCGCAGCGCAGGATCCGCGCGCGCCGCCCGGCCTCGGCCGGCGGCGCCGAGCTCTTCGCCACCACCTGCCAGGTGTGCCACGGGCAGGCCGGCATCGGCGGCGTGGGCCCGGCGCTGCGCGGCGCGAAGTTCACCGCCGACTACGTGCGCAAGGTGCTCCAGGACGGGCGGCCGGGCACGATGATGCCCGGGTTCACCAGCACGATGTCGGTGGCCGAGATTGCCGACGTCACGCGCTACGTCGTGCGGCTCCAGGCGCCCGACGGCCCCGCGCCCGGCGGCCTGCGCGGCGATCCCAACGCCGGCCAGGCGATCTTCTTCATGAAGGGCTCGGCGCGCAGCTGCTCGGTGTGCCACTCGGTCGAGGGCCGCGGCGGATCGGTCGGCCCGGACCTGATGTCCAAGATCGCCGGCCAGTCGCCGAAGCAGATCTTCCAGAAGATCATCGTGGTGCCGCACCGCTCGGCCGACCCCGCTTACAGTACGGTCCGCCTCACCACCAGGACCGGCGCGATCCTCACCGGCATCAGGTCGGGTGAGACGAAGGACGCCGTGCTCTTCTACGACACGTCCTCGCTGCCGCCGATCCTGCGCACCATCCCCAAGGCCGACATCACCGCCTCGGCGCGACAGCAGAGCAGCGTGATGCCGAACGACTACGCGTCGCGCCTCACCCTCCAGCAACTCCTCGACGTGGTGGCGTTCCTGCGGATGGCGAGCGGCGACCGCAACGTCGCGGTGACCCTCGCCGACGTCGTGGACTAGGCGCCGGCGCAGGCGCCGCGATACTCTTGCGTCCCGCCCGCATGACGGGCCGGCGCGACAGCCCCCAGGAGCGCCCATGCCAAGCCTGGAGCCAGTGAAGTCGTTTCGCGAGCACGTGAATGCGCGCGGCTACGCCCTCGCGCTGCTGCTGTCGGGCGCCGCGATCTGGTTCAGCACCAGCCTGTCGTTCGGCCAGGCGCGGCCCTACGCGGCGCCGCTCGCCGCCATCATTCTGTCCGCCTGGTTCGGCGGGTTCCGGCCCGCGCTGCTGGCGATCGCGCTGGCGATTCTCGCGATCAACACCTACCAGGCGCTGACCGATCCCCAGGGCTGGGGCATGCTGCACGCCACGCAGACGGCGGTCTTCGCCGGCATCACCCTGCTCATCGCCGCCTTCGCGCGCGCCCGCGAGACCTCGAACCGCGAGGCGCGGCGGCAGGCGGCGCGGCTCGAGGCGATGTTCGGCCAGGCGTCGCTCGGCATCTCGCTGCTGTCGCTCGACGGCCGGCTCACGCGCGTGAACCGCCGCATGGCCGACATCGTCGGCCGGTCGATCGAGGACACCATCGGCCTCACCTGCGAGCAGATCACCCACCCGGACGACTGGCCGTCGCACGCGCGCCTGATCGAGAAGGCGGCCGGTGGCGCGATGAACGAGATCGCCATCGACAAGCGCTACCTGCGCCCCGACGGCTCGTCGGTGTGGGTGCACGTGTCGATGGCGCCGCTGCTCGACGGCGACGGCGAGCCCGAGGGCCTCATCGCCATCGTCGAGGACATTGCCGAGCGCCACGAAGCCGAGGATCGGCTGCGGGCCAGTGAAAACCGCTACCGCTCGCTGGTGGACGCGTCGATGGCCATCGTCTGGACGGCCGATGCCGCCGGCGGCTTCACGCCGCCGCAGGAATCGTGGGAGGCGTCGACCGGGCAGGACGCCTCGCGCTATGGCGGCTGGGGGTGGTGCGCGGCGGTGCACTCCGAGGATCGCGAGCGGGTGCAGGCCCTGTGGCGCGACGCGCTGGCCAACCCGCGGCCGGTCGACATCGAGACCCGGCTGTGGAACGCGCCGACGCTGTCCTACCGCTGGTACACCTCGCGGGCCGTGCCGCGCTGGGGCGCCGACGGCAGCGTGGAAGAGTGGGTGGGCGCCTGCACCGACATCCACGAACGCCGGCTCGCGGAGATCCAGCTGCGCGAGAGCGAGGAGCGCGCGCGCCTGGCGCTCGAGATCGCGCAGCTCGGGACCCTGACGTGGGTGCCGGACGACGACGACGTGCTGGCCGACCCGCGCTGCCGCGAGATCTGCGGCCTGCCGGCGACCGGCCCGATTGCGCTCGCCGACCTCCACGACCGCATCCATCCCGACGATCGCGCGCACGTGCTCGCGGGGCTGGCGCACGCGGCGCGGCACGGCGCAGGCCTATGCCCAGGAGTTCCGGTTCACGCACCGCGACGGCTCGATCCGCTGGGTCGTCACGCGGGGCGACGTCGTCACCCGTCCGGGACACACGACGGTGCCGGTGACCGTGCTGCTGTTGTCGATGATGGACGTCACCGAACGGCGGCTCGCGGAGGACGGACTCAAGCAGGCCGACCGGGAGAAGGACGATTTCCTGGCCCTGCTCGCGCACGAGCTGCGCAACCCGCTGGCGCCGATCCGCACCGCGGTGCAACTGCTCAAGATGCGCCGCCAGCCCGACGCCGAGGGTCAGCGGCTGCACGCGGTGATCGACCGCCAGGTGCAGCATCTGGTGCGGTTGGTGGACGATCTGCTCGACGTGTCCCGCGTGCTGCGCGGCAAGGTCGAACTGCGGCGCGAACCGCTGGATATCGCCGACGCCATCGCGATGGCCGTGGAGACGTCGCGCCCGCTCATCGACGCGCAGCGGCAGGAGCTCGTCGTGCGTCTGCCCGGCCGCCCGGTGACAGTGCACGGCGATCCGGTGCGGCTCGCGCAGGTGATCGCCAACCTGCTGAACAACGCCAGCAAGTACTCGCATGCCGGCGCGGCGATTCACCTCGCGGCCTGGCCAGCCGACGGCGAGGTGGTGATCGAGGTGCGGGACGGCGGCGCCGGCATTCCCGCCGACCTGCTGCCGCGGGTGTTCGAGCCGTTCGTGCAGGCCGATCGGTCGCTCGAACGATCGCGGGGAGGGCTCGGCATCGGCCTCACGCTGGTGAAGAAGATCGTCGACCTGCACCACGGCCAGGTGTCGGCGCAGAGCGAGGGTGTCGGCCGCGGCAGCGTGTTCGCGATTCGTCTGCCGGCGCATGGCCGCGGCCGGGCCCGTCGCCGCGCCGCCCGCCCCGGCGGCCGCCGTGCGCGTGTTTCCGGTGCGGATCCTGGTCGTGGACGACAACGTGGATGCCGCCGAGAGCCTCGCGATGCTCCTGCAGACCGACGGCCACATCGTCACCATGGCGCACAACGGGATGGACGCGGTGCAGCGCGTCGAGTCGTGGCGCCCGGACGTCGTCGTGCTCGACGTGGGCCTGCCCGGCATGAACGGCTACGAGGTGGCGCAGGTGCTGCGGCAGCGGGACGAGTGTCCCGAGCTCATCGCGGTGACCGGCTACGGTCAGGCGGCCGACACGCGGCGCGCGCTCGACGCCGGTTTCCGGTTCCACCTGGTGAAGCCGGTCGACGCCCGCGACCTGATGGCGGCCATCGCTCAGTGCGCGAGCACGCGAACGGGCAACCGCGCCTCTGGCGCGGCCTGAGCACGTTACGGCGCGTTGCATGGTAGCTTGATGGCATGAGATCTACCATCGACAAGGCGGGCCGCCTGGTGATTCCGGCCGCAATCCGCGACAAGGCCGGCCTGACGCCGGGCACCACCATCGAGATTTCGCTCGAAGAAACCGGAGTCCGGCTCGAACGGGTCGCGGCCGGACCGCGTCCTCGGTCGGCAAGCGCATGGTGGCCCGGCCGACGGTGGCCGCCGACGCTCGTCCAAAGATCGACGTGGCCGCACTCATCGAGGAAGAACGGAGCCGATGGCCGTAGGCCCGTTTCTCGACACCAGCGTCTTGCTGGCGGGCCTCGTCGATTTCGGTCCGCAAAGTGCTCCGGCGCAGGAACTGCTCCACGCGATCGCCGAAGGAAAGACAGGGCGGGCGTCTACGGCCTGGCACTGCTGCCTGGAGGTGTACTCGGTCGCCACGCGGTTGCCCGCCGAATTCAGGCTGAATGCCGCCGACGCGGTGTCGCTGATCCAGGAGGAGATCTTCGGCCGGATGGCGGTGCTCGACCTGCCGCACGACGCGCAGCGATCGTTTCTGCAGGCGCTGGCGCAGCAAGGCATCACCGGCGGCCGCGTCTACGACGCTCACATCGCCGAGATCGCGCGGTCCGCGGGCGCGACCGTCATCGTCACCGACAACCGCAAGCACTTCTTGTCCGCCTTGCGGTACGGCATCCGAGTCGACACGCCGTCCGAGTACGTGGCCGCGATGAAGAAGACGTAGCACCGGAGGCAGAGGCGGGTCTGAAGACCCGCGGCCACAACCTGTCATGGCGGTCTGAAGACCGCCCTCTACGTCCCGCTCCATATCAGCGACCGCGGTGGGCCGCAGGGTCTCCGCCAGCCGACTGCGGCGCACCGCGGGAGACGAACAGAGGCGCTGCGGGCCAGCGACCGGCGTGAGCGTGGGTGTTGGCCGGAGCCGGCCTGCCTGTACATCGACGCGAGACTCCGCAGCGGAGACGGGCCGGCGCAGCGCCAACACCCCGCGCTCGCGCCGGGAGTCGAAGAGCAGCAGGTCCCGCGACTTCCTGGGGCGGGTCTGAAGACCCGCGGCCACATACTGGGCCGCCTGAAGGCGGCCCCTACGCCGCTGCCGGCGAACTCGCGCGTCTCGGTGTGGACCTTCACCTTCTCGCCTTCCTTGATGAAGAGCGGCACGCGGATCTCGAGACCAGTCTCGAGCGTGGCGGCCTTGGTGACCGCGCCGCTGGCCGTGTCGCCGCGCACGGCCGGTTCCGTCGACGCGACCGCGAGCTCGATGATGGTGGGCAACTGGATGCCGAAGGGCCGCCCTTCGAGCTTGTTGATCTGGACGACCAGGTTGTCGGTGAGGAACTCGCGATCGTCGCCCACCAGGTCGGCGCCGAGCGTCAGGGTCTCGTAGTTCTCCTGGTCCATGAAGTGGAAGCCGGCGGAGTCCGAATAGAGGAACGACGCCGCCGACGTCGAGAGGTCCGGCTCCGCGAACTTCTCGCCCGCCTTGAAGGTCTTGTCGAACACCGCGCGCGTCAGCAGGTTGCGCATCTTGACGCGCACGAGCGTCTGGCCGCCGCGCGCGGTCGGTTTCGACACTTCGACGTCGAGGCAGTGGTACGGCGCCCCTTCGAACTCGAAATACATCTTGCGCTTGATGTCGATTGCCTCAATCAGGGACGCCATGTGTCCTCGTGATGGTCAGGTGGTCAGGTAGGTCTGGTGAGTCAGGTGGGGAACGACCAGACCGCTATTTCTTCTCGAAGAAAATGTGCGCGACGTCCTTCTCATTCTCGCAGACGTTTTCGATGATCTCGGTGTCGGGCAGCAGGATGAACGGCACGGTCACCGTCCACGGCTTCGTGTAGGCCTTCGGATCGTCGAACGTGAAGTCGATCTCCAGGTGCCCGTAGTCGAGGCGCCGGAACCGTTCGGTCACCTTCATCGCCTCGCTGCGCGGGTGACCGCCGTCGTCGAGCCAGCTCTTGTCGTTGAAGCCGAGCGTGTCCACCACGAAGGTGTCGCCGTCCCACTTGCCGAGCGAGTAGCCGAACCAGGTGGGGGCGCGCTCGTCGGGGTAGTCGCGGCCGTCCGTGAAGATCTGCCGGTACTGCGTGAAGTTCTCGAACAGGACGATCGTCAGTTCGGGCGTCTGCACGATCTTCCACGGATAGTTCGGGACGAGCATCGCGTCGGGGATCGTCTTCGGCAGACAGCGGCCGGACGGACGGTCGCGGCCCTGGTTGTCCTGGCGCTCCTTGAACAGCGCCGCCGCCCATGGCTGAAACGGCGGCTCGATGCCGGCGCGGCGCGAGATGTTGGTGAGGAAGCGGCCGTCGACGGCATTCCACAGGCCGCCGAGATCGACCCGTCCGTTCGGGAGGCGCGGCGTCGGGGCTGACAGGTTCGGCTTGCCGTCGGGCAGTCTCGGCGTCTTCGGGTCGAGGCGTTTCAGGTACTGCGAGGTGGCCGGCATCGCACACAGCACCGCCACCAGGGCGACGATGGCCACTCGCCAGCGTGAATCCGGCCTGATTACGGGGAGCGACCTCATCATTTGCCTCCTGGCCGGTCACCGCCGCGCAGAGCGCGCGGCAGCCGTCCGCTACTCTACTCACCCGCCCACTCCGCGCAAAATCCATCAAAAATCGTGCCTATCGTTGGGCTAGGTTTTTCCTAGGTTCGTGGCATCATCGCGTCTTGCTCGGCTACGCCCTGGCTGAGGGTAAGTGATCGAAGACTCGGAGAGTAGCGATGACGTCCCCCCTGTCGTACGCCGCAGTTGTGTTGTGTACCGTGATCGCGCTGGCACCGCCGGCTCGAGCCGGCGCACCGGACGCGAACCTGGAGAGCGAAACGAGGTCGGACCGCCTGCTCGTGGTGCCCGAACCCGCCGCGCTCGTCCTGCTCGGCATCGGTCTGACGGCACTGGCAATCACGGTGCGCGCCCGCCGCCGGCGTACCTGACCGCGCTGCGTCCGCCCGCCTTCCGACTTCACCGCAGCCGAAGTCTGCGGCCCCTCGACTAGTCCCACAGCCACGCGGCGCCGCGAACGCCGCTCGAATCGCCGTGCGTGGCCTTCACGAGCCGCGTCGTCACCACGTCCGAGAAGACGTAGGGCGTCCACAGCCGCGGCACGTTCGTATACAGGCGATCGACATTCGACATGCCGCCGCCCAGGACGATCACGTCCGGATCGATCACGTTGATGATCCCGGCCAGCCCACGCGCCAATCGATCCTCGTAGCGTTGCAGGCAGCGCTCGGCGGTCGCGTCGGCGGCCGCGGCACGCGCCACGATCTCGGGCGGCTCGGCCCGGCGCCCGCCCTCACGCTCGTAGTCGCGCGCGAGACCGGGTCCCGAGAGGAACGTTTCGATGCACCCGGTCCGGCCGCAATAGCAGGGCGGGCCCGGCCACTCGTCGCCGGCCGCGCCGCTGCGCGGCCAGGGCAACGGGTTGTGGCCCCACTCGCCGGCGATGGCATTGGCGCCGGTCACGACGCGCCGATCCACCACCACGCCGCCGCCGGTGCCGGTGCCGACGATCACGCCAAAGACGACGCGCGCGCCCGCCGCCGCGCCGTCGACCGCCTCGGACAGCGCGAAGCAGTTGGCGTCGTTCGCGCACCGCACCTCGCGGCCGAGGCGGGCGGAAAGGTCGGCCGCCAGCGGCCGGCCGATGAGCCAGGTGGAGTTGGCGTTCTTCACCAGCCCCGTAGCCGGCGAGATCACGCCGGGCATGCCGACGCCGACGCTCGCGGTGGCGGCCGCCTGCCCCTCCAGCCGTTCGGCCAGCGACGCCAGCGCCTCGACCGTGGCGGCGTAGTCGCCGCGGGGCGTCGGGACGCGGTGGCGCGCCAGTTCGGAACCGCCGCGGTCCAGCGCGATCCCCTCGATCTTGGTGCCGCCGAGGTCGAGTCCCACCCGAATCGTCATCGTTCGAATGGTGGAAGAAGCGGAACCCACACCCGCCGGAGCCCGAAGCCCGGCAGCCGGAAGCCGGCTGAAGCCCGAAGCCCGAAGCCCGAAGACCCCTGATTCACGGTAAGCACGCGGCAACGCGCGGCTCGTATTGAGATCGGGTCCGTCCGGACGTCGGACGCTACGGCGGACGACCTTGGCATCCGGTGATTATCTCCGGTATCCTATTGAGTCCACAGGTGTTCTGGGGGCAGATCCGGTGCGGGTCGGAGCGGGCGGCGATCGTTTCTCGCCCAGGCCGTACCCCGGGGCGGGAGCCGATTCATGTTGAAGCGATCATTGATCGCGGGCGTCATCGCGATCGCGTGCGGAGTGTTCTCCACTCACGCACAGCAGGCGAACCGGCCGGCCCAGACGCCGGCGCCGCAAGGGCCGTCTTCAGACGGCCTTCGACCAGGAGTGCCGGCCACGACTCCGGGACCGACGGCGGCCCCACGGGCCCCTGCCGTTCCAGCTCGTGCGGCGGCGGTCCCCGCGGTCGCCACGATTTCCGACGCCGATCAGAAGGCGTTCCTCAACCAGTACTGCGTGGCGTGCCACAGCGAGCGGGCCAAGGCCGCGGGCATGGACTCAGCCCGCAAGCTGGCCGTGGACGGCCTCGACCCGGCCAACCTCGCGCACGACGCCAAGACGTGGGAACTGATCGTCCGGAAGCTGCGCGCGGGGATGATGCCGCCAGCCGGATTGAAGCGGCCCGAGCCGGCGGCGTTCAGCGCGATGATCGGCTCGTTCGAGAGCGAGCTCGACGCGGCCGCCGTGCCCTTCACGCCGGCGCCCGGCCTGCATCGGCTCAACCGGACCGAGTATGCGAACGTGGTCCGCGACGTGCTGGACCTCGACATCGACGCCAGCAAGTACCTGCCCAGCGACGACTCGACCTCGGGCTTCGACAACATCGCCGGGGCGCTCGGGCTGTCGTCCACGCTCGTCGAAGCCTACGTGTCGGCGGCGCAGAAGATCAGCCGCCTGGCGCTCGGCTACCCCGAGCCGCCGACGCTGGCGGTTTACCGCACGCGCGAAGACACGTCGCAGGACTACCACCTCGAAGGCATGCCGTTCGGCACACGCGGCGGTCTCGTGGTGCCGCACCTCTTTCCGTCCGACGGCGAATATCAGATGACCGTCACGCCGATCTTCGGCGACAACATGTCGCCCACCGGCTTCGGCTCGGTGCCGTGCGAGCGGATCGAGATGCTGCTCGACGGCGAGCGCCTGTCGCTCGTGGACTGGGTGGGCGGCGGCCGGCAGGCGGCGGCCAACTGCGGGCCGGGCCGCCAGGCGCAGCGCGCCACCGCGGTCGGCGGCCAGGCGGGGCCGGAAGCGTTCTTCGGCGGGCGCGGCGGCGCGCCGATGCGCGTGCGCTTCAAGACCACGGCGGGCACGCACGACATCGGCGCCACGTTCCTGGCCACCAACTTCGCGCCGCTCCTCGACCTCGACAAGCACTTCATGCGTGACACGCTGCAGACGGGCCCGACGCCCGGCTACACGTTCTTCCCGCACATCGGCACGATCCGCATCGAGGGTCCGTTCCAGGCCACGCAGGCCGCCGACTCGCCGAGCCGGCGCAAGATCTTCGTCTGCACGCCCAAGACGCCGGCGGAAGAAACCGCCTGCGCCCGCCGCATCGTCACGCGGCTGGCGACGTCGGCGTATCGGCGTCCGGCCGCGGCCGCCGACGTGAACGACCTGATGGAGTTCTACGCCTTCGGCCGCAAGGAGAAGAACTTCGACGCCGGCATCGAGATGGTCCTGGCGCGGGTGCTGGCGTCGCCGCAGTTCCTCTACCGCATCGAGGAGGAGCCGGCGACGGCCAAGGCAGGCCAGGCGTATCGCATCAGCGACATCGACCTCGCTTCGCGCCTGTCGTTCTTCCTCTGGAGCACGGCCCCGGACGAGGAGCTGCTGCGCGTGGCAGCGCAGGGCCGGCTGCGCACGCCCGCGGTGCTCGAGCAGCAGGTGCGCCGCATGCTCAAGAGCCCGAAGGCCGAGGCGATGGCCGAGAACTTCGCCGGCCAGTGGCTCAACCTGCGCGGGCTCGACGCCACGTCGCCGCTGCCGCTCATCTACCCCGACTTCGACGATCCGCTGCGCCAGGCGATGCGCCGCGAGGTGGAGCTGATCTTCGACACCATCGTGCGCGAGGACCGCAGCATCCTCGATCTGCTGACCGGCGACTATACGTTCGTCAACGAGCGGCTGGCCAAGCATTACGGCATTCCCAATATCACCGGCAGCCAGTTCCGCCGCGTCACGCTCGGCCAGGATCTGGACGTCCGCAAGGGGCTGCTCGGCAAGGGCGCGTTCCTGGTCACGACCGCCAAGCCCGAGCGCACGTCGCCAGTGACGCGCGGCAAGTGGATCATGGGCAACGTGCTCGGCATGAGCCCGCCGAACCCGCCGCCCGACGTGCCACCGCTGCCGCCGCGCCCGGCCGACCCGAATGCCAAAGAGCCGACCATGCGCAAGAAGATGGAGGACCACCGCGTGCGCTCCGACTGCACGCAGTGCCATCGGCTCATGGATCCGATCGGCTTCGCGCTCGAGAACTTCGACGGCATCGGCCTGTGGCGCAGCAGCGACGAGGGGCAGCCGGTCGATCCGAAGGCGACCATCTACGACAACACGCCGGTGACGGGTCCCGTGAGCCTGCGCGAGTGGCTCGTGAAGAACTACTCGCATCAGTTCGTCGAGGTGACGGCCGAGAAGCTGCTGGTCTATGGGTTGGGACGCGGCTTGGAGCACCAGGACATGCCGCTCGTCCGCGCCATTGCGCGCGACGCGGCCGCAAGCGGCGACCGCTTCTCCGCGCTCGTGCTGGGCGTCGTGAAGAGCCGTCCGTTCCAGATGAACACCAAGACCGGGCCGCCGCCCGTGTCGAACACCGCGTCGTTGACGCCGGCCAACCCGGGCAGGGGAGCGAACTGACGATGTTTATCACCAAGCGACACATTCCAAGGCGCACGTTCCTGCAGGGGGCGGGCGTCACCCTGGCGCTGCCGCTGCTCGAGGCGATGGTGCCGGCGTCCACCGTGCTGGCCCAGACGGCGGCCGCGCCGAAGCCGCGCTTCGTCGGCATGTTCTTCCCGCACGGGATGGCACCGGGCTACTGGGAACCCAAGGTCGAGGGCGCGCTGCCCGAGAAGCTGCCCTACATCCTCGAGTCGCTCGAGAAGGTGAAGGACCAGACCGTGGTGATGACCGGGCTGTGGTCGCAGTCGGCCGAACCGCCCGAGGGCACGACCGGCTCGGATCACTGGGTGGCCGCCGCCTATCTGACCGCGATCAAGCCGCGGAAGACCGCGGGGTCGGACGCCACGGTCGGCAGCGCGACGATCGATCAGATGATCGCCGCGCAAGATCGGCCAGGACACGCTGCTGCCGTCGCTGCAGCTGGCGGTCGAGGATCCGAACTCGAGCTCGAGCAACTGCGGCGAGGGCTACAGCTGCTCGTACACGAACTCCATCTCGTGGGTGGAGCTGCCGACCCCGGAAGGGGAAACGGTGCCGCGCACCAGCCCGCTGCCGATGGAGCTCAACCCGCAGGTGGTGTTCGAGCGCCTGTTCGGAAGCGGCGCCACGCCGGAGCTGCGCGCGCAGCGCATGAAGCAGAGCCAGAGCATCCTCGACGCGCTCACCAAGGAACTGGGCTCGCTTCGCGGTCAGCTCGGCGCGGCCGACGTGCGGACCGTCAACCAGTTCACCGAAGAGATCCGCGAGATCGAGCGCCGCATCCAGCTGGCCGCGAAAGTGTCGAACGACGTGCCGACGCTCGACCTGCCGCCCGGGATTCCCGAGCAGTTCGACGAGCACATCCGCCTGCACACCAAGCTCCTGGCGCTCGCGTTCAAGGCCGACATCACCCGCGTGGCGACGCTGCTGGGCGCGCGCGATCTGACCAGCCGCGCCTACCCGTACCCGAAGTCGCCGCTCTTCCCCGAGGGCGGCACCAGCGTGAGCTTCCACGGCGGCTCGCACCACCAGGACGACCCGGTGCAGGTGCGGCGCTACGCGCAGCTCAATCGCTACCACGTCTCGACGCTGGCCTATCTGGCCGAAGAGCTGAAGTCGATCCCCGACGGCGACGGCAACCTGCTCGACCGCTCGCTGATTTTGTACGGCAGCAACATGGGCAACTCGAACCAGCACCAGCACTACGACGTGGCGCACCTGCTGGTGGGAGGCGCCAACGGGCAGCTCAAGGGCAACCGCCATCTCGCCTACGAGCGTAAGAGCGTGCCCACGGGCAACCTGCTGCTGAGCGTGCTCGACATGTACGGCATCAAGAAGGACAAGCAGGGCGACAGCACCGGCAGACTGCCAAAGTTGGTGTAGCCGCGGGTCGTGAGACCCGCCACAGAGGCTCTCGTAGGGGCAGGTCGTCAGGCCTGCCCTTCCCATCTCCAGGAGACCGCATGAGGGTTCGTCTGTTCGCCGGCGCCACCGCGCTGGCGCTCCTGTGCGCCACCGGCGTATCGGCCGCCACGAAGAGCGCCGTGGCCGACGCGGCGATGAACGGCGATCGAAGCCGCCGTGCAGCGGCTGATCACGCAGAAGGCCGATGTGAACGCGCCGCAGGTGGACGGCGGCACCGCGCTGCACTGGGCGGTGTATCGCGACGACCTCGAGCTCACCGATCTCCTGCTGCGCGCCAAGGCCAACGTGAAGGCGGCCAACCGCGTGGGCATGACGCCGCTCGCGATGGCGGCGTTCTACGGCAACCCGGCGATGATCGACCGGCTGCTCAAGGCGGGAGCCGACGCCAAGGAAGTGGGCGCGAACGGCGAGACCACCGTGATGTTCGCCGCTCGCAACGGCAACCCGCAGGCGGTGAAGCTGCTCGTCGAGGCCGGTGCCGACGTCAACGCGCGCGAGCGGCTGCGCGGCACCACCGCGCTGATGTGGGCGGCCGAGCAGCGCCAGGCCGCGGCCGTGAAGGTGCTCCTCGCCTCGGGCGCCGACCCGTCGTTGAAGTCCGCCGGCGCGGGCCTGCCCCGCAACTACATGGCCAATCGCGTGAACACCCGCACGGTCGACCTGGCGCAGCAGCGGCGCAAGCGCGCGGCGGACGCGGGCCGGACCTACGAGGAACAGCTCGCCATCGAACAGCGCGAAGGGCGTGAGCTCGGCGGCCAGCGCGGCCTCGGGCAGGCGCTCGGCCCGGACGGCCTGCCGCTGGCCAATCAGGGACGCGGACGTGGTGCAGGCCCGGCAGGCGCCGCGGGCGCTCCGGCAGGCCAGCCGACTGCCGCAGTCCCGCCGGCCGCGGCGCAGCCCCCGGCCGGCGGCCGGCGGCCGCGCCGGGACGGGGGCGCCGGTGCCGGTGCGGGTGGCGCGGCGCCACTGCCGGCGCGGCGGCGCAATCGGACGACGACAGCGAGGTGGTGTTCGCGGGGCTGGTGGGCAGTGGCGGCGGCGGACTGACCGCGCTGATGTTTGCCGCGCGCGAGGGTGACCTCGAATCGGCGAGGGCGATGCTCGACGCCGGGGCCAACATCGACCAGGACCACCGAGTACGGCTGGACGCCGCTGCTCACGGCGGTGAACAACCGCAACTACAAGCTGCGCGATCTTCCTGCTCGACCGCGGCGCGGATCCGAACCTGGCCAACAAGGGCGGCTGGACGCCGCTCTATCTCGCCACCGACAACCGCAACATCGAGGGCGGCGACTACCCGGTGCCGAAGCCGGATGTCGACCACCTCGAGATGATCACCAAGCTGCTCGACAAGGGCGCCAGGCCCAATACGCCGGTGAAGGAGAAACACCCTCACCCGCACCATTTTCACGATGCAGTGGTTCTGGGAGGACGGCGCCACGCCGTTCGTGCGCGCCGCGCAGTCGAGCGATACCGCGCTGATGACGCTGCTCCTGAAGTACGGCGCCGACCCCAAGGCGCTCACCGCCAACGGCGACAACGCGCTCACGGCATCGGCCGGCATCGGCTGGGTGGAAGGCGTCACCTACGAGCGCTCGGCGAAGGAGAACCTCGAGGCGATGCGGATGCTGCTCGACCTCGGCCTCGACCCGAACCACGCCAACGTCGAGGGGCGCACCGCGCTCATGGGCGCGGCGCTCAAGGGCCGGAGCGACGTGGTGCAGCTGCTCGTCGACCGCGGCGCGAAGCTCGATCAGCACGACCAGGGCAGCCGCGACACCGACAAGGTGGGGTCGATTGCCGCCGGCGCCACGTGGCAGCCGATCGACTACGCGGAAGGGCTGGTGCGGGTGGGCGTGCAGTCGGCCATCGCGCGGCCCGACGGCGGCGCTCATCCGCAAGCTGATGACCGAGCGCGGCATGAAGACGCCGCCGATCGATCGCACCATCAACTCGATCTGCGTCGTGTCGCTCTGCCAGGGCATCGCGCCGTAGAAACGCTGTCGGGGGGCCGCCTTCGGCGGCCCTGGAGCGGGCCGAGCCGCCCCACGAGAAGACAAACGGCCCCAGGTCGATATATTCGACTGGGGCCGTTCGTTCGTACGCCGCCCCGGGAATACTCCCGGCAGCACAGCGTGTCTCGTCGAGGCGGTCAGACCGCCCTGTAATTCATCGGTCGATGGTCAGTCCCAACACCTGAAAGTCGAGGCGCCGCATCGCGCGCGTGCCGGTCTGGCCGATGACCTCGACGGTGAGCTCGTACTTGCCCGCCGGCACGCCCTTGAAGTCGACGAAATGGTTCATCGGCGCCGACTCGCCGTCGAGCTGGATGTCGCTGCTGCGATAGTAGGCGTCCGAGTCGATCGACACGCGCATCACGCGATTCTCGGCGTTGGGCACCACGCGAATCAGGCTCCGCAGGTAACCGGGCGCGCTCACGAAGCGCGGCGTCAGGCGGAGCGTGACGTCGCCGTCAGGCTTGCCGGCCTGCGCGACGGCCGCGCGCGTGGGGGCACCAGCGAGCGCGGCCGTCGATTCGCGCGAGGCCGAGGAGCGGGCATATGCCGGACGCGTGGTTGCGTCCTGCGCCTCGATCGCGTACCCACACGCGACCACACATTGAAGGGCCACCAGGGAAACGATCGTCTTGCGCTGCATCGTCCGTCCTCCTCACGGCATCAGCCGTGTTCTCTTTGTGTAACGGAGGTATCGACCGGAACGAACTGACAGTTGAGATGAGCGAGCCGCGAATCCTGATCGGACGCCCGGCAAGCGACGAGAAATCTGAGAAAAGGGGCGGATGCGGCCGTGCGGCGGCGCGTTACGCCGCCGAACCCGTTACACTGCCGGACGTGCGACACCCCCTGGCGCGCTCATGGCCGTGCTCGCCGTCGCTGGCGTGCGCTTCGAGCCTCCCGTAACCGGCGCAGCCGAAACCGCCGTGGCCGGGCGGCATCTCAGCTTCACACGCCTATGGAACTCCGCGATCGAGTCGTCATCATCACCGGCGGCAAGCGCATCGGCCGCGTCGTCGCCCAGCGCCTCGCCGACCGCGGCGCGGATCTGGTGCTGTCGTATCGCGGGTCGAAGGCCGAGGCCGACGAGACCGTGTCACGACGTCGAGGCACGCGGCCGCCGCGCGATCGCCGTGGCCGCCGACGTGTCGAAGGCGGCCGACTGCACGGCGCTCGTCGCCGCCGCGGTGACCGCGTTCGGTCGAGTGGACGCCCTGGTGAACATGGCCTCGGTGTACGGCAGCAAGCCGTTGGACCAGCTCACCGAGGCCGATTTCGACCGTGACCTCGCCATCAACCTCAAGTCGGCGTTCCTGTGCGCGCAGGCGGCGATTCCGGTGATGCGGCGCACGGGCGGCGGCCGCATCGTCAACTTCGCCGACTGGCTGGCCCGGAGCGGCCGGCCGGCCTATCCCGGCTTCACCTCGTACTACGTGGCCAAGGCCGGCGTCATCGCGCTCACCGAGTCGCTGGCGCTGGAGCTGGCCCGCGACCAGATCCTCGTCAACGCCATCGCGCCCGGTCCGATCCTCGCGCCGCCGGACATGGATCCCGGAGGAGGGTGGCGCCACGCCGTCGTCGCCAACGCCACACCGGTCGGGCGCTGGACGGCGGCGACGGGCCAGATCTGCCACCGCCGTGCGTCGCCCTGCTCGAGACCGACTTCATCACCGGCGAGACCGTGCGCGTGGACGGCGGGCGTCACCTGGCCTGATGGCTGCCGCCCCGACCGCGGCGCGAGACGCTGCATTGCGAGCCTGATCGCCGCGCGATGTCAGTCGGCTGGCGATGATTGCCATTGGCCTCTCGCGCCGCTCAGCCGCGATGCGCACCGAGGGATATAATCGCCGCGCGCGCTGCGAGTCGCCAGACACTCCCCCGCGGGTCGGCGCTGAGGAGGGTGCATGCGTTTTCGGACTGCGCTGGCCGGCATCTCAACTGCACTCTGTCTGGGCCTGATCGTTTCGGCCTGTTCGAGCACGCCGTCCGAGCCGCCGGCGCCTGCGGGGCCCGAGCCGCTCGCGCTCCCGGCCGACCCGGCCAATTACGCGCCCAACCCGCTGGTGGGCCCGATGACCATCCCCGCCGACAACCCCCTCACGGTGGACAAGGCGACGCTGGGCTGGCAGCTCTGGTTCGACAAGCGGCTCTCGGGCAAGGGCGACCGCAACTGCTACGGGTGCCACGTCAACGAGAAGGGGCTCACCGACGGGCTGGCGAAGAACACCAACGCCACCACCGGGGCGCCGCTGCCGCGGCACACGCCGACGATGTGGAACATCGGCTATCACACCGAGTGGTACTGGGACGGCCGCGCCAAGACGCTCGAGGGCCAGGCCCTGGCGGCGTGGAAGCTCGCCAACATGGGCGCCAAGGATCCGGACGCCGACAAGGTGCGCGACGACGTCATCGCGCGCATCAACGCCGTGCCCGCCTACACCGAGCAGTTCAAGAAGGTGTTCAACGGTCCGGCCGACGAGAAGAACGTGACGATGGCGCTCGCCACCTACATGCGCACCATCGTCAGCCGGGAGACGCCGTTCGACAAGTTCACGAACGGGGATACGAGCGCGCTGAACGACCAGCAGAAGCGCGGCTGGCAGACGTTCCAGGACGCGAAGTGCACCAACTGCCACAACGGCCTGCTCTTCACCGACCTCGCGTACCACAACGTGGGCATCGGCGTGGTGGACGGCAAGCCCACCGACGTCGGCCGCTTCACCGTCACCAAGGAAGAGAAGGACACGGGCGCCTTCAAGACGCCGACGCTGCGCGACGTGGCGCGCTCGGCGCCCTACTTCCACGACGGCAGCGTGGCGTCGCTGCAGGAAGCGGTGACGCTGATGGCCAAGGGCGGCGTCCCGAACAAGTTCATCGACAAGACCAACCTCGAGCCGGCGAAGCTGTCGGACGCGCAGATTGCCGACGTCGTCGAGTTCCTCAACTCGCTGACGGAAACGACGACGCTGAAGGAACCCAAGGTTCCGTAACGCGTCAGCGCCAGCCGAGTTCCGGGGCGACGTACTCGAGGATGCTCTTGATGGCGTGGGCGTTGTAGTCCACGCCCAACTGGTTGGGGACGGTCAGGAGCAGCGTGTCGGCGGCGGCGATGGCCTCGTCCTCGGCGAGCTGTTTGACCAGCACTTCGGGCTCGGCGGCGTACGAGCGGCCGAAGATCGCGCGGGTGTTCGCGTCGATGTAGCCGATCTGGTCCTGGTCGCGGCCGTCGCGTCCGAAGTAGGCCCGGTCGCGGTCGTCGACGAGCGCGAAGATGCTGCGGCTGACGGAGACGCGCGGCTCACGCTGGTGCCCGGCCTCCTTCCATGCCGCCCGGTAGGCCTCGATCTGCTTGCGCTGCTGCACGTGCAGCGGCTCGCCGCTCTCGTCGTCCTTGAGGGTCGAGCTCTGGAGGTGCATTCCCAGTTTCGCGGCCCACATGGATGTGGCGTTCGAACTGGAGCCCCACCAGATCCGGTCGCGCAGCCCCTCCGAATGTGGCTCGAGGCGCAGCAGCCCGGGCGGATTGGGGAACATCGGCCGCGGATTGGGTTTGGCGAACCCGTCCCCTCGAGCACTTCGAGGAAGACCTCGGCGTGACGGCGGGCCATGTCGGCGTTGGTCTCGCCCTCCGCGGGGGCATAGCCGAAGTAGCGCCAGCCGTCGATCACCTGCTCCGGTGACCCTCGGCTGATGCCCAGTTGGAGCCGGCCGCCGGCGATGATGTCCGCCGCTCCCGCGTCCTCGGCCATATACATCGGGTTCTCGTACCGCATGTCGATGACCGCCGTACCAATCTCGATCCTGCTGGTGCGCGCGCCGACGGCCGCGAGGAGCGGGAACGGCGAGCCGAGCTGGCGGGCGAAGTGGTGCACGCGGAAGTAGGCGCCGTCGGCGCCCAGCTCCTCGGCGGCCACGGCCAGCTCGATCGACTGGAGCAGCGCGTCGGCCGCCGTGCGCACCTGCGATTGCGGCGACGGCGTCCAGTGCCCGAACGACAGGAACCCGATCTTCTTCACCTGTACATCCTACCTTTCGAATCGCATCGTCGAGTCATGCGCCTCCTGCCGTCGCTGTTGACATGCCACATTTGTAGCAGTAGGCTACGGCTGTAGCACGTGGCGCGGCGGGTCCGAGCGGCTCGCCTACGAGGACGGAATGCCGACGCAGCCCCAGAAACTGACGCGCCGCGAGCGCGAAATCATGGACATCCTCTTCGGGCTCGGCCAGGCGGCCGCCGAGGAGATTCGCGAACGCCTGAGCGACCCGCCCAGCTATTCCGCCGTCCGGACGATGCTGGCCCGCCTCGAAGCGAAGGGCACCATCCGGCATCACGAGGAAGGGCTCCGCTACGTCTACACGCCGACCACCTCGCCCGCCGCCGCGCGGCGCAGCGCCCTCAAGCAGCACGCCCGCACGTTCTTCGGCGGCTCGTTCGGCGAGCTCGTCACCTCGCTGCTGCGGCAGGAGACCTGGACGGATGACGAACTGAACAGCCTGCGCGACGAAATCGAGCGGGCCCGCGGCGAAAGGAAGAAGAAGTCATGACGCCTGAACTCGACATCCTGACTGAAGGTCACGATGGTGCTGCTGCTCGGCCTGATCGCCACCCGGCTGGCGGCGCGCGCCCGGGCGTCGGTCCGGCATCTGCTGCTCGCCTCGACGCTCGGCGCGCTCATCGCCTTGCCGCTGGCGGCGGCACTGGCTCCAGATCTGGTCGTGGCCATCCAGCTGCCTCAGGCCACCGATCCGGGCGCGGCACCGGCGGACGCCGGCGCATCCGCTCGGGCCCAAGCCCCGGCGAGAGCAGAGGGTCTCGTGTCATCCGCGGCCGCATCGCTCGACGGCGCACGAGCCGGGTGGCAGGCCTCGACCGGGATGTCGGTGCCGGCCGCGCTTCGACTGCTGTGGGCTGCTGGCGCCGTGCTCCTGCTCGCGTTTCTCGCCAACGCGCTCAGGCAGGTGCGGGCGGTTCGCCGCAGCGGCATCCCGTGGCTCGCCGGGCAGACCGCGGCGGCAGGCGCTGGCCCGCGAGTCCGGCATCCGCCGGCCGCTCACCGTCATCCTGCACGAGGATGTGCCGGCTCCGGTCACCTTCGGGTGGAGCCGTCCGACCATCGTGCTTCCGATGGACGCCCGCGACTGGAGCGAATCCGATCTGCGGCGCGCCTTCGTCCACGAGCTCGAACACGTCCGCCGGGGCGATTGGCCGATGCAGCTGGCGGCCCGCGCGATCTGCGCCGGCTACTGGTTTCATCCGCTGGTCTGGGTCGCCTGGCGCCAGCTCTGTCTCGAGAGCGAGCGCGCCTGCGACGATGCCGTGGTCAACCGGGCGGAGCAGGCGGACTACGCAGAACAGCTGGTGACCCTGGCGGAGCGGCTGGCGCGCAGTCAGGCGCAGCCGGTGCTGTCGATGGCCAATCGCAGCGACCTCTCGGTGCGCGTCAGGGCCGTGCTCGATCGCACGCAGCTCCGCGGCCGTGCTGGCGCGTCGCTGGTGGCGGCAACGGTGGCCGCGGCGAGCGTGTTCGTTCTGGCCTTGGCACCCGTGCGCGTGGCGGCCGTCCCGGATCAGCGCGCCAACACGGGAGGCCGCCGTGCCGCCGGCAACGACGTCGAGCGCGCGTCCACTCGAGCGCTCAACGTCGCACTCGTCGAGGCCGCACAGAAAGGCGACGTCGACGAGGTCACGGCGCTGCTCAATGAAGGGGTCGACGTCAATGCCGTCGTCCGTGGCGACGGCACCGCGCTCCTCGTCGCCGCGCGTCATGGCCGCCGCGACCTCGTGCGTCTGCTGCTGGATCGTGGTGCCGACGCCAACATCGGCGTCGAAGGCGATGGCAACCCGCTGATCATGGCTGCCAGTCGAGGCCACCGCGACATCGTCACCATGCTGCTCGACCGCGGGGCCGATGTGAACGCCGCCGTTGCCGGCGACGGCAACGCTCTCATCATGGCGGGCCGACACGGTCAACTCGACCTGGTGACCATGCTGCTCGACCGCGGCGCCATCATCGACGAGGTGGTGCCGGGCGACGAGAACGCTCTCATCAGGGCCAGTGGCGCCGGTTATCTCGACGTCGTCCGGCTGCTGGTCGGCCGCGGCGCCAACGTGAACGCGCGCGTCTGGGCCGAACAGGGCTGGCCCGATCGGCAGGGCGAGTGGCGAACCCCGCTGAGCATGGCGCGCAGAGGCGGCCACGCCTCGGTCGTCAAGTATCTGCAGTCGGTTGGCGCGATCGAGTAGACCGATGACCGCCCGGCGGGCTACCCGCGAGGACCCTCCGGGCGGGTCCCATTCCCGGTTCGAATCCGAACGGCGCCTGCACAATCACCGGAATCTCACATAATGCTCACCCCCGCGTGAAGACTCAGCGGGGTCCTGGAGGCGATCCTTCCACATGGCACCGGCCGCCGCCGGTCGCACAGGCGAGAAGGACACTGGATGAAACGACGCGGGCTGGTCGTCCTGCTGGGGGTGCTGGGAGTGCTGAGCGCGCTGGCGCTGGTACTCGTGGGCCGGTGGCTGAACGAGACCAAGGTCGGCGGGCAGGGATACGCCCAACCGTTCCGTATCGCCGGCAATTTCTACTACGTCGGCGCGACCGACCTCGCCGCTTACCTCATCACCGGACCCGAGGGCCACGTCGTGCTCGACGGTGGCATGCCGACCACCGCGAAGATGATCATGGCGAGCATCGCGGAGCTCGGCTTCGACATCATGGACGTCAAAGTGCTCCTGAACTCGGACCCGGGCCCTGAACACGCGGGCGGGCTGGGGGTGCTCCAGCAGGCGTCCGGGGCCGAGCTGTGGGCCAGCGAGGCAGGCGCGGACATCATCGCGGCCGGCGGCGACAACCCCGACTTCGCCCTGCCGTTGAGGGGCCTCATCTGGACCGGGATCCTGGGCTACCCGGCCACGCGCGTCGACCACCGGTTCAAGGACGGCGACACGATCCGGGTCGGGCCGATCGCGCTCACCGCGCACGTCACTGGTGGCGCCGCGCGCGGCTGCACCTCGTGGTCGTTCCCCGTCCGCGACCATGACCGCGTGCTGAACGTCGTGAGCGCCTGCCCGCTAGGGGTGGTGCTGGGGATGCGGTATCCAGAACAGGGGGCCGACATCGAGCGCAGCTTGCGCGTGCTGCGGAGCCTCCCCGCCGACATCTGGGTGACCTCCCGGGCACGACCGTGGGGCAGGTACCGCAAGTTCGTCGCGAGCGCCACCGCGAAGAACCCGGTGGACCCGTTCATCGACCCCGAGGGCTACCACGCCTACATCGACGCCGCCGAGGCGGAATTCCGGCAAGGCGTGGTCCACTAGCCGCAACAGGGCGCTTCGCTGTGGTGGAAGCTGTGCCTCCGGCTACGCGCGAACCCGCCGGGCGTGCACCAGCCCGCCGACGACCAGGCAGAGGGCCCCGACCTGCAGCGCCAGGAACCACCACCGAAGGTCGCCGCTCAGGATCGCGGGATGAATCGACGTGAGGCGCGACCACTGGAGCGCCGCATCCGTGGTGCTCGCGTAGGCGTTCGGCATCTGGACCCACGTGCCATATAGATCGATGACGACAAACAGCACCGCCAGCGCGGCGGCGGCGGCAGTCGCCAGCCTTTGGTTGATCGCCTCCAGCCCGCGCACCAGCAGCACGAACAGAAACGGCAGCGCCGTCATGAAGTACCACGGCGTCGTCATCACCCGTCCGAACACCGCGTGGCTGAGGACCGCGTGATAACTCATGCCGAGCACGGTGAAGACCACGACCGCTGCGCACACGGCCAATCCGCCCATCGCATCGCCGCTGGCGCGGAGAAGAGACGCGGCGCGTTCGACCGACCGTGCGCGCCGGAGCATCGCGACCGCCAGGCCAACCGCGGCGGCCGCCAGCAAGATGCCCCAGTACCAGCCGTAGAGGACAGCGAGCGTCTCGTTCATCGGCAGAAAGGTCCATCCGCCGACCCAGGGCCTGCCAGGAACGAAGAGCCAGTCGACAACCGGCACCCAGGCCATGTGCATGAACGAGGTCGCCAGCGCGGCCACGACCGAGCCCCGCTCCGTGAGCTCGACCGAGTCCTGTGTCGTGACGATCGTCCCGTAGTGCTGGTAACTCCACAGCCACAACGGCGCCACCAGGAGGAGAAACGCGGCGCTCGCGGCAATGGTCGCGCGCCACACCCGCCCGGCGGATACCCCGTGCGCCCAGCCGATCAACGGCAGCCCCAGGACGAGCGCGGGAATCAAGGTGAGGCTGGTCTGCTTGCTCCAGACACTGACCGCGATGCACACGGCGGCCAGCAGGCCACGGGTGAGCAGCGTACGTCCGTCGGCGAGCACCAGCAGGCTGATTCCCGCCATGCCGGTGGCGAGCGCGAAGCGCATCGTTTGCCACCCGCGCGACGTTCTGAAGGAACAGCGGATGCAGGCACACCAACGCGAAGACCGCCACCCTGGGCGCAAATGCCGGCACCAGGCGCGTGAGGGCGCCGGCGAACAGCACCAGCGCAGCCGCGACCAGAAGCAGGTTCATCGCCCGGATCGCGTAGATCGCCTCCAGCGGATGGGCTGATTTCAGCGCACGCCAGATGGGCAGCGCCACGACGTAGGCGAGCGGCGGCTGCTGCGCTTGATACAGCCGCGGCGAGGAAGACGGTGGTCGACCCGTGCCGGCGGGCGGCGCCGGCGCGGCCCAGTACTCGGCGTAGGACAGCGCCCCCCACTCATGCAGCTGCTCCGCTCCCGATAGCGAGTGGGGCATGGTGATCGCCAGCGGACGGACGGCGCGGGGCACCCGGGTCGATTCGTCGAACACGGGAATCCGGCGCGCTTGATCGAGATACGCGATGTAACCGAGATGCTGGTATTCGTCCCACCCTTCGAACGGCGGAAACACCGACAGGTACAGCGGCCCGCGCGCGAGGAAGGCGGTGATCAGCAGGCCGGCGACAAGCCACCAGGTGCGCGAGCGTGCGCGCTCGCGCGAACCCGCGGTGCCGTCTTCGCCCTCGCCTCTCTCGTTTGCCATCAAGTAGCCGTGTGCCGGTGGAAGTCTACTGTGAGCCACATGGCTCGCGTGGCGCCGTAGACGCGGTGATGGTGCGTCGGTCGGGGAGTAAGTCTGGTATCGTGATCCGAGTCCGCCGGTCCGTCGGCGGACTGGGATCATGCAGGCCACACAACCCGACAGCGAGTAGTGTCAGTCCGACTCGACACCGACGCCGACCTCGTGGCCCGCCTGCAGCGCGGCGAGGAGACCGCCTTCGAAGCCATCGTTCGCGCGCACACCGGCCGCCTGCTGTCGGTTGCGCGCCGCTTCCTCGGCAACGAGGCGGACGCCGAGGACGCCGTGCAGGAGGCGTTCCTTCGCGCCTTCAAGTCCATCCACACCTTCGAGGCCCGCGCCCAGCTGCACACCTGGCTGCATCGCATCCTGGTGAACACGGCGCTGATGAAGCTGCGCGAGCGTCGCCGCCGGCCCACGGAGTCGATCGACGACCTGCTGCCGGTCTACTCGGCTAACGGGCACCAGACCGTGGCGTCGCGCGACTGGAGCGACGCGGTGCTGGAGCGCAAGGAGACCGCTGGCATCGTCCGGCAGGCGATCGCGATGCTGCCGGACCAGTATCGCGAGGTGCTGGTGTTGCGGGACATCGAGGAGAAGGACACCGCCGAGGCCGCCGAGATCCTCGGCACGACGTCGAACGTGGTGAAGGTCCGCCTGCACCGTGCGCGCCAGGCCCTGCGGACGCTCCTCGACCGCGAGTTCCGGTTGCGCACCGGGAGCCGGGAGCCGGGAGCCGGTAGAATCTCTCCATGAATCTGCAGAACGCCACGGTGCTCGTCACCGGCGGCACCAGTGGTATCGGGCGCGGCGTGGCCCGCGTGCTGACGAAGGCGGGCGCCAAGGTCGCGGTGACCGGCCGCGACGACGAACGCCTGCTCGAAGTGGCGCGGGAGCTGGGCGTGCTGGCGATCAAGGCCGACGTCACGAGCGAGGCGGATGTCGATCGCACCTATGCCGAGGTCCTGGGCGCATTCGGCCATCTCGACGTGCTGGTCAACAACGCGGGGGCCGGCGTCTTCGCGCCACTCGTAGACATGCGACGGGAGGACTTCGAGTCGATCATCGGCATCAACGTCACCGGCGCGATGCTGATGGCACGGGCCGCGGCCCGTCACTTCGTGAAGCGCCGCACCGGCAACATCATCAACATCGGCTCGACGGCCGCGCTGCGCGGCGCCCCCAACGGCACCGCCTACTACGCCAGCAAGTTCGCCTTGCGCGGGATGACCGAGTGCTGGCGAGCGGAGCTGCGGCCGTCGAACGTGCGGGTGATCCTGATCAATCCGAGCGAGGTGATCACCGAGTTCGCCGCGCACGCCGGCATGCCGCAGCGGACGGACCCGGAGAACCCGACGAAGTTGCGGGTGGACGAGATTGCGCACGCGGTGAAGTCGTCGCTTGAAATGGACGACCGCGGCTTCGTGACCGAGCTCACGGTGTTCGCGACGAACCCCAAGGACTAGCGAGGAGGTCGCGCTGGATACCAGGCCCCACATCACGTGTCAGCAGCTCATCGACTTCATCATGAGCTACATGGACAACGAGCTGCCGGACGACCAGCGCGCCGAGTTCGACCGCCATATGGCCGCCTGTCCCTCGTGCGTGGACTACCTGAAGACCTACGAGAAGACGGTGCAACTCGCGAAGTCGTGCGCCGACGACCCGGTGCCGGCGGACGTGCCGGAATCGCTGGTGCAGGCGATCCTCGCCGCCCGCAAGAAGAGCGTCAACTGACGTGGCCGCGGGTCTTCAGACCCGCCCCAGGCGGTTTCTCCCGCCGCACGCCGCAGGGTTCGTCAACGTCGACGCGGCGAGGCGCGTCCGCGGAAGGAGCCCTCGTGACGGCCGGCGCCGGCATGACCGCTACTTTGTCGCCGGAGCCGGTGCCGGTGCCGGAGCGCGATCCGAGTTCCAGATGTCGCGGGTGTACAGCCACACGCCGTTCGTGCGGCGATGCACCGACAGATAGCTGCCGCTGTCGACCGCCGCGCCTGACGCGTCGACCACCGTGTAATTGCCGCTGATCCAGCCGGTGTCGCCGGAGACCTCGGCGCCCGTCACGTTGCCGTTCTTGATCGCGAGACCCGCGGCCTTGGTCTTGGCCGAGTCCTCGCCGAGGAAGGTTTTGATGGCCGCGCGGCCGGTCTGCGCCGGCGCGCCCGGCGGCATCAGCAACGCGTCTTCCGCATACAGGTTCGCCATCCCCTCACCGTCGGCCTTCGCGTAGAAGTCGAACCAGCTGAGCGCGTCGGCCTGCAGCTTGGCCTTGTCGGCGGCGGTGTCCTGCGCCGGTGGCGCCGCCGTACATCCAGCACACACCAACAGACCAGCCATCGCCATCGCTCCGACCGTTTTCAATGTCATGTCGTTCCTCCATTCATACAAGCATCGCTCACAGCGCCCTGCGAATCGACGCGACGAGCGCCTCGCGAGCCTCTTGGCCGAGCCGGTGGTCCGGCATGGCGTCGAGTGGTGTGGTCCAGATCGGCATGCCCCACCGCGCATCGCCGACGTAGCGCGGCACGATGTGCCAGTGCAGGTGCGGCACGACGTTGCCGAGCGACTCGATGTTGACGTGGTCGGGACCCACGCTTCGCACGACCGCGTTCTGGGCGGTGAAGAGGTCTCGCGCGAACGCCCCGTACTCGTCGGCGGTGAGCTGGTCGAGGCGTGCGGCGTGCCGGCGGTCGAAGATCAGCTGACACTGGCCGCGATACGTCTGATTCCTCGACAAATAGAGCGACGACGCGGAGAGCGTCTCCACCAGATCCCAGTGGTCGTTCGAGGGGGGCCGCGGCGCACACAGCGGGCACGCGGCGCCGGACACCCGCGTTTCCCAGTCGGCTCGCGTGCTCATGCTCGACCTCAGTGGCCGGCGAGGAACCGCTTGTCGATGAAGCAGGTGTGCGAGGAGACCGCCTCGTAGCCCATACGTGCGTAGATCGGCCGGCCGGCGTCCGTGGCGTGCAGAAAGGTCGGACGAGAACCGTGCCGCTCCTCGGCAATCGTGAGCGCGCGCCGCATGGCCGCCTCGGCGAACCCGCGCTTCTGGTGCGCCGGGTTGGTGGCGACGAGAGCCACGTAGCGATATCCGCCAGCCATCAGCACCGCCGCGCTCGTCGCCGCGACGCCGTCAGCGCGGCCGAGCACCGGGACATGATCGGCCCAGAACGCCCGACTGCCGTAGGCCGATCTGGACGCGCTGAGATCCATGCCGTAGGCCGCGCTGTTGACGTCGATCATCGCCGTGCAGCCCTCGTCGTCCTGCGGTTCGTCGAGCAGGAGGCCATCCGGAACACCCTCGGCTGGCGACACGGCTTGGGCGAGCATCCCCGTCATCGGCAGCAGCGGTGCCAGCCCGCAGCCGTCGAGGACGGCGGCGGCATCGATGCCGGGCTCGAGGGCGTCGTGGGTGACGATCAGCAGCCACGGCGCTCCTTTGTCCGACGCCCATCGAGTGGCGCCTTGCGCGTGGGCGGCCAGCGCCGCGCCCGACAGCTGGCGTCCCGTGAGCACCGCCACGTTGAAGAACGGAATCGGCAGGCCGGTGAAAACGTAGTCCACGCCTGCCGTGCTCTCGACGCGCGAGCCCGGAGCCGCCTGGCCAAAAAGACGCCAGGCGTCGATGAACTGCGAGATGCTCAGCGCCACCCCGTCCGACATGGGAGCTCCTCCTGAGGTCATGAAGCGGCTTCGGGTGCCTGCGCCAACGGCGCGGCCTGCGGTGCGTCCGCACCCTCGAACAGCTGGTGCGTGGGATCGATCGTCAGCCACAGCGCCGCGCCCACGACCAGCGTCACGACCATGGGGATGAACGGCAGGTTGTAGTTGCCCGAGTAGCCCACCAGGTATCCGAACGCAACCGACGACACGACCGATGCCACCTGGCACGCCGTGTTCATGAACCCGAAGACGGCGCCGGCATGTCGCCGCCCGGTATCGAGGCACACGGCACAGAGATTCGGCTGCTGCAGCAGGATGCCCGCGTAGGCCAGCGACAGGAAGGCCAGTGCCCACGCGTTGTCGGTCGTCACGATGGTCGCGACCATGAAGACCGCGGCGCAGCCGAGCCCCAGCACACCGACGGCGCGTCGGCCTCTCCTCAGGCCCCAGCGTCGAACCAGCGCATCGCTCAGCAGTCCGCCGGTTCCGTTGGCCAGGGCGCCTACGACGTAGGGCAGCGACGAGAGGACGAGCGCCGCCTCGGTGTAGCCGCGCCCCCTCACCAGATAGGTCTGCAGCCACGACTGGAAGAACGCGATCGCGTAGACGTAGCAGGCGCCGACCGCGGCGATGCGCCAGAACGTGCCGTCGGCGAGCGCGCGGCCCCAGGGCATGCCGCCGTGGCGCTCGGTGTGATCGCTGCCGATCTCGCGAAGCTCTCCCGGCGTGACACCGGGCTTTTCCTGCGGCCAGTCACGGAACCACCAGTACCAGGCAGCCGCCCAGAGCACGCCGGCGAACCCAAAGACGAAAAACGCCGCCCGCCAGCCGTAGCGCATCATGATCGGCACCACGAGCAGCGGTGAAATCGCGGCGCCGACCTGGCTGGTCATCCAGACCACGCCCCAGGCACGTGCCCGCAGGCGCTCGGGAATCCAGCGCGCGATCACGATCGACGCATTCGGATAGGCGCCGGCCTCGCCCATCCCAAAACAGAAGCGGACCAGCAGCAGCACTGGATAGCTCACGACCATGCCGGTCAGCGACGTGAACGCCGACCACCACAGCACGATCCGCGTCAGCACCTTCCGTGGGCCGATGCGATCGCCGAGCAGCCCGTGGGGATTTCGAAGGCACCGTAGGAGAGGAAGAACACGCTCGCGACCCAGCCCCAGGCCTCGGGGCTGATGCCGAGCTCGTCCTGCATGCGGGGGCCGGCCACGGCGATGCACACGCGATCGACGTAGGTGATGATCGCGAGCAGCGACAGCATGCCCATGACCCGGTGCTGATATTTCACGAGGCCCCCGGCGCGGCCCGACCGCAGCCCGACGGGGTTCGGGCGCAGCAGCTGAGCTAGCGGGCTGATGCTACCACCTCCCGCCTCCGCGATGGCGACGGCGGGTGAAGCCCCGCCTTTACGGGCCGGCGGGCCTCGTGCCTCGAGGGGAGGCGGGCGGTCAGACGCCGTCGAAGAACTCGACGAGGCCGGTTTCGAGGCAGTATTCGGCGCCGACGATCATCAGGCCGTCGGTCTGGATCAGACGCTCGAGCACCTCCGAGCCATGGCGGAGATGAGTCGCGGACGCCATGACGTTGGCGCGCACGGCGCGCCGGATCAGCGCGTCGTCGGTCGGCGAGATCTGGGTGGCCAGGATCGGCGCGATGGCCGGCTGGATCCGCTCGACGATCGAACGCAGGTTCCGCGACTGATCCTTCGACGGGCGGTTCATTTCTTCGAGCGTGGCGAGGATCGCGCCGCACCGTGAGTGCCCGAGCACGACGACGAGCCGGGCGCCGGTGCGCGCGGCTGCGAACTCGACGCTGCCCACCTGCGACGGCGCGACGATGTTGCCGGCCACGCGGATGACGAACAGGTCGCCGAGCCCCTGATCGAACACGATCTCGGCGGGCACCCGCGAGTCGGAGCAGCCGAGGATGACCGCGAACGGCTCCTGGTTCGGCGCCGTCTCCAGGCGACGGCTAGCGGTAGGTGCTCGCCGGCGTTGGCCGGCTCGTCGGCGGCAAACCGCCGGTTGCCCTCGCGCAGGCGGACCAGCGCATCGGCCGCGGGAATCACGTGTGGTCTCCTGGCGCGGTCACTCGACGCCGAAGTGGCGCGAGAGGTAGGCGTGGACGATCGGGAACTGATCGTCGGACAGCGGCGCGCCCTCGTTGAGCATGGCGTTGAGCGTTTCTTCCCACTCTTCTGCGGAACGGCGTCCACGGCGAATGCGCGAGAGGTCGTGGCACATGGTGCAGACGTTCAGCACGATGGCCTTGCCCGCGCCGTTGGGCAGCGGCCCGTGATGGTCGACCAGGTAGTCCACGAGCACCGGGATGTCTTCCTTGGCCACCTTGGCGCCCTTCGCGATCATGTCGTCGATCGTCTTGGTCCACTCCTCGGCGTTCTTGGCCTGCATCTGGAGGACGCGCACCTGCGTGACAGTCCTGGCAGCTCGCGTTCATGAGCCGCTCCCCGCGCTCGGCGTCGGCCTGGGCGGCCTGCGCCACGGGCGCGGCGGCAGGCTCGGCCCGGAGCGACGCGGCCAGCGTGCCCGCGAACAGCAGTCCGGCGAGGGCCAGAAGCGCGCGGCCCGATGAGGTGTCCCTGGTCACGGATCGATCGTAGCAGAGGGGCCGTGACCTGCCTACCTGCCTACCTGCCTACCTGCACAAGATTCAGGATGGGATTTCGCACTCGCCGTAGTTCTGCGAGACCGAGGGCTCCGAGATGAAACGGCCCACCTGCATCTGCAGGTAGCCGTGCCGCGAGTGCACCGCCTTGAGCTTGCCCGGGGCGCTCTCCTGCGCGAACACGGTAGTGACGTTCAGCTGGCCGACGGCATTCTCGACGAAGTAGAGGCTCCAGCCCGAGAGCACCGCGCTCACGAAGGCCTTGCCGGCGGTGCCGGTCACCTCCGCCGTGCCGTCGCTGACATCGATATCACCGATTGATAACAGAAGCTCCTGCGTGCGCGGCGTGGCCACCGCCTCCCCGTTCTTCCAGGTGCCGGAGACGGCCACCGGAAACCGGCATTTCAGCGCCTTCACGCTTTTGAGCGGGTTGGGCGGATCGTCGGTTTGCGCACGCCCGGACGCGGGTGTCCCAACGAGGACGGCGGCGGCGGTCGCGGCGCACAGAATCGTCTGAAGCCTCATGCGTCTACTATCCCCTATAATTCGGTCTCCAAGGGAGATGGCCCTGAAACGGTTGGTGATCCTGGCCGCGCTGCTCCTCGGCAGCAGCGGCCTGGCGGTGGGACAGGCCGGCATCGAACCATCGGTGCTGGACAAGCTGAAACGGCTCTTCCCCGCAGCCACGACATTCTCGCCCAAGGAGGGAGAGCCCCTCCACTTCACGGCCTTCGCCGCCGACGCGCGCGGCGCGCGCACGGCGCTGGGCTACGCCTTCTGGACCACCGAGGTGGTGCCGCTCGAGCGCGGCTACGGCGGCCCGATCGTCATGCTGGTCGGCCTCGACATGAAGGGCGTGATCAGCGGCATCGTCATCGGCGATCACCGCGAGCCTTACGGCAACTTCTCGATCGACATGCCGCAGTTCGCGGCGCAGTTCAGGAACAAGGACATCCGCGATCCGTTCAAGCTCGGCGAGGACATCGACGCCGTGTCGCGGGCCACGATCACCATGTCGAGCGCGGTGCGCTCGATCCGCAACGCGGCGAGACGCGTGGCCCGGACGCTGCTCACTCCACCGGGCGCCGCCAAACCATGAGGAATCGCGCGCGCGTCGTGTCCGCCCGCAGGGCGGACAATTGAGCGCTGCGCGCGTGCTGCTCATCGCTTGTCTCGCCTTCTCGGGCGCGACGTTCGCCGCCTCGGTCGACGCGTATCAGGGCGGTCTGAAGACCGCCCTCTACAACGCGCAACCTCCGGCCGGCGGGTGGGACTTCCCCGACGAAGAAGAAGACGTGCCCACCTGGGCCGACGACCTCCGCGCGCAGGCGGTGGACCTCGGCCTGGTCTCGGCGTTTCTGGTGCTGGCGTTCGTCAGCTTCTTCCGCAAGAGCAAGGCGCTGAAGTACGTCACGCTGGTGGTGGCGGTCGCGTTCCTGGGGGTCTGGAAGAGCCTGCTGATCTCGATCGTCAACGTGTTCGGCCTGCTCGGCGGCAACCTCCCGATCTTCAGGCCCAACCTCGCCTGGTACCTGCTGGCGGTGGTGACCGTGGTCTCCACCATCCTGTGGGGCCGCGTCTACTGTGGGCGCATCTGCGCGTTCGGTGCGCTCACGCAGCTCGTGGACGCGGTGGTGCCGGACCGGTGGAAGTGGAACGTGCCAAGGGCGCTGGAGCGCCGGGCCGCGTGGATCAAGTACGGCATTCTCGGCGGCGTGCTCGCCTACTTCATCGCCACGCGCGATCCGCTGATCTACCCCTACGTCGAGCCGTTCTGGATGTTCGGGCTGCACCTGCGCACGCCGGTTCTTCTGGCGATGCTCGGCACGCTGCTCATCGCGTCGATCTTCGTACGCAACCTCTATTGCCGGTTCCTGTGCCCCCTGGGGGCGTTCCTCGGCGTGCTCTCGAACCTCACCGTCTTCCGCATCAAGCGCTGGTCCGAGTGCAACACCTGCCGCATCTGCCAGAAAGCCTGCGAGTGGGGGGCCATCGAGGGGCCCGAAGATCATCAAGAGCGAATGCGTGCGCTGCGACGACTGCGAGCGGCTGTATCACGACACGAAGAAGTGCCCGCACCACCTGATCCTGATCCGTAAGGCCGACATCCTCGCGCGGCGCGGTCCCATCGCCACCGGCTGACGCCGCTCAGCGCAGGACGGGATACGGATCGATTGCCGTCCCCTGCCACCACCGTTTCTCGTCGGTCAGCTTGAAGATGGCGAAGTGCAGGTGCGGCGTCTCCGGCGGCGCATTGCCTGTGGTCCCCACGTAGCCGATCACCTGCCCGCGCTCCACGGCCTCGTGTTCCTCGAGCCCTTCCGCGTAGCGCGAGAGATGCGCGTAGTAGTAGGCGTAGGTGGCCGTCGGGTCGAACTGGTAGATGGTGATGCCGCCCGGCTTGCTCAAGAACAGCTTGGCGATGGTTCCGTCGTCGACGGCGAGCACCGGCGTGTCGCGCGGCGCCAGGATGTCGAGCGCTTCGTGGCGCCGCTCGCCGCCGCGCATCTCGTTGAAGGTATCGCGCAGATCGTCGCGCTCCAGCCCCTGCACCGGCAGCCGGAGGTCCCGCTTACGCAGTTCCTCGATCGGGTCTGCCGCGACGATCGGCGGCCCGGACGGCGCCGGCGCCGGCGACACCGGGCGCGGCGAGTCGAGCGGCGCCAGGCGCACTTCGACCGCCGCGCGCGCGGGGGTCAGCCGAGAGGACGCCGTCATCACACCAATGCCGGCGAAAAATCCCAACCCCGCGGCGGCCACCAGCCAGGGCGCCGACGGGCGGCCGCCACGTCCGCGCTTCCTCACTCGACGAACTCCACTTTGGTGCCCTTGCCGACCATCGCCGCCAGGCGCAGCGCGTCCCAGTTGGTGAGCCGCACGCAGCCGTGCGACGTGGTGTGGCCGACAGTGCGGGGGTCGGGCGTGCCGTGAATGCCGTAGTGCGGCTTGCTGATGTCGATCCAGACCACGCCCACGGGATTGTTGGGGCCGGGCGGGATCTTGGCTTTTGCATGCGACGGATCGGCATCCCAGAACAGGTCCGGGTTGTAGTTGAACGTCGGAGAGCGGCTGACGCCGGTCACCGTCCAGTCGCCGATCGGGAGCGGGTCGTGCTCGCTGCCGCTGGTCACCGGCGCATGCAGGACCACTTTGCCGGCGCTGTCGCGCACGGTGAGGATCGACTCGCCCTTCGACACCCGCACCACGATGCCCGGCACCGGCTTGGACTCGGCGGCCGGCGACGACGGGCACGTTGGGGACGACGATCTGCTCGCCGGCGGCCACGCGCAGCCGCGGGTTCAGGCGGCGCAGCAGCACGGGCGAGGCATGGAAGCGCTCGCCGAGCATTTCGAGGTGCGACGTGTAGTGGAGCCGCGGAAGCTTCGCCTTCGCCATCATGTCTTCGGGGATGGCCGCCACAATCGGCGTCGCGGCGTCTTCGGCGGTAATCGTGTAGCTGAGTGGTCGCCGGATCCGTCGCCGCCGCGACAGCGTCGGCGACGCGCGTGCCGCGTTTCGCGCTCGTAGGCGTCGATGGCGCGCTGTGTGTTGGCGCCGCCGCTTCCCGTCGATCTCGCCGGGCGAGAACCCGGCGCGGTCGAGCAGCACCTGCGTGGCGAGCATGTCGCCCTGTGTTGCGATCGCCGGGTTGGGCCTGTGGGCTGGATTCTGCTGCAGCGGCGGTCGTGCTTGAAAGCACGGCCGCAACGGCACCGCAGGCGGCAATGACGGTGTACCGACGAGTCATGCTCCATCGAAGAGCAAGTCCTGTTCCTCGACGCGAGGCGCTGGCGTCGCTGCTAGGCCGCGCAGGCGCCGCGCGTCAATCCATCGGCACCGACCCGGTGTAGCGCAGGATGTAAAGGCCGCCGGTGAAGCGATCGTTCGCGTAGATGAGCCCGTCGGCGCCGACGATGGCGTGGTTGATCTGGATCGTCTTCGACGGGTTGCGCGGCGGCGGGGCGGGAATGTAGAACCCCAGCTCTTCGATCTGCGGCGGGACGTTGGCCACGCCCTTCGGTCCCTCGGTGGCGCGATAGATCCGCACCCCGCCGTTGAACCAGGTGGCCACCGTCGTGTTCTGGAGATTGGCGTAGAGCGGACCGGGAAAATTCGGGTGGAGGTTGTGCGCGCCGAAGCGGCCCCCGCGCGTGCACAACTCGCCGTCGTTCGGATGCAGCGGCGCCGTGGCGACGATCACCGGGTGGGTCTCGTCGCGGATGTCGAGCAGCCACACCAGCTTCGGCGCGTCCTTGCAGTTGTCCATCACGTCCTCGTCGGCAGCCCACGCCAGCTTCCGGGAAAACATCGGCTGGAACGTGTGCGTCCACGACGGGAACGGCGGATGGAACTGCACCTGCCCGATCGAGGCGCGGCGTGTAGCGCGGGGCGCGCCCGCTGCGCACCTGCGCGAGACCCGCGATGTCGAAGATCATCGCGCCGCCGTCGATGTAGGCGACGTAGGCGCGGTCGGCGTGGTCGGGCCAGATCTCGATCTGGTGCGGGCGGTAGCCGTCGTCGAACGGTGCGTGCCGCTTCGGCAGGCAGCCGGGCAGGCAGCGATCGCCCCGGCGCGTGCCCGGCAGCCACCAGCGCCCCACCTCCCGGGGGCGGCGGGGGTCGCGCAGATCGACGGTCACCCAGATCTGATCGTCCTGCTCGTTGGTGGGCGTGAAGTCGGGCATGCCCGTCGTGAGGTGCGCGAACTCGCCGTCCACGAACCACAGGTTGTGCACCCCACGTGAGTGCGGGCCCGAGGTATCGAAGAACGACAGCTTGAGGTCGTCGAGCGAACGCGCGGTCCGCACCCGGTCGAAGCTCGAGACGTCGAGGACCCACATGCCGGCCAGCGTGCCGCCGGCTTTCGCCGCCTGGTTGGCGACGGCGAGCACGGTGCCGGACAGGCCCAGCGAGTTGCAGCGCGTCACACCCGGCGCTGGCGATGGCAGCTGGTTCACCAGCACCGGTGCCTCGGGCTTGGTCACGTCGATGACGCTCAGGCACCGGGCCGGCGCCTCGTGCGCGAGATAGAGCATTTTCCGCCCGTCCGGAAACTGCTGCAGCGCCAGCCCTTCCCCGCCGTCGCCGTTGCCGTCGAGATCGTTGTGCCCGACCAGCACCATGTTGCGCGACTCGGCGCCCGGCTGAGCCGCGGCCCACCCGCCGCCGGCGAGCACGAAACAGGCGAGAATCCGCAGCGCGCGCCAGCTGAACATGGCTGGAGATTCTACGCCCGCGGCGACCATCCGGCCGCGACTTCCGCGGCGGACTGCGGGCATAATCGGCGCGTGCAGCGCCCGACGCTTCTTGTCCTCGCGGTGCTCCTGGCGGTGGCGGCGATGCCCCGGCTGGCGACGGCCGGCGACCTCGCGCCCACAGGCCGGTTGCGCGCCGCGTTCCTCGGCACCAACCCGGTGCAGGCTCGAGTGGATCCCAAGACCGGCGAGGTCACGGGCCCGATTGCGGACCTGGTACGCGAGCTCGCGCAACGCCTGAAAGTGCCGTTCACGCTGATCCCCGCGCCCAACGCGCAGGGCGTCATCGCCCACGTCCAGGGAGGCACTGCCGACCTGGGCTTCCTCGCCTACGAGGAGGCGCGGGCGCGCGAGGTGGAGTTCGCGGGGCCGTTCGCCGTCATGTACAACACGCACCTCGTTCGCGCGGACTCGCCGCTGCGCAGCGTCGAGGACGCGGATCGCGACGGCATCACCGATCGGCGCCGTGCGCGCGCAGACGCAGGAGATCTACCTGAGCGCGAACCTGAAACGGGCGCGCGTCCAGATGCTCGAGAGTCAGCCGCTCGCAAGCCGAGCTCGAACGCCTGCTCGCCGGCCGCGAGCTGGACGCGATCGCGCAGAACACGCAGCGCGCCGCGGAAGCGGTGGCCGCCGCCGGAACGCGAGTGCCGCTGCGGGCGCTGACCGGCAGTTACGTGGCCGTCGAGCAATCGTTCGTGGTGAAGAAGGGCGACACCGCCAACGCCGCCATGCTCGACCGCTTCGTGGACGAGCTGCGCGCGTCAGGATTCATCCGGGCCTCGCTCGATCGGGCGCAGTTGGCCAGCGTCGGGCGTGGCGCCGGCACGGCGCAAATGAGCGCCGACGACCCGGCACCAGCGGATCTCATCTCGCGGCGCGCTCTTCTCGGGCGCGTCGGCGCGGCCGGCGCGTTTGCCGCCCTGCCGGAGATGCTGGCTCCTGCCGCTGGCGCCGCCGCGGCACAGACGCCACGGCCCATCGCCCGTGAGCCGCTCGAAACCCTGACGCCATCCGAAGCCGATGTGCTCGAAGCGATCACGGCGCGGCTGATCCCGAGCGACGCGACCAGCCCTGGCGCGGCCGAAGCCCGTGCCGCGCACTACATCGATCGGGCGCTGGGCGGCGCGCTCGCCTCGTTTCGCGACACCTATCGCGCCGGGCTGGCGAGCGTGGACGCGTTCGCCCGCGCCAGCCGGGGCGCCGCGTTCGCACAGCTTCCCGTCGTCCGATCAGGACGCGGTGCTGGCCGCGATGGAGCGCGATGAAGCGGGCGGATTTCCCGGCGGGTCCGCGGCCTTCTTCTCCATGGTGCTCGCGCACACGCTGCAGGGCACGTTCGCCGATCCGCACTACGGCGGCAACCGCAACTTCGCCGGCTGGGACCTGCTGGGCTATCCCGGCGTGCGGCTCGCGGTCACCGGCGAGCAGCAGAACCTCGACGCGAAGCTGACGCCCACGCGCATGTCGGCCTACGACTACTCGATGTTCTCGCAGCGCAGGCCCGCCCGCGCCGATCGCGGGACGGCGCACGAGCCGCATGGCGACTGAGCTCCCCAAGACCGGCGTCGTCATCATCGGACTCGGCGCCACCGGCGGCGTGGCGGCGCTGCCGCTCGCGCAGGCCGGCATCGACGTCGTGGGACTCGAGGCCGGCTCCTGGCTGGCGCCGGCAGATCTCTCGCCCGACGAGCTGCGCAACAACTTCCGCGCCTGGCCGCAGGCGGTGCAGAAGGCCAACCGCGAAATCCCGACCCACCGTCCCACGGCCTCGTCACCCTACTCGCCGCGGCTGCCTCTCCATCCGATGATGAACGCCGTCGGCGGCACGACGCTGCACTACTGGGCCCAGAGCTGGCGGCTGAGCCCGTGGGACTTCACGGTGGCGAGCGAGACGCGGCGCCGCTACGGTGCGTCACGGCTGCCTGCCGGCACCACCGTCGAGGACTGGCCGTTCGGCCTCGAGGAGCTGGAGCCGTACTACGACAAGGTGGAGGTGGAGATTGGCGTCTCGGGTCAGGCCGGCAACATCAAGGGCGCCATCGACCGGCGCGGCAACATCTTCGAAGGCCCGCGGGCCCGCGGCTACCCGATGCCGCCGCTGCGCGGTACCGGCTTCACCGAGATGATGGCGGGCGCGGCCCGCTCGCTCGGCTGGCATCCGTTTCCCGGACCGGCCGCCGTGACCTCGCAGCGCTACCAGGGCCGCTCCGCGCTGCGTGTATCACGGGTTCTGCAACCGCGGCGGCTGCCACGTGAGCGCCAAGGGATCGACCGCGGTCACGACGATTCCGAAGGCGCAGCGCACCAGGCGCCTCAGCGTGGTGACCGAAGCGCACGTGACGTCGATCAACGTGGACGCCGCGGGGCGCGCCAGCGGCGTGACGTATCTCAAGGGCGGCACCGAGTACGTGCAGCCGGCGAACGTGGTGCTGCTGGCGGGCTACACCTACGAGAACGTCCGGTTGCTGCTCCTCTCCACCTCGCCGGCCTTCCCCAAGGGCCTGTCGAACAATCACGGTCAGGTGGGGCGGCACTATTTCAGCCACAACCAGATCGCGACGGTGAACGCGCTCTTTCCGCGCAATCTCAACACCTGGTACGGCCTGCCGGCGCAGGGCGTGGCGGTGGACGACTGGGCCGACGACAACTTCGACCACGGCGGCGCTGGATTTCATCGGCGGCGGCAACCTGTGGGTGTACTCGGACCGCCGGCCGATCGGGGCCGCCAACATGAGCACGTTCGGGCGCGCGCCGCGTTGGGGTGCGCAGTGGAAGGCGTTCATCCGCGAGAACGCGGACCGGGGCAACACCGCCTACCTGCAGCGCACCACGCTCCCCTACGAGGACAACTATCTCGACCTCGATCCGGTGGTGAAGGATCCGCTCGGGCTTCCCGGTGTGCCGCATCACCGCCGACTACAAGCAGAACGAGCGGCGGCTCGCCGACTTCATCCAGGACAAGATGGTGCAGTGGTATCGCGCCGCCGGCGCGATTGCGACCGAGAAGACGGCGGTCGGCACGATGGGGCCCTCGACGCATGCCTACGGCGGCACGCGCATGGGCGACAACCCCGAGACCAACGTGGTGAACCGCTGGGGCTTCTCGCACGAGGTGCCCAACCTCGGGGTGCTCGGCGCGTCGGTGATGGGCACCAGCGGCGCGCGCAACCCCACGCTCACCGCACAGGCGCTGGCGTGGCGCACGGCGGAGCATCTGGCGGCGAACTGGAAATCGATTGCGGGGTGATAGAGGTCTGGTGGGTCTGGTAGACCAGGTCCCAGGTAAGGCCTTACCCGCCTGCACCTGGCCGCAGGCCTGACCCACCTGACCTTACCCGCCCGTCCGTCTCCTGCGACCAGCGCCGGGTTCGTCAGGATGAACACCGTCGGGGCCCAGGCGGCGACGTGCGCGACCATCAGGACGATCGCGGCCGGCCAGGTGGCGCCAGGCACGTTACCGGGCAACCACAGGTCCGGAATCATCGACAGCGCGAGCACGACGAGCGCGATCTTCCGGTAGGTGGGAATCGGGGTCGACGAGAGCATCGCGACGCCGGGGAAGACGAGCACGCCCAGCCCGACCCCGACCACGGTGAAGAACGTCAGGCCGCCCCACGTGAGCGGCGGGAAATCGGCCGGCAAGTCGAACAGCGCAAACGCCACCACCTGCGTGGCGAGCACGAGCAGCACGGCAACGGCGACTGTGAGCGGCCCGGCCCACCACAGCGCCCGCGCATTGATGTCCTCGATGGCCATCGCTAGCGCGAGAAGCCGGCGGCGCCTTCTTTGATGAACGTGCCGTTGCTCAGCTCGGTACTGCGCCAGCCGCAGCTCCTGCGGCGTGTTCATCACGATCGGGCCGTACCACGCCACCGGCTCCTCGAGCGGCTTCCCCGAGACCAGCAGGAACCGGATGCCCTCGTCGCCCGCGCGCACCACGATTTCATCGCCCTGGTCGAACAGCACCAGCGAGCGGTTGCCGGCCGCGCCCTGCTCGCGCACGCCGGTCAGCTCGTTGAGCACGGACTGTGGCGCCGACGAATCGCGGAACGTGCCGGAGCCCGCGAACACGTAGGCGAACGCGTGATGCGATCGCTCGATCGCGATGCGCTTCTCCGTGCCCGGCGGGACGCTGATGTCCACGTAGCGGGGCTCCGCGGCCACGCCGACGACCGGACCGGTCTTGCCCCAGAAGTCGCCGACGACAATCCGCGCCGTGGTGCCGTCGTCGTCGGTGACCTCGGGAATGTCTTTCGCCAGCACGTCCTGATAGCGCGGCTTGGTCATCTTCAGCGACGCCGGCAGGTTCGACCAGAGCTGGAAGCCGTGCATGCGGCCCTGGGCGTCGCCCTTCGGCATCTCCTGGTGCAGGATGCCGCTGCCCGCCGTCATCCACTGCACGTCGCCGGCACCGAGGCTGCCGCGGTTGCCGAGGCTGTCGCCGTGCTCCACGTCGCCGGCGAGCACGTAGGTGATGGTCTCGATGCCGCGGTGCGGGTGCCACGGGAACCCGGCCAGGTAGTCGTCCGGGTTGTCGTTGCGGAAGTCGTCGAACAGCAGGAACGGATCGTGATCGCGCGTGTTGCCGAACCCGAAGGCCCGCTGCAGCCGGACGCCCGCGCCTTCGAGCGTGGGCTTGGGATGGGACAGGTTCTTGACGGCGCGGATGGACATGGCGGAACTCCCTTTTGGCTCGATTCTACCGGGTACCCGCCCCGCCTGCCCCACCCGTCCGGGCAGGCCCGTGGCGGCGCTGAAGCCCCGCCCTGCATCTCAAGGCGCCTCTGTCGGCGGCGCGATCATCACCAGTTTTCCCTTCAGGCCCGACGACACGAGCAGGCGGTTGTCGGCGGCCACGATCACGCCCTCGACGTCCGGCAGGCGTTCGATGAGCGCCATCCCCTTCTCCGGGCCGAGGATGAACACGCCGGTCGAGAGCGCGTCGGCCAGCACGGCCTTGTCGGCGACGATGGTCACGCTGCGGCAGCCGCGCGCCGGCTCGCCGAGGTCGGGATCGAGGATGTGGTGGTAGCGCACGCCGTTCTTCATGAAGAAGCGCTCGTAGTCGCCCGACGTGCTGAAGGTGCCGTTCGACAGGTCGAGCGTGGCGAAGCTGCGATCGGCCGGACCGCGTGGATCGCGGATGCCGAGGCGCCACGGCCGATCGCCGCGGCGGCCGCTGACGAAGAGATCGCCGCCCGACTGGATCATGAAGTCGGTGATGCCGCGCGCACGCAGGAGCGCCGCGCCGCGATCGACGGCGTAGCCCTTGCCGATGCCGCCGAGGTGCACGCGCATGCCGCGACGGCCGAGGAAGGCGGTGCGGCGGGCCGGGTCGAGCTCGAGCGCCGCGTAGTCGACGTCGCGGCAGCCGCGCCACCACGGCGGCGCGTGGCGGGATGCTGTCGTCCTGATCCTGATCGAACTTCCAGAGTCCGGACAGCGCGCCGAAGGTGACGTCGAACTTGCCGCCGGTCCACTCGCTGACCTGGCGGCCGAGTGTGAGGACCTCGAACACCTCGGCGCTGACGGCCACCGGCGCCTGGCCCGCGGCTGCGTTCAGGCGCGTGACGTCGCTGCCCTCTTTCCACACGCTCATCAGCCGGTCGAGCCGATCGAACTCGGCGAAGACGGCTTCGAACGCGGCGACGGCGCCCGGTTCGTCGCGCGTCCAGGCGGTCAGCTGCAGCAGCGACCCCATCGTCGCGCGCTCTCGCGTCACGCTGACGGGCCGATCGTCCGGGCGCGTATCGTCGCGATCCGGCGTGCCCGCACACGCCAGCGCGAGGCTCGCGACGGCGGCGCCAACCGCAAGACGTGGAATGCCGGAGCGCATGAAGGGACGCGGGCGCGTCGCGGCTACTGGCGCGCGACGTCCACCAGGACCTTGAGCACGGGCCGCACCTGGGCGCGCTGCAGCGCGGCGAGGCCGTGCGAGAGATCGAATCGATCGCTGATGAGCGGGAGCACGTCGACGTGGCCCTGCGCGAGCCCGTCGAGGGCGCGGTCGAACGGGCCGCAGCGCGACCCGACGAGCGTCACCTCGTCGATGACGAACGGCGCCCACGGCAGCGTCTGGGTGCCGGCCACCGTGGTCTTGAGCACGATGGTGCCGCGCGGGCGCACCAGCCTCAGCGCCGTCGGCAGACCGGTGTCGGAGCCGGTGCACTCGACGACGACGTCGGCCATGCGCTCGCCGATGGCATCGCTGCACGAGCGCCGTGGCGATGCCGCGCGCCTGGAGCAGCGCCAGCTTCTCGGGATGCTTGCCGACCACGGTCACATGGTCCGACAACCCGGCCAGCACCTGCGCACAGAGATTGCCGAGGCGGCCGTCGCCCAGCACCACGATGCGGTCGCTGCGCGAGATCGGGATCTGGGCCGGGATCTGGTAGGCCGCCGCCACCGGTTCGGTGAACACCGCGACGTCGGTCGAGATCGAATCGGGCACCGCATGCAGGTTCACCTGCGGCACGGCAATGCGGTCGGCAAATGCGCCGTCGTGATTGAGGATGCCGAGCACGGTGCGGTTGGGGCAATGCGTCTGCAGGCCGGCCTTGCAGGTGGCGCAGGTCTGGCACGCGCAATTGATCTCGCCCACGACGCGACGCCCCTGGAGCGGACCCGATTCGGCAACGCCGACGAACTCGTGGCCGAGGACGCCGCGGAACCCCATGTAGCCCTTGATCAATTGCAGGTCGGTCTCGCAGACGCCCGCCTGGAGGACGCGCACCAGCACCTCGCCCGGCTTCGGCACGGGGTCGGGGCGGGAGTCCTGGTAGACCGCCTGATCCTCGAGAACGATCGCGCGCATGGATGGGAACGTACCACGCTTGTCGGCGGGTCTGAAGGCCCGCCCTACGTGTAGCCAGCGACGGCCGGGTTGGCAGGGTCGTCCGAAGGCCGGCGCGCTGTACCCTGAGCAGACCCTCGTCGAGGACGCGCCGGCGAAGGACGATCCTGCCGGCCGCGGGAGACGTATTACTGCGGCGGCGGACCGGCGGCGGCCTGCTGGAGCATGTAGCCGGCCAGCGCCTTGAGGCGCGCCTCGCCGAGGTGCGCGAACGAGGGCATCGGCTCGAACTTCATGCGCTTGCGCATCGGCGCCTTGGCCCACTCCACCACCTTCGCCGAGTCGTTGGCGTAGAGATCGTGAATCTCGGCCAGCGTCGGCGCCGTCTTGGTGGTGAAGCTGTGGCAGCTGCCGCAGGTGGCGCCGAACAGCACTTCCGGGTTGGCGAGCGCCTGCTCGCTGGCAGCCGGCAGCGCCGCGGCCGCGAGCTTCGGCAGCATGCCCGCGGTGGTCGTCCCGCGCGGCGACGTCAGCCAGCCGCGCGACAGGTAGTCGGTCATCGTCAGGCCGAAGAGCGACGCCAGGAAGAAGAAGGTCGAGCCCACCAGCAGCTTCGTCAGCTTGCTGCTGTACTTCACGTGCATGAAGAACAGCACCACGAGCGACGCCTTGACGAGCGCGATCGTGATCGCCACCGGGAAGTTCAGCCATCCCAGGTGCTGGAAGGCGACGTAGACGGTCAGCGCCGTCAGCGCCATCAGGCTGCCGAAGATGGTGAAGTAGACGCTCTTGGGAGAAATGTGCGACATGCGCCTTACCCGGCCACCTGGTGCGCCCTGTCCACGAGATACAGCAGCGGGAACAGGAAGATCCAGACGATGTCGACGAAGTGCCAGTAGAGGCCCGACATCTCCACCGGCGTGTACCACTCCGGCGAGAACCGCTTCTTGTGCGCCATCCACGCGATGACCGCCAGCAGGACGAACCCGATCACCATGTGCAGCGCGTGCAGGCCGGTGAGCGCGAAGTAGAGCGACAGGAAGATCTCGACCTGCGGCGCCTGGCCCGGCTCGGCGTGGAAGTTGAGGCCGGGCACGTGGCTGCAACGCCCACTTGTGCTCGTACTCGAACCCCTTGATCACGAGGAACGTGAGGCCGAGCAGCATGGTGACGATCAGCCAGTTCACGATCGCCTTCTGCTTGCCGGTCTGCGCGGCACGCACGGCGAGCGCCATGGTCAAGCTGCTGGCAATGAGCACGACGGTGTTGATGCCGCCCAGGACGATGTCGAGCTCGGCGCTGCCTTCCGACCACGCTTCCGGATACCAGATCCGGTAGAGCATGTAGGCGGTGAAGAGGCCGCCGAAGAACATGACCTCCTGGATGATGAAGATCCACATCCCGAGCGTGGACGCTTCCTTCTGCTGCTCCAGCGTCTCGAAGTGATGCTGGAGCGCAGGGTGATGCGCGGCGTGCCCGTGGCTCTGGCCGTGGGCTTCGGCGTGCGCGGCAAGTGCGTCAGGCAACCTTGATCTCCCGCTTCGAGTAGTCGTACGCCTCTTCGGTCACCACCGGCTGGTCCGGGAAGTTCTCGGGCAGCGGCGGCGACTGCGTCGTCCATTCCAGGCCGGTGGCGCCCCAGGGATTGTTCCCGGCAGCCTCGCCCTTGAAGATCGAATAAGTGAAGTAGAGCACCGGCAGCAGGTAGCCGACCGCCAGCACCGTGGCCCCGGCCGTCGACAGCACGTTGAACACCTGGAACTCGGGCGGATAGGCGTGATAGCGCCGCGGCATTCCCAGGTAGCCGAGCACGAACTGCGGGAAGAACGTCAGGTTGAAGCCGACGAAGACGAGCACGGCCGAGAACTTGCCCAGCGTGTCGGAATACATCCGGCCGGTGATCTTCGGCCAGTAGTAGTGCAGGCCGGCGAAGAAGCCCATGATGGCGCCGCCCACCATGATGTAGTGGAAGTGCGCCACGACGAAGTAGGTGTCGTGCAGGTGCACGTCGAGGCCGAGCGCCGCCAGGAAGAGGCCGGTGAGGCCGCCCACCAGGAACAGGCCCATGAAGCCGAAGACGTAGAACATCGGCGTCTTCCACCAGATCGCGCCCTTGTACATCGTCGCGGTCCAGTTGAACGTCTTCACGGCCGACGGGATGGCGACGGCAAACGACAGGAACGAGAACACCATCGCCGAGTAGGGCGAAATGCCGGCCACGAACAGGTGGTGCGCCCACACGACGAAGCCGAACACCGCGATCGCCAGGCTCGAGAACGCGACGAACGAGTAGCCGAACACGCTCTTGCGCGAGAAGCAGGCGATGACCTCGCTGATCACGCCCATCGGCGGCAGGATCATGATGTAGACCGCCGGGTGCGAGTAGAACCAGAAGAGGTGCTGGAAGAGCACCGGGTCGCCGCCGAGCGCCGGGTTGAAGATGCCGAAGCCGAGGCCGCGCTCGAGCGCCAGCATGAACACCGTGATGGCGATCACCGGCGTGCCGAGGATCTGCACCAGGCTGGTGGCGTAGAGCGCCCACACCAGCAGCGGCAGCCGGAACCAGGTCATGCCCGGCGCGCGCATGCGGTGGATCGTCACCATGAAGTTGACGCCGGTGAGGATCGACGAGAAGCCGGTGATGAAGACGCCGATGCCGGTCAGCATCACGTTGCTGTTCGACGCCTGCGTGCTGTACGGGGTGTAGAAGGTCCAGCCGGTGTCGACGCCGCCGATCACCATCGCGCCCACCGTGACGAACATCCCGATGACGAAGATGTACCAGCTGATCAGATTGATCTTCGGGAACGCGACGTCCTTGGCGCCGATCATCAGCGGCAACACGAAGTTGCCGAGGATGGCCGGCACGGCAGGAATCAGCACGAAGAACACCATCATGATGCCGTGCATCGTGAACAGCTTGTTGTAGGTGTCCGACGACCACATATCGCCGGCCGGCGTGGTGAGCTCGGCGCGGACGCCGGCGGCAAAGAGACCGCCCAGCATGAACGCGATCGTCACGAACACGAGGTACAGCAGGCCGATGCGCTTGTGGTCCTTCGTCAGCAACCACGACTTGATGCCGAACTCGTGGTTGAGATAGGTCCTGCGCGGAAGTGCCGTGGTCGTCATGGTCCTTACCTCTGGGCGGGAGGCGCAGCGGGCGCCTGTGCTGCCTGTGCCGCCGGTTTCACGGCGGGCGGCAGCGATTTGATGTATTCGATGAGGCTCATCACGCCCTCTTCGTTCACCAGGCCCTGGAAGGTCGGCATCACCGGCTGGAAGCCGGAGACCAGCTTCATCTGCGGGGTCAGGATCGATTCCCGGATGTAGCCGTCGTCGGCCACGACGCCGGTGCCGTTGGCGAGCTCCACCTTCGAGCCGTAGACGCCGGCGAGCGACGGGCCACGCCCGGTGCCGTCGTTGAGGTGGCAGGTGACGCAGGCGAGCTGCTGGAAGAGTTGCTGGCCCCGAACCGCGAGCGGCTGGCCGTCGCTGCCGCTCAACCAGGCCTGGTAGTCGGCCGGTTCCATCACGACCACCCGGCCGATCATACCGGAGTGCTGCGTGCCGCAATATTCGGCGCAGAAGAGATGGAACGTGCCCGTCTGCGACGGCTCGAACCAGATCTCGCTGTAGCGCCCCGGAATCGCATCCGCCTTCACGCGGAACGCCGGGATATAGAGGTCGTGCAGCACGTCCTCGGAGGTGAAGGTGACCTTCACCGGCCGGCCCTTGGGCACGTGCAGCTCGTTGATTTCCGCGCGGCCGCTGATGTGCTGGAAGCGCCACATCCAGCGCTTGCCGGTGGAATAGATCTGCAGCGTCTCGGCCGGCGGCCGCACCAGCTCGAAGTAGACGACCGTGGCGTAGGCGAAGATGCCGATCGCGATCACGAAGGGGATGAACGACCAGGCGAGCTCGAGCGGGATCGACCCGTGGATCGGCGCCCCCACCTTCGTCCCCGAATCGTCACGGTACTTGACCGCGAAGATCGCCACGAAGATCACGACGGCGATCGCGAAGAACGACGTGACCGCGAGGATCAGGAAATAGAGCCGGTCCACGTCGGCGGCGAACGTGGACGCCTGGGCCGGAAAGAGCGGGATGGCGGACAACATAGATTACGCGCGACCCTCCGCGGGCGTGCGCGTTTCGCGACGCCGCATCAGCAGGATGAAGCCGGCCAACAGGGCCACGGTGACCACGCCACCCAGCCGGATCAGATTCATGACGACCACGCCGTAACGCCCCGATTCAGGGTCGTAGTGAAAGCAGTAGAGCAGCAGCTCGTCGACCTTCGAGCCGATCGCGCCCTTGCCCGATTCGACGAGCGCCAGCCGCAGCTCCTTGGGCGAGAACTCGATGCCGTAGAAGTAGCGCGACAGCCGTCCGTCCGGCGTGATCAGCAGGACGCCGCTCGGGTGCGCGAACTGCTGCGTGCGCTCGTCCCACTGGTAGCTGAAGCCGGCGGCCTGCGTCGTGCGCCTGATCTCGGCCTCGGTGCCGCTGAGGAAGTGCCAGCCCGACGCGGTCGCCTCGGTGGACCAGTACTCGAGGTGCGCCTTCTTCTTCTCGGCCGCGACCTGCGGCGTGTCGCGCGGGTCGAAGCTCACGAGCACGACGTCGAAGTCCTGGCCGGGCGTGAACGTCAGCGGCTTGAGCGCGCTGGAGATGCCGTTCATCACCTGCGTGCACAGCATCGGGCAGCCGTAGTAGACGAACGCCAGCACGACGGGCTTGCCGCTCTTGAAATAGTCGCCGAGCCGCACGTCGCGCCCGCTCTCGTCCTTGAACTGCGCGTCGAGCGGCAGCGGCTTGTCGAGCTGCTGGCGGAAGGTGACCTCTTTCAGGATGCCGGGCATCTCGCTGGCGGCCACGTCGCGCTTGGCGGGATCGCCGGCATAGCGGAGGTAGCTTTCGGGGTATTTCGGCTGCGCCGAGGCAGGCGTCGCCGCGGCGACGGTTGCCGCCACGCACACGCACGCCATCAGGAGCTGCCTCACTACTGTCTCCGCCGCTCCAACGTCCGGCCGGAACTCGAGTCGGCCGGCATCATGCCAAGCCCCTCGGTTGACGCCGGCTCCGCCGCCTGCACCGGGAGCCCGCGCTCGATGGTGAGCCGCATGGCCTCGGCGATCGGAATGCGCACCGTGCCCGCCGCCTTGTTCTCCCACCCGTACGAATCGAGCCGCGTCGCCTCCTCGGTGCGGAACGTGCGGAGCTCGTCGGGCGGGTGCTGCTGCAGGCGCGGCACCGGCGGCAGCCGCGGCGCTTCGCCGGCGGCGAGCGGATAGCGCCGTTCGCTGGCTTCCTGTGCGACGCCCTGGTCGATCAGCAGCTTGTAGACGCCGGCCAGCCCCACATGGGTGAGCACCGCGGCGACGAACAGCCAGATCAGGAACTTCGCCACCGGCGCCACCGCGGCGTCGGTGTGCTCGTAGGCGGCGCCTTCGGGCGTCGCGGCGTATTCGTCGTCGGGCGAGCCGTGGCCCGCCGCAGGATGATGGGCCATCAGTGGCCTCCCGAGCTCTGAAGCGCTTCGCGCAGGTACGGATCCCTGAACGCGAGCAGCGGACGCTGCAGCAGCTGCGTCGCGAACATCCACACCCAGAGGCCGCCGACGGCGAGCGGCGCCGCCAGGTCGAGCCAGTGCACGAAGAAGTGGCTGGCGTGCTCGCCGTGGAGCATGTGCAGGTTGCCGCCGTCGCTGCCGAACTCGGGCGTCACCAGCATGTAGATGTCCACGTAACGCACGAACAGAATCCAGATCGCGATCATCACCAGGCGGCTGCTCGCCCGCTTGTTGTCGCGCGACAGCAGCATGAAGAACGGCACGAAGAAGTGGAAGACCACCAGGAAGATCGCCAGGTACTGCCAGCCGTGGTCCATGCGCGCCAGGAAGTACGGCACTTCCTCGACCAGGTTGGCGGCGTAGGTCAGGAGGAACTGGGAGAAGTTGAAGTAGGCCCAGAGCATCGTGAACGCCAGCGACAGCTTGCCGAGGTCGTGGAAGTGGTGCGGCTTGAGCAGGTCCTGCATCGGCGGGCGCTGGCTCAGGAAGCGGCTGACGATGATGGTGAAGGCCAGCGTCGAGAGCCCCTGGCCGCCGATCATCAGGAACCCGAACAGGGTCGAGTACCAGTGCGGGTTGATCGACATGATCCAGTCGATGCCCGCGAAGGTGACGGTGAGCGCGTAGAAGACGATGCCGAAGCCGCTCAGCCGCTGGATCGAGATGTTCACCTTCATCTCGCCGTCGTCCTGCCGCTTCGACCACTTGTTGAGCGTCCACGCCATGCCGATCCAGCCGGCGAAGTAGATCGCGGCGCGCACGAGGAAGAACCCCGTGTTCAGGTACGGCGCCTTGTGCTGCATGATGTGGTCGCCCGCCACCAGGTCGGCGTGCGTCCAGGGATAGAGCGACGTCATGCCGAACGCGACCGGCAGGAAGAGCAGCGCCATCAGCGGCAGCGTGCGGCTCGAGGCTTCGAACACGCGACGGAACACGCCCCACGAACCGCCGGTGAGGTGCTGAATCATCATCAGCGCCATCGACCCGAGCGCGATCCCGAGGAAGAGCAGGAAGGCGATCAGCCACGACCGGAAGAAGTGGTCGCGGTCGACGACGAAGCCGATCGCGCACAGCAGGAGACCGGCACCAGCGGCCATCAGGGCGCGCTTGCGCAGCGCCTCGAGGTCGGCAACCGGCGGGTTGAGGGTGGTGGTGTCCACGTTCAACGTCCTTCTGGCGCGGCGGCGGGTGCGGCGGCCGGGCGATCGAGCTCGGCGCGCCGGTCGGCCGGCACGTCGGCGAGGGTGGCGCGCTGGCTCAACTGCAACGCACGGATGTAGGCGGCAATCGCCCAGCGATCGGCCACCGGGACCTGCGACGCATAGTCCTGCATCGCGCCGAAGCCGTTGGTCATGACGTCGAAGAAGTAGCCGACCGGTGCGTTGCGCAGCCGGTCCTCGTGATACGACGGCGGCGCGCGGAAGCCGCGCTGCACCACCATGCCGTTGCCGCTGCCGGTGCGGCCGTGGCAGGGCGAGCAGAACACGTTGAAGCGCTCCTGGCCGCGCTGCATCACCGCCGGCGTGACCGCCATCGGGAAGGTCGTCGCCAGCTGGCCGTCGATGCGGCCTTCGTTGAGGTGCGTGTCCTCGCGCAGCAGGCCGCGCGGCACGGTGTTGGCCACCAGCATGCGCGACGCCTGCCCGTTGGCGAAGAAGGTGCTGGCCTCGAGCGGCTCGTAGCGCGGGGCGTCGTGCATGTCCTGACGGCAGCCCGCCAGCGCGAGCGACACGGCCACGGCGCCGAGCACGCGGAGACAACGGTCGAGACGAAGGAAGCTACGGCGCAACGTCGGACACTCCCACGGGATGCAGGCTCTCGAGGAACGCGCGCGTCGAGTGCGCGTCGAAGCGCGGGTCGGTCGCCTCGATGCACAGGAAGAAGCGGTCGCGCGACGCGCGGTCGAAGGCCGGCACGTTGAACACCGGGTGATACGGCATCGGCAGCTTGTTGAGCGCCCACATGCCGATGAAGCAGGTGAGCGCCGCGCCCAGCACGGTGGTCTCGAAGGTGACCGGAATGAACTGCGGCCAGCTGTTGAGCGGACGGCCGCCGATGTTCATCGGATAGGCGATCGTCGACGCCCAGGTACTGGAGGCCGAAGCCGCCGAGCCCGCCGAGAATGCCGCCGAGCAGCACCAGGCGCGGCAGGCGCGTGCGGCGCAGGCCGAGCGCCTCGTTCAGTTCCTCGATCGGAATCGGCGTGAAGGCGTCCATGTTGCGGAAGCCCTCGAGCCGGGCGCGGTTGGTCGCCTCGACGAGCGCCGTCGGGTTGTCGAATTCGGCCATCAGGCCGTAGAGCGTCGGGGTTTCGGCTGCGTGCGACATCACCTCACCCGTGGTGTTCCTTGAGCTTCGCTTCCGGCACGATCGTCTTCATCTCGAAGATGGCGATGGCGGGCAGGAAGCGCACGAACAGGAAGAAGAGCGAGAAAAACAGGCCGATCGTGCCGGTGAACATCGCGAAGTCCCAGCGTGTCGGGTAATACATGTCCCATGACGACGGCAGGAAGTCGCGGTGGAGGCTCGTGACGATGATGATGAAGCGCTCGAGCCACATGCCGACGTTGACGAGCAGCGACAGCACGAAGAGCAGCGGGATGTTGTCGCGCACGCTGCGGAACCAGAACAGCTGAATCATCACCGCGTTGATCGCAATGAGCGACCAGTAGAAGTACACGTACGGCCCGGTCATGCGGTTGACCATCATGTAGGCTTCGTAGGCGTTGGCGCTGTACCAGGCGAAGAACGCCTCGTTGGCGTAGCCGTAGGCGACGATCATCCCGGTCGCCAGCATCACCTTGGTCATGTTGTGGATGTGACGCATGGTGATGAAGTCTTCGAGACCGTAGAACTTGCGCAGCGGGATGGCGAGGGTCATGACCATCGCGAACCCGGAGTAGATGGCGCCGGCGACGAAGTAGGGCGGGAAGATGGTGGCGTGCCAGCCCGGCAGCACCGACACCGCGAAGTCGAAGCTCACGACCGAGTGGACCGAGAGCACGAGGGGCGTCGAGATACCGGCCAGCAGCAGGTAGGCCATCTCGTAGCGCTGCCAGTGCCGCGCCGAGCCGCGCCAGCCGAGCGACAACATCCCGAAGATGGTGCGCGCCACTTTCGACTGCGCCCGGTCGCGCAGCGTCGCCATGTCGGGCACGAGGCCGGTGAACCAGAACAGCGCCGACACCGTGCCGTAGGTGGAGACCGCGAACACGTCCCAGATCAGCGGGCTGCGGAACTGCGGCCACAGGCCCATGGTGTTCGGATACGGGAACAGCCAGTAGACCGCCAGCCACGGCCGGCCGGTGTGGAGCAGCGGGAACATGGCCGCGCACGCCACGGCGAAGAGCGTCATCGCCTCGGCGAAGCGGTTGATCGACGTGCGCCACTGCTGGCGGAAGAGCAGCAGAATCGCCGAGATCAGCGTGCCGGCGTGGCCGATACCGATCCACCAGACGAAGTTGATGATGTCGAACGCCCAGCCGACCGGGACGTTGTTGCCCCAGATGCCGATGCCGGTCACCAGCAGCTTGCCGATGGTCATGTTGAGGACCATCAGGAACATGAACGCGAGGGCGAACCCAAGGAACCACCCGATGGTGGTCCGCTTGGTCAGGACGATGCTGCTGATCGAATCGGTGACCGACTCGAACGTGTGGCCCGGCGCGATGACCGCCGGCGTCCGCTGCATCAGGGCCAGTTCGTCCTGGTCCGGCACGTGCTCTTTGGCGGCCATCAGCCTCGGTCCTCCCCGTTGGTCGCGCTGGCGGGCTCGAGTTCGGTGTTCGGGTTGCGCACGACCGCCATGTAGCTCGTGCGCGGCTTGACGTTGAGCTCTTCGAGCAGCCGGTAGTTGAGCGAGTGCGCCCGCAGCTTCGACACGCGGCTGTCCGGATCGTTGAGGTTGCCGAACACGATCGCCTCGGTCGGGCACGCCGACTGGCAGGCCGTCACCACCTCGCCGTCACGGATCGGCCGTTCGATCGAGTTGCCGTCGGGCCCCACTGTCGCGTCGAGCTTGGCGGCCACCCGCGCCTGGTTGATGCGCTGGACGCAGTAGGTGCACTTCTCCATCACGCCGCGGCTGCGCACGGTGACGTCGGGATTGCGCTGCAGCTTGAGCGAGGGTGTCTCGAAGTCCTGATACAGCAGGAAGTTGAACCGCCGCACCTTGAAGGGGCAGTTGTTCGAGCAGTAGCGCGTGCCGACGCAGCGGTTGTAGACCATGTCGTTCAGGCCTTCGTCGCTGTGCGTCGTCGCGGCCACCGGGCACACCACCTCACACGGCGCCGATTCGCACTGCTGACACGGCATCGGCTGGTGGTAGGTGTCGGGCTTGTCGATGTCGCCGGTGTAGTAGCGGTCCACGCGGAGCCAGTGCATCTCGCGGCCGTTCAGCACCTGGCTCTTGCCGACGACCGGGACGTTGTTCTCGGACTGGCAGGCCACGACGCAGGCGTTGCACCCGGTGCAGACGTTCTGATCGATCGCCATGCCCCAGGCGTAGCCCTCGGAGCTCCGCTCGGGCAGCATGGTGAGGGTCTTCGGGATTTCTTCCTGCATCTTCGCAGGGAACGCCGGGTCGGCCGCGTACTGCGCCTGCGTGCCGACGCGAATCAGGTTGCGGCCCTCGAGCGACCAGTGGTCCTGCGTGGACGCGAGCTCGTAGCTGTCGCCGGTCTTCGTCAGCTGGACGCCGCCCACCATGTCAGGTGCCGTGGTGGTGCGCAGCGCGTTCACCGCGAAGCCGATGCCCGTGCCGGTGCGGCCGGCGCGAGTGCGGCCGTAGCCGGAGTGCAGCGTCAGCGTGTCGGCCGCCTGGCCGGGCGCGATCCACACCGGAATGCGCACCGCCTGGCCGCCCTGCTTCAGCTCGACGACGTCGCCGCTGATGAGGGTGAGCCGCGCGGCCGTGGCCGGCGAGATCAGCGCCGCGTTGTCCCACGTCAGCTTGGTCAGCGACTTGGGCAGCTCCTGCAGCCAGGCGTTGTTCGAGTAGCGGCCGTCGTGAACGGCGGGATCGGGCCGAAACACCACCTCGAGACCCTGCCCCGCCGGCGTGCTCGCCGACGGCATCGCGCCCTGGAGCGTCACCTGCTTCGAACCGAACGCGGTGTCGGGGACGAGGCCGTCATGCAGCCACTTGCGCCACGCGATGTCGAACGGCGACAGCGCCGGCTTGGGCGCGGCCGCGACCGGTGCAGCCGGAGCGGGCGCTCCTGCGGGAAGACCGGCGGCGGCGCCCCCCGGGGGCGGCGTCTGCGGCGTGGCCGGCGCGGGAGCCGGGGTGGCCACCGCGACGGGCGGCGCCGCGGGTGCAGCCGTGGACAGCCCGGTCTGCTTGGCCCAGGTCCTCGCGCACGATGTCGTAGCCGGGGCGCTCGCCGCCGCTTTCCGCGAACGCCGCGAGAATCTCGTGCGGCGACTTGCCGCCGTAGAGCGGCGCAATGAGCGGCTGCACGATCGTGACGGTCCCGTCGTCGGCCCGCACGTCGCTCCACATCTCGAGGTAGTGCGCCTCGGGTAAGTGCCACTGGCACTTCTCGGCGGTCTCGTCTTCGTACTGGCCGACGTGCGCACGGAGGCGCACCTTGTCGAGCGCATCGCCGAACTTGAGATCCGCCGGCACGGTGTACACCGGGTTGCCGCCGAGAATCAGCAGGAAGTCCACGGTGCCGGCGTTCATCTCGCCGACGAGCTCGCGCAGGCTGGCCAGCTGGTTGATCGGGCGCGCTTCCGGCGTCTGCGTGTAGGTGATCGTGGCGCCGACGTTCCCGAGCGCCGCGTTGATCGCGTGCACGATCGCGTGCACCGACGCCGGCTGGCTGTCGCCGGCCACCACGAGGCTCTTGCCGGAGGCAGCCCTCAGATCGTTCGTCAGCGGACCCAGGAACTTCGTCGACCTCGGCGGACACGGTGGGGGCGGTCACGCCGGGCACCTTCAGGTCGGCAGCCAACGCCCGGACGAGCCCCTCGATCTCCGACGCCTTGATCGGGAGGCGGTGGTCGGCGCGCGAGCCGCTGTTGGTGGGCGTGCTCTCGACCGCGTAGAGCCGGTTGCGGCCCCCGGTGCTTTCGGCGCGCCGCCGCGAGGCGAACGCGCGCGCGTGGCGCAGGCCGGCCGCACCGACGCACATGAAGTCGGCGTCGAGCGCCAGGATCACGTCGGCCTTGTCCACTGCGTACTGCGGCGCCGCGTACTCGTTGAAGGCGAGGCGGCTGCCTTCGCGGGCGTTGTGGCCGAAGTACGGCTCCCACTGCACCCACTTGGCCGCGGGCAGGCGCGACAGGATCTCGTCGATCTGCGCCGCCATGGTCGGCGACGCCACCGTCTCGGTGAGAATGCGCAGGCCCGCGCCCTTCTTCGACAACTGCGCGCTCAACACGCTGCGCATGGCGACGACGAAGGCGCTGAACGGCTGAATCTCGCCGAGGTTGGTAATCGTGGTGGAGCGGTCGGGATCGTAGAGGCCGAGAATCGACGCCTGCGCGAAGATGTCGGTGGCGCCCTGGCTCGACGGGTGATCGGGGTTGCCCTCGATCTTGGTGGGCCGGCCCTCGTGGCTCTCGACCAGCAGGCCCATGCCCGCGCCGGCAAACGGCATCGCGGTGGCGTAGAAGAGCGGCTTACCGGGGACGAGCTCCTCGGGCTGCCTGACGTACGGCACGAGCTCTTCGGTCGGCTGGCGCGTGCAGGCACTCACGCCGGCGAGGGCCAGCGACGCCGACATCAGCTTCAGGAAGCCGCGGCGGCCGACGGGATCGAGCCATTCCGAGGCGTTCTGGGGGAACTCGCGGTGGAGGAATTCCTTGAACTCGGGGGTGCCGGACAGCGCCTCGAGACTCCGCCAGTATTCCTTGCCGCGCGAGCCGTCGAGTTGGGCGCGGAGCGCTTCGATGTCTTTCGGTGCACTCATGAGCGCCTCACCGGTGGCACGTCGAGCAACTGGTGTTGCCCTTGATGCCGTACTCCTTGACGAGCCGCGCGCCAACGATGGACTGCGGCTCGGCCGGCTGGTAGCCCATGGTGAAAATCTCCTCGCGCGGACGGACGTAGTTCTCGGGGTTGCGATGGCAATTGAGGCACCAATCCATCTGCAGCGTGTTCTGCTGCAGCATCAGCGGCATCTGATCCACGCGCCCGTGGCAGGTCTCGCACCCCATGCCCTTCTTCACGTGGATGCTGTGATTGAAGTAGACGAAGTCGGGCAGGTCGTGCACGCGGATCCAGCGCAGCGGCTTGTCGTCGCGGAAGCTCGCGCGCACCGGCTCCAGGATCGGCGCCGTGTTCCACAGCTGCGAGTGGCAGTTCATGCACGTCTTGGTCGGCGGGATGCCGGCAAACGCCGACGTCTCGACCGACGTATGGCAGTAACGGCAGTCGATGCCGTCGTCGCCGACGTGATGCGCGTGGCTGAACTGAATCGGCTGCTCGATGTATCGTGGGCCCGCGTGACGTAACTGGACCTCCCGAATATCATCAGGAGCCCGATGAGACCCCCGACGAGGAGGAGGAGACCCGCGAGGCTGGCCTTGGAGAGGAAATTGGCGCTGCGATCGAAGATCTGCGGCATCGTGAATTGTGCGACTCGCGGCCCGTGGTCGGGCGTCAGTCAGCGGGCCCGCGTCCGCTCGGGCATAAGTGGTAACGTGCCCCCGAACTGGTGCGGCCAACAGGGAGTTGTACCACAGTTGTGAAAAAAGGATCAAGCGTCGAACCCGCGTTTCAGGCCTGTCTGCGCGCTACAATCTCAAGACCGCATCGCATCCATGAGCGACAGAAAATATCGTCAGCGAGGGTATCAGGACGAGCCCTCGGCGCGCCCGAAAAATCCACAGGGCCCGCGGCCCGCGCCTGAGCCTGGCGCGCCCGCCGGCACCCGGAGAATCTCCCAGGATGGCCCGAAGAACATCAACATGCCGGGCTACCGTGAGGTATTTCGCTGCGCGCAGTGCGGCTACGTGGTGTCGGGCGAGGTGGGCGGCGACAGCAAGTGCCTGCGGTGCGGTGCCGATCTGCACGCATGCGCCCAGTGCGTGTCGTTCGATCCGGGCAGCCGTTTCGAATGCATGCAGCCGGTGCCCGCCCGGGTGACACCGAAGAACGCACGAAACACCTGCGCCAGCTTCAGCCCGCGCACCACCGTCGAGCGTGAAACCACGACGCCCAAAGTCGACAGCTCGCGCAAGGCATTCGACGATCTCTTCAAATTCTGATGAGCTTATTGTCCGAGCGCGACCGGCAGACGGTGCAGACGCACCTGGCCGGACTCACGCACGACGTCACACTGCTCTTCTTCACGCAGACCATCGGGGCGCCCGACACGGCGCTCATCGCCCGGCAGGTCATTGACGAGGTCGCCGGGCTCAGCGAGCGCGTCTCGGTTGAAGAGGTCAACCTGATTCTCGACCGCGAGAAGAGCGCGCAGTTCGGGATCGATCGGATTCCGGCCATCGTGCTGCTGCGCGACGGCGCCGACACGCGCATGCGTTTTCTCGGCGCTCCGGCGGGCTACGAGTTCAGCTCACTGATCGAGTCCATCATTCTGGCCGGCACTGACGACTCTGGCCTGTCCGAGGACAGCAAGGCGTTGATCGCCGAGAAGGCCACGGCACCGATGGACATCAAGGTGTTCGTCACGCCCACATGTCCGCACTGCCCACGGGCGGTGACGCTGGCGCATCGAATGGCGGTCGAAAGCCCTAATATTTCCGCGACCTGTGTGGAGGCGAGTGAATTCCACGATCTATCTCGCCAATATAGGGTTACTGGCGTTCCAAAGACCGTGAGCAGCGTCGGAGCTGAAATTCTTGGGGCTTTGCCAGAGGATGATTTCGTGCGAGGTGTCTTCGAAAGCCAGCCAGAAGACGGTCTTTCGCCCTAACCGGCCTCAGAACTTTTCGAAGCAGCTCGTTCCCGTGCGCTGCTCGATCTCATCGCAGACCACGACTTCCGTGTCGCCGCCGGCCTTCGAGACGATGCCATAGGCGGCTCCGCCTTCGCACTCGGCGTTCCACACGTCGTCGCCGTCAAGCATCCCCTGCCGAAAAGTGCGGACGACCCGATTGCAGTCGTTGCCCGCACTGCGGATTTCGGTCTGCAGCGCCGCGCCGCGGGCGAGCTGGCCAGGGATGAGGTTGTCCGCCGCGCTGGTGTTGATGGCGGGCGCGGGACCCTCGTCGACCGGCGTGCTGCTGCACGCGGTGGTGAAAAGCATCGTCAGAAGCGCGAGTGAGATGGCCGTGCGGAGCATGTCGAACCTCCACACCGTGTATCGGCCGAAGTGTAAGGACATTCGCTCGGGCGGAGGGGGCGAAGTGTCGAGAGGAGGAGGGTCAGCGCACCGGCCAAACGAACCGCCCACGCCGTCGGCACCGTCGGCCAATGAAGTTACAAGTTCTCAGTTCTGGAGACACCGTTGCCACAGGCGCTCCACTGGCTACAACCCGAGCAACGCAGAAGTGCGCGACCACGAGAATCAATCTCTCTCGGACCTGTTCCGGAGCGCACGGCTCGAAACAGGTCGGCCGGGCTCTCATAGGTGTGGCGGCTGGCCCGCGTCTCGGCGCGGAAGTGGCCTCGGCCAGCTTCAATTGCCGGCGCGACCCGCCAGCATGAACAAGAGTCGGCGACCCGCCTGAAAGAGCAGAATCATCAGTGACAGGAGGAGCGTGACGACCGTGAGCCGCGTCGCTGCCGTGTGCCACCAGGGCTCGGCCCACGCGTACGGTCGATAGCTGCCAAAGTTTCGAGCCTCCGTCAGACGAGACGCCTCGAAGCGCCACTCCGCCGCCGGCCGAATCGGACGGCGAAAGTAATTCGAGGGATCGACGAGGTTCAGTCGCGGCTCAACGGGGCATGCTCAATCGGCCCATTGACGAGCCCGAATGGTGGAAACAGCTCATTGTCGTAGCCGAACAGTGGTTCGTAGCAGGGGACAGCCGACACTCCGTCTAGGACCGCGTCATTCGTGCGAAACCCCTGTGGACGCTCGCGAGCGGACTCCGGATTCCATCCAATCCAACCGATCGGCGCCAGTTGGCTGCCCATCTGCACCTTTCGGTAGGCGTTCGTGACCGGCTTGGGGTCGTACACGTTCATCGCGCCGGGAGCCGTGCAGCACGCAGGATTGTGGAGCGCTTCCTGGCCGATTGCCAGCGCCACGCAACACCCCAGTAGCGCGACGCGCCTGGAACGAGTCGCGGCGACGGTATCGATGCATCGCGCGGCGACAATTACCAGCGGGATCACATAGATCGCCCACCATCGAACGAACGTGGTGTTGCTGTTGATCACCGGGACGTGGAGCAACAGGTCGCCCCAGCTTTCCGGCCCGATGCTGAGGGCAACCGGAGTCAGCAACAACCCGCTGAGCGCGAGCCAGAGCATGCGCCGTTCGAACCATTGGCGTGGCAGTCGGCCCTTGTGGAACAGCAGGAACATCAATACCGGCGGAACGACGGACAACCCGAACTCGAATTCGTGCCGGCCCAATCCGGCGCCCTTGGTGAGCTCGAATCCGTTCGGCAGCGCGCCCGGCGCGAAGAATCCGGTGAACATCGCGGTGGCCAGCTGCAGTGGGTCGCGAAACAGGTAGTGCGGAAGATAGGCACGCGCGAATTGACCGGCGAGCATCGCGGCCGGAACGAGCTTCATCGCCGAAATCGTCATACCCCACAGGCAACTTCCCGCGAGCACCAGCCATGGAGCCGTCCTCACCCCGCGCTCGATCTGCAGCAGCAGAAGCACCGAGGCCACCGTCAGCACGACAGGGATCTGAAAGTTCAGGGCGCCGGCGTAGGTGATGTACCCGACAGGAGCCCGCCCAGCGTGACCGGCACGACGAGACGGCGCAGATAGTGGCCGGCCGACGTCCATGCGAAGCCCTGGGTAGCGGCGGCCACAGAAGCGAGGAGCGGGACGACGCCGAACGCATGGTACGTGAGGTGGCCAATCACCATGCGATAGAACATGAAGCCATTCAGAAGAAACAGAATCGCCCCGAGCGTCGCGGCTGGCGGCGACGCGCCGAAGTGGCGCCGCAGCAGCACGTAGCACCCGCCCGCCCCGAGACTGGCAAACAGGACGAGCGTCACGAACATGGCTGTGGCCGGTTCGAACACCAACAGCAGCAACTGGGGCACCGAGAAGAAGACGCTTTGCGGGTTCGCGAGGAACGGCACGCCACCGCAGAACGCGGGCGTAAAGTCCGGACGTATCAGCCAGCCGTTCGTCTGTCTGCCAGAAATGGCCCACCAGCAGCGTCGGAAAGAACCAGGAATAGTCATGTCCGAGGAGTCCCTCGGCGTTCGGAAAGAAAGCGCGTGCGCGCCACACGAGAAATGCGAAGGCCGTTAGGGCGGCTGCCGCGCATGCCAGCTTCTCACGCGACGGCGTTCGCGCAGATGCTTCGCCGTGGATCCCAGACATGCTGACGTTCGGAATTCAGTGCGCGGAAGGAAGCTTCCGCCACACGGCAATGACAGTCTTTCCCACTCGGCGGCTGGTGACTGGATCCAGCACTCGCGACAGACGAACCAGTGTCGAATCCCAGAAGCGTATCTGCGCCCGCGTCGGAGACGCTTCCTTCAGCAGCATGCGGTTCGCCAGTGATGCGAGCATTCCGGCGCTATCCAGATAGAAAGCCGACGCCAGCTCCATGCCGCGCGGGGTCAATTCCCTCAGCTTGCCAATCGAGTAGCGTCGGTAGTGCCCGATTGCCCGATCGAACGGACTGAACAGCCACTCGTGGGCGGGCGAGAGAGCGACGATGACTCCCCCGGTGCGCACGTGCACGGAGCTGCGCTCCAGCTCCGCACGGTCGTCAATGATGTGCTCCAGGACATCGATGTAGAGGATCGTATCGAACTGCTCGTCTGCCCGAAGATCAGCGACGGTCCCGGGCAGCATGCGCGCTGGCACCGGCAGCGGGTCCGCATGAAGCACGGCTTGCAGGCCGTTCATCAGCGCGCTATCGGGCTCGAGGCATGTCCAGGATCGCTGCCTGCCATCACACAGGAATCGCGAGGTGCCCCCGATGCCGGCGCCGACTTCGAGTGTGTCACCGGTGATGAACGGGTGAAGGCGCGACGCGTGGTACCTCTTCCAGTTAACCGCATGTTTGAAGAGATCGAGCTCTTGGCCGACGTAGCGGAATGTCATCGATCGACGGCGGCGCCGGCGCGAGCCTGCGCGTCGCGCTGGTTGTTCGCGCGTGGAAAGAGCTGCCAGGTCGTGTCGACGAAATACGAATAGTCGCGGATAGGTATGAAGAGCGGCTGCGAGCGGCCGTGCAGCACGAGAAAAATGAAGAATACCGCCGCCGCTACCGCCTGGACCAGCAGAACGACGAGCAGCCCGAACGCGGTGGTTGCCCAGCCGGGAATCGCCAGCGATGTGAACAGCCGGACCCCGACGACCGATGCGATGAGCGCGCCGACCAGCAGCACCGCTGCTGCGGACACCACCAGCATTCGTACGCCGATCAATTCCGCGTGAACGGACAATGCACTGAATCCGTGCACGACGAGCGCCACGAAATTCATTCGCGATTGTCCTGACAGCCGGCGCGCGCGTGCGGTGGGGATGCTGTCGTGCGGCAGCCGCGCCTTGAACACGGCGGCTGCGTAGTGATTCCAGAGCTCGGACACGACGACGAGACGCCCCGCGAGACGTCCAGGGACGGCGCTGAAATTTCCGACGCGCACGGGAATCCCGGTCAGGACGCGATGAGCGAACCGGTAGAGAGCGTAGAAGAGCCGGAAGCCGAGACCCTCCGAGCGACGCTGTCGCGCCGCAAAGATGATTGACTCCCCCTGTGCCTCGGCGAGGCGTGCCAGCAGCCGCGGCACATCGCTCGGCGCATCCTCGCCGTCACCGTCCATGATCAGCAGCGTGTCTGGTCGACGCTGTTCGTACGCGAATGCGAGGGCGATGGCGATCGCTCGCTGATGACCGATGTTCCGGCGCAACGCGAGCACATCTATGCGCTTGAGCGCGACGTAAGCGCCTGCTCGGATCTCCACACTCGGCTCGCCGTAGAACCGTCATCCACGAGCAAGGCGTCTGCCTCGAGACCCGATCCGGCAAGGACGCCATCGAGATCGCGGAGCAGCAGCGATACCGCGTCCCAATCGTTGAGCGGGTATCACTACGAGGAGATGCGGCCGAGCGCTGATGCCCGCCAGGGAGACGTCTGATTCGCGAGGTGTATGGCTCAATCCGTCATCCAACGGTCGTGAGCCCCCGCCGCTCTCTTCGGCACGTATCACACCGGGTGGGGACGAGAAGCGTGAATGCCCTATTGGAAGTTGACGGAAACCCGACTATGCGATCCCCCGCCCCCCCCATGGCACTAAAGGCTTCATCCTCTCATCTATAGTAGGGAGCGCGTCGAGCCTTCAGCTTTCTGCGGCGTCCCTGGTCGGAAGGCGTCCGTCTCCAAAATGAGGTCTCCAAGGCTCGGAGCGAATCGGGCAGATTCCGACAAACAAGGAACGGTATGGGTGAGCAACCGCCCAGAGATGGTCCGCGCTCCCCGTCTTGAACACTGGAGCACGCCGAAAGATCTGCGGAGGTGTAGGGGTGCTTGACTGGCTCGTTTACAGCCAATACGGGCAGATTTCAGCCGCTCACGGCGAACCGGCAGAATTGCGCGCCGAGCTCAAATGGGGCTCGCTTGCAGTCTTGTTTGCAGGACGGCTCGGATCACCCGCGCTTCTCAACAGACCCCATGTCAGTCGCAGGCAGCAAGTGCCGTATTTACAAGCAGATATG
>CAVSWX010000021.1:0-73746 GCA_963731785.1 uncultured Acidobacteriota bacterium
ACGAACACGCGGCTGCGGATGCCGGGCCGTGTGAAGTCCGGTGCCTCATCGCTTTCACGCGGCTTTTGGCTTGACTGCCACCTCGTGCAGTGCTGAATTTGCAGAACGCTTCTTCAACTGAGGTGCCCATGTCGATCGCCGCTCGCGCCCGCCGGCTCTGCTTCACCACGGTGTCAGCCCTCGCCGTCTGCGCCATGGCCGCCAGCAGTTGCCGGCCGTCAGGCTCCAACGCGACTGCCGCCGATGCGCCAGCCTCCGCCACGTCGCGCGTGCGTGGCCTCGATCTCGCGGCCATCGACCGCGCGGTCCACCCCGGCGACGACTTCTACAAGTTCGCCAACGGCACGTGGCTCGCCACCACCGAGATTCCTCCCGATCGCAGCACCTGGGGGCCCACCGAGAACATGTCCGAGGTCGCGGCCGAGCGCACCCGCGCGTTGCTCGAAGCGGCAGGCACGGCGTCGCCCGCCGCGGGCACGGTGCAGCAGCAGGCGGCCGACTACTACGCGAGCTACATGGACGACGCGGGCATCGACGCCAAGGGCCTGGCGCCGCTCCAGCCGATGCTCGCCCGCATCGCGGCCATCGACTCGCCTGCCGCGTTGTCGCGCGCCCTCGGCGAGGAGCTGCGCGCCGACGTGGACGCGCTCAACAACACCAACTTCCGGACCGATCGGCTGTTCGGTGTGTGGGTCACGGCGGCGCTGGACGATCCCGCGACGAGCCGGCCGTATCTGCTCCAAGGGGGCCTCGATCTGCCCGATCGCGAGTACTACCTGGAAAACTCGCCGCGCATGGCCGGCGTTCGCAAGGAGTTTGCCGCGCACGTGGCGCGCACGCTGCGGCTGGCGGGCGTCGCCGATGCCGACGCCGCGGCGGCTGCGATTGTCGCGCTCGAAACCAGGATGGCGCGCGTGCACGCCAGCCGGGCCGAGTCGATCGACGTGCTCAAAGCCAACAACCCGTGGAAGCGCGAGGAGTTCCCGGGGAGAGCACCCGGCATCGACTGGGGTGCGTTTCTGGCCGGTGCGCGCCTCGACACGGCGGCGGTGATCATCGTGTGGCATCCCTCAGCAGTGCGCGGGCTGTCGGCGCTGGTACGCAATGAGCCGCTGGCCTCGTGGAAGCACTGGCTCACCTTCCACACCATCGACCGCAACGCCGCGGTGTTGCCCAAGGCGTTCGTCGACGAGCGGTTCGCCTTCCACGGCAAGGTGCTCAACGGCACGCCGCAGCTTGCCGAGCGGTGGAAGCGCGGCATTGCGGCGACCAGCGCCGCGATCCCCGAGGCGGTCGGCCAGATCTACGTCGCGCGCTACTTCCCGCCCGAAACCAAGGCGCAGATGCAGGCGATGGTCAAGAACCTCATCACCGCGTTCGGCGCCCGCATCGATCGGCTCGAGTGGATGTCGGCGGCCACCAAGGTGAAGGCGCGGCAGAAGCTGGCCACGCTGCGCGTCGGCGTCGGGGTATCCGGATACGTGGGTCGATTACCGCGGCTTGCAGATCGTCCGGGGCGACGCCTTCGGCAACCGGCAGCGCGCCGAGCGCTTCGAGTACGAGCGGCACCTCGCCAAGCTGGGCAAGCCGGTGGACAAGGGCGAGTGGTGGATGTCCCCGCAGACCGTCAATGCGCTGAATCTCCCGCTGCAGAACGCCCTGAACTTTCCGGCCGCCATCCTCGCCCCGCCGTACTTCGACCCGGCGGCGCCGGCGGCCGCCAACTACGGCGCCATCGGCGCCGTGATCGGCCACGAGATCACGCACAGTTTCGACGACATCGGCGCGATGTTCGACGCCGAGGGTCGCCTGGCGAACTGGTGGACGAAGGAGGACCTGCAGCAGTTCGGCGCCGCGGGGGCGCGGCTGGCGGCGCAGTACGACGCCTACGCGCCGTTTCCCGACCTGCACCTCAACGGGCGGCAGACGCTCAGCGAGAACATCGCCGACGTCGCCGGCCTTGCCACCGCGCACGACGGCTGGCAGGCGTCGCTTGCCGGCACGGCCGCGCCCGCGCTCGGCGGCTTCACCGGTCCGCAGCAGTTCTTTCTCGCCTACGCCCAGAGCTGGCTGATCAAGTGGCGGGAGCCGGCGCTGCGCCAGGCCGTCATCACCGACGGGCACGCCCCCGGCGAGTACCGCGCCGACACGGTGCGGAACCTCGACGCGTGGTACGATGCGTTCGACGTGAAGCCGGGGCACGCCCTGTATCTCACCCCGGACCAGCGCGTGCGCATCTGGTAGGGATGAACGATCCGTCGATCGTCGCCGCGAGCGTCAGCGCACGCGAGCCGATCCCGATCCACGCGCGGCGCGGGTCCGTGTCGCCCGACGTGCGGAGAGGGCGGCGGCGCCCATCCCCATCAACGCCAGCAGCGCCGGTTCGGGCACGTCATCGGGCACCAATGCGGGAGTGAAGCCCACGGACACCCAGTCCATCGTGTCCACGCCAGACCCGTCACTCAATCGCGCGGCTGAGTTTGAAGAAAAGCGTGCAATCGGGTCACAAGTAGTGTGAGGAGGGCCGACGCGATGGACGTGACTAGCTGGGGGGCCTCCAACGCACGAGCTTTCGCAGACCGCCACGAGGCCGGCAGGGCGCTGGCCGAACGTCTCGAAACATTCGCGCGGCGCGATGACGTCGTCGTCCTGGCGCTGCCGCGCGGCGGAGTGCCGATCGGCTACGAAGTGGCGACCAGGCTCGGCGTGCCGCTCGACGTCTTCACCGTGCGCAAGCTCGGTGTGCCTGGCCACCCCGAGCTGGCGATGGGCGCCATTGCCAGCGGCGGCGTCCAGGTGCTGAACGACGAGGTGATCGACTGGCTGCGCCCGTCGGCGGAGGTGGTGGAGCGCGTTGCGCGCGTCGAGCTCGCCGAGCTCGATCGCCGCGAGCGCCTCTATCGCAACGGGCGCCCGCTCCTGCCGCTCGAGGGCCGCACCGTGATCCTGGTGGACGATGGCCTGGCGACCGGCTCGACGATGCGGGCGGCCGTGCAGGCCGTGCGACGGCTCGAGGCTGGGCGGGTCATCGTGGCGGCGCCGGTCGGGGCGCGCGACACGTGCGAGGCGATGCGGCTCGTGGCCGACGACGTCGTCTGCGTGATCAGCCCCGATCGCTTCGTCGCGGTCGGGGCGTGGTATCTGGATTTCTCGGAGACGAGCGACGACGAGGTGCGGCGCCTGCTCAAAGAAGTCGGTAGGTCGGGTCATTTCTCCGGGCACTTTCCGCCGGGACAGCGGTTGTTCTCCTCGCAGACGTACTCGAAGAGCCCGTCCTTGTCCCATTCCGGCTTGGCCAGGATTTCGAACTCCTGGCTCCACGGCTGCGTGAAGATCTTGGGATCGTCGATCGTGAGCGTGTAGGAGATGGCGCTCGGGCTCTTCCACTGCAGCCGCTCGACGGTGCGCAGCGCGTCGCTGTGCATCCGGTATTCCTTCGAGTTCGTGTAGTAGTAGTCGTCGAGCGCCCAGCGCTTGAAATTGACCGTCTCGATGATCAGCGTGTCGCCCTCCCATCGGCCCACGGGGTCGCCATAGAACATCGGCTCGAGCCCCTTGCGATGGGCCCGCCCGTCCAGCGGAATCACCCGGCTCATGCGCTGGAACTCGTGGACCATCACGAGGTGGTTCTTCGTCTGGAAGAACTGCATCGCGTTGGCCGACAGCATGCCGCCAGGAAACCCCGCCGGCATGCAGAAGTCGCGCGGTTCGTCGTGCCGGGGGTCGCCCGTGCGCGGCTCGAGGAACGGTTCGCCGCCGGATTTCAGCGGCGCGAACCGCTTCCGATCGAACACGGTGGCCGACGAGCGGCCGCGCTCGTCGCCGGGCAGATAGGTGGGCCACTGGTAGGTGCCGGTGAAGTCCGGCTTGCCGTCGGCGGTGCGGGGAATGCCGGCCGGACTCGCGGCGGCGGCCGGTGGCGCGGGCGCCTGGCCCGCGCTTGCGCCGCGTCGAGCGCCGCCATCATCGAGAGGCCGCACGGGCAGAGCGCGACGAGCCCAGCAGCAGCCACCGCAGGGAAAGCGTTCTCATATACGTTCCTCCTAGCGCTGCGGCGCGCGGCCCGCGGGGTCGGTGGCCGTGAACACGTTGCGGCCGTCCTGATACGTGACGCGCTGCCCGAACCCGTTGTTGGATCCATCCTTGGCCCGGAAGCCCTCGACGTTGACCGTCGAGCCGATGACGAGCAGATCCTTCGTGATGCCGCGCCGCATCAACTGGCCCGGCGCGCCGCCGGAAATCGCCCACGTGGTCAGCGTGCCGTCGGCGTTCTTCACGTCGACGTAGTACCAGATGTGCGGGTTCATCCACTCGACCTTGGTCAGCGTGCCGGTGATCTTCAACGGCTTCTGATCGTCGTACTCGGCGGCGAAGGAATGATGCGCGGCCGCCGGGCCGGCAGCGCCGGCGAGCGACGCCAGCGCGAGTGCCACCAATGCGAGTGCCTTCATGGACTCCTCCCTGCCCTCGAGAGACCGCTGCGCGGATTCTATCGCGGCGCCGCTGGCCGGCGCGCTGGTGCCCTCACCGCGGTTCGGGCTCGTAGATCTCGCCTTCGATATCGCCCAGTTTGTCCTGGACGTAGCCGCACGCGTCCCGTACGCCCTGGTTGTAGACGGGCGGCCCCAGTTCGCGGACGAAGAAGTCGAGCAGTTCCGCGGCGCGGAAGTCGCTGATCGGCTCGTCGAATGCCTTCGCGAAGTGCTGCTTGATGGCGCGCAGGAGCGCCGCGCGGCGGTCGTCGGACAATCGGATGCGCATCGCGCGGCTAGTGTACCCGTGCCGTCCCCCAATTCAGGCGAGGCGGCCGGAGCGCCCAACTCTCGAGCCCGTTTCGACGTCAAAGATGGCCATAGGGCAGTGAACGTTTTTCCTCGGGCGGCGTCTAAAGCCGGTATTTGGGAGACTGCGCCGATGTGATGTCGGCCGCCGGTCGTCGTATTGGCCGTCGTGACCCTGAGTGCTGCGATCGAGGAATGTGCTGATGCGTAGAGCGCCGTCGACGGCCCCGTTGCCGATCGTGCTCGCGTGCGCCGCTGTGCTGGCGCCCGATCCCACAAGCGGACAAGCCCCCGCGACCGGGCAGTCACCGGAAACGGCGGCCCGCATCCTCGCCGAGACCCGGGCGGCAATCGGCAGCGGAGTGTCGGACATGAAGACGCTCGTCGTCACCGGCCGAACACGGCAGGTGCGCGGCGACAACCTGGTGCCGATCGAATTCGAGATCCAGGCCGAACTGCCCGACAAGTTCGCGCGGCGCGACGAGTTTCCCGCGCAGGACGCCGGCCCGTCGGTCACCGGCTTCAACGGCGATCGCTTCGTGCAGAATCCGGTGCCCCAGCCGCCTCCGGCGCGGCCCGGCGGACCGCCGCCGCCAACTCCGCAGCAGCTCGAAGCCGCGGCGCGCCAGCAGCTCGTGACCGCCAAGCAGGACTTCGCCCGGCTGATGCTGGGGTTGTTCGCGTCCTCTTACTCGAGCTATCCGCTCTCGTTCTCGTACGCCGGTCAGGCCGAAGCGCCACAGGGCCGTGCCGAGGTGCTCGACGTGAAAGGCGCAGACGATTTCGCCGCGCGGCTGTTCATCGACGGCAAGACCCATCTCCCGATCATGCTCAGTTGGCAGGCGCGACAGCCGCCGGCCCGCGGCCGCGGTCCAGGCGGTGCGCCGCCCGGCGCGGCGGCACCGCCGCAGCGCCACCGGCCGCAGCGCCACCACCCGCCGGAGCGGCGCCGCAGCGGCGCCGCGGGAGCGCCGCGCGCGGGTGGTCCGCCCGCACCGCCGCCGACGGTCGAGAACCGGCTCTACTTCGCCGAGTACCGGGAGTTTTCCGGACTGCAGTTGCCGACGCGCCTGCGGCGCGCCGTGGCTGGCGAAACCACGGAGGAAACGACGGTCGATCGATTCCGGATCAACGCGCGCGTTGATCCCAGGCGTTTCGAGTCCGGCAGTTAGCCCTTAGGCCAACGAGGTAAACGCATGGTTTCGAGATTTGCCCGATGCGGGCACGTCGTAGTGGTCGTGTGTCTCCTCGCCGCGGCGATGCTGGCGGCCGCGGCGCCGGCGGCCGCGCAGGCCGCCCGGCCGGGCACGCTGCAGATCACCGTCGTGGATCCGAGCGGCGCCGTCATTGCCAACGCCACCGTCACCGTGACGGGGGCCGAAGCGGCGACCAAGGCGCAGACACCCGCGCCGGTGCAGACCAACGCGCAGGGCGTGGCGAGCGTGGCCGGCCTGCCGCCGGGACGCTACACGGTGAGCGCCGAGTTCCCCGGCTTCGAGACGCGCGCGCTGCCCGAGGTGCGGGTGCGGGCCGGCGACAACAAGCAGGTGATGATGCTGCCGATCGCCGGCGTGCAGGATGCGGTGACCGTCGAGCGCGACAAGCAGGAGTCGGCGGCGGATCGCCAGTCCACGTTCGGCACGGTGCTGACCCGCGAGCAGCTCGAGGCGCTCTCCGACGATCCCGACACGCTCCGGCAGCAGCTGCAGGACATGGCCGGACCTGGCGCCGTGATCAAGGTGGACAGCTTCGAGGGAGCCGCGCTGCCGCCGAAGGCCATGATCCGTTCGATCCGCATCTCGCGCGATCAGTTCGCGGCCGAGAACCACTCGGCCGGCGGCATCTCGATCGAGATCATCACCCAGCCAGGCCTCGGCCCGATCCGCTACAACACCGCCTTCCGGTTCCGCGGCGGGTCGCTGAGCGGGCGCAGCCCGTTCACGCCCGTCCGGGGGCCCGAGCAGCTGAAGAACTACATGATGGGTCTCAACGGCGCCCTGGTGCAGAACAAGGCCTCGTTCAACCTCAACGTGAACGGCGTCGACTCCTACGAGACGCCGAACATCAACGCGGCGCGGGCGCTCGGCGACGGCACCCGCTCCGAGGCGCTGCGCCTGAGCACGCCGCGCGACAACGTCAACGTCAACGCCAACGTCGACTACGCGCTGACGCTCGATCAGACGCTGCGCTTCGGCTACAACGGCAACCGGAATTCGGTGGAGAACCTCGGCATCGGCGAGTACGACTACGAGGAGCGCGCGTATTCGACCGAGAACTCGAACCACAACCTGCGCGTGCAGCACATGGGCCCGCTGGGCCGCCGCATGTTCCTGCGGACCCGGCTGCAGATGTTCTGGAACGATTCCGAATCCCGTTCGGCCTTCGAGGCGCAGACCATCCGCGTGCTCGACGCGTTCACGCGCGGCGGCGCGCAGCGCGCCGGCGGGCAGCACAACCGCGGCCTGAACGTCGGCAGCGACCTCGATTACGTGCGCGGCATCCACTCGTTCCGCACCGGCCTGCAGTTCGACACGCTGCGCGTCCGCGCCGACGACACGACGAACTACCTCGGGACCTACACGTTCGAGAGCCAGCGGGCGTTCGAGGAGGGCCGGCCGCGCAGCTACACACAGCGCGTCGGCGATCCGGAGATCCGCTACAGCAACGTCCAGGCGGCGTGGTACGGGCAGGACGACATGCGGATCCGGCGCAACCTGACGGTCAGCGCGGGCGTGCGCTACGAAGCGCAAACCCACGTGACCGACTACAACAGCTTCATGCCGCGCGTCGGCGTCACCTGGGCGCCGTTCAAGAGCGGCGCCACCACGCTGCGATCGAGCTGGGGCATCTTCCACGACTGGCTGCCCGCCAATACCTACGAGCAGACGCTGCGCGTGGACGGCTTCAACCAGCGCGAGGTGGATCTGCTCAACCCGTCGTTTCCCGACGTGGGCGACGTCGGGACCGCGCCGCCGGCGAACCGCTACCTCCTCGAGGGCGGCCTGCGTCTGCCGCACACCAACCGCGTGAGCGGCGGCATCGATCAGCGGCTCGCCCGGCAGGTCCAGACCAGCGTCACCTACGCCTACCAGCGCGGCGTGTCGATCTTCCGCGGTCTCAATCTGAATGCGCCGGTGGACGGCGTGCGGCCCGATCCCGGCTTCGGCAACATCGTCGAAGTGGTGTCCGACGCGGCGTCGCGTCTGCACGAGGTACAGGTCTCGATGACCGTGAATCCAGGCGCGCTGATCCCGGCGTTCAACGCCCCGCTCATCAACTGGAAGCGCGCGACGGTGTTCACGAACTACACCTGGGCGAACCTTGAAAACAACTCGGATGGGGCGTTCGCCATCCCGGCGACCGGCAGCCTGGCGCAGGAATGGGGGACGGCGACGCAGGAAGTCCCGCACCGCTTCAACTTCACGTTCAACAGCCAGTTCGTCAGGAACTTCCTGATGCAGTGGAACTTCAACGTGAACTCCGGGCTGCCGTACACGATCCGCACCGGCTTCGACGGCAACGGCGACCTGGTCTACAACGATCGCCCGGACGGCGTGGCCCGCAACACGCAGCGGGCGCCGACGCAGTGGACGATCAACCCCGCCGCCGCCTACACCTTCCTGTTCGGGCGCCAGCAGACGCGGCTGCCGCCGGGGATCAGCGTGATTGCCGGCGGGGCGGGCGCGCCCACGGTGCAGACCTTCGACCAGAACGCGGCGCGGTTCCGGCTGCAGTTCGTCGTGCAGATCCAGAACCTCACCAACCGCTCCAACTACGTCGGCTACAGCGGCGTGATCACGTCACCCTTCTTCGGCCAGGCCACGGCCGTCACCGGGACCCGCAAGGTGGACGTGGGAGTACAACTGAGTTTCTAAATCCACGTAGGTGCCCGGGGCTTTGTAGGCGGTCTTCTTGCCCGCGGCCTTGTCCATCTCCTCAGGGGTGATGAGCACGGTCGTCGTGGTCTCGGCGCCGCCGGTGCCGGCAACCGCCAGGGACAACGCCGCGGCCGAGGCCGCGTCGGGCAGGTCGGCTATCACCACCGCGTCGTACTGGCCCGAAGCAGAAGTAGAGCGCCTCCAGCTTGCCGCCCAGGCTCTCCACCGCTTTGGAGGCGACCTTCCGGCGCTTGGTGCCGCCGTCCTTGCGTACGCCTTTGGCTCCTTCGGCGGTGTACGAAATCGAGAAGAGATACTTCGGCATGAGTTGCTCCTGGCTGTGCAGCGCCGCATCTGGGGCGCAGCGAGGTGACAGCATACGCCCGCTTTCAGGAACGCGACGGCAGGTAGTCGTCGATGGCGCCGACGATCAGCACCTCGGCGCCCTCGTCGGTGGTGATCTCGCCATGGTCGGAGTCCGCGTCGGCGTGGTGGAAGTCGCCGGCGCGGAGCACGCGGCCGTCGATGACGACCGAGCCGCGAATCACGTAGCACTCCTCGGGGCCCGAGTGGCGGTGCGACGGGTACACGGCGCCCGCGTCGCCCGGATCAGCAACGTCACCACGCCGCGCGCCTTGTCGATCGACAGCACCTTCGACTGGATGCCGGGCAGCGGGGTATCGGCCCACTCCTGATCACCGGCGAACACGGTGTATCGCCCAGGCGTGCGCGTGGCCGCGATCACGTGGTCGCGCACGCGCGCGGGCGGGTCGGCCTGATCGACCCCCGAGCCGAGCGCGAGCGTGACGTCGTACAGCGACGCGACGTGCGCGCGCTCCTCGGGCGAGAGCGCCGCGACGCGCGCGTCGAGCACGAGGCGATCCTCGGGGTCGAGCGCGCCAATCGCGTCGGCGAGGGCCAGCGCTTCGAGGTCGTCGGGGATCATGCCGTCTGCTCCAGGCGCACCCGCAGGCTCACGAGGCCGTTGCGGATCCGTGTTTTGACCGTGCCGAGCGGTACGCCGAACCGGGCGGACAGCTCCTGGTGGGTGCAGCCCTCGAAGAACGCGGCTTCGATGAGCGTCCGCTGCGGCACTGGCAGCTCCGCCACGGCGCCCCGGACCGCGATTGCGGTGTATGCGCTCTGCATCAGCGTCTCGGGCGTGTCGAGGGAGGGCGTTTCGGGGCGGGCCGCCTCGTCCATCGCCGGCACCGGAGCGTTGACGTCGGCGCGCACCTGCCTGGCACGCAGCCGGTCGATCGCGCGGTTGCGCGCGATGCGCACCACCCACGCCGCCGGCGACCCGAGCCGGGGGTCGTAGGTCTCGGCGCGGGACCACACCCGCACGAAGGTCTCCTGCAGTACTTCCTCGGCGTCCGCCGGGCTCTGGAGGATGCGCCGGATGATCGCGAAGGCGAGCCGGCTGTGGCGATCGTAGAACTCCGCCAGAGCCGCATCGTCGCGCGCGGCAATCCGCTTCAACAGGACGAGGTCGTCGCTCACACCCGGGGCCACTCGGGAAACCGCGATGGTGCCACACGGCGGAACGGCCGGGCAAGCCGAGGCGCTGGCCTGCGCTAGTTGAGTCCGAGAATCGCGCGGGCGTCGGCCGGCGTGGCCACCGCGCGGCCGTACTCGGCGCAGAGATCGGCGACGCGGCCGACGAGCTCGGCGTTCGACGCCGCGAGGCGATGCTTGTCCCACCGCACGTTGTCCTCGAGCCCGGTGCGGCAGTGCCCGCCCATGTCCAGGCACCAGCGGTTCACGTCGATCTGATGGCGGCCGATGCCGGCCGCCACCCACGTCGCGTCGGGCATCAGCTCGCGCAGCTTTCCGACCTCGAACTCGAGAATGTCGCGTTCGGCCGGCAGGGCGTGCCTGACGCCGAGCACGAACTGCACGTGGAGCGGCGCCTTCAGCACGCCGTCGCGGACGTAGTTGACGGCGTTGTAGAGCATCGCGAGGTCGAAGACCTCGATCTCGGGCTTGACGCCGTACTGGGTCATCTTGCCCGCGAGCTCGAGAATGAGATCCGGCGGGTTCTCGTAGACGCGGGTCGGAAAGTTGCACGACCCGGTGGAGAGCGAGGCCATGTCGGGCTTCAGGTGCAGCATGCCGCCGCGCTCCGATCCCACGCCGGAGCGGCCGCCGGTGGAGAACTGCACGATGATGTCGGGGCAGTGCACCCGGATCCGTTCGAGGAAATCCGCGAACTTGTCCGGATTGGAGCTGGTGGACTGATCGTCGTTGCGCACGTGCACGTGCACGAGCGCCGCGCCGGCCTCGTAGCACGCGTGCGTCGACTCGATCTGCTCGCTCACGGTAATCGGAACGGCGGGGTTGTTCTCCTTGCGGGGGACCGAACCAGTGATCGCGGCCGTAATGATGCAGGGAGCGTGAGGCATCCGTTGACATGGGACCACGGCGATCCGCGCCTGTCAAACCGATCGCCCGCCCGCTGCCATCACTGGAAGTGCCGGGTGGACCGCTCGTTTTCGAGACACACGAACTCGATGAGCTCGTCGTCGGGCATCAGCCGCTGGCGGATGGTGACCGTCCAGGGCCGGGTGTAGGCCTTCGGATCGTCCACCGTCACTTCCACGTCCAAGGTGCCGTAGCTGGTGCGGCGGAAGCGCTCGGTGACGCGGGCGCCATCAGTGAGCGGGCTGCCGTTCACGTCGAGCCAGCCGCCGTCGCGGAAGCCTGCCGTCTCCACCACCAGCGTGTCGCCGACCCAGCGTCCGGTGGAGTAGCCGAACCACCACGGCTGCGGATCACCGGCCGGCAGCGGCCGCCCGTCGGTGAAGAGTTGGCGGACGCCGGCGTTGCCTTCGTAGAGGATGACGACCACGTCGGCCGTCTGGACGATCTTGCGCGGCTGCGGATGCGTGTGCAGCTGCATGTTGCCGAGCGGCAGGCAGTGCGCGTCGGGGTTGTCCTTGCTGTTGGCGGCCATGCGCTGCTGCTTCAGTGCCGCGGCCCACGGCTGCAGCGGCAGGCCGCCCTGCACGCCGGTGGCGATGTCGAAGAAAAGTCCGGGGCCGCCGGTGAGCACTCCGGTCGCGCCGCCGAGCAGCCCGCGCGTGCCCGGCGAGCCACCGGTGCCGCTGACGTCGCCACTCTGCTGTTGCAATTCGCGCCAGCCGACGTTTTCCCAGATGCCGGACAGATCCGGCGTGCCGGCGCGCGTGCGCGGCGCCGGCGCCCGCACATCCACTGCACCGTCGGCCGTGCGCGGGGCCGACGCGGACCGGTGCCGGGGCCACTGCGCCGAGAGCGGCGCGGCCGCCACAGCAAGCAGAGCGAGCACGACGGCCAGAGCGGCCGAGCGGCGCACAGGCATCGAATCCTCCCCGGCGGTGGACGGTGATTATAGAACCGTGCAGGCCCGTCCGATGCCCGCCGCCCGAGTCGAGGCGCCGAGTCGAGGAGAATAGGCGCACCGTGTCCGACATCGCATTCCGATGCGAAGGCCTCGTGAAGCGCTACGGCGATGTGGTGGCCGTGGACCACCTGTCGCTGTCGGTGCGCCGCGGCGAGTGTTTCGGCCTGCTCGGGCCGAACGGCGCCGGCAAGACCACCACGATCGAAATCCTCGAAGGCCTGCTCGGGCCGGACGAGGGCGTGGTGGAGGTGCTCGGCCTGCAGTGGGCGTCGCACGAGCACGAGCTGCGCCAGCGGCTCGGCATCCAGCTCCAGGAGACACAGCTGGCCGACAAGCTCACCGTGGAGGAGACCCTCAGACTGTTCCGGTCCTTCTACCATCGGGGTCGCGAGGTGAGCGAGTTGCTGCAGATGGTCGAACTCGAGAGCAAGCGCCGCAGCTGGGTGAGCAAGCTGTCGGGCGGCCAGAAGCAGCGCCTGTCGGTGGCGTGTGCGCTGGCCGGCGCGCCCGACCTGTTGTTTCTCGACGAGCCGACGACGGGTCTGGACCCGCAATCGCGCCGCCAGCTCTGGGGCATCCTCGAGCGCTTTCGCGGCGACGGCGGCACGATTCTGCTGACCACCCACTACATGGACGAGGCCGAGGTGCTGTGCGACCGCGTCGGCATCATGGACCAGGGCAAGGTGATCGCGCTCGACACGCCGAAGGCGCTGATCGCGACGCTCGCCGCGCCCAAGGTGATCACCCACTACGGCACGCTCGAAGACGTCTTCATGTCGCTCACCGGGCGGCACCTGCGCGAGGAGTGAAGTGACCCGAGGCGGCGCGTCTCATCCGCTCGTCGAGCTCACGATGGCCCGGCTGCGCGAGATTTTCCGTGAGCCGGAGGCGCTCTTCTGGGCGTTCATCTTCCCGATCCTGATGTCGGTGGCGATGGCTGTGGCGTTTCCCTCATCGGGAGCCGCGCCGGTGCCGGTCGGCGTGCGCCAGGGCGACGGGGCCGAGGCGCTGCGCGCCACGCTCGCCGCGTCGAAGACGGTGGCGCCGCGCCTGGTGCCGGCCGGTGATGAAGAGCGTGCGCTGCGCGACGGCGAGGTCGACATCGTCGTCGTGCCTCACACGCCGCCCAGGTACCGGTTCGACCCGGGCCGCGCCGAGAGCCGGGCGGCGCGGCTGGTGATCGACGACGCCTTGAAGCGCGCGGCCGGCCGCAGCGAGCCGTGGACGGCCGTCGAAGAGCACGTGGCGGTGCCCGGGTCGCGCTACGTCGATTGGCTCATTCCGGGCCTCGTGGCGATGGGCATCATCGGGACCAGCGTCTGGGGCATCGCCTTCTCGATCGTCCAGGCGCGCATGCGGAAGCTGCTCAAGCGCATGGTCGCGAGCCCGATGCGGCGCAGTCACTACCTGCTGGCGCAGGTGCTGGCCCGTCTGATGTTCCTCCTGCCCGAAGTTGCGATTCCGCTGCTCTTTGGCCGTTACGTCCTCGGGATGCCGCTGCGCGGGTCGTTGCTGTCGCTCGCCGTCGTGTCGCTGCTCGGCGCCTTGTCGTGCGGCGCCATCGGCCTGCTCGCGGCGAGCCGCACCAAGACCTTCGAGGCCATCTCCGGCCTGATCAACCTGATCCTGCTGCCGATGTGGATTGCCAGCGGCGTGTTCTTCTCGGCGTCGCGCTTCCCCGAGGCGGTGCAGCCGTTCGTGCAGGCGCTGCCGCTCACCGCGCTCGTGGACGCGCTCCGCGCCGTCGTGCTCGAGGGCGCGCCGCTGACGGCTATCCAGGGCGAGTTGGCGATTCTCGCGGTCTGGGGCGTCGTGCCGTTTGCGATCGCCCTCAAGGTCTTCCGGTGGAGATAGGAACAGGGCTCCTGCGTGAAGAGTTTGGCGACATCGACATCTACCTGTTCGACCAGCTGCTGCGCGGCCGCATCACGGCGGGCATGCGGGTGCTCGACATGGGCTGCGGAGCGGGACGCAATCTCGTGCATCTGCTGCGCAGCGGCTTCGAGGTGTTCGGCGTCGATGCGGACCCGGCCGCGATCCAGTCCGTGCAATCGCTGGCCTCGCGTCTGGCGCCCCAACTCCCGTCCGGCAATTTCCGCGTCGCGCCCGTCGAGGCGGACACGTTCCCGGAGGCCTTCGCCGACGTCGTGATCAGCAGCGCCGTGCTGCACTTCGCCCGCGACGACGCGGAGTTCACCGCGATGCTCCGCGGCACGTGGCGAGTGCTCAGGCCCGGCGGGCTGTTCTTCTGCCGTCTCGCCTCGTCCATCGGCATGGAGCAGCAGGTGCGGCCCATTGCGGGCCGCCGTCACCGTCTGCCGGACGGTTCCGACCGCTATCTCGTGGACGCGGAACTGCTGACCGCGCTCACGCAGGAGATGGGCGGGCGGTTGCTGGACCCGCTGAAGACGACGGTCGTGCAGGACCAGCGGTCGATGACGACCTGGGTGGTGCGAAAGAGCCTTTCGTAGCGGTGCGGCCCCGCTCTATGATCTCGCCGGCGGCTAAGGAGGCACTGCGTGACTCAGGCTGCGATGGTTCCCTACAAGCGCACGCCGCCACCGCTCGCGATGCGGGTGTTTTTCGCCGCCATGTTGTTCGTCGATGGGGCCCGTGCTCTGGGTCCTGCAGCGCTTCAAGCTGGACGGCAAGCTGTTCGCGGCGATGCGCGACCGGCAGCGCAAGGAACTGCGCACCAAGAATCCGTTCAAGGGCTATCAGCCGACCGAACACGACGTGTTCGTCGTGACCTACGTCAAGAGCGGCACCAACTGGATGATGCAGCTCGCGCATCAGCTCCTGTTTCACGGCGAGGGCGACTACGAGCACATTCACTGCGTCGTCGCCTGGCCCGATACGGACCTGATGGGGCCGATGCGCGGCTACGCGATTCCGTTGCGGGATCCGCGCGTCTGGCAGGCGTCGCCCGAAGGCAAGCGCGTGATCAAGACGCACTTCCGGTGGGAGGACGTGCCGTACTCGCCCGGCGGCCAAGTACATCATCGTCATCCGCGACCCGAAGGACGTCTTCGTATCGAGCTATCACTTCTTCGTGAAGAACGGGACCGTTCAGTTTCACCGGTCTCTCCGTGCGCGGACTGGCTCGAGCATCTTCCTGTCGGATCAGTTCTTCATGGGCGGATCCTGGGGCAGCACCACCGCGGCCTACTGGGCGCAGCGCGACAAGCCGAACGTCCTGATCTGCTCGTTCAAGGAGATGCGGCGCGATCTGGCGGGCTCCGTGCAGCGTGTCGCGTCGTTCCTGGGCGTAGACGCGTCGCCCGAGATCGTTCGCCGGGTCACCGAGCTGTCGTCGTTCGACTACATGAAGACCATCGACGACAAGTTCGGCACGGGCAAGTTCCTGCATCATCTCGGCGCGCCCGCCGCGATGATGCGGAAGGGCGGCGAGGGGAGCGCGTCGGAGCTGATCACGCCCACGCAGGCCCGCCGCATCGACGAGTACTTCATCGCGGAGCTGAAGCGGCTCGGATCGGATTTCCCGTACGAAGAGTTCTGCCGCGTGTCGCCCGGCGTGACGGCGAGCGCGACGGCGCAGCCGGTGATGGCGAGAGCCTGAGGAGAAGGGAACATGCGACTACTGGGCGCGGGGACCATTGCCACCGCCGGGTTGCTGGCGGCCACGCCGGCCCTGGCGCAGGCACCATCCGGAGAGGCCGTCTACAAACAGAACTGCGCCGCGTGCCACGAGGGCAATCTGCCGCGGATGCCGACCCGCGCGGCGCTGCGCGAGCTGACGCCGGAACACGTGGAGACCGCGCTCAGCTCGTTCAGCATGCGGCGGCAAGCCGCCTCGCTGTCGTCGGCCGAGCGCCGCGCCGTCGCCGAGTTCGTGACCGGGCGGCCGTCCGGTTCCTACCGGGCGCCGCTCGACGTCATTCCCAAGAGCGCCTACTGTGCCGCCGAGTCCGGCGGCACGCCGCTGGCCGGCGCAAGCTGGAACGGCTGGGGCGTGGACTCGCGCAATACCCGGTTCCAGCCGGCTGCGGCCGCGGGGCTGAGCGCGTCGGACGTGCCGAAATTGAAACTGAAGTGGGCGTTCGGCGTGCCGGGCGTGTCGGCCTCGGGATCGCAGGTGTCGGTGGTGGGCTCGCGGGTGTTCGTCGGGAGCCGCAACGGCCTCGTCTATTCGCTCGATGCGAAAACCGGCTGTCTGGTCTGGGCCTTCGAGGCGTCGGCGGCGGTGCGCTCGACGCCGCTCGTGGTGGCCAACGGCGCCGACGGCATCGTGTACTTCGGCGACGCGCATGCACAGGTCTACGCGGTCGACGCCAGGACCGGCACCCTGAAGTGGAAGACGAAGGCCGAGGATCATCTCGACGCCATCATCACCGGCGGCGTGTCGTACGCCAACGGCCGTGTGTTCGTGCCAGTGGCGTCGATGGAGGAGGCGTCCGGCGCGCTTCCCACCTATCAGTGCTGCACGTTCCGCGGCAGCGTGCTGGCGCTCGACGCGACGTCGGGCAAGCAGATCTGGAAGACCTACACCATTCCCGAAGAGCCGCAGCAGACCACGCGCAGCAGCCGCGGCGTACAACTCTTCGGTCCATCCGGCGCCGGCGTGTGGGGCGCGCCCGCGCTCGATGCCGCGCGCAACCGCGTCTACGTGGCCACCGGCGATGCCTACTCGCAGCCCGCCGCGCCGTCCACCGACGCAATCATGGCGCTCGCGATGGACACAGGGAAGATCGTCTGGGTGCGCCAGACGCTGGCGGGAGATGCCTGGAACACCGCGTGCTTCGGGCCGAACACGGCGGGCGTCGAGAACTGTCCGGCCAAGGCGGGACCCGACCACGACTTCGGCGCTGCCACCGCGCTCGTCACCGCCGGCGGGCGCCGTCTCGTGATTGCGGGTCAGAAGTCGGGCGAGTTGTACGCGGTGAACGCCGAAAGCGGCGAGATGGTGTGGAAGACGCGCGCCGGCGACGGCGGCGTCCTCGGCGGCATCGAGTGGGGCTTTGCCACCGACGGCACGTCGGCGTTCGTATCCCTCTCGAACGCGTTCGAGAAGAAGCCCGGCGAGGCAGGCGGCCTGGTCAGCGTGAACCTGGCCGACGGCAAGCCGCGCTGGACGGCGCCGCCGAGCGCGGACACGTGCGGCGGACGCGCCGGCTGCAACACCGGGCAGCCCGCCGCGGTGAGCGCCATCCCCGGCGTGATCTTCTCCGGTGCCCTCGACGGTCACCTGCGCGCCTACGATGCCGGCAGCGGCAAGGTGATCTGGGCCGTCGACACCGCGCGCGCCTACGACACCACCGTGAACGGCGTGCCGGCCAAGGGCGGGGGCCTGAACGGCCCAGGCGCGACGGTGGCTGACGGCATGCTGTTCGTGAACTCGGGCTACGGCTCGATCGGCTTCATGGCCGGCAACGCGATCCTCGCTTTCAGCGTGGACGGACGGTGACGCGGGTCTGACCGTCCACGCGACTCAGACCGGAAGGTAGCGGCGGTCGGCGCGGCGGAACGACTCCGGTGCCAGGAACGTCTCGCGCGCGATCCGCCCGCGCTGCGCCTCGATCGCCTCCCACTGCGAGACGGCCATCGTCTCGAACTGCCCGAACGACCGGCCATTCGCGCCGGGGTGGGTTGGCAACGCCGCCTGCAGCGTCCGCCACAGACATCGCTTGCTCTGCACCGCGACCGCCAATCCTTCCAGGGCGCGAAGCAGCGACAGTTCGTGAGGCGGCCCGCCCGCCAGCGGTCCGAGGAGAGCCCCGCGAACTGACCGGAGAGTCCGCTTCGTCGAGAGCGCCGGGGCCCCGACCCCGTCGAGCAGCGTTTTCACCGCCTCGCGTTCTTCGCCGAAGTCGCGGCTCAGCGCGTCGCACAGGCGACCGACGTCGGAGTCGTGGCGGGTCTCGCGGAGCCGGTCGACCACCTCGAGGGCGGCGTCAGACGCGGTCAGATGGTCGTGGAGATAGGCCGCCATGTCGCGTGACGCGTCATCTCCGCCGTTCCGTCGCGACCCGCGTGCCCGCCGGCGCGACAATACGGCCAACCCCACCCCGAGAAACAAGCCTGCTCCGGCGAGCGCCGCGGCGCTGCCCCCGCTGTCGTCGCTGATCCAACTCGTCATCTCCCCCTCCTCAGCTCGACTGAAATATCGAATCGACGCTTGGCGAGTAACCGCAGCACAGGTCGTACCAGCAGCCACACCCCGTAGCCACCGCGGGCTCTGTCGCCGCTCACCGCGTATCGTCACTTTGCGCCGGGGATGCACCGCTGGTAGCATCCGCACCCGCGATGCGTTCCTCGCCATTTCTGCTATTGCTGCTCGGACCCGCGGTGCTCGCCGCCGGCGTGCGCGCTCAGCAGGCGCCAGGGCCGGCCGAGGGCGGGCGCGGACGAATCGGGGGCGCCGGCATCGGCGCGTATCCCGTGCGGCCGCCCGGCGATCCCGCGGCGCTCGAGCGCGGCACGGCGCTCTACAAATCCAACTGCGGGTTCTGCCACGGGCAGGATGCACGAGGCGGCGACAGCGGGCCCAGCCTGCTGCGATCCGCGGTGGTGCTCGCCGATCAGCAGGGCGAGCTGATCGGACCGGTCCTGCAGCAGGGGCGCGAGGATCGCGGCATGCCGAAGTTCGGCTTCACGCCGGATCAAACCGCCGACCTCGCCGTCTTCCTGCACTCGTTCCGCGTGGCCGGGTACGATGCGTCCCGGCAGAAGCCGCCCACCATCGTGGTCGGCAACGCCAAGACCGGCGAGGCGTACTTCAACCGGACCTGCGCGTCGTGCCACTCCACGGCGGGCGATCTGCAGGGCCTTGCCACCCGCTTCGCCGACGAGCGCGTTCTGCAGCAGTCGTGGCTGATGCCGGGCAGCCTGACGGGCCGCGGGGCGCCGGCGCCCGCCAAGGCGCGGCCGCCGACGGTCACCGTGACCGAGCCCGGCCAGGCACCCGTGAGCGGCGCGCTCGGCCGCATCGACGACTTCGTGGTGTCGCTCACCACCGCCGGCGGCGAGTATCGCTCGTTCCGCATCACCCCGCGCACGAAGGTCGAGGTGAACGATCCGCTCGCGCCGCACAAGGAGCTGCTCCGTACCTACACGGACGCGGACATCCACAACGTCACCGCGTTTCTCGCCACCCTGAAATGACGACGATGGCCCGTCCCGTTCCACGGCTCCTGGCGGCGGCGATCGTCCTGGCCGCGACCGGCGCGCTCGTCGCGGCCGGAGGCCTCGACCCGAAAGCGATCCTGAAGCCGCTCGGCGACGCGTGGCCGACGTATTCCGGCGACTACTCGGGCCGCCGCTACAGCACGCTCAGCGAGATCACGCAGAGCAACGTGAAGCGGCTGTCGCTGGCGTGGGCATCGCGGCTGGTGGCCGGACCGGGCCCCGCCGTGCCGGTCACGCCGCCGCCCTTCGGGCCGAAACCGTCCGAAACCATCGTCGGCGGCGTCGGCGACAACGACTTCGTCGGCGCCACGGTCGTCAAGGGCGCCGTGCTCGCGGTGGACGGCGTGCTCTACGTCACGTCGCCCGACAACGTGTGGGCGCTCGACGCCCAGGACGGCCGCGAGCTGTGGCACTTCTACTGGCGCACGCGCGGCGGCACCCACATCGGCAACCGCGGCGCCGCGATGTGGGGGAACTACCTGTTCTTCGTCACCCCCGACGACTATCTGATTTCCCTCGACGCCCGCACCGGCCGCGAGCGCTGGCACAAGGAGATCGCGCCCTTCAGCCAGCAGTATTTCCTGACCTCGGCGCCGGTGGTGGTCGACAACCACGTCATCGTCGGCACCGGCAACGATCTCGACTCGCCCGGCTACCTGCAGTCGTTCGATCCGGAAACCGGCGAGCTGCAGTGGAAGTGGTACGCGGTGCCGATGAACCCGGGCGACCCGGGTCTCGAAACCTGGAAGAACCTCGACGCGGCGCGCAACGGCGGCGGCCATCCCTGGCTGCCCGGGCTCCTACGATCCCGAGACCCGCCTCTATATCTTCGGCACCGGCAACCCGACGCCGGCCTACACCAGCAGCGCGCGCGGCCAGGGCGACAACCTCTTCACCTGCGCCGTGGTCGCGGTGCACGTCGATACCGGCAAGATGGCCTGGTACTTCCAGACCTCGCCGCACGACACGCACGACTGGGACTCGGCGCAGACGCCGATCCTGGTGGACGGCACCATCAACGGCAAGCCGCGCAAGCTGGTGGTGACCGCGAGCCGCAACGGCTACTACTTCACGCTCGATCGCCTGACCGGCGAGCGGCTGGTCACGAGCAAGTTCTCCGAAGCGGCGAACTGGGCCGACGGGCTCAACGACGAAGGGGCAGCCGCGCCGCATCCCGGCGAAGGACCACCACGTCGGCCGGCGCGCTCGTGTCGTCGAACAACAGCGGCGCCACCAACTGGCCGCCGCAGGCCTTCAGCCCCGACACCGGCCTGCTCTACGTGCCGAGTGCCGAGGCGTACGCGATGTACTACCTCACCGAAACCGACCCGCGCGGCGCCATGGGCCTGGGCGGGAAGGACGAGGTGGCCGTGGCGACGATGGGCAGCTACATCGCCGCCATCGACTACAAGACCGGGCGGACCGTGTGGCGGCATCGGTTCCAGACCACCAACCAGGTCGGGCCGGGCACCGGGCCTGCTGGTCACCGCGGGCAAGCTCCTCTTCGGCGGCGACGTGTCGGGCAACTTCTTCGCGATGGATCCGGCCAACGGCGCGATGCTGTGGCACGCGCGCATCGGCACGGTGTCGAACGCGCCGCAGACCTACCGGGTCGGCGGCCGGCAGCACGTGCTGGTGGCCGCCGGCGACACGCTCTACGCGTTCGCGCTGTATCAATAGAGGCGGGTAAGGCGGGTAAGGCGGGTACGGCGGGTGCGGCAGGTAGGGCGGGACTTCAGCCCCGCCGGGGTGCGCTGATGCGATACACACGACGCGAATTCTGATGACGTCTGATGACCGTGGCGGGGCTGGCGCTGCCGGTCCGCGCCCTCGCCGACACGATCGTGGGCGGCGTGCGCATGGGCGTGCAGAGCTATTCCTTCCGCGAGCTGCCGCGCACGCCGGGCGGCGACGCCACCGCGTCGATCGTCAAGGCGATGACCGCCACCGGTCTCACCGAGACGCGAGCTGTGGGCGCCGCAGATCGAGCCGGCGAGCGCCGCCGGCCGCGGCGCCTCGGCCGAGGAGCGGCAGAAGGCCCGCGAGGCGCTGCGGCGCTGGCGGCTCGAGACGCCGCTCGATCACTTCCGCGGCATCCGCAAGCAGTTCGACGTCGGCCGGCCTGTCGATCGCCGCCTACAACTACAGCCCCGACGCCACCTACACCGACGAGGAGATCGATCGCGGCTTCGAGATCACGAAGGCGCTCGGCGCCGGGTTCATCACCTCGTCGACGACGCTGGCCGTGGCCAGGCGCATCGTGCCGTTCGCGGCGAAGCACAAGATGAACGTGGCGATGCACAACCACTCGAACACCGACGATCCCAACGAGTTCGCCACGCCCGAGAGCTTTGCCGCCGCGCTCGCGCTGTCGACGTACTTCAAGATCAACCTCGACATCGGCCACTTCACCGCCGCCAACTTCGACGCGGTGGCCTACCTGCGCGAGCACCACGCCGACATCACCAACCTGCACATCAAGGATCGGAAGAAGAACCAGGGCGACAACATGCCGTGGGGGCAGGGCGACACGCCCATCGCCCAGGTGCTGCAGCTGCTCAAGAAGGAACGTGGCCGATCCGCGCCTACCTCGAGTACGAGCACCGCGGCACGGCGGGCGCCGTGGACGAAGTGCGGAAGTGCTTCGACTACGTGAAGCGCGTCCTCGCATGACGCTCGCCGACCCGGGCCGCGCTGTCGGCCCTGATGTTCCTGCAGTACTTCGTGTGGGGCGCGTGGTCGGTGACGCTGGGCACCTGGCTCGGCCAGACGCTCCAGTTCTCGGGCGAGCAGATCGGCCTGGCGTCGGGCACCACGGCGCTCGCGGCGATCATCTCGCCCTTTTTCGTCGGCATGGTGGCCGACCGCTTCTTCGCCACCGAGCGCCTGCTCGCGGTGCTGCACGTCGTCGGCGCCGCGATTCTCTTCTACGCCTCCACGCGCTCGACGTTCGGAGGCTTCTACGTGGCGCTGCTGGCCTACGCGCTGTGCTTCATGCCGACGCTGGCGCTGAGCAACGCGATCTCCGTTCCGGCAGATGAGCGACCCGGGTCTCGAGTTCCCCCCATCCGCGTGCTCGGCACGATCGGCTGGATTGTCGCCGGTCTCGTCGTCGGGCTCGCTCGGGCTCGAGGCCACCGCCATGCCGATGCGGCTCGCCGCCGGCGCCTCGCTTCTGCTCGGCGTGTTCTGCCTGGCGCTCCCGCACACGCCGCCGCAGGCCAGCCGCCGCGCGACGCTCGGCGGCGTGCTCGGCCTCGACGCGCTGAAGATGCTGCGCGATCGGTCGTTCGCCGTGTTCGTGCTCGGCTCGTTCCTGATCTGCATTCCGCTGCAGTTCTACTACGCCTTCGCCAACCTCTTCCTCAACGAGATCGGCGTGGTGAACGCCGCCGGCAAGATGACGCTCGGCCAGATGTCCGAGATCGGCTTCATGCTGGTGATGCCGTGGTTCTTCGCCCGCCTCGGCGTCAAGTGGATGCTCCTGGTGGGCATGGCCGCGTGGGCGATCCGGTATCTGTTCTTCGCCTACGGCGACACCGGCAGCCTGGTCTGGATGCTGTATGCCGGCATCCTGCTGCACGGCATCTGCTACGACTTCTTCTTCGTCACCGGCCAGATCTACGTGGACGAGCGCGCCCCGTCCGACCTGCGCTCGGCGGCGCAGGGCCTGATTGCGTTCGTCACGCTCGGCGTCGGCATGTTCATCGGCTCGTGGGCGTCGGGCCGCGTGGTGGATGCCTATGCCGCCGCGGGCGGCCACGACTGGACCCCCATTTGGGTGATCCCCGCCGCCGGCGCGTTCGTCGTGCTGCTGCTGTTTGCCGCGCTCTTTCGCGATCCGAACGCCCGCGCCTAACAAGTCCTTAACACTCACCCGCGGCGAACCGGACTAAGATCGACCCGATTCTTCGGGAGACCGGGCCGAATGGGTGTTTCGAGATTGGCGCTGGGTGCCGCGGCCGCTGCCGTGCTGACGCTGAGTGCCTGCGAATCGCAACCGGAGACGGGCGCCGCCCCGGGCGCAGGGCGCGGGGGCGGTCGAGGTGGCGCGCAGGGCCCGGTGCCCGTAACGACCGCCACCGTGCTGCAGAAGGCCATGCCGCTGCAGATCAGCATCATCGGTACGGCCGAGCCTGTCTCCACCGTATCGATCCGGTCACAAATCACCGGCCAGCTGATCTCGGTCAACTTCACCGAAGGCGACGAAGTCACCAAGGGGCAGCAGCTCTTCGCGCTGGACCGGCGGCCGCTCGAGGCGGCGCTCGAACAGGCCCAGGCCAATCTCGCGCGCGACGAGGCGCAGGCGACCAACGCCGCGGCCATGGCCAAGCGCTATCAGGATCTGGCGGACAAGGGCATCGCCCCGCGCGAACAGGTGGACACCGCGCGCGCGTCCCTGGCGGCGCTCAACGCCACCGTCGCCGCCGACCGTGCGGCGCTCGAGAACGCCAAGGTGCAGCTCGAATACGCCACCATCGAGGCGCCGATCTCCGGCCGCACCGGCGCGCTGATGGTGCACGAGGGCAACCTCGTGCGCGCCAACGACGACACGCCGCTCGTCGTGATCAATCAGATCCTGCCGATGCAGGTCGCCTTCTCGATTCCCGAAGCGCGCCTCACGGAGCTCAAACGGTACATGGCGCGGGGCGCGTTGCGCGTGATGGTCAGCCCACCCAACGACGACGCCGCGCCGGCTGCCGGACGGATTTCGTTCGTGGACAACGCCGTGGACCCCGCGACCGGCACGATCAAGATCAAGGGCACGTTTCCCAACGCCGATCGCCGGCTCTGGCCGGGGCAGTTCGTCAACGTCACGGTGGAGCTCGCGACGGAGAGGGACTCCACCGTGGTGTCGTCAGCGGCGGTGCAGGCGGGCCAGCAGGGGTCGTTCGTCTTCGTCGTGAAGCCGGATCAGACCGTCGAGCTCCGCAATGTCGTGGTGAACCGCACGGCCGCCGCCGAAACGATCATCGCCTCGGGCCTCGAGCCGGGTGAGACGGTCGTGACGGATGGCCATCTGCGCCTGGTGCCCGGAAGCCGCATTTCGGTGAAGGGGCAGGCCGCCGACTCCACGCGATCGGGAGACTGAGGGACCCCATGAACCTGTCGTCGATCTTCATCGCGCGGCCGGTCACGACCACCCTGCTGATGCTGGGCATCCTGGTGTTCGGCACGCTCGCCTACCAGGAGCTGCCCGTCGCCGATCTGCCGAGCGTGGACTTCCCGACCATCCGCGTGCAGGCGTCGCTGCCCGGAGCCAGCCCGGAAACGATGGCGTCGTCGGTGGCGCTGCCGCTCGAGAAGCAGTTCACCTCGATTCCGGGTCTGACCAGCATCAACTCCAGCAGCACGCAGGGCGGCACCGACATCACGTTGCAGTTCGACTTGAGCCGCAACATCGACGCCGCGGCGCAGGACGTGCAGTCGATGATCGGGCGGGCCTCGCGCCAGCTGCCGCCGCAGATGCCGGCGCCGCCCTCGTTCCAGAAGGTCAACCCGGGCGATCAGTCGATCTTCTTCCTCATCCTGCGATCGTCGACGCTGCCGCTCTCGACGCTCGACGAAATCGCCCAGTCGGTCGTGGCCCAGCGGATCTCGATGGTGAGCGGCGTCGCGCAGGTCAACGTGTTCGGCTCGCAGAAGTACGCGGTGCGGATCGACGTCGATCCGCGGGAGCTCGCCGCGCGCTCGATCGGCATCGACGAAGTGGCGTCGTCGGTGCAGAACGCCAACTCGAACCTGCCGACCGGGACCATCTACGGCGAGAAGTCCTTCGTCGTCCAGACCAACGGCCAGTTGATGCGGGCGGCGGCCTACGGCCCGACGATCATCTCCTACCGCGGCGGCAACCCGGTGCGGCTCGACGAGGTGGCGCACGTCTTCGACGGCGTCGAGAACGACAAGACGGCCGCCTGGTCGAACGGCGAGCGCTGCATCTATCTGCCGGTGCAGAAGCAGCCGGGCGTCAACGTCGTCCAGGTGGTCGATGCCATCAAGGCGCTCCTGCCCTCGATCGAAGCGCAGTTGCCCGCGTCGGTCAGCCTCGACGTGCGCAGCGACCGCTCGCTGACGATCAAGGAGTCGGTGCACGACGTCAAGCTGACGCTGCTCGTGACCGTCGGCCTCGTCGTCCTCGTCATCTTCCTGTTCCTTCGCAACCTGTCGGCGACGCTCATCCCCAGCCTGGCCCTGCCCGGAGCGCTGGTGGGCACGTTCTCGGTGATGTACCTGCTCGGCTACAGCCTCGACAACCTGTCGCTGATGGCGCTCACGCTCTCGGTCGGCTTCGTCGTGGACGACGCCATCGTGATGCTCGAGAACATCGTGCGCCACATGGAGATGGGCAAGCCGCCGATGCAGGCGGCCTACGACGGCTCGCGGGAGATTGCCTTCACGATTCTGTCGATGACGGTGTCGCTCGTCGCCGTCTTCATTCCGGTGCTGTTCCTCGGCGGCATCGTCGGCCGGCTGCTGCACGAGTTCGCCATCACGATCACGGCGGCGATTCTCGTCTCGGGCTTCGTGTCGATCAGCCTCACGCCGATGATGTGCAGCCGGTTCCTGAAGCCGCCGCACGAGCACGGCCGGCTCTACAACGCGTTCGAGGCGGTGTTCGATGCCTGGCGCCGGCTCTACGACATCACGCTGCGCGGCACGCTGCGCTACCGCGCGGTGACGATGGTGGTGTCGATCGTCCTGCTCGGCGCGACCGTCTACCTGTTTGCCATCGTCCCGAAGGGCTTCCTGCCGAGCGAGGATCAGGGCCGCTTCAACGTCAACACCGAGGGCGCGCAGGGCATCAGCTTCGAGGAGATGGTTCGCCATCACAATCAGGTGGCCGACATCGTCATGGCCGACGAGACCGTCCTCGGCGTCAGTTCGAACGTCGGGTCCGATCGGCAACAACGCGACCGGCGGTTCGAATCAGGGCCGCATGTTCGTCGAGCTGAAGCCGCGCGATCAGCGCACCGAGAGCGTCGACGAGGTCATCCAGCGGCTGCGGCCCCGCCTGTCGGACATTCCGGGCCTCCGGGTCTTCATGCTCAACCAGCCGCCGATCAATCTCGGTGGCGGCGGCGGCGGGCAGCGAGCGCTGTATCAGTTCACGTTGCAGGATACCGACACCGACGAGCTCTACAAGTGGGCGCCGGTGCTCGAGGCCAAGGTCCGGCAGATGCCCGGCTTCGAGGACGTCAACAGCGACCTGCTGTTGAACAATCCGCAGGTGCGGGTGGACATGGACCGCGACAAGCTGTCCACGTTGGGCTTGACGGCGACGCAGGTCGAGAACGCGCTCTACAACGCCTACGGCACCCGTCAGGTCTCCCAGATCTACGCGCCGAACAATCAGTACCAGGTCATCTTGCGGGTCGATCCGAAGTTCCAGACCGACCCGGCGGCGATGTCGCTGCTCTACGTGCGGTCGAACAGCGGGCGGCTGATCCCGCTCGAATCGGTGGCCCGGCTCAGGACCGACGTGGGGCCGACCCAGGTCAATCACTTCGGTCAGTTGCCGTCGGTGACGATCGGCTTCAATCTGAGGCCGGGGTTCGCGCTCGGTGACGCCGTCTCGCAGATTCAGATCGCGGCTGCCGAGACGCTCCCGTCCACGGTGACGGTCGCGTTCCAGGGCGCGGCCCAGGCGTTCCAGGATTCGTTCCGCGGCCTCGGGCTCGTGCTGCTGATGGCCATCGTCGTCATCTACATCGTGCTGGGCGTGCTCTACGAGAGCTTCACGCACCCGCTGACGATTCTCTCGGGCCTGCCCGCGGCGGGCCTCGGCGCGCTGCTCACGCTGATGCTGTTCGGCGCCGAGCTCAACCTCTACGCGTTCGTCGGCGTGATCATGCTCGTGGGCCTGGTGAAGAAGAACGGCATCATGATGGTGGACTTCGCCGTCGAGGCCCAGAAGCTCGGGCAAGACGCCGACCGAGGCGATCCACGAGGCCTGCCTCGTGCGCTTCCGGCCGATCATGATGACCACGATGGCCGCGCTCGTGGGCACGCTGCCGATCGCGTTGGGTCTGGGCGCCGGGGCCGAGGCGCGGCGTCCGCTCGGCCTGGCGGTCGTGGGCGGCCTGCTCGTGTCGCAGCTCCTGACGCTCTACATCACGCCGGTCTACTACAGCTACATCGAGGGCCTGCGCCTCCGCCTGGCGCGCAAGCGCGCTCCGGCGCCGGTCCGACGTCGAAGCGCACCCGGCCCCGTCCCCGGCCGAAGGCATGGCCCGCAGCGCGCAGCTCGTCGAGCCGGTAGGCGTAGGGCGGCGTCGGCGGCCGTCAGGGCCCGGCGGAGGACCTGGCCGCGGGTCTCCAGACCCGCCTCGTCACTACCGCGGCTCGGACGACGGCGGGACGATGTCCTTCATCCGCATGTAGCTCACCACGTTGCCGTAGTGCTCGGTGTTGTGGCCGTAGTTGAGCACCAGCAGGCCCATGCGCAGCGACTGCGTCCGCCGTCCGTTCTCCTGCGTGATGGTCAGCACTTCCTGCCCCGACGCATCCGTCAGCGCCGCATAGACGCCGTCGCAGTAGGCGAGCGCGTCGTTGACGGCCTTCACCAGCGCCGCCTTGCTGGCGATCTTCTCGAAGTCGGTTCCTGCGCCCGGGTTCTTCTCGCCCTTGGCCTGCGAGCACCACAGGTAGTTGTAGTTGGCCAGATGGCCAATCAACTGGCCGAAGGTGCGGACCTCGGTCTGCGTCCCGGGCCGCATGCCATAGAGCTCCTCGGGCATCTTCTCGGCCGCGCGAGCGATGTAGTTGCGGTTGTTGGTGTAGGCGCCGCGCAGCCACGACGACATGGTCGGCGCCGGCGGGGTCTGCGCCAACGCGGCGGTGGCGAACGACAGAGCGAGGACGACGAGGGCCAGCGCCGTTTTCATGGAGCGGAATGTACACCACCCCGCGTATCCACCGACGCTCCAGCTCGGCGGCCTGGAACAACCTCGAGGTCGACGCGTAGCCACGCCCGCAGGCGTCACTTCAAGTCGAACGTCTTCTCCGCGGACTCATCCTTGATCGCCGTGCGGAGCACGGCGCGGGTCGTGGTCGTCGGCAGGTCGAACACGACCGTGCCCGTGGTCGTCGTCATCGGCTCCATGGTCTCGTTCGGGAACTGGAACGGCGCGTACTGTTCGCCGCCGGCCGAGACCCGCATCGTGATCACGCCGGTGTGCAAGCCGTAACGTCCGCGGTTCTCCAAGCGAATCGTCAGGGTGAGCCGCAGGACGTTGGCGAACCGGCGGCTCGACGCCCGAAGCAGCGTCACGCCGACGTCGGTGGTGTCCAGCAGCGGCATCGGGTCGCGGACCACCGCCGCCGTGATGGCCTGAGCGCCGGAATCGGCAATCTCCGCCTGCTCGTCCACCGGAGGCCGGCCGGTCGGCGACAGATCCAGCGGAATCTCGGCCGTCTCCTGTTGCCGGCCGACGAGGCGCAACGTGCCGGCGCGCATCTGCGGCCGGAGCCGGAACGTGACGATGCCGTACCGCAGCGAATTGCCTGGCACCGACGTGTTGAGGCCGCTGGTCGGGCTGAGCATGTCGCCGCCGACCGCGAGCCGGAACGAGTCGTCCCAGAACCCGACGTCGTAGCGGCCGAAATTCATCAGCCGCATGCGCAGGCGCAGCTCCGGCGTGTCGCCGCGCATGACCACGTTGCCCGACACGACGGCGTAGATCGCGTCGCCGAACGCGGCCTCGGCGATCCGGGGGATGTCGATGGTGTATGGCGATCCGCCTGCCGCGGAGATCGGCGGCCCGGCCGGCACGGAGGAGGCCGCGGCGCGTGGACGCCGGGGCGCGCGTCGCCGCGTCGCCGCCGCCGGCGGGCGTCGAGGCGCCACCGCCTGGTTCCGCGGGCGGAGCCCCCGGGTCGCCGGCCTCGCCGCCCGACCGCCGGTTTCCGTTGAACAGCAGCAGCCCCACGATCACGATGGCCAGACGCCGCCGCCACCCACAGCCGCGCCGCAGAGATCGGTGCGTCGGCGCGCGTCGGGTCCACCGCGCCGGTCGCCGACTCGATCACCCCGACCAGCCGATCGACGTCGGCGTCCCAGGTCTCGTCGCGAACGGTCACCGCGTGCCGCCGGGCCAGCGGACGGATGTTCTCCGGCAGCTCCGCCGAGACCGGCATCGACGCGCCTTCGACCAGCACCGGCACCACCAGCACGTTCGGGCGGGTGAGCGCCGCGGCGATCTCGAGCCGCACGAAGTCGTACGGTTCGTCGAGCCGGCGGCTGCCGGTCATGTCGCGGGCGCCGACCCACTCGCGCCCGATGACGGCCAGCATGACGCGGCAGTCGTTGAGGCGCGACTCGATCGCCTGCACGAAGTCCTGTCCGGGACGCAGGGTATCGACGTCGCGAAACACCCGTGACGCGCCGAGCCGCCGTTCGAGCGACTCGCGCAGCCGGCCCGCGTAGCCCGCCGCGTCCTCGCGGCGGTAGCTGATGAAAGTTCCGGCCATCCGTCCTCTGGGGGAGGAGCGTCCGATTATAACGGCCGCTCGAGCCGGTCCGTCTTCATCTTGCACACGTTCGACGGGTGGCCGTATGGTGGAAGGATGCGCGACCCGATCATCCAGACGTCCCCGCTCGGCTCACGATGGCAGACGTCCGATCCGTTCCTCTTCTGCGTTCATCACATCGATCACTATCCGCGGGGCAACGACCGGCTGGGGCCCGACGCACCGCTGGCGGGCCACGACGTCGGGCAGGACTTCGAGGGCCACGGACGGCTGGCGGATGTATCACGGCGACGTGGTGCCGGGCTTCCCGCAGCACCCGCACCGCGGTTTCGAGACCGTGACCATCGTTCGCACCGGCTACATCGATCACTCCGACTCGCTCGGCGCCACGGCACGCTTCGGGATGGGCGACGTGCAGTGGCTCACGGCCGGGGCCGGCGTGGTGCACTCGGAGATGTTCCCGCTCCTCCACGCGGACCGGCCGAACGATCTCGAGCTGTTTCAGATCTGGCTGAACCTGCCCGGCCGCGACAAGCTGGTGGCGCCGTATTTCACGATGTTCTGGGACCAGGACATCCCACGGGCCGTCCATCGCGACGCCAACGGCCGCACGGTGACGATCACGGTGATCGCCGGCGCGCTCGACGGGCTGCAGCCGCTGGCGCCGCCGCCCAATTCGTGGGCGGCGAGTCCCGAAGCGGACGTGGCCATCTGGTCGATCGCGCTCGAGCCCGGCGCGTCGTGGGTGGTGCCGCCGGCCGCGTGATGCCTCGACCATCCGGACGCTGCATCTGTTCCGCGGCACGGCGCTCAAAGTGGGAGAGCGGATCGTGCCGGGCCCGTCCGCCATCCAGGTGCACGCCGATCAGGCGGTGCCCCTCGAGGCCGTCGACGGCGCCGCCGAAGTGCTGCTGCTGCAAGGGAGGCCGATCGGCGAGCCGGTCGCGCAGTACGGCCCGTTCGTGATGAACACCCGCGCCGAGCTGGAGCAGGCGTTCCAGGACTACCGGCGCACGCAGTTCGGCGGCTGGCCGTTTCCCGAGAACGCGCCTGTCCACCCGCGCGACCGCGGCCGCTTCGCCCGTCACGCCGACGGCAGGGTCGAGGAGGCGGGCGCCTGACGGTGCGCCTCGAAGAACCCGCGCCAGAAGAAGCCGTTCTGGAACGCGACCAGATACACCATCAGTTTCGGCGTGGCCAGAGCCCCCGAGGCGTTGAGGTCGGCGACGACCCCCAGCAGCGGGATGAACACGATCGGCGACGCGAAGATCGGCATGAAGAACGCCGAGGGGTCGAACCGGTAATCGCGCGTGCGGGCCTGATCGAAGCCGTCCTGGGCCGCCATCCCCAGCAGCATGGCGCCGTAGCAGAAGACGATCGCCAGCGTCTCGTGCAGCGATCCCTTGGCCTCGACCTGCTCCGGGAACGCATAGCCGAGCACGAGCGCTGCAAGCGCCGTGAGCGCGGCGGCCTGGATCACCCGGCGCGGACGCTTCACCACCAGGTTCACATACCAGACGCACACCAGTAATCCCGCCACCGAGGCGGCGAGTACCCACGACAGGACCCACGACATCGCTGCCTCCTCGCCATCCGTTATTGCACGAAGACGAACTCGCCCCGGCTCGCCCCGCCCGGCCCGAGGTCCAGGAACATCGGCGAGAGCTCGCGGTTGGCCCGGCGCGCCTCGCGCTCGACCGCCGGTCGCAGCCACACGTAGAGCTCGCGTGCGGTCACGATCCGGTCCTTGTAGAGGTCGGCTTCGCGGCGAAGCCCGGTGAGCAGCTCCTCGGTGAAGAGGCTCCCGTTCCATCGCGTGCCGCCGAACGACTGCTGGCCCGCGGTGCCGGCCATCAGCATGTAGCGCGCCGGTCCGCGCGCCATGCGGTTGAGCGCTTCGGCATCGACCTTGGGGTTCGGCTGGCGAATCGTGTTGGACTTCATCTCCATGCCGTCCACCGCGAGGCCGCTGAAGCACGAGTCGAGCACCACCATCAGGTGCTCCACGCTCAGGCCTTGAGCCACCGCACCAGGTCGAGCATCGCAATCGAGTTGCGGTGGCGCCCGTCGTCGATCTCGACGGCCAGCGGCAGGAACCCGCGTGTGGCCGTGCCGCTGCCGTCGGTGATGCCGTGACCGGAGTAGTAGAACAGGAACCGGTCGTTCGCCTGCATCTTGCCTTGCAGATAGCGCTGCGGATGGCGGAACGCGTCGAGCGTCACCTGGTCGTCGACGAGCGTCACCACCTCGTCGAAGCCTTGCGCGTCGAGGTACTCCTTCATCTTGAGGACGTCCTGCGCCGGCGAGGCGAGCGGCGCCATGTGGCGGTACTTCCCGATGCCCACGACGAGGGCGTAGCTCTTGTTGAACGCGGGCGGTGTCGGCGACAGGTACGTCGTCCACAGCTCCCACAGGCGCGCAGTAAAGCTCGGGCGATCCGGCGCCTTGGCCTCGACGCCGACCTTCGAGGTGGCGAGCATCTGCGGCTGGAGGCCGTCCACCTCGAACAGGAGCACGCCGTTGAAACCCGAGGCGCTGAAGCCCGGCGGGCGCAGGAAGTACACGAGCCCGTGGCGTTCGGCGCCCGGAGCGAGACGCCCGCTCGCCAGCTGCTTCCCGGCCAGCGCCGATTCGAGCGCGCCGGGATGAAACGCCGACGACTGGCGGCCGATGAACCGCAACACGCTTGGCATCCGCTTCATCTTGCGGATCTCGCTGGCGACGGCGGCTGCCGCCAGCGGCCGCAGCGTGGTGTCGCCGCCGAGTCCCAGCCGCACCGCCTCGTAGTCGAGCGCCACGCGCTTCGGTGGAAGTGTTGCGAACGGTCACCGCCACCGGCAGCGCTCGCGAGCCGCCGAGCAGCGGGTCGACGGCGGACGGATCGAGGTACTCCAGACGGACCGCCAGCGCACCGCTGCGCTGGCCGGTCAGCTGGAACTCCATCTGCCGCGCCGTCTGCGCCAGGCGTCGCCCGCGAGCAGCAGGGTCGAGCCACGCCGCGATCGGTGCGCGCGACCATGATGCGGGCCGCGTCAGAAGCCGAAGTGGCCCTGGAAGAACACCGAATGCGCGTCGAGGCCGCGAGCCCTCGACACGTTTGTAGCCGACGTCCACCGGGGTGTGCCCGCCAACGAGATACGACACGCTGGCGATGACGAGCCACGGCGCCGGCCGGTCTTCGGCTGCCGGCGAGCCGAGCGGGACCGTGTGCAGGAATTTGCCGTTCAGCGACGTGCGCGAGGTCAGCGCGTAGCCGCCGACCACGCCGTAGGCGAGGTCCCAGGCCACCCCGCGCTCGTTGACCGCGTCGGCGAGCATCCGCATTTCGTCGGCGATGAGGCCGGTGGGCACCAGGCTCTTCGACGCCTGCAGCAGTCCGGCGCCGGCAATACGGACCTTGTCGAAGTCCTTGTGCGCCGACGACCAGACACCGCCGCCGAGATCGAACGAGCCGAAATCGAGCGTGTCGCCGTGCGCGTAGAGCGCACCGTAGCGAGCGTTGACGCCGACCCGTACGGGCAGCGGCGCTTCGATCTCGATCGATGGATGGTAATCGGCGCCGACGGAGAAGGAACGCGTGCTGGTCTGCCGCAGCGTCCCGAGGTTCTCGTGCTGCTGGGTGACGCGGCCCTGGATGCCCATGTGGATCCCTTCGAGCCGGTAGAGGCCTTGCCAGGCGTGGCCGGTCTGGCCCGGCGTGTCGATCTGCTCGAACTCGAGCAGCCCGGCGGCGGTTCCGCGAACCATCGCGTTGCCGCGGCGCACGGCGGTGATGTCGAGCGCGGTCGTCAGCAGGAACTGCTGCGAGTAGGTCTGGGCCGCGTCGCGGCCGGTGACGCTCTCGGAGATGCTCGAGGGGAAGAGCAGCGCGAGGATCGCGCCGGCGTTGTCGTTCACCCAGCGGTTGAAGGCCGCGCGCGAGGGGTCGAGGTCGGCCGGGAGACTCGAGGGACTGGCCGTTGCGCGAGATGCGGAAAGCGGAAATCTGGTCAGCCGCGCCGAGCGACGCGCCCACGCCGTCCAGATTGAGCACGGTGGCCTCGATGGTGCCGCCGTAGATCTGGCCGTTGACGATCTGGACCGGCGCATCCTCGACGCCGTTCCACAGGGCCAGGACCGCGTCGCCGATGGAATTCTGCGCGGAGAGCCGGGGCCGCGCCGATGAGAAGTGCTCCGACGAGGGCCGACCGCGAACTTCATGACGTTGTCCTCCACGCGGCGGGAACAGCCGCTCTATGAAGGACAACGGGAGAGGTGCCCGGACCGCACAGCAGTGCGGTCCGGGGCAGAGGGGCTTGAAACGGGCGCCCTGGGGCCCGTGGAATCTACGACTTCTTCGTGGCGCTCCAGCTCGCGCCGGCGCTGGTCGTGCCCTTCATCGAGTTGCCGTTCACCTTGCCGGTGTAGGTGGCGCCGTTGGCCGCGAAGGAGATGTCCTCACCCGTCAGGCGGCCGTTGCTGATCGGCGCCGAGCCCATGCGTGCCGCCGAGCACCTGGAACTCCTGCGTGAGGGTGAGCGTGTTGGTGCCGAGCTGCCAGGTGCCCGCGGCCTTGGCCGGCACGATCCACAGGTAGGCCGTGCACCAGCTGGTGCAGTCGCCGGTCACCGACGGCGGTCTCGTCGGCCTGCCAGGTGTCCATCGTGAACGAGTTCGACACGATGCGCGTGCCCGGCTTCATGTTCAGGATGGTCGGCCGCAGCCGCAGGTTGATCGACGGCAGCAGGAACATCGTGACGACCTGCGCCTTCGAGAAGTCGGTCTCGAAGAGGTCGGCCTTGACGAAGGTCGCCTTGTCGCGACGCCGGCCGCGGTCGGCGTTGCGCTTCGACAGCTCCACCATGTCGGGGTTGTATTCGATGCCCTGCGCCTTCAGGCCGCGCTTGGCGGCGGTGATGACCGTGCGGCCGTCGCCCGAGCCGAGGTCGATCAGGTAATCCTGCGGCGTGACCTTGGCCAGGTCGAGCATCTTCTCGACCAGCGCCTGCGGCGTGGGCACCCACACCACGTCCTTGCCCGGCTGTCCGACGCTCGGCTCGAACGGCTTGGTGCCGGGCGCGGCCTGGGCCAGGGCCAGCGACGAAACCACGCACGAGAGAGCAGCCGTCAGACGGCAACGCGAACAGAACGGGACACGAGCATCACGGTCGTCTCCAGGATGAAAGCGAAATGGCCGCCGGCCGCACACACGCGGTCCGGTCCGGCTCGAAGCGGAAATACGATTACTCGCGCGGGCACCGTTTCACCAAATGTTTCTTGCGGCGCATAAGCGGCGAATCGCCGCAAACAGCTGAGCTCGTGCGACTTCCGCTTGATTCGGCGCCAGTTCTGCAGTTCGATAACGCGCCATGCAGAGGTCGATCTCCGGGACGCCCGCATGAGCATGCAGGCACCGGCGACGCCGGTCACGTCCGAACGAGGTCCACGCCCGCGAGCGCAGCCATCACCTCGAGAAGTCGCCTGACGAGCCGCTGGTCGGGCTCGCGCTCTCGGGCGGCGGCATCCGCAGCGCCATGTTTCGGGCTCGGCGTGCTGCAGGCGCTGCATAAGCTGGAGCTCTTCCGAGCACCTCGACTACGTCTCCACCGTGTCGGGCGGCGGCTATATCGGCGGCTGGCTCCAGGCCGCCGTTGGCCAACGGGCGGCTGGCCGCGCCATCGAGCTCGAACGGCGAGGAGCCGCGCGAGATCCGCTTCCTTCGCGCCTACAGCAACTACCTCACGCCGAAGCTGGGGCTGTTCAGCGGCGACACCTGGGCGGCGGTCGGCAACAGCCTGCGCAACCTGATTCTCAACTTCACGATTCTGAGCCTCTCGCTGCTCGCGCCGCTCTACCTGCCGTGGCTGGCTGCGGCCGTGTTCTGGGCAGCTCGTGCCCGACCCCGGCCGACGTGCCGCTGGCTGGTCGGCGGCCGCGGGGCTGCTGTTCGCGCTGGTCGTGGCGGCGAGCATCGCGAACATGGCGCGGCCGCTGCGCGCGGCGGCCGGCACCACGTCGGGCGCCTCGCACGGCGACCGCGCACGGGTGTATGCCACGGTGATCGTCCCGGCGCTCGTGGCGACCTGGCTCGTCAGCACCGTGATGTGGGCGTGGGCCCGCGACCGGCTGACTTCCGAGCGGCGCGGACCGGGCTGGACGCCGCGCTGGCGGTGCGCTGGGCTACGCCGCCGTGTGGACGGCCGGTCTCGTCGCCGGCTTCAGGTGGCGGCGATCGGGCGCGGCCTCTCGCAGACGCGAGCACTGCGTGGTACGTGCGCGTCCATCCGGCGTCGGTCTGGTGCTGGTGGTCAGCGGCGCCGTGGCCGGGTGGCTCGGCACGTTCCTCATGGGGCTGGCGACGCACGCGCTGGCGTTCGGCCGCGAGGCCGGGGCGCAGTCGTGGCTGGCCGGGCTGCTGGCGTTTCCGATCGTGCCTCGTGCCTGATGCTGGCGGTGTCGGCACACATCGGCTCTGGCCGGCGATGCCATGTCGGACGGGACGCGCGAGTGGTGGGGACGGGTCGGCGGCGTGCAGCTGCTGATCTCGCTCGTCCTGATCGTCGTCGGCGCTGCTGGCCCTGCGTCGGCCCGCACATCTTCGATCTGCATGCGCCAGCATGGCGGCCTGGCTCGATCATGCACGAGATCTCGGTCGAAGACGGCGCTCGAGTGCGGCGTGGGCCGTGCTCACCGGCGACCGGCGTGCTGGCGGGCCGCTCGCAGCAGACGGGGACCGGGCGGCGGCAACCGCCTGCTCGAACTGGCGGGCCGGGTCGGCGCCGGTGGTGTTCGTGTTCGGCTACCTGCTCATCCTCGCGACGCTTCATGCACCGCGCCGTCCCGCAGTGTCGCCGATCGCGTCCTGGCGGCGACGGCATTCCGCGACCTTCTCGCTGTGCGAGGTCGAAGCGCACCTGCAGGCGCGGCCGCCAGCGGCCGGCCGCTGGGCCGACGTGCTCGCGGCCGGATAGGCGCCGCGGCGGCGCCGCTGCCGATGGGACGCCGGGATGCCGGCGTGCAGCGCCGTGTGCACGCGGCGCCGCCGGCGGCGCATCGGCGGGCTGCTGTTGATGCTGCTCGAGCTCGGGCGTGCTGGCCTGGCTGATGTCGTGGCAGGTCAACCTGAACGAGTTCTCGCTCCACACGTTCTATCGCAACCGCCTGGTGCGCTGCTTCCTCGGCGCCTCGCGCACGCGCGACGCCGCATCCGTTCACCGGGTTCGACGACAAGGACGACGTGCCCCTGGCGGAGCTGGCCACCCGACGCGCCCGACGGCCGCATCCGGCCGTATCCGATCTTCAACGCCGCCATCAACCTGGTGGCGGGCAAGAACCTCGCGTGGCAGGAGCGCAAGGCGGCATCGTTCGTGTTCACGCCGGAGTACTGCGGGTTCGAATACCGCGACGACGACGATCCGCCCGCCGAGCGGAAGGCGGCGGCGACGCGCGCCGCGGAGGACCGCGGCGGTGCAGCAGAAGGCGGACGACAGCGGCGTGGTCACGCGCCGGCCCGCGACGCCGGCGTGAAGCGCCTCAGCGCCTACGCACGTACGTCGCGAGCACGCCGAGCGATCCGCCGCTCGCTCACGATGGGGCTGGCCATCGCCACCTCGGGCGCCGCCGCCTCGCCCAACATGGGCTACCACTGCTCGCCGACGCTGGCGTTCCTGATGACGGTGTTCAACGTCCGTCTGGGCTGGTGGCTGCGCAATCCGCGCTTCCCGAGCCGTGTGGACCGACGCGAAGCACCCGCCTGTCGCTGCGCGAGCTGCTCTACGAGCTGCTCGGCATGACGACCGACGACAAGAAGTGGGTGTATCTCTCGGACGGCGGCCACTTCGAGAACCTCGGCGTCTACGAGCTGGTGCGGCGCCGCTGCCGGCTGATCATCGCCTGCGATGCCGGACAGGACGGCGACGTCACCTTCGAGGATCTCGGCAACGCCATCGAGCGGTGCCGCGCCGACTTCGGCGTGAACATCGAGATCGATCTGGGCAACCTGCGCGCCCGGCGCCGATGCCGCTCGCGAATGGCACTGCGCGATCGGCACCATCCGCTACGACCGCCTGCCGCCGCGTGAAGGAGGGCGACCCCGCTCGAGGTGCCGGGGACGCTGCTCTACATCAAGACGCTCGCTCACCGGCGACGAGCCGGCCGACGTCCTCCGCTACGCCGCCGAGCACCCGGCCTTTCCCCACGAGTCCACGCAGCGACCAGTTCTTCGACGAGTCGCAGTTCGAGAGCTACCGCGCGCTGGGCTTCCACGCCGTCTGACGAGGCGTTCAGCAGCGCCTTCGCGCGCCGAGGAGTGCCGCCGCGCTCGCCGACGTCGAGATCTTCACGCTGCTGCGGCAGCGCTGGGGCAAGCCGGCGCCGGCGCCGCCCGACGCGCTGCGGAAGTACTCCGGCGGCGCTCGAGCGCATCTGGACCACCGTCCGCACCACGGAGAGCCTCACGTTCCTCGACAGCCAGATGTTCCCGGAGATGCCGGCGCTCATGGGCGTGCCGCACGGCCGCATGCACCGGAGCAGCCGGGACGGCCGCGCCGGTACCCGACGTCAACTACTGGCTGCCGCCATCGGACGAGGAGCGCCGCGAGGGCTTCTACGTCTGCGTCCAGATGCTGCAGCTGATGGAGGACGTGTTCCTCGACTTCGACCTCGACGAGCACTACGACCACATCGACAACCGCGGCTGGATGAACCTGTTCCAGCACTGGGCGTGGTCGGGCATGCTGTGCGCGACCTGGGCGATGACCGGCTCCACGTTCGACCCGCGGTTCCAGCGGTTCTGCATGGACGCGGCTCGATCTGCGGCCCGGGCGTCCCTTCGGTGGCCGACATGCAGGCGGCCATCACGTTGCCCGACCCCGATCGAGTGGCGGCAGTGGAGCCTGGCCGGCGAACGCGGCGCAGCACGGACGCTGCTCGCCGAGTGGCAGAGCCGCGACGGTCTCAATTTCTGGGAAGCCGAGCTCGTGGACGAAGTACATGCGCGCCACCCGGCACCCGGTGCAGCGGCTGTTTCCGATTTACGTCACGGTCGAGAGCCCGCGCCGGTCCGACGGCAATCCCGCTGCGCTTCAACGTCGGCTACATCATCGGCGACGTCGTGGTGGCGCCGGGCGTGGCTCCGCGCGTTCGTCCTGCACTACATGCGCATCCAGAACCACCTGCGGAAGATGGGGCTGGCCCGCGACGCGCTCATGTCGCTGCGGCGGACGCTCGGCGTCGAGATCGACGTCGGCGATCCGTTGTTCGACCCTGCGCGTCGCCGACGGCACGGCCTCGGACGAAGCGCTGCCGTCGGCCGACGCGGCTCGTGCGCCTGCGCGCCATCGTCCGTTCGCTCCCGCGTATGTGAGCGGCGCGCGCCGCCTGACCCCGCCGACGGCTCGGGTACAATGACGCGCTGATGACCTATACCCCAATCGAAAGAATGCGCGCGGCGCGCGCGCTGCGTCGCGGCCTGGCGATTGCCGCCGTGGCGCTCCGGCCGCCGGTCTCGGCGCCCCGGCGGGCAGGCGGCAGCGGCACAAGGCGCGCCCGGGCGCACCGCGGCCCCTCCCGCACCACGCGACCGCCATCCCCCTCGAGGTCGTGCAACTTACGGCCCGAGTTCTACGCCATCGTCGGCGCCGGCGCCAACATCGCCGTGCAGTTCGGGCCCGACGGCGTGGTCGTCGTGGACACCGGGTCGGGCGAGCGGTCGGCCGACGTCGTCGCCGAGATCAGGAAGCTCACGCCGCGGCCCGATCCGCTACATCATCAACACCAGCGCCCACCGCGATCACGTCGGCGGCAACGACGAGCTGTCGAAGGCGGGGCAGTCGGTGATTCCCACCGGCGGTCTCAACGAGATCGGCGCCGCCGGCGGGCGCGCGCCCATCCTGGCCGAGGAGCACGTGCAGGCGGCGATGACCGCGCCGCACCGGCGAGCAGGCGCCGTTTCCCGTCGGCGCGTGGCCGACGGTGACCTACTCGTCGGACCTGATGGAAACGCAGAAGGACCTCTACTTCAACGGCGAGGCCATCATCACGAGCTACCAGCCCAACGCCTATCTCGGACGGCGACAGCGTGGTGTTCTTCCGCCGCTCGGACGTGGTCGTGACCGGCGAGGTCTACGACCCGACGCGGTTCCCGCGCATCGATCTCGAGAAGGGCGGCAGCATCCAGGGCGTGATCGACGCGCTCAACCGCATCATCGCCATCACCGTGCCGCCGATTCCGCTGGTCTGGCAGGAGGGCGGCACGATCGTCGTCGGCGCGCACGGCGTCATCGGCCACGAGGCCGACGTGGTGGACTACCGCGACATGGTGACGATCGTCCGCGACCGCGTGCAGGACGGGATCAAGAAGGGGCAGACGCTGGCGCAGATTCGGCAGGCCGATCCGGTCAAGGGCTATCGCCGGCCGCTTCGGCGCCGACAGCGGGCCCGTGGACGACCAACCAGTTCATCGAGGCGGTCTACAAGAGCCTCGGAGGCAAGTAGTGAGGACCCTTAGCCGCACCCTCCAGGCTGGCGCCGCCATCGCCATGGCCGCGTTGACGTTCGCCAGCCTTGCCGCGCAGGGCCGCGGCGCCGCGCCCGCGCCGCCGGCCGCACCGGCGCCCGCTGCGCCGGCCGCGGCGCCAGGGCCGTGGCGAGCGGGCGGCCGCGGCGAGGCCCGCCGCCGACCGCGCGCGCCGCCGCGCCGATCGATCTCACCGGCTACTGGGTGTCGGTCATCACCGAGGACTGGCGCTGGCGCATGGTCACGCCGCCGAAGGGCGACTACGCGAGCGTGCCGATCAACATGGACGCGAAGAAGGTCGGCCGACGTGTGGGACCCGGCGAAGGACGAAGCGGCCGGCGAGGCGTGCAAGGCGCTACGGCGCGCCCGGCCTGATGCGCCTGCCGACGCGTCTGCACATCACCTGGCAGGACGACAACACGATGAAGATGGAGGCCGACGCCGGCACGCAGACGCGGCTCTTCCACTTCGGCGACTGGAAGGCTCCGGGCGGCGCGCCGACGCTGCAGGGCGACACCACCGCGCAGTGGGAAACCGGCGCGCGCGGCCGCGGCGCCAACCAGCCGCCGCCGATGTTCGGCAACCTGAAGACGGTGACGAAGAACCTGCGCCCGGGCTACCTGCGGAAGAACGGCGTGCCCTACAGCGACAAGACGACGCTGACCGAATACTGGGACCTCGCCAGGCAGCCCAACGGCGACCAGTGGATCATCGTCACCACCGTCGTCGAGGACCCCACCTACCTCGCGCGGACCTGGATCACCAGCCTCAACTTCAAGAAGGAACCCAACGGGTCGAAGTGGGATCCGTCATGCCGTCAGGTGCTGCGGGTCAAGACCGCCTCAGGGAACCCCAGAGATGCAGATGACACGCACCGCTGCCACCGCGCTTCACGCTCGTCTCGCTTCATGACCGTCCGCGCCCGCCTTCGCCCAGGGCGGCGGCGTGGCCGAAGCCGCAGGCCGCGGGTGCAGGGGAGCCTCATCGACCTCTCCGGCACGTGGGCCAACCGCCTGCACGAGGACTGGATCGAGCGCGCGCCCGGCCCGCACATCGGCGACTACACCGGCCTGCCGATCAACGACGAGGCGCGGGCCATCGCCGACGCCTACCAGGTGTCGATGCAGAACATGCCCGAGCGGCAGTGCATCCTCTACACCTCGCAGTACATCGTGATGGGGCCGCAGAACCTGCGCATCCAGCAGGAGCTCGATCCGATTACGGGCGGCCGTGGTGGCCTACCAGTTGAGCGGCACGGTGGATCGCCCGCCGCACACCATCTGGATGGACGGCCGCGCCGCACCCGTCGGCCAACGCGCCGCACACGGCGGGCGGCTTCTCCACCGGCACAGTGGGAAGGCGCGGATGCTGACCGTGACCACCACGCACCTGAAGACCGGGCTGGTGTGGCGCAACGGCGTGCCGCACAGCGACCAGGCGACGATGGTGGAGCACTACATCCGCCACGAGAACATGCTCACGGTGACGATGATCCTCACCGACCCGATCTACTGGGAGGAGCCGTTCATCCGCAGCGCCACGTTCGAGCTCGACGCCAACACGCGCGTGCTGCCCGAGCCGTGCGAGCCGCAGGTGGAGATTCCGCGCAGCCCCGGGCGAGGTGCCGCACTACCTGCCGGGCGCCAACCCGTACCTGACGGAGTTCCCGAAGCTGTACAACCTGCCGATGGAAGCCGCGCGCGGCGGCGCGGAGACGACCTATCCGGAGTACGGCAAGGAGCTGCGCACCACCTACAAGGCGCCCGACAAGTGCACGGTGTACTGCTGCGGCGGGCACCACGCTGGCGATGATGAACAACTCGCAGGCGGTGTGCCGCGCGGACGACCCGCCGGCAGCACCGGCCGGCGCGCGGCGCTGGCACCCGACGCCGCCCGCGGTCCGACGCCGGCTCCGCGGCAGGAGTCAAGGCCCTGAGCCTGAGTCCTATACTTCACCGAACAGTTCTCTCCGAGCAGCCTCCACCCTTCGACGTCCAGCACGGGCTGCTCGTAGCCGCTGGGAGTGCGACTGATCGCCGGTGGGCGACTGGCGGGAGGCCGCCGCCGATGCGCACGCGGCCGCCGGCGATCGGAATGCCGCCCGGGCCCTTCAACGCGGCCTTGCGCACGAGGCCGGTCACCTCGATCATGCGGCCTTCGCGCTTCTTGATGTCGTTCAGGACGTCCTTCGGACCGCTCAGGCGGAAGCGGCGCCCCGGCGCGATCTCGACCTGCGTCGGCTCGTGCTCGGGCGTGGCCGCGACGATGAACACGCGGCCCTTGGCGCACCCGGGAATGGCCACGCGCGCCGAGTCGCCGGGCACCGGCCGCTCCTGGGCGGACACCGCGCCGGCAAGGCACAGCGGCGCACGCGGCGGCGGCAACAAGATTCTGCACATCGTCGTTCCTCTCCGGAGCTGGCCCTCCCAGATTACCGCAGCTCGGCGCCGGTTCGCGCTCTCGGGTCAGCGCCGCTTGATGACGACCAGGCTGATGTCGTCGGCCGGCGGGCTGAAGGCCACGCAGGTCGGCGGTGACCGCCTCGTAGACGTCGCGGGCCGACCCCCGCTTGGCCGTCGCGCACCACGGATTCGAGCCGCGACGGGAAGTACTCCTCGGCGCCGCGCACGTGCTCGCTCAATCCCGTCGGTGTGGAGCAGCAGGATGTCGCCTTCGCCCATCAGCAGCCACTTGTTCATCGCGTAGTGGTCCTTGAACCCCAGCATGCTGCTGGTGGTGTTGCGGTCGATGACGTCCCACGACGGCATCATGCCGAGCGGCGGAAACGAAATGCGGAGGTCGGGGCTCACGTCCATGAAGCGGTCGTGGCGGGCGGAGAACACCGACGGGAAACGGCATGGCCGCCGAGAGGAAGCGGAAGCTGGCGTCCTCGGCCATCTCGCCGTAGATGAGCGAGACGAACTTGTGCGCGCCCGACGACTGGTAGAACCGCGTGTTGAGGTGCTCGAACAGCCGCCGCGTGATGCGGCCGTGGACGTCGAGCTCGTAGATGGCGCCGAGCAGGAACGCCTGGTGGAGCATCGCGGCCAGGAGCGCGTCGGTCATGCGGTGCCCCGACACGTCCACCAGCGCGATGCCCGCCTTGCGGCGGCACCATTCGAGATGCGTCGACCAGGTCGGGCCGGCCCTGCTCGCGCGCCAGCGCGATGCGGGCGTCGAGGTCGAAGCGCTGCTTGAAATCGACGTAGATCAGGTGATCGCCGCCGACCGATCCGCTCAGGGGCAGCGTCGCCGCCGAAGATGTCGAGCCCCTGCAGGCGCGGCACCTCGCCCGGCGTCGGCAGGATGTACTTGGCGATGTCGCGGAAGTTGTCGATTTCGCGCGTCAGCTGCTCGAGCTGTCGCAGCTGTGCCGACACGTCGTCCGATTCGTCGATCGAGGACACACCGATACCCTATCGCAGGCGGGGATGTCTCCCCCGAAGGGGACGCAGCCGGCGGCGCCGGGTGGTTCGGCCGCCGGTCAGCGCGCCGCGGTGCGCGGCTGCGGGAATTCGTCGGCCGCGACGCTCACCACGATGGGCGACGGCCGCGGGCTGACGCGACGATACGAGATAGAGCGGCGCCGGTTCCGACGCTGCGGCCGTGCCCCAGCTCGGTGCGGCTCCCGCCGGATGCACCTTCAGGATGCTGCGCAGTTGCACCGCCGACAAGCACTCGTCCCGTGAGCGCCGTCGCCACCGGGTAGTAGACCAGCGCCACCGCGCCGCAGGCTGTCGAGCAGCGTCCACCCGGTGCCATACCAGACGACGACGCCGGCCACGGCCACGCCGCCGAGCTCGGCGAGCCGCCGACGCGGCCTGCGCCGCAAGGCGCCGGACGCGCGTATCGGGTTCGACCGCGAAGGTGAGCCGCATCGGCTCCTGCGCGGCCGCGAAGTTGTCGTCGCTGACCGGCGACCCGTCGTCGGGGAAGAGTTTGACGAACTCCGCGACGAGCGGTTCGGCAGGCAGGCCGATGGCGCACGCATAGTCGCGGATGTAGGCGCGCCTGAACAGCCCGCGCGGCCACTGCGAGGCATCGCCGCGTTCGAGCGCTTCGAGGAGCGACCGTTTGATCTTGGTGGAGTCGACGATCGACTCGAGCGTGACACCCCGGCGCTCGCGCTGCGTGCGGAGGCGGGACCCGAAAGCATGACGGCTGATCAACAGCCCTCCCGTCCGAAGAAACGATGACCAGGGGGGAGGCTCACGCCGCGGGCGGCGTTCAACACGCCAACAGCTAGTGTGAAGCGAGCGAGCATGGCACACGATAAGCCTTGCGACCGGAGATCGCAAGAGCGAATTTCACGCTCGAGACGAATTTTTCGCGCTACATCTCGCGCGCGACGAGTCGGCAGCGTGAGATTGAAGCTCGTGCCCGACTCGATCGACGTCGCGGTGGTCGCACCGCCGTGCAGTTCGCCGATGCGCCGCGCCGACTGCAGCAGCGCGAGCGTGCCGGTAGCCGGAGTGGCGACCGGCCAGGCGGCGTCGAACGTGCGTTCCACCCAGCTTTCGGGCACCGACAGCGATTCCTGGGCCGCCGCGAACGTGACGCGGCCGTCCTTGATCGAGGCGGAGAGCGTCGTGGGCCCGCCTTTTTCGCCGACCAGGCCCACCGTGGCCATCACGAGCCCGGCGAGCGGCGCTGGCCAGAAGCTCTTCGTCGCCCCGCACCGCGGCGTCGCGGACTCCCGTCGGCGAGCACGCGCACTTCGGTCGCCCGCAGGCGCCGCTCGGGCAGGGTCATCTGCATCGCGCGGTCGATGACGGTGCGCACGGACACCTTGAGCCGCGAGACGGGGACCTCGTCGCGCAGGACGCGGCTGGCCAGCAGCAGCTGCAGCGCGCGCGCAGCTTCGGCGCGCACCAGGTCGGCGGCGACGGCGGCGGTCAGCGGGGATCCGCCCGACAGGAGGTTGGCCGAGGATGCGAGCGCCAGCAGCGATTGCGCCAGGTAGTCGGTGGCCCCGGCGCCGCGTTCGACCGTGACCGGCGCCGCCGCGGGGCACGCGGCCGCCGACGGTTCCTGCGCCGGCAGGTTCGTCGCCTCGGCGAGAAGGCCTGCCTGCTCCTCGTCCACGCGCTGGACGAGGCACGGCACCTCGCGCAGGCCGGCGGCAATGGCGGCGGCGAGGCGCTTGCGGCCGGCAATCAGCCGGTAGCGGCCGCCGCGCGTCTGCACCAGGATCGGCTGCAGGACGCCGTGGCGCTTGATCGATTCGACGAACGACGACGCCGGCCGCGGGTCGTCGCCGCGCACCTCGATCGTCCGCGCGTCGATGAGCCGCACCGACGGACTCGACGGTGGACTGTCGAGTTGCTCCACATAGTGCGCGTCGGCGCGCATGCGAAATGCCGGCGGCAAGCCTTCGCGAATGGCAACGGGGGCACGTTCGGGCGCAGGGAAATTCTCGAGACCGGGTTCGATTTCAGACATGAGCACCGCTGGAAGCGTGATTGGGCGGGCGTGTCACATCACGCCAAAGAACGCCTAAATTCTCCGCGAACGGCCGAGTTGGTTCCAGCGAAAAGTTGAGGTTGGTGGCTGTTTCCTCTCCATCGGCAGTCACACGGCCACCACGGGCTGTAGCGGGCCTCCAGCTGGACCTGGCGCTATCTCACTGGGGATCCAACGGTTACCAACCTGAGCCGGCCGGCGCATTTTCTGCACATTGACAGACATGGCCGGTGTGAATGCTTCGGGGCGCGGGAGGCGTGCGGCCGCAGGCGTGCTGGCGGCCGCGATCCTGGGCGGCGCAATCGCCGCAGCGGAACTCCAGCCGAAGACGGTCAAGGCCTTCGAGACCTATGTGGCCGAAGCGGAGAGCCGCGCGGCGACGCCGTTTCTATGGCTCGACACGCTTCCGGCCGCGACCCGAGGGCGCCATCTGACCGACTTGCGCGCCGGCGGGTTGCTCATCGAACGGCTGCGCGTCTGAAGCCCAAGGGGCGCGACCTCGACGTACCGGACGGCCTGATCCATCACTGGGTCGGCACCGTCTTCGTGCCGAAAACCACGACCGGCAAGGCCGTGGCCCTGCTCCAGGATTACAACCGGCATGCGCAGGTGTATGCGCCCGCGGTGGGCCGCTCGCGGCTGCTGGAACGGCAGGGCGACACGTTCCGCTTCTCGCTGCGCTTCGTCATGACCAAGGTGATTACCGTGACCGTGGACGGCGAGCACGAGGCGCGATTTGCCACGCTCGCACCCGGCCGTGTGCGCAGCTGGATCCATAGCGCGCGGCTCGCCGAGGTGGCGGATGCCGGAACGGCCCGCGAGCGCGAGGAGCCCGTGGGCCAGGGCGGCGGCTACCTGTGGCGGCTCAACTCCTACTGGCGCTTCGAGGAGCGCGACGGCGGCGTGTATGTGGAGTGCGAGTCCGTGTCGCTGACGCGCGACATCCCTTTCGGTCTCGGCTGGGCCGTGGGCCCGTTCGTCACCAGCCTTCCGCGCGAGTCGCTCGAGTTGACGCTCACGAAGACGCGCGAGACGCTGATGCGAGTAGGTCAGGTAGGTCAGGTGGGTCAGGTAAGTCGGGTAGGTCAGAACGCTCTCCGCGATCCGTGATGACAAGAGTTCTTAGCCTACCAGACCTACCTGACCAGGGTACTGGCCCCGTGTGTCCGCCTGGGCCACACTGACGGGGTGAGCGATTCCCGAGAGCGAATGCCGCCCATTCCGGTCGAGCGCATGACCGATGCGCAGCGCGCCGCGGCGGCGGAGATTAGCGCGGGGCGGCGGGGCGGGGTCGTGGGCCCGTTCGTCGCGGCCTTGCGCAGCCCCGAATGCATGCGGCGCCTTCAGCATCTCGGCGCCTACCTCCGCTTCGACTCGACCATCGACCCGCGGTTGCGCGAAGAGGTCATCCTGCTGACGGCGCGGCGGTGCACGCAGGACTACGAGTGGTGGACGCACGAGCCGCTGGCACGTGCCGCGGGCGTCGCTCCCGCGACGATTGATGCGATTGCCGCCGGCAACGTGCCGCCGACGCTGGACCACGACGAGGCCGTGGTGTTCGAGCTGTGCGCCGCGCTGTTCGCCGATGGGCGCGTGAGCGACGCGCTGTACGCCCGCGCGATCGACGTGCTCGGCGAGCCGGGTCTGATCGATCTCGGTGAGCGCCGTCGGCTACTACACGACGCTTGCGTTGATCATGAACGTGACGCGGACGGCGCTGCCTGAGGGGGCGCCAGCGCCGGACTGGTCAGGTAGGCGTGCGGGTAGGTCGGGTGGGTAGGAGACGGGCGGGTCTGAAGACCCGCCCCTACGAAAGCTGCGGGTCGGCACAAGCGTTTTCCCTACCTGACCCACCTGACCCACCTGACCGACCAGACTCGCCGTTCTACTTCCCGTCCACCGAGAACGGCAAGCAGCACGTTGCCCGGCGTTCCACCCGCGGTGGGGTAGCCGGAGTTCACGTAGACGATGCCGTTGGCGACGGTGGGGCCAGGGCCGTCGATCGAGCCGCCGCGGCCGAGCACGCCGTTGACGCCCTCGTAGACGTCGATGGTGTTGACGTCCCAGAGAATCGTGCCGTCGGCGGTGGAGTAGGCGCGCATGTGGCCGTCCACCGATCCGGAGAACGCCACGCCGGGAATCGCCGTCACCGCCGCCGACTGTGCCGGGCTGCAGCGCGGCCGCGTGCCGCAGCTCGCCGGCGGCTGATACCAGACGCGCTCGCCGTCGGTGAGCCGCAGCGCGAACATGCCGCCGCCCTGTTTGGGATCGGCGTCGGTGACTGTTGCTGTAGGTCAGCATGATGCGCCCGATGTCGGAGTTGGCGACGTAGATGTTGGTGCCGTCGGTGGCCGTGCCCCACTGCACGCCGCCCATGGTGCCGCCCTTGCCGACGCGCGTCTGCCACACCACCTCGCCGTCCTTGTCGGGATCGAGCGCGTGGACGATGCCCGACTTCTGGCCGGCCAGCAGCAGCCGGCGGCCGCCCGGCAGCGTCACCAGCATCGGCGAGGCGCCGAAGTCCCAGTCCGGGCCGTTCGAGTCGGCGCAGTTGGTCTTGTCCGGCAGCCGGCACGCCGCCGTGTAGGCGTCGTTCGGCGTCATCTGCTTGTGCCAGAGGATGCGGCCGGTCTCGAGGTCCATGGCCACGAAGGCGTCGCTCATCGGCGAGCCCGGATCGCTGTAGTTGTTGCCGGTGGTGACATAGAGCGCGCGCTTCGCCGGGTCGATCGCCGGCGTGGCCCAGACCGGCGCGCCCGACGGGCCCCACAGCTGCGCGCCGACCGCGTTCTTCTTCGTCGGCCGCGGCTCCTCCGCGATCATGTAGGTCTTCCACACCTGCTTGCCCGTCGCCGCGTCGAGCGCGACGATGCTGCCGCGGAACTTGCAGCATTCGTAGGTCGGCACCGCGCCCGACGCTTCTTCGCCCGAGGCCACCGGCACGTAGAGCTTGCCGTCGTAGAGCGTGGGCGAGCCGCTCACGCGCGCCACCGGGAAGTCGTCCACGTGCGTCTTCCAGATCTGCGCGCCGGTCGTGGCGTCCACCGCATGGGCGTTGCCGGCCTGGTCCCCGAAGAACGCGGCCCAGCGACGGCCGCCCGCAGTCTGGATCTCGCCGAGGCTGATCGGCCGACCGCACGCCCGCGCCGGCGTCGAAGAACCAGTGGATGCACCCGGTGGAGGCGTTGAGTGAGTACACCTTGCCGCCCCAGCTGCCGACGAAGATGCGGCCGCCGGCGATCGTGGTCTGCGAGTACGACTGCAGGTCGCCCGGGAACGCGAACGCCCACTTGACCTTCAGCTTCGGCACGTCGGCCGCGGTCAGGCCGGCCGCGCTCTGGTAGCGGGTGTTCGACGTGTTCTGCCCCCAGCCGCTCCAGCGAGGGGCCGTCGCCGGGCGTGAACGGCGCGTTGCGCGGCGTGCACATCGCGCGTGGCGCGGGCGTGGTGGAGAGCGCCGTCGCGAAGGTCTTGCCGGTGAGGAACTCGGCGATGGCCCGCCGTTCTGAGGCGCTGCGGCCGTTGGCCATCGTCACCATCGATCCGGTTTCCATCGCCGAGAGCACGCGGTCGGGCAGCATGGCCCGGAACTGCTCGCGGGTGGGGGCACGTCCGACACCGGCGTCGTGGCACTGTGCGCACGCGCGCTTGTAGAGCTCGGCCCCGTCTGGTGCGGGCGCCGGCGCGGGCGCCTGCGCGGCCGCGGCGCCGGCGCTCGCCAGGGCCAGCAGCAGACGCGACGCGCGCTCGTCCGCACCAGTTCCCGGGTCGTCGTCTCTCGCATGTCGTGTGTCTCCAGGCGTTAGCGCCGGTTCGACGCGGCCCGCTGGTCGCGGGCGAAGGTGGCGATTATACAGAGGTATTTGACGCGCCCCAGCGGGGGCGCTAGCCTACTTCGCCATGGCTGCTTCCGAACGCGCGTATCTGTCAGGGTTCGGCAACGAGTTCGCATCCGAGGCCGTTCCCGGTGCGCTGCCGAAGGATCAGAACGCTCCGCAACGGCCCCCGCTCGGGCTCTACATCGAGGAGCTGAACGGCACCGCGTTCACCGCGCCGCGCGGCGTCAGCCGATCCGACTGGACCTACCGCATCCGCCCGTCCGCGACGCACAAGCCGTTCAGGCCGATCGGCGCCGGGCTTCGTCCGCAGCGGCCCGTTCAACGAAGTGCCGCCGACGCCCAACCAGCTGCGGTGGAAGCCGCTGCCCGATTCCCACGACGCCCACCGACTTCGTCGACGGCATCGTCACGCTTGGCGGCAACGGCGACCCGGCGCAGCAGTCGGGCGCCGCGGTGCACATGTTCGCGGCCAACCAGTCGATGCGCGACCGGTTCTTCTACGACGCCGACGGCGAGCTGGTGATCGTGCCGCAGCTCGGCCGGCTCACGCTGCACACCGAGCTCGGCATCCTCGACCTGCAGCCCGGGGAAATCTGCGTCGTGCCGCGCGGCGTCAAGTTCCGCGTCGAGCTGCCCGACGGATCGGCGCGCGGCTACATCTGCGAGAACTACGGCCAGCACCTGCGGCTGCCGGACCTCGGGCCGATCGGCACGTCCGGCCTCGCCAACGCCCGCGACTTCCTGGCGCCGGTGGCGGCGTTCGAGGATCGTGAGGGCGACTTCCGCATCGTGGCGAAGTTCGGCGGCGGGCTCTGGGAAGCCGAGATCGATCACTCGCCGCTCGACATCGTGGCCTGGCGCGGCAACTACGTGCCGTTCAAGTACGACCTCAACCGCTTCCAGTGCATCAACACGGTGACGTTCGATCACCCGGATCCGTCGATCTACTGCGTGCTGGCGTCGCCGTCGTCGGTGCCGGGCACCGCGAACATGGAGTTCGGCTGCTTCCCGCCGCGCTGGTCGGTGGCCGAGCACACGTTCCGTCCGCCGCCGTTCCACCGCAACGTCGCCAGCGAGTTCCTCGGGCTGATCTCGGGTCAGTACATCGGCAAGGCCGACTCGTTCGCGCCGGGAAGCGCCAGCCTGCACAACTGCATGTCGGGCCACGGTCCGGACTCGGAGGCCTACGAGCGGGGCAGCAGCGCCGAGCTGAAGCCGCACGTTCCTCGACAACACCATGGTGTTCCTGTTCGAGACGCAGCTGCCGATCCGGCCGACGAAGTTCGCGCTCGAGACCGACCTGCTCGAACGCGACTACTACCTGCACTGGCAGGGGCTGAAGAAGCACTTCAGCGGTGAGCTGGTGAGGCAGGTAGGCCAGGCTTCGGGCAGGTCAGGGCTTGCGGAGAGCATCCATGACGAATGCGCACGGCACATGCGTGCTATCGGCTCGTGGCGCTGCGGATCGGCGGCGGCGGCGTCCGCGCAGGGGCGCTGCGACCGTGAGTGCCTGATCAAGATCGCCGACACCTATATCGACGCGCTCGTGGCCAAGGACCCGCAAGCGGGCGCCGCTGGCGGCCACGGTGAAGTACACGGAGAACGGCCAGCGGCTGCTGCCGGGCGACGGGTTCTGGAACTCGGTGGCGGGCAAGGGTACCTACAAGCTCGATGTCGCCGACCCCACGGCGGGGCAGATCGTCAGGCTCATCACCATGCGCGAGGCGGCCAACCCCGCGCCGCAGAGCGTGATCCTCGCCGCGCGCCTCAAGGTCGTGAACGGCCGCATCACCGAGGTCGAGCACCTGATCGGGCACAGCGACACGGGGGCGAAGAACTTCGAGGCGCGAGGGAAGCCGCGCGAGGCGTTCGACCGGCTCACGCCGCCGGCGAAGCGGAAGTCGCGCGCCGAGCTGGTCCGCGTCGCCAACATGTATTTCAGCGGCATGCAGCTCAACGACGGCAAAGGGACGTATCCCTTTGCCGACGACTGTCACCGCATCGAGAACGGCGGCGATTCCACCAACGCGAAGACCAGCCGCGATGGCGGGCCGCGACCCGACCCGAAGACGGCGACCGGCTACTCGGGCATGTGGACCTGCCGCGAGCAGTTCGAGTCGGGGATGCTGCACTTCGTGAGCCGCATCCGCGATCGCCGCTACGTGGCCGTGGACGAGGAGCGGGGCGTCGTGGCGTCCTACGTGTTCTTCGACCACGATGCCGGCAAGTCGCGCACCTTCCAGACGCCGGCCGGCCGCACGATGACGGCTGGTCCGATGCAGCCGTGGACGTGGGAAATCATGGAAGTCTTCAAGGTCGAGGACGGGCTGCTGCACGAAATCGAGGCCGTGCTCGAGCGCGCGCCGTACGGGATGACGTCCGGGTGGAGCAGCTGGGAAGACGGCATGAGCGACAAGATCCAGTTCGAGGGACCGAGGTAGCGCCGTCTTGCTATACCCTTTGGCTCACCAGGCGGGCTGAAGCCCCGCCGACACCCTTATGGACCAGCGGATTCGACGACTGATCGCGATGAGCGCGGTGGCGCTTGCGTGCCTGGTGCTCGTCACGGCCCGGGTGCCGGCCCAGCAGCGCGACCCCCTGCTGGTGGCGTACAACACCCTTGGCGCCAGCGTGATGAACACCCTGCACATCGAGGGGTTCGGCGCCACGTACTCGGTGGGGCAGGCCCCGGCGCCGCGCGAGATGTGGCCGCGCGTCACGCTGAAGGCCTACGAGGCCGACGTCAACTTCACGCAGGGCTCCATGCGCGTCTCGCTCATCCGCGAGATGGGGCCGGTGCCGCCGCCCGGCGGCGGCCTCCCGTTCGTCGGCGAGCAGCGCGTCCTGCAGTTCGTGAGCGGCAACGCCGCGTGGGATCAGGCCGTGCCCAACCCGCCGCCGCCCGCGCGCGGCGGTCCACCGCCGGCCGCCGGCGCGGCGCCCACACCGCCGCCAACGCCACCGCCACCGCCTCCACCCGGACCGCCCCAGCCGCAGCCGCAGGCCGCGGCCGAACGCCTGCAGCACATCACCGCCCTCCCGCAAGGCTTCCTGAAGGCCGCGCGCGTCAACAAGGCCACGGTGCGCCCGGTGCCGCAGGGCACCGAGGTGTCGTTCACGGCCAACGGGCGCCGCTTCGTCGGGCTGATCAACGCGCGCCACGAGGTCGATCGCGTGCAGACCTGGGTGGACAACCCGGTGCTGGGCGACATGCTCGTCGAGACGATGTTCCGCGACTACGAGAAGACCCCGAGCGGCGTGCTCTTCCCGATGCACATCACCCAGAGCCAGGGCGGCTACCCGGCGCTCGACGTGTGGCTGTCGGTCGTCACCGTCAACAGCAACATCGACATCGGCGTGCCCGACGCCGTCAAGACGGCCAAGCCACCCGTGGTGCGGGTGGACGTCGAGAAGATCAGCGACGGCGTCCACTACCTGCGCGGCGGGTCGCACCACAGCGTCGCCATCGAGATGCAGGACCACGTGGTGCTGGTCGAGGCGCCGCTGGACGCGGCGCGCGCCTCGGCCGTCGTGGCCAAGGTGAAGGAGCTGCTGCCGCAGAAGCCCATTCGCGCGGTCGTCAACACCCACAGCCACTTCGACCACGCCGGCGGACTGCGGACGCTCGTTCATGAAGGCGCGACCGTGGTCACGCACGAGGCCAACAAGCCGTTCTTCGAGACGGCATGGGCCGCGCCGCGCACGCTGAACCCGGATGCGCTGGCGGGTTCGCGCAAGCCCGCCGTGTTCCAGACCTTTGCCGACAAGCACGTCCTCACCGACGGCGCGCGCACGATCGAGGTGCACCGCATCGCGGGCAGCCCGCACAACGAGGCGTTTGCGATGGTGTATCTCCCGGCCGAGAAACTGCTCATCGAGGCCGACGCGTTCACGCCGGGTCCGGCGGCGCCAGCTCCGGCGGCCGGCGCCAAGCCTCCTGCGGCCGCCGCGCCGCGACCGCCTCCGCCGCCTCCCAGCCCCACCACCGTCAACCTGTACGAAAACGTGCAGCGGCTGAAGCTCGACGTGGCGCGCATTGCCGCCCTGCACGGGCCGCGCGTGGCATCGATCGAGGATCTCGCGCAGAGCCGCCGGCCGCTAAACGTCAACGAGGAGGAGACATGAAACGGGTATTCGTGCTCGGAGCGATTCTGCTGGCCGGCGGCGTGGGCGCCGCGATCGTCCAGGCGCAGCAGGCCGCGGCGCCGCCGCAGGGCCGTGGGGGCGGGCCGGCGTTTCCGCCGGTGAGCGCCGCCGAGAAGGTGGCGGACAACCTCTACATGGTGCCGGGCCAGGGCGGCAACACCGCGGTGTGGGTGATGGCCAACGGCGTGCTGCTCGTCGACACCAAGCTCGCCAACAACGGGCAGGCGATCCTCGACGAAGTGAAGAAGGTCACCGACAAGCCCGTGACCTACATCGTCAACACCCACACGCACGGCGACCACACCGGCAGCAACCAGTTCTTCCCGGCGAGCGTGCAGGTCGTGGTGCAGGAGAACACCGCGGCCAACATGGCCAAGATGGACGTGTTCAAGGAAGCGGCCAACAAGCACGGTCTCGCCGATCGCACCTACAAGGACAAGCTGACCCTCTTCCGCGGCAAGGAAGAGGTGGAGCTGCGCTACTTCGGCGCCGCCCACACCGACGGCGACTCGTTCATCGTCTTCAAGAGCGCGCGCGTGATGCACTCGGGCGACGCCTTCGCGAACAAGGGGCAGCCGTTCATCGACCGCGCCAACGGCGGCAGCGGCGTGGCCTATCCCGCCACGCTCAAGAAGGCGGCGCGCGAGATCAAGAACGTGGACAAGGTGATTACCGGCCACAGTCCCGTCATGACGTTCCAGGACTTCGTGGACGCCGGCGACTTCAACCAGCTGATGCTCGACCACGCCCGCGCGGCGCTGCGGCCGAACAAGACGCCGGAGCAGGCCCTGAAGGAGTTCACGCTGCCCGAGAGCTTCAAGGCCAAGGGCTTCACGGCCCCGGGCCCCGGCCGCGGCGGTGCCGGCGGCAACTTCGCCGTGCTCTTCGAGGAGCTCAAGACCGCGAAGTAGCGGGGCAGTCCGGCCGCGACGCGCCACGCCATCGCCCGGGCCGGCCGGCCGCGTGTCCAAGGAGGCTTCGTGAAGGCAGTTCGAGTCCACGCGCACGGAGGGCCCGAGGCCCTGCGCTACGAAGAGGTCGAGGTTCCGCGTCCCGGGCCCAACGAGGCGCTGGTCCGGATCGAAGTGTCGGGCGTCAACTTCATCGACGTCCAATACCGCGCCGGGAAGTACAAGCCGCCGAGCCTGCCGTTCGTGGACGGGATGGAGGCCGCGGGCACCGTCGCCGAAGTCGGTCCCGGGGTCACCGGCCTCGCCCCGGGCGATCGCGTGGCGTACACCATGGTGCTCGGCACCTATGCCGAGTACCAGGTCGTGCCGGCGGCGCGGCTGGTCACGCTGCCGGCGCACGTCGACTTCCACTCGGGCGCGGCGGTCATGCTGCAGGGCACGACCGCGCACTACCTCACGCACAGCACGTTTCCGTTGAGCCCGGGTCACACCGCGCTCGTGCATGCGGGCGCGGGCGGCGTCGGCCAGCTGATCATCCAGGTGGCGCGCAAGCGCGGCGCGCGCGTGCTGGCCACCGCCGGCACCGACGCGAAAGCCGAACTGGCCCGCGCCGCCGGCGCCGAGCACGCTATCATCTACACACGGCAGGACTTCGAAGCCGAAGTCAGACGGCTGACCGACGGCCGGGGTGTCGATGTGGTGTACGACTCCGTGGGCAAGGACACGTTCGACAAGAGCCTGAACTGTCTGCGGCCACGCGGCTGCCTGGCCCTCTTCGGCTTCTCGAGCGGTCCGGTGGCGCCCTTCGACCCGGCGGTGCTCGGCGCCAAGGGGTCGCTCTTCCTCACCCGTCCCGGTCTCAATCAGTACATCGCCACGCGTGACGAGCTCGTCGGCCGCACTCGCGATCTGTTCGCGTGGATCGGCGCCGGCGAGCTGACGCCTGCCCGTGGGCGCCACCTATCCGTTGTCGGAGGCCGCGACGGCCCATACCGAGCTCGAAGCGCGGCGCACCACCGGCAAGCTGCTGCTTCAGATTGGAGGGCGGTGACCGACGCCGCCGCGGCGGGCTCGCGCGCATCGCCGCCGCGCGAGTTCACCGAGCTCCTGATCGAGCTGTCGGTCGCGCTGCACAAGCACGCGATGTATCCCCTGGGCCACCCCTCGCTCGGGCCCGCGGCCGAGGGGGTGACGCGCCAGGTGGAGCGCCTGTTGGGCGATCGCGACCTGATTGCCTTTGGCGTCGCGCGGCATCAGCTGATCATCGAAGGCATCGCGACCGACGCGCAGCACCCGGTGCTGCGTCGTCTGGCCGAAATCCTCCACCGCCATCATCTCGGTGCGGTCAGCCTGCTCAAGGGCCTCCAGCCTGCCGAAGTGGGCGTCGCGCTGCACGCGCTCGCCGCCGAGCCCGATCGCGACGGTCCGCTGCCGCTCACGGGCGGTCACCTGCCCGGCTGCGATCACGTCCGCCTGCACCCGCTGACCTTCGAGGGGCTCACGATCGTCGGCGACAGCGGTGCCGAGGGCCGATGGCGGCGCGTCATCCCGCAGCGCCGAGCTCTGGGTGGGACTGGCGCGCGCGGCCCTGGCCGGCGATCGTGAAGGGCGCGGCGCCGCGGTCGAAGGCGACACTGTGCCTGCAGAGGCCGCCGCGCACGCCGAGCCGGCGCGCATCGCCGACGCGATCGACCGCCGGCAGGGCGCCGAGGCCTACGACCAGGTGGTCGTCGGCTACCTGCTGCAGATTGCCAGCGAGCTCAAGAGCGCGACCGGCGCGGAAGCCGAGGCGCTGCGCGCCCGCACCGCGCGGCTCATCAGCGCGCTGAAGCCCGACACGCTGCGCCGCCTGGTGACGATGGGCGGCGACGCCGCGCGGCGCAACGCCTTCGTGTCGGATGCGACGCAGGGCATGGCCGTCGATGCCGTCATCGATCTGGTGAAGGCCGCCGCCGACGCCAACGGCCAGACGATTTCGCACGGGCTGGTGCGGATGCTGACCAAGCTCTCGGCGCACGCCGAGGCCGGCCAGGAGGCGACGCGGCCCGCGGCCGACAGCGCGCTTGCGCGAACAGGTGCAGGGCCTGCTGAGCGAGTGGAACCTGGCCGATCCCAACCCGGACGACTACCGCCAGATGCTGCAGTACCTGGCGACGTCGGCCACGCCGGCCGAGGGCCGGACGACGTCGGCGGACGATCTGAAGGCTCTGCGCCTCGTGCAGATGTCGCTCGAGGTGGGCACGTCGGGACCGCTCGTCGATCGCGCCATCAGCACCTGCCTCAAGGACGGCGGCGCGCAGCCGCTCGTGGCGCTGCTCGAACAGGCGCCCGAGGGCAGCACGCGTGGCCGCCGAGCGGCTCCGGGCCCGCCTGACGCAGCCGCTGGCGATCGGCACCATCGCGTCGCGCGAACCGCTCGACGAGCCCAGTCTCGACTATCTGATGCCGTCGCTGTCCTACGACGGCTACGCGCACGCTGCTCGACGTGCTGGCCTCATCGCGGAGCCGCATCACGCGCCGCAAGCTGCTCGATCGCCTCGCCCGGACGTCGCTCGACGTCGTGGCGCTCGTCGCCTCGCGTCTCGAAGACGACCGCTGGTACGTGCAGCGCAACATGCTGCTGCTGCTCGGGCGGATGGGCCGGGTGCCGGCGGACTTCTCGATGACGCGCTGGACCACGCACGCCGATCCCCGCATCCGCTCCGAGGCGCTGCGATTGCAGATGGCGCTGCCCGGCCAGCGCGAGCTGGCCCTGCGCACCGCGTTCAACGACGCCGACCCGCGGGTCGTGCGCGTCGGGGTGGCGAGCGTGCAGCACGACTGCCCGCCGCGGGTGCTCGGTTTCGTCGCCGGCCTCGCGCAGGGCGTGCGAGTGCCCGAGGATCTGCGGCTGCTGGCGGTGCAGGCGCTCGGCAGCTCGCGCGAGCGCGCGGCGCTCGACGCGCTGGTCGCGATCGCCGACGGCGGCAAGAGCGTCTTCGGCCGTCAGAAGCTGGCGGCCAAGAGCATCGTGATGCTGGCGGCGCTGCGGGCGCTGGCCGCCGGCGTGGCGCGCGCACCCGCGGGCCGCAGCCGCTGCTGGCGGCGGCGTCCACGTCGCCCGACGACGACATTCGCGACGCGATCCGATAGGGAGGGTGATGGCCGATCCGACCGGATTCCTCCACTCGCTGGCGCAGGCGCTGTCGGTGATGGCGCTCTACCCGGCGGGGCATCCCTCGCGCGAGCGGGCCATCGACCTGGCCTACCAGCACGCCGAGGAGCTCTCCGGCGACCGCCGCGCCTTCACGTTCCTGGAGGACGAGGTCGTCTACGGCCGCGACCGCCTGCGCGACCTCAAGGGCTGGGACTGGGCGAGCCGGCTGGTGGGCGTCGGCATCCAGCGGCTGGAGTTCGAGCGGCAGGTCACGCGCGACGAGTTCGACGAGTTCCTGCAGGAGATCTTCATCGCGCCTCAACCCCGCGCCGGTGGACACGGCGGAGCGGCGCCAGATGCGGTCGTTCGGCATCCGGTTCGGCTCGGTGGGGCTGCAGGACCAGGGCGCGCCGCCGGCCCCGCCCGAGACCACGCTCGACGTCACGCTCGGCGACGAGGCGGAGACGTTCCGCTGGCTGCAGGACGAGATCCGCGACCAGGGCATCGTGCCGCTGATGGAGGCCGAGGCCGTGGTGCGGTCGCTCTCGGTGGCGATGCATGCGGATCGGCGCATGGTGCTGCCGCTGCTGCAGCTGAAGGAGTTCGATCAGTACACGACCACGCACGCGCTCAACGTCGCCGTGCTGTCGATGGCGCTGGCCCAGGCGCTCGGCGTGCCGAAGAAGCAGATCCGCGCGATCGGCGTGGCGGGCCTGCTGCACGACATCGGCAAGATCCGCATTCCGCTCGAGGTGCTGACCAAGCCCGGCAAGCTCAGCGACGAAGAGCGCCGCATCATGAACCAGCATCCCGTGGATGCCGCGCGCATCATCATGGAGAGCGAAGAGGAACTGGAACTGGCGGCGGTGGTCGCCTACGAGCACCACATCATGCTCGACGGCGGCGGCTACCCGGAGGTGCACTACGCCCGCGAGTGCACGCTGGCGAGCCGCATGGTGCACGTGTGCGACGTGTTCGATGCGCTCAGCACCACGCGGCCTTACCGCGAGGCGTGGCCGCAGGACAAGGTACTGAGCTATCTCGACGAACGTGCCGGCAGCGAGTTCGACCCTGAGCTGGTGACGGCCTTCAACCAGATGATGCGGGCCGGGGCCGCGCAGGTGCGCGTGCTGAACGAGGAACGGACGACGACGTAGGTCAGGTGGCTCCGGGTTCGGACCTGGCTGACCTACCTGACCCTTTGGCTCAGGAGACCTGCGTCGAGATCCACCACTGGTTGCCGGAGGGGTCGGCGACGCCGCCGCGTTTGTCGGGGTCGCCGTCGCGCTGGGATGGGGCCTGGATGCTGCTGCCGCCGGCGGCGAGCGCGCGCTGATAGGTGGCGTCCACGTCGGGCACGTAGACGTGCAGCCAGGCCGGCACCGCGGGCCAGTCGCCGTGCGCGTCGGCCAGCATGATCACCGAGTCGTCGAGGCGCATCTCGGCGTGCATGATGCGGCCGTCGTGGTCGAAGCGCCGCAGCGGCGTGGCGTCGAACACGGCGGTGACGAAGTCGATGACGCTCTGGCCGCCCCTGGCCATGATGTACACGGACACGCTGGGATAGCCGTCGGGCTTGTAGGCGCTCATGGCGGCGATTGTAGCGGCGTGCCGCCACGCCCTGACCGAGCCTGATGTCCGAGACCTGTACACCTCGGCCACCGCCTCGTTTTCGACCAACGCGAGGCTCCGTGGAGTATCAGCGGGGAGCGAGCTGTTTGTGGTGTACAACGAAGAGAGGTACACCTCCTCCCTGGGCGTACAGGGGCTGTCGACCCGATCCATCATCGTCAAGGTGAACCGGCTGTTCCACTACCGACTAGCGAGGCTCCGCCCGCGCCCAACGAGCATGGAGGCTCCGCCTCGCTGGTACAGTGTTGAATGGCCCGCCCTCCGGGCGGGCGGGTGGGCTGCACGGCCGGCACGGTCCGACCGAACCAGAAGAGAGGGAGAAACGCGCGCCGCGTTCGAGGCGGAGGCGCATCAGGGAGTCATGGCGAACTCGTGGCGTGTGTTCAAGTTCGGGGGATCCAGCGTCGCCGACGCGGCCTCCATGCGGCGGGTGGCCGACATCATCGAGGGGGAGCCGGCCGGGCCGCTCGCCGTCGTGTTGTCGGCGTGCAAGGGCGTCACCGACGGCCTGCTCGACCTGGTGTCGGCGGCGGAGCGCCAGGAGCCGGCGGGCGCCGGTCCTGGCCGGCCTCCGGCAGCGGCACATTGGCCATCGCCACCGAGATCTGCACGCCGGACGATGTCGCCGCGTTCGCGGCCGAGTTCGACGCGGATGCGTCCGACATCGAGCGCCGGCTCCGGGCCGCGTCCGAGGCGAAGTCGGCCACCCAGGAAACCCGCGACGTCGTCGCCGGCTACGGCGAGTTGTGGTCGACGCGGCATGTTCGCCCGCAGCCTGGGCGCCCGCGGCCGGCGCGGCGCCGGTGCGGTGGCTCGACGCGCGCGACGTCGTCGAGGTGCAGTGGGGCCCGCTCGGCCCGGCCGTGCAGTGGCCGGTGTCGCGCCAGCGCGCCGCGGCGCTGGTGCCGGATGGCTCGCCCGCCACGCTCATCGTGCCCGGCTTCATCGCCCGCACGCCGGAGGGCGTGCAGACGACGCTCGGACGCAACGGCTCGGACTTCTCGGCGTCGATCTTCGGCGACGTGCTCAACGCCTCCGAGATTCACATCTGGACCGACGTCGACGGCGTGCTCAGCGCCGATCCCCGGCGCGTGCCCGACGCCACCGTCATCGACTCGCTGTCGTACCACGAGGCGATGGAGCTGGCCTACTTCGGCGCCAAGGTGATCCATCCCGCAGACGATGGCCCCGGCGGTGACCAAAGGCATCCCGATCTGGGTGCGGAACACGTTCGCGCCCGAGAAGCCCGGCACGCTGATCTGCGCCGCGCCCACCTCGAATCACGCGGTGAAGGGCATCACGAGCATCGACGCCGTGGCGCTGGTCAACGTGGAAGGCGCGGGGATGATCGGCGTGCCCGGCACCGCGCAGCGGCTGTTCGGCGCGCTGCGTGAGGACGGGATCTCCGTCATCCTGATCTCGCAGGGCAGCTCCGAGCACTCGATCTGCTTCGCGGTGCCGGAAAAGGACGCCGAGCGCACCGCCGCAGACCGTGCGCCGCGCCTTTGCCGTGGAGCTGCGCGACGGCCAGATTCAGGACGTCGATGCGCTGACCGGCCACAGCATCCTCAGCGTCGTCGGCGACGGCATGGCCGGCACGCCCGGCATCGCCGCCGACGTGTTCGGCGCGCTCGCCGGCGCCGGCGTCAACGTCCGCGCCATCGCGCAGGGCTCCTCCGAGCGCAACATCTCGGTGGTGATCGATGCGCGCCAGACCACGCGCGCGCTGCGGTCGGTGCACGCGCGCTTCTACCTGTCGCCCCACACGATCTCGATCGGCCTGGTCGGGCCCGGGCGTGGTGGGCAGCGTGCTGCTCGAGCAGATCGCCTCGCAGGCGCCGCGGCTGCTGCGCGATTTCCGGCTCGACCTGCGCGTGCGCGCCCTGATGACGTCGAAGAAGATGCTGCTGTCCGATCAGTCGATCGGCATCGACGGCTGGAGGGACAAGCTGACGGCCGGGGCAGCCGGTGGACCTCGAGCGGTTCGAGGACCACGTGCACGCCGATCACCTGCCGCACGCCGTCATCATCGACTGCTCGGCGAGCGAGAACGGTGGCGGCGCTCTATCCGCGCTGGCTGGCCGAGGGCATTCACGTGGTCACGCCGAACAAGCGCGCCAACAGCGGCGCGCTCGACCTGTTCGCGCGCGTGCACGAGGCGCGCCGGGCCGGCGGGTCGCACTATCTCTACGAGGCGACGGTCGGCGCCGGGCTGCCGATCATGCAGACGCTGCGCGACCTGCGCGAGACCGGCGACGAGATCCGCAAGGTCGAAGGCATCTTCTCCGGCACGCTGGCCTATCTCTTCAACGTGTGGGACGGCAGCGAGCCGTTCTCGTCGATCGTCAAGACCGCCAAGGCCAAGGGCTACACCGAGCCGGACCCGCGCGACGACCTCTCGGGCACCGACGTGGCGCGCAAGCTGGTGATCCTGGCGCGCGAGATGGGCATGCGGCTCGAGCTCGCGGACGTGGCGCTCGAGGGGCTGATCCCGCCGGCGCTCGTCGGCGTCGGCGTCGAGGAGTTCATGGCGCGGCTCACCGAGCTCGACGCGCCGATGCTGGCCAAGCTCGAAGCCGCGCGCGGCCGCAACCACGTGCTGCGCTACGTCGGCGCGCTCGACGCCGCGAGCAACCGGGCCACGGTGGGCCTGGTGGAGCTGGAACGGTCGCACCCGTTCGCCAACATCAACCTCACCGACAACGTGGTGCGCTTCGTGACCTCGCGCTACGACCAGAACCCGCTCGTCGTGCAGGGCCCCGGCGCCGGCCCGGCCGTCACCGCCGGCGGCGTCTTCGCCGACCTGCTGCGCGTCTGCTCGTACTTGGGCGCAAAAATCTAAACGACGGAAAAGACGTCGCGCGCCGATCGCGGCGCGAGACGCCCGAGGAATCTAGAAGCGGTAGCCGATGCCCGCCGTGACCTGCGAGAAATCCAGCTTGCTGGACATCTCGTAGGCGCTGCGATAGCGGTAGCCGATGTCGAAGTGGGTGCGGCCGGAACCGATGCCCACGCCGAACGCGGCCTCGACCATGGGGCCCGTGTTGCCTTCACTGGCGAGGGAGAGGTCCGATTCGCCGAGACCGAAGTCGTTGAAGACGGCTCGCGTCACATCACCAAGGCGCGCTTCGACGACCGTGCGCTTGAGATTGATGACGCCGGCCCCGCCCACCCACATACGGGCGGATGGAGCCGCTGCCGAACACGTACTTGCCGCCCACCACGAAGGCTCACGCCACGGTCGCGGCCGCTGAGCGACCAGGTGTCGCCGGTAAGGTTGGTCAACCTGTTCGCCTGGTCTTCGAGACCGTCGCGCAGCGACTGCCCCATCAGGTTCTCGAAGTAGGAGAACGTGGCGTAGGCCTGGGCATGGCGACCGAGGTGCTCGGCGATCTCCACGCCGAAGACGGGCTCGGTGGGCGGACGCGACACCGCGCCGCCGATCGCGGCGATGTACCAGCGCGGCTCCGCCGTGGTGCCGGGAGCCGGGGCCCCCTGCGCGAAGGCGGAGACGGACGAGACGATGGCCAGAACGAATGCTGCCGAGATCGAGTGACGCGCGTTCATCGCATTGGCTCCTGAAAACTAGCGGCGGGTCAAGCTTTGGAACGAGTGGTTCGCGACCAGCGCGCCCAACGGTCCGTCTTCGTCGGAGACGTTGTAGGTGTGTGCCGCGATGCCGGTGATGGATGTGGGATTGATGGGATCGTCGAACCTCGCGGTCACGCTCGAGCCCACCAGGTCAAGCTCGTGAGTGTCTGCCGTCTCGGGCAAAGGAAGGTCAGAGGCTTCTCCGTGCACTGTTCCGCATGCAGCACGAAGCTGTTGCCGGAACCGATGCGGCCCTTGTATTCGCACGCCAGGCCGGTCGTCGATGACACGAGCTTGGCCGTCAGATCACTGCCCGACTGCGTAATCAACAGCGTGTGGTCGTTCCTCTCGCCAATCACCTTGTCGAACGCCGCTCCCGCGCACGCGGACGCACCCGCCTTGAGCGCGGGGCCAGTGCCACCCGCCACGCCGGTCAACGTCAATCTCGCCGCCCCAGTTTCCGCTCAGTCGTGGCAACAGCAGATCCGACAGCGACGAAGGGCCCGTGGGGGTGGCCGGGGTGGCCGGGGTCCCGTTGACACTATCCCCGCAGGAGGCCGTCGCCAGTCGCCGAGGCGAAGAGGCCCGCGAACAACGCGGCTCGTGAATTCATCTGACAAAACTCCTTGTGCACGTACGGTGCGCCGTGCGGTTGCCCATGAGGCTGCAAGTTCCATGCACAGCCTTTTGCACGCGATAGCGCGTGAAGTGCACCGCGCCATCTGCCCCCTCACAGACATGAATCTGCTTCCAGGTAGATAAGCCTTCGCCGACCTGCGCGCGTCTGCTCGTACTTGGGCGCAAAGATCTGACGAAGTCGCTCGCCGCGTCCTCCGCCTCGCCTCGCGGTTGGCGGTGGGCCCCGGCGGTCACTCCGCAGGTAGACTGCTCGTGCATGCGCCGACAGTTCCTGATCGTCAGTGTCCTCATGTGCCTGCATGTGCCGCTCATGGCGCAGAGCCAGACCGCAACGATTCGGGTGCAGGTCCGCGCGGCCGACAAGCCTGTCGTGGCGGCTGAAGTCCTGGTGGCCGGCGCGACGCACCAGACCGACGCGTCGGGCAGCGTGACCGCGACGGTCACGCCGGGCGCAGTCGAGCTCGTCGTCGTGAAGGCCGGCTACGTCGCGGCGACCGCGTCGGTTCAAGTGGCCGCCGGCTCACTGCAGGACGTCGTGGTGGATCTGCAGCCAGAGCCCACCGTCGAAGAGACGGTGACGGTCTCGAGCACTCGCACCGACAAGCGGCTCGATGACCAACCGATGCGGGTGGAGGTCGTGCCGGGGGAAGAAGTCCAGGAGAAGCTGATGATGACGCCTGGCGACGTCTCGATGCTGCTCAACGAGACCAACGGGCTGCGCGTGCAGACGACCTCTCCCTCGCTCGGCGGGGCGAATGTGCGTATCCAGGGCCTTCGCGGCCGATACACGCAGATCCTGGCCGACGGTCTCCCGCTGTATGGCGGACAGACCGGGTCAATCGGGCTGCTGCAGATTCCGCCCATGGATCTCGGGCAAGTGGAGGTGATCAAGGGCGTAGCGTCAGCGCTCTACGGCATGTCGGCAATCGGCGGCGTGGTCAATCTCGTGTCGCGACGCCCGCCCGCCGAGGGTCATGAGGCGGAAGTGCTCGTGAATCAGACGAGCCATGTGGGAACCGACATCGTCAACTGGCTCGCCGCGCCGCTCGGCGCCCGCTGGGGCTACACCTTCGTCGGTGGCGGTCATTTCGCAGAACGATCCGACTTGGATGACGACGGCTGGACCGACCTGCCCACGTACCGCCGCGTGGTCGCGAGGCCGCGGTTGTTCTGGGAGGACGGCCGGGGCAAGTCGCTCCTGCTCGCCGTCGGTGGCATGGCTGAGGAACGCAAGGGTGGCACGATGCCCGGCTTCCAGATGCCGGACGGCGAGCCATTCGAAGAGAGTCTCGACACGAAGCGCGTGGACGCCGGCGCGGTCCTGCGAGTGAGCACCTCGAATGGCATCGTCGTCAGCGCACGGGGGAGCGGCACGCGTCAGGCGCACACGCACACGTTCGGCTCCGTTATCGAGCGCGACACGCACCAGACCGTGTTCGGTGAGATGTCAGCCACGGGCGTCGCCGGGCGTCACACCTGGGTGGCCGGCGGAGCGCTGCAGTACGAGCGCTATGACGCTCGCGACGTGCCCCGGTTCAACTACACCCACACGGTTCCCGGTGTGTTCGTGCAGGACGACTTCACAGCCGCGGACTGGTTCACGCTCTCGGCAAGCGCGCGCCTCGATCGCCACAACGAGTTCGGTGCGTTCGCCAGTCCACGTGTCTCGGTGTTGTTGCGGCCGTCCGAGCCGTGGACGGTCCGCGTATCGGCCGGGCGCGGGTATTTCGCGCCAACGCCATTCACGGAAGAGACGGAGGCCACCGGTCTCTCGAGAGTCGCCCCTCTCGGGGAGCTCGAGACGGAGCGAGCCGACAGCGTCTCGGCGGACGTGACCTGGTCGCGCGCGCCGTTCGAGGTGACCGTGACGTTCTTCGCTTCGCGGATCGACGGAGCGCTTGCCGTCGTGGAGACCGGCCGCCCGGATTTTCCGATCGCGATCGTCAACTCCAATGGGCTCACGCAGACTCGCGGGACCGAATTCATCGCGCGCCGCCACGTCGAGGGCTTCGACCTGATCCTGACCCACATGTATCTCTGGTCGGAGGAGCCCAATCCGGATGCTCCCGGTCGGCGCGAGATACCCCTGAACCCGCGTCACGCGGCGACATTCGATCTGCTGCGTGAGTTCGGTCCCGCGCGCGTCGGGTTCGAGGTGTTCTATACGGGCCGCCAATCTCTCGACGACAATCCCTATCGCGACCACGGCTTTCCCTACGTCCTCTACGGAGGACTCATCGATTGGGCCATCGGCCGCGCCAGGATTTTCTTGAACGTCGAGAACCTCGGCGATGTTCGTCAGACGCATGAGGACCCGTTGGTTCGGCCAACCAGAGCGCCTGACGGCCGATGGACCGTGGACGCCTGGGCACCCCTCGAAGGGCGGACGTTCAACGCCGGCGTACGCATACGCTTTTGAGATCGCGAATGCCGCGCGGCTCGGCGAAAGCGGTGCGCTTGAAGCCCGGCTATCATGGCGAGCGGGGGTGAGGCTGACGGGTCGAGGCGCTGCGACGTTCGGGTTCATCGTCTGCGTTCAGGCGATGACGTTGGCGTGCAGCCCGCGCACGTCCCCGGCGGCCGCGCCCGTCTCGCCGCCATCGGACGCTCTCCCGCCGCCGCCGAGCACGGTCGTCCCGACAGAGAGCCGCCGCTGCCGGCGCCGCCCGCCGTACCTCTCCCGGCGCCCGCCCCTCGTTCCGAGGCCGACGCCGGCGAATGCTTGCTGGTCCCAGAGCCGGGCGCACCGGTTGAGACCGTCGCCCTCACCGACGGCGTCGATCCCGCAAACGCGCCTCGCCCGTCGAACGAGAGCGAGCGGGTGCTGTTCCGTCAGCTCTACGAGACGCTGGTCCGGGCCGACTGCCGTGGTCGTGTCGTTCCGGGCCTGGCCGCGTCCTGGCGGCTCGATGCAGACGGCCGCACCTGGATCGTCACGTTGCGGGAGGATGCCCGATTCTCCGACGGCACGCCGGTCACGGCCGCTGACGTGCGAGCGGGCTGGACGCGCGACGGCATCGGCGGCGAGCTGCGGCCGACGTGGGTCGTCTGTGCAATCGATCGCTCTGGCCGGCGACCGGGCGCTTGCCATCACGTTGCGGGTCGCCGCGTGGACTTGCCGCTGGCGCTGGCGCATACCGATCTGGCTGTCGCCAAGCCGTCGCCGGTTCGCCGTGGCCGCTCGGAACACGAGCGGGCCGGATCGCACCGGACGATCGTCGCGACCGGTGCCGGCGGCTGCGGTGATCACCGTCGATCGCGACGATCTGCCGGCCGATTCGCTTTCTCGTCGCTCCGGGCGATCCCCGCGACCTCCTCGACCAAGGCGTCGACCTGCTGCTGACGCGGGATCCGGCGGCGCTCGACTACGCGGCCACGCTGCCGCAGTTTCAGTCGTTGCCGCTGGCCTGGCAGCGACCCACGTGCTCCTGACGCCCGGCCGCTCGCGCTCGTCGCCCTCGCTTCCGAGGAGCAGCGGCAGGCCCTCGCCGGCGATGCGGTGCGAGGCGAGGCGCGGGGGGCGCGGGACCGTTCTGGTGGCAGACGGTGCCGGACTGCGAATCGCTCTCGCGCCGCCGCGAAACCAGTCCGCGCCCACGCCGCGAATCGTGTACGACGCGGCGACGGCGCGGCCCGCGATCTGGCCGAGCGCCTTGTCGGCCTGGCCGCGCCTCGGGCCCGGCCGCCGCCGCGTTTCTCGACGCGCTCCTTCCGGACCGTCCGCGACGGACGCTTCCAGCGCGCCACCGGGCTGACCGGCGAGGCTCTGGCTCTGGCGCGGCGGCGGGCGCCGACGCCGGCTACATCATGTCGCGTCGACAGTCGTCCGCTCGATCCGTGCCGCGATCTGCAGGTCCTGATGGACGGCGCGCCCTGGCTCGATCCCGAGACGATCGTCCCGCTCGTCGAGACGCGGCTGCACGCCATCGTGCGGCGCGGCCGGTCGGGCGTCACCGCGGAGTGGGACGGCGGATTGCTGATCGCAGGCGGCGCCCCGAGTCAGCGATGAGCCTGCGCACGCGTCTGCTCCTCGCCTTCGCCGCCGTCGTGCTGATCCCGGTCGCGCTGCTGGCCTTCGGGCTTCGGCAGGAGATGACCCGGCGCCTCTCGCAGGAGTATCAGCTTCGCGTCGACGGGTGGTGGAGGTCATTCGCGAAGATCTCGCGCGGGAGAGCGCGGCGATTGCCGAGCGGCTCGCGTCGCTCGAGAGCGCGCTCCTCAACGACAACCGGTTCCGTCTGGCGGCCGTCGCCGGCGTCGAGTCGGAGCGGGAGTATCTGCTCGACTATGCCGGCACCGCGATGCGTCTCACCGGCCTGTCGATGCTGCAGATTCAGGACGGCGACGGCCGGATCATCAGCTCCGGTCACTTCCGCAACGAGCATGGCCGCATCGAGCCGGACTGGCGTCCGCCCTGGAAGGCTGCGCGGCGTCGCGTTCGTGACGACTCGCGGCCCCGAACGCGAGTTCCTCGCGCTGGCGCGTGCCGAGTCGTTCGTCCTCGGCGGCCGGACGTTCACCATCGTCGGTGGCGTCGCGGTGGACGAGGCTTTCTCGCGCGGCTGGCCCGCGATCGCGCGATCGTCGTGTCGCTGCAATACCGGGTGGGAGCTGCTCGACGGCTCCTCGGGCACCGGACGCGACGCGACGATGCCGCGGTCGGCGAGCTCGAGGTTCCGCTGATCCGAGCGGAGCCGGAACACCGCTCGAGGTCGTGCAGGCACGGCTCGAGGTGACGCAGCCGCTGACGCCGCTCAGGGCGCTGCTGCGCAGCGCCGATTCCTGGTTTCTGCTGACCGCCGCCGGCACCGGCGTCACGGCCCTGCTGCTGGCGGTGTGGGTGTCGTCGCGCATCAGCCGGCGGCTCGCCGCGCTCGCCGAAAAGACCGCGGTGCTCGATCTCGATCGCCTCGACGTCGAATTCGATCCGGGCACCGACGAAGTCGGCCGACTGTCGCGGCTGCTCGGCGACCTCGCCGCACGCCTGCGGACCAGCACGGCGCGCGTGCGCGAGGCCGAGCGGCGCGCGACCGTCGGCGAGCTGGCCCGCCAGATCAACCACGACATCAAGAACGGGCTCATCCCGCTGCGCAACGTGATGCGCCATCTGGCGCAGGTCGAACGGGACGAGCCCGCCGCGCTTCCCGCGGTGTTCGCCGAGCGGCGGCACGACGATCGATTCCAGCATCGCGTATCTCGAAACGCTGGCGACGAGCTACCAGCGACTGTCGCCGCCGCTGGACGTCGCGATTGCGATCTGAACGCGCTGATCACCGACGTCGTGCGCGCCGCGCAGGGGCACGAGCATGTCGAGTTCGCGACCGACCTGACGCACCTCCCGCGGGTCGTCGGCGACCCGATCGCGTTCCGGCGCATCCTCGAGAACCTGATCGCCAACGCCGTGGACAGCCTGCAATCGAAGCCGGGCCGCATCACTGTCTCGACCGGGTCGTCGAGTCGCGACGGTGAGCTGCCGGCGATCCGCGTGACGGTCGCCGACACCGGCCGCGGCATGTCGGCGACGAGGCGGCGACGATCTTCAACGACTTCTACACGACGAAGGAGGGCGGCACGGGCCTGGGGCTCTCGATCGTGCGGCGGCTGGTGATGGACCTCCACGGCACGATCGGCGTCGAGAGCGCGCCGGCAAAGGGCACGCGCATCATCATCGACATCCCGGCCGGCAGGCCCGAGACGCACATGACGACGCAGGTCCTGGTGGTCGACGACGTGCCGGCGATGGCCGAGCAGTATGCCTACGACCTGAAGCGCGTCGGCGGCTACCACACATCGTCGCCGCCGGCGGCGACGAGGCGCTCGACGTCCTCGCCCGGGAGCCGATCGACTGCGTCGTCCTCGATCTCGAGATGCCGGGCATCGATGGCTTCGAGGTCCTGCGGCGGCTGCAGCAGCGCGGCATCGACACGCCGGTCATCGTCTACACCGGCACCGGCAGCTACGACCGCTGCGTCCAGGCCGTGCGGCTCGGCGCCTACGGGTTCGTGGACAAGGCGGAGCCGATCGAGCGCGTCGTCCAGGAGATCGAGAACGCGGTGTCGCGCGGGCGGCTGGTGAAGGAGCTGCGAACGCTGCGGTCGCGCTTCGACGGCGAGACGTCGCTCATCGGCGACAGCGCGCCGATGCGGGCGCTCCGTGACGCGATCGCGCGGGTCGCGCCGATTCCGAGCAGCGTGCTGATCGTCGGCGAGAGCGGGACCGGCAAGGAACTGGTCGCGCGCGAGCTGCATCGGCTCGGACCGGGCGCGAAGACGCCGCTGGTCGCGGTGAACAGCGCGGCGTTGCCCGAGCAGCTCGTCGAGAGCGAGTTGTTCGGCCACGAGCGCGGCGCGTTTACCGGCGCCGATCGGCTGCGTCGCGGCGCGTTCGAGAACGCGGCCGGCGGCACGCTGTTCCTCGACGAGGTCGGCGAGCTGCCGCTGCCGGCGCAGGCCAAGCTGCTGCGCGTGCTCGAGGATCGGAAGGTGACGCGCGTCGGCGGCGACCGGGCCATCCCATCACCGCGCGCGTCGTCGCGGCCACGAATCGCGATCTCGAGCGCGAGGTCGAGGCCGGCCGCTTCCGGCAGGATCTCTACTACCGGCTCAACGTCCACACGCTGCGGGTCCCGCCGCTGCGCGATCGGCTGTCCGACGTCCCGGCGCTCGTCGAGCATCTGCTTCGGCGATCGCCTCGCAGCTCCGAGTGCGGCCGAAGACGATCGCTCCGGACGCGCTGGCGCTGCTCGCCGCCTACGACTGGCGGAAGAACAACGTCCGCGAACTGCGAAACTGTCTCGAGCGGATGATGATTGCGTCCGATGCCGCCGTCATCGGTGCGGCCGACGTGCCGCCGGAGATTCGCGGCGACGAGCGGGACGACGGCGCGCGACGCGACCGCGCCGCCGGGAACGCTCAAGGCGCTGAAGGCGCAGGCCGAACGGCAGATCGTGCTCGCCGCGCTCGAGAAGCACGACTGGCACGTCACGCGGACGGCCGAAGCGCTCGGCCTGGCCGACCACTCCAGCCTGCTGAAGATCATGCGGCGCCACGGACTGAGCAAAGGCACGCACCGGGACGGGTAGACGCCGCCTTCAGGCCGCCCTCGCTGTGTCCGCCGGACACCCGCCGCCTCGGCAGCCGTGTCCGCCCGGACACGACGCGAAGTCTGCCGCCGCATCGTTTCTCGCCCAGTCTCGCAACTCCTCATCGCTTCCATCAGTTAGCGCGCATTGGTCCTCTCCCGGTGGCCGTCCGCTTGCCCTGAGTCGGTCAACGACGTCGACCGCCTCGACGCGGCCGACCACAGAGGAGAGGACAATGAGACCCACACGACAGGTCACGGCGGTATTGCTCGTGGCGGCGATCGCGGCCGTCGGCTGTTCGAAGCAGAGGCGACACGTCGCAGGAAGGCGGGTCGCAGACGCCGCGCAGGCCAAACCGGTCACGACGTCGATCGATCGCGATGCCGCAAGGCGAACGACGAGGAAGGAGTCGCCCGAGGACGCGGCGCCAAGATCACCGGACCGGTGTCGTTCGCCGATGGCGAGGCCGCGTACCAGCGCCAGGAAGTACGGCGAGGCGACAGCGATATTCGGGCACTACACCACGCAGCGCCCCGGCAACGCGTGGGGCCACTACATGCTCGGCCTGTCCGCGTGGAAGAGCGGCGATCTCGTCAAGTCCGAGAAGGCGTTCGAGCAGGCGCTGAGCATCGACCCGCGATCACATCAAGAGCCTCGTCAACCTGAGTCGCGTGCTGATCGAGCAGAAGCGCCATGACGATGCGATCGACAAGCTGACGCGCGCGGCCGAAATCGATCCCGATTCCGCCGACGTGCATCGGCTGCTGGGCCGCACCTACCACGCGCAGGGGCAAGACCGACGAGGCCATCGACGCCTATCGTCGCGCGATCGAGCTGGACGAGAACGACGCGTGGTCGATGAACAACCTCGGGCTGCTGTTGCTCGAGACGGGGCGCGCCGACGAAGCGTTGCCGCTGCTGGCCAAGGCGGTGGAGCTGCGGAAGGACGTGCCGGCGTTCCACAACAACCTCGGCATGGCGCTCGAACACACCGGGCGTTCAGGCCGCGGCCAAGGCGTAGGCGAGCGCGCTGACCGCCGATCCCGGCTACGACAAGGCGAAGCAGAACCTGGCGCGCGTCGAAGCGGTCAAGGCGGTCCGGAGGAACCGTTCGTGATCGAGCCGCGACGGTCAGGACCGCCGAGACGCGAGAGCCCACGGCCGATGCGCCACACAGCGACCAAGTAAGCCGTGGTCCGGCCTCACGCACCACGCGGCACGGTGACGCGGCCCGCCCGGACCCGATGCTGCCGTCCCGTGCAGTCGCGAATTATCAAACCGGCATTGAGAGGCGCATCATGAGACTCTCATCGTCGTTGCTTCACGTTCTTGCTCGCATCAGTGTGCCTGCTCGGTGCCGCTCGACGCGGCGGCCCAGGACAATCGCCCCCCTGCCGACAAGACGCTCTCTCCGTACTTCTTCGTCGAGGGCGGCGACCCCGCGTCGAGCGCTGCCGCTGAAGGACACGAGCGTCGACGTCGCCATCACCGGCGTGATCGCCGACGTCACCGTCCGACAGATGTACGGAACCACGGCACGCGGCCGATTCACGCCCGCTACGTTTTCCGGCGTCGACGCGCGCCGCGGTCTACGGCATGACGATGACGGTCGGCGACGTGCGCATCGTGGCGCGAATCAAGGAGCGCGAGAGGCCGCGCGGAATTCGAGGCGGCCAAGCGCGAAGGCAAGAGCGCGTCGCTGCTCGAGCAGACCGGCCCAACGTCTTCACGATGAGCGTCGCCAACATCCTGCCCGGCGACACGATCGAGGTCGAGCTCGACTACACCGAGCTGCTCGTGCCGACCGAGGGCGTCTACGAGTTCGTCTACCCGACGGTGGTCGGGCCGCGCTACGCGAGCAAGCGCGAAAGCAAGGCGTCGCCGGCAGACCAGTTCGTCAAGGCGCCGTACACCCACCAGGGCGGGGCGCCGCGCAGCGTGTTCCATCTCTCGGGCGTCGTGGCGACCGGCGTGCCGCTCCAGGAGCTCGCGTCGCCGTCGCACCCGGTCGACTGTCCGCTCGACCGGACCTGGCCGCGCCGAGATGACGCTGCGCCGAGTCCGAGCGGTTCGCGGCAACCGCGACTTCGTTCTGCGCTACCGGCTGGCCGGCGACGAGATCGCGTCCGGCCTCCTGCTGTACCCGGGCGCGGACGAGAACTTCTTCCTGCTGATGGTGCAGCCGCCGCGGCCGTCGCCGCCGGACGAGATCCCGCCGCGCGAGTACATCTTCGTGCTCGACGTGTCGGGCTCGATGCACGGCTTCCCGCTCGACACCGCCAAGACGCTGATGCGCGACCTGCGCGCGTGCTGCGCCCGACCGACACGTTCAACGTCCTGCTGTTCTCCGCGGCTCCGCGACGTTCTCGCCCGCGTCGGTTCCGGCGACGCCGGACGAATCTCGCGCGCGCGCTGCAGTTCATCGACCGGGAGCACGGCGGCGGCGGCACCGAGCTGCTCGCCGCGCTCGAGCGCGCGATGGCGCTGCCGCGCCAGCGGACGTGTCGCGCAGCGTCGTCGTCGTCACCGACGGCTACATCGAGGCCGAGGCGGACGTGTTCGAGTACATCCGCGAGCACCTCGGCGAGGCCAACGTCTTCGCGTTCGGCATCGGCAGCAGCGTCAACCGGCACCTCATCGAGGGCATGGCGCGCGCCGGGCAGGGCGAGCCGTTCGTCGTCACGGACCCGGCGAGGCGGCGGAGGCCGCGGCGCGCTTCGGCGCTACATCGAGACGCCGGTGCTGACCGGCATCGACGTCGCGTTCGACGGCTTCGACGCCTACGACGTCGAGCCGGGGCAGGTCCCCGACCTGTTCGCGAGCCGCCCGCTCGTCGTGTTCGGCAAGTGGCGCGGCAGCGCCGCCGGATCGATCGAGATCCGGGCACGACGGGGCGCGGCGCGTACCGGACGTCGATCGCGTCTCGCCGGCGAGCGCCGACTCCCCGCCACGCCGCCCTGCGCTACCTGTGGGCCCGGACGCGGATGGCGGACCTCGCCGACTTCGGGCCGACGGCTCCGCCGGATCGCGTCGCCGCGACACGTCGCTGGGGCTGAAGTACAGGCTGCTCACGCCCTTCACCTCGTTCGTGGCCGTGCACGAGGTGGTGCGCAACCGGGCGGCGACAGGCACAACGTCGACCAGCCGCTGCCG
>CAVSWX010000022.1:0-38197 GCA_963731785.1 uncultured Acidobacteriota bacterium
TGCCGCGCCGGCTGGCGACCGTGGCACCCCACGTGGATGTCACCGCCGCCATGGAGGAGCAGCCACGGAGCCGCGCGGTGTCGTTGAAGGTGGTGGGCACGACCGGGGCGCCGTCTGACACGGCGCCCGTGAAGACGATCCGTTTGCCGAGGTTGAGGTGTAGCCATGACGGAGGTCCGTCACGATCCGCGCCGCCCGATCGATCCGGCGATCAACTCGCCGGGACGCGAAGGGCTCACCGGAACGGCGCCCGCCAGCCTCTACGCGCCCGGGTTCGAGCCGAGCAGATCACCATCGCACCGGACTTCGCGCCGGCCGACGCCCAGCCGGCCTGGCGGCAGGATTTCCCGATCGACTGGCCGCAGGATCTGTACGTCGAGCGCCGGGACTTCATGAAGTTCCTCGTGCTGACCAGCGCCGCCTTCACGCTGGGCCATGTGTGGATCGGCGTCCAGAACTGGTACCGGAAGCGCACCGGCCAGCCGGCGATGCAGCGGATCGCCTCCGTCGACGATCTGGCCGTCGGCGGGGCGGTCGTCTTCACCTACCCGAACGAACACGAGCCGTGCCTGCTGGTGCGGCTGACCGTGAGCGAGTTCGTGGCCTTCAGCCAGAAGTGCACGCATCTGTCCTGTGCCGTGATTCCCAGGCCCCACGAAGGCAGCTTCTACTGTCCGTGCCACGAGGGGCGGTTCGACCTGAGGACAGGCGCGCCCACCGCGGGGCCGCCGCGCCGGCCGCTGACGCGGATCGTGCTCGACATCCGGGGGCGGGACATCTACGCCGTCGCGGTCGAGGAAAGGACCATATGAGCGCGTCCACGAAGCGGCCGTTCAGCCGTGAGCAGCGGACGACCATCGTCGACGGGATGCTGGTCTTCGTGCTGACCGTCGTGGTGCTTCAGCTCTGGCTGCTGACGGCGACCATGAACGCCTGGCTGGGTGGTGACGAGTCCGTCGTGTGGCCGGCGGCGGCGGTCAGTGCCGGAGGGTTGGCGCTCAATGTCGGTCTGCTGCGGTACCTGGGGCGCATGGAGCGAACGCGCCGGGCCGGGTGAGCCGTGGTGGGCTAGTGCGTGCCGACGTCCACGGGCGGAGTGCGGAACGGTAAGACGTAGAGTCTGTAATACTGGAGATTTGAGCCACTGTTCGGCGATGTCCTGCACGCCGTGCCAGCTCTCGGTCCATGGAGCCGGGTCGCGCGGCCGAACCGGCTCGCACCGGACGGTGATACCCGCCCGTCCAAGCGTGGCTTCATACACGAGCGCGGACCGTCTGCTGCGGAACAGCGGCGAAACCACCACTACGGACCGGATGCGTTCTTTCTGGATGAAGCGCAACACGTCGCGGCGCGGCATTCAGCGAGATCGGCTCGACCAGCTGTATGGGAACGACCTCGAATTCGCCGAGTCGCGAAAGCCTGGCGAGCATCTCGGCGGTGGCGCGTTCCACCAAGTTGACATCCAACGTCTTCGGGTCGCGTGCAGCCGGGACGAGCACTCGGGACGCGTACCCGGCTTTCCGAAGCCGAGTCGCGTGCTCGAAGATCCGGTAGTCAGGGTCGAAGTTGTCGACCAGGATGGCGTCGCTCGGTGCGCCGTTCGCCTCGCACACGAGGCTGCGCGCGATCGCAACGGTCCACCAACTGCTGGTCAGCCATACGACGGCCAGAACGAGCACGACTAACCCAACGCGAAACTTCCAAGTGGTCCGTGTCTGCGTGGTGCGGTGGACGAAATGCCGGGTCCAGTTCCGCCGATCAGGGGACATGTGCGTAGCGTACTCGTAGGCGTCATCGAGTTGTACGACGGATCATCCATTTCACCGCGTGTGACTGACCTGAGTTCGTCAGATGCCGACGTAGGCCGCGAGGTGCTCGCCGGTGAGGGTGGAGCGGGCGGCGACGAGGTCGGCGGGCGTGCCCTCGAAGACGATCCGGCCGCCGTCGTGGCCGGCGCCGGGGCCGAGGTCGATGATCCAGTCGGCGTGCGCCATCACCGCCTGGTGGTGCTCGATGACGATGACCGACTTGCCGGAGTCGACGAGCCGGTCGAGCAGGCCGAGCAACTGCTCGACGTCGGCGAGGTGGAGGCCGGTGGTCGGCTCGTCGAGGATGTAGACGCCGCCCTTCTCCGCCATATGGGTGGCCAGCTTGAGCCGCTGCCGCTCGCCGCCGGACAGCGTCGTGAGCGGCTGGCCGAGACTGAGGTAGCCGAGCCCGACGTCGGCGAGCCGGTCGAGGATGGCGTGCGCGGCCGGCGTGCGCGCCTTGCCGGCGCCGAAGAACTCCCTGGCCTCGGTGACCGGCATCGCCAGCACTTCGGCGATGTTGCGGCCGCCGAGCCGGTACTTCAGCACCGCCGCCTGAAACCGCTTCCCCTCGCACTCCTCGCAGGTGGTGGCGACGCCGGCCATCATCGCCAGGTCGGTGTAGATGACGCCGGCGCCGTTGCAGGTGGGGCAGGCGCCTTCGGAGTTGGCGCTGAACAGCGCCGGCTTCACGCCGTTGGCCTTCGCGAACGCCGCGCGGATCGGGTCGAGCAGTCCGGTGTAGGTCGCCGGGTTGCTGCGTCGCGAGCCGCCGATCGCGCGCTGATCGATCGACACCACGCCGTCCCGCTCCGACACCGAGCCGTGGATCAGTGAGCTCTTTCCCGACCCGGCCACGCCGGTCACGACCACCAGCACGCCGAGCGGGATGTCGACGTCGACGCGCTTCAGGTTGTGCGTCGTCGCGCCGCGGATCTTCAGCGCGCCGGTGGACTTCCGCACCGTCTTCTTGAGGGAGGCCCGGTCGTCGAGATGGCGGCCGGTCAGCGTGCCGCTGCCGCGCAGTCCGTCGAGCGTGCCCTCGAACACCACCTCGCCGCCGGCGGTGCCGGCGCCGGGGCCGAGATCGACGACGTGGTCGGCGATCGCAATCGTCTCCGGCTTGTGCTCCACGACGAGCACCGTGTTGCCTTTGTCCCGCAGCTGCAGCAGCAGGTCGTTCATCCGCTCGATGTCATGGGGGTGCAGGCCGATCGTCGGCTCGTCGAAGACGTAGGTGACGTCGGTGAGCGACGAGCCGAGGTGGCGGATCATCTTGGTGCGCTGCGCCTCACCCCCGGACAGGGTGCCCGACGGCCGGTCCAGTGAGAGGTATCCCAACCCGATCTCCGCGAACGAGTCGAGGAGGTGCTGCAGCCCGGTGAGCAGCGGCGCCACCGACGGTTCGTCGAGGCCCCGGACCCAGTCGGCCAGGTCGCTGATCTGCATCGAGCAGACGTCGGCGATGTTCTTGCCCTTGATCTTCGACGACCGGGCCTCCTTGCTGAGCCGGGTGCCGTCGCACTCGGGACAGGTCCTGAACGTCACCGCGCGCTCCACGAAGGCGCGGATGTGCGGCTGCATCGCGTCGACGTCCTTGGACAGGAACGACTTCTGGATCTTCGGGATCAGCCCCTCGTAGGTCAGGTTGATCCCGTCGACCTTGATCTTGGTCGGCTCCTTGTAGAGCAGGTCGTGCAGTTCCTTCTTGTTGTACTTGCGGATCGGCTTGTCCGGATCGAAGAAGCCGCAGCCGCGGAAGATGCGGCCGTACCAGCCGTCCATGCTGTAGCCGGGGATGGTGAGCGCGCCCTCGTTGAGCGACAGGCTGTCGTCGTACAGCGCCGCCAGGTCGAAGTCGGTGACCGAGCCCATGCCCTCGCAGCGCGGACACATGCCGCCGAGACGGTTGAAGGTCGCCTTCTCGGTCTTCGTCTTGCCGGCGCCGCGCTCGACGGTGATCGCACCGCTGGCCTTCACCGAGGGGACGTTGAACGAGTACGCGTTGGGCGAGCCGATGTGCGGCTTGCCGAGCCGGCTGAAGACGATCCGCAGCATCGCGTTGGCGTCGGTGGCGGTGCCGACGGTGGAGCGGGGGTTGGCGCCCATTCGCTCCTGGTCGACGATGATCGCGGTGGTCAGCCCCTCCAGCAGATCGACCTCCGGCCGCGCCAACGTCGGCATGAAGCCCTGCACGAAGGCGCTGTAGGTCTCGTTGATCAGCCGCTGCGACTCCGCGGCGATCGTGTCGAACACCAGCGAGCTCTTGCCGGAGCCGGAGACGCCGGTGAACACCGTCAGCCGGCGCTTCGGGATCTCGAGGCTGACGTCCTTGAGGTTGTTCACGCGTGCGCCGTGCACGCGGATCAGATCGTGGCGGTCCGCCTTCGCCGGACGCTCGCTTCGCTCGCGGCTTCGGCGCGGACGCGGTCGGCCGAAGAGCCTTCGCTCGCTTGCTTGCTCATCGTCAGCGCAGCTGCTGGAGGCGGAGCAGGTTGCCGGCCGGATCGCGGAAGGCGCAGTCGCGGACCCCGTATGGCTGGTCGATCGGCTCCTGGACGACTTCCGCGCCACTGGCCTGCAGCCGCTCGAAGGTGCCGTCGAGATCTTTGGTGGCCAGGAGGAGGGTGGCGTAGGTGCCCTTCGCCATCATCTCGGCGATGGTGCGGCGCTCGTCGTCGGTGATGCCGGGGGTGGCGAACGGCGGATACAGGACGATGGACGTGCCGGGCTGGCCGGCCGGGCCGACCGTGATCCAGTGCATCCCGTTGTAGCCGACGTCGTTGCGGACCTCGAAGCCGAGGGTGTCGCGATAGAAGGCCCGAGAGGCGTCCGGGTCGTTGTGCGGAAGGAAGCTCGCGTGAATGGTGATGTCCATGGCCGTCAGTCTAGGTGCGGCTCGCGGACCGGTGCTTCTCGATTCCTGACCGGTCTGGTCACCTGTTTCGCCACGCAGGACGGCATCCCGGCCGTCGCGCCCGCCGCCTGGCGCCGATAGACGCTGGGCGGCACACCGACCAGCTCGGTGAAGCGGGTGCTGAAGGTGCCCAGCGACGAGCAGCCGACCTCGAAGCAGACGTCGGTGACGCTGAGGTCGCCACGACGCAGCAGCGCCATCGCGCGCTCGATGCGCCGCGTCATCAGATAGGAGTACGGCGACTCGCCGTAGGCGCAGCCGGAACTGGCGGCTGAGGTGCCCGGCCGACATGTTCACGCCGCGGGCGAGCGCCTCGACGTCCAGCGGCTCGGCGTACTCCCGGTCGATCCGGTCGCGAACGCGGCGCAGCTGCGCGAGCTCGCGCAACTGCTGCGCTTCAGTCGGATCTGCTGGTCACCTGCGCGATCGTGCCACGCCGCACCGCGTGTGCTCAAGAGACGGGCACGTCCGACCGCGGCCAGTGCTCGCTGACGCTTCTGCCGGTTCACCCGGCGATCACCGGTGCGACGCTCGGTCGTCGACCGGGCCAATGCCACCGCGTCGGGACCCGCTGGAAATCGGAGCTGCCCGGACCGATCGTTGGCGGCGCGGTACACCGCCTCGGCCACGTCCGACTCCGTGGTCACCGTCGTCACCTGCGCAAATGCAGCGAGGATCGGCTCGGCGAAAGCGGCATACGCCTCTGGAAACAGGCCGTCCATGCGCGATCCGCCGTTGCTCGTGAAACGCGTCGTCGGGCCGTAGCCCGGTTCGACCAGTTTGACCCGCACGTTGAACGCCTCGAGCTCGTGCGCGAGTGATCCCGTGAACCCCTCGATCGCCATCTTGCTCGCCGTGTACGCGGCCGCCAGTGGCATCGGCGCCAGCGTCACGCTCGACGTCACGTTCACCACGACGCCGGACCTCCGCAGGCGAAACTGCGGCAACACGGCCTGCGTCATCGCCATGACGCCGAAGGTGTTGGTCTCGAACACCTCGCGGACGGTCGACATCGGCGTCGCCTCGAAGACGCCGATGACTCCGATGCCGGCGTTGTTGACGAGCACGTCGACGGCGCCGCTTGCCGCGATCGCGGCAGCGATGCTCTCGGGCCTGGTGACGTCGAGCGGCAGGACACGGAGTCGTTCTGATCGGGGAAGAATGTCTTCGCGCGGGGTTCGCATGGTGGCGATTACGTTCCAGCCCTGGGCGTGGAAGTGGCGCGCGGTCTCGACGCCATAGCCGGACGAGCAGCCGGTAATCAGTACGGTCCTCATGACGACCCTTTCTGGGGTCCAGCCTCGCTGGCTCCCCAACCCCGTTGCCGCCTACTATGACCGCTGCAATTCGGACGTTCTAGAACGCAGCGTCCACATTTCATTGGCGATCGTCCAGACATGAACGACCCGCTCTCCGAAGTCATCACATTGCTGCAGCCGCGGGCGGTGTTCTCGAGGCGTATCAGCGGCGCGGGCCGTTGGGGCGTCCGCTACTCCGCCTTCGGTCAGCCGAGCTTCTGCGCCGTGCTGGAAGGCAGTTGCCGTCTGACGGTCGATGGCCATCGTCCGCTGACACTCGAAGCCGGCGATTTCGTGCTGCTGCCGGCGACGCCGGGCTTTTCGATGTCGGGCTTCGAGCCAGGTCCGATTGGAGCGTCTCGACCCGAACGTCACGTCAAAGGTCCTGGGTGAAGTCCGCCATGGCACGCGCGGCGGGCGGCCCGACGTGCGGATGCTCGGCGGCTGGTTCGCCTTCGACTCGCCCGATGCCACGTTGCTGGTATCGCTGCTGCCGTCGCTCGTCCACGTGCGCGGCGTCGAGCGCCTCTCGATCCTGGTGCGCCTCGTCGGCGAGGAAGCGAGCGAACGGCGGGCAGCCCGCGACCTCGTGCTGACGCGCCTGGTGGAGGTACTGCTCATCGAAGCGCTGAGGGCGACGCCGGGTGAAGACGCGCCTCCTGGCCTGTTGCGCGGGTTGGCCGATGAGCGACTCGCGCCCGCGATACGCCAGATGCACGGTCAACTCGGTCGTTCGTGGACGGTCGCCTTACTCGCGAGAACCACCGCCCTGTCGCGTTCGGCGTTCTTCGAACGCTTCACCCGTACCGTCGGCCTCCCGCCGATGGAATACCTGCTCGCATGGCGGATGGCGGTCGCGAAGGATCTGCTGCGCCGGGAAGACCTCGGGCTTGCGGAAGTGGCGGAACGCGTCGGCTACGGGTCGGCGAGTACTTCAGCACCGCATTCAGCCGACACGTGGGCCGGCCTCCGGGCCGCTATGCGCGCGAGGGCCGGCAGCGGGAGGTGGGTGCGTACCCAGCCGTGACGACGGTTCCTAGGTGACCGTCACCCTCCGCCTGACGCCGCCGCCCGTGACGGCGTTGTCCTTGATCGCACGAAGATCGCGGGCCGGCCGTTCTTGAATCGACGTTCGGCGCGGCCGACGGCGCGCGTATTCACTGCCCCGTACTTGTCGCCGAAGGCGCCGATGGTGGCGCCGCAGCTCTTCTCGCGCAGCAGATTACGGCCCTCGCAACGCGGCTCTGCCTCACGCGGAGGTGACGCGCGTTGCGGGAACGAATCACATGATGCCGTTGCAGGATCCGGAGGCGGTCGCTCGCCTAATCCACGACTTCGCCGGACGCCACTCATAGCGGACGCAGACTATATGTGGGATTCGAACTGAAGTGGTTCAGAGCCGCCGCACCCGTTGTACAACTTCAGACTCGCGAAAGCGTTGTCGAATCACCTCGTCGGGCAGCGCAGATGAAATCTCAGTATCAAGCGCGCGCGCCTCGACTGCCGACGCATCATCGCCATCAAGTACGAGCAGTGCGTCAAGCGCCAGTAAAAGCAACGCGGGGTCAGCTGTGCCGCGCGCGACATTGACTCCGTCTCGAGCGTCGGCGACAGCGTCGTGCGTCCGACCGATGCCGTGCAACGCGCGCGCCTTCGTAATCAGCCCGAGCGCTTCGTACTTCGGTCGCCCTTTGGATTGACTCTGGCGGATACCTTCGTTGGCCTCGGCCAAGGCGGCGCCGTATGCGCCGCGCTCCAACGCCAGCTCGGCGCGAACCTGGCACAGACGCAATCGCCACAGCCACTCGTGCCAGCCCGGCGTAGTCGCCACCGCGGCCTCCGTTTCTGCCAGGAGTGCCTCGGCTGTCGACAGCTCGTGACGGCGCGCAAATGTCAGCAAGAGGTCGATCCCTGCGCTCACGAAGGTCGGAGCGTAGTCCGCGCTGCGTGCCAACTCCCGCGCCTCGAGTGCCAGCGCCTCCGTTCCTGTGAAATCGAACACGTTCAGGTGGAAACCGGCAGCCATCGATGTGGCGCGCGCGAGCAGCGGCAGCACGCCGTACTTGTGACCGAACTGCCGGGCTTCATCGAAGACCGTCGCAGCCTCGGCGTAACGCCCCATGCTTCCGAGGTTCAATCCCAAGTGCGACAAGGAATACATGGTGAACGTTGCATCGTGAGACGATCGCGCCATCTTGGTCGCCCGGAAGCCCTGGGCGATTCCGTCTCTCGTCCTCGCCGTCAGGTACAGGCTGAGCGGTTGCATCGCATGGGCGATGGTTCTGGCGCTGCCAGCGCGGGCGATCGCCGCATTGTCCATTTCGATCGAGCCACGAAGGTCGCCACTGGCGGACCGTGCGCGGGCCAGCCATGCGATCGCGTTGGCGGCGAGATCCGACCGCTGCACCTGTTCCGCGAGCGCCAACGCCTCGGGTGCCAGCCGCTCGACCGACCGGATGTCGAGTGAGAAGAACAAGGCGCCCACCATCTTCTCGACGAGCTCGCAACGGCGTTCGATCTTGAGCGGATCGAGGTGCTGAAGGGCACGCTCGATCTCCATCTTCTGAAGCGCCCACTGTGCCAGCGCGCCGAACGCGTCGGCGCGGCGCGCATGAAGCTCGCAGCGCAGCGCCTCGTTCTCGGGTCCTGGGGGCTTGAATTCGAGCGACTGGAGCGCCATGTCGTAGAATCGCGCGGCTTCTTCGTGTGCCAGCGCGTCGGCCGCACCGTCCCCGGCACGCGTCGCGTAATCGATCGCCTTGTCCGCGGTGTCGCCCGATGCGGCCTGGACGAAGTGATAGGCGAGGTCCGCGAGCGGCGGGTCGGGCCGTCCATGCGTCAGCCGTTCGATCGCCTCGCCCACGCGCCGGTGGAGCCGTACGCGCCGCGTCGTCGTCAGCTCGCCGTGGAGCGTCTCGCGAATGAGCGCGTGTACGAAAGTGAAGCTGTCCACGCGGCCCGGCAGTTCTGCGATCAATTGCGCCTGCACGGCTTCGTCGATGGCGTCGAGCAGCCGACCCTCCGGCAGGTCGCCGAGCGCTTCGAGCACCTCGACGCCGAATTCGCGGCCGATCACAGCGGCCAGGCTCAGTGTCCGATTGGACGCCTCGCTCAGACGTGACAGCCGCCGGCCAATGACCTCCTTGACCCCTTCGGGCAGGCCGAGAGCGGCCTTTCCGCCGCTGGGTGCGTGCCGTAGCTCGGCGAGGGCGCCGGTCTCCGCCAGGTGTCGCAGCATTTCGACGACGAAGAACGGATTGCCGTTCGTGCTGTGGGTCACGACGCGCGCGAGCTGCGCCCACCCGTCGGATCCGACGACGGCGTCGATTAGACCCTGGACGTGAACCTCCTCGAGTCCCTGCAGTGCCAGCCGTGTCACCGAAGGTTCGCCCCGAAAATCCGCCAGCAGCTCGACCAGCGGATGGGTGCGCGCGAGTTCGTTCTCCCGATACGTGCCGATGATGCAGAACGAGGCCGCGTCCGACGCGCGCATGATGTGACGCAACATGAGCAGGGTCGGCTTGTCGGCCCAATGCAGATCGTCGCACACAAGGATCATCGGGTGCGTCGCGGACGCCACGGCCAGCAGCTCGGCGACGGTTTCGAACAGCCGGTATCGCTGGCCCTCCGGATTCATCGCGGGCTGTGCGGGAAGATCCGGGACGCGGCGCAGCAACTCCGGGAGCAGAGATCCGAGCTCGCCGCCGCCGCCGATCGCCGCCAGCTGCGCGCGCAAGGCGGATTCCGGACACACGCGCGCGTACCAGCTCAGGGCTTCGACAAACGGTTGATACGACACGAGCGCTTCCTCGTCGCAACGACCGACGAGGACGGTCGCTGCCGATTCGGCTCGGACGCTCGCGAATTCCGACGCCAGTCGCGTCTTGCCGATGCCAGGCTCGCCGGCAAGCAGGATCAATTGACGGCGACCGCCGGCCGCTCGCGTCCACACCTCCCTCATGCGCGCGAGCTCGCGCTCGCGGCCGAGAAAGGCGGTCGAGACGCCTCCGCGGCCGAGCAGCGGAGAGGAGGGGAGGGGCGTCCCGGATGGGGCCTCTTCCGCCGGCGCGGCCGTGACCGGTGACACGGCGGCGATGAACCGGTAGCCGCGGCGATTCAAGGTTTCGATGAACCGCGGGCACTTGGCGTCGTCTTCGAGCGTCCGGCGGAGTTCCTTGATACAGGAGGTCAAGGCGGAGTCGCTGACCGCGACACCCTGCCACACGGCCGCGATCAGGGCGTCTTTCGCGATGACCCTTCCAGGACGGCTGGCCAGGAAATGAAGAACCGAGAGAGACTTCGGCGTGACGTGGAGCTCCCGCTGAGCCCCGTCTGAGCCCCTCGGTTGGGTGCAAACAATACGGGCCAAAATGAACTTCCACAAAAACACCAGAATTGTCCCACGACATGGTTGACCCGACGTCCAGATACTGCGCGACGGAGGGTATATGGAGACAATGCTTCGCAAGGTTGTGCACGTGGCGGGTGTTCTGGCCGCCACCGCAGGCTTCGCCATCGTGGTTCCGGCGCAGGGGTTCGCCGAGAGCGTCGTCGTCGACTGGAACGCCATCGCCATCTCGACCGCGCTCGCAACTGGCCAGGGCCCGGTGCCGCAAACCCGATCGATGGCCATTGTCGCCGTCGCCGTCAACGACGCCGTGAACGCGATCTCGAGACGCTACCCGACATACGGCGTCATCGCACCGCCGCCGGCGGCGGCATCGCTCGATGCCGCCGCGGCAGGGGCGGCATACCGCGCGTTGACGATTCTCTATCCATCGCAGTCTGACGCGCTCGATGCGGCGCTGGCCGTGTCGCTGGCGAAATACGGAATCTCGGTTTCCGATCCCGCTTTCTGGTTCGGAGAATCGGTGGCCGAGCAGATCGTCGGAATCCGATTAGATGACGGCGCTGCGTATGCGCAATTTGCGTATACCGCGCCAGGCGCCGGCAGTCCTGGCGTCTGGGTGGCGACGCCGCCGGCGAATCTTACCGCCTTGCTGCCTGGATGGGGACAGGTGCTCCCGTGGGTGCTGCGCGCGGGATGGCAGTTTCGTCCCGATGAAGGACCGAGCCTCACGAGTGATCAATACACGAGAGACTTCAACGAGGTGAAGGAGATGGGGTCGCTCACCAGTGCCACGCGAACCAGTGAGCAGACCAACATCGCGCGGTTCTGGCTGACCTCGGCGGCCGTCATTTGGAACGGCGCGCTTCGAGTCGTGGCTGTCGAGCGTGGGCTGGATACATCTGAGGCCGCGCACGCGTTTGCGCTGGTGAACCTGACAGGCGCCGACGCCGCCATCGCCTGCTGGGACGCGAAATTCGCGTTCAACTTCTGGCGTCCGATCACCGCCATCCGCAACGCTGACGTGGACGACAATCCGTCGACGTCACCAGACCCGGCGTGGGTCTCCCTGGCGCCGACGCCGCCTTTCCCAGAGTTCACCTCAGGACACACGGTGATCAGCGGGGCGATGGCGACGATGCTGGGACTGTTGTTTGGCGATGATCCAGGCGTGACGTTCACCGTCAGCAGCCCGACCAATCCCGGCTTCACGCGCACGTGGTCGAGTTTCAGCGCCGGCATCGCTGAAGTGATCGATGCTCGCGTGTGGACCGGGATTCATTTCCGCACCTCGGACGTGGCGGGCGCCAGAATGGGCAAGCACGTCGCGCGCTTCGTATTCGAGCACGCGTTGCGTCGCGCCCGGCCGTAACAGTGTCGGCGTTGAGCGACGTGGCTCAGTACCGCCTATTGAGTCGGTTTAAGACCACGGTCGGAATCAGAACGCGTAACTCCCTGCGCCGTCACAATCGGCGTTCTTGTTAGAGAGTTGGCTGGGAGGCAGGGATTCGGCGCCGCGGGGAGATGGGCAGCCAGCCGAGACGCGCCGAGAGGCGCGTCTCGCTGTCAGTAGGTGTCGTCCGACTGTGATACTGCCAGCCGACGCGCGCTGAGAAGCGCGCGTCGCTGTCTTCGCCTACCTTCGAAAAAAGGGGATTCGGCGCCTAGGTCCCGACGCGCAGCGCGCGTCGGGCCGCGCCGGAAGACCTGGCGAGCAGCCAAGACCGAACGAAGTGAGGGATTGGCTGGGAGGCAGGGATTCGAACCCCGATAACGGCGTCCAGAGCGCCGTGTCCTACCGTTGAACGACCTCCCAGTGGTAGGTTGCGGCGCTCAAGGCGCCGCGAACCTCCAATGATATCGGCTGAGCCGCGAAGGTCGCAAGCGGACCGGGGAAAAGCTCAGACTTCGGGCAGCGGAAGCGGTTTCCGGCGCTTGTGGCTCGCCATGCCGCCTTTGCGGCCGGCCTGACGCGCCTCTTCGCTGGTCCACTCGTGCGCGGTTCCTTTGAGGTGGGCGGCCTTTCCACCCTTCCGAGCGATCTCGCGCTGCTTCGCTCGGTCCATGGAGGCAAATCCGCGATCTTCCTTCGCCATCTCAGTACTCCTGGGGACGGGACCATGGCGCAGGGGGCCGCGCATAGGCCTTTACCACAGCCGTTGTGCAACGGGTATGCCAGAGCCGGAAGCGAGGGTTTCCCTTGCCAGACACTCGATCGGCGCGCCGCGCGATTTCAGTACTGATGGCTATTCGATCAGGATTGAAACAAGCTCATGCAGACTGGCGGGACGCGAGAAACGTGGAGAGCTGCGTTAGCCGCGCGAGCGTACGTTCGCGTCCGAGCAAGACAAGCACTTCGAAAAGTCCCGGGCTGTTCGTGCGCCCGGTGACGGCCACACGCGTCGCGTGAATCAGTGCGCCGGCCTTAATGCCGTGTGCCGTGGCCGTTTCGCGCAACGCGGTCTCCACGGCGCCCTCGGTGAACGGGTCGACGTGCTGCAGCGCCGCCGCGAGCGCGTCGATGTGCGCGCCGAGTCCGGGCACCGACGAGATGCTTCTGCGACGGCCGCGGCCTCGTACTCCACCGGCTCGCGCAGCAGCGGCTCGGCCTGGTCGGCAAAGTCCGTGAGGCGTTTCGCGCGAGGACGCAGCAGTTCGAGCAACCTACCAAAGGTTGCTGTGTCGGTGACGAGCGGCCGTGATCCCGAGCCCTCTGGCTTCCAGCAACGGCTGCACGAGTGCGGCGAGTTCGGCCGCCGGCATCCGGCCAATGTACTGGCCGTTCATCCAATCGAGCTTCTCGGTGTTGAACACCGCGTTGCCGCCGCTGATGCCTTCGAGCGTAAAGTTCGCGGTCAGTTCGTCTCTGGACATCAGTTCCCGGTCGTCGCCGGGCGACCAGCCGAGAAGCGCCAAGAAGTTGACCATGGCGGCTGGTAAATAGCCCTGCCTCGCGTATTCCATCACCGACGTCGCCCCGTGGCGCTTGCTGAGACGTTTTTTGTCGGCGCCGAGAATTAGCGGCACGTGCGCAAACCGCGGCACCGGTGCGTCGAGCGCGCTCGAAGAGCAGCACGTGCTTCGGCGTGTTCGAGATGTGATCGTCGCCTCGGATGACGAGCGTGATGCCCATGTCCACGTCGTCCACCACCACCGACAGGTGATAGGTCGGGTAGCCGTCGGAGCGGACGATCACGAAGTCTTCGATGTTGGCCGAGTCGAACTCGATGGGCCCGTGCACGGCGTCGTCGAACGCCGGACGGCCCGGCGGCACCTTGAAGCGGATCGCCTTGGGCGCGCCGGCGGCGACGAGCTCCGCCACCCGTGCCGCGTCGAGCGACAGGCAGGCGCGATCGTACCGCCACGCCTCGCCGCGTGCTTCGGCCTTCTCGCGTTCCTCGCGCAGCCGATCGGCGCGTGCAGAAGCAGTAGTAGGCGCGCCCCTCCTCGACCAGCCGTGCCGCCGCCGCGCGATAGCGGGGGAGCCGCTCGGACTGGAAGTACGGGGCGTGCGGACCGCCCGTGATCGGCCCTTCGTCCCAATCGAGCCCCAGCCACCGCAGCCCGTCGAGGATGCCGGTGACCATGTCGGCCGACGAGCGCTCGACGTCGGTGTCCTCGATCCGCAGCACGAACACGCCGCCGTGGCGCCTGGCGTAGAGCCAGTTGAAGAGCGCGGTGCGGGCGCCGCCGACGTGCAGGTAGCCGGTGGGAGAGGGAGCGAATCGGACGCGCGGAACCACGCCCGATTATTTCATGCGAGTTCGGCCGGTCTGACGCCACGGTGCGATCAGCGGCTGGGCCTGCGCACGCGGACGGTGGCCGGCTTCTTCACGCCGGGCCGGGTGATGCGCTGGCGCCCGGTCGGCTGCTTCGTGTCGACGAACGGCGGCAGCGACACCACCTTGCCGGTGTCGGCCGACTCGTACAGCGCCTGCACGATGCGCACGTCCTGCAGCCCTTCCATCCCCGACGGCTCGGGTTCGATGTCGCGGCGGATGCAGTCGGAGAAGTAGAGCAGCTCGGGTGCGAACTGGTCGCGCTTGCCGATGCGCTTGCGCGTGGTGCGCTCGCCCACGGTGAGCTCGTAGGCCAGGCCTTCGGCGTACTCGTACGCCGGATTGACGTGGAGCTGGCCCTTCGACCCGACCACGCGGTAGCTGGCGACGTCGGCGGCGTTGAAGCTGGTGACGAACGACGCCACGCGCCCGCCGTCGAACCGCAGCACGGCGGCCGTCGTCTCGTCCACCTCGCGAAGGCGCTTCGCTCCGCTGTGCACCGACACCGCGCTCACTTCGACCGGCTCGGCGCGGAAGAGATACCGCGCCGCGTTGATGCAGTACACGCCGATGTCGTACAGCGTGCCGCCGCCCAGGCTGCGCTTCGTCCGGACGTTCCCCTCGCGCACCGTCATCGAGAACGACGAGTTGAAAAACCGCGGCTCGCCGATGCGGCCTTTGCGCACCAGGTCCACGGCCTTGAGATTGATCTCCTCGAAGTGGAGGCGGTAGGCAATCATCAGCTTGACGCGGTTGGCGCGGCACGCCGCGATCATCCGCTCGCACTCGTCGGCCGTGACCGCCATCGGCTTCTCGCACAGCACGTGCACGCCGGCCTGCGCGGCGCGGATCGGTGTACTCCGCGTGCAGCGCGTTGGGCAGCGCGATGTACACCGCGTCCACGGTTTCGAGACACTCCTCGAACTGGTCGTAGTCGTAGGTGGCGGGCACGCGATAGCGGCGCGACAGCTCACGGCGCTTCGCCGGGTCGTCGCTCACGAGCGCGGCCAGCGTCGAGTTTCGCCGGGCGTGAGCGAACGCCGGCAGCACGGCCACCTGCGCGATGTGGCCAAGCCCGACGACGGCGTACCGAACAGCTGCAGCCATGGATGACTCCCCTCGGAAGCCGAGGATGCAAAGCGGCGTGCGCTCAGCCGTGCAGGTGAGTGACACTTGGCCATGACCGCCGACTCGAGCCCGACCCCGATTTCGATCGATGACGCGCGGCCGGTGCTGCGCCACCTCGTCGCGACGCTGGCCTATCGCGCCGGCAAGGTGCTCCGTGACGCGCCGCGCGTCGTTCGGCGCCAGCAGCGTCGGCGACTCGACGCGGCGGCCGGTGCTCATCGTGGCGCACCTGGCCGACCTGATGGCGTGGGCGATCTCGCTGGCCCACGGCCAGTACGTCTGGAAGGCCGAGGGGGGCGACGACTGGGACACCGAAGTGCGGCGGTTCTTCGCCAACCTGGAGACCCTCGACCGCGCGCTGGAAACCGCCGGCACGTTCGACGGCTCGGTGGAAAAGCTGGTGCAGGGCCCGCTGGCCGACGCGCTCACCCACGTCGGGCAGCTCGCCATGTTGCGGGGAATGTCGGGGCATCCGGTCAGGCCGGAAAGTTATGCCCGCGCCGAGATCGTCGCCGGGCGGGTGGGCCTGGATCAGGCGCCGCCGGGGCGCGAGTTCGACGGCGACGCCAGCGTCGTCCGCCCCTGAATTTCCGCGCCGCGGGAATTTCGCCGCGCGAATAAGCCAAACCGGGCCGGTTTGTCGTATGCTTCGCCCTCTATGACGACCTCTGCCGACCCGCGCGACACCCTCAAGCACGCGCCCATGAGCGCGCTGCAAATCTTCGTCGTGGCCGTCACGATTGCGCTCAATGCGCTCGACGGCTTCGACGTGATGTCGATCAGCTTCGCCTCGCCCGGCATCGCCGCGGAGTGGGGCATCAACCGCGCCGCACTCGGGATCGTCCTGTCGATGGAACTGATCGGCATGGCGTTCGGCTCGATCCTGCTGGGCGGCGTGGCGGACCGGCTCGGCCGGCGGCCGACCATGCTCGGCTGCCTGTTCATCATGGCCATCGGCATGTTCATGGTCACGACCTCGAACGGGGTGCTCGGCAGCATCCTCGCGCCGATGCTCGGGTTGTTCGGCCAGAACGTGGACGTGAGGCTCGCCGATCTGTCGGGCTGGCGCGTGGTGACCGGTCTCGGCATCGGCGGCATGCTGGCCTCGATCAACGCCGTGGCCTCGGAGTTCTCGAACGAGAAGCGCCGCCATCTCAACGTGTCGCTGATGTCGATCGGCTACCCGATCGGCGCGGTGCTCGGCGGCCTCGTCGCGCAGCAGCTGCTCAAGACCGGCGATTGGCGCGCGGTGTTCTACTTCGGCGCCGTCGTGACGGCGGTGCTGATTCCGGTCGTGTACTTCGCCGTGCCCGAGTCGGTGCACTGGCTGGCGCGCAAGCAGCCCGTCGGGCGCGCTCCAGGCGGTCAATCGCGCCATGGCCCGCATGGGTCACGCGGTCGTCGCGTCACTGCCGGTCATTCCACCGGAAGCGCGAGCCAAGGCGTCGGGCGACATCTTCGGGCCGGCCATGCTCATGACCACCGCGCTCGTGACGGCGGCCTATTTCTTCCACATCACCACGTTCTATTACCTGATCAAGTGGGTGCCGAAGATCGTCGTGGACATGGGCTTCGACCCGTCGTCGGCGGCCGGCGTGCTGGTGTGGGTCAACGTGGGCGGTGCCACCGGCGGCGCGCTGTTCGCGGTGCTGACGCTGCGCTTCAACCTGAAGGCGCTGACGATGGCCGTGCTGCTGCTCTCCACGGTGATGATCACGGTCTTCGGGCAAACGCCGGCGGACCTGCAGCGCCTGATCGATGATCTGCGCCCTCTCCGGCTTCTGCATCAACGCCGGCATCGTCGGCCTCTACGCGATCATCGCGCAGGCGTTCCCGACCCACGTCCGCGCCTCGGGCACCGGGTTCGCGATCGGCGTCGGCCGCGGCGGATCGGTGCTGGCGCCGATCATCGCCGGCTTCCTGTTCACGGCGGGCTTCTCGCTGCCGTCGGTCTCGATCGCCATGGCGGCCGGGTCCACGCTGGCCGCGTGCACGCTGCTGATGCTGAAGCTCGAGTCCGACAAGCCCGTGACCGCACCCGTGAAGCCGCAGACGGCCCGCTGAGCGCGGAGTCCTTGTCCAGGGCGGTCTGAAGACCGCCCTCTACATCGACCGCTACTCGATGAAACGAAGCGTCGATCGCATCCTCACGACGCACGTTGGCAGCCTGATTCGCCCCGCCGCGCTGCGCGAGCTGGGCGCCGCCGCCGCCAAAGACGGTGGCGACGCCGCCGCGCGTACCCCGGCGAGCTGAAAGCCGCCACCGCCGACGTCGTGCGCCGCCAGGTCGAGGCCGGCGTGGACGTGGTGAACGACGGGGAATACGGCAAGTCGAGCTGGGCCAACTACGTCCTCGACCGCATGACCGGGTTCGAGTTCCGGCCCGACTCGCGCTACGAACCGGTCTACCTCGGCCGGGATCGCGTGCGCTTCGCCGAGTTCATGCGGACCGAGTTTCCGCGCGGGGCCAAGGGGATGCCCGGCCACGCCTGCGTCGCGCCGATCACCTACACGGGGCACGACGCCATCCGGCGGAACATCGCCGATCTGAAGGCGGCGCTGGCGTCGGCCGGCGTCGAGGAAGGATTCCTCACCGCGGTGGCGCCGGCCAGCACCGGCTACGACGCCTCCGACGAGTTCTACAACGACGAGCGGAAGTACGTGTTCGCCATGGCCGAGGCGCTACGCGAGGAGTACCTCGAGATCGTCAACGCGGGCCTGGTGCTGCAGGTGGACGACGCGGTGCTGGCCAACATGTACGACGAGCTGGTGCAGCAGGGCGGCGCCGAGCGCTATCGCCGCTGGGCCGGGCTCCGCATCGAGGCCCTCAACCACGCGCTGCGCGGCATCCCCGAGGACCGCATCCGGTATCACATCTGCTTTGGCAGCTGGCACGTGCCGCACGTGGCCGACGCGCCGCTCGAGGCGATCGTGGACCTCATGCTCCAGGTCAACGCCGGCGCCTACTCGATCGAGGCCGCGAACGTCCGCCACGAGCACGAATGGCGGGTGTGGCAGCAGGTGACGCTGCCGCCGGGCAAGATCCTGATTCCCGGCGTCGTCACCCACCATACGACCACGGTGGAGCACCCGCAGGTGGTGGCCGATCGGCTCGTCCGCTTTGCCGGCCTGGTCGGGCAAGGAGAACGTGATCGGCGGCACCGACTGCGGGTTTGCGCAGATCGAGGGGCTGCAGCGCGTCCACCCGCAGGTGATGTGGGCGAAGTTCGAGGCCCTGGCGGAAGGCGCCCGCCTGGCCTCGAACAGTTTGTGGGGTCGCTGACGCGTCGCGTTAGTTGACGTTCACCGCCGACCACGCCGCGGCCACGGCGTTGTGCTCGGCGCTGCCCGCGCCGTAAAGGTCCGCTGCCGCCTTCAGCGAGCCGGCGCGTGCCGCCGCGTAGTTCGTGTTCGACGTGAAGTACACCGTCAGCGCGCGGTACCAGATCTTCTCGGCCTTGGCGCGCCCGATGCCGCTCAGCGACGCCGTTGCCCGTCGCCTGCCGTGTGTCGCCCGGTGCGCACGTCGGGCTCGCCGGGCCGCCGGCCGGAGCGGTGCCTTCGCGCCAGCAGGTAGAAGAAGTGGTTGGCGACGCCCGACGAGTAGTGGACGTTGAGCGACCCGAGGCCGCCATACCAGCAGTCCGCCGACGCGCCGTCGAGGCTCGGGCGATACATCGCTCGCAGGGCGCTGTTGCCCGACTTGTAGAGCCGCTCGCCAATCAGGTAGTCGGGCGTGTCGTTGGCGTTGTTGGCGAAGTACTCGACCATGCGTGCCGAAGATGTCGCTGGTGGCTTCGTTCAGGCCGCCCGACTCGCCCGAGTAGACGAGGTTGGCGGTGCGGCTGGTGACGCCGTGCGACATCTCGTGGCCCGCCACGTCGAGCGAGTCGAAGGGGTTGAACGTGCGGCCGTCGCCGTCGCCGTAGGTCATGCAGAAGCACGAGTCCTGCCAGAACGCGTTGTTGTAGTTGCGCCCGTAGTGCACGCGGCTGACGGCGCCGCGGCCGTCGTTGGCGATGCCGTTGCGGCCGTGGATGTTCTTGTAGTAGTCCCACGTCTTCGCGGCGCCGTACTGGGCGTCCACGCCGACGGTCTGCCGGTTGGCCAGCGTGAAGTCGCCCCAGGTGTTGTCGGCGTCCGTGAACAGCGTGCCGTTGCCGCCCTGCTTGTTCTTCATGTCCACGGTGGACTGATTGCCGCGGGTCGGATCCTTGAGCTGGAACCCACCCGACACCGCCGTGGTGTCGAGCGCCACGGTACCGTTGAAGAAGCCTCGGCCCGTGCCCGACGCCGTCTCGATGCCGTCCCACGAATCGAGGATGGCGGCCGTGGTGGCGTCCACGATCACGTGCAGCTCGCTCGGCGTCTGATCGTCGAGCTCACCCTCGATCACCACCTCGTAGGCGAGCGTCGGCACGTCGCGGGCGTAAACGACCAGCGCCGGCCCGCGACGCCGCGGGGCGTCCGGTGAACGCGGTGATCGCCTGGCGCGCCGCGCCCTGCGCCGACAGCGAGGCGGTCGTGCCGAGCGCCAGCGGCGCCGCCAGCGTCTGCGAGACGCCGATGAACGCTCCGGTGTCGCTGCCGTGAATCACCAGGTCGCCGCCGATGACCCTCAAGCCGCGATACCGGCGTGAGAAGCGGACGTGCTCGGTGCCGTCGGCGTCGCTGAGCGTGTCTTCGGCGACGAGCGCCTGATCCGGACCGAAGAACGTGTTGGCCGCGTTCTGGCGCACGTGGGCCTGGGCCCTGGCGATCGCGGCCGGGTTGTCGGGGGCCGCCGCCGCCGTGCCGGCGTAGGCCAGCACTCCGAGGGTCAGGCCGAAGAGCGCTCGCAGTCTCATTCCGTCCTCCTGAAATTCGCCGCGCGTCTGCCGTGATGCGTTTGCGGTTGCATCACCGGGCTCGCCGCTGAGCTAACGATCAGTATGAGGGCTGTCGCAGCATCTGCGACGCGCCCTGACCACCGATGCGCGGACATGCATTGAAATTCAACGCGCGCGAGGCCTGTTCCGAACAGTCAGGTGATACATCGAGGCTGACGCTGGCGCCGTGCGCCGGATGTATCCTGAGCGGCACACGACGGCTGGCATTCCGCGCAGCAGGCGTATGACGCCTTCAGACACCCCAATCGGTCCCGGCGCGATCGCGCCACGTGATGCAGCACTGGTGCGCCGGTACGCGGTCGCCGTCGCCGCGGTGGCTGCCGCCCTGCTCTTTCGCTCCATCCTGCGCGATCTGTTCGGCCTGCGGGTGCCGTTCCTGCAGTTCTATCCGGCGATCGTTGCCGCCTCCTGGTACGGCGGCCTCGGCCCGGGTCTCGTGGCGACCGGGCTGTCGGCGCTCGCGTCCGCCTACTTTCTGCTGCCGCCCGGCGGGCTCGCGGTCGGCGACGGCGCCGATCAACTCTCGCTCGCCGTGTTCGCCGGCACCGGCGCGCTGATCGCCTGGTTGAACCATCGCGGCGATCTCACGCGCCGCATGAATCTCGAGGGCCGGCTCGGCGCGAGCGAAGCCCGCTGGCAGGCCGTCATCGATTCGGCCGTGGACGGCATCGTGGTGATCGACGCGCACGGCCGGGTCGAGACCTTCAACCCGGCGGCGGAGCGCCTGTTCGGTTACGGCGCCGACGAAGTGGTGGGGCGCAACGTCGACATGCTGATGCCGTCACCCTATCGCGAGGAGCACGACAGCTATCTATCGCGCTATCTCGCCACCGGCCGCGCCAAGATCATCGGCATCGGCCGCGAGGTGCAGGGGCGCCGCAAGGATGGCTCCATCTTCCCGCTGCACCTCTCCGTCGGCCAGATCACCATCGAGGGCGAGCGCAAGTTCACCGGCATCCTGCACGACCTGACCCCGCGCGTCCGGCTCGAGGAGCAACTGCGCGAACAGGCGGCGCTGGCCAGGCTGGGCGAGATGGCGGCCGTGGTGGCGCACGAGGTGAAGAATCCGCTGGCCGGCATCCGCGGGGTGATGCAGGTGCTCCATCAGCGGATGGGACTCGAGGGGCCCAACACGCCCGTCCTCAAGGAGATCGTCGCGCGCATCGATTCGCTCGATGACATGATGAAAGATCTGCTGGTGTTCGCGCGGCCGCCCAAGCCGAAACGCATGCTCACGGACGTCGGCCCGCTCGTCGCCAACACCGCGCGGCTGCTGGCCGAGGATCCGTCGTGGCGCGACGTGGACGTGGAGGTGGACGGCGCCGTGCGCCCGGTGGCGGCCGACGCCGAGATGCTGAAGATCGTGTTTCAGAACCTGCTGATCAACGGCGCCCACGCCATGCAGGGCCACGGCCGGATCCACGTGGCCATCGACGAGGTGGACGCGATGTGCCAGGTCGCGTTCTCCGACGCCGGCCCCGGCATTCCCGTCGAGGTCCGGGACAAGGTCTTTACGCCGTTCTTCACCACCAAGTCGCGCGGCTCCGGGCTGGGGCTGCCCACGGCCAGGCGCTTCGTCGAGGCGCACGGCGGCGAGATTGCCATCGACTGCCCGCCGGCCGGCGGCACCACGGTGGTGGTCCGGATTCCGATGAGCGTGTCGTGAGGGCGCAGTCACGCACCGGCGTCTCGAGCGCCACGACACGCGCGCTGACCGCCGGGCGCGCGCTGCCGCACCCTGGCCAGCTGCTGCCGCTGGGCCAGGTCGTCACCAGCCCCGAGACGCGGCTGCAGTACCGCGTCGATCGACTGCTCGGCAGCGGCGGCTTCGGGCAGGCGTTCCTGGCCAGGCGTCTGGGCCGCTCCGCGGACGTGCCCGAGGTGGTCTGCATCAAGGCGAGCCAGCGCATCGACGGCTGGCTGCGCGAGGCGTACTTCGGCCAGCTGCTCGATGGCCAGGAGCGGGCCATCCGCGTGTTCGACGCGTTCCCCCTCGCCAGCGGCGGCGGCCGCATGTTGTATTGCCTGGCGCTGGAGCTGGCCCGGCACGGTGATCTGAGCGCGTTCCTGCAGCGCGATCGGCGCGGGTGGACCGAAGCGGCCGTGCGCCGCGAGATCGCCGGCATCCTGGAGGTGCTCGGCAAGCTCCATCGCGGGCAGCTGCTGCATCGCGATCTCACGCCGGTCAACGTGTTCGTCTGCGACGAGCGGCGCCTCAAGCTCGGCGACTTCGGCATCGTGCGGCAGCAGAGCGACCAGCGCGGCATCACCGCCCGCACCATGAACGTGCTGACGGCGCCGAGCGAGTTCCTGGCGCGCACCGCGCCCAAGTGGCAGGCCCGCGACGACGTCTATCAGGTGGGGCAGCTGCTGGCGATGCTCGTGAAGGGCGACGCGACCGCGCGGATCCGCACCGCCGACGTGCGCGCGCTGTCGTGCAGCGATCACCTGAAGGAAATCATCTACCGCTGCATCGGCGAGCGCCGCAAGCGCTACGAGAACGCCACCGAGCTGATCGAGGCGCTCCGCACGCGGCCGGCGCCGCTCAAGACCGGCGTCCTGCGATCGCTCGCGAGCGTCCACCTGGCGTTCACCGGCATCCTCACCCGCACCCGCGCCGAGGCCGCCAAGGCGGCCAAGCGCGCCGGTGCCATCGTGCACGGGGCGCCGTCGTCGAAGACGACGGTGGTGGTTCGCGGCCGCCCCAATCCGCTGCAGGCGGCGGGGCGCGAGGGCGGGCTGAAGCTGATGGAGATCAAGCGCCTGCGCGAGAAGGGGCAGCGCATCACCCTCCTGAGCGAAGCGCAGTTCTGGAAGCTGGCGGGACGCCAGCTGATGTAGCGGGCGGTCTTTAGACCGCCCGTCGCGACCGCCCGGCACAGCCGCTCCAGCTCGGCCGACGCGACGAATGCTGTTGTGGTGCGGTGGCGCGAGGACTAGGATCAGCGGCCCCAACGGTATCCACTCAGGAGGCTCCGATGATGCTCATGGCTCGTCGAATCGCCGTCCTCGCCGTCGCACTCGCTCCCGTCTCGATGGCGCCGCTCACGGCGGCCGGCCAGGCGCCAGACCCGGCCAAGGATCCCGTGATCGGCAGCTGGCAGCTGGACGTCTCCAAGTCGAAGTACAGCCCCGGACCCGGCCCGAAGAGCGAGACCCGCGTCTATCGCTGGACCGGCAGCGGCATCATGGCCGTGATCACGAGAACGCATCGGGACGGCCGGGTCGAGAAAATCGAATACGGCGCCGATCAGGACAGCGTCAATCACGTCAACGGCACACCGGACTACGACGCGGTGACGCTCAAGAGGGTGAATGCCTTCACGTCCGAGGCGACGCTCTCCCATGCCGGGCGGCTGTTCGGGACCGCACGGCGGGTGATCGCGCCAGACGGGATGAGCATGGTGATCACCTTTCGCCAGGAGGGTCAGCCGCCGATCACCAACGTGTCGTCGTACACGAAGGTGGGCCCGTAGAACGGCCGGCCGATCGGTCTAGCGCCGGGCGGGCGCGAGGGTCTGGAGCTCCTCGAACCAGTTCAGCACGACGGAGATGTCGATCGGCGGGGCGGCACCGGCGGACACGGGCCGGGCCATCAGAAACCGTCCGTCCGTGCGCGACACGTCGTACGGCCGGGCGGTGATGACCCGCGGCGGCGGCGCCACGTCGAACAGCTTGGTGACCGGACCGATCTGCAGCGCCGGCGACAGCGTGACCGCGGCCGACATCATGCCGCCCTGCAGGTTGAGGTAGAAGAGTTCGCCACCGCCAGGCGCCCACATCGGATAGCGGCCACCGTCGATCGACACCGTCACCCGCCGCTCGCTCACGCCGGGAAACGGCCGGACGAAGATTTCGAACCGCTCGCCCGACTCGTTCGATTCGTACGCCAGCCACTTGCCGTCGGGTGAGAGCTCGCCGACCCACTCGTTGAAGTCGCTCGCCAGCAGTCGATCGACCCGGGCCGGCGGGCCCAGCGTGAGCACGCTGAGGTCGCGGAAGTTCTCGTTGACGATCAGGCGCGTCCCGTCGGGCGTGAAATTGTTCGGCATCTGGCTGCCGGGGCCGGAGTACTCCACGCGCTCGGGCGTGGCGCCGTCGGCGGCCTGCGAGTAGATGTCGAAATTGCCGTTGCGCTGCGAGGCGAAGAACACGCGGCGGCCGTCGTGGCTCCACACCGGCAGCATGTCTTCGGCCGCGCCGCTGGTCAGCCGCACCGGGGCCGGCCGCGCCGCGCTCCAGATCCAGACGTCGCGGTTGGGGCCGGGGATGTCGACGGCGATGCGCGAGCCATCGGGAGACGCGCGCGGGAAGAGGTAGCGGCCCGGCGCGATCGGGATCGGTTCCGCGTTGCCCGCGCGATCCATCCACACGAGGGTCGATTGCGGCCCGCGGGTAAACGGCGCGATGTACAGCAGCGTGCCGCTGTCGGAGACCGCGAATTCGGCGGCGCCGTTGTCCCCGGCGGTGGCCACCTCGATGCCAGGCAGTGTGACCGGCTCGCCCACGGTTCGCTGCCCGCCGGGATCGAAGGCGACGGCCTTGAGCGCGGTGCCTGACGCGTACACGAGATGTCCCGTCGGCACGAAGCGGGCCGCGGTGCCAGCCTCGCAGCACCGGACGCGGGATCCCTCCGCCGGCGAGGTCCAGGGTCGCGATCCGCGCGCCGCCGATCGCGCCTTCGGGCACGATCGTGAGCAAGACCGTCTTCCCGCCGGGGAGGAGTTGCGGCCAGGCAAAGGCCCGCTCCTTCCGTCCGGCGTCGGGCTTCGCGAGCAGCCGCGGCTCGCCGCCGCCGTCCGGCACTTGGTACAGACCCTCGCTGGTCGCGAAGACGATCGCGCCGTCGCGGCCCCACGCCCCGCCACGTGGGCCGCCCGGCAATCTTGGCGACGACGCTCGGCTCGCCGCCGAGCACCGGCACCTTCATCAGGTCGCCCGCCCGCTCGAAGTAGCCGACCCACTGGCCGTCAGGAGAGAAGAACGGGTCGGCCGCGCCCACCTCCAGCGACACACCGTCGGGCCGGTCCATGGTGCGGATCAACAGGTGGCGCGCTGCCGCGTACGCCACCCGGACACCGTCGGCCGACACGGCGAGGTGATGCTCGCCGAACGGGGCCGCGAAGGGCATCTGCTGCCCGGGGATCGACAGGCGAACCACCGGTGGTGGCCCGGGCGCGGCGCCGCGCGCGCCGAGCCACCAGCCGCCGAGCGCGAGGGCCAGCCCCAGTGTGAGAGCGCCGGCGGTCAGCGTCCACCGGCGCGCGGAGGTGCGCGCGTCCGGTGCGATCGCAGGTTCGCGGCGCAGGTCGCGCAACTCGAGGGCCGCATCGCCAATGTGCCGCAGGCGATCCTTCACGTCCTTCTCGAGGCAGCGCCGCACCAGCGTCCGCAGCGCGGCGGGTGTCGCCGGTGGCAGGGCGTCGAGGTCGGGCTCGCGCTCGATGATCTTGGCGATGACCTCCGACACGCTGTCGCCGGCGAACGCGCGGCGGCCGGTCAGCATCTCGTAGAGCACGCAGCCGAAGGCCCAGATATCGGCGCGCGTGTCGGCTGGCTGGCCGCGCGCCTGCTCGGGGCTCAGATAGGCCGGCGTACCGGGGCCGAGGCCGCCGTGCGGATCGGTCAGCGTCACCGTCGACTGCGACTCGGGCCCGTCCGCGGAGGTGGTGAAGCCTTTGGCCAGGCCGAAGTCCAGCACTTTCGCCGTGCCGTCCGGACGCAGCGCGATGTTGGCCGGCTTGAGGTCGCGATGGATGATGCCCTGCTCGTGCGCGGCCTCGAGCGCCGCCGCCACCTGCCGCGCGATCGCCAGCGCCTCGGCGAGCGGGAAGCGCTCCCCGAGCGCGAGCCGATCGGCCAGCGTCGTCCCCTCGACCAGTTCCATGACCAGGACCGGGCCGGTGGGCGCGTCCTCGACGCCATAGAGCGTGGCGATGTTCGGGTGATTGAGCGCGGCCAGGACCCGCGCTTCGCGGTCGAAGCGGGCGCGGCGCTGGGCGTCGGCGGCCCACTCGCCGGGCAGCACTTTGAGGGCGACGTCGCGACCCAGGCGGGTATCGCGCGCCCGATACACCTCGCCCATCCCGCCCGCGCCGAGCGGTTCTGCGACTTCGAACACGCCGATGTGACTGCCGATACGCATCGACGCGCTGAGGGATCGGTCAGAGCCCCGCGCGTTGACCGGTGCGGGCCGAGACGCGCACCGCGCGCGCGGCCGCTGCGGCAATCGCCTGGGCGTCCCATGCCGTGTCCGGTGAGGCGACGAGGCCGATGACGGCCTGGCCGCTCACGAGCGGCGAGCCGAGCGACTGGCGGTGGACCGGGGTGCGAAGGGCCAGCACCGAGCCGACCGTTGCGGCCGTGTCCGTCCAGACCAACCCGCGGGTGACCTCGACGGCGAATGCCGCCACCGGTGCCGGGGATGCCGGGGCTCCAGCCGTCGGCACCGGCGCGCCCGCCTGGTCACCGAGACGCAGGCAGATCAGCGCCGACGGCGCCGTGCGAACGTTCATGCGCATGCGGCGAGGCTCGCCCGTCGCCAGCGAGTAGACGCGCCGATTCGTGGCCTTCGGCAGACGCTGGAGCAGTTCGTCGGGGTTGATCGCGATCGGAGGTGCCGATGCCGAGGTGATCTGCACACGCGTCGACCCGGCGCGCAGGCGTGCGCCCTGGATCTGCAGTTGTGACGCATCGGCGGCGCCGTAGCGCCACGGCTCGAACGCCTCGCGCGTGGTGCAGTAGATCGACGGGGTCCACCACAGCCCGAGCGTCTTGATCGTGCGGCGACCCGGCGCGGGGCCGCCCTCGATCTCGGTACTCGGTCTCGACCGTCGCGACCGACGGACCGAAGCGATCGATCACGTCGCGGGTCGCCGCCTGACCGCCGGGCCCGTTCGCAAGCAGCGGACCGGCCTGCCGCTGCAGGAACTCGATGACGCCTGCGCCGAGCCGTGCGAGCGGCTGCATGAGCGGAGAAGACGCCGGCACCGGGGCCTTGAAGGCAACCTCGGTGATCGCGACGTCGGTGGCGGTTCTGAGCATGCGGGCCATCCACGGCGTGTCGAACGACATCTCCACCGTCGCCCGCGCATCCACCGCGTCACGTCCGAGAAGACTGGCGAGCCCTCCTGTGGCGAGCGCGTCGCGCGCCTGCAACGTGACCTGCACTCGGGGCGGAATCACGAACTCCTCGCCCTTGCGGAGCGGCCAGCGCCCTTCGACGGGCGCCACCCACACCGGGATCTTGTCGATGTAGCCGTCGGAGAACGTGAGCGTGCGAATCGTCACGTTGCGCGAGGCGCGCACCGCGATCTGCATGGAGACGTCGACGCGCTCGAGCGACACGCCCTCGACTTTCACGTCCACGACGCGCGGCTCGAAGAGCGGCTCGACCACGGCCGTGGACGAGCCGGCGGTCAGAGCCGCTGCGGCGGCGAGCCAGGCGGCCAGCATCGCCACGAGCCTGTGACGGGTCAGGATCAGCTTCGGCTTCGACACGGTGCGTTCTCCCGGCATTCTCGTCGATCGGCCAGGCTCATGTCTTTCCGGCGCTCGTAAGTGGGCACGGACGCCGTAATTCGCGGCGGCGCCGATCGGCGGCTTTCGCTGTGCAGGGTTATCGCACCGCTGGCTTCCGGATTGCTGATGCCGTAGGCCCCCCGGTTGAAGGGAGCGTTATGCGCAAGACGATGGTGCTGGGTGCGATGCTCTTTCTGCTGTACATCCCGCTGCACGCGTACGTGCTCGTGCAGGAACGCACGTGGGGAGGCGCGGACCGGGATGGAGCGCGGGGAGTGGCCACCGCCGCCGATGGCAGTGTCTACGTGACGGGCGGAACCCGGAGCTTCGATCCGTTGGGTGAAGACGCGTTCGTTCTGAAGTACGACGCAAGCGGCAACCTCGTCTGGCAGCTCACCTATGGCGAACCGACGACCTCGACGACGGTGGCGGCTGAATCCGGCGCCGGCGTCGCTGTTGCGCCCGACGGCAGCGGCGTGCTCGTGGCCGGCAATTACACCGGCAACATCTTCCTGGCGAAGTTCGACCACGGCGGCAACCTGGTGTGGGACCTGACGTGGGGAGGCGGCAACGAAGGCGCGAGCGACATCGCGGTGGCGCCGAACGGAACCATCTACGTCACCGGCTTCACCGGCACCTTCGGCGCAGGACAGGGTGATGCATTTCTCTTGAGCTTTTCGCCGGCGGGAGCGCTCAACTGGCAGCGGACCTGGGGTGGCGAGTTCTTCGACGTGCCGCGCGGCGTCGCCGTGGCGACCGACGGCGCCATCTATCTCTCGGGGGACACGACCTTCTCCGCCAATTCGGCGTTCCTCGTCAAGTTCGCGGCGAATGGCTCCGTGATCTGGGAGCGCGAGTGGGCATTCGTCGGCAAGAGCGGTCCTCCGGAGGACGACCAGACATTCGGCGGCGGCGTCGCGGCGGCGCCCGATGGCGGTGCGTTTGTCTCCGCATGGACCTTTGGCGCGGGCTTCGACCCGAACCTCGGCGCCGCCCGGTTCGACGCTGAGGGGAGCCTCGTCTGGCAACGGATTGGCGGACCAGGCTTCGGCGCCGCGCTCGACATCGCCGTCGCCGCAGACGGCCGCGTGCATGTGACCGGCAATGTGCTGGCGGAAAGCGAGGCGTCGAGCGGGAACGCGTTTGTGTGGACGCTGCAGGCAAATGGCAAGTCACACGATGCTGCGGTGTGGGGCGGTTCCGACCCGTTCGAAAGCGCCAGGGGCGAGTCGATTGCGATCGCCTCCGGCGGCGGGATCGTCGTGGCAGGCGTGGTGGGGGCGCCACCCTTTGCCTTCGCTCGTGGATCGAAGAACGCCAAGGCTGCGAACGTGTTTGCCGCAGCGATTCAGGGAACGGTCATGGAGCCCGCCGGAGCGATCGGCATCCCAGCTGCCGCCGTCAACACGCCGGACGGGAGCGAGACGTTCGCAGGCGTGTCCGATGCGTTCCTGTTGCGCCTGCAACCGTGACTGGTAATCCCCGCTAGGATTACGGACCAGATGGCGCTGGTCTTTTTCCTGATGGTGATCGTGTCGCAGGCGGCCGGGGGCGCTCCTGGCGCCCCTGGCGATCTGACCGCGAACGGTCGCACTTGGGAGCAGTTCCTCCAGAGCACCCGGATCCAGCGCGACCTGTGGTTGAAGACCGACGCGCGCGTGTCGATTGCGCCAGACCTCGTGGCGCGCGTCGAGCGGACCCGGCGCGGGCTTCAGCTCGTCGTGGTGACGGAAGACTGGTGTCCGGATTCGGCGTATACCGTGCCCTACGTGGCGCGCCTGGCCACGCTGGCCGGTGTGCCGCTTCACCTCGTCGACCGCACCGCGGGCGAGGCGTGGCTGCGGGCGCATCGCACGCGGGACGGACGCACAGCGACGCCGACGATCGTCGTGCTGCGCGACGGCGTGGATGTCGGCGCCTGGGTGGAGCGCCCCGCCGTGCTGCAGGACCTGTTTCGCTCGATCGGCGACAGCCCCGCGGCCGCCAGCCAGTTCGCGCGCCGGGGCGAGTGGTATGAAGCCGACCACGGCGTCACCGCGCTCCGCGAGATCGTGACCCTCATCGAGCAGACGGGTGCGCAGCGCTAGCGCCACGGCGCTGGTGCTGGTGTTGGCGGCCGGCGATCTGGTCAGCGCGCAGCAGCCGGGGCCGGCCGACCACGCCCACGAGCAGGCACCGGCGCCCGATGCGCCCGCCTGGTCTCTGAATCTGGACGGCACCCTGTTTGCGACCTTCAACCACCAGGGCGGGAGACGCGGCGAGACCGAGTTCCGATCGCAGAACTGGATGATGGCCCACGCCACCCGGCCGCTGGGTCGCGGATCGTTCAGCGCGATCGGGATGTTGAGCGTCGAGCCGCTCACGGCCCCGGGTCGAGGCTACTCGCAGATCTTTCAGGGCGGCGAAGCCTACGAAGGGCTCCAGATCACCGACCATCAGCATCCGCACGACCTGTCGATGCAGCTCTCGGCGGGCTGGAGCATCTCGCCAGCGGCCGGGACGAACGTGACCATGGCAGGCGCGCTGGTCGGCGAGCCGGCGCTCGGCCCCGTGCCGTTCATGCACCGGGCGTCGAGCGCGGACAACCCGACGGCACCACTGTCCCATCACATCCTGGACTCCACCCACATGTCGAGCGGAGTGGTGCTGGGCCGGGTAGACCGCGGCATCTTCTCGATTGAGGGGTCCGTGTTCAGAGGCCGCGAGGCCGACGAGCATCGATACGATCTCGATCTCGGGGCGCTCGACTCCTGGTCGATCAGAGGATGGGTGCGGCCGACGCCGTCGTGGCAGATCCAGGTGTCGCACGGGTTTCTCGAGGAACCCGAAGCGCTCGAACCCGGGGATCAGCGCCGCACCAGCGCCTCCGCCTCGTGGACCAGCCTGCGGGGATTGGGGTTCACCGCCGTCACCGCCGCGTACGGCCGCAACCGCCGGCCGTTCAGCACGCTCGATGCGATTCTGGTCGAAGGCACACACAAAGGCGGACGCTGGTCGGTGTACGGCCGCGTCGAATACACCGAGGTCGAAACCGAGATTCTCCTCTTTCCCGGTGTCGTCCACGTGCCCCATCCCGGTGAGCTGGTCGACACCGTGCGGGCGTTCACGGTTGGAGCGGTGCGCGATATCGCGACCACGCGGGCGCTGGCGTGGGGGATCGGCGGCGACGTGACGGCGTACGGCGTGCCCCCGATCCTGCAGAACACGCACGACGCCAGGCCGGTGTCGTTTCACATCTTTCTGCGGGTGGCCCGATGGATCCGTCGCGGCGGATGTGGAACACGACCATGGCCGGGCACGGCGCCCCGCACCACGGCCATCGCTGATCTACTGGCGTCGCATCGTGATGACGATCGACTGCGGCAGCTCACCGGCGCAGGGCCGGGTCGCGGTGAGGCCGGTGCCAGTCCAGCGCAGCGTGGTGGAGCCGGCGTCACCCTGGACGTTGCCGATCGCCTGGCAGGCGCCGTCGGGGCTGCTGGCCGGCCGCTCGAGCGAGATCTGGCCGGTATAGAAGTCCTTGCCGGCAAACCCGCTGATCGCGCCGCTCCAGTCGCCGGTCGTGCTCTTCCACGAGCCGTCGACGCAGTTGTCGAATTGCACGACGAGCATGGAGATCGACTGCGTGCCCTGATTCGCCGACTCGAAGGTGCCGACCCAGTTTCCGGCGAGGTTGACGAACGCGGCGCCCGGCGCGGGCGCGGTCGGGGGCGGTGGCGTGGGTGACGTGGGCGTCGGGCTCGCCGGGGGCGAGCTCGACTCGGACCCGCCGCAGCCCGAGGCCGCGACCGCGAGGAGGGCGCAGACGAGCAGTCGCCGGCCGCAGAACGCCGTGGGCATCGGCGTCAATCCTACCAGCTCGACTGACGGGTTTTTTGTGGTGCCCGTATCCTGCGGGTGGTCTTGCGGTAATGGTCAACGAGCCACGTGACCGACGCTGAGTTCCAGACAGCCTTCGACCAGCACAAGGATGCCGTCTACCGGTTTGCCTGGCGCATGTCTGGGTCGGCGCCCGCGGCGGAGGACATCACCCAGGACGTGTTCCTTGGCCTTCTGCGACATCCGGACCGGTTCGATCCTGCCCGCGGGTCGTTGCGCGCATTCCTGCTGGGGATCGCGCGGAACATCGCGCTCAAACGGTGGCGGGCGGAACACCGGCTCGAGCCGCTCGACGACGAAGCGGTCGTGGCCGAGCCGGTCGACCTGGGGCGCGGCGAGGTCGGCGAGATGGTCGGCCGGGCCGTGCGTGCGCTGCGCCCGCTCCAGCGCGAGGTGGTGATCCTCGCCGAGTACCAAGGGCTGACGCTCGCCGAGATCGCGCGGGCCGTCGACGCAGACGTCGGCACGGTCAAGTCGCGGCTGCACCGCGCACGCGAGAACCTGCGCCGCACCCTGGCGCCGCTGCGGAGCCGGCAACAGACCACCACGTGAGGACGGTATGGACGACGGAGAGCTGAATCGACTGATGCGCGAATGGAAGGCGCCGGATGCGCCGCCGCATCTGCGTCCCCGCCGCGCGCCTTGGTCCCCGCTGCGCTGGCTGGTCGCCGGCAGCATTCGCCTGCCCGTCCCGGTCGCGCTCACCGCGATGCTACTGGCCGCGTTGTGGGTCGGCTTCACCCGGCCCGAACCCGATACCGACGGCGAAACCATCCGTGCCTCGCCGGTCCGGCGAGGTGGCGAGATACCCGCTGACCGGGCCCCTCGAGGGGTTCGACGCGGTGCTCGTGGAGCTGAACTTCGGGCCCGGCATGTCGGCACCCGAGCATCGTCATCCCGGGTTCGTCCTCGGATACGTCGTGGACGGACAGATGCGGACCGCCGTCAATCGCGAGGCCGACCAGATCGTGCCGGCGGGCGGCACGTTTTTCGAACCCACCGGCATCCTTCACTCGGCATTCGGCTCCGCAAGCGCGGATGCGCCCGTCCGCATCGTGGCGTTCATGGTGGTGCCCAACGGCAGCCCGCTGACCGAGCGCCCGACGGCAGGGAGAAAACCATAAAGCGGACTGTGCCTCGAAGAGCGCCTGAAGGGCACGCAACTCAAGCAGCTGATTCTCGTGCCGCAGTTCTGGTTCGCCTGGTCGCAGTTCCACCAGGGGACCAGGGTCTTCGCCGCGCGTTGAAGGAGAAACCATGACGATCCAGGACCGTCGGACATTCCTTGGCGTCGCGGCGACCGCGCTGCTGCCCCTTGCCGCCCACGCACAGGCACCCGCGCCACGTCCCCCCGCCGAACTGGCGCGACACGCGTTGGCGGGTCCGTTCGAAGGGTTCGAGATGGTGCTCGTCGAACTGAACATCCCGCCGGGCCGCGCGGGTTCAGGTCCGGGGCACCGTCATCCGGGCCCCGTGCTCGGCTACGTCGTGGAAGGGCAGATGCGCTTCGCCATCAACCATGAGGCGGAGAAGGTACTGCCCGAGGGCGGCACCTTCTTCGAGCCGTCCGGCGCCGTGCACACGACGAATGGTTCGGCGAGAACCGATGGGCCGACGCGCGCCGTGGTCTTCATGCTGGTCCCCAAGGGCAGCCCCCTCACGGCACCCGCCTGATCGCGTACACAGCGTCTGCGGTGAGGCGGCCGAGAGGCTGAAGGCGGCGGTTTGCCAAGGTCGCCCGCGGTCACAGAACGGTCCACCCGGCCCGAGGGTGTAGGTACCGTCAATCGCGCTACCGATCATGGCGTCGCTTTCGTTGACCCCGCGGGGCCACCTGCTGTTCACGGTTGAGGAAGACGCGTTCTCGCTGTCGGACCCGTTGGTGCACAGGCTTGAAACCGCCTTCGGTCGCGGTTCGGGCCACGGATTGTTCGAGCTTGGCGCCGGCGAGGTCGGGACAGCGCTCCCGGCAGACTTGAGCTACTGGCGCGACTTCGGCGCGCGGTTGGTCACGGCCATCTGCACCCATCCCGACCTCACGGCTGACCACACGATCATCCCCGCGCCCGCGCTCGACGAGCTCGAAGCACTCGTGGCGGCCGCGCCGCCGATGATCGGCGCGGAGTACCTCACGGCTTCGGTTCTCGAAGCCCTCTGGACCGAGGCCGCGACAGCGTTTCGATCCGAGCTCGTCGAGTCGAAGGAATCGGTCGAGTCGTTCCTTCAACGGAGAAATGCCGCGTGGCATCTCGTCGGCCGCGTGCATTTCAATCTTGCCGAGAACCGGCGGGACGATGAGGCGCCATTCGCGTTTCTGGCGACTTATACGACCCGACTCTCGACGGAGGCCAAGGCGCAACACCTGCCGCTCGGCCGCGCGTTGAGCGAATACGCAGGCGCTGCCAACAAATCGCAGTTGCTTTCGTTGCTCCTGCCGGTCCAGCGCGCGGCGGCCGAATGTCCGTGGCTGAAGACGATGGTCGAGGCGGGAGAGATCTATCACCCGTTGCGGTGGACGCCCGCGGAGGCTTTTCAGCTGCTGACTGATACGCCCCGCCTCGAGGCTGCCGGCATCATCGTTCGAGTTCCGGCCGCCTGGCGTTCGAATCGTCCACCACGCCCGCAAGTCACGGCCACGGTCGGAGGCAAGCCGGCGTCGGGTCTCGGCACGGAGGCGCTCCTCGACTTCAAGATGGGCGTCAGCCTCGACGGCGAACCGCTGACCAAGGCGGAAGTCGAGCAACTGCTCGCCGCATCCAACGGCCTTCACCTGGTGCGTGGACGCTGGGTCGAAGTCGATCGCGACAGACTCAGGCGGCTGCTCGACGAGTTCCAGGCGGTCGAGACGGCCGCTGCGCAGGACGGGCTTTCTTTCGGCGAAGCGATGCGCTTGCTCGCCGGTGCGCAAGTGCCTGGCGACATTGTTGCGGCCACCGCACCCGACTGGTCACGCGTCGTCGCCGGGCCGTGGCTGGCGAAGACGCTTGCCGGCCTTCGCGATCCGTCCCAACTGGCGCACGTGGATCCCGGTGCAACGTTGAAGGCGACTTTGCGTCCCTATCAGCAGGTCGGAGTGCGATGGCTGCACCTGCTCTCCAGTCTCGGCCTGGGTGCCTGCCTCGCCGACGACATGGGCCTCGGCAAGACGATCCAGGTGCTGGCGCTGTTGCTGGTGATGCAAGGCCGCACACATAAGGAAGCGCGGCGCACCAGCCTTTTGGTTGCGCCGGCGTCCCTGCTGGCCAACTGGGCTGCGGAGATCGAACGCTTCGCGCCGACGCTCACCGCGATCATCGCGCATCCCTCAGCAATGACCCGCGAGGAACTGAACGCACTCGATCGCGACCGGCTTGCCGGCGTCGACCTCGTCATCACCAGCTACGGGTCGCTGCTGCGCGTGCCCGCGCTCCTTGCCACGTCGTGGCGTCTCGCCATCCTGGACGAAGCGCAGGCGATCAAGACACCGGGCAGCAAGCAGACGCGGGCGGCCAAGCAGATCGACGCGCGCGCGCGCATCGCGCTCAGCGGCACGCCGATCGAGAATCGGCTCGGCGATTTGTGGTCCATCTTCGACTTTCTCAATCCCGGCCTGCTGGGAACGGGGAAGGCGTTCTCGACGTTCACCAAGCAGCTCTCGTCACAATCCCACAATCCGTACGCGCCGCTGCGCGCGCTCGTGCGTCCGTACATCCTGAGACGGCTGAAAACCGACAAGTCCGTCATCGCCGATTTGCCGGACAAGACCGAGGTGAGAGCGTACTGTCACCTGACGCGCAAACAGGCGGCGCTCTATCAGCAGGCGGTATCCGACCTGGCGGCCGAGCTCGGACGAGCCGAGGGTATGAAACGCCGCGGCGTCGTGCTCGCATCGCTGATGCGACTCAAGCAGATCTGCAATCATCCGTCCCAGTGGCTGGGCGACGGATCGTGGAAAGAGGCCGACAGCGGCAAGCTGGCCAGACTGCGCGAGGTTGCGGAGGTCATCGCGGCGAAACAGGAAAAGGTGCTCGTGTTCACGCAGTTCCGCGAGATGACCGCACCGCTGGCCGCGTTCCTCGAATCGGTCTTCGGCCGGCCGGGACTCGTCCTCCATGGCGAGACGGCGGTCGGTAAACGACAGCCGTTGGTGCGGCAGTTCCAGGAGGATGAGCGTGTGCCGTTCTTCGTCATCTCGTTGAAGGCCGGCGGCGCCGGCCTCAACCTCACCGCCGCCTCGCACGTCGTGCATTTCGATCGCTGGTGGAATCCGGCCGTCGAGAACCAGGCGACGCGACCGCGCGTTCCGCATCGGCCAGACCCGGAACGTCCTGGTGCACAAGTTCGTCTGCCGCGGCACCGTGGAAGAACGGATCGACCAACTGATTGACGCCAAGCGGCAGCTCTCGGATGATCTGCTCGCAGGCGGCGGCGAGATGCTGTTGACGGAGATCAAAGACGACGAGTTGCTGAAACTCGTCGCGCTCGATATCCACACCGCGTCCGGGGAGTGAGATGGCGTACGACGACTATTACTACTACGGCTTCAGGCCCTACGTGTCGGTCGCTGCACGACGGGCTCAGGCTGCGCGCGAACTGGCGAAGCTCCGGAAGAACGGCCGCGCGATGTCGCCGGTCGCGATTGAAGGCCGCAAGATCGCGAGAACGTTCTGGGGCGAAGCGTGGTGCGACAACCTCGAACGCTACAGCGACTACGCCAATCGGCTGCCGCGCGGCCGGACCTACCTGCGCAACGGATCGGTGGTCGATCTGCAGGTTGGGCCGGGCCGCGTCACGGCGCTCGTGAGCGGCTCGGCGATGTACAACGTGCAGGTGACGGTTGGACCGGTGCCGCGAGCCAGTTGGAGCGCCATCTGCAAGGACTGCTCGGGCGCCATCGACTCGCTCGTCGAGCTTCTGCAGGGACGCTTCTCGAAGGGCGTCATGACGCGCCTGTGTGAACAGAAGACCGGCCTGTTGCCGTCGCCGAAGGAGATTCTCTTCACGTGCAGCTGCCCGGACTGGGCGTCGATGTGCAAGCACGTGGCCGCGGTGCTGTACGGCATCGGCGCGCGACTGGATCATCAGCCGGAGCTGCTCTTCACGCTCCGCAAGGTCGATCAGCAGGATTTGATTGCGACGGCGGATCCGATTCTCGAAGAAGGGCAGAGCGACCAGCCGGCGCGAAGGTGCTCGCGAGTGACGATCTGTCGGAGATGTTCGGCATCGAGATGGCGCCGGCGACGTCGGCGAAGCGGTCTGCCGCCGGCGCGGTTCCGCGAAGGCCACCATCGTCGGGTCTCACTGTTGACGGGTCGACGAAACAGGAGGTGTTGCCGCCACCAGCGAAGTCGAAGAAGACTGCGCCTGCAAGAAAGGCCGGAGGTGGAGGGCGGCTGACACCGAAGAAGCGACAAGCGATCGCGGAGCGCATGCGCACGTACTGGGCCGAACGAAGAGTCGACGCGAGGAGGCGGAAGGCTTCCGAGTCGCCGTGATCAACCCTGGATCGGAAGCGACTCGCGGGAGCTGACTAACTCCAGTCTTCGACGCGTAGGCCTGGGACTCGGATCATGTGATCGACATTGGCCGTGACGAGCGTTGCATCGAGCGCGAGCGCATGAGCCGCAATGGCGGCATCGAAATCCTCAATCCGCGTGCCACGGCGTTCCAGCGTTGCCTTGATGCGGCCGAACATCTGGCTGACGGCATCGGTCCACTCGAGGCTCTGTCGCATGTAACGAGCAAGGGGCCCCAGAGGTGTCACGACGTTCGTGATGCTGTCAATCCCTTGCGACGTCCGATTCTACCTTTTGACATTCCGTTGACAACTCGCCGCGCACTTCAACCTCACTCTTGACCTCCGGACGGCCGGCAAGGTTTCGTGGCGCCTCCGCAAAGCATTCTCAGCCTCGCCGGACTGGCGGTCAAGAAATTCAACCGCGCGGGCATGGCCAGCCAGTGAGAGGTCCCGCAGAATCCGGCCATGAGCGCAAGGGACATCATCGTGGCCCTCAAGCGCGAGGCTCACCTCGTCGTTCCAGTCCTCTTCGCCACCCTGTTTGTGGCCCTGCCGGCCTCTGCGCAGTCGCCGCTTTCGCTTTCGGAGGCGATTGCGCGCGCCAAGGCCCACAACCCCGACGCCGGATCGGCGGCGGCAGCCGAGCGGGAAGCGGCCGAACGCGTCACACAGGCTCGCGGCGGCTACTTCCCAAAGGTGGACGTCGCGGAGTCCTGGCAGCGCGGCAACCACCCGGTGTTCGTGTTCAGTTCGCTTCTTGCGCAGCGGCAGTTCACCGCGGCCGACTTCGCCCTTGATGCGCTCAATCACCCCGATGCCACGGACAACTTCCGCGCGGCGTTCTCCGTTGAGCAGTCGCTGTTCGATCGCACCACCTCGGCGAATGTCCGAGCCGCGTCGATCGGGCGGGACATGGCGGCCACCGGCAAGCAACTCGTCGATCATGACCTGACGACGGCGGTGACCGATGCGTTTGGCCGCGTGCTCATCGCTGCCGCGACGGCTCGTTCGGCAGCGGCCACAGTCGAGACCGCCCGCGCAGACCGCGAGCTGGCCGGCAACCGCCGCGACGCCGGTCGGGTGACCGACGCGGATGTGCTGCAGGTGGAGGTCTACCTGGCACGCACGCTCGA
>CAVSWX010000023.1:0-68946 GCA_963731785.1 uncultured Acidobacteriota bacterium
AACCGCTTCAGGTAGTCGGCAATCTTGCCCGGCCCAAAGTGATAGCGCTGGCGGAGATAGAGGACCTTGCTGACGACCTCAGCTGGCGTCGCGGTCGGCGAGCGGTGGGGTCGCCGGGCTCGATCCCACAATCCCGCTTCGCCATCGGCCTCAAACCGCCGTTTCCACCGGTAGAAGGCCTGGCGGGAGATGCCGAAGTGTCGGCAGGTCCTAGCCACATTGCGGAGGTCTCCAGCGCCTACCGCACGACCTTGCACCGCCACGCCCACAACCGGGCCTGCTCTGCCTTTGTCATCGCGTCTCCACTCTGGGTGGCCCAACCTGAGAAGAGAGCTTTACTGTTACCCATGTGTCCGGAATTCACAAGGAAGGGTTGGAGGCGCCGCTCGGATTTGGACCGGGGATGGAGGTTTTGCAGATTCGGCGCGGCTCTGTATCTTGTTGGCTGGCCTCGTCTTCTGGGTACCGGGCGCCAATGTGTCGCGGCGCCGCCGCGAGGGCCTGACATGGCTGGGCGCCACTAGTCGTCGAGCGCGAACACGAAGAGCGACAGCCCGGACACGATGGACACGTACTGCTGTTGCCGACGCGATAGGTGATCGGCCCGCTGTTGATCGCCGCGCCAAGGTTGGTCTTCCACAGCAGCGCGCCGGTGCGCGCATCCAGCGCCTGGAAGTAGCCTTCCCGTCCGCCCGTGAACAGCAGGTCCGACGCCGTCGTCAGGATGCCGCTGTCGGTGACATCGGTCATCTTGAACTTCCACTTCTGCTCCCGGTCCGCGGATCGATCGCGATGACCGCGCCGTGACCCGCCGCCTCGGTCCACGTATTGATGGGCGCGCGGCCAGACCCGGCGCGCCGGGCACGGGCCGACAGTTCCGCGGGCCGCCGCCGCCGAAGTTCGCGCCTTCCTTGTACGGCGCCTGCGCGGGACTCGCGAGTAGATGCTGGCGTAGTCTTCCCACGCCGAGACGTAGAAGAGCCCGGTGCGCGGGCTGTAGGACGGCGAGTACCAATTCGTGCCGCCCTGATTGCCCGGGTAGGTCGGCTGGCCCGGCGGCTGCGGCGTCTGTTTCGGCCGGCCGCGCTCGTCGAACTCGCTCATCCAGTTGACCTTCACGAACGGGCGCCCGAGCAGGAAGCGTCCCGTCGCCCGGTCGAGCACGTAGAAGTTGCCGTTGCGGTTGGCCCAGGTGACGACGTTGATGCGGCTGCCCGCCCAGTTGTCGACGAGCACCGGGATCTGCACCGCGTCGTAGTCGTAGACGTCGTGCGGCGTGAACTGGTAGTGCCACTTCAGCTTGCCGGTGTCGGCAGTCGAGCGCGACGATCGAGGCGGTGTAGAGGTTGTCGCCGGGCCGCTGCGCCCCGTTGTAGTCGGGGCCGACGTTGCCGACGCCCCAGTACGTCAGGTTGAGCTGCGGATCGTAGGAGCCGGTCAGCCAGATCGAGCCGCCGCCATGCTTCCAGGCCTCGGGATCGCAGACTCCGTGCGCGTCGGGCGGGCAGCGCTCCCACGTTTCGGAGCCCGGCTCGCCGGGGCCGGAATCGTGTAGAAGCGCCACGCCTCCTTGCCGGTGTTCGCATCGTAGGCGGCGATGAAGCCGCGGATGCCGTATCGCCGCCGCCGACGCCGACGATCACCTTGTCCTTGACGACCAGCGGCGCGTGCGTGATCGAGTAGCCGGACTTGGTGTCGGCCACCTCGGTCTTCCAGAGGGCGCGCCCGGTCTTCGCGTCGATGGCGATCAGCTGCGCGTCGAGCGTGCCCATGAACAGCGTGTCGCCGAGAATCGCCAGGCCGCGGTTGTTCGCGCCGCAGCAGACGATGCGATCGGCGGCCGGCGGTGTAGCGGTAGATCCAGAACGCGCGGCCCGTCGTCGGCGTCGAGCGCGACGACGTCGTTCAGGCGCTGCGTGATGTACATGATGCCGTCGACGACCAGCGGCGTGGTCTGCCAGTTGCCGGCGACCGGCGCCTGGTAGACCCACTGCAGCTTCAGGTTCTTGACGTTGGCCGGCGTGATCTGGTCGAGCGGGCTGTAGCGCGTGCTGGAGTAGTTGCCGGAGTAGGTCAGCCAGTTCTGCGGCTCGTTGCGCAGCGGCCGTCAGGCGCTGGGACGTCACCTGCCCGTGCACGCGGCAGCGACAGCAGGCACATCAGCCAACACGAGCGCGACGCGCGAAGGGCCGCCGGTCTCGTCATGGCTACTGTCCTTTCAGCGAAAGCAGATAGGCGAGCACGTCGGCAATCTCCTCGGCGCGAGAGTGCCCTTGGTAGGACGGCATCGGCGACGTCTTCGCGATCGTGAACTCGCGAAGGTCGGCCTTCACCAGCGAGTGGAGACGCTCGCGATCGTCGATGATCTGAACGCTGTAGGTGTCTTCGTTGAGCCGCCGGCCGTTGATGACCGTGCCGTCCTTGGTGACGACGCGGACCGGGCGGTTGATCGGCATCATCTGGCTGGTCGGGTCGAGGAGCGATGCGCTGCAGCGATCCCGGCGCTGCGGACGGCGCCGATGTCGCTCAGGTTGGGGGCCACGCCGCGAGCCGGTCCGCCGACGCGGTGGCAGCTCGTGCAGGCGCCCTTGCCGTCGAAGATGGCGCGGCCGCGGGCGCTGTCACCGGTCTTCACCGTCGCGGCGTCGAACGCATTCATGTTGCGGAGGTAGGCGATGATGCCCGCCATCTCGGCGTTATCCAGCGCGAAGGCCGGCATGCCCGCCGGCGACCCGGCGCGGATGACGCGGTCGAGGTCCCGATCGGCGACGGCCGTCTTGAACACGCCCGTGCGCAGGTTCACGCCGCCAATCGCGTCGCCCTGCGGGCCGTGACAGTTGACGCAGCGTACCGTATAGAGCGTCGCGCCGTACGTGATGTCGGCTTCTGGATACTGACTGTCGTGCGGCAAGGCCTGCGCCCGCGCCGATGTGGGAGCACCGACGGCCCATGCCGCAAGGATCAAAGCCAAGCTCGTGACGAAGGTCTTTCCCATCAATGCCCTCGCAAGCGAGAACACTATCTGCCCCAGTGACCACCCTGTCAAAGGGAGCCCGCGATGGGGCTAGACTACCGCGAGTCTTGGGAGGGTGGCATGACGAAGAAGACGGGGCGGAAGGGCGGGGTCGGTCGACGGGACTTCGTCAAGGCGGGCGCCGCCGGACTCGGTGGCGCGGCGCTGTTCGATCCCGGCGCGACGCAGGCGCAAACCACCGCGCGGGCCCAGACTGGCGCGGCCGCCGCCGGCTGGAACTACGAGTTCGACGTCGTCGTGGTGGGGGCGGGCTGCGCCGGGCTGACGGCCGCCATTCGCGCGCGCGACCTTGGCGCCAGCGTGCTCGTCGTCGAAGCCAGCCATGACGTCGGGGGGCGGATGCTGCAAAGCGGCTCCTTCGTGTCACTTGGCGCCGGCGATCCGGTGCAGCGCCGCGACAGGGCGCGGGCACGCGACGCCGAAGGGCGCATCAAGGTCGACCCGCTCGAGCCTCCCGAAGCGCTCGACGACAGCGTCGACATCCTGTTCGCCGACCTGGTCGACTGGTCAATCGTGGACCGCAGGGGCTTCAGCCCGTATCGCTACAACGAGCGCGAGGTGGTGCGAGCCTGGGCCGAGAACTGCCCCGCCACGCGGCAGTTCCTCATGGACAACCACGTCCGCTTCGCCCGGATCAACGGCACGCACTCCGGCGGCGGCATGTCGCGTGCCAGGGGCGCCGTGTGTTTCCTCATGCTCGGCGACAAGACCGACATGCGCGCGGGCACCATTACGGCCGAGGACGCGGGCCGCGCCAACCCTGAACGCGGCAGCGCGTTCGCGCCCATCCAAATGGACGACGCGAGCCGCGTCGTCGGGCCCGGCGCGTTGAGCAACGGCGTGGCGCTGGCGCGACCGCTCGAGTTCTCGGCGCGCGCGAAGGGCGTGCAGTTCATGTTGAACCGCGCGTTCGACGAGCTGATCCGCGAGCGGCCCTCCGCCGGTCCGATCCTCGGCATCGAGGCCAGCTGGTCGCCGCGCAAGCATCCCGAAACCGGCGAGCGGCTTCAGAGCTACTGGCGGAACGGCAACGTGGACGAGGAGCGGCCGCTCGTACGCATCCGGGCGCGCCGCGGCGTGGTGCTCGCAAGCGGCGGCCACGCAGGCAATCCGGAGGTCCGCAGTATGTTCCATCCGGGCATGCGGGAGCCGATGTTCCTGACCAGCGGATTGGCCGTGCTGGGTCCGCGGGTGCAGGACGCCAGCGCCATGAAGGCCGGCCTCAAGGTGGGCGCCAACCTGGCCGGCATGCATCAGAACATGACGGTGTCGATCACGTACCACATCTCGACCCGCCTCGGCACGCGAGACCCATACACGCGGATGCTGCCGGGCCATCCCACGTTCGGATACCGCCGATCCACGGGCGTCAGCGCCGGCAACGCCGGCTTCCAGGACCTCATCGCCGTGAACCAGGTGGGCAAGCGCTTCTTCAACGAGATGCGCCTGACGGAGAGAAACAGCTTCAACCGGTATCCCGGCGGCGGCGCCTTCCCGAACCCTGGCGTCGCCCACAAGTCGGGCGATTGGCGCAACTGCCGCCAGGAGTGGATCAAGAGCGTCTACGACAACGACCACGGCCTCGACGCCGCGCTCGCCGTCAACGAAGGATCGACGGCGCCGCACTACTACCCCGGGCCGATCTGGGCGATCTTCGATCAGGCCTCTGTCGAGCGCCGGAACTGGCCGCTCCGCTACCCGTTCGTCGCCGACGACGGCTACTCCTTCAAGGCCGACACGCTCGAACAGCTTGCCGCGAAGATCGAGGGTGGCAACCAGTTCCAGCGCGTGCCGCTCAAGCATCTGGTCCAGACGGTCGCCGCCTGGAACCGCTACGTGGCCGCCGGCGCCGATCCCGACTTCGAGCGGGAAAAGGAGGGGCCGATGCACCCGATCGCGAAACCGCCGTTCTACGCGCTGGCGATCATGGTGACGTGGCACGACTCCTACGGCGGTCTGCGCGTCAACGGGCGCCAGCAGGTCATCGACATGCAGGGCCAGGTCATCCCAGGCCTCTACGCGGGTGGCGAGGCCGCTGGCGGGTTCGACAAGCACGGCCTCGGCAAGGGCACCGTGCAGGGGTACATCGCCGGCACGCACGCCGCGGCGGGCGCCAAGGCCTAATGGAGGTTTTGCGCCTATCGCGGCGCCAGACGTGTCAGCTCTCGAGACCAGTTCACGACGATCTGGATCGCCGGCCACCCACTGTCTCCGTCGCCGGTCGAGCGAATCGTGCTCAGAATGCGCTGACCGTCGGCGGAAAGGTCCTTGCGAGTGCTTCAATCGCTGTCGTCGAATTCTTCCACGTGAGCGTGGGCTCGGTCTCACGCCGTTCGCGGTTGCTGATAATGCCTAGCGCCTTCGATCGTGCGGAACCTTTACTGTTGCGATGCAGGAACCTGCACTAGCTTGGGTATCTTTGCTTTCGACCGTGACAGTGTATGCGCGCCCCCCTTTGTCATTGCCATTTCGAGCTGACGGCAGCAAGACAGCAAACGAATAGCTGCCTGAGTGAGTTGGTGCGACGGCACCGCTAAACCCGACTTGGCCATACGTGTCGCTTACCGTGTAGGTCGTGCTGCTGAGAAGCGACGCGCCCCGCACAACCATCCCAGAAACGGTTACCACGACTGTCCTGTCATTCGGCGGCCACAGGACGTCAGGAGTGGCTACGCAAGCAACGCTCGGTGGCGACATGCCATTCACGCTAGTCACGGTCACTCCACCGGTCCCGCTGCCTCGGTCCGCCGTGAGCGAGACGTTGCTTCGCGCCTGATATGCGATCCCGCCGATCGTCCCGTTAAATGAATCGGTCCACGTAAAAGATAGCAGATCCCTAAATGGAGTTCCCAGGATTCAGTGGACAAACGCTAGCATCCGGATTTTTGCGGAGGGGCGATGCCGAAGTCCAAGCACCAGATCCCGGGAAGAGTCCGTTCGACGTATGCATTCATCAAGGCACATCGAGACCAGCACAGCGTGGAGATGATGTGTCGCATCCTCGAAGTGGCTCCGAGCGGCTATTACGACTGGCTGAAGCAACCGATCTCGAACCGCGCGCACGAAGACGCCCGACTCCTTCGGCTGATTCGCGCGTCGTTCGTCGCGAGTCATGGCATCTACGGCGCGCCTCGCGTCTTCCTCGATCTGCGTGAAGCCGGCGAGACCTGCAGCAAGCATCGGGTCGCGCGACTGATGCGTGAGGCCAATCTGCGGGCGCTCCACGGCTATCGCACGCGACGCTGGGCGGTGGGTAAGCCGTCGGTCCTGATCCCGAACCTGCTGCAGCGGCAATTCACCGCGACGCACCCAACACGGCGTGGGTCACGGACATCACCTACATCCGCACCTGGCAGGGCTGGCTCTACCTGGCCGTCGTCATGGATCTGTTCTCGCGCCTGGTCGTGGGGTGGGCCGCCAGGCCCACCATTCATCGCGAGCTCGTGCTCGATGCCGTGCTGATGGCCGTGCGTCGACGACGACCGCGCGGCACGTTGATTCACTCCGATCAGGGCACCCAGTTCGGCAGCGACGCGTGGCGACGCTTCTGCCGGTCGAATCGCCTCGAGCCGAGTATGAGCCGGAAAGGTAACTGCTGGGACAATGCCGTCGCCGAGTCCTTCTTCAGCAGCCTGAAGAAAGAGCGAATCAAGAAACAGATCTACAAGAACCGAGCGCTCGCGATCGCCGACGTGGCCGAATACATCGATACCTTCTACAATCGAACTCGCCGTCATAGTCATCTCGGCGGACTGAGTCCAGAGCAATTCGAAGCGGCTCACAAGCCGCGCCGACAGAGTCTCCACTAAATCCTGGGAACTCCACGAGGATTCTTTGGGAATTTTGGAGGCGCCGCCCGGATTTGAACCGGGGATGGAGGTTTTGCAGACCTCTGCCTTACCACTTGGCGACGGCGCCGTCAGGATGTTCTGACACCCCGCGTCGGGGCGAGTCAAGGAGGGAAGTTGGAGCGGGAAACGGGATTCGAACCCGCGACTTCGACCTTGGCAAGGTCGCACTCTACCACTGAGTTATTCCCGCTCGCGACGAACCCTAACGGTACCACAGCGGTTTGGGGCCAGGCAAGAACGCAGGGCGGTCTGAAGACCGCCCTCTAGGCAGGGCGGTCTAAAGACCCGCGGCCACGTCCACCCCGGGCCACGCTACGCCCCGTTCCCGTTCGCTTCGCGCAGGACCTTGGCGGCGGTCTCCGGCAGCGTCGGGTTGCGGTGGAAGCCGGTGGCCCACTCGAACGCGCCGAACCGCGTCACCTTGGGCAGGATTTCGATGTGCCAGTGGTAGAAGTCCGCCGGCTCCGACACCGGCGCGCTGTGGATCACGAACGAGTAGGGCGGCCGCTCGAGCGCGGCGTCCATCCGCCTCAGCACGTCCCGAAGCAGCCGCGCGACGGCGGCCACTTCCCCACCAGGCGCGTCCTCGAACCGGCTCTGGTGGCGGCGCGGCAGAATCCAGGTCTCGAACGGCGACCGCGAGGCGTACGGGCGCCAGGGCCACCGCCTCGCCGTTCTCGGCGACGACTCGCCGGCCCTCGGCGAGCTCCTGCCGCACGATGTCGCAGAACAGGCAGCGCTCCTTGGCGGCGTAGTGCACGCGCGCGCCCTCGAGCTCGTCGCGCACCTCGCGCGGCACGATCGGCAGCGCGAAGAGCTGGGAGTGCGAGTGCTCGAGATGCGCGCCGGCCGCGGCGCCGTGGTTCTTGAACGGCACGAACGACTTGAACCGCATGTCGCGGCGCAGGTCGCGGATGCGCTCCTGGAACGCGCGCAGCAGCCGCTCGACGCCGGCCTCGGGCTGCGTGGCGAGCGTGTCCTCGTGCCGCGGCGACTCGATGATCACCTCGTGCGCGCCGATGCCGTTCATCTTGTCGAACAGCCCTTCGCCCTGGCGATCGAGGTCGCCTTCGACGCGCACGATCGGCGACTGGTTGGGCACGACGCGCAGGTCCCAGCCCGGCTGGTTGGACGGCGAGCCGTTGCGATACGCGAGCACCTCGAACGGCGTCATGTGCTCGTGGCCGGCGCAGAACGGGCACGAGTCGTCGGGCTGGATGACGACCGGCTGGCGGTCGAAGTCGTCGGCACGCGGGCGCTCGGTGGACACCACCACCCAGCGGCCGGTCACCGGGTCACGACGCAGTTCGGAAACGCTCAACGTCTAGTCACTCCAGGCGGGTCTAAAGACCCGCCTACGAACATCGGGCGGTCTGAAGACCGCCCCTACACTGGCATCCGTCGCCTGTCGGGAGGTCTAGACCTGCCCCTACGAAATGCCCCACGCGCCGGGGATGACCTCGATGCGGGCACCCCTCGCCCACCGCGATCGACACGACGTCGAAGCGGCAGGGGCGATCCTGTAATCGGCGCCGGGCGAGAAAGTCCGCAGCCATCTGCGCCACGCGGCGCTGCTTGTATCCGGTAACGGCCTCCGCGCCGGTACCGAACGCGCTCCCCACCCGGGCCTTCACCTCGACGAACACCAGCACGTCGCCGTGCCGCGCGACGATGTCGATTTCGCCATACCGCGTGCGGTAGCGCCGCTCGAGAATTGCGTACCCTCGCCGCCGCAGTTCGTCGCACGCGAGGTTTTCGCCCAGTTCTCCGAGTGATTGCCGTCGATCGCTGCTCATGACGCTGCGAGCGAGTGCAGCATTCACTCCAGGGCGGTCTAAAAGACCGCCCTCTAATTCGAGGCGCGGCTAAATACATAAGCTCTCCCTAGCCCGACGTCTGGTCGGACCACCTGAAGGCGGCCCCCACGCCGGCCCTACTTCCGCTTCCAGCGCGTGCCCTGCGGGCCGTCCTCCAGCACGATGCCGCGGTCGGCGAGCGACACGCGGATGCCGTCGGCGGCGGCAAAATCGCGGCGCGCGCGGGCGGCCTTGCGCTCCTCGATCAGCCGCTCGATCTCCTCCACCGGCACCGGCGGCTGCGCGTCTTCGGCGCGGCGCAGCGCCACCACGCCCAGCACCTGGTCGAACGAGTCGAACGACCTCGCGCACGCGCGCGGCCTCGGCGGCCGACATCTCCTTCGCGTCGATGGCGGCGTTGACGTCGCGCACGAAGTCGAACACGGCGCCGAGCGCGCCGGCGGTGTTGAGGTCGCTCTCGAGCGCCGCGGTGAACCCGGTCTTCGCGGTCGCGATCGCCTCGTTCACGCGCGCGTGCTCGCCCTCGCCGGTCACGGTCTCGAGCCGCGTCAGGCAGTTCATGATCCGGCCGATCGACTCCTCGGCCTGGTCCATCCCGGCCCACGTGAAGTTCAGCTGCTTCCGGTAGTGCGACGACAGCAGCAGGTAGCGCAGCGCCGACGGCCGGTGGCCGCGGTCCAGCGATCTCCTGCACGGTGTGGAAGTTGCCGAGCGACTTCGACATCTTCTCGTGCTCGACGAACAGGATGCTCGACGTGGAACCAGAACCGCGCGAACTGCTGCTTGGTCGCGCCCTCGGACTGCGCGATCTCGTTCTCGTGATGCGGGAACACCAGGTCGATGCCGCCGGCGTGCAGGTCGATCGGCCCGGGCCCGAGCAGCCGCAGCGCCATCGCCGAGCACTCGAGATGCCAGCCCGGACGGCCCGGCCCGGTGCCGTAGTCCCACGTGGGCTCGTCGGGCTTGGTGGCCTTCCACAACACGAAGTCGCGCGCGTCGTCCTTCGAGTATTCGTCCACGTCCACGCTCGACGCCGGACTTCATGCCCTCGGTATCGAGGTGCGCGAGCTGGCCGTAGGTCGGGCAGCGACGCAGATCTTGAAGTAGATCGACCCGTCGCGGCGGTAGGTGTGCCCGTTGTGCTCGAGCGCCAGCACCATGTCGCTCATCGCGCGCAGGTTCATCTCGTCGGTGGCGCGCGGCGTCTCCTCCGGCGGCTCGAGGCCGAGCCTCGCCGAATCCTCGCGGAACGCCTCGATCCACGGCTCGGTGTAGTCGCGCAGCGGCTTGCCGGCCTTGGCGGCGCCGGCGATGGTCTTGTCGTCGACGTCGGTGTAGTTCAGCACGCCGCGCACCTGATGGCCGCACAGGTACTTGAGCGTGCGGCGCAGCACGTCGAGGCAGACGAAGGTGCGGAAGTTGCCGATGTGGCCGCGCGCATACACGGTGAGGCCGCAGGCATACATCCGCACGGTGTTGTCGTGCGACGGCGCGAACGGCTCTTCCTGCCGTGACAGCGTGTTGTACAGGCGCAGCATCAGAACCGGGTCAGAGCGCCAGCGACATCGTGCGGCCGGCGGCGTCGAGCTGAATCGACTCGCTGTTGACGTGCACCTTGATCGGCGGCTCGCGTCGCGCCGTCGGCGAAGCAGCCGCGGACGAATTCGTCGGCCGAGGCCGCCATCGCCGCGGCAGCCAGCATCGTCGCGCCCGGCGTCCTTGGCGGCCTGCCGCACGATGTCGGTGATGATCCGCGCCAGCCGGCCGTCGCACGGGCACGACAGGTTGAAGTCGAACGTTCCGGTCATCACTACCTACACCGCCAGCCGTGTGAACAGCCGCTCCGCGCGCCGCTTGTCGGCGTCGATCTGCGCCCGCAGCGCATCCACGTCCTCGAAGCGGCGCTCGTCGCGCAGCCGCTGGACGAACGCCAGGCGCACGGTGTGGCCATAAAGGTTTCCCGAGTAGTCCAGCACGTGGGTCTCGATGGTCGGCGTGGTTTCGCCGAACGTCGGCCGCATGCCGACGTTGGTGACCCCGCCGTGGACCACGCCATCGATCGTCATGATAGTGGCGTACACGCCGTTTGGCGGCACCAGTTCGTTCTCGGTCTGCAGGTTGGCGGTGGGAAACCCCAGTTCCCGGCCCCGCCGGCGGCCCTCGACGATCGCACCGTCCACATAGTACGCGCGCCCGAGCAGCGCCGCCGCTTCGTCCATGCGCCCCTCGCCCACCAGGCGCCGGATCCGGGTGCTGCTGACGACGAAATCCTTGTAGCGCACCGGGTCGATCTTGTCGGCCCGGAAGCCATAGGACTGGCCCAGGCCGCGCAGCACGCTGAACGTGCCGGTGCGCCCGTGCCCGAACAGGAAATTCGCGCCGACCCACACTTCCGACACCCGCAGCCAGTCCACGAGCGCCTTGCGGACAAACGTGTCAGCGTCCCACTCCGACAGCTCCCGGGTGAAACGGACCACCGCCACGCACTGGATGCCGGCGCGGTGCAGCGCCTCCAGCCGCTGCGCCTTGGTCATGAGCAGCGGCGGCGCCTTGTCGGGGCGCACGATCCGCGGCGGATGCGGATCGAACGTCATCGCCATCGGCGTCCCGCCGTGCTCGGCGGCGCCGCGCTTGACGCGCTCGATGATCTTGAGATGTCCGCGGTGGAGGCCGTCGAAGTTGCCGAGCGCAATCACCGGGTGCACCAGCCAGGGCGGCCGGGGGTCGTCGGGGAAGTGGATGGTCTCCATTCACTCCACGTCGACGTCAACGTCGAGCACCAGGCCATCATATGCCAGGTCCACGCCGGCGGGCAGCCGGGCGCGGGTCGCCTCGTGCCCCAGATCGTGCGTCATGTGCACCAGGAAGGCGCGCCGTCGGGGCCACGCTGCTCGATCACGCCAATCGCCTCCGCCACGTTGAAGTGGGTCGGGTGCGGCCGGTCGCGCAGCGCGTCCACGACCAGCGTGTCCACGCCGTCGAGCAGCGGCCACGCGGCGTCATCGAGGCGGTTGCAGTCGGTGAGATAGGCGAAGCGGCCGAAACGGAATCCCAGCACCGGCATGCGTGCCATGCCACAGCGGAATCGGCACGACGCGGACACCGCCCAGCACGATCGGCCCGTCGATGACATGCGACGACAGCTGCGGGAATGCCGCCGCCCAGGCGCGGCGTGGTGTCGAACACGTAGTGAAAGGTCTTGCGGATGTGATCCCACGTGGCCTGCGTGGCGTGGCACTGCACGGCCGCGCCCTGGACCGCGTTGAAGCGCCGCAGCTCGTCGAGACCCAGGATGTGGTCGGCGTGGCTGTGCGTGTAGATCACGGCGTCGACGCGCGTGATGCGATGCGCGAGCGCCTGCTGGCGCAGGTCGGGCGAGGTGTCCACGAGAATGCGCTGCCGATCCGGCACGTCCACGTAGATCGACGTGCGCAGCCGCTTGTCGCGCGGATCGGTGGAGCGGCAGACCGCGCAGTCGCACGCGATCATCGGCACCCCGTGCGACGTGCCGGTGCCGAGAAAGGTGACGCGGGCCGGAACCGTCAAGGGAGGATGATGCGCGACTCCGATGTCGACGGCGCGCCGCGCGACACCTCGACATAGCGCACCCGCAGCTCGTAGAGCACCTGCTCGATCAGCTGGCGCTCTTCGACACTCAGGTTGCCGCGCGTCTTGGCCTCGAGCATCGCCAGGATGTCGATCATCTGCTGGGCCAGCGGCAGATTGGGCGCGTGATGCTCGCCGGTCACGGGGTCGCCCACGTCGCCGAAGTGCACGGCGGCGGTGTGCACGAGCGACAGCACGAACGAGGCGAAGTTGATCGACGACGCGTCGCTGGATGACGCGTCGGGTGCTGTGTGGAGATCGTCGGTCATCGGAGACTCGAGGCTCGGCCGCCGGCTGATTCCTGGATGGTAGCATGGCGCCTGTGACCGACACGCCAGGCCCGAGCTTCGAACGACTGGTCGAGATCATGCGCCGGCTGCGCGCGCCCGACGGCTGCCCGTGGGACCGCGAGCAGACCCCGGCCTCGCTGCGGCCGTTCGTGCTGGAAGAGACCTACGAGGTGCTCGAAGCCATCGAGCACGGCACCCCCGCGGACTTGTGCGAGGAACTGGGCGACTTCCTGTTCGAGGCCGTGTTCCTGGCGCGCATCCACGAAGAAGCCGGGCACTTCTCCATCGGCGACGTCGTCGAGGGCATCGCCGACAAGCTCGTGCGCCGGCACCCGCACGTGTTCGAGCGCACGGACGGCGAGGGCGCGCTGACCAGCGGCCAGGTCATCGAGAAATGGGAGTCGCTGAAAGCGCGCGAACGCGCGCTGGCCGGCAAGACGGTCACCGCCGCCCCGAAGCAGAAGACCACGCTCAGCGGCGTGCCGAAGACCCTCCCGGCGCTGCTGCGCGCGCACGAGCTGAGCGCGCGGGCGGCGGCGGTCGGGTTCGACTGGGCCAAGGCCGCCGACGTGCTGGACAAGATCGAGGAAGAGGTGGCCGAGCTGCGCCGCGAGGTCGAATCGGGCGCCACCGGCCACCTGTCGCGCGCCGAGGACGAGATGGGCGACCTGCTGTTCTCGATCGCCAACCTCTCCCGCAAGCTGGGCATCGAGCCCGAGGCGGCGCTGCGCCGCGCCAGCGACAAGTTCACCACCCGGTTCGAGGGGCTGGAACGCGCGTTCGCCGAACGCGGCGTGTCGCTTCCCGACGCCACGCTCGACGAGATGGAAGCCGAGTGGCAGAAGGCGAAACAGACGTAGGGGCCGCCTTCAGGCGGCCCTGGGCCGGCTAAAGCCGGCCCCTACGACGGGTCACCTCGCGCTGAACGTCCTCCAGCGCAGCGTTCGACCATCGGTGGTCGACGGTGATCTGACCGTCGCGATCCGTGCGCAGCACGCGCGCGCCAGCCGACTCGAGCCGTTGCACGACCTCGGGCGCCGGATGCCCGAACGTGTTGCCGCGGCCGGCGCTGATCGAGCGCGAGCTGCGGCCGCCACGCCTCGAGCAGCTCGCGGCTGGTCGACGTGCGGCTGCCGTGGTGCGCCACTTTCAGCACGCGAATCGGCGCGGGCGTGAGGCTGCGGCACGATCGCCCGCTCGACCTCGGCACCGACGTCGCCGAGTGAGCAAGATCGCCACCTCACCGTAGCACGACCTCCACGACCACCGAGTCGTCGTTGCGCACCCGGCGGCCGCTCCCAATCGGGCTCGGGCGGATGCAGCACCCGCCACCGCACGTCCCCCGCGATCGATGGCGTCACCCGCCCGCACAGATGCGCACGCGGTGTCTCGCGCCGATCCAGGTCCGCGAGCAGCGCCTCGCCCGGCGCGTGGCCGGGAACGGCGATGCCCAGCCACGCCTCACGGGCCGCCATGTGCGCCAGCACGCCGGGCACGCCGCCGAGGTGATCCGGGTCGCCGTGCGTCACGAGGAGCGCCGACAGCCAGTTCACGCCGCGCGCCCACAGCGCCGGTGTTACCACGCGCGCGCCGATGTCGAGGCCGCTGCCGAAGGGGCTTCCACCCGCGTCGATCAGCAGCGGCCCGCCCGCGGGCGGCTCGAGCAGGATGGCCTCGGCCTGACCCACGTCGAGCATCGTGACCCGCAGGTGACCGGACCTGTGCACGTCGCGCGGCTGCGGACCGGCGGGGCTGAAGCCCCGCCCTGCATCACGCAGCCATTCCGGCGAACCGGCGACGATGATCGCGGCCGTGACCACCCAGACGGCGATGCCGGCGGCGCGCACGCCGCGGCGTGCGAACGTCGCCACGGCCAGCGCGACGTAGTACGCGGCAACCACCGGCGACGGCGGTGGCCGCACCGGTCCCGACAGCCATGGCGCGGCCTCGACCACCGGTCCGCTGCTCGAGCAGCGGCCTTGACGGCCGATGTCGGCCGCCCATGCCGGCCATGAGGCGCTCGCGCCCAGGAGGTCGAGGGCCACGACCGCGAGCCCGGCAATCTGGGCCACCGCCATCATCGGCACCGCGATCAGGTTCAGCGCGATGCCAGCCAGGGTGACCCGCGAGAAGACGAGCGCCTGCACCGGCAACAGCACGGCCTCGACGGCCACCGATGCGGCCATCGGCAAGCAGCAGCGCTCGCAGAGGCGGCGCCACCGACAGGCCGCGGACGACAGGCGACGTCGCCAGCAGCGCGGCGGCAGCGCCGAAGGTGAGCACGAAGCCGGCGTCGAGGAGATCGAGCGGCCACGCGACCAGCACACCGCCGCAGGCGATCGCGGCCGCGTGCCACGCCGGCGCCCGGTGGTCGATGGCCCGCGCGCTCAGGTAGACCACCGCCACCAGCACCGCACGCCTCACCGAGGGTCCAGACACGACGAGCGCGGCATAGGCGAGCAGCACGCCGATGGTGAGAGCGGCCGCCGGGCGCGGACCCAGGCCCGTCAGCGCCCCCAGCGCCGACACCAGCACCACGAACACCGCGATGTTGCCGCCGGAGATGGCGATCACGTGATACGTCCCGGCCGCACGCAGCGTGTCGCGCACGTCGTCGGGAATCGCGGCCCGATCGCCGATCAGCACCGCCGTCACGAGCGCCGCCGACGTGGCGCTGCGCGCGCCTACCCAGCGGGTCACCGCCTCGCGGATCCGGGCGCGGCCCGCCGCGGCCGCCTCGTCCAGCCAGGTGCCGCGTCGCACGACGTCCACGAGCAGCCCGCTCTTCACGGACCCGAGGAGCGTCGTGCCGTCGAGCGCCAGTTCGCGCTCGAAGTCGGGCACGCCGTCGTTGAGGAATCGCGCCGCGCCGGCGGAACGACACGGGCGCCTCGATCGTCCGGCCCGCGCGCCAGGCCGACAGCGCGGCGCGCGACGGGGTGCCGCTGACGCTCAGACGCACGTGCCCGCCGGACGCGCGCCACGCATCGCCGCAGCCTCACCGCCCCGACCGCCAGGCTCAGGCTGGCATAGCCGTCGCGCACCGAGGCGTCCTCGAGCAGGCGCCCGCGCGTGCGAACCGGATCGTGCGCGCCCGCGGGCCCGAGCGAGCTCCAGCGAGAAGCCGCCGAACGCCGTGTCCAGCGCTCTGCGGAGCGGGGTGTCGATCGCCCGGTCGCGCGCGTCGGCGGCGTTGGCCGCCCCGCACGCCGCGAAGCCGGCCACCAGCGCCACGATCGCGGCCCGAGTCCACCCGACGAGGTACGCCATCCCCGCCGCCGCGGCCGACACCCCCATCGCCATCAGCAGCAGGCGCGGCGCCCACGGCCACGCGAGCCCGACAAGCGCGCCGGCGAGCAGCGACGACGCCGGCAGCAGTCCGATCACGGGCACGCTGCGCCGCCTGCAAGCCGTTCGACGCCGGCGATGTCACGGATACGCGTGCGTCGGTTGCAGCGAGGTCGCGGGAAGTGCGACGTGCGGCCGGGCGAAGGACGCAGATCCCGCAGGCCGGGTCTAAAGACCCGGCCCCACGAGAAGCGGGCGTCGGGAGCCGGCGAGCCGGCTCCGAGGCCCGAAGCCCGAAGCCTGAAGCCTACTCGCGCGCCAAGCCCCTCATGCGCGCAATGGCTTGGGCCACCAGGCCACCACGTCCTGGCGTTCGGCGACGTGTACGAGCGGCGCCCCCTCGAGGCGCAGGCCGAGGCCGTCGGTCATGGTGTTGCGCGCGATCGCCGCGCGGGCCGGCCGCAGCCGCCACGGCGCGTGATGGATGTCGAGACGCGACGGCCGTCCGAGCGGATCGACGTGGTAGAGGCAGTAGCGCTCGGTGAGGAAGTGCTCGAGGGAGCCGCGCTGCGGAACGAACGCCGTCCCGGACGGCTCGTAGGTCGCTTCGAACACCGCCGCGCCGCCCCGCCGCCGGCTGCGGTAGTGCACCGACGGACCGTGGTGCGTCACGCGCATCGCGGCCGCGAAATACGGCAGCCGGAACAGCGCGCGGGCACCCAGCACCGCGAGCAGCACGCGCGGCGTCGAGGCTGAAGAACCACACGCCGTTCTTGCCGTCGCGGGGGCTGACGTAGGTGCGCACGTTCAGCTCGGGAAACGCCGACAGCCACGGCAGCGCCGGCACCCCGCGCGGCGCGACGTGCCGCATCGTGAACGGCACGATGCCCAGCCACGCCGACCCGTCGAATCGATCCACGTTGAAGGCCGGCGGGACGAGCGGCCGCAGCACGCGCTCGTCCACGCGCCAGTGGGCGAACAGCAGGTCGTGCCACGACTGCGTCATCACCCACGGCCGTTCGGGCAGCGACCAGGGGCGGTGGGCGGTCTGGTCGAGCGCGGGATCGAAAGACATCGAGGTTGGGCAGGTCTGAAGACCTGCCCCCACGTCCCCACTATCGAAGGTTGCTGCGCTCCGCCACGTAGCCCTGGCGCGCGCGAACCAGGAAGGGCCGGCCCTTGATGCGCACGCGGATGGCGCGCCAGGTACCATCGAGCGGCCGCGACGGCGTGTAGCCGATGGTGTACTGCGAATTGAGCTCCTCCGCGATGCGCTCGGTGGCCGGTCCGAGATCCGCCGCCTCGCGCACGACTTCGGTATAGCCGCCGGTGGGCATGGTGAGGTCGCGCAGCGCGCCCGGGTTCACGCGCGTGCTGGCCGCGGCCCCCGGCGCATCGATGGCAATCGCATAGACGAACGCGTCGCGCTTCACCACGGCGTCGCGCGCCTGCTGCAGCGACCGGTCGCTGGCCGTGTCGGCGCCGTCGGAAATGACCACGAGCGCGGCCCGCGGCCGGCTGCGGCGGTCGAACATCTCCGCCGACTGCGCCACCGCATCGTAGATGGCCGTGCCGCCGGTGGGCTTCACGGCCCCAAGCCGGTTTTTCAGCGACGAGGGCGGCCGCGTCCAGGCCGAGGCCAGGCGCGGGCGATGGTTGAAGAGCCCGATGAACGCCTCGTCCTCCGTCCGCAGCAGATCGGCGACGAAATGTTCGACGGCCGTACCGGCGTCGGTCATCTTCTGGCCGCGCATGCTGTCGCTGACGTCGAGCAGCACGCCCAGGCTCACCGCGACGCGCTCGCTGGTGAAGGTGGTGACGCGCTGGGGATCCCCGTCTTCGAACACGTCGAAGTCGTCCTGCGTGAGACCGGTGACGAGGCGGCCGCTGCTGTCGACCACCGTCACCGTGACCGGGACGGTCAGGACGTTGGAGCGGAACACCTGCGCCACGGACCGCGCGGCGGGCACCGCCGAGGCAACAGCACACAGGCGACGTGTGAGGCGACCCCGGTAGCCCACGGAGCCATTCTAGGGTATGTAGCGTGTCCCTAGAGGCTGGAGGCCAGAGGCTAGAGGCTAAAGGCTTACGACGTGCCGGCTCCGACGTTGTAATAGTCCTGCAGCGACCGGACCGACAGGATGTGCGTGCGCTGGGCGCGGATCGCGCTCACCGCCGCCGACGCGCCGGTGAGGGTGGTGATGCAGGGCACCTGGGCCATCGTGGCGGCGCGGCGCACCGCCCGGTCGTCGAAGAACGAATCGCGGCCGAGGGGCGTGTTGATCACCATGTCGATATCGCGGTTCACGAGGTGGTCGGCCACGTTCGGCCGGCCCTCGTTCACCTTGTAGATCATCTCGCACTCGAGCCCGTGCGCCTGCAGGAACGCCGCGGTGCCGCGCGTGGCCGAGAGCGTGAATCCGAGCGCGATGAGGTCCTTCGCAATCGGCAGCACCGTCGGCTTGTCGGTGTCGTTGACGCTGATGAAGACGCAGCCGCTCTCGGGCAGCTTCTGGCCGGCGCCGAGCATCGCCTTGTTGAAGGCCGAGCCGAAGTTGTCGGCGCCGCCCATCACCTCGCCGGTGGACTTCATCTCGGGGCCGAGAATCGTGTCCACGCCCGGGAAGCGCACGAACGGGAACACCGGGCTCTTGACGAACACGCCGACCGCGGTGAGATCGTCCACCAGGTTCAACTCGGCCAGCGTGCGCCCGGCCGCCACGCGCGCCGCGATCTTCGCCATCGGCGTGCCCGTGGCCTTGGAGATGTAGGGCACGGTGCGCGACGAGCGCGGATTCACCTCGAGCACGTAGACGGTGTCGTCCTTGATCGCGTACTGGATGTTCATCAGGCCCACGACCTTGAGGGCGCGGGCGATGCGGCGCGTGTAGTCGCGGATGGTGTGGAGGTGCCGCTCGGCCACCATGAAGGGCGGCACCACGCAGGAGCTGTCGCCCGAGTGGATGCCGGCCTCCTCGATGTGCTCCATGATGCCGCCGATGACGACGGCGCCGGTGGCGTCGGCCACGGCGTCCACGTCGAACTCGAAGGCGTCTTCGAGGAAGCGGTCGATGAGCACCGGCCGGTCGTGCGACACGTCGACGGCGCCGGCCATGTAGCGGTCGAGCGAGGCCTGGTCGAACACGATGGCCATGCCGCGGCCGCCCAGCACGTACGACGGCCGCACCACCACCGGATAGCCCACCTTGTCGGCTTCGGCGCGCGCCTGATCCCGCGACTCCGCAGTGCCGCTGGCCGGCTGCGGCACGCCCAGGTCGTGCAGCAGCTGCGAGAAGCGCTTGCGATCCTCGGCGAGATCGATCGAGTCCGGCGTCGTGCCCAGGATGTCCACGCCCGCTTCCTGCAGCGCGAGCGCCAGCTTGAGCGGCGTCTGGCCGCCGAACTGCACCACGCAGGCGACGCTGCCGCCCGCGCTCCGTTCGCGCTCGACGACCGCCATCACGTCCTCGAACGTGAGCGGCTCGAAGTAGAGGCGATCGGCGGTGTCGTAGTCGGTGGAGACGGTCTCGGGGTTGCAGTTCACCATCACCGTCTCGAAGCCTTCCTCACGGAAGCCGAAGACGGCGTGGCAGCAGCAGTAGTCGAACTCGATGCCCTGGCCGATGCGGTTGGGCCCGCTGCCGAGGATGATGACCTTCTTCTTCTCGGTCGGGTCGGCCTCGCACACCTGCTCGAACGTGCCGTACATGTAGGGCGTGAACGACTCGAACTCCGCGGCGCAGGTATCGATGCGCTTGTAGGCGGGCACCAGGCCGTCTTCGAGCCGCCGCTGGCGCACCAGCGACTCGTCCACGTCGTAGATGGCCGCGATGTCGGCGTCGCCGAAGCCGGCGCGCTTGAGCGCGCGCAGCAGGTCGGCCGACATCTCCCGGAACTCGCCCAGCCCCGCCATCTGGCGCAGCTCGACGATCTGGCGGAACTGCTCGAGGAACCACGGGTCGATCTTGGTGTGCTCGTGGATCGTGTCCACCGTCCAGCCGCGCTGCAGCGCGCGGAAGAGCGCCCACATCCGCTGGTCGGTCGGCACCACCAGCTTCTTGCGCAGGTCGCTGTCGTCCTCGTCGGGGTCGAGGCCGGTCTCGGGACTGGTCGGGAACAGCGTGCCGCGCTTGCCGTGCTCGAGCGATCGCACGGCCTTGAGGAAGGCTTCCTTGAACGTGCGGCCGATCGCCATCGCCTCGCCCACCGACTTCATCTGGGTCGTGAGCGTGTTGTCGGCCTGCGGGAACTTCTCGAAGTTCCAGCGCGGGAACTTCACCACCACGTAGTCGATGGTCGGCTCGAACGACGCCGGCGTGAGCCGCGTGATGTCGTTGGGAATCTCGTCGAGGTGGTAGCCGAGCGCGAGCTTGGCGGCGATCTTGGCAATCGGGAACCCGGTGGCCTTCGACGCCAGCGCCGACGAGCGCGACACGCGCGGGTTCATCTCGATGGCGACGATGCGGCCGTCCTGCGGGTTGACGGCGAACTGGATGTTCGAGCCGCCGGTCTCGACCCCGACGCGGCGGATGATGCGCCGTCCGAGGTCGCGCATCCGCTGGTATTCCTTGTCGGTGAGGGTGAGCGCCGGCGCCACGGTGATCGAGTCGCCGGTGTGCACGCCCATCGGGTCGATGTTCTCGATCGAGCAGATGACGACGAAGTTGTCGGCGACGTCGCGCATCACCTCGAGCTCGAATTCCTTCCAGCCGATCACCGACTCCTCGACCAGGATCTCGTGCACCGGGCTCAGGTCGAGGCCGCGCTGGGCGATCTCTTCGAACTCCTCCACGTTGTAGGCGATGCCGCCGCCGACGCCGCCGAGCGTGAACGAGGGGCGGATGATGGCCGGAAATCCGACGTCGTCGACGATGGCGTTGGCCTCGGTCGAGCGTCTTGGCGACGCCGCTCTTCGGCACCTCGACGCCAATCTCCTCCATCGCGTTGCGGAAGAGCAGGCGATCCTCGGCCACCTTGATCGCGTCGATCTGCGCGCCAATCAGCTTCACGCCGTACTTCTGCAGGATGCCGCGCTCGTGCAGCGCCACCGCGAGGTTGAGCGCGGTCTGGCCGCCGACGGTCGGCAGCACCGCGTCGGGCCTCTCCTTCTTGATGATCTCCTCGACCACCTCGGGCGTGAGCGGCTCGACGTAGGTCTGATCCGCCAGCTCCGGGTCGGTCATGATGGTGGCCGGGTTGCTGTTGACCAGCACCACCTCCAGCCCCTCGGCGCGCAGCGCCTTGCACGCCTGCGTGCCCGAGTAGTCGAACTCGCAGGCCTGACCGATGACGATCGGGCCCGACCCGATCACGAGCACACGCTTGATGTCGTTACGTCTGGGCATCGGCGAAGGCGGTCATCGCAGGTGGGCAGGCGCGGCTCACCGCCGCTCCATCGAGTCGAGGAACTGCTGGAACAGGTAGTCGGCGTCGTGCGGACCCGGCGACGCCTCGGGATGGTACTGCACCGAGAAGATCGGCTTGTCCGTGTGGCGGAAGCCCTCGACGGTGCCGTCGTAGAGGTTCTCGTGGGTCACCACGATGTTCGCGGGCAGCGACTGCGGATCCACGGCGAAGCCGTGGTTCTGCGACGTGATCTCCACCTTGCCCGACTGCAGTTCCTTGACCGGGTGGTTCGCGCCGCGGTGCCCGAACTTCAGCTTGAAGGTGTCGCCGCCCACGGCGAGCCCGAGGATCTGGTGACCGAGACAGATGCCGAACATCGGCCGCTCGGACTCGACCAGCGCCTTCACGTTCTCGATCGCGTAGTCGAGCGCCGCCGGGTCGCCGGGGCCGTTGCTCAGGAAGATGCCGTCCGGGTTGATGGCCAGAAGGTCCGCTGCCGGCGCCGACGCCGGAAACACCTGGACGTCGCAGCCGTAGGCGTCGAGCCGCCGCAGGATGTTCCACTTCACGCCGAAGTCGTAGGCGGCCACCGTGAGCCGGCGCTTGGCGCGGCGCTCGGGCGCAATGCCGAACTCGAGGGCATCGGCTTCGCCGCTCGCGGCCGCGCGGTCGCGCCACGCGAAGGCGCGGTCGCAGGTGACGTCCTTCACCAGGTCCGCGCCTTCCATCTTGGGAATCGCGCGCGCCTTGGCGACGAGCGCCTCGGGGTCGGCGGCGCCGGTGGCGATCACGCCGCGCATCACGCCCGCCGAGCGCAGCACGCGGGTGAGCGCGCGGGTGTCGATGTCGGCAATCGCCACGATGCGGTGGCGCACCAGGTACTCGCGCAGGGTGCCGTCGGCGCGCCAGTTGCTCGCGACCGGCGAGGCCTCGCGCATGATGAAGCCGGCCACCTTGGGCGCCTGCGACTCGGCGTCGCCGTCGGCCACGCCGTAGTTGCCGATCTGGGGCGCGGTCATCGTGACGATCTGACCGGCGTAGGACGGGTCCGTGAGGACTTCCTGGTACCCCGTCATGCTGGTGTTGAAAACGACTTCGCCGTGCGCCTCGCCGGTCGCGCCGGCGGCGACACCGCGGTACCAGGTGCCATCTTCGAGGGCGAGGATCGCGTTCATTCCGGCTGCGTGGATCTCCTGCGGTGGAAACTCGACTGCGGGATGCTGATTCGAGCCGCCGGTGGCCCTTGCCTGCCGGCCCCTTCACCGTGAGTCTAGCCCGCGATCGTAACACGCATCCACACATGCCTGCCTTGACACTTGCCGTGAGCGTGGGCGACAGTACCATTCGGTGCTCCCTAACGCTGTCGCCGCCACGACTGCCGGCCTTCCCGTCGATCTCCGGCGGTTCTCCTGGATGAGCCGCCTGACCACCGATTACGCGCACGACTTCACCCGGCTGGCGGGCTTCTACAACGGCAATCCCGCGGATCCGAACGCCTGGCGCGAAGCGATCGCGCGCGCGCAACGTCAATCCCGCCCGCGCGACGGCGTGGCCGCCGTCATCGCCGCGCAACAGCGGCGTCGCAACGCGCCGCCGGCCGCCCTCGCCGCCGCCGAGCAGCTGCGCGACCCGCGAACGGTCGCCGTGGTCACCGGTCAGCAGGCGGGCCTCTTCGGCGGACCGCTCTATACCCTGCTGAAGGCCATCACCGCGCTCCGCCTGGCGGCGCGCGTGCGCGAAGAGCACCACGTGCCGGCGGTGGCCCTCTTCTGGGCCGACGGCGAGGATCACGACTGGGAAGAAGTCCGATCGTGTTGTGTCCTCGATGCCGAGGCCGCCGTGAAGGCCGCGGCGCTGCCCCCCTCGGCCGGCGCCTCACGCCCGGTGGGCCGCGTCGTGCTGGACGCCACCGTCGACGCCGCGCTCGCCGAACTCCAGGCGGCCCTGCCCGCCACCGAATTCTCCCCACAGCTTTTCGACACGCTGAAGCGCATCTACCGCCCCGGCACCGGGATGTCGGCCGCCTTCGCGCTGCTCGTCGAAGAGCTGCTCGGGCCGCTGGGGCTGGTGGTCTACGAATCGTCGGACCCGGCCACCAAGCCGTTCGTCGCCGACCTCTTCGCGAAGGAGATCGCCACGGCCGGGGCCTCGGCCCGCCGCGCCATCGAGGCGGGAGCCGCGCTGGAACGGGCCGGCTACCACGCGCAGGTGACGCCGGCCGAGGGCAGCCTGGCGCTCTTCCGCCTGCGGCGACGAGCGCGAGCCGATTCGCGTGGACGGCGCTGACGCGGTGATTGGCGACGAGCGCGTGCCGCTCGCCGATCTCGAGGCCCGCGCCCGCACCGAGCCCGAGAGCTTCAGCCCCAACGTGCTGCTGCGCCCGGTCGTGCAGGACACGCTGTTTCCCACGGTCTGCTACGTCGGCGGCCCGGGCGAGATGGCCTACTTCGCCCAGCTCAAGGACATCTACGCCTCGTTCGGCGTGCCGATGCCGCTCTTCCATCCGCGCGCCACGCTGACGCTGCTGGACGCCAACGGGCTGAAGTTCCTCACCAGGCACGACCTGCCGCTCGAGACGCTGCGGGCGCAGGACGAGTCGGCGCTGAACGAGCTGCTCGAGGCGGCCCTGCCGCCGGCGGTGGAGGCGTCGCTCGGCGACGCGCTGCGATGCGATCGAGGAGCGCCTGTCGGCGGTGGCCGCCGCCGTCGCGACGGTCGACCCGACGCTCGACGGCGCGGCCCGCTCCACGCTGGGACGCATGCAGGACGACCTGAAGAAGCTGCAGGCCAAGGTCATTCAGGCGGCCAAGCGCAAGGACGAGACACTGCGCCGGCAGTTCAAGCACGCGCAGGCGCAGGCGTTCCCGAACGGCGCCCCCCAGGAGCGCGTGCTCGGCTTCGTCTACTTCCTCAACAAGTACGGCCCGCCGCTCGTCGAGCGGCTGTGCCAGGAGCCGCCGATCGACGCCGGCACCCACTGGGTGCTCACTCCGTAAGAACCAGCCATGTCTCCCCAGGCGCCCGGTCTCCCTCCTGGCCCGCCCCGTTCCGGATCGGCACGCGCTTCGGCGAAGTCCGCGCGCGCGAAAACGGCGCGGCCCTTCCGCGCCCGCATGCGGCGGCTCTTCATCCTGACCGCAATCATCACCGCGTCGGTGGGCGTGCTGGCCGGTCTGGCGGTGTACTTCAGCCTGGCGCGGATCATCGACGACCGGCTCTACGGCGAGCGCGAGCGGTCGATGCCCCGGGTGTACGCGCGGCCGATCGAGATCCGCCGCGGGCAGGCCTTCAGCCAGCAGGACCTGATCGTGCGGTTGAACGACATCGGCTACGCGCAGCGGCCCGAGGTGTCGCAGCCCGGCGAATTCGCGGTGATGGGCAACGAGATCGCCATCACGCCGCGCAGCGGCGAGCGCAAGGGCACGCAGGTGCGGGTCCGGTTCCCGCCGCCGCCGCGCAACGCGTCCGCCACGCCGCGCCGCGGCATCCAGGCGATCGAGGTGGTCGGCAGCGGCCGCACCGACGCGGTCGAACTCGACCGGCCGGTGCTCACGGCGCTGATGACCACGGGCGCCCGTCAGAAGCGCCGCCGCACTCCCTTGACCGGGATTCCCAAGCACATGCAGGAGGCGGTGCTCGCCATCGAGGACCGCAGCTTCTACTCCCATCCGGGCGTCAACCCGCTGCGGTTGGCAGCGGTGGCCGTGCGCTCCGTCATCGGCAGCGAGTCGCTCGGCGGCACGAGCACGATCACGCAGCAGCTGTCGCGGATGTTCTTCCTCGCCGACGAATTCAACGCCGAGCTGCAGAGCGGCGAGCGGGGGCGCACCTGGGGGTCCTACCTGCGCAAGGCGCAGGAGGGCCTGATGTCGCTGGTGCTCGAGCGCAAGGCGTCGAAGGACGAGATCCTCGAGCTCTATCTCAACGACGTCTATCTCGGGCAGCGAGGGTCGTTCGCCATCCACGGCGTCGCCGAGGCGTCGCGCATCTTCTTCGGCAAGGACGTCGCCAACGTCAGCATCAGCGAAGCGGCGGTGATTGCCGGCGTCATCCAGAGTCCGGCCGGACGGTCGCCATTCGCCAACCCGAAGCGCTCCACCGAGCGCCGCAACGTGGTGCTGCGCGCGATGGCGGACGAGCGCTACATCAGCGACGACGAGGCCACCAAGGCGATGCGCGAGCCGCTCATCGTCGCCGCCCGCGGCGTGGACAACGAGGCCCCTTACTTCGTCGACATGGTCAGCCAGCAGGTCCGGCGAGCTCTTCCCGACGCGTACTCGCGGACTCGCCCAGCGTGGAGGTCTACACCACGCTCGACCTCAGCCTGCAGCGCGCGGCGCTCGACGCGATGCGCAGCGGCCTGGCACGTGTGGACAAGCAGCTGGCCGGGCGGCGACGCAGCCGCGGCCGCATCGCCCAGTCGGCACTGATCGCCATCGACCCCAAGACCGGAGAGATTCTCGCGCTCGTCGGCGGCCGCTCCTACAACCAGTCGCAGTACAACCGGGTGACGACCAGCCGGCGGCAGCCGGGGTCGGTGTTCAAGCCGTTCGTGTTCCTGGCCGCGTTCGACCACGCGGCGCGCGAGGGCCGCACCGACCTGACGCCGGCCACCACCACGATCGACGAGCCCACGACGCTCGAAACCGACACCGGCGAGCTGTGGGAGCCGAAGAACTACGGCGGCGAATACGAAGGCGAGATCACGTGGCGCCGCGCGCTGGCGATGTCGCGCAACGTCGGCACCGTGCACGTGGGCGAAGCCGTGGGCTTCAACACCATCTCGTCGTTCTGGCGGCGCGTCGGCGTGGGCCAGCCGCCGCGCGGCTTCCCGTCGATCACGCTCGGCGTCTTCGAGCTGACGCCACTGGAAGTGGCCACGGCGTACACCGTCTTCACCAACGACGGCGCGGTGCGGCAGCTGCGCGCCATCCAGCGCGTCGACGCCGGCGGCAAATCGCTGACACCGCCGGAGGCGCCGCTCAAGCCGGTGACGCCGCCCCGACATCACCTACCTGGTCACCAACATGATGCGCAGCGTGGTGAACGAGGGCACGGCCGGCGGCGCGCGGTCGGCGGGGTTCGTCCACGACGCGGCGGGCAAGACCGGCACGACCAACGACCTGCGCGACGCCTGGTTCGTCGGCTTCACGCCCGGGCTCCTGACCGTGGTGTGGGTGGGCTACGACGACAACGAGCCGCTGGGCCTCAGCGGCGCCCAGGCGGCGCTGCCCATCTGGACCGAGTTCATGAAGGCCGCCATGGCCGGCCGCCCCGACGAGCCGTTCCCGGTGCCCGACGGCGTCTCGTTCGTGGAAATCGACAAGGACACGGGCAAGCTGGCCGGCCCCGGCTGCGAGCGGAGGATGAACGAGGCCTTCCTGGCGGGCACCGAGCCAACCGAATACTGCGCGCTCCACGGCGGCGAAGGGGGCGACGGCGGGTTCTTCGAGCGGATCGGCGAGCTGTTCGGACGGTAGGGTCAGGTAGGCCAGGTCAGGTAGCCAGGTAGGTAAGAACACTTGCCCGCCCGAATTCCAGGCATGTTTTGACAAGCGTTCTTACCCACCAGACCCACCCGACCTACCAGACCCTATAATTCACCTGTGAACCAGGAAGTCTTCGCCGCGCTCGCCGCAGGCCCTCGAAAAGGGCGAGCCGGTGGCGCTCGTCACGATCACCGGGTCCACCGGATCGACGCCGCAGCGCGTGGGCGCCAAGATGCTGGTCTACGCCGACGGCCGCACGGTCGGCACGATCGGCGGCGGGTGTTACGAGAACGAGGCGTTCTGGAAGGCGCGCGAGGCCATCCAGTCGCGCAAGCCGCTGAACATGTCGTTCGAGCTCAACGACGACTTCGCCCAGGAAACCGGGCTCGTCTGCGGCGGCCAGATGGAAGTGTTCATCGAGCCGGTCGAGGCCTCGCCCGAGCTCTACGTCTTCGGTGCCGGCCACGTCGGCCAGTTCGTCGGCAAGATGGCGCACGAGGTGGGCTTCCGCGTGCACGTCGTGGACGACCGCGAGAAGTTCGCCAGCACCGAGCGGTTCGGCCCCGGCATCGACGTCATCGTGGACGACATCCCGACCTGGCTCGTCACGCATCCGCTGCCGGCCACGGCCTACGCCGTCATCGTGACCCGCGGCCACCGCCACGACCTCGACGCGCTGCGGGCGCTCACCGTGCGGCCGCTGCGCTATCTCGGCCTCATCGGCAGCAAGGCCAAGGTGAAGCGCATCTTCGACGTGCTGCGCGAGGAGGGCGTCACGCCCGACCAGCTCCGGCCGGTGCACGCGCCGATCGGGCTCGACATCGGGGCCATCACGCCCCAGGAAATCGCCGTCAGCATCGTGGCGGAGCTGATTGCCGTGAAGCACGGCAAGAGCGCCGAAGCCAACGTCGCGGCCCTGTCGATGCGCTGGGAAGGCGCCCTGAAGCGCTGACTGGTATACTAAAGACGGGCCTGTAAGCCACTGAAAACCAATGGGTTCCTTTGAACTCACCGATCGGTCGCGCCGTCTGCTCGCCACGCTCGTCCGCGAGTACATCGAGACGGGCGAAGCCGTGTCGTCGCACACGCTCGCACGCGAGAGCAGCCTGGGCGTGTCGTCGGCCACGGTGCGCAACGTCCTGGCTCAGCTGGAAGAGGCGGGCTTCGTCTACCAGCCGCACACGTCCGCCGGCCGCGTGCCCACCGATCGCGCCTACCGGGTGTTCGTCGACCAGGTCCTCGAAGGGCGCAGGCCGGCGAAGCCCTCGGCCACGGTGGAGATCCGGCTGCGGCAGCAGGCCGAACGCTCGCCGCTCATGGGCGACCTGCTCACCGATGTCTCGCACCTCGTCGCCCGCGCGGCGCGCGTGGTCGGCTTTGCCATGGCCGCCAACGAGGGCGCCATCCTCCAGCGCATCGAGTTCGTGCCGCTCGGCGGCCAGCGCGTGCTGGTGGTGGTGGTGGCGAGCGACGGCAAGGTGACGCAGAAGGCGATCGAGGCCGATGCCGCGCTGCGCGCCGACGATCTGGTGCGCGCCGCCAACTACCTCAACACGGAGTTCGCGGGGCTGCCGCTGCTCGACGTGCGCGACGCGGTGCTGGCGCGGCTCGAAATGGACCGCACGCTCTACGACGAGCTGCTGCGACGCGCGCTGCGGCTGGCGCAGGCGTCGCTCGAGGACATCTCGCGCCAGCAGGTCTTCTCGGTGGAAGGCGCGTCGTCGCTCATCGAAGGCGGCCAGGAAGGCGTGTCGCTGGCCACGCTGCGCGCGCTGCTCGAGATGATGGACCAGAAGGAGCAGATGCTGCATCTGCTCAACGAGTACATCGACGGTCCCGGCGTCACCGTCATCATCGGCGCCGAGCACACGTCACCCGACCTGAGACCGTTCAGTCTGATCATGGCCACGGCCGTTGACGGCGGCGCCTCGCGCACCGTCGGCGTGATCGGGCCCGACCCGCATCGACTATTCGCGGACGATCGCGCTCGTGGACGGGACGACACAAGCCGTGTCGCGCGTCCTCCGCAGCGCGAGCTAGCCGTTCGCCGCCGACAGCAATGACCAACGAGTCCTTCGAGGAACAGGAGGCCCCGGCTCCGGGGCCCGACGACAAGCCACCGACGTCGGTGGACGTGGACGCGCTCAAGAGCCGAGCGCGACGCGCTGCAGGACCGCCTGCTGCGCACGGCCGCCGAGTTCGACAACTACCGCAAGCGCATCGATCGCGAGCGGCGCGAGCAGGCCGATTCGGCCGCGACCAGCCTGCTCACCGAGATCCTGCCGGTGGTGGACAATCTGGAGCGCGCGCTGCTGGCGCCCGCCACTCCCGAGTCGGCGCGGTACCGGGCCGGCGTCGAGCTGATCCACCGCCAGCTGGTCGATCTGCTGCGCAAGCGCGGCGTCACCCCGATCGAGGCGCTCGGCACCGACTTCGATCCGCGGATCCACCAGGCGGTGAGCCAGGAGACGAGCGAGACGCACCGCGACGGCGAGGTGATGGAAGAGATGCAGCGCGGCTACATGCTGGGCGACCGGCTGCTGCGCGCCTGCCATGGTCAAGGTCGCCAAGTCGTGAGCAAGCGCGATTACTACGAGGTCCTCGGGGTCGCCAAGACCGCGACGGACCAGGAAATCAAGAGCGCGTACCGCAAGCTCGCGCTCAAGCATCACCCCGATCGCAATCCCGGCGACAAGAAGGCGGAGGACCTCTTCAAGGAGGCGGCCGAAGCCTACGCGGTGCTCGCCGACACCGACAAGCGCCACATGTACGACCGCTTCGGCCACGCCGGCCTGGGCGGCGCCGCCACCGGCGGCTTCGACCCCAACGTCTTCACCGGGTTCGAGGACATCCTCGGCGGCCTGGGCGACATCTTCGGTCTCGGCGACATCTTCGGCCAGGGCGGCGGGCGCCGGCGCGGCCCGCAGCGCGGCGCCGACCTGCGCTACGACCTGGAGATCTCGTTCGAGGAGTCGGCCAAGGGCGCCGAGATGGCGCTGCAGATTCCGCGGCAGGAGCAGTGCGAGACGTGCCGTGGCACCGGCGCGGCCGAAGGGTCGAAGCCGACCACCTGCCCGCAGTGCCAGGGCCGCGGTCAGCTCCGCTATCAGCAGGGATTCTTTACCGTGGCCCGCACGTGCGGCCAGTGCCGCGGCACCGGCACGGTCATCGCCAAGCCGTGCCTGACGTGCAAGGGGGCCGGGCGCGTCCAGAAGGAGCGCAAGCTCACGGTGCGCATTCCGCCCGGGCATCGCGTCCGGACAGCGGTTGCGCCTCACGGGCGAGGGCGAGGCCGGGCCCGGCGGGCGGTCCCGCCGGGGATCTCTACGTCGTCGTGCACGTGCAGGAGCACGCCTTCTTCCAGCGCGAGGGCAACGACCTCTACTGCGAGGTCCTGGTGTCCTATCCGACGCTGGCGCTCGGAGGCGAGATTGCGGTGCCGACGCTCGACGGCAACGAGTCGCTGCGCATCCCGGAGAGCACGCAGACCGGGACGACCTTCCGCTTGCGCGGCAAGGGCATGCCCGACGTGTCGAACCGCGGGCGTGGCGACCTGCAGGTGACGGTCAAGGTGGCGGTGCCGCGGAAGCTGTCGAAAGACCAGCGCCGGCTGCTCGAAGAGCTGGCCGCGACGCTGCCGGCCGAGCCCGCCGAGCCGCGCACGTCCGGGCACGAAGAGGACGACAAGGGCCTCTTCGATCGCGTGAAAGACATCTTCGGCTAGTCCCCTCGAACCGCGATGACTCCACCTTCGCACCTGGCCGGCGCTGGACGTCGCGGGGATTCCGCCCGCCGACTGCCGCCGATGCGCATCAGGCCGTGCAGGGCGATCTGCTCGAGGCCACGCTCACCGACTTCGACGTCGAGGCGATCGACGAGAGCGCGCCGGGCGGCTGGCGCGTGTTCTTCCGCACCAGCGCCGGCCGCGACCGCGCGCAGCGCACCATCGCCCGCGAGTTTCCCGGGCTGACGCTCTCCCCCACCGACGTGCCCGACGAGGACTGGGCCGCCCGGTCGCAGGCCAGCCTCAAGGCCGTGCGCGTCGGCAACCTGATCGTGGCGCCGCCATGGGACGCCCCGATCGTGGTGGCCATCCGGCCGTCGATGGGCTTCGGCACCGGCCACCATGCCACCACCCGGCTGTGCCTCTCGGCGCTGCAGGCGCTCGAGGTCAAGGAACGCACCGTCATCGACGTCGGCACCGGCTCGGGCGTGCTGGCCATCGCCGCCAGCCTGCTCGGTGCGGTCGACGTGCGCGGCATCGACGACGACGAGGACGCGATTCACGCGGCCTGGGACAATCTCGCGCTCAACCCGTCGGCCATCGTCACGCTGCTCGTCGGCGACGTGCGGACCACGGCGCTCGATCCCGCCGACATCGTGTTCGGCAACCTCACCGGCGGCCTGCTGATGGCCAGCGCCGCCGCCATCGGCGCGCTGGCCGGCCCGCACGGCAAGTTGATCCTGAGCGGCTTCCAGGTGGACGAGGAGAAGGCCGTCGTGGCCGCGTTCACCGGGTTCGCCGTCGAGCGCCGCGACGAGGAAGACGCCTGGGTCTGCGTCACGCTGAAACGCGATCCTTGAGCAGGTAGGCGGGTGAGCAGGCTAGGAATACGTAGGGGCCGGGTCTTCAGACCCGGCCATGGAGATGCCGATGACCCGACGTTCGACTCGCTGCCGTGCTCGCGCTGGCGCTGCTCTGGCCGTCGATGCCCGGCGCCGAGCGCATGGGCTATCCGCCGGCCGAGTTCACCGCGCGCCGCGACAAGCTGGCGCAGGCGGTGGAGCGCGGACTGGTGGTGATGTTCGGCGTCCACGCAGGCGCCGGCCGGACTGCGCTTCCGGCAGGACAACGACTTCTTCTATCTCACCGGCAACGAATCGCTGAACGGCGTGCTGGTGATCGACGCCGCCACGAAGGCGTCGCACCTGTTCCTGCCCAAGCTGACGCCGACCCAGGTCCGCTACGAGGGCGGCAACTGGCTCGACGAGACCGACGCCGCCAAGGCGCACGGCTTCACGTCGATTCAGCCGATTACCGCGCTCGGCGAGTTCCTCGGCCGGCGGCGCGGCGTGTCGGGCCCCGAGACGTTCTGGACGCGGCTCTCCGAACGCGACGAGGTCGGCATCGGCCGCGTGGACGTGGCCATCGAGACCGGCCGCCGGATGGTGAACCCGTTTGCCCTGCAGCCCAGCGAGGACGCGGCGCGGATCGCGACGCTGCGGCTGCAGTTCCCCTACTACGAGTTCCGCGACGTCACGCCGCACATCGACCGGCTGCGCCTGATCAAGACGCCACGCGAGATCGAGATCCTGCGCTACGGCGGCCGTGTCAGCGCCGAGGCGATGAAGCGGGCGATCCAGGCCACCGCGCCCGGCAAGTACGAGTACGAGCTCGAAGCCGAAGCCACCTACTGGCACGTCAAGCACGGGATGCAGTCGGCGGCCTACCCCGCCATCGTCGGCTCGGGACCGAAGGGCAACCAGTGGCACTACCAGGACAGCGCCCGGCAGATGAAGGCCGGCGAGCTGGTGGTGATGGACTACGCCGGCTCGCTCGATCAGCTCACCACCGACATCACGCGCACCTGGCCGGTGTCGGGCGCCTTCACCGAGGCGCAGCGCAAGGCCTACGAGTGCGTGCTCGAGGCCCAGAAGGCGATCATCGCGGCGATCAAGCCCGGCGTCACCCGCGACACGGTGGCGAAGATCGCCCAGGACATCTACAAGCGGCGCGGGTTACGACCCGGCCTACGCCTACGTCGGCCACTACGTCGGGCTGTCGGTGCACGACGTCGGCGACTGGAACGCGCCGTTCGAGGCCGGCATGGTGATGGCGATCGAGCCGATCATCGACCTGCCCGAGCAGCAGCTCCACGTCCGCATCGAGGACACGATCCTGGTGACGCCCACCGGCGCGGAGATCCTGACGCCGGGACTGCCCAAAGAAGTCGACGAGTTGCTTGCCCTGATCAAGAGCAGGTAGGCAGGTAACGGCCTCACACCACCTCATCGTTCCGCCATCACCGGCGGATAGCGAGCCAGGGAGCAACCATGGAAACGACGACCGGGACATCGAAGGCCGCGCACGCGTTGAGCCGGCTGGCCGAGATCGCCTTCGCGTTCGTGAACTCGCAGGCGCTTTTGTCAGCGTTCGAGCTCGGCGTCTTTGACGCACTCGCCGACGGTCCAACACGTCGGACGACGTCGCAAGCGGGCTGGCATCCAGCCGGTCGCGTGCCGCAGGCTGCTGATGACACTCGTCAGCCTCGACCTCGTGGCGTGCGACGACGGCCGATTCACCAACACCGAGCTCGGACAGTTCTGCTCATCGCGCTCGCAGGTCGAACTCGGTGCGATGTCGAAGAACGCGCCGTTCTACCACATGTGCGAGCACCTGTCCGACGCGTTGCGAGACAACAGCCCGCGCTGGCAGCAGGCGCTGGGCACGTCCGCGGAAGACGCGTTCGGCTCTCTCTATGCCGATCCGGGACGCTTGCGGGACTTTGCCAAGCTGATGAACGCGATGAGCATGCCGCAAGGGCAACTCATCGCCGAGCGTTTCGACTTCGCTCGTCATCAGTGCATCATGGATGTCGCCGGCGGCCCCGGCGGTCAGGCCATCCAGATCGGCCTGAAGCATCCACACCTGCGGGGCATCGTCACCGACCTGGAGCCGGTGTGCGTCGTGGCCCGCGAGCAGATCGAGGCCAACGGTTTAGGGTCCCGCTTCACGGCCGTTGCCGCCGACCTGATCGCCGGCCCCTACCCGTCCGGCGCCGACGTCCTTCTGCTGGGTCACATCCTGCACGACTGGAGCGACGAGACGTGCGGGAAGATCCTGCGCAATTGCGCGGCGGCGTTGCCTGCTGGCGGGATCCTGCTGATCAGCGAGTCGGTCCTGCGACCGGACTTCTCGGGCTCGAACCTCGCGCACCTGAAGGACCTGCTCATGCTGGTCGCCAACGAGCCGGACGCACGAGAGCGTTCTGAGGATGAATACCGGTCGCTCCTGGACACGACGGGCTTCGACGTGGTGGACGTCCTTCGCCTGGACGCGCCGCGCGATCTGATGGTGGCCAGGAAACGATAGCGTCACGTCCTCCAGCGCACTATTCCGCCCGCAGCGCGGTGGACGGCCCCACACGCGCCGCACGCGACGCCGGTATCCCGCACGCCACCGCAGACACCGCCACCATCAGCACCGTGACGGCACCATACGTGACGGGATCGACCTCGGAGATCCCGTAGAGGAGCGTCGTCAGCGCCCGGCTCGACATCAGGGCGGCAGTCACGCCCAGCATGATGCCCAGTCCAGCGAGCCAGAGACCCTGCCGGAGCACGAGCCCGACGATGGCGCCACGCGTGGCGCCGAGGGCGGCGCGGACGCCGATCTCCTGGGTGCGATCGGTCACCATGCCTGACAGCAGCCCGTAGGTGCCGATGGCGGCAAGCGCGAGCGCGACGAGGCCGAACGCCTGGAACAGGACCAGCGCAAACCGCTGTCGCGCGACCGACGCGCGTAGCCGATCGTCCATGGTGGCCACGCGCAGAATCGGCTGATTCGCGTCGACGGAGGCGATGGCGGCCCTGACGGCTGGCGTCAAGGACTCCGCGTGTGTCGTGGCGCGGATCACCAGCCATCGGCTGGTGTCGCCGAACTGTTGCCAGTGGGCGTTGGTGATGTAGGCCGCGTCTGCGCGGTCGAGGATCAGCGACGACTGTTTGACGTCGCCCACCACGCCGACGATCGTGAACCATCCCTGTGGACCGATGCGCAGGCGCTGCCCGATCGGATCGAGGCCGGGGAGGCGGTTCCGGGCGAAGCTCTCGCTCACGACGGCGACGAGCGGCGCCCGCGCTCCGTCGCCGCGGTTCAGCAGCCGGCCCCGGCGCAGCGGAATGCGCATGGTTTCGAAATAGCCGGGACTGACGGCATACCGGTTGCCGGCACGGTCTACCTCGACGCGCTGCACGGGCTCGGCCTCGAGGCGGAGCCCCCACACGTCCTGGTCACCCGTGAGGGGCAGCTGCGTCGTGAACGCGGCACCGTGAACGCCGCTCACACCCGCGCACGGCGTCGAGCGCCTGATCGAAGAAGCGGTTGCCGGCCGCAGGGGTCGCGATACCGCTGCCCGGCGATGGCCACCTGGAGCGTGAGCACCTGCTGCGCGTCGAAGCCCGTGGGGACCGCGAAGAGCCGCTGCAGGCTGCGCACGAGCAGCCCAGCGCCCACGAGGAGCACGATGGCCAGCCCGATCTGGACGACGACGAGTCCCCGCCGCGTCAGCTGATACCCGTGCGGTCACGCGCGCGGCTCCCTGCCACGCCTGGCCACCACGCAGCCGCGTCCCCTGCAGCGCGGGCAGGATGCCGACCAGGACGCCCACCAGCAGCGTGAGGCCCAGCGCGAAGGCCAGCGCCTGACCATCGATGCCGATCGCCCCGGCCCGTGGCAGATCCACCGGGCTCAACGGCGACGATCGCGTCGACCGACGCGTACGCGAGCGCAACGCCGAGCAGGCCGCCGAGGACCGTGAGCAGAAGCGATTCGACGAGCAGTTGTCGAATCAGACGCCCGCGCGAGGCGCCAAGCGCGGCGCGCACGGCGATCTCGCCGCGACGCTCGAAGGCCGACGACAGCAGCAGGTTCGTCACGTTGGTGCAGGCAATAGCCAGCAGCACGGCGACCGCTCCAGGATGGCCACCAACGCCGGCCTGACGGCGCGCGTGACCTCGTCCTGCAGCACGGCGGTGATGAAGCCGTCCCGCAGGTCGGCCCACGCCGGACGCGGCAGCTCGGTGATCGGCGCGCGGGCGATCTCATTCAACTCGCGGTGGGCCTGCGCCGGCGCGACGCCCTGGCGGAGCCGCCCGACCATCCGCAGATGGCTCCCCCATTCCCGGCCGTTCGGCGGCAGCGCCGGGTCGTATTCCAGCGCCGACCAGAACTCGGCTGACGGGCTCAGCACGTTCTCGAACGTCGGGGGCATGACGCCGATGACCGTCACCGGCGTGCCGCTGATGCGTGATCTGCCGTCCGACGCACGCCGGGATCGGCGCCGAACTGGCGGCGCCAGAGGGCGTCGCTGATGAATGACGACGAACGGCGCACGCGGGCGGTCGTCGGCCGCCTGCAGGTCTCGCGCCGAGGGCTGTCTGCACGCCGAGCACGCGGAAATAGTCGGCGCTGACGTACTGGCCGTAGACCAGCTCCGGTCCGCCGCCACCGTTGAAGGTGGCCTGCAGGGTTTCACGACGGCAGCCGAGACCAGCGAGCGGCTGCGCTTGATTACTTCACGATAGGCGGCGAACGTCGACCTCGATTGCGCGTGCCGTTCTGGCCGTTCCAGATCAGCACGAGAGCGATCGGCGTCAGCATAGGGGAGCGGCTCGAACAGCACCGGGTGGGCCGCACTGAAGATCGCCGTGCTGGCGCCGATGCCCAGCCCCAGCGTCAACACCGCGAGCGCCGTCGCCAGCGGGCGCCGCCGCAGGCGGCGGGCGCCGTAGCGGATGTCCGCGGCAACGGTGTCGACCGATGCTTCCCATCCGGCCGTGCGGATCTGTTCTTCGAGGGCGAAGGCGCTGCCGGCGTCCAGGGCCGCGGCGCGGCGTGCCTCCTCGGCGGAAAGCCCCTGAGCCCGACGCTCGGCGGCCGCCTCCTCCAGGAAGTGGGCGACCTCGTCGGCCGCGTCGCGGTCGGCGGCGTCGCGCCCCGCCAGCGAGCGAAGGCCGAACCGGAGCTGGCGCCAGAGCGACACGGCTCAGCCCTCCGCCTTGAGAATCCGCGCCACGGCCGACGCGCGACGCGCCCACTCGGAGGTCTGTACCTCGAGCTGCTTCCTCCCGGCGCGGGTCAACCGGTAGTACTTCGCTCGGCGCGCGTTGGCCGTCTCGCGCCACTCCGCGTCGAGCCACCCCGCGCGCTCGAGCCGGTTCAGCGCGGTGCAGGAGCGAGCCGGGGTTGACCTTGAACACACCACGCGAGAATCTGCTCGACGCGCCGCGCGATCCCGAAGCCGTGGAGCGGTTCGAGGCTCAGCGTCTTGAGGATCAGCAGGTCGAGCGTTCCCTGAATGACGTCGGTGTTGGGCGAGCTCGGGTCCGTCATGTTCGGGCTGCCATGCACGAACGCTACCGCTTTACCTCTTGACGGTCAAGATGTGATCGGCAAGAGGAACGGCGGACAGGGCCTCTCCGAGCGTCCGCCAGCGGGACGCGGCCGTCCGAAATCGGACAGCGGCGCGGAAACCCTCAGCGCGTCCAGCGTGAGGACACGCGGCGTATGCGCGTCAGCGCTTCCTCGATGTTCTCGAGCGAGTTGGCGTAGCTGAAGCGCAGGTAGCCGTCGCCGTGCTCGCCGAACGCGGTGCCGCTCAGGCACGATACGCCGGCCTCGGTCATCAGCAGGTCCTCGAGCGCCTTGCTCGACATCCCGGTGCCGCTGACGTTGGGGAAGGCGTAGAACGCGCCGGCCGGCGTGGAGCAGCGGAACCCCGGAATCGCGTTCAGCCCGGCGACGATGGCGTCGCGGCGGCGGCGGAACTCGGTGACCATCGCGTCCACGCAGTCCTGCGGCCCCTGCAGGGCGGCCAGGCCGGCCCGCTGGGTGAAGCTCGCGGTGCACGAGTTCGAGTTGACCATCAGCCGCTCGATCGCGTGTGAGAGCCACTGCGGGAACACGCCGTAGCCGAGGCGCCACCCGGTCATCGAGTAGGTCTTCGAGAAGCCGTCGAGGATGACCGTCTTCTCGAGCATCCCGTCGAACTGCGTGATCGACTCCGGCGCCTCCTCGTAGAAGATGCGCGAGTAGATCTCGTCGCTCAGCACGATCAGGTCGCGGCCGCGCACCAGGTCGGCGATGCGCTTCAGGTCCGCCTTCGGGATCACGCCGCCGGTGGGGTTGCCGGGTGAGTTCAGGATCACCAGCTTCGTCTTCGGCGACAGGCTCTTCTCGAAGGTGTCGAGGTCGAACGAGAAGCCGCGCTCCTCGACGAGCGGCATCGGCACGCGCACCGCGCCCAGGAAATCGACCAGCGACTCGTAGATCGGAAACCCGGGGTTGGGATAGATGACCTCGTCGCCCGGCTCCAGGATCGCCGTCATCAGGAAGTACATGATCGGCTTGCCGCCGGGCACGACGCACACGTTCGAGCCCGCCACGGCGATGCCGCGCGTGCGCGAGACGTACTCGGCGATCGCGTCACGGAACTCCGGAAAGCCGCCGGTGGGGCCGTAGCCGGTCCAGCCCTCGTCGATGGCGCGCTTCCCCGCCTCCTTGATGTGCAGCGGGGTCGGGAAATCGGGCTGCCCGATCTCGAGGTGGATGATGCTCTTGCCCTGCGCTTCGAGCGCACGGGCGCGGGCGAGGACTTCGAATGCAGACTCCGTCCCGATCCGGGACATGCGTTCAGCGAGTTTCATGGATAAAAGGTCACTCGTAGGGAACGATGTTCTTACCTGCTTACCTGCCGCACCTGCCTACCTGCTCCAGTAGTCAGGCTCATTGCCCCGCTTCCATTTGATGTTGCAGCCGATGCTGGCCCGCTGCTCGGGCGACGGCGTCTGCCCGGCAAGCACCGCGTCGCACGCGGCGCGCAGGTCGGCGCCGGTCACCGGCACGGTGTTGCGCGGACGGCTGCCGTCGAACTGCCCGCGATAGACCAGCCGCCGCTGCCGGTCGAACAGGAACAGGTCGGGCGTGCACGCGGCCTTGTAGGCCTTGGCCACCGCCTGGGACTCGTCCTTCAGGTACGGGAACACATAGCCGCCGTCCACGGCCTCGGCCTGCATCCCGTCCCAGCCGTCCTCCGGATACGCCTCGTCGTCGTTGGAGTTGATGCCGACGATGGCCAGGCCGCGAGCGGTGTAGTCGGACGAAAAGCGTCCCAGCTCTCTCCGGATGTGGCGCATGAACGGACAATGCGGGCAGATGAACATCACGAGCAGCGCCGGCGCGTCGGCGAAGTCTTCCGACGACACCTCCCCGCCGCCGAGCCGTGGCAGCCGGAACGGCGGCAGCGCCGTGCCGAGCTCGAGCATCGTGGAGGGCGTCGCGCTCATTTCGCCGGCGCGGGACCGGGCTCGAACCGGAGCAGGGCGGCGTCGTTCTCCTCGGTGAGCACGTAGAGGAAGCCGTCGGGACCCTGCCGGACGTCGCGGATGCGCTGGTGGAACTCGCGCAGCAGCGCCTCGCGCCGGATCTCTTCCCACTTGTCGTTGAACACGATGCGCTGCAGCTGCCCGGTGCGCGGCACCTCGCCCTGGCGGAGCCCGCCGACGAACAGGTTGTTCCTCCAGCGCGGGAACTTGTCGCCGGTGTAGAAGGTCAGCCCCGAGACCGCAATCGACGGCACCCACACCGTCACCGGCTGTTCGAAGACGGCCTGCCATGGCACGTCCGACACGCGCGGTCCGCCGTAGCTGCGCCCGTAGCTCACCGCCGGCCAGCCGTAGTTGCGCCCCGGCTTGAGGATGTTGATTTCGTCGCCGCCGTTCGGGCCCTGCTCGGCGGCCCACACCTCCCCGGTGACCGGGTGCACCGCCAGACCGAGCTGGTTGCGATGGCCGAGCGTGTAGATCTCGGGCTTGTAGCCGGCGCGGTTGACGAACGGGTTGTCCGGGGGGCACGGTGCCGTCGTCACGCAGGCGAATCGACTTGCCGCCGTAGTTCGCGGGGTTCTGTGCGGGCGCGTTCTCGCCCTCGGTGGAGTTGCCCATGCTCATGTAGAGCAGGCCGTCACGGCCGAAGACGATGCGCGACGCCTCGGTGATCGCGTCGTTGACGAAGATCTCCTTGAGGTCGGTGAGCGCCGAGCCGTTCCACACCGCGCGCGCGAGGACCGTGCGGCGCGTGGTGGTGGCGGGCGGTCCGCCGCCGCGGGTGGGCGGCGCCGGCTCGCCCGGCGGCAGCGGCACCGGCTTGTGATAGGTCAGGTACACGTAGCGGTTGGTCGCAAACTGCGGGTGCAGCGCGATGTCCAGCAGGCCGGCCAGCCCCTGCGCCGCGATCGCCGGCAGGCCCGCGACGGGCGTGGGGTCGAGCACGCCGTTGCGGACGATGCGCAGCTTGCCGGCCCGTTCGGTGATGAGGATGGCGCCGTCGGGCAGGAAGCCATGCCCCACGGGTGCGAGAGGCCCTTGGTCACGACGATGCGGACGTTGCGCTCCTCGGCGGTCTCGAGCGCAATCGGGCCGTCGGGCAGCGGCGGCGCTGGCCAGTTGATCGGCGGCGGCGGCGACTGCGCGGTGCGCGGGGCCTGACCGCGCCCGGCGGCCTGCTGCGCGGCGCCGGCAACCGTCAACCCCGCCATGGCGGCGCCCACGCAAACGAGTGTCGCCACCGAGCGATACCGATCCGACATCCAACCTCCCAAGACTGTTCAGTATAGCTGGCCCGATCAGGGGCGGGTGGGTCAGGTAGGGAAAGACACTTGTCACGAGGTCTCCCACTTGGACAAGCGAGAATCGGGCAGCGTTCACCACCCGACCCACCAGACCTACCTGACCCACCTGACCGATAATTCCGCGCATGCTTCGCACCCTCCGCCGCCCGGCGCGGCGATCGATTCCCACGGTCGAAGCGGACATCTGCGTCGTCGGGGCCGGCATGTCCGGCGTCTCGGCGGCGCTCGAAGCGGCGCGGCTCGGCCGCCGCGTCGTCATCGTCGATGCCGCGCCCGCGCTCGGCGGGCAGGCGGTCGGCTCGATCATCGGCACCATCATCGGGCTCTACACGCACGGCGCGACGCCGTACCAGATCACGCACGGCATCGCCGACGATCTCATCGCCGACCTGACGGCTGAAGGCTCGATGCACCGCCGCCAATCGATGACCGGCACCATCACGTTCCTCTACGACGAGGTGCGGCTGGGACGTTGGGTCGAGCGCAAGATGCAGGAGGCCGGCGTGCGCTCGATCGTCGGGGCCGTCCTCACGGATGTGGCGGTGGAGGGCGGCCGCCTCAGGCACATCGAGCTGGCGACCCGGTTCGGGCAGGTGCGCATCGCCGCGCAGGGTTACGTGGACGCCTCGGGCGACGCCACGCTCAGTTACGAGGCCGGCTTCGAGGTGCGCGAACCCGATGCACCGGTCTTCGGCTCGCTCAACTTCGTCATCGAGCACTACGACGCCGACGCCGCCGCGAAGATGGTCATGGCCGACGTCCACGCGCGCCTGGCCGAGAAGGGCGGCGCCTACGGCCTGGTGCGCCACGACGGCTTCCTGATGCACTTCCCCGGCAAGAACCTGATGCTGGCCAACGTCACCCACTTCGAGACGCCGCTCGACCCGATGGCGACCGGCCAGATGGTGATCGACGGCCGGGCCCAGGCCGACCGGGTCATCACCTTCCTGCGCGCCGAATTCCCCGACATCTTCGCCCGCGCGCAGATCCGCGCCTACGGCATGCCGGGCATCCGGCAGACGCGCTGGATCGTCGGCCGGCATCAGCTGACGCTCGACGAGATCAAGGCGGCCGCACGGCCCGCCGACGCGGTGGCGCGCTGCGCGTGGTGGGTGGAGCTGCACGACGCGCCGGCGCTCGTGCACTGGGAGAAGTTCGCGCCCGACCACGTCTACTACATCCCGCTCGGGTGCATGGTGCCGAAGGAGGCGGAGAACGTCGTGGCCGCCGGCCGCTGCGTGGACGCCGACCTGCACGCGCTCTCGGCCATCCGCGTGATCGGCCCGTGCATCGCGATGGGCGCCGCCGCCGCGCACGCCCTCGACCTCGCCGGATCCGGACCGGTGCACGCGGTCGATCTGGCCGCGCTGCAGGCGCGCCTCACCGACAATCTCGACCGGACGGACTGACCACGGTCGTAGAGGCGTCGAAGCAATCTCATCACGCCAGGTCTGCAAGAAGTGGTCGATCGACCAGCGGTTCCCTTTCTTGTCCGGGGCCGTGAGGATCGCCCAGAGCGGGTCGCTTCGTCCGTACTCGTCCCAGTGACGGCGAAGTCCGCTCAAGCGCACCGGCGCAGTGGACCGCGCGCGTCACCGACGTGGCAGCCATTCGACGAATCCCCTCGAGCAGCCGGTTCGAGATCCAGGTCGTCCTCGCAAACACGATCCCCATCACGATTGCCAACAGCCAGGAATACCAGTCCTGCATCAGTCCACGTCTACTCAGCCAGTACGCCAGAGCTCCGCCCGCCGAGGCGCCGTATAGGAACTTGACCGGGTCTATCTCGAGTCGCGTAAGCCAGTTCGCTCGGGGCGCGGGAAGCGCATGGGTTGGCTCGACCGGTATCTCCCGGTGTTGTAGCGGGGCATCTTCTATGAGGTCATACGCGGCGTTGATCTCGCGCATGCGCTCGGCGGCCGCCACCTGCTCCGCCGATCCATTCGGCCACTTGTCGGGATGGTGCAGCTGGGCCAGCTCACGATAGCGGATTCGAACGGCGACCGGGGACGCCTTCGGCGGGACGTCGAGCGTCCGATATGCCGCGAGGAGTTCCTGAACGTCGGGAGCCGGACGGGTTGTCGTCGGCATGGTGTCGAGACTCGGTTCGTCCGAGCCTCAACATCCGTGCCGAGAGTCGACATGCGGAATCGCGACCCGAATCCCGGACAGCGACGACATCCTTGTGCGAACGATTACAGGTCTGGCGGGCGATGAGCCCCGCTCCCGAGAGTAAGAATCGGCCAGCCACCCGCATGTCGCTGCCCCCAGGGTTTCGCATCGGGCCTCTGCCCGTGGTCGTGAACGGCCATCACGAACAACTGCTGCCCTTCCGGTCGCCGCGGACCCAGGCCGCCAGCATCTGCCACTCCGGATCGTCGCGCGTCTGCCAGCGCCGCGCGCCGTTGTGGGCGTACGAGCCGCCGCCATCGGGATGGAGCGGTTTCAACAGGAAGCGACTCTGCACGGGATTGCCGGCGACGATGAGACGCGCGATCACGCGGAAGGCCTGACGCGCCTCCTCCTCGCTCCATTGCGCACGGCCTTCGCCCGGGACCGGAGCAAAGCCGATCTGCCCACCCCCGTGGCAGTTGCTGCAGCTGATGTGTCCTTCGCGCGGCGTCGGCGAACACGTTCTGCACGCACGCGCGGAAGAACTCGAAGTCCACCGGCGGGGCCGGCGGCGGCACGTAGCGGTCCGCAGGCAGAGACTTGATCCAGGCCAGCACGGCTTGGTACTCGGGATCGCTGCGCGACGTCCAGTACGTCCCGCCGGTGTGTCCCAGACCACCCACTTTCGGCTCGAGCGGTTTCGCCAGCAGGTAGCTGTTCTCCGGCGAACGGGTGTTCACCAGCTGCGTGATCATCTCGAAGTTCATGCGCGACTGTTCCGGCGTCCACCCGGCGTCAGTGGCCGGCGTCTCGAGGTCGAACCGCACGCTCGTCTGCCAGGTGTGGCACATCACGCACGCGGCGTACCCGGGCATCGTGCCGCCGCGATCCTTCATGAAGATCGGTTCAATCGTCTTCCGGAACGACTCGACGTCCGCCGCCCGTGGCGGCGCGCCGGCTGACGCGCTCGACTGCTGCGCGTGGAGCAGCGGCACCGATGGCGAGACGCTCACGCAGAGCGCAAGCACGAACGCAGAAAGGGCCATCGCGATCCATTTCATGGCCTTACTCCTGCTGCGTTGAACCGGAGCCCGGTGCGGCGTTGACGCGGTTCGGCGGCAGGATCGCCGTGCTGATCCGCGCCGGCCGCGCGCCGGTCTTGATCTTGGCGACGACCGCCAGCTTCTTCAGGTCCACCGCGATCGTGTGGTCGGCGCCCGATATCGCGACGTACATGTACTTGCTGTCCGGCGTCGGCGTCATCCAGTTGGCCGTCGGTCCGACTTCCACGGCGCCGATGTACTTCAGATCGGGCAGTGTCCAGCCGTAGATCCGGCTGTCGAGCCGACTCGACGCCCACACCGCCGATCGATCCGGCAGCACCTCGAGGCCGTGCATGTCGCCGGTCTGAATACCGTCGGCGTTCTGCTTCCACAACGGGAGCTTGGGCGGCCACAGTATGTCCACGACCTGGCGCTTGTTCCAGTCGATCACCCAAACGGCATTGATGCCGGTCGCCTGGGCGAACATCCGCTTGGTCGATCCCTCGGGATTCGCCTCGAAGGCCATCGGCCGCACCTCGTGGTTGTTGCGGCCGTACTGCTGATGTCCCGTCAATTCCATCCCCCACACCACCTGGTCCGTGACGGGATCGATCACCTGTATCGTCGGTTCCCCCGGCTTCACCTCACCGGCGAGACCGGCGATGACGAAGTTGTCATCCGGTGTCACGTACGTGTTGTGCACCGGGTGATGAACGGCGACGCTGCGAACACGCTTGTGTGTGGCGATATCAATTACGTCCACGACCGCGCGCTTGTCAGCTGTCCAGGCGCGGATACCTGCATAGATCTTCTTGTGCTTCTTGTTCACCACGATCTTGTTGGGATTGCCGGAGAGCGGGATCTGCGTCACGAGCTGCAGCGTCTTCGTGTCGAACACGTCGACCGTGTCCTCCGACTCGTTCGAGCAGTAGTAGTACAGGCCATCCGGGTGAGTGGTGAGATTGTGCGGGTTCGGACAGCCCCTGATGAATCCCGTCACCCGGTTGGTCGCGGGATCGATGATGTGATGGATGTTGCCGGCGTTGTTGCTCTGGAGAATCCGCACTACTACGCCGTTATAGGAATCGAGCCGCGGCACACCCTGACCCGCGGAGGAAGGCGCCAGTAACACGGCGAGGGCGAAGATCGGCAGCGCCCGGAGAACGAAGCCTGAATATCGCATTGGACCTCCGTTTTCTGTTCCGTTCGTCTAGTGGGTCCCTGCAGCCCGCTCCAGGACCCGCACGAGGTAGTCGTGCTTGTAGGTCCTGGCCAATTCGAGCGCCGTGCGCCCGTCACGGTTCTTCGCGTCGGCCTTCGCGCCGGACTTCAGCAGCAGCTCCACCATCGCGGCGTCGCCGAAGTCGCTCGACGCGGCCCACAGGAGTGGCGTCATCCCGAGCTTGTCGGTGGCGTTCACGTTGGCGCCGCGCGCGATCAGCATCTTCGCCAGTTCCAGCTCGTGGTTCAGCACCGAACGGCTCAACATCGTGATCTGATTGCCGTCGGCGAAGTCCACCGGCGCGCCGAGCTCGAGCAGCGTCCGGATCACCTCGGCGTCGCCGAACTTGAACGCGCCGAGCATCGGCGTGGTCCGCGATGTGCCGATGGCGATGAAGGCGCCGTCGATCTGGCCGCCGGCATCCTTCAGCCGCTTCAGCGAGCGGTAGTTGCCGGCATACGCCGCCAGCGAGAACGGGTTGGCGTTGAAGATGGGCGGCGCGCCCTCGGGTGGCGCCACAGTGGCTCCGCGATCGAGCAGCAGGTTGATGGCCGCGTCGCCTTCCTGATACTGCGCGGCGACCATCAGCGCCGAGAACCGGCTCTTCGCGCGGGCGTTCACGTCGGCGCCCCGATCGAGCAGCAGGCGCATCTTCTCGGCGTCGGGCGCCGCGGCCATCAGCACCGTCGTGCCGCCGGCCGCGGTGGCGGCGTTCGGGCTGAGGCCGCCGTCGAGCAGGCGGCGCAGGTCGGCCACCGAGCCGAACACCACGGTCTCGACCCAGGGCTCGACGCCGGACGCGAGCGTCCCCGGCACCGGCTCGAGGCTGACCGGCCGGGCCGGTCCAAGGGCGTACGAGAGCGCCATGATCGCCCAGCTCGCGCCGCTCATCGACAGGAACTGATCGCGTTCGTAGGGATAGCCGGCGTTGAAGTACGGCGGGCTGAGCGGGGCCGGCGGCCGCAGCCGCGTCGTCACGTGCCAGGTGCCGTCGGCGGCCTGGGTCTTCAGCAGGTACGCCACTCCCTTGCGATAGGCCGCATCGGTGACGCCGGCAGCCCGGCGCCGTCGTGCAGCGCCACGAGCGCCTGTCCGGTCGAGTACACGTCGCTGCCCCGTCCGGCTCGCGACTCCCAGCCGCCGTCGGCCTGCTGCGTCGCCACGAGCTCACGCCCGAGCCGGCGCAGGCGGCCCGCTATCGGCGCCCGCCCACTTCAGGCCGAGCAGCTGATAGGTGCGGCCTTCGGTATCGGGCGCCGCGTTCTTTTCAAGGTAGCCGCGCGCGCGCGCTACCGCGGCGTCGGCCGCCGCTTTCTGCGACGCGTGACGATAGAGCTGCACGGCGCGCAGCCCGAGCGTGGCCATCGTGAAGCGGCTGTAGGACGAGGGCGGCCGCTGATGGAAGCCGTCCCACGTGCCGTCCGCGTTCTGCCGCGAGATGAGCAGCCGCGCGTAGACGGCCGCGCCCAGATTGGGCGGGATGCCGGCAGCGTGGGCCGCCATCATGCGGTAGGCGTCGTCCACCGACGGCTCGATCACGTACTGGTACTGGATCGCCTTGTCGATGTCGGCAAAGGTGAACGCCTTGGCGGCATCCGCCCGGGCGATCGCCTCGTTCACCGGCACGCCACGCTCGCGCGCCGCCCGAAACGCGAGCGACGGCTGGTACTGGTGATGGCACGACGCGCACACCTGCTTGTTGGCCGTGTACCACGGCTCCTGCGCCTTCTGCACCGGCGCCAGCGCCTTCACGACCGCCTCGCGGATCTCCGCCGGCTTGGGCGTCTGTGCCACGCCGGTGCGGCCGTTGCCGCCATGAGAAGAGTGATCAGTGTGTGTCGCATCGAGTCCTACCCCTGTCGTATCGGTCCACCCGCACCAGCGTCCTGAAGCCCGAAGCCGGAAGCCCGAAGCCTACTCGCCTTCTTCCTCACTTCCACCGTTCCGCAATCCCCGTCCACCACGACCCAGTCGCCCGTCTCGATCACCGTCAGCGGATCGCGGTCGAGGCCGGTGACGCTCGGCACCCGCATCACCACCGCGCCCAGCGCCACCTTGGTGGTCATCTCGTTGAAGACGAGCGCGGCCGGCGCCGTGCCGGCCAGCCGCGTGGTGTGATACATCGCCGACCAGCCCGACGATCCCTTGGCGCCGCGGAACACCAGCACCTTGCCGGCAAAGCTCACGCCGCGCAGGTCGTGGCGCGTCTCGGTGATGACGCCCTTCACGGGATTGACACCGCCCCAGCCCGGCACGGTCATCTGGGTGACCAGCGCCTCGCCTTCGGCCCGGCCGCCCACGACGGTGCGTCCGCGCAGCACGATCACGCCGGGGGCTCCCCGTTCCAGCGGCCGGTGACCGCAGCCTCGATGCAGTCGCGAGTCGTGCCGAACCACGCCTGGACGCCGAGAATGGCCGGCAGGTAGTGCGCCTGCTTCGCCGAGTCGAGCGCGGCCACCCTGGTCCCCGGCGGCATCGCCTGCGCGAACGCCGAGCAGGTGTCGGTCATCACCACGCCGCCGGCCGAGGCGATCGCGGCGGTATAGCCGGCGCGGTCGGCCTCGTCGCGCACCGCGCGCGACGTGAAGATCCAGAGCCGCGTGTTGCCGCTGATCCGGCGGCCGTCGAGCAGCGTCGCGGCTTCGCGCAACTGCTCCAGCGCCGCGTGCGGACATCCCAGCATGACGAAGTCCACGGCCGGGTCGCTGGCGTTCGCGTTGAGCGCATCGTAGACGCGCCGGCGTTCGGCGACGCCGTACTCGAAGACCTCGCGCGGCACGTTGCCGCCGAACGCCGTCTCGACGTCCGGCGCCTCCGGCGTGACGCCGGCGATGTGGTACATCTCGACGCCGCCCGACGACGACGCCGCGGCGCCGAAGTGCTTGAGGCGCACGACATCCGGAGCCGCGGTGATGCCAGCCAGCACCGGAATGTGCTCCTGCACCACCTCGCCGGTGTGGTAGCCGAGCATGCCCCAGTCGATCACCGACTCCACCGGCACGCGCACGTTCACGCGATGGGTGCCGCGGCGCGGCTCGTCGCGGTGCAGGCCCCAGTCGGGAATCTTCCCGGTCAGCATCGCCGCGCTCGTGCTCTCGCGCCCCTCGGTGTTGGTGCGCGCACCGAGCACCGAGTTGGCGTAGATCACGGCCGACGACTCCATCCAGGCGCAGTGCTCGCCGAAGGCGGGCAGGTTGCCGGCGAGATACGGCGTGCAGGTCTTCAGGATCTGGACGCCCTTGCTCACGGCAAAGGCCTCGCGCGCCTCGTGGCCGCGCACGATCTCTTCGCCGACGCCGAGCGTCTCCCAATGCAGCGGATCGGCGCCGCCCTGCAGGTGGCACGTGTGCACGACGGCGTTCGGCGCCTCGACCAGCTCGTCGGCGTCCAGATCGAAGTAGGAAAAGATCGCGTCCCCGCCGGGGCCGCCCTTGTCCTTGTAGTACTGCTGGAGGAAGGCATTGGCCGACCCGGGCACGCCGGCGACGTTGTTGCGTGTCGACGAACCGCTCGGCGCCGAGCGCCTCGGCGTAGCGCACCAGCAGATCCATCGCCTTCTGGCGGGCCTTGCCGTGCCGGCCGTCGAGCATGGCCTTCTCGTCGTCGGTGAGCGTGAGCATTTCCGTCCTAAAGTGCACTCGTCTGGCTCAGGGCTCGGGGCTCAGGCAAGAGCCTCCTTGAGCCGACTCCAACTCAAGCCCTCAGCGCGCCGCGAGCGCTTCGGTGGCCTGCAGATCCGCGCGCAGCGTCCGCGCGCCCCATGCGTAGTGCAGCGCCGCCCAGATGTTGACGACGCCGATGATCACCAAAGCGTAGCGCAGCGAGTCGCCCTGCAGCGAGGGCACCGAGGGCGTCGCTGATGAACCCGGTGGTCGCGGGGCCGAGGCCGTTGCCGATGAGCGTCTGGATGAAGAGCAGGAGCGAGGTGGCCACCGAGCGCATGCGCACCGTGGCCAGCGCCTGGGTCATGGCGAACGACGGGCCGAAGAACACCGCGGCCATGAACATCAGCCCCACGAACGAGGGCAGCGTGGTGGACAGCGACGGCGACAGATAGGCCAGGAACTGGAACGGCACGCACAGCAGCGTCGCGACTCCCGGGCACCCACAGGTACCAGCGGCGGTCGTTGAAGCGGGTGCTCGAGCCGGTCGCAGGCGAAGCCGCCGAGGAAGGTGCCGATGCCGGCGATGAGCGACAGAATCCCGATCCACACGCCGGCTTCAAAGGAGCTGAGCTGGTGCGACCGCTGCAGGAAGGCGTTGTTGAACGCGCCGCTCGAGTACCAGACCACCGAGTGCAGCGCCGCGGCGAGGCTCAGGTGGCGGAACGATCGGCGTGCCCAGAGATACGAGAGCACCTCGACCAGACCGGGGGCGCGCATCTTGGCGGCCGCCTGGGCCGCCAGGCCGTCGGCCATGCCCCGCGGCGGTTCGCGCACCGTGAACCGCACGGCGAGCGCCAGCAGAATCCCGGGCAGGCCGACCAGGATGAAGGTGTTGCGCCAGCCCAGGTTCTGGTTGCCCCAGCCGCCCATGAAGGCGCCGAGCGCGGTGCCGACGGGCACGGCCAGCGCGTAGAAGGAGAACGCGGTGCCGCGCCAGCTGCGCGGGAAGTAGTCGGAGATGAGCGAGTGCGACGGCGGGCTGCCGCCGGCCTCGCCGATGGCGGTGCCGACGCGCGCGGCAAAGAGCATCGGGAAGTTCACGGCCATGCCGCAGAGCGCGGTCATGGCGCTCCACGTGGCGACGGCGAGCGCCAGCACGTTCATGCGGCTCCACCGGTCGGCCAGCGCGGCGATCGGGAATGCCGAGGAACGAATAGAAGAGCGCGAACGGAATGCCGCTCAGCAGGCCGAGCTGGAAGTCGGTGGCGCCGAACTCCTGCTTGATCGCCTGGAGCGACGCCGCGAGGATCTGCGACCGGTCCATGACGTTGACGATGTAGCAGATCGTCAGCGCCAGCAGGACGTAGCACCAGTACCAGGGCTTGCCCAGAATCCCTTCGCCGCCATGGGCGACCGCGGGCCTGGCGACGGAGGCGGGCGTGGACACGGCGATAGCTTATCGCTGATTCTTGTCGGCTTCGGGCTTCAGGCTTCGGGCTTCGGGTGGCTTCGGGCTGAATCGCTTCGGGCGCGTTCGCGCCCCGGAGTTACCATCAGCGCCATGGGCGCCGACACACGCAGGCCGCTGCGCAGCAACTTCGAACCGGGGTCGCCGCGCGAGGCCGTGCGTCGCGCGCAGTGGAAGGCGCTGGGGCTGTCCGACGCCGACATGCTCAAGCCCAAGATCGCCGTGGTCAACAGCTCGTCGGAGCTGGCGATCTGTTTCAGCCATCTGGACGGCATCGCGACGGTGGTGAAGGAGGCCGTGCGCGAAGCCGGCGGCCTGCCGTTCGAGATCCGCACCGCCGCGCCGAGCGACTTCATCATCAGCGCCGGCGCCCAGGGCGCCTACATGCTGGCGAGCCGCGACCTGGTCGTCAACGACATGGAGATCGCGGTCGAGGGCGCGCAGCTCGATGGCATGATCTGCCTCTCGTCGTGCGACAAGACGCCGCCCGCGCACCTGATGGCCGCCGGCCGCTTCAACATCCCGACGATTCTGGTGATCTGCGGCTACCAGCCGTCGGGCCACTACAACGGCCAGCACGTCGACATCGAAGAAGTGTTCATCGGCTCGGTACGGGCGATGTTCGGCACGCTCTCACAGGAGACGCTGTCCGGCATGTGCGATCACGCCATCACCGGCCCCGGCGTGTGCGCGGGCATGGGCACCGCCAACTCGATGCACATCGCCTGCGAGGCGCTCGGCATGACGCTGCCGGGCGCGGCGCCGGTGCTCGCCAACAGCCCGGCGATGTTCGACCTCGCCCGCCGGTCGGGACGCCGCATCGTCGAGATGGTGTGGGAGGACCTGAAGCCGCGCGACGTGATGACGCCGGCCGCGTTCCGCAACGCCATCGCGTCGGTCCTGGCCGTCAGCGGATCGATCAACTGCGTGAAGCACCTGCAGGCCACGGCCGTGGAGGCCGGGCTCGACCTCGACGTGTTCGCGCTGGTCAACGAGCTGGGCGCGCGCGTGCCGGTGCTGAGCGCGGTGGCGCCCAACGGGCCGCACACGATCGACGCGTTCGAAGCGGCGGGCGGCGCCCACGGCGCTGCTGCGTGCGCTGACGCCGCTGCTCGATCTGTCCGCGCGCACGGTCACCGGGCGCACGCTCGGCGACGAGCTGGCGGACGCCACGGTCCGCGATGGCGAGGTGATTCGCCCGCTCGATCGCCCGTATTCCGCCGCGGCCTCGATCGTGGTGCTCCGGGGCTCGCTCGCGCCCGAGAGCGCCATCGCGCGCCCGGGGCTGCGACCCGAGGGACAGCTGCTGCGGCTCACCGGGCCCGCGCTCGTGTTCGATTCGGTGCCGGACGCGCTGGCCGCCCTGCAGCGGAACGAGCTGCGCCCGGGTCACGTGCTCGTGCTGCGCGGCTGCGGCCCGGTCGGTGGGCCCGGCATGGCGGGATCGGCCTCGCGGGTCGTCTTCGGCATCTACGCCCGGGGGCTCGAGAACGACGTGGCGTTCGTCACCGACGGTCAGCTCTCCGGTCTCTGCAACAAGGGTTTGACCGTCGCGGAGGTGTCGCCCGAGGCCGCGGCGCGGGGACCGCTGGCGCTGGTACAGAACGGCGACCTGATTCGCGTGGACGTCGAGGCGGCGCAGCTGGATCTCGAGGTGCCGGCCGCGGTGCTGGCCACGCGTCAGCCCCACGTGACCGCCACGCAAGTGCCGCCCACTGGGTATCTCGGTGTCTATCGCCGGAGCGTCCAGCCGATGCCGACTGGAGCCGTGCTGGTCGAGCGGCACGAACGACGCGAGCGCGGCTGATGCGGGGTCGCTGCGCTCGCGATTGCCGGAGGCGCGTCTAGGCGCGGCGCCGGCGGGCGGCGAGCCCCGCCAGCCCCGAGTCCAAGGAGGCTGAGCGACACGGGTTCCGGAACGGACCGCGGGCTCCGCAGAAAACCTCGAATCTCCCCGCCTCGGGCAAAAGCGGTGTGGATGTTCAGGTACGCCGTCCCGGCAGCCAAGCCCGCAGCGAGTGCCGCTTCCGCGCCCGCGGCCGTGCCGCCGTTGGCGGTAATGAACGACCCATTGAATGACGCCGCGAGCGTCAGGTCGAAGTGCTCGGAGAACAACCCCTCCGTCACGCCGATTGGAACACGGCGAAGGCTCCGGCAATCAGGCGCATTGCAGACCCTCCATCCAGGCCTCGCGTCCCCCGCGGCCCGGATTCGCGCGACGACCATGCAAGCGACACACCGGACGGGTGCATTCACGGACCGCGAGAATATCGATGAAAAAGATGCAGGCCCCTCGCACGTCGCGGCGGCGACACTCGGTTGAGGTGGTCCTTATTCTGACAAACACCGGCCGAGGTGGCACCTGGCGCCGGCGAGCACTGCTACAGTACCCGCCCTGCGAACGACCAATCGTGCACACAGCAGGAGGAACCAGATGGGGGAACGGTGGCCGTCGGCGGCGGTTGGTCTGATGGTCGTGAGTGGCGGACTCTGGCTGGCCTCGTGTGCATCGGCTCCGACGGCGCAAAGCCTGGCCACCGAGGCGGCCGCCGCGATGGGCGGCCTCGAGCGCCTGCGCAACGTGCAGACCGTGGTGATGCGCGACGGCGCCGGCACGCGGCTGCGGCTCGGCCAGATGGTCCGCGCCACCGACGCGGAGACGCCGGCCGCGCTGTCGAAGGTCACCGAGACCTCGATCTCGTCAACGGCCGCGCGGTGCTCGACTACGAGATCAAGCTCGGTGAGTTCACCCAGCACCGGCAGGAGGTCCTGACCAGGAAGGACGGCAAGGCCGTAGGCCTCGAGAACGTCGCCGGCCGGCCGCTCGCGGTGACTGTCGCCCTCGGGACTCTTCAGCTGGGGCACGCAGAACTCGCCGGAGTTCCTCCTGAAGCGCAACGTCATCACGATCCTCCTGGCGGCGGCCGACACCGCAGCGGCCGGCGCGCCCCAGACCCGCGACTTCGCCGGCTCTCCCCACGCCTTCGCCACCACGAAGCTGGCGTCCGGTGAAACCATCGGCCTGTACTTCAACACCCAGACGAAGCTGCTCGACGGGTTCGAGGCCACCGACACCGAGACGATGCTCGGCGACCAGCCCGCCGTGTACACGCTGGCGGACTATCGCGACGTCGCGGGCGTGAAGCTGCCGCACAAGATCACGATCGTCAAAGGCGGTCAAGCCGTATTCGGAGGTGCAGTTCACGGGCGGCATCGGTCAACGACGCGGCGGCGCTCGCCGTGTTCGCGATTCCCGAGGCGGCCAACGCCGAAGTGGACAAGGCCATTGCCGCCGGCGACTACTCGCCGGTGGCGCTCGCCAAGGTCTCGGACGGCGTGTTCTTCGCGCGCGCCTACTCGCACAACAGCCTGGTGGTGGAGTTCCCCTCGTATCTGGCCGTCGTCGAAGCCGCCTACACCGAGGCACAGAGCGCCACGCTGGCGCGCCTGCTCGCCGAGCAGTTCCCCAACAAGCCCGTCCGCTACGCCGCGGTCTCGCACTTCCACTACGACCACACCGGCGGTGCGCGCGGGCTGGCCGCGGTGGGCGCCACCATCCTGGCGCCCACGGCGTACCAGCCGGTGATGCGGCCGGTGATCGAGACGCCGCACACCAACCCGCCCGACGCGCTGGAACTGGCCAGGAAAGCCGGCAAGGCCGGCGGCATCGAGTTCTTCGAGGGCAAGAAGGTGATCAGCGACGGCGGGCAGTCGCTGGAGCTCCATGCCGTCACCGGCATCCCCCACGTCGAGCCCAAGGTGCTGGCGTTCGTCACGAAGGGCGGCGTGCTCTTCCAGAGCGATCTGTTCTTTCCGGGCACGGGCGCGCCGGCGGGTCCGGACGCCGTGGCGCTGCTGCAGGCGGTGCGGGCGTTGAAGCTGAAGGTGACGACCCACGCCGGCGGCCACGGCGGCGTGGGTCCGGCCGCGGAACTGGAGAAGGCAGTCGCCGCGGCGCAGAAGCCGAGTTAATCGCCAACCGGCCGCGGCCGGCGTTCGGTGGGGCTGCGCCTACTGGCCGGGAATCGCCTGCTCGAAGTTCTCGAGCCGTGCGTTGATGTCCCGCCAGCGCGCCTGGTCTTCCTGCAGCTCCTTGGCCAGGCCGCTCTCCCGGCGCTTGAGCGCCTGCTGGCGGCGGTCGGCCTGCACGGCCGCGGCTTTGGCCGCGGTCAACTGCTGCTCGACCTCGTCGCGGGTCGCGGCGCCGGCGCTGATGAGCGCGTCTTCCAGCGTCTTCATCTGTGCAGCGGCGTCAGTGCGCGCCTGCGCGTTGGCCGCAAGCTCCGCCTGCACGGCTTCGAGGTCGCGAACGACCCCGGAAATCCGCTGATCCTCCATCTGCAGCCGGCCCACGAGCAGCTGGGCGCGAATGCTGGCGGCGGCCGCCTGGTTCATCTCCGCGCGCAGCGCCTGCACTTCCACCACCAGCTCGTCGAGCGTCGCGTCCGGGCGGCGGGCCTGTCCGGAGGCCACGCCGGCCAGCGCCAGGGCGGCAAGGCCGAGCGTCCATGTGGTGCGGGTGTTGAGCAGTTTCGAGAAAGATGCGTTCAGCATGATCGGCTGTCTTCATCGGTCATCAAGCGCCGTACCCGAGGCGACCGCAGGAAACCGGACCGGGACTGCCGCGGTTTGCGCACCGCGGACCGCGCGCGGACGGTACGGCGATCACAATTCTGCCTCGGTGATTACGGTACCGTCGAACTCGGCGGCGCTGTCCCACCCGTCCCACCTGTCCTCCCCCTCCTCGCGAATCTCTCCACCACGGTCCACAGCAGGAACAGCACCGGCATCACCACGGCGGCGTAGATGGCGACGCCTCGCGCGCCGGTGCCGAGCAGCGACAGGGATACCTGATCGCGGAACGGATCGTCGTTGACCAGATACGTCCAGGTGGCCGACGGGCCCTTGAGATCGAGGCCCCGGACCGCCAGGCCGTCCTTCCCCATCTCGACCTGCCGCAGCGATGCCAGCACCGCAGCGTCGAGCGCCTCGTCGAGACGCGCAAAGGCGGCCCGCGCCTCGTGAATGAACTGCTGCAACGGATCCTGCCCGCCCAGGCGTACCAGATGAATCCCCTCGCGAAGGTCGGCGCAGAACGCCAGGTGCTCGCGCCAGAGGCGATCGAGATGAGCGCGCGTGACGGCGCGCTCGGCCGCATCGGTCGCATCGTCGCCCACCACCGCGACGAGCCGCGCGCGCGCCTCCGGTGCACTCGCCCAGATCGCCGGCCGCTCCTCGCCCGACAGCAGTGCCGCGCGGCGCTCCACGACCATCGCGTACTGGTCTTCGACGACGCCGGCATAGCGGGCCAGCGTGCTGGCGGATCTCGGCGTTCTGCCCTTCGATGATCCGCTGCGCCCGGGCGATCTCGCGCCGCACGACGGGGTGGTCGATCGGCGCCTCGCGCGCCGCGGGCACGTGTTGCGGGGGAATCAGCCGGCGGATTCCGTAGCGGACCAGCAGCTCGTCGTCCAGGCTGAGGAAGAACCGCGACTCGCCCGGATCGCCCTGACGGCCGGCCCGCCCGCGCAGCTGCCGATCGACGCGGCGGCTTTCGTGACGGTTGGTTCCGATCACGTAGAGGCCACCGAGCGCGGCCACCCGCGCCGCGCCGTCCGCCGTGCCGTCGCCGAGGCGGATGTCGGTGCCGCGCCCGGCCATGTTGGTGGCAATCGTCACGGCACCCGGCGAGCCGGCGGCGGCGACGATCCGGGCTTCGTGCTCGTCCTCGCGGGCGTTGAGCACCTCGCAGGCGATGCCGCGCGATCGCAGCATCGCCCCAATCCGCTCCGATTCCTCCACGGTGAGCGTGCCGACGAGCACCGGGCGCCCCGACGCATGCGCATGCGCCACCTCGGCGGCCACGGCCGCCTCCTTGGCCGCGCGGTGCGTGAACACGACGTCGGGCCGATCGATCCGCCGCACCGGGCGATGCGGCGGGATCACCACGACGTCGAGGCCGTAGAACAGGCGGAGCTCGCGTGCCGCGTCGCGCGCAGTGCCGGTCATCCCGCACAGCCGTTCGTATCCGCGCAGGAACCGCTGCAGCGTCACCGACGCGAGCGTCTCGCCATCGTCGCGGCGCTCCAGCCCTTCCTTGGCCTCGAGCGCGGCCTGCAGGCCGTCGGGCCAGTGTCGATCCGGAATCACGCGGCCGGTGAACGCGTCCACGATGCCGATGCGTCCGTCCTTGACGATGTAGTCGGCGTCGCGCTCGAGCAGCGCGCGGGCATGCAGCGCGCAGTTCACCTCGGCCAGCAGCGTCTCGTTTCCCGGATCGTGCAGGGCGCCGCACGCGAGGGCGCGCTCGACCTGCCCGAGCCCGGCGTCGGTGAGCTCGACGTCGTGGCGGTATTCGTCGGTGGTGTAGTGCACGCCGGGCGCGAGCGAGGCCACGAGCGGCGCGAGCGCCCGGGCCCGGCCGGCCTCGCGGACGACCCGCCCGGCGATGACGAGCGGCACCCGGGCCTCGTCGATGAGGAGCGAATCGGCTTCGTCGACCAGCGCGAAGCTTCGCGGCCGGTGTACGGCGTCGCCGGCATGGTCGACCAGCTGGTCACGCAGGAGGTCGAACCCCGCTTCCTTCGCGGTCACGTAGGTGACGTCGGCGGCGTAGGCGCGCCGCCGCGCCCCGGCGTCCATCCCCTGCTGCACGACGCCCACCGACAGGCCGAGCAGGCGATAGATCGGTCCCATCCACTCGGCGTCGCGACGGGCGAGGTAGTCGTTGAAGGTGAGGACATGGGCGCCCCGGCCGTCGAGCGCGTGGAGCGCCGCCGGCATGGTGGCGGTGAGGGTCTTGCCTTCTCCGGTGTGCATCTCGACCACCGCGCCGCGGTCGAGCGCGAGCGCGGCCACGATCTGCTCGTCGTACGGCCGCTGGCCGAGCGCCCGGCGTGCCGCTTCGCGCGCGAGGGCGAAGAGCTCGGCCCGCGTCTCGGCGCGCGGCCGCCCGGCGCGTGCCGCGCGGACCGCCTGTGCCCGTGCGGTGAGCGCGGCGTCGGACAGGCCCCGCACCGCTGGCTCGTGCGCGGCCACCGCGTCGAGCGCGGCGTCGAAGGCGGCGAGCGCGAGGCGGACGTTCGACCCGCGGGCGCGGTCGAGCAGGTCGCGCCAGCCAATGGCGTTCCTCGGTCGGCGTGGTTCGCCGTTCAACACACGTTTCACGTGAGCCTCCCTGGCCGGCTTCGGGCTTCAGGCTCCCGGCTTCCGGCCTCCGCCCGGGTCTGAAGACCCGGGCCCACCTACGATTGAGAACAGGCGGGTCCGAGGACCCGCGACCGCGGACTTACGCGGAGACGGGAGGGGCGCGCCCGGGGAGCGCGGCGCGGAGGGCGTGCGGCTGCTCGACGCCGCCGGGTTCGGCGGCCACGGTGTCGAGCGGCTCGAGCTGCGGGAGCAGGACGTAATCGGGCGGCGGCGCGATCGCGTCGACCACCGCCACACCCGGAGCGAATACCGTGAACGCGATCACCGCGACGCAGACGATCGCGAGCGGGCGGCGCGCACGGCGAAGTATCAGCACGAGATGCAGATTGTGCCATGCCGCCGAGCCCGCCGCCATCCCTCCGGAGCGCGCCGCTCTTCGTCGTGGCCGGGTGGGGACCTGGCCGTCCTGCTGGTGTCCAACGCAGCAACACCGATCGCGCCGGCGCGATCGCCTCGTCGCCGCGGCTGCGAACGTGGCCGCGCGGTGTCTGCAACGCTTAGCGCAGGAGGCTTTCATGCGCGCCTGGACGCTCGTCCTCTCGATCGTCGTTCACCTCGGCTTCATCGCCGGCGCCGTCGTCGCGCCGCTCTTTGCCACCGACGAGCTCCCGGTGCCGCCGCGCATCACGGAATTCGTCCGCGTCGTCGCGGCGATGCCGCCGCCACCGGCGGCGCCGCGACCGCCCCGCCCCGCACAACCGTCTCCCGACGCGGCCCCGCTGCAGCCGCCCGATACCGTCATCCCGGAAGTGCCGCGCGAGCCCGTGATCACCGACGTCGCGGAGCCTGCGGTGCCCGGCGGCGTGGATGCGACCGGCGCCCTCTTCGCGCACGGCCAGCCGTCAGGCGCCGAGATGCTGCCTCCGCCACCGCCTCCCGCGCGCCACCGCCAGCGCCGGTGCGCGTGGGCGGCATCATCCGCGCGCCGCAGAAGGTCCATGACGTCGCGCCGCGCTATCCGGTCGTCGCCCAGCAGTCGAGGGTGCAGGGCTTCGTGATTCTCGAGGCGGTGATCTCCGAAGACGGAGCCGTGCAGAGCCTCCGCGTGCTGCGATCGCAGCCGCTGCTCGACGCCGCCGCCGTCGAGGCGGTGCGCCAATGGCGCTTCACGCCCACGCTGCTCAACGGGCAGCCGGTGCCGGTGGTGATGACCGTGACGGTGAACTTCCGCCTCGACTGAGCCGCACGCGCGAAGCGCGGGCAAGGAGAGAGTGCCAGCGAGGCGCAGCCACAGGCATCGAGGCGGAGCCTCGCTAGTAGAGGCGCGTCTTGTAGCCGTCTTCGACCGAGGCCTGAATCTCCTCGGCGCTGTCGCGGACGTCGATCTGGTCCTTGAGCATCTGGCCGTACGGCGGCAGCGCGCTCCGATCGACCCTGGCGGTCTCGTCCCACAGCTTCGAGCGGAGGATCGCCTTGCCGCAGTGCAGGAAGGCCTCGCGTACCGACACGCGCAGCACCGAGCGCGGGTGCTTGCCGTTGACGTCCCAGCGTGCGAGCAGCGACGGGTCGAGCGACACGTCGGCCACGCCGTTCACGCGGAGCGACTCGTTGAAGCCGGGGATGAGGAACAGGAGGCCGACGTGCGGGATTGGCCTCGATGTTCATCAGCGTGTCGAGCCGGTTGTTGCCCGGCCAGTCGGGGATGAGGAGCGTGGTGTCGTCGAGGACGTGCACGAATCCCGGCTGGTCGCCACGCGGCGTGACGTCGGCGCCGTCCTGGCTCGACGAGCCGAGGCAGAGAAACGGCGACAGCGCGATGAAGCGCTTCATGTGGGCGTCGAGCGCGCGCTGCGTCTTGAGGACCGCGCGTTCGAGGGGTTCGGGGTAGCACTCGCGGAGCGTCGACATGGGCGCCCTCCACCCCGAGGATAGCATTCGCGACAGGGCCGGGAACGTGGCGTGTTCCCGGCCCTGCGCGCACTCCGCGCGGCGGTTGGGGCCGGCGGAGAGAGGGAGACTGCCGGCCTAGTTGCCGCCGTGCGGACGCAGATACTTGTCGGCCGTCCAGCGGGCCACCCGCGCACCGAGTTTTCTCGCTTGCACGTCGGCGGCGCGGAAGTGGATGCCGAGGAGAATCCTGGCCTCGACGACCTCGTCCGCGGCCTCTGAGAAGCGCGTGTAGGTGCGGCTCTTCTGCACCGCAAGCGGCGCGTTACTGGTGATCGTGAACGCGAACTCGTCGGTGCCGAAGAACTTGCGCAGTGTCATCGTGAACGCGCCGGTGAGCCCGTTGGCGCCCGACACGTAGTCGGGATACGGAGGCGTGTTGATCAGCGGCTCCCAGTTGGGATCGCCCCCGGTCCGTGCATCGCCGTCGTCTTCGCGGATGGCGGTGATCGGCCGCCAGTAGCTATAGAAGTACTTGCTGTCCCAGACCGCAATGAAGGCATCAGCGGCCGCGAGGCTGGTGAGGGCGAACAACCGGGCGCTGTCGCCGAGATCGTTCACGTGCGCGACGGCGATGGCCCGCAGGGCGCGGTTCCACTGCGCCACGAAATTCTCGGACCAGAAGTAGGCGAGGTCGGTCTGCGCGGCCGTTCGATCGGCACTGAGCCGCGATCCGTACTTCTTCACTTCCTCGTATTCGACGCGGTACCGCTGGCTGTTGAGGCGGGGCGGCGGTGGCGGCCGGAACTGCTCAGGCCGTTTCAGCGTGAATGGCTTCAGGAAGGCCGCGTAGAGAAAGGACATCGGCGCGGACGGCGGCGGCGGGTTGCCGATCAGGTTTGGCGTGGGGCGCCACACTCCGATCTCCTCGCTGCCGACGTAAGGGGGCAGCGGCGGATTCGGCGCGGCACGGTACTGCGTCAGCAGCGCCGCTGCGGCCTGCTCCCCGACCGCCAGGCCAGGGTCGCCGCTCAGCCCCTTCAGGTTCAGCCAGTCGGTATAGGTCATGTCGAGCGTCATCTGCTGCCCCGAATACAACCCGACGAGCACGCCGTGCGCGGCGGCCGCGACGGCGGCCGCGGGTGATCCGTGCGCGCCGGCGATCGTCACGTGATAGGGTGCGAACCGGTGCTCGAACGACTGCACCGCGTCGTGAATGGCGGCGTGGACGAGGGCAATGTCGAGCAATCCCGGCGGCCCGGGCCGCCCGGCCGTCACCGCGGTCAGCGTGATGTCATTCCAGTCCGTCACCGCATCGGCTGATGCCGGGACGGCAGCGCCGACACTCAGACACAGTACCAGGGCCGCCACCCGTCCCCCGGTCACCCTGCGTACCAGGGTCATGCCCTTGTTCCACATATGAACCTCCCTGTAGGATCGACGCCCCACTCTCCGGGCATCGACTCGCAGGCATGGTGCGCCGCAGCACACGCTGAAGTCGGGGGGGTTCAGGGGGATTCGCGGGGGAATTCCGGAGGCAGCGCCGTGGCGGTCGTGTTCGGATCCTTCCAGCTGGCGGCGGACGCCCGGCGGCTCACCCGCGGCGGCATCCCGCTGCACCTCACGCCGAAAGCCTTCGACCTGCTGGTGCTGCTCGTGGACGCGGCGCCTCGCGTGGTGCCCAAGAGTGAACTGCACGCGCGGCTGTGGCCCGACAGCTTCGTGGCCGACACCACGCTCGTCGGCCTGGTCAAGGAAGTGCGCCGCGTGCTCGACGACATCGAACCAGGCGCCCCGATCATCCGGACTGTCAACCGTGTCGGCTACGCCTTTGCCGCGCCGCTCATGCTGGCGCCCCCCGCTGTTGCGACGCCGGCGCACTGGCTCGTCGCCGACGGCCGATCGTTTCCTCTGCTACGATGGCCACAATCCCATCGGCCGCGAGCCGCGATCGGCGGTGTGGCTGGATTCGAGCGGCGTGTCGCGCCGTCACGCCACGATTACGATCGCCGACGGGGAAGCGACGCTGGCCGACGTCGGCAGCAAGAACGGCACGACACTCAACGGGACGCCGGTTGGCAACCCCGTGAGGTTGCGTGACGGGGACCGGCTGGTGATCGGCACGGTGCCCCTGATCTACCGCTCCGCAGCCGCCGCGCCGTCAACCGAGACGCGAGCCAGTGCGATCGGCGCCGCTCCAGCGTTGGAGCCGTAAGTCATGGCATCTGGCTCCCGGCACTCGTTTCGGTCCGTACGAAGTGCTGGGTCCGCTCGGTGCGGGCGGCATGGGCGAGGTGTATCGGGCGCGCGACACCCGGCTCTCGCGGGACGCGGCGCTCAAGATCCTGCCGGCCGACGTGCGCCTGGATGCCCAGCGCCTTGCGCGCTTCGAACGTGAGGCCCGCACGCTCGCCACGCTCAGCCACGCCAACATCGCCACGCTCTACTCGCTCGAGGACGTCGGCGGGACGCAGGCGCTGGCGATGGAGCTCGTGGACGGCCAGTCGCTCAGCGACCACCTCTCGCGTCCGGATCGCCGTGGAGGCCTGCCGGTCGCCGAAGCCGTCTCGATCGCGACACAACTGGCCGTGGCGCTGGAGGCCGCGCACGAGCTGGGCATCATCCACCGCGACCTGAAGCCCGGCAACGTCATGGTGCGGCCCGACGGCACGGTCAAGGTGCTCGACTTCGGGCTGGCGACGCAGGCGCCCGACGCCGAAACGCCCGCGAGCGCCGTGTCGAGCACCCTCACCGGTGCGGGCACCGTGGTGGGCACGCCCGCGTACATGAGTCCCGAACAGGCGCGCGGCTACCGGGTCGATCGCCGCACCGACATCTGGGCGTTCGGCTGCGTGCTGTTCGAGTTGCTGAGTGGCCGGCGGGCCTTCGAGGGCCCGACCGCCTCTGACGTCGTGGCCGCGGTGCTCGAGCACGACCCCGACTGGTCGCAGTTGCCCGCGTCGACGCCACCCTCGCTGCGCCGGCTGATCGAGCGCTGCCTCGTGAAGGATCCGCGCCGGCGGCTGCGTGACATCGGCGATGCGCTGCACGATCTCGAGAGCGCGGCGCCGGGCGGGCATGCCGCGGCGCCGCCCGCCGCGCCGTCGTTGCTGGCCTGGCGCCTCGCGGCCGCGCTGTTCGCCGTGACGCTGGCGGCAACATGGGCGTGGATGGCGTGGCGTCCGGCGCCGGCGCCAGCCCCCACCGAACCCGTGCGCTTCGAGCTGGCCTTTTCGCAGCACGCCCCCCTGGGCGCCGCGGGCGGGGTGGAGTTCGGCCAGCTGGCCATTTCCCCCGACGGCTCCCGCATCGTCTACCCGACGCCGCGCGGGCTGGCCGTGCGGACACGCGATCAGCTCGACGTGACGTTTCTGGATCTCCCGGGCGAAAGCGCGAACTCGCCGTTCTTTTCGCCTGACGGGCGCTGGATCGGCTACACCACGGCCGGGGCCGCGCTCCGCAAGGTGGCGGTGAACGGCGGCCCGTCGCTACTCGTCGCCGAGACGGGCAACGCCGCGATGGGTGCGTGGGGACCGGACAGCATCGTCTACACCGACCAGCAGGGCATGTTTCGGGTCCCGCAAGATGGCGGGCGCCCGGTGATGGTGCCGCTCCATCTTGCGGACCACGAGCAGCCGACGTTCCCGGAAGTCCTGCCGGGCGGGCGCGTGGTCCTCTTCACCGTCATCGCCACGCGATCGAACACGCCGGCCGTCTCGGCGGTGGATCCTGGCTCACGCATCGACGCGGTGGATCTCGTGACCGGACGACGGATCACCCTGGTGCGTGGCGGTGGACATCAACGCTACCTGCGCAGCGGTCACCTGGTGTTCGGCGCCGCCGGCTCGATCCGTGCGGTGGCCTTCGACCCGCAGACGCTGGAGGTCCGCGGCACCCCGGTCGAGGTGCTGCGCGACAGCGGCTCGGACTACTTCGAGGTCGCCAACGACGGCACGCTCATCTACATGCGCGGGGGGCGCACGGCCACCGTGGCCACGCTGGTGTGGGTGGATCGCGAGGGACGTGAAGAGCCGCTCGGCGCGCCCTCGATGCCGTACATCTACCCGCGCCTCTCCCCCGACGGCCGGCGGCTCGCCCTCGACGTCGGCGGCCCCAACCGCGACATCTACATCTGGGACATCGCGCGCCGCGTGCTCGAGCGCTTCACCACCGATCCGGCCGAAGACGCCGTCGTGCGCTGGACGCCCGACGGGTCGAAGATCGCGTTTGCCAACAGCCGCCACGGCGTGCCGAACGTGTTCTGGCAGGCTGCCGACGGCAGCGGTGCTCCCGAGCGCCTGTTCGAGAGCCCGGTACTCCAGCACCCCAAGTCGTTCGGACCGGATGGCACACTCGTCGTGTCCGAGCTCTCGCCGGGGCGCGGTCGCGGCGCAAAAGTCATGACACTCGCAACGCCTCGACGTGTGCGGCCGCTGCTCGAGAACGCCGTCAACACCGAGTTGTCGCCGGATGGCCGGTGGCTGGCGTACGGTTCGACACAGTCCGGGCAGTTCGAGGTCTACGTCACCTCGTACCCCGACGCCCAAGGCCGATGGCAGATCTCGGCAGGCGGTGGCCGGCAGCCCGCCTGGTCGGACGATGGCAAGGAAATCTTCTACCGGGATTTCGCCGGCGCGCTCATCAGCGTCCCCGTAACGCTGTCGCCGACGTTCACGGCCGGTCAGGGCCGGAAGCTGTTCGAGAACTCAGCGTATCGCGGCGCCGGCACAGGCATTTCGGACCGGACCTACGACGTGACACCCGATGGCCGCCGGTTCGTGATGCTCCGGGTGACCGAACCCCCGCAACGCACGCTGGCGGTGGTGCAGCACTGGGTCGACGACCTGTCCCGTCGCGTGCCCACGAAGTAGGTCATGCGCAGGGTCTCCGGCGCGTTCGGCGCTCAATCCCTGAGGAATTCTCGAAAGAGCCGTGGCAGACGGCTTGCACACTTTGTCGTGTCGGATTGGGCCTTGTCGGATGGAGGCTGGGGCATGACTGGTGTCCGAAGCGCGATGGTCGCTCTGGCCCTGACCGGCGCGGCGAGTTCAGTTGCCGCACAAGCCGAGTTCAGGAGCGGCGTCAGCCGCCAAGCCGCCGATCGGCGCGCCGAGGGCCGCCAGACCGACAGCGCCCAGCGGCACAACGACTCGCAGCGTCAGACCGAGGTGCCCAAGCCGGTCACCCTCAGGCAGCCGGAGCCCCAGCGGCAACCGGAGCCGGCGCGAAAAGCAGAGCCGCGCCGCCAGCCCGAACCACAGCGGCAGTCCGGCACGTCCAGTCACTGGCAAGATCCCGCTCCCGCCTGGCAATCGCCCGGGCCGGCGTGGCGGGATCTGAACGGCCGATCGGGCTCGACCCATCGACCCGGACAGGACGCGTTCCGCGCCGCGCCGGACACCTACACCTCGCGCGACCGCTCGCACCGGCGCGACGGGCGTCACGACGACGGCCCGCGCCGGGGCGGCAAGCGGTCAGACAACATCGTCTACGGCTACCCCTACGTGGGGCCCTTCGGCTACGCGACGTACCCGGTATCGTACGAAGAGACCATCGTGGGGTCTGCCGTGACGACGTCGGCGCCCGACGTCGACGACGAGCCGCACGGGTTCCTGCGGCTGCGGATCCTGCCGCGCACCGCCGACGTCCACATCGACGGTGCATGGGCCGGCACCGTGGACGACTTCGGCGGCAGCGGTGAGCGCATGCTGCCCGCGGACCGCACCGGGTCGAAATCGTGGCGCCCGGCTTCGTCACGCTCGCCTTCGACGTGCGCGTGCCCGCGAACGACACCGTCACCTTCACGCGCGAGCTCGACCCGCTCGATCGCGAGCCGCCTCGGGCCGCCCCGCCGGCGGAGATTCCGCACAAGGCGCTCTACATCGTGCCGCGCTGCTACATCGGCGATCGTCCGCCGCTCCTGAGCGATCTGCCGGCCGGCTGCACTCTCGACGACGTGCGCGTCATTCCTTGAGGGACTGCCTTTGGCCTTTGGCCTTGCTGGCCCGGAGCCTTGAGCCCTGAGCCTTCATAATCTCTGGATGGCGCACGACATCCGTCCGGCGGCACCGGACGACATCCCGCTCATCCTCGAGTTCATCCGCGGCCTCGCGGAGTACGAAGAGCTGCTGGATCACGTGGAGACCACGCCCGAACGGCTCCGCGCGTCGCTCTTCCCCGCCGATGGCGCACCCGTCGCGCACTGCGTGATCGGGTCGATCGACGGCGTGGCGGCCGGCTTCGCCCTCTACTTCTTCAACTTCTCGACGTTCTGGGACGCCTGAGCCTCTATCTCGAAGACCTCTACGTGAAGCCCGAGTTCCGCGGGCACGGGCTGGGCAAGGCGCTGCTGGTGCACCTCGCCCGGCTCGCCAACACGCGCGGCTGCGGGCGGATGGAGTGGGCCGTGCTCGACTGGAACGCGCCGGCGATTGCGTTCTACGAGGCGCTCGGCGCCAAGCGCCTGCGCGAGTGGCAGCTATGCCGGCTGGATGGGACCGATCTGGAGAAGTTCGGGCAGGTCTGAAGACCTGCGCCCGTCACACCTGGATTTCGAGAACGCGCGGGCGCCGAGGACCAGGAAGATCGACGCCACGACGGTCAGCACGATCGCGTCGACGCCGATGCCGATCGTGGCGCGATCGATGAGCGCGCCGCGCAGGCCGTCCACGCCGTACGACAGCGGGTCGAGTCGCGTCGCGGCCATCAGCGCCGCGGCAGGTTGTCGAGCGGAAAGAGCGCGCCCGACAGGAAGAAGATCGGCATCACCAGGAAGTTCATGATCAGCTGGAAGCCCTGCATGTCCTGCAGGCTCGAGCCGATCACCGTGCCGAGCGCGGAGAACACGATCGCGATCAGCGCCATGAACACGAACGCCAGCGGCACCGCCGCCAGACCCTGCGGCCGGAAGCCGGCGATCATGCAGACGGCGAGCACGAGCATGCCCTGGATCATCGCCATCGTGGCGCCGCCCAGCGTGCGGCCAATCATGATGTGCAGGCGCGGCACCGGCGCCACCAGCGTCTCTTTCAGGAACCCGAACTGCCGGTCCCAGAGCAGGCCGATGCCCGAGAAGATCGACGTGAACAGGATGCCCATCGCCGACGACGCCCGGCGCGATGAACTGGATGTAGCTGCCCTGCCCCGCCTGCTGGAACACGGGCCCAGCCCGAACCCGAGCACCAGCAGGTACAGCAGCGGCTGCGCCAGCGACGCGATGATCTGCGGGCGTGAGCGCAGGTAGCGCTTCACTTCCCGAAGCCACAGGACGTAGATCGCGCTCACGCCGTCATCGCCTCCACATCTTGGCCATCTGCCGCATCTGGTCGGCGCCGTCGGCGCGCTCGTCGCGAATCGTCGTGCCGGTGAGGGCCAGGAACGCGTCCTCGAGCGAATCGGTGCCGGTCTGCTGCTTCAGTTCCTGCGACGTGCCCTGCGCGACGATCCGGCCGTGATCGATGATCGCGATGCGATGCGCGACGCGATCGGCCTCGTCCATGTAGTGCGTGGTCAGGAACACCGTCACCCGCTCGGTCTCGTTGAGGTGCTTCACGTGCGCCCAGAGCTGGTTGCGGCTCTGGGGATCGAGGCCGAGCGTCGGCTCGTCGAGGAACAGGATCTTCGGCGTGTGCAGGAACCCGCGCGCGATCTCGAGCCGCCGCTTCATCCCGCCCGAGAAGGTCTTCACGTAGGAGTCCTTGCGGTCCCACAGCTCGAACGACTTGAGCAGCGCCTCGATGCGCTCGGCCCGGACGCGCCGCGGCACGTGGTAGAGCACGCCGTGCAGGTCGAGGTTCTCGTACGCGGTCAGCTCGGCGTCGAGACTCGGATCCTGGAAGACGATGCCGAAGCGGCGGCGCACCTCGAGCGGGTTGGCCGCCGGATCGATGCCGTCGAGACGGATCGATCCGCTCGTGGGCGTCAGCAGCGTCGTCAGCATCTGGATCGTCGTCGTCTTCCCCGCCCCGTTGGGCCCGAGGAACGCGAAGATCTCGCCGGCCGTGACGTCGAACGACACGCCGTCCACGGCCTTGAGCTCACCGAAGGTTTTGACCAGGTTTTCGACGTGAATCATGAAGGGCCATCTAGGATACTGCCTTCCGTCCGCGCCGCCGCCGGAGCAGCCGCTTCGTCCACAGAAATCCCACCAGCACGAACGGGAGCAGATAGACCGCGAGTAGGGCCGGCGCCGGCCGCAGGTCGTAGGTGGCGTCCACTGCAGTCATCACCTCGGCCCTGCCCCATGCGCCGGTGACGACGACGCGCACGCCATACGGGCCTTCGTGATCCATGACGAGGGCGGCGAACTGGCGCGACGCGTCGCCGTCCACGGGCGCCGCGGCCCGTTCCACCCAGGGGGCCGCCTCGCCGCCCGATCGAATCGCGACGTGGGCGCGCGTGTCCGGCGGCGGCACGCCCGCCCGCGCCGGCTCGATCGTCACCCAGAACTGCCCGCCCGCGCTGCCGTCGTCGGTGGCGTCGGGGTCGGTCCACACCGACAGGCGGTACGGGCCGGACACCTGGTTCGACACCACGGGGTACGGCGGGCCGCTGTGCGCCGCGGCCGGCGCGGCAAGCGCGAGCGGCGCGACCGCCGCGAGCACTGCTCGACGGGCGGCGCGGACGGCCGACGCGCGGTGCGGCATCATCCGAAGGCGCCCACGGCCCGCATGTCCATCGGCTGCGCCAGCATCCACACGCCGAGCGCCCCCAGCACGATCGCGAGCACGGCCCAGGGTGCCGCCGCGCCGGCGGGACGGGACGGACTCTCCCGTTCGGCGACGAGCCGGGCCACCGCCACCGATCCCATCGCCCCGAGCGCAATCAATCCGAGCTGAATCGCGAACACTGATCCTGGCTGCAGGCCCACCCACGTCCAGTACGGCCCTCCCAGCCACGCCCGGCCGGTGCCGTCGATCATCGCGCTCTGCAGGACCGGCACCGCGGTGAACACGCCGGTCAGCAGATGGAACCCGTAGTGCGCGGCCCACACGCCGGCGCCGACCGGGACCAGCGCATAGACGAAGGCGCCGAGCTGCCGCCGCACCGGCAGCCCCGACGCGGCGGCCGACGCCCACGCCGCCGCTCCGATCAGCAGGGCGGGTGCCGCGACGAGCGCGACCACGAACAGCAGCGCCAGCACCGGCCCCTCGGCCTGCACCGACGAGCACCCGGCGCAGCCATGCGTCGCACGTGCGGCCGGGCGCGATCATCCCGAACGCGTTGAGCAGCGCGCCGAACACGAACACCACGGTCAGCGCCACCAGGTCCCGGCGCTGGGCCAGGCGGCCGATGCCCGAGCGGCGCCGCGCGTCGGCGAGCTCCGCCCGGGCGTGCGGGTCACGAGACCGATGTTGTCGTGCGGGCAGGCCTGCACGCAGTCGAAGCAGAGCGTGCAGTCGAGATTGCCCACCTTGGCCGGCAGGAACAGGCTCAGCTCGCAGCCACGCCGCACCACCCGCAGCGGCGCCTCCGGCGCCCGCCGGCCTTTGATGCAGTCCACGGTCTGGCACGACTGGCAGGTGCCGGGCCGGCGGACGCGGATCTCGAGCGGCGACAGCGTCGAGGCGATGAAGTTGAACTGCCCGACCGGGCAGACGTACTTGCAGAAGCTGGCGCCGGCAAACGCCACGTCGATGACGAGCGCGCCCCCGAAGTAGCCGAGCACCAGCCACGCGGTCGCCCGCGGCAGCGCCCACAGGTCGAACAGCTCGTAGACGAAGAGCACCGCGACGAAGAGCACCAGCGCCGGCCACTTGCGGCGCAGCCAGCGGGGCCACCGCGCGGCCGGCGCGTAGGCGGCGCGCCGCGTCGCGCACCAGGATGAACGGACATCCGGTGCAGAACAGGTTGCCGGCGGCGAGCAGCGCGACGAGCAGCAGGCCGCGGTAGTGCACCCACGTGAGGACGGTGGCGAGATTCGCGGGCGCGAGCTGCGGCCCGAACAGCCCGTGAGCCACGAGCGCGGCCGCCACCAGCAAGGAGGACGAGCTGCAGCGCGGTCCGCGCGTGCCGCCATCGCAGCGCCGGTCCAATGACCGGCCAGGTGAACACGTCGGAACCGGTGGCGGACGGTGTCACTGGGCGGTCCGCACGCCGCGGAGCTCCTCCTGCAGATCGATCGGCCGCCCGTCGGGCGCCGTGCCCTGGACGCGCACCACCCAGTCGCCCGCCATGGTGAAGCGCAGGCGGGCGCGATACGGCCCCTCGCCCTGTTCGTCGACCGCGGCCGCCACGGGGGCCATGCCCGGGTGGATCATGAACGCGAGGACCCGGAGGCGGGCGTGCGGCAGCGGGCGCCCGGCCGCGTCGCGCAACCGGATGTCGGCGA
>CAVSWX010000024.1:0-138939 GCA_963731785.1 uncultured Acidobacteriota bacterium
CGCCGGCGCCGCTCATCTCGAACGATCCCAGCGCCACTCCCGTCACGGCCACTGTCGCGGCCTCGGTGCTGCCGTCCTGCAGTCGATCGGCGAGCGATCGAGACCGCGCGCGTGATCCGACGCGCGTTCGACGAGTCGTTCCGCGTCGGCCACGAGTGGTCCCAGGATGTCACCGTCGAACGCGTGTGTCATCGCTACCGTCGCTTCGCCACCTTCGATCTCGCGCGAGTCCTTGCGAGATCACGCACCACTCAGGCCGTAACGCGAGGGTAACCCGATTGGTCTGCTAATCGCTAGGAGGGAATGCGCTTAGCGCAGCTCCGTCAGGAAACCACCTTGTGTGTCGGAACGAGACAGACGCACATCTATGGCTGTGCTGGGATGCTGCGATTCTTGCACTCACTATGCAAAGGCGGAGATGGTTGCGACTCGACCGGAAAATCGCGTGCTTCAGGAACTGTTCCAGGCGGATAGGAGTGTCTTCAACAAGCTCGTCGAGGATCTGGAGCCGTTTCCTTTGCAAAGCGGGGTGATGCTGGGACACCCGCGCGCCGTCACCGATTTCTCGTACTTCATCGAGTCGGGGATCGTGGCGCTCGTGGCGACGACGCGCAGCGGCAGCTCGGTCGAGGTCGCGCTCGTCGGCCGCGAGGGGGTGGCAGGAATCGCCGACGCGCTCGGCAACCAGCCGCTCCCGTATGGCTTGGTGGTCCAGCTTCCAGGGCTGGCCTATCGCGTGCCCAAGCTGGTGATCCGCGAGCACATCCTCTCGTGCAGCGCTCTGCACGAACTGCTGATGGATTACTCGCAGCGCGTGATGCACCAGCTCGCGCAGTCGGCGCTGTGCAACCGCTTCCACACGTCGGTGCAGCGCCTCTCGCGTTGGCTGCTGCTCACGGCGGAGAAGGCGGACACGACCCGCTTCGAGCTGACGCACGAGTTCGTCGCGCAGATGGTGGGTGCGCCCCGGCCGGTCGTCAGCGAGTCGTTCGCGGCGCTGCGCGACAAGGGCATCATCGACTACCGCCGCGGGTGCTGACGATCAAGAACTCCAGGAAGCTGTCGAAGGTGTCGTGCGAATGCGCCGAGGTGATGTCGCGCGCATCCAACGGCCACGCGGCCGTGTCCGACGACCCGGCGCCGCGCCGGCGTGTCCGGGCGGTCTGAAGACGACGGGCGGTCTGCCGACCGTCCTACTGCCGCGCAGCCGCTTTCGCCCTCGCCTGGTGGTCGGACGCGACGAACAGCGACAGCGCGAAGCTGAGCTGACGCCGCCGACCACGAGCCCGCCGATCAAGAACGCGGCCCAGAAGCCGTCGACGGCGAAGCCGAGGCCGAGCGCGACGGACGCCGCGTACGCGTCCAGCGAGTCCGCTCGTGAATGCCTCGGCCGCGAGGCCAGCGAGGGGCAACCCGCTTACGAAAAGCTCTTGATCGCCGCGTCTTCGGAGTCGTGCGAGTCGAAGATGGTGGCCAGCTTGGTGAGGACCAGCAGATCGTTCAGGCGTTTGGTCATGTTGAGAAGTTTCAGCGCGCCGCCGTTCTTCGAGGCGGTGACGTTGCACTGCACCAGCTGTCCAAGGCCGCCGCTGTCCACATAGGCCACTCCGCCCAAATCGAGCAGGAGCTTCTTCTTCCCCTGCTGCAGCAGGCTCTGCACCTTGTCCTTGAGCAACACATCGCCCCCTCCGCTGAGGGTGATGTCGCCCGTTACTTTGATTACGGTCACGTCGCCTACTGTTCGCTCGTCGAGATGCATGGGTCCTCCGGAACGCGGACTGGCGGGTACAGGAAGCTGATCCTATCTCAGCGAAGCTTCTTCTGGGCGTCGCGAAAATGGGGCGACGTGGCAGGCGCCAGGGCGTAGGCGGCCCGGGCCCGGGCGGGATCCTTCAATTTGTCCTCGTACAGCTCGCCAGCGCGCCAGGCGGCGTCCCGCCGGTTCATCGGAAACCGCGTCGCCAGCTGCTCGAGCGCTTCGGCAGCCAGGGCGAACTGCCGCACGTCCTCGTAGCGTTCCGCAAGTTTTTCGTAGGCGGACTCGGCCTGCGGACTCGACGGATAGGCGCCCACCAGCGTCCGGTAGGTTACGAGCGAGGCCGGAACCGACGTCTGCAGGCCGGGATCGAGCATCCGGAGCTTGGCCTTGTCCTCGAGCGTGGCCTTCTTGGACAGCGCCAACGGGGCCCGGCTGCTCTTCGGAAACTGGTCGGCCACCTCGCCATAGAGCGACCGTGCCGCGGATTCACGGTCGGGCCGCTTGCCGCGCAGCACCAGCTCGGCCAGCAGATAGGTGGCGTCGGCGGCGGGGGGGCTGGTGCTGTAATGGCTGCGCAGCTCAATGTAAGCGGCCTGCGCGTCGTCCAGGCGATTCTGCTGCTCGTAGACCTGGCCGATGAGGAGCTGCGCGGCGGGCGCCGTGGGTGAGCTGGCGTAGCTGGTGACGGCGCGCTTCAAGTCGTCGAGCGCCTGATCGAGGAGGTGCGCGTCGATCTTGGCCTGCGCCGTCTTGAAGAGCGTCGCGGCCCCATCGTCGGCCACGGCCGCTTCCGCCCCCGCGCCTCGTGCCGGCACCGCAGCCGGCGCCGCTGGGGGTTTCGCGGTGGCCTTCGGCGCGGGCGGCACGGCGGCTCCAGCCGGCGGCACCGTGGCCGGCGCGGGAGGTGTCGGGGCCATGGCGTATTCGACGGGCGAGGGGATGGTTTCCAACGGTTCCGGTGCCGCGACCGGCTCGGCGACGGCGGGTGCCGGGCCCACGGCGGGCAGCATTGCCGACAACGAACCGGCCCGGTAGCCCATATACAGGGCGGCGACCACGACGGCGGCGCCCGCGACGAAGGCGAACGTCCGCAGCGCCATCGAGCGCGCCGCGGCCGCTGTCGCCGGCTTTCCTGCCACTGGCGCAGCGGGCACGGCGGGCGCTTGCGTTTGCGGCCTGAGCGCGGCGCTGGCGACGGTGACGGCGGCGGACGGCCAGTGGGAGCCGCTCGGCCCTTTCGACGCGGCCGCCACTGCCACCCGGCCCGACGACGAGGATTCGCGCGCGCGCCGCATCTCCTCGAGCGCCGCGCGCATGTCGTGGGCCGACTCGAACCGCCGCGTGCGGTCCTTCTCGATGGCGCGTGCAATCAGACGCTCGAGCGCGAGCGGGACGTTGGCGTTGAGCTCCATCGGCGCCGGCGGTTCGCGGTTGAGGATAGCGTCGAATACCACTGCGGTCGTGGAGCCTTGAAACGTCTGCTGGCCGGTGGCCATCTCGTAGAGGACGAGCCCGAACGAGAACAGATCCGATCGCGCGTCGAGCTCTTCGCCGCGCGCCTGCTCGGGCGACATGTAGGCGACCGTGCCCATCGCCACGCCCTGCGCGGTGGTCAGGAAGCCGGTTTCGACCATCGTCGCCGACTGCGTGCGGCCGGTTCCGCCCAACGCCGATTTGGCCAGCCCGAAATCGAGGATCTTGGCCTGTTCGCGCTCGGTGACGAAGATGTTGGCGGGCTTGATGTCGCGATGCAGGATGCCGCGCGTGTGCGCGGCGTCGAGCGCGTCGGCAATCTGCACGGCCAGGCGGAGCAGGAGGCCGATGTCGAGCGGGCGTCCGTCGATCTTGCTCGCCAGCGTGCGCCCCTCGAGCAGCTCCATCGCGATGAACGGGCGCCCCTGGTGCTCGTCCACCTCGTAGATGGTGCAGATGTTGGGATGATTCAGCGCCGAGGCCGTGCGGGCTTCGCGCAGGAAGCGCTCGGTCGTCTGCGCGTCGTGCGCGCGATCGTGCGGCAGGAATTTCAGCGCGACGCGGCGCGCCAGCTTGACGTCTTCGGCCGCATACACGACGCCCATGCCCCCTGCGCCGAGCGGGTCGAGGACGCGGTAGTGGGAAACGGTTTCACCAAGCATGATTCAAGGGCGCGAAAGGCTCAGCTTAGATGGCTGGAGAAGACCAGTCAACGTGGCAGAAATGCACGGGTTCCAGGTCTGTGGTGGCTCCGACTGAAGTCGCCGCGGAGCGAGACTCTGACGGGCACGGATGGGACAGCTCGGGCAGTTCTACGTGCCGTCTCCTCGATAGCGGAAGATCAGCACCGTGATGTCGTCGGCCTGGGGAGCGCCGCGGGCGAACTGGTTGACGGCCGAGAGCAACTGGTCGAGGACGGTGTCCGGCTTGACGCCGTGCATCCTTTTCACGGCCTCGAGCATGCGGTCGCGGCCGAACTCCTCGTTGGTGACGCTGCGCGCCTCGGTCACGCCGTCGCTGCAGACGATCACCAGATCGCCCGGTGCGAGCGTCACGGTCTCGTACTCGTAGCGCGCCATCGGCAGGAGGCCGAGCACGGGCCCGCCGGTCTCGAGCCAGCTGATGCCGTCCTTCGAGATCACCAGCGGTGGCTCCTGCCCGGCGTTGCAGTAGCTGAACTCCCCGGACGGCCTGGCCACGCCGTAGCACATGGTCGCGAACCGCGCATCGATCTGCCGGCGCAGCAGCGCCTGGTTCAGGCGCAGCATCATCTCGGCCGGCTCGCGCGTCACCGGGGCGAGCGCGCCGAAGTTGCTCTGCACGACGGCCGCGAGGATCGCCGCCGGCGGGCCCTTGCCCGCCACGTCGCCCAACGCGAAGCCGAACTCGGTGTCGCTCACGTCCACGTAGTCGTAGAAGTCGCCTCCGACCGTCCGGCACGGGACCGACACGGCCGCCAGGTCGAAGCCCGGCCGCGTGCAGGTGCCTTCGGGCAGCAGCGCGCGCTGGATGTCGGCGGCGATGCGCAGGTCGCGGTCGATGCGTGCCTTCTCGGCTGAATCGGCGTAGAGGCGGGCGCTCTCGATGGCGAGTGCCGCCTGCGTGGCGAACGCTTCGAGCGACGACATCGTCGCGCTCGACAGCAGCGTGCCGCGCTCGCGGCCGTCGAGGTAGAGCACGCCAATCACCTCGGTGGTGTCGCCGGCGCCGCGCGCGAACACCCGCAGCGGGACGCAGAGCACGTGGCGGATGCCAATGGCAATCGTGCCGCCGTGCGCGCTCGCCAGGTCGCCGTCGAGCAGGTCGCCGACGATCTTGCTCTTGCCGGTCTCGAACACCTCGCGCGGAATCTTGCTGCTGATGGTGAATGACGTGCCCGACAGGGTGAGGCCGCCGCGGCCGCGCGCGGTCTTGAACTCGAGCACGCCGGTCGCGTCGGGCATCATGATGAAGCCGCGCTCCGCCTTGGTCACGTCGAGCGCCGAGTCGATGACGAGCGTGAGCACCTCGTCGAGCACGCGGCCGGATCCCAGGGCGCGCAGGCCGTTGAGGATCGCCGCCATCTGGGCCAGGTCGCTCGCGTCGGTCGACGTGGAGCGCAGCACCGACGAGGCGTCGTCGTCGGCCAGGAACACCACTTCCACGTTGTCGCTGTGGCCCAGCCGGATGGTGTCGCCGTGGAGCAGCGGCCGCTCGGCGATCTGCTCGCCGTTGACGAAGGTGCCGTAGCGTGAGGCGCGATCTCGGATTAGATAGCGGCCGGAATCGTCCCGAACGATCTCGGCGTGTTCGCGGGAGACGTCGGCGCTGACGAGTTGGAGATCGGCGGTCGTCCGGCGCCCGATGAGGAACACGGGGCGCTCGAGCCGCACCATTCGGCGGCCTTGGCTGTCAGTGACTTGCAGACGTCCGTCGGGCATCGCGTCGGTCTGGATTTTGTCACAGACGGGCGATTTGCTCGCCCCGCGCGGTCAGCCAGGGTTCGATCGGTCACCGGGGCCCTCGCCCTCGACGGTCGACTCACGCCCGCTTGAAGAGCCTGGTCCGCACCAGGTCGTGGGCGTCGGCCGCGTCTACTTGCAGCCGCGCGCCCGTCCCCCCGCACGCATAGAGCCGTCCGGTCAGACGGCTTCGAGTCGTGAACGGCCCCAGGCCCCGGTAGCGCAGCAGAACGGCGTCCCGAATGGGCTCGTGCCATTCCGCCCGTTCCACGCGCGAGGACGCGGGCGTGGCCACGGCCACGGCGGTCAGCAGTCTACGGCGGTCATCAGTGAAGTTCATAGCGACCTCCACTTTTTGTAACGCACGCAAGCGGCCTTCAGCACACGCCGCAGCCCCACGCGCGCGAGGGGTGCCGAGTTGACTACAATACGGCCTCGACTCGGGCCACCGCCGGCTCATGGGGGAGCCGCCGGGCAGCACGGCCCGCTACGAGGTATTCGCAATGGTTCGCCGATTCCTGGTCGCCGCCGTGGCGCTGTCCGCCGCGGTTTCGCTCTCCGCACAAACGCCGCAAGGCTGGAAGGTCCGCGTCGACCGCAGCCAGAACGCGCAGGATCCCGATAACACGCCCAACCTCGCCTTCAAGGCGATGGGCAAGGGACTGCACGTGAAGGGCGGGCCGGCCGGCACGTTCTGGAACCCGGCAAACACCGCCACCGGCAACTACACCCTGAAGGCGACGTTCAACCTGCAGGAACCCAGCAGCCACCCCAACTATTACGGCCTGGTCTTCGGCGGCGCCAATCTGGAGGCACCCACGCAGGCCTACGCCTACTTCGTGGTCGCCCAGAACGGGACGTTCATGGTGCGGCAGCGCCAGGGTGAAAGCGTCACGGACGTCGTCGGCCGTCAGGCCAACGCCGCGGTGCGCCAGCCGGGCGCCAACGGTCAGTCGTCGAATGCGCTGGAAGTGCGCGTGGCGGGCGACACCGTGTCCTACGTCGTCAACGGCACGGTGGTGCACTCCGGGCCGAAGGGCGCGCTCAAGACCGACGGCCTCGCCGGCGTGCGCGTGAACCACGTGCTCGACGTCCAGTTCGAAGGTTTCGAGGTCGGCAAGTAGCCGTTAGAGGAGTCAAGCAGATGCGTACGTTCGCCGTTGCTCTCGTGTTGTCGGCGGTGGCCCTGGCCGGCGTGCCGGCCGTGGCGCAGGAAGGGCACCCGTTGAAGGGATCGTGGATCGGCACGTGGGCGGGAAACACCGTGCACGGCAACGACATGTTCATGGTGCTCGACTGGAACGGGAAGGCCATCACCGGCACGATCAACCCCGGTCAGGACAACATCGCCATCAAGACCGCCACGCTGAACCCCGATGGGTGGGTGTTGCACTTCGAGGCGGAGGGCAAGGACAAGGCCGGTGCGGTAGTCAACTACGTGGTCGACGGGAAGATCGAGAACCTGGCGATGCACAACCGCTCGGTGACCGGTACGTGGAAGAGCCAGCGGGGCTCGGGCGCGTTCAAGATCACGAGGCAATAGGGTCACCCGTGCGAACCTCGACCTCGTTTCGCGCACGGCTCGCCGCACTCTTACTGGGTGCGGTGCTGCTGGCGGTGACGCCGATCACCGCGCACCACTCGATCCTGGCCAAGTTCGACGACACCAAGGCCATCACGCTCAGCGGCCTCGTCACGCTCGTGGACTGGACCAACCCCCACGTGCACGTGTTCATGAACGTCCGCGACGCCAAGGGGCAGGTGCTCAACTGGGCGGTCGAGCTCGAGAGCCCGATCGACCTCAAGCAGAGCGGCTGGAGCCCGGAGACGCTGCGTCCCGGCGACGGCATCACGGTGCGGGGCATCTCGGCCCGCAACGGCAGCCGCCAGGCCTGGGCGCGTTCGGTGGTGGTGACCGCCACCGGCCGGGAGGTCTTCGGCGTCGTGCGCACGCCGCCGGCGGCGCCGCTGTCGCCGCGTCCGGTGCCGAAGTTCGCCGACGGCCAGGTGCGGCTGGGCGCCACGCCGGGGTCGAGCGGCTACTGGGCCTATCCGAGCGCCACGGCTCTCGTCGAGGACGGGGTCACCGTGGCGATGGATCCCTACGGGCAGCTGAAGAACGTCGGCGACGCCGCGAAGGTGGCGCCGATGCAGCCCTGGTCGCTCGCGCTCTATCAGAACCGCCAGCGCCGGTTCCTGCAGGACGATCCCACCTACATCAACTGCAAGCCGCCGGGCGGGCCGCGGCAGATGCAGCAGCCGTTCGGCGTGCAGTTCGTGGAGGACCGCGAACGGCAGCGGATCTTCACGCTGATCGGCGGCGGCAACCATAACTACCGCATCCTCTATCTCGACGGCCGCGGTCAGAAGGGCCAGGTGAGCGGGGACGACGACAACCCGCTCTACTACGGCCGCGCGGTCGCGAAATGGGAGGGGGACACCCTGGTGGTGAATACCGCCGGTTTCAACGAGGATTTCTGGTTCACCAACGGCGGACTGCCGCATACCGACCAGCTGCAGTTGACCGAGCGCTTCACCCGGACCGACTTCGACACGCTGAAATACGAAGTTACGGTGAACGATCCGGCGGCCTACACCCGGGAATGGAAGGCCACCTGGAACCTTCGATGGGTCGGCGGCGAGGAGTTGCCTGTATATTTCTGTCAGGACAATCGGCCGTAGGAACTTTCGCACAGCGAAGTCGTGCGACAGTAGAGGGAGCGCGGCGCACACATCCGCGCGAGCCGAAGGAGTGGATATGAGCAGGTATTTGTTCGGCGGCGTCGTGGCCGCGTTGCTGCTGGCTGCGGGTTCGGTGCAGGCGCATCACTCGTTCGCGGCCGAGTTCGACGCCAACAAGCCGGTTACGCTCAAGGGCATCGTCACGAAGATCGAATGGACCAACCCGCACGTGTGGTTCTACGTGAACGTGAAGGATGAGAAGACCGGCGAAGTGGTGAACTGGGGCGCCGAGATGGGGCCGCCGCACGGCCTGCAGCGCCGCGGCTGGCGCCGTGACACGCTGAAGATCGGCGAAGAGGTCACGGTGGCCGGCTCGATGGCCAAGAACGGCACCAAGCGCATGAACGCCCGCACCGTGACGCTCACGTCGACCGGCGGCCGGCCGGGCGAGGCGCTCAGCGCCGCGTCGAGCGAAGGCGAAGGCGCCGCCAACTAGCACCGGCTCGTTACGTGCCGCGGGTCTTTAGACCCGCCTCTTGGAAAATGTAGCGGGCGGTCTTCAGACCGCCCGGCTATACCCCGCGCGAATCCCAATCGCCGCCAACCTGACTCGATCGTACTGGTCGGAAGGCATCCCGAAGTACCGCGTATCTCTGTGACGTTACGTGCTCGAGCACCTACCAGGGCCGCGGCCTGGGCACCTGGTTCATGCGGGAGCTGATGACGCACCCCGACCTCAGGGCCTGCGGCGCTTTGGCCTCGTCACCCGCGACGCGCACCGGCTCTACGAGAAGTGCGGGTTCACAGCGCTCGCCAACCCCGATGGGCACATGGAGATCGTCCGGCCGGGACTGTATCTGGAGAGCGAGAAGGCTTAGGGCTGGAGTGACACGGATGATCCTCACGTGCGACGTCATCCGGCGCGAGATCGAGGCGGGGCGAGTTGTGATCGATCCGTTCTTTACGGAGCAGGTGGGGCCGGCGTCGATCGACCTGCATCTCGGCGACGAGATCCGCGTCATGCACGTCGGGCGCGAGGCGGTGCCGGTGACTGAGGACGTCGACTACCGGACGATCACCGACGTGCGCTCGCTCGAGACGCCGTATCCGCTGGCACCGGGCGAGACGATCCACGGCATCACCCGCGAGCGCATCACGCTTCCCGGCGACATCGGCGGATGGCTCGAGGGCCGCAGCCGGTTCGCGCGCCTCGGCCTCATGATCCACGTCACCTCGGGCTTTGTGCAGCCTGGCGTCGCGACCCGCCAAGTGCTCGAGATGTCGAACGTGTCCGGCCGGACGCTGCTCATCCACGCTGGCGTGCGGCTCCTCCAGATCGTGCTCCAGCGCTGCGAGGGCAGCGCCGTCTACCAGGGACGCTTCGCGCGCCAGGACAATCTGTAGCAACCGGTGCAGCTATGTCAGTTCCTTGGGCCGCCAGAGGCCCACGAGCGTCCCTCGGGTCGACAGTTTGAGATCGCGCCACTGATCGATCGGCAGGCCAATCTGCGCGAGGGCGGCGGTCGGCAAGTCCTGCCGCTCGCCGGTCAGTTGCTCGACCAGTTGTTCGAGCCCAGGATTGTGCCCGACGATCATCACGGTCTCGGCGTTCTCCCGCACCCGTTTCAGCAGCGGGAGGATGTCGGCCGGGGAAGCCAAATAAAGATGCGGGTCCAGCAGGATTTCTCCTGCATAGCGAGCCGCCTCGGCCACCGCTTCAGCCGTCAGCCGCGCCCGCACCGCGTCGGAGCTGATGACGACATCGGGTATCAGTCCGTACTCCCGCACCAGCTCTCCCATCCGCGGGGCATCCCGCCGGCCACGCTGGTTCAGCGGTCGCTCATGGTCATCGAGCGCCGAATCGTTCCAGCTCGACTTGGCGTGCCTGAGAACCAGCAGAGTCTTCATCCTGAGGAACCGACTGCTCGGCCGCTTGTCGGGCCGCTGAATACACGTTTCTCCGAAACTGGCGCGCGCTCCCGTACTGCCGCCGGTTCGCTTCGGCCCACGCCGCGAGCCGCTGGCGCAGGCGCGCGCACCGCGCCCGCTCGGTGGCCGCGAGGTTGCGCTGCTCGGTGGGGTCGGTGTCGAGGCGGTAGAGCTCCTCGGATCCTTCGCGGAGGTCGTAGATGTACTTCCACGCGCCCTCGCGCACGCCGAGGCGGAAGTGATCCTCGGCCACGTAGAAATACGCCCGCGGCGCGCGTGAGGCGTCGAAGAGGCTGCGCCCCTGCCAGTCGGGCGCGGGGGGCAACCCGGTGAGATCGGCGATCGTCGGCGCCAGATCCACGTGGCTGCCGATGGCGGCGGGCCGCGGCGCGGTGCGGAAGCGCCCGGGGAACCACAGCATCAGCGGCACGTTGACGTCTTCCTCGTAGACCGTGCGGCCCTGCGCGTAGCTGTCGTGCGGGTAGCCGAAGGCCTGCCCGTGGTCTCCGGTGATCACGATCAGCGTGTTGTCGGCGAGCCCCGCGTCGCGGACGGCGGCGAAGAGCCGCGCCAGCTGTGCGTCGGTCTCGTGCAGCACGTTCAGATAGCGATCGAGATCGTAGGAATAGTGCACCGGCTCGCGCACCAGGTTGAGCTCCGGCGTGCCGGGTGACGGCTCGTACGGGTGATGCGTCTGCTGGCTCCACGACATCAGGAAGAACGGCCCGTCGCGCTGCTCGTGGATCTGCCGCACCATGTCGTCCACCATGCAGCGGTCTTCCACGCCCCACGACGACACCGGCTCGCCGCAGGTCAGGTCGCGATAGTCGCGCACACGCTCGAACCCTCGCGCGCCGATGAACGTGTCCCACCCGGCCCAGCGCAGGTCGCTCGAGGTGACGAACGACGTGCGGTAGCCGCGCGCCCGGAACGCCGACGCCAGCGACGTGCCGCCAAGTTCCGGATACGCCTGGGTGATGTCCTGGAAATCGAGCTTGGGGTAGGTGGACAGCAGCATCGCCGCCAGCGAATTGGAGCTGCGCCCGATGTGCGCGTAGAAGTTGTCGTACACGAGCGCGTGGCCGGCTTCGGCGGTCAGTGTCGGCGTGGTGGCGTACCGCGCGTTGCCCAGGCTGGTCCAGCGCGCCGCCACCGCTTCGAGTACCACCACGATGACGTTGGGCGGGGCCGATGGCCGCCGCGTCTTGCCGCGCGCCGACGGGCGCCGCGAACCGCACCGGGCGAGCGACGCGGCCCGGCCGCGACGCCGGAGGCGCGAAGTCGCCGAGGTCGCCGTCGGCAAAGCCGTCCGACAGCCGCACGGTGTCGTCGCGCACCGCCGCCCGCACCATCGAGGACGCCAGCACCCAGTGGGCGTTCTCGGCGATGCGGCGATCCTGGCGCGTCGTCCACTCGCGCGCGTACGCATACTGGCCGGCCGCCACCCAGGCGGCGAGCAGGGCGGCCGACAGGGCCAGCCGGCCCAGGTGGACCGGTCGCGCGAGCGGCCTGATGCGATTCGACGCCAGCACACCGGCGAGGTAGGCGAGCGGCAGCAGGACGAGGCCGGCCGCGACCCCGGCGTGAGGTGCAGCGTCACCGACGAGCGCACCATGCGCAGGTCGCCCACGAGCGTCAGCAGGTGGTAGGTGAGAAAGCCGCCGAAGATGCCGAACATCACCACGCTGGCCACGGCGTAGAGCGCCGCGGCCGCGGCGGCGCCGAGAAACACCGCGGCGATGGCGCGCGCGGCGCGGGGCCGCCCGGCACAGACCGCCAGCGCGGCCAGCGCCGTCAGCCAGAGGGCGAGCACGAACAGCACGTCGAGCGACGAGGTGGCGGCGAGCGCTCGCACGTAGTGTCCCCAGCTCGACCAGCCAGCGGGATCGCCGAGGTAGTACGCCTTGACGGCGACGAGCGTCAGCCCGAGCAGCAGCGCCCCGCGGTGGAGCAGTTCCACCGCGACACCGGCGGGCCCTGGCGGGCGTTGCGGCTTCACGACCGTATTGTAACGAGGTCGTGAGCCCCGCCCCGGATCCTGCTGGCCTTCGTGCTATAGAAATGCAGATGCACCGAGGTCCGTTCGCGGCCGCGCCGGCAGTGGTATTGAGCCTCCTGCTCGCCGCCACTGCTGCAGGTGTGGCGCGCGGCCAGGGTGCGATTCGGCCGCTGGCGGACGATCCATGGACGCTGCTCCAAGCCGGGCAGGCGCGAGCGGCCTCCGAGTTGTTCCGGCAGGCGATCTCGGCGAACCCGCGCGACGCCCGGCTCCACTTGGGCGCCGGCGCGGCGGCGTATCTCCAGCGCCGCGACGAAGAGGCGCGCGCCGCGCTGGAGCGCGCGCTGCAACTGAACCCGGCGCTCGGCCTGGCGCGCGAGCTGCTCGGCCTCGTGCTCTATCGCAGCGGACAGCTCGACGCCGCCGTCGCGGCGTATGAAACGCTGATCGCGGCAAACCCTGCTCAGCCGGCGGTCGCCGATCGCCTGGCTCGCTGGCGGCGGGAAGTCGCGGTGCGGGATCGCATGACGATGATCGTCGGGTCCGGCTTCACGCTGTCGTTCGAGGGCCCGCCGGACGCGGAGATCGCCAGCCGTGCCATCGCCTCGCTCGAACGGGCGTCGATGCGGATCGGACAGGCGCTCTCGGTCTATCCGCTGACACCGATTCCGGTCGTGCTGTACAGCGGCGAGGAGTTTCGCGATATCACCCGCGCGCCGGAGTGGGCCGGCGGCGCCTTCGACGGCATCATCCGCGTGCCCGTCCGCGATGCGCTCGCCAGCGACGCCGAGCTGGACCGGGTACTGGCCCACGAATTCACGCACGCGTTGATCCGCGGCCTGGCGCCGCGCGGCGTGCCGACGTGGCTCGACGAGGGGCTGGCGTCGGCGCTCGAGCGGGAAGGCGGGAGCGAGCGTGGCGATGAGATGCCCGGCGCGGGCGGCATGCCGTTGCGGGAGCTGGGCGAATCGTTCGGGCGCTTCGATGCGGATCGCGCCACCGTGGCGTACGCCACCAGCACGCGTGCGGCCCGTCGTCTCCTCGACCAGGCCGGAGGCTTTGCCGTCGCGAATCTGCTGCGCGACCTTGGCGACGGCGTGGCCTTCGAGGAGGCGTTTGCCCGCCGGATCCAGGTCCCGCTGGCCGAGTTCGAATCGAGCCTCGCCGTCAGCCGCTGACACGCTCCACGGGAGCCGGCAACCGTCTGGGCGATACTTACGGCATCTGTCTTCACACCATCTGACTTCACACTTGGCGCGCGGCGGGTCGGTCTCGTGAGCATGGTGCTCGTCTACCTGTGGGCGCCGGTCGCCAATCTGCTCTGGTACCTCTACACGATCGTGATGGGCTCGCTGTCGCTGCTGTTGTGGCCCTTCGACCGGACCGGGGAGCTGCAGCACGCCTGCGCCCGCTGGTGGTGCCGCCTGGTGGCGTGGACGATCTTCGCCCGCATCCGCGTCCACGGCGTGGAGCACGTGCAGCGGGGCCGGCCCTACGTCTACATGGCCAACCACGCCAGCCTGATCGACACGCCGGCGCTCTTCGCCTACCTGCCGCACCAGTTCCGCATCATGGCGAAGAAGAGCCTGTTCAACGTGCCGTTCATGGGGTGGCACCTGCGGACGGCCGGGCACTTTCCCATCGACCACGGCAACCCGCGCAAGACCGCGATCAGCCTGCGCCGGGTGATCGAGGGCGTGAAGAACGGACGGTCGTTGGCGGTGTTTCCCGAGGGCCGGCGCACCGAGGACGGCCAGCTGCAGAAGTTCGAGCCCGGGGCGTTCAAGATCGCCCTCAAGGCCGGCGTGCCGATCGTGCCGGTCACGATCCGCGGCACGTTCGCGATGCTGCCGCGCACGACGCTGGCGCCGAGGCCGGGCCGCGTGGACGTCATCGTCGGTGAACCGATCGACACGACCGCCTATACGGAGAAGACCTTGGCGGCGCTTATCGAACGGACCCGCGCCGCCATTGCCGCGAATCTCTAGGCGGGTAAGCAGGTGGGCAGGTGGGCTGGGGCAGGTAGGGTTTCCTAGCTCCTCCCCACCTGCCTACCAGCCTACCTGCCTACCTGCCTACCTGCCTTCTGGTCAGTGCATGCCGGTCACGACGAGGAGGACGATCTCGAGCAGGATGAGAATCACGACCGTCAGCTCGAGGACCTCGCCGCGGCTCATCCCGGCGTGCTCCACCGCGAAGCGATAGATGTCGTCGAGGGTCTTCAGCTTCTCGCGCACGTTGCCGCGCCACTGCTCCAGCCCGATGCGGGCCGCGGTCATGGCGAACAGGCGCGCGACGTAGACGTCGCCGGCGATCTTCAGCGCGTTCTCGGTCCGATCGGTCAGCTCGTTGACGTCGATGAACAGCGAGTGGACGTGCCGGGCCGCTCGCGAATAGCCGCGCCCGGCCCAGTTCTGGCGCCAGCCGCCCTTCTGCAGCTGGCCGTAGATGCGCGCCAGCTCGCCGTCGAGCAGCCGATCGTAATAGCGGAACTGCAGGAGCTGCGAGTTCGCGAACTCGAGAATCTCCACCGAGCTCTGAGCGCCGGCCTCGGAGTCGTAGACGAGCGCGCTGCTCCAGGTCGCGATCACCATGTCGCTGGCGTAGTAGGAGATACGGTGTCGAAGGACTTCGTCGCGCTCCTGCGCGCTCAGGGGTTCACGCTCGCCGCGCAGCAGTTGAGCGATGGCCGTGCCGTGGGCGCCCAGGAACGCGTCGGCGGCACCGTCTTCCGGCGGCGTGATCACGAAGACGGCGTAGTCCTCCCACAGATACGAGCTGCGCGGCGCGTCGATGGCCGAGCCGATCCGGCGCACGAGCTCACGACAATATCGCTCGGCGTCGGCGAGGATGCGCGGGTTGTCCTGCCAGCGTGACCCGAGCTCGATCATCTCCTCCCACGACGGTGGCAGCGGCTCGGTGAACCGGACCGAGATGATGCCGTAGTCGTAGACGGTGAACCGGACTCGCTGAGTGCCCGCGGCCTCGAGCCCGATTGCGGCGCCGTCGATGAGCACCGGCGGCTGCTGATATTGCAGGTAGGGCGGGGTCGCCGGCCTCGATCGCAGCGGCGCGGTCACGGACGAGCCGACCAGCGTGCCGAGGGCCCGCACGTCGACGGCGTCGCCGACCTCGAACAGGTACAGCGCAAGCACATGTCCCGACGGCATGGCTGATGATACCGGCCGCGCCGCCGGACCCGCGGCGGAGGAGGAGGACGGTCCCGGCGTCAGCCCATGCGCGGCGGCAGCGTCCGGCTGAACACCGAGACGCCGTTGATGTCCCGCAGATCCACCGTCATATCGCCGCCCTGCGCGTTGATGTTCACCTCGCCGAAGAACTGCAGGCCGCTGTACGGTGAGAGGTTGGCCTGTCCCGCCGGCGGCGCCTTCGAGAACACGACCTGCGGGCCGAACGTGCCGTCGAGCGTGTTGGGGCCGAAGCTGCCGGCGTTGAGCGGCCCGGCGACGAACTCCCAGAAGCCGTCGAAGTCGCGGAAGGCCGCCTTGGCGGGATCGTAGTAGTGCGCGGCGCAGTAGTGCACGTCGGCGGTCAGCCACACGACGTTGCGCACGTGCTGGCGCTTCAGATGACGCAGCAGTTCGGCGAACTCCAGCTCGCGGCCCTTGGCGGCTGCCGTGCTCGCCGTTGGCGACGGCCTCCCAGCGCGGGCCGTCGCCCGACGTTCAGGCCCAGCGGCATGTCGGCGGCGACCACCTTCCAGACCGCGCGCGATTCCTCGAGACCGGCCTTCAGCCAGTCCAGCTGCTCGCGGCCCAGGAATACGGTCTGCGTCGCTGGGCGTGGTCTGCAGGTTGTCGGTATTCGGGCCCGCGGTACGACCGCATGTCGAGCACGAACAGCTCGAGCAGCGGTCCGTAGCTGTAGCTGCGGTAGACCCGCTGCGATTCGCGCACGTCGAACGGGCGCATCGGCGCGTACTCGAGAAAGGCCCGCGCGCCGCGTGCGATCAGCAGCGGCACGTTCTTCTCGCTGTAGCGCGCGTCGCCGGAGAGGTCCTTGGCGTCGGACCAGTTGTTGGTGACCTCGTGATCGTCCCACTGCCAGATCTGCGGCACTTCGGCGTTGAAGCGGCGCACGTTCTCGTCGAGCAGGTTGTAGCGGTAGCGGCCGCGGAACTCGTCGAGCGTCTCGGCCACCTTGGTCACTTCCGGCGTGACGAGGTTGTTCCAGACCTGCCCGTTCTCGGCGACGACCGATGCGGCGATCGGGCCGTCGGCGTAGATCGTGTCGCCGCTGTGAATGAAGAAGAGCGGGCTGCGCTGGCGCATCGCCTCGTAGATCCGCATCCCGCCGAAGGCCGGGGTTGATGCCCCACCCCTGGCCGGCCGTGTCGCCGCTCCACAGGAACCGCAGGTCGCGTGCGCGCATGGCCCAGCTGGTGGCCTTCGCCGGCGAGCGGATCCGGCGGAACGACGAAGCGGCCGAGCACGGGCTCGCTCGTCGCCGCGCATTGTCGAGGCTCTGGAACGACACGCGCACGAAGACGTCGCTGCCGGCTTCCAGACCCTCGAGCTCCTGACGCGCGGTGAAGTCGGTCGTGTCCAGCGCGTGCGGGCCGACGAGGCGCGCGCGCATTGGCGAACTGCTCGTCGTAGGACCACTCGACCAGCATGCGCGCCGGACGGTCGCTGCGGCTCCAGACCACGACCGAGCCGTTGGCCGGATCGCCGAAATGCAGGCCCTGCAGCGCCTGCGGGCGTTCGGCCGGCGACGCGATGATCGCCGGCGCGCCTTTCAGCGCCCATGCGGGCACGGCCGATCCCGCGGCCGTGACGGCGGTCGCCTTGAGAAACCCTCGACGTGATGACAGACCCGATTCGCTCATAGAGAGCGACTCTACGAGCGGACTGTAACGTCGGTGCAGGTGGCGTTCCACCGCGACGTAAATTTTCGCGCGATGCTGTCCGGCTCAGCGGCACGTCGCGCGCGGCGAAGACGCGCTGTGCTGAAACCGTCCATGCGAAACATCTCTCGCGGGGTGGGCGAATTCCCCGCACTCAGAGAGTGCTGCGAGCGTTTTTCCTCGATAACGGGCGTCGCTGTGTCGATGGGCCGACGGCACCCTTCTTGACTGCTCCAGTGTCAAGCGGACACCAGCCGATGCGGCTGGGGAGCGGGGGCCGCGTCAACGACTCACCGAGACCGAGGATGGCCATGGCAACAATCAAGGTTTCACGCGAAATCGCCGCACCCGTGGAAAGACGTTTTCGCTCTGTTCACGGACATCGAACACGGCTCTGCCCACGTGTCAGGCATCAAGGGCGTCGAGATGATGACGTTCGGGGAGTTTCGCCTCGGCACGAAATGGCGCGAGACGCGCGAAGTGCTCGGGCGCCTCGACGACGCCGTGATGGAGATCACGGCCTTCGAGCGGAACCGGTCGTACACGATCACCCATCACAAGGCGGGCGTACGCGTGGACACGGTGTTCACGTTCGAGCCGGCGGCAGCAGGGACGCGCGTGAGCATCGAGTTCGCCCTCAACCCCCAGGGGTTGCCGCTGGCGCTGCTCTCACCGCTCGAGTGGGCGATTGCCGGCAAGGTGCGCGAGGTGCTCGCCCATGACCTGCTCGATTTGAAGGACTCGATCGAGAAGGCAGCGCCTGTCTAGACGCGCGCTAATCTTTCAGCGTCGCCTGAATCCCGTCCGTGTACGCCGTCGCGGTCAGCCCCAAGGTCCGCTCCACTTTGCTGCTGTCGAACCGGTAGTCACGCTCGAACTGGTAGAGCATTTCCATGCTCTCCCGCAGCACCGGGACGAACAGGCCGAGCATCGACAACAGCCAACGGGGCGGCACCTGAAGCTTGAACGGCCGTCCTGCAAGCTCGCACGCGAGGCGTACGTACTCCGCCCCGGTCATCGGCTCCTTGCTGGTGAGGGCATGCCACGTCTGCCCGTAGGCCGATGGGGTATTGCCGAGGAGGGCCACGGTCCGGGCGGCGTCGTGTGTGTACGTGAACGTGTGCACCGCATGCGGGTCACCAACCCACTGCGGCGTCTTGCCGGCCTTCAGACGCGTGGTCACGGTTGCGTGCGGCAGGCTCTGCACGGCGTCTGGCCCATAGAAGTCCGCGGAGCGGACGATCAGGCCCCGCAACTCGCCGCGCTTGACCTCGTCCTGGAAGGTCGTCGCGATTCGTGCCCGCACCTCGCCCTTCCGGCTGCAGGGGTTGTACGGCGTGTCTTCGGTCATGACACCGTCCACCTGGCCGTACGCGTAGACGTTGTCGAAGAACACGAGCGCGCTGCCGTGGCGTTTGCAGGCGTCGATGGTGTTCGCGCATGACCGTCGGCCACTGCTGCTGCCACACCCGATGGTCGTATTTGAGGCCGGCAACGAGGTAGCTCACGCTGCTGCCCGCGACCGCGTCCGCGGTGGCCCTGGCATCCAGCAGGTCGGCGGGGAACGAATCGTCCGTCGCGTTCACAGGCCTCGGTGAGCGGCTCACTTGGCGGATCCGGTCGGCGTACGGCTGCAGATAACGCGACAGCTGCTCGGCCGATGACGCCGTTGGCACCGAGGACGGCCTGCATCGGAGAAGGACTGGTGGGACGGGTCCTACCAGTCCCTATTTCGTTTCGTCGAAGACGACCTGGATGTTGGCCTTGAGGCGTGCTTCGGCCGGCGCCGCGTAGCCCTTGAACTTCTCGGGAATCTTGTAGGCGGCAAAGACCTCGTCCACCGTCTTGCCGGCCTTCTTTCCGGCCTGCACGGTGTCGCGGAAGTCGTTGTTGAACGCCGCGTATTCCTGCAGGTCGGCCACGCTCATCACCGTGCTGTGGCCGGTGATGACGGTGTCCACCTTGCTCCTTGACGTCCTTGGCGGCCTTGGTCGAGCGTCTTGCCGATCTCCACGCCGCTGCCGCCGTTGACGGCGTCGAGCAGCGGGACGTTCTTGCCGGAGAAGATGTCGCCGGCGTGCATGATGCGCAGCGCCGGGAACACGACCCACGCGTCGCCGTTGGTGTGGCCGCGGCCGAAGTAGTAGAGGTCGATGCGGTCGGCGCCCTTGCCGATCGTCATCTTGTCCTTGAACGTCTTCTTCGGCAGGCCGCGGCCGTTGTTGTCCTTGAAGATGTTCACCGGACGCGCCCGGCGCCGGCGTGATGCCGGTGGGGCTCTGCATCTCCTGCATGTTCTTCGCGGTGTTCTCGTGCGTCACCACTTCCACGGTGGCCGGGAACTCGACGTTGCCGCTCACGTGATCGCCGTGCGTGTGGGTGTTGATGATCGGTCGTGATCGGCTTGTCGGTGACGCTCTTGATCTTGTCGAGGAGCGGCTGGCCCCAGCCCGGGTTCTTGGTGTCGACGACGATGACGCCGGTCGGTCGTGATGAACACGGCGCTGTTGCCGCCGCCGCCCGCGCATCACGTAGAGGTTGTCCTTCAGCTTGTCCACCTCGACGACGCGCGCCGCCGGCTGGCCGCCGGCCGCGGCTGCTGCAACGCCGAGACACCGATCGAGACCGCGCCCATCGCCATCAGGACGCCAAGCACGAGCTGTCTTCTCATTGAGGCCCTCCGTGGAAGGCCCATCATAGATCGGCGGTCAGCGCGCCGTGTTCGGCGCCGATCTCAGCGCTCGACGAGGGTGAACATGAGGGCGGCGCCGCCCGGGACGGCGGCCGGCGCGAGCGCGAGCCGGCTGCGCCCGTGCCCGATGGTCACGGTTCGGCCCGCCACGGTGCCGACGGCGGCGCCGAACACGACGTCGCTCAGGTAATGCTTTCCCAGCTGCACGCGGCCGGCCCCGACCCAGGCGCCGACGGCCGAGGCCGGGAGTCCGGCTTTCCACCCGTAGTGGCGCCAGACCACGGCGGCCGTGGCAAACGCGCTCGAGGTGTGACCCGACGGAAACGAGTAGGAATGGCCGCTGGAGCCTTCCGGCCGCTCGCGCTGCACCGCGAACTTCACGCCCTGAGTGACCACGGCGTTGATCACCTGGGCGCGGATCAGGTCGGATCCGAAGTGCGTGAGCTCGCGGTTCTTCGCGATGAGGCCGGTGCGCGTAGGTGCCGACTGCAAAGCCCACCTGCGCCCAGCCGTCGCCGAGCGTGCTGCCGACTCGAAGAACGGCCGCGGCCCGCCCGCCGTGGCGTGCTCGTACACCGTGTCGTCGGCGGGATGCACGGCGAGCGCGAGACCGCCGCCGATGCCCAGCGTGACCGCCGTTTCGATCGACGGCAGCCGCTTGGCGTCGCGGACGAGGTTGTGAAAGAGATGGGTGAACGGCGGTCGGGCTCGGGTGTAACGGTGACGAGCGGCGGCGGAAGACCGGCGGCGGAGCGGAGGAGGCGGCTGCGTCTGGGGCCGCGGCGGCTTCCGCAATGCGGCGACCGTCTCGACGCTGCGACGCTCTGCGCGGCCGCCGCTGTTGGCGACACGTGACCGTGGCCGCGCCCAGCGCAGGAACAGGCGAGCGCAAGGCCGCGGTCGTTCATGGGCCCTCATGATACGCCGCGGATTTCCGCATGGAACTGGGGATTCTCTGGACATCGCCCGGCGCCGAAAGGGAGAATCGCGGGCTGATGTCCTTCTGGCGCCGCGTCGCAATCTGCGCGCTGGTCGCGCTGGTGGCGTGTGCGGCGACAGCCGCGGCGCAGGCCGGCAAGACCACGCTCACCCTCACGGTCACCCTTCCCGACGGCGCGCCCGCCGTCGGCGCGCGCGTGGAAGTGGCGCCGTCCGGGCGCCGGCGCCGTCCGCACGGCGGCGATCACCGCCGAACGGGCGACGGTCGTGCTGCCGCTGACCTCCGGGCCTCACCGCGTCCGCGTCGCGCTCGACCGGGTATCGCACGGCCGAGGAGACCCAGGATCTCGCGCCCGGGACCGAGCGGCGGCTGGCGGTGCGGCTGATGCCGGAAACCGGCATGGGCGCCTCGACGATCTCGATCGAGCGCCGGTACGAGACGTCCTATCAGACGAACCTCGGGCCCGAGTGGCTCGCCGACCTGCCGAGCGGCCGCACGGTGTGGTCGCTGCTCGATACCGCACATCCGTTCGTCATCACCGATCGCATGGACAACGGCGGGTTGTGGAGCGCGCGGCCCGCGAAGCTGGGCGGGTCGGGCCCGTCGTGGAACCAGACGCTTTTCCAGCTCGACGGACTCGACGTGACCGACCCGCGCAGCGGCGGCGCGCCGGCCATCTACCCGGATCTCGGGCTGTTCGAGGCCGTGCAGGTCGAGACCGCGCGCGTGACGGCGGATACGGCCGGCCCCGGGCCCGGTGATCACCCTCGTGCCGCGCCGCCCGGGCGAGATCTGGACGGGGAGCGGCGAGGTGTTCGTCACCCCCGGCGCCTGGCAGCCCGATCCGCCCGCCGGCGTGCCGGCCGCCCTGGGCCGCTACGACCACTGGACCGACGCCTCGCTGTCGGTGACCGGCCCGGTGGCGTCGCGCACGGGCCTCTTCGCGTCGATTCGTGGCACGCACGGCGAGCTCCTCGAGCGCGACGATCCGATCGTGCTGCCGAATCACGTGACGTCGCTCTACGGACATCTCGTCGGCGCCGCCGGGCCGGATCACGAGCTGCGGATCACCACCGCGCTCAGCCGGGCGACGCGGCCGTTCGAAGGGCGCGCCCGCTTCGCCAACCGCGACATCGACGAGCGCGGCGCGCATGGTGCTCGGCCAGGCGGCGGTCGAGCGGCTGCGCAATGGGGGGCTCTTTGCCGTGTCCGGCGGCTACCACCGCGTGTCGAACGACCCGCAGGTGGACACCGGCGCGCTGGCCGGCCAACATCGAGCGGCTGCTCGACGGTCCGCCGCTCGCCTACGCGCGACTACGCCGACACCATCAGCCAGCGCTGGACGCTGGCGGCGTCGATGGCGCCTGCACCGGGCTCGTGGCTGCACGCGCGCCATCAGCTCCGCTTCGGCGGGTCGGTGAGCGGCGCGCGTGCCACCAACACGGCGATCTTCCAGCCCGCGTTCGGCGAACTCGTGGACGGCCGGCCGGCGCGAGTGTGGGACATCCGCTACCAAGGGCGTCGAGTCGCAGTGGGCGTCCACGGGCGTGAGCGCGTACGCGACGGATCGCTGGGAGCTGTCGCCGAAGGCGACGCTCAACCTCGGCGTGCGCTTCGATTTCGACTCGGGTTCGGCCGACGGCGCGGCCAACGGCATCAGCGTGGGCCAGCCTGCTGCCGCGCGGCGTGCTGCGCTGGACGCCGCGTGACAACAGTCCGCTGGCGGTGACCGCCGGCTACTCGTGGTATCGCAACCGGCTGCCGCTCGAGTACCTCGGGGTCGGCGATCCGCAGGGGCCCACGGGCATCGTGTCGCGCTGGGACGACCGCGACAGCGATCTGCAGTTCACCGCCGTCCGAGCTGACGCCCGTCGCCTACGTCGGCTCGTGCTGCGCCGGCGGCGTGGCCAGCACCATCGATCCCGATTTGGCGCCGCCCTACGTGTCGGAGTTCTTCATCGGAGCCGAGCACGTGCTCGGCGCGTGGCGCATGCGCATGACCGGCGTGGACCGGCGCGAGCACAACGCCGCGGCGCTCGTGAACACCGGCATCCCGCTCACGCGAGTACCAGGTCGCTCGACGTGCCGGACACCGGCATCGACGTCGACGGCGGCACCACCATGCAGACGCTGCGCCTCTACGGGCGCACGCCCGCGATGCTCGGGCGCGACCGCTATACGCTCGTCAATCCCGAAGGGCTGCCCGCGGTCTACCAGGGCGTGGACATCACGGTGGATCGCGAGTTCCAGCGCCGGTACTTCTTCCGGTTCGGCGGCTCCGCCTACCGCATCCAGAGCACCGGGATGAACCGCGGGTTCCTCTCCACCGAGAACGACCAGGGCGGGCTCGGCGAGGCGTTCCTCACGCCGAACGCGCTCACCTCGGCCGACGGCCGGTCGTTTTTCGATCGCGCGTTCGTGATCAAGATCTCGGGCGGCTATCGCGCGCCGGGCGACGTGCGCCTCGGCATCGTGGCGCGCTACCAGGACGGCCTGCCGTTCTCCCGCATGGTGCTCACCGACGCGTTCCATCAGGGGCGCGACCTGGTGATGGCGATTCCGCGCGGCGCGCAGCGCTTCACCTACATGTTCACGCTCGACGCCAAGGTGGAAAAGGACTTCACCTTCGGCCGGCGGCGGCTGGGATTGATCTTCGAGGCCTACAACCTCACCAACGCGACGATCGAGGCCGAGGAATACGTGGTGACCGGTCCGGACTTCCGCAACGTGTCGGCGGTGCAGCCGCCGTTGGCGCTGCGCGTGGGTTTGCGGGTGGGATTCTGATGGCGACGGTGCACGACTTCGACGTGACGACGCTGCGCGGGTGAGCCGCGGCCGATGGCCGACTATCGCGGCAAGACGCTGCTCATCGTCAACGTCGCGAGCGCGTGCGGCTACACGCCGCAGTACGCCGGCCTCGAAGCGCTGTATCGCAAGTACAAGGACCGCGGCTTCGTCGTGCTCGGGTTCCCGTGCAACCAGTTCGGGGCGCAGGAGCCGGGATCGGCGGACGAGATCGCGACGTTCTGCGGCACCCGCTACGACGTCACGTTTCCGCTGTTCGCCAAGATCGACGTCAACGGCGCCAACGCCCATCCGCTCTTCGAGCACCTGAAGAACGAGCGGCCCGGCGCGCTCGGCACCAAGGGCATCAAGTGGAACTTCACGAAGTTCCTCGTGAACGGCCGCGGCGAGGTGGTGCAGCGCTACGGGTCGTCCACGACGCCCGAGCAGATCGACGCCGACGTCGCGGCGTTGGTCGAAGCGCCGCCGTCGTAGGCCGATGCCGAGGCTGCGCGCCGCGTGCCTGTGCGTGTTGTGGAGCCCGTGCCGGTGCGCTCCGAGCTGGGCCGGCGATACCCCGGTCGTGCGCTGGACAGCGGCGCGTCCGGTACGTAGACTCACTGGAGGGCCGGATCGATCCGGCCGGTCAAGCCGTCGAGGCAGGTGCTGCCCGGCGGCTTTCGTGTTTTCGGCCGATGGAGGCTCGATGTCCGAGGACCCGCCCCGCCGTCACCTGCGTGAGATTCCGATCGTCTATCCGGCGCCCGAGCCGGACCAGGTGGCCGTCACCGCCGGCGTCGAATACACGCAGGCCGAGAATGGCCCACTCACGCTGGACGTGTATGCGCCGGCGAGGCGGGCGCCCTCGGTGGCGCTGCCGGCGATCGTGCTCGTGGCGGGGTTCTCGGATGCCGGTTACGAGAAGCAGCTCGGGTGCCGGTTCAAGGACATGGCCGTGTGCACGTCGTGGGCGCGGCTCGTGGCCTCGTTCGGCATGGTGGCGGTGACCTACGGCAACCTGCTGCCGACGGCGGACCTCGACACCGTGCTCCGCTACGTGCGCGAGCACGCCGCCGAACTGGGTATCGACGGCGACCGCCTGGCGCTGTGGGGCATGTCGGGGAATGGCCCGCTGGCGTTGTCGGCCCTGGCGCGCGCGCCGCGCGGGTCGTTCCGCTGCGCGGTGTTCAGCTGTGCGTATCTCGTCGATCTCGACGGCGCGACGCACGTGGCCGATGCCGCGACGCAGTGGGGCTTTACCAATCCGGGCGGCTTCGGCGCCGAGGACCTGCCCGCCGACCTGCCGATCCTGATCGCGCGGGCGGGGCAGGAACAGGACCCGGGCTTGAACCACGCGGTCGATCGCTTCGTCGCGGCGATGCTGGCGGCCAACCGCCCGATCACCTGCGTGAACTTCGCGGCCGCGCCGCATGCGTTCGAGCTGTTCCACGACACGCTCGAGACGCGCGAGGTGATGCGGCAGATGATTCGCTTCGCGCGCTTCCACCTCGCCGGCACCGGCGCCGACGGCGTGAACGTCTAGCGCCCGTGGTGCAAGTCCCGCTGCATTCGACGGACGAGGCATCGCCGACGGCGGCGAGCCCTCGAAGTCCCCGGCATGCTCGAGCGGGCGCCTGCCGTCGAGCACCTCGCCCGTGCTCGGTGCGACGCGAGACTTCCGTGGGACGCGAAGCGTAGCTCGTGCCGTCTGAGAGCCGGTAGACGCGTACCACGTCGATGTCGGGATCGACGACCCAGTACTCGGAGACGCCGAACCGTTCGTACAACTGGTGCTTGAGTTTCTCGTCGCGGCGTCGCGTGCTCGGCGAGCCGATTTCCACGACCAGGTCGGGCGAACCCTGAACGTTCGCCGCGGTCAGAACCTCCCGTCTCGACTCGGCGACGAACAGGAGATCTGGTTCGACGACATCGAAGTGGCTGAACACCACGTCCAGTGGTGCCGTATAGACTCGCCCAACCGGGTGCTGGCGGAGATACGACCAGATCGAGGCGACCATGTTTCGGGAAATCGCCTGGTGCTTCAGGTTGGGTGACGGCGTCACGTAGTGCTCCCCGTCGATGAGTTCGTGGCGCTTTCCGTCGTCGGGAAAGAGGACGAAGTCGTCGTAGGTGAGCTTCACGCCGGAAGACGGGCGACGAGGCGGTTCGCTGCCGGTCACGAGGCTCATTGTAGCCCCGGGGATTGCCAGCGTCGTGCCGAGTCGAAAGTCGCGGAAATGCGTCTGATGTCGCCGTGTCGTGGACGCGCCCGCGCAGAAACGCAGGCTCGAAGCTGCTAGCCCTGCGTCTTCGGTGGTCCCCAGAAACCGGTGACCGCCTCGATGCGGCCGTGGTGGCCGATGGCGAACACGTTGGTGCCGCGGCCGCGCTCCTGACCATCGGCGGCGCGCGCCACCCAGTCGGCGAGCACCGTGCCCTGGCAGTGCCGCACGTCGCCTTCGCGTTCGAGCCGCAGCCCGGCATGAAGCGGTGCACGGCGGCGAGATGCGGCCGCAGGTCGGACAGGCCGTCGATGAGACTGAAGCGATCCTTGAACCGCACTTCCTCGGTGGCCAGCCGGTCGAGCATCGCCTCGCGCCTGGCGGCGTCGGGTTCGGACCAGGCGGCAAACCAGGCGTCCACCGCCGTGCTTGCGCCGGTGTTGGTATCGTCGGCCACGAGGTTGCCGAAGAGCGCGAACTGATAGCGCCAGCCCTGCACCATCTCGTCGCGCACCTTTTCGTCGGCGAACACGTGCGAGAGGTTGAGGCGCGTGCCCTGCCGATCGTCTTCGAGCTGCAGCGTGACCACCGAGGCGCCCACCGGCATCGGCGTGCCGCTCACGTAGCCGTAAGTGAAGACCAGTCGCGCCGGCGGATCGATCTCGAGAATCTCGCCCGCCACCTGCACGCCGCCCGGGTGGACGATCAGCACCGCGCCGCCGGTGCGGGGGTCGATGGTCGAACCCGTGCCCCACCACCGCGCCCACCGCGTGGTGTCGGTGAAATAGCTGAAGACCACGTCGCGCGCCGCCTGGATGAGGACGCTGCGCTCGAGGCGGTAGGGCATCGGCTGGCTGGCCATGATCAGTGCTCTGCGCGGGCACTCGCGCGGCGTCTGGCAAACCGGCTTGGCGCCGGTTGTGTCTGGCGCGGGCGCGGGCCCCGCCGCGTGCTTTCGAACTCGGCCTGGAGCTTGAGCCGCCACAACGCGTCGGCCCACATCTGTTCGAGCAGCGCGCCCACCGGGCCGAGCCGTTCGCGCTGCACCCGGTAGTAGCGATGGCGCCCCGCGGGGCGGACGGTGACGAGCCCGGCCTTGGCGAGCGCGCGCAACTGCAGCGACACCGCGCCGAACGTGACGTCGGGAAACGCGGCGTTGATGGCCCCGGCCGACAGCTCCTCGTTCCAGAGCAGCCGCAGGATTTCGCGCCGCCGAGGCGAGGCGATGGCCGAGAGCAGGACCGGATCGAGCGCCATGGCGATAATTTATATCAAACTAAAATGTTGTCAAGTGCCTGCCCACCTGCCCACCTGCCCACCTGCCCACCCGCCCTACCTGCCCCACCTGACCCACCTCCCGTTTGGGCGTTGACCAGTCCAGAACGCCCAACGTACAAAGATGGGTCGTGCCTGCCACGGAATCGCTCACCACATTTCAGATGTTCATCGACGGGCAGTGGACCGACGCTGCCCGCCGCGAGGTCTTCGAATCCGACGACCCGTACCGCGGCACGCCCTGGGCGCTCATCCCGCGGGGCACGGCCGACGACGTGGATCGGGCCGTCCGCGCCGCGCACCGGGCGCTCACGAGCGGCGAGTGGCCGAAGCTGACGGCCTCGAAGCGGGGCGCGCTGCTGCGGCGGCTCGGCGACCTGATCACCGAGCGGTCGGCGCACCTGGCGGCCATCGAAGTGCGCGACAACGGCAAGCTCTTCGCCGAGATGAGCGCCCAGTGCGCCTACATGGCGCAGTGGTACCACTACTACGGCGGTCTGGCCGACAAGGTCGAGGGCGCCGTGCTGCCCACCGACAAGCCCGACACGTTCAACTTCACGCGCTACGAGCCGCTCGGCGTCGTCGCCGCCATCGTGCCGTGGAACTCGCCGCTGCTGCTCACGACGTGGAAGCTGGCGCCGGCGCTGGCGGCCGGCAACACCGTGGTCATCAAGCCGTCGGAGTTCACGTCGGCCTCGGCGCTGGAGTTCATGAAGCTGGTCGAGGAGGCCGGCTTCCCGCCGGGCGTCGTCAACGTCGTCACCGGCTTCGGCGCCCGATGTCGGCTCGCCGCTCGTCGAGCATCCGCTCGTCGCCAAGGTGGCCTTCACGGGATCGGACTCGACCGGGCGCGGGTCTACGAGGCGGCCGCGCGCGGGCTGAAGCACGTGTCGATGGAGCTCGGCGGCAAGTCGCCGAACATCGTGTTCGCCGACGCCGATCTCGACAACGCGATGAAGGGCGTGATCTCGGGCATCTTCGCCGCCACCGGGCAGACCTGCATCGCCGGCTCGCGGCTGCTGGTGCAGGAGAGCATCCACGATCAGTTCCTCGAGAAGCTCGTCGCGTTCGCGAAGACGGCGCGGATGGGCAACCCGATGGACCGCGACACGCAGATCGGTCCGGTCACCAACCAGCCGCAGCTCGAGAAGATCCTCAAGTACATCGACATCGCCAAGGGCGAAGGCGCGCGCACCGAGCTCGGCGGCAGCCGCGCGTCGCGGCCCGAGTGCGGCAACGGCTGGTTCGTGGAGCCGACGATCTTCTCCGGCGTGAAGAACTCGATGCGCATCGCCCAGGAAGAGGTGTTCGGTCCGGTGCTGTCGGTGATTCCGTTCAAGGACGACGAGGACGCGATGGCCATCGGCAACGACGTCGTCTACGGCCTTGCCGCCGGCGTGTGGACGCAGAACATCCGCCGCGCGCTCCTCATGGCCGAGCGGCTGCAGGCCGGCACGGTGTGGGTGAACACCTACCGCGCGGTGAGCTATCTGTCGCCGTTCGGCGGCTACAAGCGATCGGGCCTGGGCCGCGAGAGCGGCCAGGAGATGATCAAGGAATACATGCAGGTGAAGAGCGTCTGGATCTCCACCGCCACGGACGTCCCGAATCCGTTCATTCAGAGATAGGCGCTTGGTCAGGTAGGTCAGGTAGGCAGGTGGGTCAGGTAGCCTTCGCTAGAGGCGGGTCTTCAGACCCGCACTGACAAGGAGATTCTTATGGCACTTTAGGTTTTGTTGGCGTCGGCCGCATGGGCGGCCCCATGGCGTCGCGGCTGCTCGATGCCGGGCACTCGCTGGTGATCTTCGACACGAACGCGGCGGTGATGAAGCCGCTCGCCGACCGCGGCGCGACGATCGCGTCGTCGCCGGCCGAGGTGGCGTCGAAGGCGGAGGTGGTGTTCCTGAGCCTGCCGACGCCGCCGGTGCTGCAGGCGGTGGCGATCGACGGCGTGCTGAAGGGCACGGCGGTCAAGACGCTGATCGACCTCTCGACCACCGGCCCGAGCGTGGCCAAGGTGGTGGCCAAGGCGGCCGCCGAGAAGGGCGTGGCGTGGGTGGATTCGCCGGTGAGCGGCGGCATCAGGGGCGCCACCAAGGGCACGCTGGCCGTGATGGTGTCGTGCGAGAAGGCGGTGTTCGAGCAGGTCGATCCGCTGCTCAAGGTGTTCGGCAAGACCTTCCACGTGGGCGAGAAGCCGGGCCTGGCGCAGATCGCCAAGCTCGCCAACAACCTGCTGGCGGCCTCGGCCATCGTGCTGACGTCGGAGGCGGTGGCGATGGGCGTCAAGGCCGGCCTCGACGCCAAGGTGCTCATCGACATCATCAACGCCGGCAGCGGCCGCAACAGCGCCTCGCAGGACAAGTTCCCCAAGGCCATCCTGCCGCGCACGTTCGACTTCGGGTTCGCCACCGGCCTGTCGTACAAGGACGTGCGCCTGTGCCTCGAGGAGTCCGAGGCGCTGGGCGTGCCGATGGTGGCGGGGGCGGCGGTGCGCCAGATGCTGGCGATCACCAACGCGAGGTTCGGCGCCGATTCCGACTTCACCTCGATCGCGAAGGTGGTGGAGGAGTGGGCGGGCATCGAGATCAAGGGATAACGACGGCTCAGGGCTCAAGGCTCAGGGCTCAGCAGGCCAAAGGCAAGAGGCGAAAGGCAGGAGAATTCGGAACATGGACAAGGCAACGTTCGAGCTGGGGCGCGAGATTCGGAGTTCGGTGCTGGGCAAGGAGTTCGTGGACGCGGCGTTCAAGGCGGCCGACGACTTCAACATGCCGATGCAGGAACTGGTCACCGAGTACTGCTGGGGCGCGGTGTGGGGCCGTCCGGGGCTCGACAAGAAGCAGCGCAGCATGCTGAACCTGGCGATGATCAGCTGCCTCAACCGGCCCCACGAGCTGCGGCTGCACATCGCCGGCGCGCTCAAGAACGGCGTCACGCGCGACGAGATCCGCGAGATTTTCATGCAGGTGGCGATCTACGCCGGCGTGCCGGCTGGCGTAGACTCGTTCCGCGCCGCGAAGGAAGTGTTCGAAAAGATCGATAAGGCTTAGGGCTCAGGCTCAAGGCCTGGCGCGACGAGTCCTCCCGGACTCGTCGCAGATCGCTCGCGGAGTGACCGATGACGAGAAGTGCGCGATCAGCGGCGTCGCGTGCGGCGCGTTCCTCGATCGGCGCGTTCGCGAGCACGGTCACGCTGGGGCAGGGCGACAAGTGGTACCCGTCGCGCTGGGGCGCCGCCGACCAGCGCGGCGCCGCCAACCGGATCACGCCGGCCAAAGTGCTCGACGCGAAGGCGATGATCACCAAGGGCACGGTGTATCAGCTCGGGCGCGTCTACGAGGCCGGCATGCCGCTCTTCGGGTCGCGCCACTACAGCCTGAAGGTGCCCTACGCCTTCCCGATGCCGGGCAAGAACCAGGCGAGCTATCACGACGACATCATCAGCGGCGAGCTGTCGCAGATCGGCACGCAGTTCGACGGGCTCGGCCACGTCGGCATCGGCGAGCTGTTCTACAACGGCAACCGGAAATCCGACTTCGCCGCGGCCGACGGCTTGAAGAAGCTCGGCGTCGAGAACGTCGGCGCCATCGTCACGCGCGGCGTGCTCATCGACGTCGCGAAGTTCAAGGGCGTGCCGCGTCTGCAGGCGCCGTACGCCATCACGGTCGCGGACCTCACCGGCGCGCTGCAGCGCCAGAAGGTGGACATCCGTCCCGGCGACGTGGTCCTCATCCACACCGGCTGGGGCTCGCTGTGGATGAAGGACAACGCCACGTTCGGGGCCAGCTCGCCCGGCATCGGCGTGGCCGCGGGCGAGTGGCTGGCCGAGCAAAGAAGTGGTCGTGGTGGGTGCCGACAACTGGGGCGTGGAGGCCTTCCCGAATCCCGATGCCGAACCTGTCGGCGCCGGTCCACCAGCTGCTGCTGGCGCGGAACGGGATCTACCTCCACGAGAACCTCGCGACCGAGGGGCTGGCGCGCGACAATGTCTACGAGTTCGCCTACGTCTTCGCGCCGCTGCGGCTCAAGGGCGCGACGGGCTCGCCGGGCAATCCGATCGCGATCCGCTGATCACGAGGGCCGATGATGAATGGCGCAGGCGTCAGGACGGTTCTCGCCACGGTGATCCAGGCCGGCCTCGTGGTGGCGCTGATGGTGGCCGCCGCGTCCGAGGTGTGGACGCAGCGTGGCGCGCGGGGCAGGCGCCAGCCGCTGGTCGCGGCGGGGGCGCCGCGCCGATCGGCGTGCCGCGCGCCCCGCTCGGCGACGGTCCCTGGGTGCTCGACACCGCCGAGCAGCACAAGATCAAGGTGTCGATCGTCGCCAGCGGGCTGGTCAACCCGTGGAGCCTGGCGTGGCTGCCCGATGGCGGCATGCTGATCACCGAGCGCCCCGGCCGGTTGCGGCTGCTCGAAGAACGGCGTGCTCGACCCGACGCCGATCAGCCGGCGTGCCCGTGGTGAAGGCGCAGCGCCTGTCGGGGCTGATGGACGTGGTGCTGCATCCACGCTTCGCCGAGAACCGCTACGTCTACCTCACCTACAACAAGGGCCGGGCCGGCGACGGCATGATGGCCACGGCGCTCGCGCGCGGGCGGCTCGACGGCATGGCGCTCACCGACGTGAAGGAGCTGTTCGTCGCCGAGCCGTGGTGGGACGGCGCCGGTGGATCGGCCTCGCGCATCGTGTTCGGACGCGACGGCTTCCTCTACATGACGACCGGCTCGGGCGGCGGCGCCAACTTCGGGCACGGGCAGGAGAAGAACATCCACAAGGGCAAGATTCTCCGCCTGCGCGACGACGGCACGGTGCCCGCCGACAACCCGTTCGTGAACGACCCGTCGTTCAAGCCGGAGATCTACAGCTGGGGCCACCGCAACTCGCTCGCGCTCATCGTGCATCCGGTCACCGGCGAGCTGTGGAACAGCGAGAACGGTCCCAACGGCGGCGACGAGGTGAACGTCATCAAGGCGGGGAAGAACTACGGCTGGCCGGTGGTGAGCCTGGGCCGCTCGTACGAAGGCCCGTGGCAGGGGCGGTTCGAGAAGGACGGCATGGAAGGCCCGCTGGTGTACTGGATGCCGGCCGTCGCCGCGTCGGGCATGGCCGTTTACACCGGCGACCGCTTTCCGGCGTGGAAGAACAACCTGTTCATCGGCGCCATGCGCGTCGGCGAGATCCCCAACACCGGCCATCTCCAGCGCGTGGTGTTCAACGAGAAGACCGAGGAAATCCGGCGCGAGAGCCTGCTGACCGAACTGCGGCAGCGGATCCGCGACATCCGGCAGGGGCCCGACGGATTGCTTTATCTGCTGACCGACGAGAACCCGGGCGCGCTGCTGAAGATCGAGCCCGCGCCATAGAGGTCAGGTGGGTCAGGTGGGACAGGCTGGGTCTGATGCACGGCAATGTAGAGGGCGGTCTTCAGACCGCCCTGGAGCGCTCGCAGAATGTCTGAGACCAGGATTCTTGCTTCGTACGTCGTCAACGGGACGTTGGCCGAGATTCCCGCGCGAAGTGCTGCGCGAAGCGCGCCGCTCGCTGGTCAACTTCATGGGCTGCGCGGTGGGCGGCGCCCGCGACGAGGCGGTGGACGCCGCGATGCGCGCGTTCCGGCCGTTCTCGGGCGCGCCCACGGCCAACGTGCTCGGTCGCGACGAGCGGCTCGACCCGCTCCACGCGTCGCTGATGAACGGCATCAGTTCGCACGTCTACGACTACGACGACACCACGCCGAAGAACTACTGTCACCCGACGTCGCCGATCGCGTCGGCGCTCTTCGCCTACGCCAGCGTCAACCCGGTGCGCGGCCGCGACTTCATGGAGGCGTTCATCTACGGCTTCGAAGCGTCGTCCCGCATCGCCAATTGCGTCTATCCGACCCACTACGACCTCGGCTGGCACATCACCGGCACCGCCGGCGTGTTCGGCGCGGCGGCGGCCATCGGCAAGCTGATGCGGCTCACCGAGCCGCAGATGATCTGGGCGCTCGGCCTCGCCGGCACGCAGGCGGCCGGCGTGCGCGAGATGTTCGGGTCGATGGGCAAGGCGTTCCATCCCGGGCGCGCGGCGCAGAACGGCTACGGGGCCGCGCTCCTCGCGCAGGCGGGGTTCACCTCGGGCCCGCGTATCCTCGAGGGCCCGCGCGGTTTCCCGGCGGTGACCACCGCCGGGAAGTTCAACCTCGCCAACGTGACCAAGGGGCTGGGCACCGAGTTCGATCTCCTGGTGAACACCTACAAGCCGTACCCGTGCGGCATCGTCATCCACCCGACGATCGACGGCGCCATCCAGCTGCGCGAGCAGCACGGCTTTGCCCCGGCCGACATCACGGCGGTGCGGCTGCGCGTGGCGCCGCTGGTGCTCGACCTCTGTAATCAGCAGGGCATCACCAAGGGTCTGCAGGGCAAGTTCTCCGATCTACCATGGCGCCGCGATCGGGCTGGTCCGCGGGCGCGCGGGCGTGGGCGAATACACCGACGCGGCGGTGAACGATCCGGACATGAAGCGCGTGCGCGAGGCGGCGACCGCCACCGCGGATGCGGCGGTCACCGAGGATCAGGCGGGCGTCGAGGTCGAGCTGCGCGACGGCCGCCGCCTGTCGGTGTTCGTCGAGCAGTCGCTCGGCAACATCAACAAGCCGCTGAGCGATCGCCAGCTCGACGCCAAGTTCCGCGATCAGGCGGTGGTCAACCTGCCGGCGGACGACGTGGAGCGGCTGATCGGGCTGTGCTGGAAGATCGAGGATCTCACCGATGTCGGTGAGCTCGTTCAAGCCGCCGTGCCTCAAAGCGCCCGGGCGGCCTCGGCTCGCGCGTGACGGGGCAGGTGGGCAGGTGGGCAGGTGAGATCGATGACGACGCACACGCGACGCGACTTCTTCAAGGCTTCGATCGCCGGCGCCGCGGCTGCCGCGGCCGATGGCGCGTGGCGTGGCGTCGGCGGCGGGCGAGCCGGTGCTCGGCCTGATCTTTCCGCCGAAGGACTACCCGGTGCCGCCCGAGGCGCTGCGGCTGTATCCGACCGGCGTGAAGTTCCTCTCGCGCGGCATCGGCCTCGAGCGCCTCACGCCCGACGGCTACGACGCCGCCATTCCGAAGGTGATTCCCGCCGCCGAATCGCTGGTGCGCGAAGGCGCGACGGCGATTTCGGTGATGGGCACGTCGCTCACCTTCTACAAGGGCCGGGCGTTCAACGAGGATCTGACCGCGCGGGTGAAGAAGGCCACCGGCGTCCCGGTCACGACGATGAGCACGGGCATCGTCGACGGCCTGCGCGCCGCCAACGCGAAGCGCATCGCCGTGGCCACCGCCTACAACGTCGAGGTGACGGACCGGCTGAAGGCGTTTCTCGAGGAGTACGGATTCCAGGTGCTGGCCGCGAAGGGGCTCGGCTACGAGCAGATCCCCACGGGCGGCGACATCATCGACAACCGGGTGATGGATTTCAGCGCCGAAACCTTCGCCGCCGCCAAAGGCGCCGACACGCTCCTCATCTCGTGCGGCGGCCTGAAGACGCTCGACCTGATCGTGCCGCTCGAGGCGCGCTGCAAGGTGCCGGTCGTGTCGAGCACGCCGCACGCGCTCATGGCCAGCGTGCGCCTCGTCGGCCGCTCCGGCCGCGCACGCGGGTTCGGCCGCGTGCTCGAGCGCGCCTGATCCCAACCGCTTGCCAGTCGCGTGGCCTCTGCGACGCGCATCACTGGCGCACTCTTCGATACGCTGACGCACTCTGACGCGAGCGCGATGTTGGCGCGCGAGCACACCGCCGCCGAGGGAGCGACGGATGTCGGATTCTGGTCAGGCTGAGACCCAGATTGTCGGAACCGGCGTCGAGGGGCTGGACGACGTGCTCGGCGGCGGCTTGCAGCGGCGGCGCCTCTATCTCGTCGAGGGCGTGCCCGGCTCGGGCAAGACGACGCTGGCGCTGCAGTTCCTGCTCGCCGCGGCCTCGCGCGGCGAGACGGTGCTCTACGTCACGCTGTCGGAGACGATGGAGGAGCTCGCGCAGCGTCGCCGCCTCGCACGGCTGGTCGCTCGACCAGGTGATCGTCCGCGAGCTGATGCCGACCGAGGGCGTGCTCGATCCCGACGAGCAGTCCACGATGTTCCATCCCTCGGAGCTCGAGCTCGCCGCGACCACGCGGCAGATTCTGGCGGACGTCGATCGGATCAACCCGTCCTGCATCGTGTTCGATTCGCTGTCGGAGCTGCGGCTGCTGGCCGGCAGCGCGTTGCGCTACCGCCGGCAGATCCTGGCGCTCAAGCAGTACTTCGCGGCGCGCGGGTGCACCGTCATCCTGCTCGACGACATGACGGCGTCGGACCACGACTTGCAGGTGCAGAGCATCGCCCATGCCGTCATCCTGCTGGAGCAGCTCAACCCCGAGTACGGGACGGATCGGCGGCGGCTGCGCGTCGTGAAGTACCGCGGCGATGGCGTTCCGGGGCGGCTACCACGACTACGCGATCCGCCGCGGCGGGCTGCACGTGTTCCCGCGCCTGGTCGCGGCGGAGCACCGGCAGGTGCAGTCGCGCGAGAAGCTGCCGAGCGAGATTCCGGCGCTCGACAAGCTGATCGGCGGAGGCCTCGAGCAGGGCACGAGCACCCTGATCGTCGGCTCCCCCGGCACCGGGAAGTCCACGCTCGCGGCCCAGTTCGTCGCGGCGGCGGCGCGCCGCGGGCAGACGCGCGGCCATGTTCATCTTCGACGAAGCGCCGGCGACGTTGCTGACGCGCGCCGCGGAGCTGAACATTCCGCTGGCCGAGGGTGTCAAGTCGGGCCGCGTGACCATTCGCTACGTCGATCCCGCCGAGCTGTCGCCGGGCGAGCTCATTCACGAGGTGCGGGCCGCGGTCGAGGAGCGCCATGCGGCGCGTCGATCGTCATCGACAGCCTCAACGGCTACCTCAATGCGATGCCGGGCGAGCGGTTTCTCGCCATCCAGCTGCACGAGCTGCTCGCCTACCTGTCCCAGCGCAACGTCGCGACCATCCTCGTGAGCGCGCACCAGGGGCTGCTCGGCGGGCCGATGATCGCCACCGTGGACGCGACCTATCTGGCCGACGCCGTCATCCTGATGCGCTTCTTCGAGATGCGCGGCGAGATTCGTCAGGCGGTCTCGATCGTGAAGAAGCGCGGCGGCCGGCACGAGCGCACGATTCGTGAGTTCAAGCTCGAAGACGGGCAGATCAAGGTCGGAGATGCGCTCCGGCGACTTCAGAGGCGTGCTCACGGGCGTCCCGATCTACGACGCCGCCGGAGGGCCGGCGAGCCAGAGCCATGACGACTGACGACCAGCAGCGCCTCGACCGCCGGCTGCTGCTGCTGCCGCCGACGCCCAAGGACGGGAGCGTCACGCAGGAGGTGCTGCGGCGTGCCGGCGTCGAAACCGAGCTGTGCGCCACCGTGCGCGCCCTCGTGAACGAGGCGCAGCGGGGCGCCGCCGCCGTGCTGCTGCCCGAGGAAGCCATCGCCATCGCGTCGCGGCAGCTGACGGCCATGCTCTCGCAGCAGGCGCCATGGTCGGACCTGCCCGTGCTCGTGCTCACGCGGCCCGGCGCGGATTCGGCCGAAGCCTCGCTGGCGGTCTCGGCGCTCGGCAACGTGACCCTGCTCGAGCGGCCGGTGCGCATGGCGACGCTCGTGAGCACGGTGCGCACGGCGTTGCGGGCGCGCGAGCGTCAGTACCAGATCCGGCGGCAGCTCACAGAGCTGCGCGCCGCCGATCAGCGCAAGGACGAGTTCCTGGCCACGCTGGGCCACGAGCTGCGCAACCCGCTGTCGCCGCTGCTCACCTGCGTCGAGCTGCTGAAGCTGGCCGCGCCCTCCGATCCCAGCGATGGGTCGCGTCGTCGGCGTGATGCAGCGCCAGGCGGGCCACCTCGTGCGGCTGGTGGACGATCTGCTCGAGGTGTCGCGCATCACCCGCGGGCTGATCGAAGTGCAGCGGACGCCGGTGGCGCTGGCCGACATCGTCGCGGCGGCGGTGGAGACCAGCCGGCCGGTGATCGAGGCCTCCGAGCACCGCGCTCACCGTGGACATGCCCGACGAGCCGCTCATGGTCTTCGGCGACGAGGTCCGGCTGACGCAGGTGTTCGCCAACCTGTTGAACAACGCGGCGAAGTACACCGATCCCGGCGGCCGCATCGACGTGTCCGTACGCAAGTCGGGCCAGACCGTCGTCGTCACCGTGCGCGACAGCGGCATCGGGATCGATCGGGAACACCTCGCCGTCGGTGTTCGACATGTTCACCCAGGTGTCGCGGTCGAACCGGCGCACCCAGGGCGGCCTCGGCATCGGCCTGACGCTGGTGCGCAGCCTGGTGGCGCTGCACGGCGGGTCGGTCACGGCGTCGAGCGACGGGTCCGGGCCGTGGCAGCACGTTCGAAGTGCGGCTGCCGCTCATCGCCGCGCCGATGTCAGCCGCACGACGGGACCGCCGTCCTGAGGCGCTTCCCGCAGCGCGCGTGTCCTGGTGGTCGACGACAACCCGCGACGCCACCGAGACGCTGCAGAGCCCTGCTCGAGTCGCTCGGCGCCATCGTGGTGGCGGCGGGCAGCGGCCGCGAGGCGCTCGGCGTGTTCGAGGCCTTCGAGCCCGACGCGGTGCTGCTCGACATCGGCATGCCGGGCATGGACGGCTACGAGGTGGCGCGCCGGATTCGCGCGCTGCCGTCCGGGCACGGCGACGCAGATCATCGCGCTCACGGGATGGGGCCAGCAGGAAGACATCCGCCGCTGCATGCAGGCGGGCTTCGACCATCACATGGTGAAGCCGCTCGACGTGGAAAAGCTGTGGGGACTCATCGGCGCGCCGCGGCCGGCGGTGAACTAGATGGGCTCAGGGCTCAGGGCTAGGCTTAGAAGCTGTGGCAACTCGAGAGCCGTGCTCTCAGAGCGGCTTGCCGAACACCTGCACGAAGTACGGCCGCCCGCGTCCGTCCACCGCGTAGCCGGTGCCGAGCTCGGTGTAGGCGGCGTTGAGCATGTTGGCGCGATGGCCGGCCGACGTCATCCAGCTCTCGGTGACGTCTTGCGGGCCCGCGCTGGCCGTAGGCGATGTTCTCCGCGTAGGCGCGCCAGCGGTAGCCGGCGGCCGCCAGCCGATCCTGCGGTCCCGGATAGGGGCCGTCGCTGAGCACGTGCGCCATGCGGCCGAGCGCCGCCATCTGCTCGGCCTGCAGCTGCGCGGCCCGCATCAACTGCGCGTTGGCGCGCAGCGGCGCCAGGCCCGCCGCGCGCGCTCGACGTTGGTGAGGTCCACGACGCTGGCTGAAATGACGGCGGCGCCGGCGCCGGCCGCGGCAGCCCCTCGCCGCCGCACCGCGTCACGGGCGCGACGGGCGACGGGCAGGTCCAGAGCAGCGAACAGGACGGCGAGTGGCAGGCGAGCGGTCCGCGACACCATGCCCCGCTTCGGGGCAAGCCGCGTACCACGCAATTCCCGAGGAAATACGCGGTCTACACGCTCCTGCGCGTTTCAGATCTGATCAGCCTTGCAGTTCTGGCGTCTGTTACCGCGGCCCGGAGCGCGCTGCCGGCCGACGGCGCCGCGCGAGGCGCGCGCCGTTCGATCATTGCGGGGCGAAACGCGAGCCGGGATAATGACGGCCTGATGCCGTGGGGAGCGCGATGACGATCCGACCAGCCCAAGTATGGATATGCGCAGGGGCGCTCGTGACGCTGGGTCTCGCGTCGCTGTCGCTCAGGCGCAACAGCCCGCCGCCGCACCGGCCGCGGCGTCGAAGCCGTACAGCGCGCCACGCACGCCGTGGGGCGATCCCGATCTGCAGGGCAACTACACCAACGTCTACGAGAACGGCACCCCGCTCGAGCGCCCGGATCAGTTCGCCGGCCGCGACCTCGACGACATCAAGGGCACCGAGCTTCGCGAGATCAAGGAAGCCGCCCGGCGGCGGACCATCGAGGCGTTCAACACGCCGATCAACGCGCCGGACAACTGGTGGCAGCCGGCGCTCGCGCTCGGCAAGGGCTCGCAGGCGTGGCTGGTGGTGGACCCGAAGGACGGCAAGATTCCGCCGCTGACGCCCGAGGCGCAGAAGCGGATCGCGGCCGCGCGCCGCCGCGCGGAAGGCCAGCGGCCGCGGCGAGGCCGACTCGTGGACCGACCGCAGCCTCTACGACCGCTGCCTGACGCGCGGTCTTCCCGGGTCGATGATGCCGGCCATCTACGGCAACTCGTACCAGATCGTGCAGGGGCCCGGGCATGGTGGCCATCGTCTACGAGATGATCCACGAGACGCGCGTGATTCCGATCCAGGGCGGCCCGCACGTGCGGACGTCCATCGACCTCGACATGGGGGACGCGCGGGGCCGCTGGGAAGGCGACACGCTGGTGGTCGAGACGCGCAATTTCAAGGAGCGCAGCGTCTACCGCAACGCCAACCCGGACACGCTGGTCCTGACCGAGCGGTTCACGCGCATCAGCCCGGAGCAGGTGCGCTGGCGCGTCACGGTGGACGACCCGCAGACGTGGACGCGGCCGTGGTCGTTCCAGATGCCGCTGACGCTCAACGACAGCGAGCCGCTGCAGCTCTACGAGTGCCACGAGGGCAACTACGGGCTGAAGAACATCCTCAGCGCCGCGCGCGCCGAGGAACGCGCCGCGGCCGCGCAGAAGCGCTAGTGTCGGCACGGTCGACGCCTGGCGGCGCCGTTCAAGAGCTTGTGGTCAAGCCTCACGCGCAGTGTCCGCGGGAACCCCGGCGAAATGTTGGTATCGCTGTCGGCGTTGGCGTAGTAGCGCGCGTCGGTCAGGTTCTCGACGTTCGCCTGGAGGCGAAGGTTCTCGGTCACCTGAAAATAGGCGGCGGCGTCGGCTCGCAGGCGGGCAGCGTGACCGTGTTGTCGATTGCCGCGAACATGTCGGAGCGGTAGACGATGCCGAGCGCTCCCGACAGCCGTGATGGAACTGGTAGTTGTTCCACAGCGACAGTGTGTGGTGCGGCACCTGGCCCACCTGGGTGCCGGCGCGGGCCGCGGTGGTGGCGCTCGTCACTTCCGCGTCCTGATACGCGTAGCCACCGGCGATCTGCCACGCCCGCACGACGCGCCCGTTCAGCCCCAGCTCGTAGCCGTTGGTTTGCTGGGTGCCGGTCTGCACGATGCGCGTCGGATCGTTGGGATCGGTCGAGCGGGTGTTGGTGCGGTCGAGGCGATAGACCGCCGTCGTCAGCGAGAGGCCCGCCGGCGAATCCCACTTCACGCCCACCTCGTAGTTGTTGAAGCGCTCCGGCTTCACCTGTTCGGTGATGGACGGTGAGCGACGAGAACTGATCGCCCGAGCTCGGGGAGGTAGGACACGCTGTAGCTGCCGTAGACGCGAGACCGGCTCGATCGGCTTGAAGACCACGCCGGCGCGCGGCGACACGAGATCGTCGACACGGTTCAAGCGTCTCGGCGTTGCGGTTGTTGTGATACGTGAGATCGAAGCGGTCGAAGCGCACGCCGGCGATCACCTGCACGTGCTGTGACAGGTCGATCTGATCCTGCACGAACGCGCCGGCGACGTTGGCCTCCAGGTGGTTGTCGGCGTCGGTGGCGCTCTGGCGGAACGTCACCGGCGTGCTGATCGTCGGATGGTCGAACGGCGCCTGCACCGATGTCGACGACGTTGTTGAAGAAGCCGGTGTTGCGGAAGTTGTCGGTGACCTGGTGTCCGAAGTCGGCGCCCACGAGCGCGGTGTGGCGAATCGCGCCGGTCGACGCCAGGTAGACGACGTCGGTCTGGTTGAACACGTTCGTCCCGCTGGGTGGCGTTGTTGTAGGCGGTGAGCGCCACCAGGCTCCGGTCGGCGCTCGCCGCGCCGGGCACGAAATTCTGGTAGAAGCGGTCGTAGTCGCCGATCAGGGTCCGGTTGCGGAACGTCGCGCGGCCGGCCCGGTGCTCGAGGTTGATGGTGCCGATGTTGACGCTGCGAGTCGACGTCGCTGTCGGCTGGATTGCCGTAGAAGGTCTCCACGGGCACGTCGGCCGGCAGGCCCTGGTACGAGGTGATGCCGCGATCGGCGACGCGCTCGTCGCGCAGGTGCTCGTAGCTGAAGGTGAGTTTGGTCTGGCTCTCGACGCCATCACGTCAGCGTCGGGTTGAAGGCGTAGCGCTCGAGGCCGACGTCGCTCCGGAAGCTGTCGGAGTTCTCGACCATGACGTTGGCGCGGAACGCGACCGCGTCGCTCGATCGGCTGGTCGAGGTCGCCGGTGAAGCGGCGGTTGCCGTAGCCGCCGGCCTGCAGTGTGGGAGCTGACGCGGCCGATTCTGCTGCAGAGTTGCGCGTTGCCGTTGCCGTTTCACGGCGATCCTGCCGATCAAGTCGTGGTTGCGACCGCACGTCGCGATGGCGCCGTGGTGGGCCACGAAGGATCAGCGGATCCGACAGTCCGCGCACGTTCAGTCGCTGTGGTAGCTCGGCGAGCACCCAGTCACGACGCGGGGTGCGACTGCGGCGGCTTCAGGCGCCAGGTGGCCTGTCCGACTCGATCGTGATCGTGTAGGCCTGGGGGGCCAGCGACAACCTGAACTCGCCGCGTATGTCCGTCACCTGCGAGAGCGGGGCGCCCTGGCCCGATGGGGTGGCGGTGACGCGGGCACCGGCAATCGGGGCGCGGGTGGCGTCGAGCACCTGCGCGTGGAACTCCCCGGCGGTTTGCGCGGCGGCGGGGGGGATTGAGGTGTGGAACAGGGTGAAGACGGCCAGCAGGACGGCAACCGACGAACGGGGCATCGAATCTCTCCGGAGCTAATATTGAGACTGAGTCTTAGTTTCAAGATATCTAACTCCGACCGATTCGGTCGGTCAAGGGAGCGGCCGGGGGATGGAGCGGCCGGGCGGTGCGGTCTGGTCGACGAGGAGGGGACGGGGAACTGGTGGGGCGGCGCGGCTTATTCGAGGCCCGAGGCCCGGGCCTGCTCGCGGGCGAGCACGGCCTGATCCCGATCGGCGTCGCCGTGGGCGACGGCGCCGAGCAGGCGATCGAGGTAGACGTTGTGGCTCGGCATCGGCACGCGCGCGATGCGACGCCGCGGCCGCAATGAGTCCCGCGTCCTTCAGGCCGACGGTGATGGGGGAGCCGACCTGGTCGTAGCTCTGGTCCACCATCTTCTGGCCGTACACCTTGTAGGCGGGCGCCGCGAACAGCCCCTCGGTCATGACGTCCTGGAACACCTGCGGGTCGACGTCGTAGCGGCGGACCAGCGAGAACCCTTCGGCCATCGCGATCATCGCGCAGCCGAGCACGGCGTTGTTGGCGAGCTTGATGGCCGTGGCCGACTCGGGCTTGGGTCCGGCCTCGAAGATGCGGCGGCCCATGACTTCGAGCAGCGGCCGCACGCGCTGCGCGGCCTCGAGCGGTCCGCCGACGACGATGCCGAGCTGCCCCGCGGCGGCGAGGTCGGGACGGCCGAGGACCGGCGCCGCGACGAGAATCTGGCCGGCCTCGGCGTGGCGCTGCTCGAGCGTGCGGATGGTGGCGACGCCGTGCGTGCCCATCACCAGGTGGATGGCGCCCGGCGTGAGCGAGTCCACGAGGCCTTCGGGACGCGGTGGCGACGCTGAGGATCGTCGCGTCCTCGACCAGCATCGTGGCGACGACGTCGCGCTCCTGGCAGAGGTCGGCCACGCTGGCCGCCACGCGCGCCCCGGCCGCGGCCAGCGCCGCCGTCTGCGTGGCGAGCGCGTCGTAGACCGACAGCGCATAGCCGGCGCCGGCAATGCGTCCAGCCATGCCCTGGCCCATGCGCCCGAGACCGATGAATCCGACCTTCATGGCGATCCTCCGGTCGGGTGGGTCGGGTAGGCCAGGTGGGCCTGGCAGGTGGGCAGGTGCGGCTGGTAGGCAGGTAAGAGCTTTTCGTCCCTACCCGCCCTACCTGCCTACCTGCCCACCCGCCTACCGTGACCTACACCAGCTGTCCCTTCACCCACTCCAGCTCGCGCGTGACGTATTCGACGATGTCGCCGGTCTTGAGGTGATCCGGCAGCACGTCCCACGTGTAGGTCTCGATCTCGAGGTGCGTGGAGAGCGGCGTCTTCTTGTGGACCGCCAGCGCCTGCTCCAGCCCGAACCGCGTCGTGCCGAATCCGTGGCCCAGCTCGGTCAGGAACACCGGCACGTGGAAGTGCGTCCGCCACTCCCGCGGGCCCGGGTTCTTGTACCAGTCCTCGAAGGCGTCCTCGAGGTTGAGGAACCACTGCGTCTTGCCCGTCCTTCCGCTGGCACGTCTGCGACAGGTAGATCGTCTTGGCGAAGGCCTGCAGCGCGTCCACCTTCTCCTGCGTGACGTCCGGGATGTGCATCGACGCCGCTTCCTGCAGCTTCACGATCGGCACGCCCGCGGCCACCAGCTTGTGCAGCGACGCCGGGATGTCCTCGTAGCCCACCGACTGGTGGCCGATGTCGAACACCACGCCCATGAACTTCTTCATCGCCGCGGCCGCGTCGGCGGCGTGGATGCCGGCCTTCTTCGCCAGCTGCTCGGCCGTCTGCGGCGCGAACAGGTAGTCCTGGAAGTAGGTGATGGTCTCGTCGGTCGTCTCGAGATAGCAGCGCGGCTCCGGCTCGAGGCCCAGCGTCACGATCTTGCCGGTGTCCTTCTCCAGCTTCACCAGGTGCGCCACGACGTCCACGACGTTGTCCGTGTACGCCTTCGCGATGTCGGGGCCGGTGCCCTTCGGCTTGAACCCGAGCGGCGCGCTCTGAATCGAGGGGTTGACGCCCTCGGGCGCCAGCTCGGCGAGCAGGTTCGCGACCTGCTTGGTGTACTCGCGGCGCTCCGGCGTGATCCAGTCCGGCTCGTAGACGTCTTCCTTGATGACCTGCTTCTTGAACACGCCGTAGACGAACGCGTTGGCGGTGTAGAGATACAGGTCCTGGTCCTTGAAGAACTGCTTCAGGTCCGCGCGCTTGGTCGGGTCCTGCGACAGCATCTCGGCCGACGGCGCCGAGGTGCGCAGGCAGACGCCGAACTTCTGCTGCGGCGCGAAGCGCGCCTTCACCGCCGGCAGATACGTGTTGACGCTCTTCCAGAGCTGGTCCCAGTCGTCGGTCTGGTGCACCAGCGTGGAGTACGTGAGGTGGCCGAGGCCGTTTCCGAGATCCATGCGATGTGTCCTTCGTCAGGTAGGTCGGTAGGTCGGGCGGGTAGGTCAGGTAGGCCCACCTGACCCACCTGACTTACCTGACCCACCGCCACGTTACGCTACTTTTTCGACGACACCCGACGCCGCAGACTTCACGACGGCTTCGGTCACGGAGGCGCCGTGCACCATCTCCTCGGTGGGGATCAGGAACGGGGTGCCGCCGGAGGCGGCGGTGCCGAACGCTTCGAGGCACGCGCGCGTCACGTCGTGCTTGGCCGCCTCCCACACTTCCGCCGGCCCCTTGATCGGCTGGAACTTGATCGTCGAGAAGAGCCGCGTGCGGCGCTCTTCCGACGACGCGCCGGCCACGTGGGTCATGCCCTCGAGCCGGACCCAGCCCTTGGAGCCGAACACCTGGAAGCTGAAGCCCGGGCCGGTGGCGGTCATCGTGCCGAGGTAGCCCGACGCGCCGCTCTTCATGCGGAACAGCATCGACGTGGTGTCGTCGCTGTCCACCGCGACGACGCGGCGGAAGCTCTGACAGAAGACGGTGTCGATCGGGCCGCCGAGATCGATCATGCCGTCGATGGCGTGCACGCCCATCGGCGTCAGGCCGCCGCACGGCGTCTCGTCCTTGTCCGCGCGCCAGGCGTCGGCCTTCAGCGCCAGCGCGTTCGGGAACGTCATCGTCGCTTCGAAGTGGAGCGACCGTGCCGAGGTCACCCGACTTGAATCTGCTGGCGCAGCGCCGTCATCTCGGGATGGAAGCGGCGGTTGTAGCCGAGGCCGAGCGTGACGCCGGCCTTCTTCGTCGCCGCCACCGCGGCGTCGGCCTCGGCCTTGTGCAGCGCGAACGGCTTCTCGCAGAACACGTGCTTGCCGGCCTGCGCCGCGGCGATCACCTGCGGCGGAGTGCATCGAGTGCGGCGTGGCCAGGACGATGGCGTCGACCGACGGGTCGGCGAGCAGCGCCTCGAAGCTGTCGGCGAGCTTCAGCTTCTGCGCCTCGGCAAACGCCGTGACTTCCGGAGACTTCGTGCGCGTCGCGCCGGCGACGAAGCGGATGATGTCGCTGTCGCTCTGCACCGACTCGACGATCGTCCGGCCCCACCACCCGAGGCCGACCATGGCTGCGTTGATCATTACGCTCCGGGCAGGTGGGCCTGGTAGCGGTACGGTAAAGCTCTGACTACCCACCCGCTACCTGCCTACGTCCTTACTGATTGAGCGAATCAGGGAACTTCGGGTCGGCGCCGAGCGACTCGGTCTCCGGCAGCCCCAGCTCCTTCTTCACGATGTTCGTGCCCTGCACCAGCGCCACCATCTTGTAGAACGCGTGCCGCCGGCTCATCCCCTCGCGCCCCATCCCGCAGTCCGACGACAGCACCAGCCGCTCCGGCGGAATCACCTTCAGCGCCTTCCGCACCAGCGTCCGCCACTTCCTGCGGCGACTCCACCTGCAGCGTGTGGTGGTCGATCGCCCCGATCGCCACCTTCATGTCCGTGATCTCCCGCCCCACGTCCTCCAGGTCCTGCGCCCCCGAGCTGATCATCTCGAACGTGATCACGTCCGCGTCCACCTGGTTCAGCAGCTTCAGCGCCGGCTTGTAGGTCTGCACCGACCCGAACATCCGCTGCTGCGACGGGTTGCCCCAGCACGTGTGGCACCACACTTCCGTCTTCGCCCGCAGCCCCTTCACCGTGTTGTTGAACACCTTCAGCATGAACTCGGGGTTGATCACCTTGTCCACGATAGTTGCGCGCCGCCAGCAGGTGGATCTGCGGCTCTTCCATCTGGATCACCGGGCAGCCGGCGTCCGCCAGGTCGTGCAGCTCCTCGTTGAACGCCTCCGACATCGCCCAGATCCGTTCCGGGATGTCCTTGTAGTGCCCGTCCTGCACCGCGAACGCCACCAGCTCCGGCGTCACCGTCCCGAACTTCACCGGCTTCGGCGTCAGCCGCTGCGCCGCCTTCCAGATCTCCGCATACTGCATCTCGCCGCGCCCGATCGGCCCGGTGATCTTCGGCATCACCCGCGCTTCCAGGTAGTCGTGCAGGATGTGCCCGCGCGGAAAGCCGATGCCGCCCGCGTTCATCTTCGCCAGCTTCGGGTGCAGCGTGTCGAACCCGCTCATGTGGTGCGGCGGATAGCTGGTCCAGCTCTGGCCGCCGATGTCCGCGTCGAACCGGCAGTCGCCGTCGGTCACGATGTCGAGCCCGGCCACCTCCTGCTCCTGCAGATACACCGACAGGGCATCGACATACTGCTCGCGGAACCGCGACAGCACCATCGCGTCCAGGAACGAGCGCGTGCCCAGGTTTTCCGTATACCAGCTCGGGCGCGGCAGCGAGCCCGTGATGGTCGTCGGCATGATCTTTCCAGCGGTGGCCTTCAGCATTGTGAGTCTCCTCGTACGAAGCAACCTTGTACGCTATCAACGCGCGTCGTTCGGAGTCAATTGCGGTAGGCGAAGGATTGATCGCGGCCGGGTCTAAAGACCCGGCCCCACGTACGAGAAGGGACCGGTCGCTACCTGCCCACCTGCCTACCTGCGCCAGGTTTACTAAGCGCCGAACTGGCGCAGGTGGTGATCGACGTGGCGGTGGACCAGCGTACCCCAGTCGCGGGAGTTGAGGCGGCCGAACGCCGGATGTTCCGGCCATTCGCGCGCGCCTTCCAGTGCCGCCAGCCGTTCGAGCAGGTGCTTGAGCTCCGCGCAGTTCCTCCTGGCAGTCTGTCGCGCGGCGGGCGATGAGTTCCGGGCGCGGTGGGCGCGCCCTTCGGCAAGGGCAGCCAGTAGATCAGGGCATGGCGAACCGGCCGCAGTCGCAGCGCGCCCGGGCCGCGGCCGCTCACCGGCAGCTCGCCCAGCGCCATCCGCACCCCGTCGGTCAGATGCGCCAGCATCTGCGGACAGTCCATGCGCCCCCAGCGCGGGGCGGTTTCGGGTGCCAAAGCGTCGAGCCGCCGGGCCAGCGTCAGGCGATCGGCCAGATTGAACACGGTTCTCATGGGTCGCCTCATCAGGGTTGAAGGTCGCCCGGCCTGGCCGCGAGGCTGGCACGGGATGCCGCGGGCCGCGCCCGCTACCTGGGCGGCGCGGGGACCGACGACGAATGGTGGTCGACGATCAGCCACTTGCCGTCGCGCAGGCGATACGTGAAGCTGAATCGTGACGGCCGGGGATCGGGCTGACCGTTGCGCATGGCGGTGAAGGTGTAATACCCGGTGTTGATCGCGACGTCTCCGAGCACGCGCACCCGCGAGTCGGTCACCGCCACCGTCATGCTGGACGTCGGGACGCCCTTGAAGTAATCGCGAATCAGGTCCGGCGTGTCGCGCAGCGTCTGCGACGACGTGCCCCAGAACACGGCGTCGCGGTCGTAGAGGGCCAGCAGGCCTTCGAGATCGTGGCCGCTGAAACGATCGGTCCACGCCTTCGTCGCGGCCGCGACGTCGTCGGCCGGTCCGGCCAGGGCCGGGACGGCGGCGCCGGGCGCAATCACGGCCAGTGCCATCACGATTGCCCACGCACATACGGGTCTCATCCAGGCATCCTCCCAGGGGTTCGGGCTCCGGGCAGTCAGACACCGGCGCGGGGGTGAGATTATAGCCAAGCGTTGCGCGGATCGACCCGCACGTATACTCCGGCCAGGGGGCGGGCCCCGCGGCCGTCGTCGCGCCACCCGAGCAGGAGCCACCGATCATGCGCGCACGCGTGTCTGTCTGGGCGTTGGCCGCCGTCCTGTTGACCTTCGCAGCTCGTCCCGTGCCGGCGCAGCCGGCCGCGGCTGCCGCTCTGCACGGCACCTGGACGCTGGTGTCGGTGGAAGAGAATGTCGGGGCGGAGTCGCCCGCGCGCGTACCGAACCCGCGGGGGCTGCTGGTGCTGGACGGCGCCGGGATGATCTTCGAAGCGGTCACCCGGCTGGACCGCACCCGGCCCACCGAGGACAACAAGTCCCTCACCGATGCGCAGCGCGTGTTCGCCACTTACAGCGGCTTCTGGGGCCGCTACAAGCTGGATCCGCAGGCACAGACGATCACCGCCCGCGCCGAAGGCGCGCTGAGCCCCGCCGTGATGGGGCGCGAGGTGACGCGCAGTTTCGCCGTCCAGGGCGATCGCCTCACGCTCACGGCGTCGTCGATCGAGCCGCACCAGCGCGGCATCACGCGCTGGGTGTGGGAGCGGGTGCCGCCAGTGGAGAACCTGTCGCCCGGCTACCGCAAGGTGGTCGGCTTCTGGCAGCACGTCGTCGAGAAGCGCGTGAACCTCACGCTCAAGACGGAATCGGCGTCCGACGCGTGGCGCCCAGCGTCATCGTCTACACACCGTCGGGATACGTCGGGCGTCTACTTTCCGCCCGCGTCGGCGGGCAAGCCGTTTGCCGGCGCCGAGCCCACCGATGCCGAGGCGCGCGACGCGGTGCGAGGGTTCGTCGGCTACTTCGGTGCGCTCACGCGTGTATCCCGGCCAGGTCTTTCATCACGATCCTCGGCGGCATCAGCCCGCAGGGGCCGGCGACGCTGAAGCGCTTCTTCGATCTGGCGCCGTCGGGGGACGAAGTGAACCTGCGCTTTCCGGTCGGGCGCAACCAGCAGGGGCAGGAAACGACGACGCTCGTCACGATGAAACGTCTGAGCGGCGAGCGCGACATGCTGGCCACGGCGCACCCTAGCGCTCGCGGCACGCCGGGACCTAGCCCTTCGCGGCAAACCCCTGTCGGCTCGCCGGCCGGGCGCCTGACAGGTTCGTCAGTCGACCGTCTCTCATGTAACTGGAGCCCCCGGGTTTTTCCGCAGCAACCCGGCCGCACCGATCCGGTCAACTCTCGTCCATTCAACAGCTTAGCTGCTAGCACCCCAGCGCCTCCCCCTGCGTGGCGTTCCCCTTGCTCAATTACGGCCCGAGCGGGAGGAATCGTCTCGATGAAAAGTTGGATCGCAGCAGCAATCGTTTGTGCGTCGGCGGCTACGGCAACCGCCGAAGTGGGGCCGCCGCCGGACCTCGCCGCGCATTCCCGTGGCGCCGGCAAGATTGTGGTGGCGCGCATCTCGGATGTGCACGCCGCATTCGCCACGAACCAGTTCGGCGATCAACTGATCGTCTCGAGCGCGGTCCTCGAAGTGCTCGAAACACTCAAGGGCGCGCCCGGTCCGGTGACCACGGTCACCTACGAGGGCGGCACCGTCGGCGACTTGACGCTTCGCGTCTCCGACATGCCGTACGTGAAGGAGGGCGACCGTGCGGTCTTCTTCCTCGACAGCAACGGCAACGGGCACGTGCCGCACGGCCGCGGCCGCGGCATCCTCAAGCTCGATGACGACGACCGCGTCGAGGGCAGCGACATCACGCTCGATCAGGTCAAGACCGCCGTGCGCGGCGCCAACGCGAAGGGAGGCCGCTGATGCGCGCCGTTCGTACCGTCGCGGCCGTCGCGGCCGCTGTCGCCGGCGCCGCCGCGCTGCACACCAGCGCCGCCGCCTACACCACCTACGCGCGCTGGGCCTCGAGCCCGGTCACGGTCTACGTCAACCCGGCGAACCACGACGTCAGCCAGGCCGCGGCGATTGCCGCGCTGCAGGCGGGCATGAACGTGTGGAACACGCAGTCGGGCACCTCGTTCCGCTGGCAGTACGGCGGGACCGTGACCGATACGGCGACGGCCTACGACAACCGCAACGTCGTCATGTTCCGCAACACGAGCAACGGGTCGGCGATTGCCACCACCTACAGCTGGTGGTCGGGCAGCAACGAGCTGCTCGACAGCGACATCGTGTTCTGGGACGGCCCCTTCACCTTCTTCACCGGATCGACGGGCTGCGGCGGCGTCTCGAACGCGGCCTACATGGAAGACATCGCGGTGCACGAGCTCGGCCACGCGCTCGGCATGAGCCACTCGACCAACACCGACGCGACGATGTATCCGAGCTACAGCTACTGCTCGACGAAGAACCGGACGCTGGCCAGCGACGACATCAACGGCGCCAAGGCGTTGTACCCGGCCACGACGGCCGCGCCGGCCAACTCGGCCCCCTCGGTCTCGATCAGCAGCCCGGTCAACAGCGCCAGCTACGCCAGCGGGGCCCGGTCACCTTCACCGGGTCGGCGAGCGACACGCAGGACGGCCTGCTGACGTCGGCGCTGTCCTGGACGTCGAACATCGACGGCGCGATCGGCGCCGGCGGGTCCTTCACGCGCGGTGCTCTCGGCGGGCACGCACACCATCAAGGCCACGGCCATGGACAGCGGCGGCGCTCTCGACGGTGCGGCAGGTCACCGTGGTCGTGGCGTCGTCGAACACCGCCCCGTCGGTGACCATCGCGAGCCCGGGCAGCGGCACCAGCTACGCCAGCGGCACCTCGGTGTCGTTCAGCGGCTCGGCGAGCGACCCGCAGGACGGGTCGCTGTCGGCGAAGCTGGCCTGGACGTCGAGCCTCGACGGTGCGATCGGCGCCGGCGCCGCCTTCACCAAGGTGCTGACCGTCGGCAGCCACACGATCAAGGCCACGGTGACCGACAGCGGCGGGGCGACCACCGTGAAGCAGGTCACGGTGACGATCAACGCCCCGACGACCAGCGGCGGCTCGCTGAAGGCGACCGGTCGCAAGATCAAGGGCAGCCAGGCGGTCGATCTGAGCTGGAACGGCCTGAGCGGCGCGTCGCTCGACGTCTACCGCAACTCCACGAAGTGGACGACGGCCAACGACGGCGCGGAGACCGACGCGCTCAACAAGAAGGGCGGCGGGAGCTACAACTACAAGGTGTGCGTCGGCCGGCACGACCACCTGCTCGAACACCGCGACGGTGGTCTTCTAGCCGATCGCGGCGCTCAGAGCAGCGTGACCTCGGTGGTGGAGGCCGCCACCACGTAGCAGCGCTCGATGTTGGCGGCCGAATCCGCCGGCACCATGAAGAAGCCGGGACGCCCAGGCTGATATCCCTGGGTCGTCCCGACAATCATTTCGCCGTCCTGGAACACCACCCGGATCTTCCGCCCTGGCGGCGTGCGGTCGCCTTCGAACTCGTTCTTCGGGTTGTAGTCGGGGCGGCCCGCGAAGTCCTTCACGAAGAACACGGCCTTCAAGTCCTTCACCTGGACCTGCACCGGCTTGGTGCCGCGGGGGGCCTCGGCCTCGGCCACGTGGAAGAACTCCTTGGCCGGCACGAAGTCGCTCGTCGAGCCCTTGACCAGCCGCCCGTCACGGAAACGTGCCACGACCTTGTTCAACCGTCATCCTCCCAGCCGGCCGCCGCAGCGGTGATTAGGTTCTTACCGCCCCACTCGTCACGGCGCGAAGCGCCGCCCCACCGCGCCTACTGCGTGCCGCGGCGCGCGGCGCGGTCCGCGCCGACGGATCGACGAGCGCCTGGTAGACGGCGGTCGGGAACGTCGTCCGGATGTCGGACGTGTTGGGCATGAGCTGAATCATCAGCACCATCACGAGACGCGCCTCCGGGTCGACGCGATACATCGTGCCGTAGGCGCCGCTCCAGCCGAAGGCGCCCGCGCTGTCCATGCCGTTGGCGCCGTAGCGATCGGTGGTCTCGAACCCGAGGCCGAAGCCGAGGCCGGAGGTGGAGTGCAGCGTCCCGACCTGGTTCGTGGTCATGAGCTGCACGGTGCGCGGCGCCAGCACGCGGACGCCGTCGAGCGCGCCGCCCAAGACGGATCATCTCGAGGAAGCGCGCGTAGTCGCGCGCGGTGGAGAGGAGACCGGCGCCGCCCGAGAAGCTGCGGCGCGGGCCCTCGACGTAGTGGCCCTGCCCGCTCGCCCCTTCGGGGGCGCGCACGATCGTGCCGTCGGGGCCGCTCGCGTAGAGCGCCGCCAGCCGCGTGCGCTGCGCCGGCGGCAGGAAGAACTGCGTGTCGGTGAGGCCGAGCGGGCCGGTGATGCGCGCCTTGACGACCGCGTCGAGCGACTGGCCGGTGATGCGCTCGACGACGCAGCCGAGGATGTCGGTGTTGTAGCCGTACACCCACTCCTCGCCGGGCTGCGCGAGGAACGGCACGGTGGCGAGCCGGTCGATGCTGGGGCACACCCCGTCGTCCTTGTCGGCGAAGTACCAGCCCCGGCCCGCCGCCGGCCCCAGCCCCTTGGCCTCGTAGGCCGCGGCCACACGCGGCTCGGTGCCGTAGGAAATGCCGGCGGTGTGCGTCAGCAGATCCCGGATGGTGATCGGCGCGCTTGGCGGGCACGATCGACGGGCCGTTCGGACCGGCCACCGACACGGTGGTCGTGGCGAACGCCGGCACGAACCGGCTGACGGGATCGGCGAGGTCCAGCCGGCCCTCTTCCATGAGCGACAGCACGGCGACGCTGGTCATCGCCTTGGTCTGCGACGCGATGCGGAAGATCGTGTCCATGGCCATCGGGCGGCCGGCTTCCTTGTCGCTCCAGCCCACGGCGCGTTCGTAGACCGGCTGGCCGTCGCGCAGCACCAGGGCGACGGCGCCGGCGAGGCGCTTCTCGTCCACGTAGCGCTGCAGCAGCGCGTCGACGCGCCGCAGGCGCTCGACGGAGAAGCCCGCGCGGGTGGCGGCGGCGCCCGTCGACGCGGCGCGCGGCGCCGGGGCGGGCTGCTGCGCGGTGGGAAGCGCGGCAAGGAGCAGCGTGGCCGTGCAGGCAGACGCCAGCCAGGCGCGTGGTCTGAGCTCGTGTGTTTCATGGTGTGCCATCCTATCGCGCCCGTCGCGGCCGCCGGCCCCGCCCGGCCATCTGGCGGGCTCGGCTGCGGCGCCGTCGAGGGCGCTCAACATGCGCTTCAGCGCGACGATGCGGTAGCTGCGTTCGACCAGGCCGGCGATGAGCGTCCAGTCGAGACGCGTATCGGCCCAGGCGCTGGCCCATAGTCCGCGGCCGTACGGCGTTTCGAAGAACGACTTCTGCGCTCAGCAGGAGATCCACGTCCACCGGCTCGAGCCTGAACGCGATCGACGGCCGTCCCTTGAGCGGGCTCGATGGCCGCGAAGGTCTTGGTGCCGGCCTTGAATACCGGATGGCCCCAGGCCATGATCTCGCGTGGTTTCCGGGAGCGCCAGGCACAGCCGGCGCACGCGCGCGAGGGCTCGCTCGGCTGCAGGTGTGGTCGGCATTACCGGCTGCGGCGCCCCGGAGTCACCGCTGGTCGGGGGTGGTCTCGGCCTGCTTCCCCGCGGATGCCCGCAAGGGCCATACCTACCAGAAGATGCGAGGGCCGAAACATGGCGGCGCAAGTATACTCGCCGAGGCCGTGACGCGCCTGTTGCTGGCGGTTCTCGTGTTCCCGTTCGGGCTGGCCGCGGCGGCGGCCGGACGCTCGCTGGAGATCTACTTCATCGACGTCGAGGGCGGGGCGTCCACGCTGCTCGTGACGCCGGCCGGCGAGTCGGTGCTCATCGACACCGGCTACGGCCAGCGCGAGGGCCGCGACCCGGGCCGGGTGATGGCCGCCATGCGCGCCGCCGGGGTCGACCGGCTCGACATCTTCGTCGCGACTCACCTGCACAACGACCACGTCGGCGGCCTGCCCGAGCTGGCCGCGCAGGTCCCGCATCGGCACGATCGTGGATTACGGCGAACCGCTCGGCACCGACCGGATGGTCAACAACGTGATCCGCGCCTATCGCCCGGTCCGTGATGCGCACACCGCCCGGCAGGTGAAGCCGGGCGACCGGCTGCCGCTGACCGGCGTCCGGGCCGACGTCGTGAGCGCCGGCGGCGACCTCGTCGAGACCCCGCTCGCCGGAGGCGGCCAGGCCACACCGGGCTGCGACCGCGCCGAGGATCATGTCGAGGACGGCACCGAGAACTACCGCAGCGTCGGCCTCATGATCGAGCACGGCGCGTTCCGCTTCCTCGCGCTCGGCGACTTGAGCGGCAACACGCTCACCCGCATCGTCTGTCCGATCAATCGGCTGGGCCCGGTGTCGGCCTATCTCGTCGCGCATCACGGCGACTACGACTCCAACGTGCCCGCGCTCTACGCCGCGCTGCGGCCGCGCGTGGCGGTGCTGAACAACGGTCCCGCCAAGGGCGGGTCGCCCGACGCCTTCCGCACGCTGCACGGGCTCGCGGGCCTCGAGGATCTCTGGCAGCTGCACGCGTCGCGCGTCGCCCGCAACGCCGGCGACGACTTCGTCGCCAATTTCGACAACACCACCGACGGCAACTGGATCCGCCTGCGGCGCGCAGGACGACGGCAGCTTCACGCTGACGAACGGGCGCAACGGCTTCACCAAGGCGTATCCGGCCGCCGCCGCCGGCCGGCGAGTCGAGGAGCGGCCCATGACGCGCCGTCGCGCGCCGATCGGTCCGCTCGTCGGCGGTGGCGCTGGCGGCGGCCGTGGCCTGGGCGGGGTCGGCCGCCGTGGGCGCGCAAGCGCCAGCGGCCGCACCGGGCGCGCCGCCGTCCGACGCCGCGCGCCGCGAGGTGTTCGCGCGCTACTGCGTGTCGTGCCACACCGAGGCGCAGAAGACGCGCGGCGCCGTGCCCGTGGCGCTCGAGACGCTCGATCTCGCAAACGTCGGCGCGCACGCCGAGCTCTGGGAACGCGTGGTGCTGAAGGTGCGCGCCGGCGTGATGCCGCCGGCCGGCATGCCGCGTCCGGATCGCGCCACGCTCGACGGCCTGGTCGGCTGGCTCGAGTCGCAGCTCGATCTCGCGGCGGCGGCGCGCCCCGAACCCCGGGCGCACCGAGCCGCTCCACCGGCTCAATCGCACCGAGTACCGCAACGCCGTCCGCGATCTCCTCGGCCTCGACCTCGACGTGTCGCCGCTGCTGCCGCCGGACGATTCGAGCTACGGCTTCGACAACATCGCCGGCGTGCTGAAGCTGTCGCCGACGCTGATGGAGCGGTATCTCTCGGCGGCGCTCAGAAGGTGAGCCGCCTGGCCGTCGGCTCGGCGGGGCCGTCGGGCAACATCGACTACTTCCGCGTCGCCGACGACCTCTCGCAGGACCGCCACGTGGACAGGCATGCCGCTCGGCACGCGCGGCGGCATCCGCGTGAGCTACGTGTTTCCGATGGACGGCGAGTACGAGTTCCGGCCGCGGCTGGCGCGCGACCTCAACGAGAGCGTGCCGCTCTACCCCGACGATCAGGTGCTCGAGGTGAGCGTCGACGGCGTCCGCGCCGGCGTGTTCACGCTGCGCGGCGTCGGCCGCGGCGCAGCGAGCGCCGCCGGCGCCGCGCTCCGGCGCCGCCCGCAGCATCGCCGGGCCCGGCCGCCGCGCCGCAGCGGCCTGCCATCTCGCAGATTGCGACCGGCGTCCGCGGCTCAGCGCCAAGGAGCGCGAGGCGCGCAACCGCGCCGACGAGAGCCTGGAACCTGCGCGTGCCGGTGAAGGCCGGGCAGCGCGAGGTGGTGGTGACCTTCCTCAACCGCACCGCGGCGCTCGACGAGACGCCGCGGCTGCCGTTCCTGCGCCCGTATCCCGTCGGGCGTGAACATTCCCGAGACCCGGCTCGGCGCGCACCTGCGCAGCGTCGAGATCGAGGGCCCGCTCGACCCACCGTGGCTGCCGACGGCGGCTCGGCCGGCGCCGGCGACGAGCGCCTCTTCGTCGTGCCGGCCGCCGGCGGTCGCCGAGGCGCGCCTGCGCGCGGCGCATCCTCACGTCGCTGGCGACGCGCGCCTACCGCCGTCCGGCGCGCGCGGCCGACGTCGAGCCGCTGCTGGCGTTCTATCGCGAGGGGCGCGAGGGCGGCGACGTTCGAACGCGGCATCGAGCGCGCGCTGCGCCGCCTGCTCGTCAGCCCCGAGTTCCTGTTCCGCGTCGAGCGCGATCCGGCGGGCGTGGCGCCCGGCGCGCCGTATCGCATCAGCGATCTCGAGCTGGCGTCGCGGCTCTCGTTCTTCCTCTGGAGCAGCATTCCCGACGACGAGCTGATCGCGCTGGCCGTCGCGCCAGCAGCTCGGCACGCCCGGCCGTGCTCGAGCAGCAGGTGCGGCGGATGCTGGCCAGCCCGAAGGCGGCCGCGTTCGTCCGCAACTTCGCCGGCCAGTGGCTGTTCCTCCGCAACCTCGACGCCAGCGCGCCGGTGCAGAGCGTCTTCCCCGACTTCGACGACGCGCTGCGCCAGGGCTTCCGGCGCGAGACCGAGCTCTTCGTCGAGAGCATCGTGCGCGAAGACCGCAGCGCGCTCGACCTGCTGCGCGCCGACTACACGTTCGTGAACGAGCGGCTGGCGCAGCACTACGGCCTGCCCAACATCAAGGGCAGCCACTTCCGCCGCGTCACGCTGCCGCCGGCCAACCCGCGCCGCGGCCTGCTCGGGCAGGGCAGCATCCTCACGGTGACGTCGTATCCCGACCGCACGTCGCCGGTCGTGCGCGGCAAGTGGATTCTCGAGAACCTGCTCGGCACGCCGCCGCCGCCGCCGCTGCCCAACGTGCCGCCGCTCAAGGCCGACGGACGCAGCGGCCTGGTGCTGTCGATGCGCCAGCGGATGGAGCAGCATCGCGCCAACCCGGTGTGCGCCAGCTGCCACGCGATGATGGACCCGCTGGGCCTCTCGCTCGAGAACTTCGACGCCGTCGGCAAGTGGCGCGTCGCTCGGCGAGTCGTCGGCGCCCATCGACGCCACCGGCCGGCTGCCCGACGGCACGCCGTTCGAGGGGCCGGCCGGTCTGCGCGACGCGCTGTTGCGCTCGGACCGCTTCGTGGCGACACTGACGGAGAAGATGCTCACCTACGCGCTCGGCCGCGGGCTCGAGTACTACGACGCGCCGGCGGTGCGCGCGATCCTCCGCCAGGCGGCGCCGCGCGACTACCGGATGTCGGCGCTGGTGGCCGGCGTCGTGACGAGCACGCCGTTCCGGATGCGCCGCGCCGGCGAGGCGGGCGCGGTGGCGCGGCAACGAAGGACCGGACGACGAGGGAGCGGGAGGCGCTGATGTTCATCACCAGAACCGCGTTGCCGCGGCGCACCATCCTGCGAGGCGCTCGGCGCCTCGCTGGCGCTGCCGCTGCTCGACGCCATGGTGCCCGCGGCCACCGTGCTGGCGCAGACGCCGGCGCGGCCCGCGTCGCGGCTCGGCTTCGTCTACATGCCCAACGGCGTGGCGCGCAACTTCACCGGCATCAACTACTGGACGCCGGCGGGCGAGGGCGCCGTCGTTCGAGCTGTCGCCGATCCTGGCGCCGCTGGCCCCGTTCCGCGATCGCATGGTCGTCGTGAGCGGCCTGGCCCAGCACCAGGCCGACGCGTTCGACGACGGCGCCAACGGCGACCACACGCGCGGCACCAGCTCGTGGCTCACCGGCGTGCACTGCAAGCGCACCGAGGGCGCCGACGTGCGCAACGGCATCTCGGCCGACCAGATCGCCGCGTCGGCGCTCGGCGGCACCACGCCGCTGCCGTCGCTCGAGCTCGCCATCGACCTCAACTTCCTCGCCGGGCAGTGCGAGAACAGCTACAGCTGCGCCTACCTCAACACGCTGGCGTGGCGGTCGCCGACCGCGCCGCTGCCCACCGAGAACAACCCGCGGCATCGTCTTCGAGCGGCTGTTCGGCGACGGCGGCACGCCGGCGCAGCGCCAGGCGCAGGCGCGCGAGAACCGGAGCCTGCTCGATTCGGTGATGGCCGACCTGGCGCGGCTGCAGAAGGACCTCGGGCCGGCCGATCGCGCGCGCGTCGGCGAGTATCTCGACGCCGTGCGCGAGGTCGAAGGGCGCATCCAGCGCGCCGAGCGCCGCGGCCCCGACGAGACGCTGGCGAGCCTGGATCGCCCGGCCGGCATTCCGGAGCGCTTCGACGAGCACGTGAAGCTGATGTTCGAGCTGCAGTGGCTGGCGTTCCGCGGCGACCTCACGCGCGTCGTCACCTTCATGCTCGGGCGCGAGCTCAACTTCCGCACCTATCCCGAGATCGGCATCAACGAAGGCCATCACGGGCTGTCGCACCACCAGGACAACCCGGCGCAGCTGGCGAAGTACGCGCGGCTGGGCACCTACCAGGCCGAGCTCTTCGCCTGGTTCCTCGAGAAGCTGCGCGCGACGCCGGACGGCGACGGGTCGCTGCTCGATCATTCGCTGTTCCTCTACGGCGCCGGGTTGAGCAACCCGAACCTGCACGCGCACTACGATCTGCCGCTGGCCGTGGTCGGCGGCGCGGGCGGCGTGCGCGGCGGCCGGCACGTCGTCTTCCGCCAGGAGACGCCGATGACGAACCTGCTGCTCAGCATGCTCGACAAGGTGGGCGCGCCCGCGGAGACGCTGGGCGACAGCAGCGGGCGCCTGATGGAAGTGCTCTAGAGCGGAGTCGGTAGGCGGTAGCAGGCGGGTCGTTTAGACGCCGGCCTAGGGCGGTGCTCGGGCCAGCGTCGGGTCAGGTGGGTCAGGTAGGTCAGGTGGGAAGAACACTTGTTATCGGCGCGGCGGCGGTGCTGCTGCTCACGACTGGGGCTCAATGCGGCGACTGAAGCACGCTGCTCGACGCGGTGAAGCGCGGCGATGCGGCGGCGGTGCGGGCGCTGCTGCGCGCGAAGACCGACGCCAACGTGGGCGACGCCGATGGCACGTCGGCGCTGCACTGGGCGGCGCAGCGCGACGACCTCGACGCCGCCGAGGCGCTGCTGGCCGCCGGCGCCGACGCGGCGCGCCGCCAACCGCTACGGCGTCACGCCGATTGCGCTGGCCGCCACCAACGGCAGCGCGGCGATGATCGAGCGGCTGCTCGCGGCCGGCGCCGACGTCAACACCGCGCTGCCCGGCGGCGAGACCGTGCTCATGACCGCGGCGCGGGCCGGCAACGCCGCGGCCGTGCGCGCTGCTGCTCGCCCGCGGCGCGGACCTGCGCGCCCGCGAGTCGGCCAAGGGCCAGACCGCGCTCATGTGGGCGGCGGCCGAGAACAACGCCGCGGTGGTGAAGCTGCTCGTCGAGGCCGGCGCCGACGTGCGCGAACGTTCGCGCGGCGGCGTCTTCTCGCCGCTGCTGTTTGCGGTGCGCGGCGGTCACGTCGCCACGGCGCTCGCGCTGCTCGACGCCGGCGCGCCGGTCGACGACGCGCTGCCGGACGGCACCTCGGCGCTCGTGCTCGCGGTGGTGAACGCGCACTACGAGCTCGCCGCGGCGCTGCTCGACCGCGGCGCCGACCCCAACGCCGTCGGCCCAGGGCTGGACGGCGCTGCACCAGATCGCCTGGTCGCGGCGCCACAACGCCGGGTTCAATCTGCCTGGTCCGGTGCAGACCGGCGCCCTCGACAGCCTCGATCCTGGCGCGGAAGCTGGTGGCGCGCGGCGCCAACGTCAACGCGCGGATGACGAAGGAGCCGAAAGACGGCAATCGCAACATGCTCAACCGCATCGGGGCGACGCCGTTCCTGATGGCGGCCAAGTCGGACGACGTGGCGCTGATGCGGGTGCTGCTCGATCTCGGCGCCGATGCGTCGCTCACCACCAATCTCGGCACGACGGCGCTGATGGCGGCCGCCGGCGTCGGCATCTGGGCGCCGGGCGAGAACCCCGGCACGCACGAGGAAGCGCTGGCGGCGGTGAAGCTCGCGCTCGAGGCCGGCGGCGGCAAGGTGAACGACATCGATCAGGAAGGCGAGACGGCGCTGCACGGCGCGGTGTACCGCGGCGGCGCGATCCCGGTGATTCAGTTCCTGCTCGATCAGCGGCGCCCCGCTCGACGTCGTCAACAAGCGCGGGTGGACGCCGCTCATCGCCGCGGAAGGCGTCGAGTACACCCCCGCGGTGCTCAAGCGGTATCCCGAGGCCGCCGATCTGCTGCGCCGCGCGGCGCGCGAGCGGCCGCTCGCGGCCGTAGCGGCGCGGGCGCAGGCCCCGGCCCCGGGCCCGGCCGCGCCGGCGAAGACGATCTGGGACGGCGCGTTCACCGAAGGGCAGGCCGCGCGCGGGCAGGAGCGCTATCGGACGGCGTGCGCCTCGTGCCACGCCGAAGACCTGCTGGGCGCGCTCGGGGCCGGCGCTGGCGGGGCAGGCGTTCCTCGATCGGTGGAACGGATCCACGGTGCTCGACGTCGTCCAGGTGATCAAGCAGTCGATGCCGCAGGAGGCGCCCGACAGCCTCGGGATGCCGGCCTACGTGGACATCGTCAGCTACCTGTTGAAGACCAACGGCAGCCCGGCTGGCGCCGCGGAACTGCCCGTCGAGAACGACGGGCTCCGTCAGATTCTGATGACCAGCCGCGCGCCGGGACGCTAGTCCAGCGGACCGGCTTCTTGACGCACAGACGACGCACGGAAGGAGAGTCGAGCGCGATGAAGGTGACCCTCACGTGGATCAGGCGCGCCGCCGTGGTGGCGGTGGCGGTGCTCGCGCTCGTGCCGGTGGTCGGCCCTCCCGCGGCGGCCGGCCAGGAGAATCCGCCGCCACCGGCCGGGCTCCCGCCCTTGGCGCCGCCGGTGCTGCCGCTCGTCACCACCAGGATCTGCTCGACGGCCTGAAGCATCCGACCCGGTGGCTCACGTATTCCGGCGACTACACCGGCCGGCGCCACAGCCCGCTGAAGCAGATCACGGTCGACAACGTGAACCGGCTCGCGGCGCAGTGGACCTTCCAGGCCGAGGGCATGGTGATCGGCCGCGGCTTCGAGTCCACGCCGCTGGTCATGGACGGCGTTCTCTACATCACCGGCAACAACAACGTGGCCTGGGCCGTCGACGCGCGCACCGGCCGGCAGATCTGGCGCTATCGCCGTGCGCTCCCGCCCGGCCTCACCTACGGCGCGGGCAACCCGTCGAACCGCGGCTTCGCAGCGCTCGGCGACCGCCTGTTCATGTCCACGCTCGATGGCCATCTGCTCGCCTTCGATCGCAACACCGGCCGGATCGTGTGGGACACGGTCGTGGAGGACTACAAGGCCGGGCACGCGCTGATCGCCGCGCCGCTCGTGGTGAAGGACAAGGTGGTGGTCGGCAACTCGGGCGGCGACCTGCCGACGCGCGGGTTCATCGACGCCTACGATCCGCGGACCGGCGCGCGCCTCTGGCGCTTCTACACGATTCCCGGCCCGGGCGAGCCGGGGAGCGAAACCTGGTCCGACTCGGACGTGCTCCCGCGCGGCGGTGGCGCGGCGTGGGTGACCGGCAGCTACGATCCGGACCTCAATCTGATCTACTGGGGCACCGGCAACCCGAATCCCGATTACTACGGCGGCGACCGCCAGGGCAACAACCTCTTCACCGCCTCGCTCGTGGCGCTCGATGCCGACACCGGCCGGCTGAAGTGGCACTACCAGTTCACGCCGCACGACACGCACGACTGGGACTCGAACCACGTGCCGGTGCTCGCCGATCTCACCGTGCGCGGCCAGGCGCGCAAGGTGGTGATGGTCGCCAACCGCAACGGCTTCTTCTACACGCTCGATCGCGCCACCGGCGAGCTGCTCGTGGCCAAGCCGTTCACCGCCACCAAGTGGGCGCGCGAGGTGGGACCGGACGGGCCGATCGTGCTGAACGACGGCGTCATTCCCCCGGGAGGGTCGGAGGCGACCACGCCCTGCGTGCCCGATTTCCGCGGCGCGCACCGTCTTCAACCCGCCGTCGTACGATCCGGCGCTGCAGCTCTTCTTCGTCATGGCGCGCGAGACGTGCGCCTACTACACGCCGCAGAAGATGGACTTCCAGCCGGGCCGCGTCTTCATGAGCGGCGGCATGCGCAAGCTGGCCGACCCCGATTTCAGCGCGCTGCGGGCCATCGATCCGAGGACCGGCGACATCAAGTGGGAGCACAGGTTCCCGACCTCGTCGCTGGCGGGCGTGATGTCCACCGCGTCCGGCGTGGTGTTCGCGGGCGACAACGAAGGGTTCTTCAACGCCTTCGAAGGCAAGAGCGGCAAGCGCCTGTGGTCGTATCGCACCGGCTCGCCCATCTGGGGCGCCGCTGCCAGCACCTTCATGCTCGACGGCCGTCAGCAGGTGCTGATCGAGTCGGGCAACACGATGGTGGCGTTCGCCGTCCCTGAAAAGTGAGGACGGCGACGATGAGGCAGGTAGGTCAGGTGGGTCAGGTGGGTCAGGTAGGTCAGGTGGGCAGGTAGGCAGGTGGGGAGAACGCTTGTCATGGTCGGGGCGCTCGTGGCTGGTTGCGGCGTCCGGTGGTCCGTTGCACGCGCAACAGCCCGCGCCGGAGGCGCGACCAGCTAACACTGCTCCGGTGACGCCGCCGACGCTGCGCAACTCGCCGCCGATGCCGGCGCTGCCGCAGGTCTACGACACGGCGGTGCAGCGGATCAAGGTGTCGGCGGTGGCCACGGGGCTCGTGAACCCGTGGAGCCTCGCGTTCCTGCCCAACGGCGACATGCTCGTCACCGAGCGGCCCGGCCGCTTGCGCATCGTGCGCAACGGCGTGCTCGACCCCACGCCGATCGCCGGTACGCCGGTGGCGCACGTGGCTGCGCTCGCCGGGCTGCTCGAGGTCGCGCTCCATCCGCGCTTTGCCGAGAACCGCGTCGTCTACCTGACCTACTCGAAGGGCCGCGCCGAGGACAAGCGCTCCACCACGGCGCTGGCGCGGGCCACGTTCGACGGCAAGGCGCTCGTCGGACCTGAAGGACATCTTCGTCGCCAACACCTGGAGCGTGTCGAACACCAACTACGGCGGCCGCATCGCCTTCGACCGCGCCGGTTTCCTCTATCTCACCGCCGGCGAGCGGCAGGAGCAGGACCGCGCGCAGAAGCCCGAGGAGCACGCGGGCAAGGTGCTGCGGCTGCGCGACGACGGCACCGCGCCGCCCGACAACCCGTTTGCGGGCAAGCCGGGATACCTGCCGGAGATCTACACGACCGGCCACCGCAGCCCGCAGGGGCTGGCGCTCCATCCCGAGACCGGGCGAGCTGTGGGAGAACGAGCACGGCCCGCTCGGCGGCGACGAGCTCAACGTCCTCAAGCCGGGCGCCAACTACGGCTGGCCGCTCGTCACCTACGGCACCGACTACGACGGCACCACGATCAGCACGCTGACGACGCGGCCCGACCTCGAATCGCCGTTCATCTACTGGGTGCCGTCGATCGCCGTCTCCGGCATCGCCTTCTACACCGGCGACCGCTTCCCGGCGTGGAAGGGCAACGTGTTCGTCGGCTCGATGTTCGCAGGCCGCACCCGCGCCACGGGCCATCTGGTGCGCATCACCTTCAACAAGGGCCGCCCGATCCAGCGCGAGCCCGATCCTCGCCGAGCTCAAGCAGCGCATCCGCGACGTGCGCCAGGGACCCGATGGCCTGCTCTACGTGCTGACCGACGAGCCCAACGGCACGCTGCTGAAGATCGAACCCGCGTCCTGAGGAGCACGACGATGGCGTTGCGCCCGGCTCTCGTCGTGTTCGCGTGCGCGGCCGCGGGCCTCGCGCAGATGCCGGCGCGCGCGCAGGTGCCCGCCGCCCCGCCGGCCGGCGCGTCGCTCGCCGCGCCCAACGCCGCCGGCGTGTCGATGGGACACCTGCACTATCGGGTGCGCGACGTCGCGGCCAACCGGCGCTTCTGGATGGCGCTCGGCGGCCAGCCGGTGCCGCCGGGTCACAAACGCTTTGCCGCGCCCGGGCGCGAGATCCTCCGGTTCCAGGACGTGCTCGTCGTGCTCGACCCGGGCGACACGACCGGTGGCACCGAAGGCTCGGTCGTCAACCACGTGGCGTTCCGGATTCCGTCGCTCGCGCCGGTCGAAGCCGCGGGGCTGACGGCGGCCCGGCTGGCGCAGTTCCCCGGCGTCTCCTCGGTGATGTCGCCGGAGAACGAGCGCGTCGAGCTCTTCGAGAACATCGCCACCAACCTGACGTTCGTCCCGGATGGCGGCGTCCGTGACGCCGCGGCCGAACGGCACAACCGCGCGCTGGCCGTGCCGATCGCCTTCCATCACATCCACCTCTACGTGGCCGACGCGGCGGCGGCGACCGCGGCCAAGGCCTGGTATGCCCGGATGTTTGGCGGAGTTCCGGGAAAGCGGGCACAATACGACGCCACGGACATGCCGGGCATCAATCTCAACTTCTCGGCGGCGCCCCGCCCGGGGGGCAGGTCGTCAGACCTGCCCTTGGCGAAGACGGTGCCGACCAAGGGGCGTATGCTCGACCACATCGGGTTCGAGGTGGTGCGGCTGCGGGAGTTCTGCCGCCGGCTCGAAGGCCTGGGCGTGGTCTTCGACGAGCAGTACGCCGAGGGCCGCGACGGCGTCGGCCGCGCGTCGCTGACCGACCCGTGGGGCACGTCGATCGAGTTGACCGAAGGACTGGCGGGGCTGTGACGCGCGGCCCCAGTCGCCTTGAAACCAGGGAGTATGCCGTGAAGACTTCGAGCCGGGCCATTACGCGTGCAGTCGCGGTTCTGTGTGCCGCCGGTCTGACGACGGCGGTGCTGTGGGCTGGCCAGCGCGGCCAGGGCGCGGGTGCTGGCGCCGGGGCGCAAGGTGCGCCGGCGGCGGACGGCGGGCGCCGCGGGGCGCCGCCGCAGGCGCCGGCAGGGCCGGTCCCGCGGCTCGCCAACGGCAAGCCGGATCTCAGCGGTCATTGGGCGAACCCGTACACGCCCAACATGGCGCTGCGCGCCGTCGATCCGGCGACGCGCCAGCCGCTGAAGTTCGCGCGGCTCGGCGAGGCGCTGCCCGACGCGGTGGCGCCCGCCTCGGGCACGACGCCGCGGTCGTTCGATCTGCCCTACACCGAGTGGGGGCTCCAGAAGTGGAAGACCTACGACCCGGTGGGCAAGGGCGACTACGCCGGCAACTGCCTGCCGTTCGGCACGTCGCGCAACATGAACGCGCCGCACGGCACGCAGATCCTCCACCATCCCGATGCGATCGCGTTCCTGTTCGAGCAGAACACCTGGCACCACTGGGTGCCGATGACCGCCAACTTCAAGTGGCCGGCCGACCTGCCCGAAACCTGGAACGGGCTCTCGACGGCGCGCTGGGAGGGCGATACGCTGGTGATGGAAACCAGCGGGTTCAACGGCTACACCAAGCTCGACACGAGCGGCCATCCGCACAGCAAGGAGTTGAAGATGATCAACACCTTCCTGCGGACCGACTCGAACACGATGCAGCACACGGTGACGATTCACGACCCGAAGACCTACACGCAGGACTGGATGAACGTGCGCACGTGGCGGCTGAAGCCGGCCGGCGACGTGCTCATGGAGTACTCGTGCGAGGAGAACAACCTGCAGAACATCGTGGACGGCGCGATCAAGCTCTGGAAGCCGGATCGACGAGAATTAGCGAGAGCGCGCAAGGGAGAGACGATATGAACGAGCCTGTGGGTTGGCGGCATGGTGGCGCTGGCGATCGCCGCACCCGCGTGCGCGCACCATTCGATCTCCGCGGAGTTCGACCAGAACCGGCCGGTCACGTTCACGGGCACGGTGGTCAAGATCGAGTGGACCAACCCGCACATCTACACCCACGTGGCGGTGAAGGAGCCCGACGGCAAGGTCGTCGAGTACAAGGTCGAGGGCGGGCCGCCCAACGCGCTCTACCGCGCGGGCTGGCGCAAGGACACGTTGAAGCCCGGCGACACCGTGACGGTGAGCGGGCTGCGGGCGAAGATCGCGACGTCGATGAACATCGGCGTGGCGAACATGACGACCGCCGACGGCAAGCGCATTTTCGCCACCGGCGGCGGCGGCGCTCCGGCCGCGACGCAGCAGTAACCCCTCTCCATCGAGGCCGCGCGACCCCTGTCCCGGCCACGGCGGCGCCGGCTACCGCCGGCGCCGTCCTGCCCGTGCCACCCGTGAAGCGCCTCCGACAGAGTTGTCGCGGCTGCGCGCAAATCGTCCGCAGCCGTCTCTTGTCGCGCCGCGCGGAATCGGCGACTATCTCGGTCTCAGCTCGTCCACCGCGTTTTTCCGCAAGGTGCTCCGTGTCGAACGATCCGAAGTCCGCCGCCATTTCGGCCGAACTGCTGGCCCGCGCCAAGGCGGGCGACACGCGCGCCATCAGCACGCTCTTCCGGCGCCACGGGCCCGAGCTGCGCCAATGGGCGCGCGGACGGCTGCCGCGCTGGGCCCGCAGCGTCGCCGACACCACCGACGTGGTGCAGGACGTGCTGCTGCGCACCTTCCGGCGCATCGAGCGGTTCGAGGACCGCGGCCGGGGCGCGCTGCGCGGCTACCTGCGCCGCAGCGTCATGAACCGGATTCAGGACGAGATGCGCAAGGTGGTGCGCCGGCCGACCGGGCCGCTGGAAGAGCGGCTGTTCGATCTCCCGGGCGAGCAGCCGACGCCGTTCGACTCGGCCGTGGACGGCGAGCGCGCGCGCCACTACAAGGCGGCGCTGGCGACGCTCAGCGAGGAAGAGCGCCTGCTGGTCGTGGGGCGCATCGAGCTCGGGTTCAATTACGACCAGCTGGCCCTCATCGGTGGACGCGCCACGCCGGAGGCCGCACGCCAGGCCGTGCGGCGGGCGGTGAAGAAGCTGGCGGAGAGGATGCCGAGTGCGCGGGGACCTCGATGATCTCGCCGGCGCGCTCGCAGACGGCGACGACATCGACTGGCGGGCCGCGCACGCGCGGCTGACGTCGCCCGACTCGCGCAGCGTCGTCGAGGGCCTCGAGTCCCTTTCCCATTTCAGCGCGCTCTCGCCGGCCCAGGCGCGGCCGAGCCGCCGCCTGCCGCTCCTGCTCGAAGCGGCCCGCGTGCTGTCGATCGCTGTACTGCCTCGCCGGCCTCGCCGGCTTCGCCATCGCCTTCGAGACGCGCGACACCGTGCTGCTCGGCATCCTCTGCACCTTCGCCGGCACCGCGGCCTATCTCGACGCCGGCGGCCGCGATCGCCGCGCGCGGGCACTGGCGGCGTGCTTCTGGACCACGGCGGGCGCCTTTGCCGCGCGGGGCGTCGCCAAGCTGGCCGGCGCCTGGCCCGGCGCGATGGCGCCGCAGATGCTGATGGCGCTGCGCCCCGACGCGTTCTTCGCGCTGGCCGTGTGGCAGTTCGCGCGGGACTTCCCCAACGTCACCCGGTTCGGCGCAGTGGATGCCGTGTGCGCCTGGGGCGTGCGCGCCGCCGACCGTCATCGGCATGCGTGCTGTTCGCCGCTGGTGTCCTGCCGCTGCTGTTGCCGCCGGGGAGCGCTGCGGCCGCGCTGGCGCCACGGCGCGACAGCGAGCGCCGGCCGAGTCGTGTTCGCCGTCCTCGTCTTTGGCGCGGCGCTCGCCGCGCTTGCGGTGATCGTCTGGCGCAGCCGCCGCGCCGAGGGCAGCGAGCGCGCCCGCGTCCGGCTCTTCCTCATCGCCGTCGTCGCGTCGTTCGGCCCGATCGTCACCATCGATCGTCGGCGACGCTCGCTGGTGCCGCCGCTCCTGCGGCTCGTCGCAGACGCCGCGGGGTTTCTTCTGGACGGCGCTGGTCGTCTACCCGCCAATGTTCCTCTTGCCGCTCGCGACCGCGTACGCCGTCGCCGCGCGCGACGTTTTGAACGTACGGCTGGTCATTCAGCGGGGGCTTCGCTACCTGCTCGCGCGCTGGCTGCTGCTGTGGGGCGCGCTGCTACCGCTGGGTTTCCTGCTCTGGCATCTGTACCGCCACGCGGACCAGACGCTGGGTCAGGCGCTGACGACGGGGTCGGCGCCGACGCTGCTGTGGTTCGCGGGCGTGGGAGCGGTAGTGCTGGCCTTCAGAGGCACGCTGATCCGAGCGCTCGACGAGTGGGCCCTGCCCGGGCGTCGAAGACCCGGCGGCGACGCTCGCCGCCATGAGCGAGCGCATGAAGCTGGCGCGGACGCCGTTCGAGGTCGGCGTCACGCTGGCCGAGGCGATCGAGCGGGCGCTGCAAGCCCCCGCCCGCGCCTACCTGTGCGTGGACGGCGCCATCGTGCCGGCCGACGGGCGGCGATGCGGCGCTGCCCGCCGAGTCGGCGATTCCCGCGCTGATGGAGGGCGCGCGCGAACCGGCGGTGGTCTCGGGCACGCACCGCCGCTCGTACTATTCGCTGCTGCTCGACACCGACCGCGACGTGGATCGACGAGCGCGGGCTCGAGATGATGGTGCCGGTCGTGGCGGGCCGGGCCGGCAGCGGGCTGCTCGGGCTGGTCACCCTCGGCAGCCGCCGCAACGCCCTGGGGTTCTCCGAAGACGACGTGCGCTTCGTCCGCGCCGCCGCGGCGGCGGCCAGCCTGGCCTGCGACGCGATTGCCTCCGAGGGCCGGCGGCCGACGCCGGGTCGGCCGACGGGCTCGACGAGATGGCCCTGCAGTGCCTGCGCTGCGGCGGCGTGCAGGGCTGGGCGAAGGACGCGGTGCTCTGCCCCTGCGGCGGCGCGTGGGAGCCGGCGGCGTTGCCGAAGCGGGTGCTCGAGCGCTTCGACCTCAGCGAGTGGCTCGGCGCCGGCGGCATGGGCGTGGTGTATCGGGCCCTCGACCTGACGCTCGGCCGCGACGTCGCGCTCAAGACGCTGCCGCAACTGTCGGCCGACGCGGCCGAACGCCTGATTGCCGAGGCGCGGGCGATGGCCAGCCTCTCGCACGACGACGTGGCGGTGCTCTACGAAGTGGCGCGGTGGCGTGGCACGCCGCTGCTGGTGATGGAGTATCTCGCCGGCGGCACGCTGGCCGCGCGCCTGCGCGAGTCGCGCCTCGCCCCTGCCGACGTGGTCGCGCTCGTGCGGCTGCTGGCGCTCATGCTCGGCCGCGTGCACGCGCGCGGCCTGTACCACGGCGACGTCAAGCCGAGCAACATCGGCTTTGCCGCCGATGGCGCCCCGAAACTGCTGGATTTCGGGCTGGCGCGCGCGCTCACCGCCGGAGACGATTCCGGTGCCACCGCGCCCGGGCGCGCGCCGCTCGGCGGCACGTGGGCCTACCTCGCGCCGGAAGTGCGCGACGGGGCCGCGCCGGGTCCGCGGCTCGATCTCTGGGCGCTCGGCGTGGTGCTGTGCGAGGGGCTGCTGGGCGAGCATCCGTTCCCGCGCGCCCGCTCGCGCGAAGAAGTCGTGATTGGCCGGGCCCTGGCGCTGTCGCAACTGCGGCGCAGCCGGTCCGACGCCCACCATCGCACGCTCGAGCGCGTCCTGGCGCTCGACCCTGCCGAACGTCCGGCCACCGCGGCCGAGTTCGCCGATCTCCTCGCGGCGCTGGCCTAGATCCTCCCCGAGGTCCGGCGCGCCGCGTGCCCGTCCACCACTCACATGTCAGCGAGGAGGATGCCCGTGAGCAAGAAGCGGATCGATGACGATGCGTACGATGTGTCTCCGGCGGTACAGAAGGCGGCGGTGAAGCTGCTCGACGGTCTGACCCAGGATCTCGAGGCGGGCTGCCGGTCGGTGGAGAAGAAGGCGCGGCTGACTGACGACGCGAAGGGGACCTTCCGCCGCCGCTACCGGCTGTCGCTGCAGCGGGTGCTGAGCGACCCGGCGACGGCGGCGATGAATCACCGGAAGGTGCTGGCGCCGGCCATGAAGTGCCACGGCCAGCTGGCCGCGGCGATCGCCGGGTTTCACCACTCCGGATCCGGCCCGATGCCGATCGATCGCGACGCCTTCCTGAAGGCGGCGCACGTCATCGAGGGCGAATGCAAGGCGTTCGCGATCCGCGCTCGGCGCGGCGGCGCGGCGCGGCCGCGGCGGTGCTCGAGGCCGAGCCCATCGACAACGAGATTTCGAAGTGGATCTTCTGCTGGTGACCGACGGGCGGTCTACCGCCTCCGCCAAGCTACGGCGGTCCGCCGAAGCCCGCGGGCCCGCCGCTCAGTTCACGACCCGGATCGGTGCGCCGTCGAGGAACGCGGCGACGTCCTCGGCGGCCTCGCCGTAGTACACCCGGTAGTTGGCCTCGGTGACGTAGCCCAGGTGCGGCGTGGCGATCACGTTCGGCAGCGTGCGGAACGGCGAGGCCGCCGGCAGCGGCTCGACGTCGAACACGTCGAGCCCCGCGCCGGCAATCCAGCCCTGCGAGAGCGCCTCGACGAGCGCGGCCTCGTCGACGATCGGCCCGCGCGACGTGTTGATCAGGTACGCGGTCGGCTTCATGCGCCGCAGGTCGTCGCGTCCGAGCAGGCCGCGGGTACGGCCGCTCAGCACGAGATGGACCGAGACGTAGTCGCTGGTCTCGAAGAGGTCGGCCTTCGACGGCGCGAGCCGCACGCCCTCGGCCTCGGCGCGCTCGCGCGTGAGGTTCTGGCTCCACGCCACGACGTCCATCCCGAACGCGAGCCCGACGCGCGCGACGCGGCTGCCGATCTTCCCCAGCCCGAGCAGCCCGAGCCGCCGGCCCGCGAGGTCGGCGCCCACCGTGCTCTGCCACGGCCCGTGGCTGCGCAGCGCCGCGTGCTCGGGGACGACGTGCCTGGCGAGCGCGAGCAGCAGCGCCCACGTCAACTCCGCCGGCGGCTGCCGTCTGGCTCGCCGTGCCGCAGACGGTGACGCCGTGGGCCCGCGCCGCGGCCATGTCGATGGCGGCATTGCGCATGCCGGTCGTCACGAGCAGCCGCAGCCGCGGCAGGCGGGCGAACACGCTGGCGCCAAACGGCGTCCGCTCGCGCATCGCCACGACGATCTCGCAGTCGGCCACCGCCGCGACCAGCGCGTCTTCGTTCGGCGAGCCGCTCGCGGCAGCACGCGCAGGTCGGCTCGTGACTCCACCGCCGACCAGTCGGCCATCGTCAGGGCCACGCCCTGGTAGTCGTCGAGGATGGCACGCATATGGGTCGGGTCATGGGCGGCGACGTGGTTCCCGGTATACCTTATGTCCTCATTGTCTTCGAGCCCGACCCCTCCGTGGCCGCGGCGCACGCCGGCGTTGGCCCCGGCCCGCGAACGGACCGCCGTCGAGCGTCAGGTCTTCGCCAAGATCGGCTGGCGGCTGATGCCGCTGCTGACCACGGCCTACATCCTCAACTACCTCGATCGCACGAACGTGAGCTTCGCGGCGCTCACGATGAACGAGGCGATCGGCCTGACGGCCACGCAGTTCGGGCTCGGTTCCGGGCTGTTCTTCTTCCTCGGCTACTGCTTCCTCGAAGTGCCGAGCAACGTCGCGCTCTACCGGTTCGGTCCGCGCCGGTGGCTGTCGCGCATCATGATCAGCTGGGGGCTGGTCTCGGCGGCCATGTCGCTGGCCATCGGGCCCAACAGCTTCTACGTCCTGCGGCTGCTGCTCGGCGCCGCCGAAGCCGGCTTCTTCCCCGGCGTCGCCTTCTACCTCGCCACCTGGTTCCCCGGCGAGTACCGGACGCGGATCATCGCCTGGTTCATGGTGGCGATCCCGATCTCGTCGGTGATCGGCGGCCCGGTGTCCGGGTTCCTGCTCGCGCTCGACGGCGCGCTCGGCCTCGCGGGCTGGCAGTGGCTGTTCATCGTCGAAGGGCTGCCCGCGGTGGTCGTCGGCTTCGTTCTGTTCACGCTGCTGCCGGACCGGCCCGAGGACGCCGCGTGGTTGAGCGACGACGAGCGCCGCATCGTGCGCGAACGGCTCGAGGCCGAGCGGCGGCCCAAGGAAGTGAAGCGCCTGGCGCTGGCGTTCCGCGACGTGCGCGTGCTGATCCTGGCCGGCGTGCAGTTCGGGTTTCTGGTCGGGTCCTACGGCATCGGCATCTTCCTGCCGCAGATTCTCGACACCGGCCGGTTGAGCGACGTGCAGATCGGCTTCGTGACCAGCGGCGTGCTACGCGGTGGCCAGCGTCACGATGATCGTCTGGGCCGGCCGCGTCGATCGCCGCGGCAACAAGGTGGGCAACCTGTCCGCGGCCTGCGCGCGTCGCGGCGGTCGGGTTCGTCGGCTCCATCGCGTTCTCGGGACAACTTCTGGATATCGGTGCTTCTGGATCATGGTCGCGGTCAGCGGCGTCAACGCCGCGCGGGCGCTGTTCTGGACGATTCCGCCGCGCTTCCTCAGCGGCATGGCGGCCGCCGGCGGCCTGGCCTTCATCAACTCGATCGGCACCATGGGCGGCTTCGTCGGACCGACGATCATGGGGTTGCTGCGCGACTACACCGGATCGTTCGCGGTGGGGCAGATGGCGCTCGGCGGATTCCTGCTCGCGGCCTCGCTGCTCGCCTGGTCGCTCAAGCACTTCGAGGCGGAATGACATCGTGACCAGTCCCGTTCAGGCCGGCCGCGCGCTGGCGACAGAAGTGGCGGCGTGGACCGCCGGTCTCACCTTCGACGATCTGCCCGGCGACATCGTTCAGACCACCAAGACTCCGCATCCTGGACGTGATCGGTCTGTCGATTGCCGGCTCCGCGACACCGCTCGGCGGCTCGGTGCGCGCCGCGGTGCAGGCGATGGCTCCCGGCGGCCCCAGCCGCGTGTGGGGCAGCGGCGACCGGACGGCAGCGCCCTTTGCCGCGTTCGCCAACGCCTCGTTCGCCCAGGCGCTCGAGTTCGACGACACGCACAACGAGTCGATCGTCCACATGAGCAGTCCGTCGGTGGCCGCCGCGCTCGCGCTCGCGGAAACGCGGACGCGTGCACGGACGCGATCTGATCCTGGCGATTGCGATCGGCAACGAGATCGCGTGCCGCGTCGGGATCGGTGTCGCCCGGAAGCTTCCACCGCCGCGGCTTCCACCCGACGGGTCTCTTCTCGCCGTTCGGCATCGCCTACGCGACTGGCCGGCTGCTCGGTCTCGACGAGCAGGCGCTGGCCTGCGCCGCCGGTATCGCCGGCAGCACCGCCGCCGGGCTGCTCGAGTGTTGGGTGGACGGCACGCAGTCGAAGTTCATGCACTCGGGGTTCGCGGCGCAGAACGGTCTTGCGGCGGCGCTGCTCGCCGGGGCGGGCGCGACGGGCCCGGCGCGCGTGTTCGAAGGCCGGTTCGGCCTCTTCGCGTCGCACCTGCAGGATCCCGCGGTGGTGAAGAACTTCGACGCGCATCGCCGAGGGCCTCGGGACGCGCTGGGACAGCCGCAACTCGTCGTTCAAGCCGTTTCCGGCGGCGCACGTCCTGCACCCGTACATCGACCTCGTGCTCCGCCTGCGCGCGCAGCACGGCCTGCGCCCCGAGCAGGTGGCGTCGATCGAGTGCCCGGTCGCCGAGTTCAACGTGTCGATCGTGTGCGAGCCGGTGGCGGAGAAGACCGCGCCGGCCACCGAGGCGCACTGCCGTGTGTGCCTGCAGTACACGCTCGCGGAAGCGCTGGTGCGCGGCGAGCTGGGGCGCACCGCCTACGCCGACGCGTGCCGCACCGATCCCGAGATCCTCGCCCTGGCGCGGCGCGTCACCTACCGGGTGGACCCGTCGTTTCCCCCGCCGGGCCGGTTCAAGGGGGCGGTGACGATCACGCTGCTCGACGGCCGCGTGTTCTCGGAGGTCGAAGAATACAACCGCGGCTCGGCCGAAAATCCCATGACCGGGGCCGAGCTTCGCGCCAAGTTCGACGACAATGCGGGGAGCGTCCTCGACGCGGCGGCGCGCGACCGGCTGGCGGCGGCCGTCGCGGCGGTCGACTCGATGGACGACGCGGGGGCGTTGACCGGCTTGATTGTGGGGCAGGTCTAACCGCCTCCGCCAATGCCGAGCTGACGAGCGAGTCTTCAGACCGCCCTGAGCGGTACGTAGAATAGGGCCGTCAGGAGGGCGACATGCGTACACCCGCAGCAGGACGCGTAGTAATGGGCGTGGTGCTCGCGCTGGGGGCGACGGTCACCGGCCTGCTTCACGCACAATCGGCCGCCCGGCCATCCGGCGCCGCCGAGACGCGGCGGGCCTACGAGCCCGCGCGCACGCCCTGGGGCGATCCGGATCTCCAGGGCGACTTCACCAACAGCGACGAGAGCCTCATTCCGATGGAGCGGCCGGAGGCGCTGGCCGGCCGCCGGCTCGACGACATCAGCGAGGCGGAGCTCGAGCGCCTCAACGACGAGCGCAACGCGGCGCGCGACGAGGCGGATCGCCAGCGCTGGGAGCTGCGCAGTCCGCTCCACTGGTTCGAGAACATCAAGCCGAAGAACAGCCGCGCCTGGCTCGTGGTCGATCCGCCCGACGGCCGCATCCCGCCGGTCACCGCCGAGGCGCGGGCCCGCGCGGCGGCGCGCGCCGAGGCCCGCAAGGGCCGGGGCGAGGCCGACTCGTGGGAAGACCGCAGCCTGTACGACCGGTGCATCACCCGCGGCGTGCCCGGCTCGATGATGCCGGCCATCTACGGCAACGCCTATCGCATCGTGCAGGGGCCCGGCTTCGTCACCATTTCCTACGAGATGGTGAACGACACGCGCGTGATTCCCCTCGACGGCCGCCCGCATCTCGACGCCTCGATGCGCTCGTACCTGGGCGACGCGCGCGGCCGCTTCGAGGGCACGACGCTGGTGGTGGAAACGACGAACTTCACCGGCAAGACGCCGTACCGCGGCTCGAGCGACCGGCTGCGGCTGGTCGAACGCTTCACGCCCATCGACGACGGGCACGTGGAGTGGGCGGTCACGTTCGACGACCCGGCCACGTGGGCGCGGCCGTGGACCTTCGCCATGCGGCTCACCAAGGTCGGTCCCGAGGAGGCGCTGTTCGAATACGCCTGCCACGAAGGGAACTACGCGATGCGCAACCTGCTGTCGATCGCGCGCGCCGAAGAGGCCGCCACGGCGCGCAAGCCATGAGCCAGCGATGAGCCCGGCGCCGCCCCGCTTCGTCCGCAGCATGCTGTTCGTGCCGGCGTCGCGGCCGGACATGATGCCGAAGGCCGCGGCGAGCGCCGCCGACGCGGTGTGCCTCGATCTCGAGGACGCCGTCGTCCCGGCCGAGAAGGCCGCCGCCCGCGCGCACGCGGTGCACGCCCTGCGCACGCTCGACTTCGGCCACCGCCTGCGCATTGTCCGTATCAACGCTGCCGACACGCCCTACGCCTACCGGGATCTGGTGGACGTCATCGAAGGCGCGGGCGATCGCGTCGACCTGGTGATGCTGCCCAAGGCGGCCGCCGCGCGCGACGTGGTGTTCGTGGAGATGCTGCTGTCGCAGATCGAGGCCCATCGAGGCTTCGGCCGCGCCATCGGCATCGAGGCCCAGATCGAGAGCGCCCTGGGCTACGTCAACCTGCGGGAGATCGCGGCGGCGTCGCCGCGGCTCGACGCCCTCGTCTTCGGCCCCGGGGACTACGCGGCGTCGATGCGGATGCCGTCGTCGGGCATCGGCGAGCTCGACGCCCACGACGAGCTCTACCCGGGGCACCGCTGGCACGCGGCCATGCACGGCATCGTGGCCGCGGCGCGGGCCAACGGACTGCGCTGTCTCGACGGTCCGTACTCCGCGTACAAGGACGCCGCCGGCTTCGAGCGCGCGTGCCGCATCGCCCGCGCGATGGGGTTCGACGGCAAGCAGTGCATCCATCCCGGCCAGCTCGCCACCGCCAACACCCTGTTCTCGCCGAGCGAAGGCGAGATCGCGGCCGCCGCCGCGCTGGTGCGAGGCCTTCGACGCCGCGGTGGCCGCCGGCCACGGCGCCGCCACGCACGACGGCCGCATGATCGACGCCGCCAGCCTGCGGATGGCGCGCACCATTCTCGACCGCGCCGGCGACCGCGCGCGGCCCGTCTCGCCCGCGCGTTGAACCAGTGTCCCGAATCGGAGGTCCGGGACACCAGGCGCCCGCCGCGCCGTCGCTACTCGCGGTGTCCGCCTCCCCCCGCCCGTCATTCGTGCCTCCGGCATCCGCAAGGCCTACGGGCGGGTGGTGGCCGTGGACGGCGTGTCGTTCGAGGTGCAGCGCGGCGAGATCTTCGGCCTGGTCGGACCCAATGGCGCCGGCAAGACCACCACCATGGAGTGCCTCGAGGGGCTGCGCGCGCCCGACGCCGGCACCATCGCCGTGCTCGGGCTCGATCCGTTCCGCGACGCCGCGGCGCTGAAGGTCCGGATCGGCGTGCAGCTGCAGGAGGCGCAGCTGCAGAAGCGCATCACGGTGCGCGAAGCGGTGGACTTCTGGGCCTCGCTGTATCCGGCACCGGTGGATGCCGGAACGCTCCTCGACCAGCTGGGCCTGCGCGACAAGCGCCACGCCTGGTTCATGACGCTGTCGGGCGGGCAGAAGCAGCGGCTGTTCATCGCGCTCGCGCTCATCAACGATCCCGAGGTGGTGTTCCTCGACGAGTTGACCACCGGCCTCGACCCGCAGGCGCGCCGCGCCATCTGGGAACTGGTGCGCGGCATCAGGGCGCGCGGCAAGACCGTGGTGCTGACGACGCACCTGATGGAGGAGGCCGAGCGGCTGTGCGATCGCGTGGCGATCATCGAGCACGGGCGGGTGATCGACGTGGACACGCCGGCCGGCCTGGTGGCCCGCCACTGTCCCGAGCGGGTGGTGGTGCTGTCCACCACCGACGCCACCGCACGCGACCGCTTCCTGTCGGTGCCGGGCGTGGAGGCGGCGGACGCCGCGAACGGATCGATCACGATTCGCGGGCGCACGGCGAGTCTCGTGGCCGACGTCATCCAATGCGTGTCCACCCACCGGATCCCGGTGACCGACTTCCGCACCGCGATGCCGTCGCTCGAAGACGTGTTCCTGCGCCTCACCGGTCATTCGATCCGTGACTGAACGACGCGTGCCGCTTCGGCGAAAGGCAGGCGCGTCATGAACGGCCTGTGGCCGCTGACCTGGCTGGAGATCAAGATCTTCGTGCGCGAGCCGCTCGGCCTGTTCGGGACCGTCGGCGTGCCCGTCCTCGTCTTTCTCGGTCTCGGCCGCCTGATGAGCGGCGCCGCGGCGCCCGCCTCGCCCGAAGAAGCGTTTCTGCGGGCCGGGCTCCCGGTGTTTGCCGCCATCCTCATGGCGATCAGCGCCGTGGTGTCGCTCGTGACGGTGATTGCCATCTATCGCGAGGGCGGCATCCTGAAACGCCTTCGCGCGACGCCGCTGCGCCCTGCCACGATTCTCGTGGCGCACGTGCTCGTGAAGCTGCTCTTCGCCGCGCTGACGCTCGCCATCCTCATCGCCGCCGGCCGGCGCTTCTATGCCCCCGAATCCCCCATGCAGGTCATCCGCTTCACGGCGGCGCTGCTCTTCACCACCTGCAGCCTGCTCTCGGTGGGCTTTCTGATCGCCAGCGTGGTCCCCACCGCTCGCTTCGCTCAGCCGCTGGCCAGCGTCGTCTTCTACCCGATGATTGCGCTCTCCGGTCTGTTCTATCCGCTCAGCCTGCTGCCGCCGTGGCTCGAGGCGGTCGCGCGCGTGATGCCCCTGACGTATGCGGTGTCGCTGCTCCAGGGCGTCTGGCGCGGCGACCCGCTCTCGGTCCACCTGTGGGACCTGGCCGCAATCGCGCTCGTGTTCCTCGCCTGCACCGCGCTCTCGGCGCGCGTGTTCCGGTGGGAGTAGCTCGAGGAGGGTAGCTTTACGTTGCGTCGTCACCCCCACGTAACGTCGGGGCCGGGCGCCGTGAACTAAATGCAGGGATCCGGCGTCTTATGCAGCGTGCACGGCGCGGCGGGGCGCACGTGCCCGTCCGCGCCTGCCGGGCACAGCCGTCATCCTCGCCGGACACGAATGCAGACCTGCCAGCCCTGAATGGAGGCCCCGCCATGCGTGTGAAGTTGTTCGCCGCGGCCGTCGGTATCGGCCTGCTCTCCGCCGCCGTCGCCGCCCAGGCGCCCAAACAGATTCAGATTTTCGCCAGCATCCTCGACGGCACCGGCGCGCCGGCCAAGACGCTCGAGCCCGGCGACGTGCGGCTCATGGAGAACGGGGCGGAGGCCAAGGTCACCAAGGTCGAACCGTTGAACTGGCCGGTGAAGGTGCAGATCCTGCTCGATAACGGCGTCGGCCTGGGCAGTCAGAACGTCCAGCAGCTCAAGAACGGCGTGAAAGGCCTGCTCGAGGCGCTGCCGGAGAACCTGGAAGTGACGCTGGTCTCGACGGCGCCGCAGCCGCGCTTCCTCGCCCGCGCCACCACCGACCGGGCCGCCGTGCAGAAGGGTCTCGACGTGCTGGCGCCCGATGGCGGGGCCGGACGCTTCGTCGAGAGCCTCAACGAGGCGACGCAGCGCATCGAGCGCGACAAGACCGACTACTTCCCGGTGATCATCAGCGTGGCCACGACGTCAGGCGATCGCGACGTGAAGGAGAGCGACATCGAGCGGGTGATGAAACGGCTCGAGGCGCGGCCGACGACCGTCCACGTCATCCTCTACAGCGGCGGCACGACGGGATCGGGCGGTGGCGCCAACCAGACCAACGTCGGCATGAGCGTCACCCAGTTCACGGGCGGCAAGTACGAGAGCGTCAACAGCGCCACCCGCATTGCGACGCTCCTGCCGGAGTTCGGCAAGACCGATCGCGACGGCGGTCGAGCGCCAGAGCCACCAGTTCCGCATCACCGCCGACCGGCCGGCGGGCGCCTCGGGCGACATCGGCAAGATCAGCATGGGCGCCAAGTCGCCGCTCGTCACCGCCGGCCTGTCGTTCGACGGCCGCATAAGGTAGAAGCCGGCCTCAATCCATCTTCATGACGCGGCGCGCCGCCAGGCCGGCAAACAGGACCGTGATGCCGGCGAGGGCGCCCACGTGCCACGTGGCCGGCAGGATCCCGCTCACGCCCGCCGCCTGCAGCGCCAGCTGGTTGATGTGAAAGGCCGGCGAGACCAGCACGATGGTGCGGATGGACTCCGGCATCGGAAAGAACAACCCCGAGAGATAGGTCATCGGCAGGTAGGCCAGGTTCACCCACGCCGGCGCCGAGCGGCCCGAGACGCGCGAGCCGATGAACAAGCCCATCGCGCAGAACGGCAGCGTCCCCACGACGCCAATGGCCCAGACCGCGGCGAGCCGGACGAGCGGGACGTCGAGGCCCTTGAACAGCGCCGCCACCACCATCATCAGCATGACCAGCGCGCTGAACAGCATCGACATCCCCATCTTGCCCAGCAGATAGGCCATCGGCGGCATGGGGAGCGCGCGCTTCAGCCGCAGCAGCCCGAAGTCGCGGTCCACGGCGACCGCCATACCGAAGGCGAAGAGCGCCGGTCCCATCACGCCCACGATTCCGAATCCGGTGAACATGCGGATGTCCACGCGCAGCGCCGGATCCGGGGGCGTGTTCGCGGCGTTGAGCGCCACGATGCTGAAGAACAGATACAGCGCCACCGGGATGATCAGGAACGGCAAGGCGAAGGCCGGGGTCTTGAGATGCCGCACGGTCTCGAACCGTGCCTCTGCCAGATAGGCGCCAAACACCCGCCGCATCGGCATCGGCGCCGGAGCATACGGCGCGTGTCGCGGGGACGTGAGGGAGATCGTGGACATTACGCAGCCTCCTGGGTGATCTCGGTGAACGCCTCGGCGAGCCCGGCCCGCTGCACCTCGAGGTCGCGGAGGGCGCCGTCGGCGGCCAGCAGACGCCGGACGACGTCGTCGGCGTCGCGCGCGACGATCTGCAGACGCGCGCCCTCGCGTGTGACGGCGGTGACATTCGCCCACGCGGCCACGTCGTCGGCGGTCAGCGTGGTCAGGCAGCTGATGCGCTTGCGGCTGACCACGCCGCGGATGTCGTCCACCGTCCCGATGGCGACGAGGCGGCCTCTGGCCAAGACGGCCACCCGGCTCGCCAGCGCTTCCGCCTCCTCGAGGTAATGCGTGGTGAGCACGATCGAGGTGCCCTGCGCGAGCAGCTGGCGGATGGTCGCCCACAACGTCTCGCGCGCCTGGACGTCGAGGCCGACCGTCGGTTCGTCGAGAAACAGCAGCGACGGACGCCCGCACACGGCGAGGGTGAACTGCACCTGGCGCTTCTGGCCTGCCGAGAGCTTGCCGTACGCCCGGTCGGCGAATTCGGTCGTGCGGGTCAGGGCCATGGCCTCGTCCGCTGACATCGGCGCCGGGTAGTACGCCGTGGTGAGGGCGACCAGCTGGCGCACCGTCATCTCCAGCGGCCAGCGTCACCTCCTGCATCATCACGCCGATGCCGTAACGGGCTTCGAGGTCGCCCGGCGAGCGGCCGAAGAGCGTCGCGGTGCCGCTGTCGGCGCGATGCAGCCCGAGGAGCAGCGAGATCGCGGTGCTCTTGCCGGCACCGTTCGGCCCCAGCACGGCGAGCAGTTCGCCAGCCCTCACGTCGAGGCTGAGGCCGTCGAGGGCGGTGACGGCTCCGAACCGCTTGCGGACGTCAGTCAGCTGCGCGAGCGGCGGTGCCGGGCCCGCGTCGGCGTCCGCCGTCGCGGGCCGAGCCGGTGTCTCGGGGCCGGGCGCGCGGCGGTGCCTGGTGCCGTTCAGCACCTCGCCGACGAACGTGAAGCGCACCAGCCAGTGATAGGTCGCGAAGAGAAAGGCCAGCGCGACGACGAGCTGGACCGGGAACTTCACCGCCCAGTGGAACGGCAGATCCTTCATGGCCGCCTGCAGCACGATCAACACCGGCAAGTGCGCGAGGTAGATCCAGTACGACGCATCGGAGACGTAGCGTCGCACCGGGCTTTCGGCCGCGAAGAAGCGCAGCGCGATGCCGATGAGGGCCAGCGTCCACGCCCATCCCGCCGCGGCGTACAGCACGCCGTAGACCGCCGTCCGCAGACCGGAGACCGCCGTCTCGCCCGATGGCGTGACGCCGGCGATCCACAGGCACGTGACAGTCAGCGCGCTCGCCAGACCCAGCTGCACCGCCCACTGGCGCTCGATGGACCCCAGCAGCGCGGCCTGCCGGTGCAGCAGCCAGCCGACAAGAAAGGCGACCGAGAACGCGACGGCCGCCGGCAGGTTCGGGATGAGCGACTGGTCGGGCGTGGGGATCCCGGCCCAGAGCAGCCACGTCGAGCCGAGGAAGGCGATCGCGAGCGGCGCGCCCAGGACGAACGCCGCCCAGGGACCGCGCAGGGCGACGCGGAGCCCGCGATCGATACCGCGCCCGCAGCCGTCCCCCCGTATCGAGCATCGATCGCACCAGCCCCCGCACCGGCAGCGCGGCGGCATAGAGCAGTGTCAGCACGTAGAGGAACCACAGGTGCGTGAGCGGGAACGCGAGGGCCGGAGGTGTTGGCGGCGTGGCGCCCGCGGCCGGACGCGGCAGCTGCCCGCCCAGGCCCCACCACATCGCGGCGGCCATCATCGGGAAGAAGACGATCCAGCCGACGACGAGCGGCACCACGATGCGCAGGCTGCGGTTGCGGACGAACGCGCGCACGCCGCGGCGCTCGACCAGCAGGCGCGCGAAGAAGCCGGCGATGACGAAGAACACCGTCATCCGGAACATGTGGATGACGAAGAAGCTGACGCCGAGCGTGGTGCTGGTCGATCGGTCGAGCAGCGGCCAGACGTCGAAGCCGGGGAGATACGACATCGCCGCGTGCAGGACGACGCCGCAGAGCAGCGCGAACCCGCGCAGCGCGTCGAGCGCGTGAAGCCGCTCGCCCGCAGGTGCTGCGGCCAGCCCCGGCCGGTCGATGACTGCTGTCGTCATGAGGACTGCTCCTGGCGCTGCCGCTGGAGGAAGCGCGCATGCCGGATACCACTGCCAGCCGTTGATCACGATCTGACTGAGGAAGAAGACGGAAAATCGCCCCATAAGGGTCCATCACGCGCCGGCGTCGAGGCTGAGGCCGTCGTCGAGGGCGTGACGGCTCCGAACTTCTTGCGGACGTCCGTCAGCTGCGCGAGAGGAGGCGCCGTGCCCGCGTCGGCCACCCCGCGGGCTGAGCCGGTGTCTCGTGGGCGCGCGCCGCGGTGCCTGGTGCCGTTCAGCACCTCACCGACGAACGTGAAGCGCACCAGCCAGTGATAGGTCGCGAAGAGAAAGGCCAGCGCGACGATGAGCTGGACCGGGAACTTCACCGCCCAGTGGAACGGCAGATCCCTCATGGCCGCCTGCAGCACGATCAACACCGGATAGTGCGCGAGGTAGATCCAGTACGAGGCATCGGAGACGTAGCGTCGTACGGGGCTTTCGGCCGCGAAGTAACGCAGCGCGATGCCGATGAGGGCCAGCGTCCACGCCCATCCCGCCGCGGCATACAGCACGCCGTAGACCGCGGTCCGCAAATCGAAGGCCGCCGTCTCGCCCGATCGCGTCACGCCCACGATCCACAGGCACGCGACGGTCAACGCGCTCGCCAGACCCAGCTGCACCGCCCACTGGCGCTCGATGGAGGCCAGCAGCGCGGCCTGCCGGTGCAGCAGCCAGCCGACGAGAAAGGCGACGGAGAACGCGACGGCCGCCGGCAGGTTGGGGATGAGCGACTGGTCGGGCGTGGGGATCCCGTTCCAGAGCCGCCACGTCGAGCTGAGGAAGGCGATCGCGAGCGGCACGCCCAGGACGAACGCCGCCCAGGGACCGCGCACCACGGCGCGCAGCCCGGCATCGATGCTCGCCCGCAGCCGTCCCCCCGTATCGAGCGTCGATCGCACCAGCCCCCGCACCGGCAGCGCGGCGGCATAGAGCAGCGTCAGCACGTAGAGGAACCACAGGTGGTCGCCCGCGACGCGCCGCGGCCCGACGCGGCAGCTGGCCGCCCATGGCCCCACCGCATCGCGGCGACAATCAGCGGGAAGACGACGATCCAGCCGACGACGAGCGGTACCACGATGCGCACGGTGCGGTTGCGGACGAACGCGCGCACGCCGCGGCGCTCGACCAGCAGCCGCGCGAAGAAGCCGGCGATGACGAAGAACGCCGTCATCCGGAAGATGTGGATGACGAAGAACATGACGCCGAGCGGCACGCTCGTCGATCCGTCGAGCAGCGGCGAGCGGTTGAAACCGGGGAGATACGGCATCGCCGCGTGCAGGACGACGCCGCAGAGCAGCGCGAACCCGCGCAGCGCGTCGAGCGCGTGAAGCCGTTCGCCCGCAGGTGCGGCGGCCAGCCCAGGCCGATCGATAACTGCAGCAGGCGCGGTCATATGAGGTGTGGCACATACTGTATGACACGCAGCTCGTACAGAGGCGACTGCTAGGATGAGGACGATGAACCCGTGGCTGGCCCTGCCGCTCGAAGACTACGAGGGCCACATGGGTTCGGACGCCGTCAACCAGCTCGGCGCCGCTGGCCGACCTGTTTGGCGAGGCGCTGGCGCGGCTCCGCCCGCGATCGGTGGCCATCCTGGGCGTGGCCGGCGGCAACGGCCTGCAGCACGTGGACGGCACGATCACGACCCGCGTGGTCGGCATCGACGTCAATCCCGACTACCTGGCGGCGACGCGGGAGCGCTTCCCCGATCTGCGCGGGCTCGAGCTCCTCCGCGCCGACCTCGAGCACGACACCATCAAGACCGAACCGGTGGCGCTCGTCCACGCGGCCCTCGTGTTCGAGTACGCGGGCACCGGCCGGTGCCTGGAGAGCGCGGTGTCGCTCGTCGCGCCGGAAGGCCACCTGTCGGTGGTGCTGCAGATCCCGACCGAAGGGCGAGAGGCGGTGACCCCATCCGGCTACCCCTCGATGAACACGCTGGCCGATGGCTTTTCCTTCATCGATCCCCACCGGCTCCGCCGCCTGCTGGCGCAGCAGGACCTGCGGCTGACCCATCAGTCGCGTCTCGCGCTCTCCACCGGCAAGGCCTTCTGGTCCGGATACTTCGAACGGAAGTAGACTGCGCGCACCCGCGCCGCCGCGGGCGGCAGGAGGCGACATGCGACGACTCGTGGTGCTGACAGGCGTGCTGGTGTGTGGCGCGGCGGTGTGGGGAGCGGGCGCGTCGCCGGCGCAGGCTCCGGCGCCCTCGGCGCCGGGACAGCCCGCCCCGATCAATCCCGCCAACTTCACCGGCCTGGTGACGCCGCACGCGACGACCGACATCCGCACGCTCCGCTACGAGTTCGCGGGTGGCGCCAGGACGAACTGGCACAGCCATGCCGGCGGCCAGGTGGTGTTCATCGAGCGGGGCCGGATGCGGACGCAGGAGCGCGGCAAGGGCGTGCAGGAGTTCGGCCCCGGCGCGCTCGTGCGCACCGAGCCCGACGTGGTGCACTGGCACGGCGCGCTGCCCGGAGACAGCCTCACCCAGGTGGCCCTGAGCTTTGGCGCCACCAACTGGCTGCAGCCGGTCAGTGACGCGGAGTATTCAGCTCGCTGACCAGGCCCCGTCCACGGGCACGGCGGCACCGGTGATGTCGCCGGCGTCGGGCCCGCACAGGAACACCATCAGCGCCGCGACCTGGTCGGCCGAGATGAAGCGGCCGGTGGGCTGCTTCGCCGCAAAGAAGCGGCGCTCGGCCTCTTCGCGGCTCAGGGATCCGGCGGCCATCGAGGCGCGAATCGCCGCTTCGTGCACCGGCGTCTCGGTGGTGCCGGGACAGACCGCGTTGCAGGTGATGCCGTGCGCCAGCCCTTCGAGCGCCACGGCGCGCGTGAGCCCGATGAGCGCCGTCTTGGTGGTGACGTAGGCGACGCGGTTGGCCGCGCCCTTGAGGCCGTAGATCGACGACACGTTGAGGATGCGGCCCCAGCCGCGCGCCTGCATCATCGGCACCGTCAGCCGGATCAGGTGAAAGGCGGCCGACAGGTTCACGGCCAGCCCTTCGTCCCATTTCTCGGCGCTGAAGGCCTCGACCGGGGCGGCGTGCCGCACCACGGCGTTGTTGACCAGGATGTCGACGCCGCCGAAGGCGGATCGTGCCGTGTCGACGATGGCGTCGATGTCCGCCGGCCGCGACAGGTCGCCGGCGGCGTAGACGGCGCGGATGCCGTGCCGCGAGGCGAGCTCGACGACCAGCCCCTCGGCGTCGTCGCGGGTGGCGAGGCCGCTCAGCACGATGTGACATCCAGCCGCGGCGAAACGGTGTGCCGCGGTGAGGCCGAGTCCCTGCGTCGATCCGGTGATGAGGGCACAGTGGCCCTCGAGTGCGCGCATAGTTGCTGTATGGTACCGGACGCGCAGCGCGGAGGACACGATGGCAGTGAAACCTGGGTGGACGGGGCGCGTTTACGAAGACTTCGAGGTCGGCGACGTGTACCAGCACCCGCTCGGGCGCACGGTGCTGCCGGTGGACAACAGCTGGTTCACGCTGCTCACGCAGAACATGAACCCGATCCACTTCGACCACGCCTACGCGGCGCAGACCGAGTTCGGCCGCCCGCTGGTGGACTCCACGTTTACGCTGGCGCTGGTGACGGGGCAGTCCACCATCGACCTGTCGTTCAACGTGATGGCCAACCTGGGCTGGGACGAGGTGCGGCTGCCGAACCCGCTCTTCGAGGGCGACACCGTCTACTCGAAGAGCGAGGTGATGGAGACGCGGGAGTCGAAGTCGCGCCCCAACGTCGGCATCGTGAAGGTGAAGACGACCGGCGTGAAGCAGGACGGCACCGTGATCATCGAGTTCTTCCGCACCTTCATGGTCTACAAGCGCGACCACGTGCCGAAGACCGCGCGCACCGCGTTCCCCGAAGCCCGCAAATAGAAAGGGCCAGCCTTTCGGCTGGCCCTTCCGTGTTCTTACCCGCCTGACCGCCGCGAAGCGGCGGCCCTACCCGCCTTACCCGCCCCTAGTTCCGGTGCGGGGCGCAGAGCAGGCCGTTGTTGTAGTCGTCCATCGTCTGGTGCAGCGGCTCGCCGGCCTTGACGTGTCCGTCGGGCCGCCGACCCAGGCATCGCTCTTCGCCTGGATGACGCCGGCTGCCGACCGGGCCGTAGATGCTCAACCAGTGTCTGCGCATCGGCGATCGTGCCGCTGACGCACGCCTGGTTGTTGCCGAGCTCCGATGTTCAGCATCGCCGAGACCAGCGACGAGAAGATCGTGATGGTCTTGTCCCGCTCACCTTCGCCCAGGTAGACCGATGCCTGATGCCTTGGTCAGCTTCCACGTGAAGCCGTCCGTGTCGCCGATGACGATCGACCTCGACCGGCCACGCCTCCGGGTGGTTCTTCCAGTAGCCCGGCGTGCCGGTGCCGACGCCCCGACACGGTGTCGTCTTCGGACGTGCGAGCCGTCGTCGATTCACTTCGATGTCGGTTTCGACGTCGTTGGCTGACAGTGATACCGCCATCGTCGACCGTGATCGTCACGGTCTTGCAGACGCCGTCCGCGCAGATCATGTAACTGGCAGTGCCAGAATCAGGCGTGAAATTGGTGTTCGTGAGCAGATCGAGAAACCGCAGACGAACCCGCAGTCGAGGCAGGTGCCGGTGATCGACTCTCCGGCAGCCGTCGGTGTTGTCGACTGTGTTGCCGTCTGCTGCGTCACTGATCACGTTCTCGACGCCTTCGCCCACGTCGAAGACGTCATCCGTGCCGCCAGTCGGCATCAGTGAAGACGTACCCGCATAGCAGTCGGTGAGCTCTCCCTCGATCGGATCGCATCTGTCTGCGCGGCCGCGGGGCGCGCTCCAACTACACACATCGCGGCGGCGAAAGTTGCCGCGCTCACCAGAATGCGAGCAGCGCGCTTGGTCGTGTTCTGTCGCTCCATCAACGAAATCTCCCTGGCGTCGCCAGCCGTTGTCGGCGGCGCAAGTGCCGTGGGGGGCACGCAGGAGACATCGCACGAGCGGTGCCATCAGGACATCTGCGGCAAACTGAGCCAAAACCGGGACGGACGGCCCCTGACGCTTCCGGAGGGAACGGCGAATCTGTCAGGGCGATCACGAGGCGGGGCACCAGGTAGGCAGGTGGGCAGGCAGGTAGGCAGGTGGGCAGGTGGGCGGCGTCACAAAACCGGTAGCGCGTGTGTCGCCCTGCCGCCCGTCGTAACGGCGGGGGTTGTGCAGCGATGTGACGCGCCCGGCAGAATCAGGCGGGCACGCACCTTGTAAATAGAAGGGGCATGCGTAAGAAGTTCGTCGCCGCCCTGCCCTCGGATCCCGGTCCTCGTCCGCGCTACAGCATTGCCCCTACGGAGCGGGGCTGGCTGCTGCTGATTCAGGACGGCGAGTGCTCGGTGATGCAGGTGTTCGGCACGTCGACGGCCGCGCGCTGCGCCGTGGACCGGATGATGGCGTTCTTCGACACGATGCGGACGCAGGCGCCCACCGAGACGCGCACGTCCGCGATCTACTAAGGCGGGTAAGGCGGGTAAGGCGTAGGCCAGGGAGTCATCCCAGCAGCAGGTCCAGTTCCTCGGCGTGTGCCGCCCGCAGCGACGCGGTGGCTCGATCGATGCGGCCACTGCGCACCAGCCGCGCCAGCGACTCCTCGAGCGTGAACGACCCCAGCTTCCGCGTCGAGGTCATCTCCTGGTGCAGGTTCTGCAGCGCGTTCTTGCGAATGTGCTGCCTGGCCCCGTAGCTCACCACCAGGAGTTCTCCGGCCGGGACCATCTGTCCGTCGGTCCCCCGCAGCAGGCTCTGCGTGAGCACCGCCGACAGGCCCATCGCCAGCTCCTGGCGGATCGTGTTCTGCCGCTCGGGTGGGAACGCGTCGGCGATCCGCGACACGGCGCCGCCCACGTCCGGGGCGTGGACGGTGGCGATGACGAGGTGGCCGGTCTCGGCGGCCGAGACCGCAATGCGGATTGATTCGAGATCGCGCATCTCGCCGATGACGATGACGTCGGGCGCCTGACGCAGCGCCGAGCGCAGCGCCACGGGAAAGCTCTCGGCGTCGACGCCGATCTCCACCTGCTCCACCACGCACCGGCCGTGCCCGTGCTCGAACTCCACCGGATCCTCGATCGTGATCACATGGCCGTCGCGCCGCCGGTTCAGCTCGGCGACGATGGCCGCGACGGTGGTGGTCTTGCCCGACCCGGTCGGGCCCGACACCAGCACGAGCCCGCGCGGCAGGTCCGCGAGCAGCGAGATGTCGTGGCTGAAGCCCAGGCCGGCGACCGTGGGCAGCGACGTGGGCAGCGCGCGAATGGCGGCGGCCACGCGCCCGCGCTCGCGATGCAGGTTCATCCGGAACCGCCCCAGCCCGGGAAGCGAGAAGGCCAGATCGACGGCGGCGCCGGCGTCGAAGCTGCCCGACAGCCGCGGCGGCACGAAAGGCCTGGTGGCCGCCGCAATCGTCTCGGAGTCGAGCACGGCGTCCGCCGCCGGCTCCAGCCGCGCGCGCACCCGGATCGTGGGCCGCGTGCCGGCGACCAGCAGCAGATCGCTGCCGCCGATCTCGCGCACGCGCGCCAGCCAGCCGGGAAGCGGCACGTCAGTCCAGCCGCACGACCCAGTCTTCGAGGCCGGGGCCTGCCGCAGGATAGCGCTTCAGGACGTCGGGGTCGTGGCCGGGAATGATGTGATCGCGCGAGTCGGCGAGCTTCTTGATGGTGGCGTAGCCTTCGAGCGTTTCCGCCACGCTGTAGCACACCGGGAAGACCCGGCCCTCCTCGATGTGCGCGTAGAGATGGGTGGCGTCCGCGGCCAGCACCACGTGGCCGCGGCGCGTGGCCACCCGCAGGCACTGCAGGCCCATCGAATGGCCGCCGATGTGGTGCACCGTCAGGCCCGGCGCCAGCTGTTCGACGCCGTTGTGAAAGACGACCCGCTCGTCGAAGACGCGCCGCACCATCGCGGTGACGTCGTCCACCTCGAACGGGATGCGCTGGTGCGCGTGGCACATGCAGCGGCCGGTCGCATACGCCATCTCGCGATCCTGCAGGTGATAGCGCGCCCGGGGAAAGAGCGTGTGGTTGCCGCAGTGGTCGTAATGCAGGTGGCTGATCACCACGTCGGTGACGCCGTCGGGCGGAACGCCGATCGCCGTGAGCCCCTCGGCCACGGGACGCGTAATCTGCCGGCCGCGCTTGGCGGCCATGGCGGCATCGAACCCGGTGTCCAGCACCCAGGTCCCGCTGGCGCCCTTGATCACCCAGACGAAGTAGGCGAGCGGCTGCAGGATGTCGTGCGGATCGCCGAGGATGTAGTTTTCGTGGGCCTTGCGGTCGTGGTGCGCGTAGCGCACCGCATAGATTTCGTGGACGTCCGGCATCATTTGAAGACCCGGCCGCGCGTCTCGGGACCCAGCCAGATCATCATGGCGGCAATGCCCGACAGCACCATGGCCACGCTCATCGCGTTGACCATGACGAACCCCTGATCGCGCAGGAACCCGAGCACGGTCGGCATCGTGGCGCCGATGGCGGCCGCGGCGTGGTAGCAGAATCCTGGTCCGACGCCGCGCACCTCGGTGGGGAACGACTCGTTGCTGTACGCGGGCGCCATGCCCCAGACGCCCATGCCGAAGAACCCCATCAACAGCGCGCCCAGACCGAGCAGCAGCGGTTCGGTGGCGTGCAGATACAAGGGCAGCGCGGCGATGCCGAGGATCACGGTGATCGTGGCGGCGCCGCGGCGCCCGAGGCGGCCTTCGGACAAGCGGCCCCACGTCGCGGTGCCGGCGATGGCGCCGAAGTTGAACGCCGCCAGGTACGGCAGCACCGGCCGTCCGGCCTCACGCAGGAACGTGGGATACCAGAAGTTCAGCGAGTAGTAGATGCACATGAAGGCGCCAATCACCAGCGTGGTGCGAACGGTGACGCCGATCATGTCGGGCTTGAAGATGCGGGGCAGCGAGATCGCCGGCTCGGGCGGCAGGAGTCCCGCCTTGAGCTGGCGCTGCCTCTCCAACCAGACGGGGCTCTCGGCCACGTTGCGCCGGATCCACAACGTGAAGAGCGCCGGCACCACGCACAGCCAGAACATGGCGCGCCAGGCCAGATCGGGATTGCTGCTGGCAAAGAGCGGGTAGATGAACTGGAACGCCGCCGCGGCCAGCAGGTATCCCCAGTACCAGCCGCCCAGCAGGAGACCGGAGGCGAGCCCGCGCAGGCGCGTGGGCCAGTGTTCGAGGACCAGCGGCATGCCGGCCGCCCACTCGCCGCCCATCCCGAGGCCGAAGAGCGCCCGCAACGCGAAGAGCATCGCGTACGAGGTGGAGAAGCCGCTCAGCGCCGCGAAGAGCGAGAACCACAGCACCGAAATCATCAGCGGGCCCTTGCGGCCCCACTTGTCGGCGGCGGTGCCGGCAATCGTGCCGCCGGCGAGCCGCATGACCAGCGTCACGGTGCCCAGCATCCCCGCGAGCGCGTTGTCGACGGTGAAGCTTTTCTGGATGTCGAGGACGATGAACGTCAGGATGTTGAAGTCGAACGAGTCGACGATCCAGCCCAGAAAGACGGCCCAGAAGGCCCGCCACTGATCCCGGTTGACCTGGCGGTACCACGGGCCTTCGACCGCGGCGGCCTCGACAAGGGGCCTCACGGCCTCGGCAGATGTGCTCACGCAGGAGGGATTCTACCGCTCCGGGCCGGCGCTTCGCGCCTCCTAAGGCGGGTGAGGCGGGTAGGGCGGGTGGGTAAGGCCTATACTCCCACTCGGCGGTGAGCGAAATTCCACCGTTCCGGAGGCTCGATGCGGCGTGCAATCTGGTTGACTGGAGCGCTCCTGGCGCTTTGCGAGGGCGGCGCGACGGCGCAGCACGGCTACACGCAGGCCCAGGTGGACAACGGCGGCCGGCTCTATCAGGCCAGCTGCGCCACGTGCCACGGTCCGAAAGGCGACACGGTGCGTGGTGTCGCGCTCATGAGCGGCAAGTTCAGCCGGGCCACCTCTGACGAGGAGCTGGTGAAGATCATCCTGGGCGGGATTCCCGGGACGGCCATGCCGCCCAACACCTACACCGAGAGCGAGGCCGGCATGATCGTCGCCTACCTCCGATCGGTCGGCGGCGCCGGCGGCCTCGCCACCACCGGCGATCCAGCGCGGGGCAAGGCGGCCTTCGACGGCAGAGGCCGCTGCCAGAGTTGCCACGGCGCCGGCGGCAGCGGGTCGCGCACGGCACCCTCGCTGGCCGATGTCGGCGCGGTGCGCACGCCCGCGGAGATCGAGCGGTCGATCGTCGACCCCAGCGCCGATCTCCACCCCGACTTCCGCGTCGGTGCGCGCGGTGACCAGATCAGGTGAGACCATCACGGGCCGGTTGCTCAACCAGGACAGCTTTTCGATCCAGCTGCTCGACTCGAACGAGCGCCTGCGCGGCCTGCAGAAGTCGGATCTGCGCGAGTCGGCGATTCTGCCCACCTCGCCGATGCCGGCGGCGAAGGGGACGCTGAGCCCCGCCGAGGTGGCGGATCTGGTCGCCTATCTCTCCACACTGCGGGGGGAGCGATGAACGCGCGGGTGACGCTCGTGGCGCTGGCCGTGGCGGTGAGCGCCGGCGCCTCGATGCGCGCGCAGGTGTCGTTCGACCGCATCCTCAAGGCCGCGTCCGAGCCCGAGAACTGGCTGACGTACTCCGGCGGGCTGGCGAGCCATCGCTACAGCGGCCTCACGCAGATCACGCCGGCCAACGTGCGGAACCTCGAGCTGCAATGGGCGTTTCAGGCACTCTCCCTGGAGAAGTTCGAAGCCACACCGCTCGTCGTCGATGGCGTGCTCTACACCGTGCAGGCGCCGAACGACATCGTGGCGATCGATCCGGTGTCGGGCCGCACGTTCTGGACCTATGCCTACAAGCCGTCGCCGCAGGCGCGCCCGTGCTGCGGCCGCGTGAACCGCGGCGTGGCCATCCTGGGCGACGCGCTGTTCATGGGCACGATCGACGGCCGCATGGTGGCCGTGGACAGCAAGAGCGGCCGCGAGTTGTGGAACGTGGCGGTGGCGGGCGCGCGTCCCGAGGCCGGCTACACCGTCACCGTGGCGCCCCTCGTGGTGAAGGACAAGATCATCGCCGGACCGGCCGGTGGCGACTTCGGCGTGCGCGGCTTCATTTCCGCGTTCGACCCGAAGACCGGCAAGGAGCTCTGGCGCTTCAACACGGTGCCGGGCCCGGGCGAGCCCGGCCACGAGACCTGGGCCGGCGACTCGTGGCGCCGCGGCGGCAGCGCGATCTGGACCACCGGCTCGTACGACCCCGAGCTGAACCTGACCTACTGGGGGATCGGCAATCCCGGCCCGGATTTCACCGGCGACGATCGCAAGGGCGACAACCTCTATAGCAACTCGGTCGTCGCGCTCGATCCCGACACCGGGCGCCTGAAGTGGCACTTCCAGTTCACGCCCCACGACGAATACGACTTCGACGCGACGCAGGTGCCGGTGCTGGCCGACATCGAGTACCAGGGCCGGCCGCGCAAGGTGATGCTGTGGGCCAATCGCAACGGCTTCTGGTACGTGCTCGATCGCGTCACCGGCGAGTACCTCTCGGGCCAGCCGTTCACGAAGGTCACGTGGGCGTCGGGGCTGGATGCCAAGGGCCGCCCGCAGGGGGTGAAGCCGCCGACGCCCGAGGGCATCCGGCTCGCTCCGCACTTTGCCGGCGCCACGAACTGGTACTCGCCGTCCTACAGCCCGCGCACCGGGCTGTTCTACGTGCCGGCGTGGATGGACGGATCGAGCGTCTACGCGCGCCGTCCGGCCGAATACGTCGAGGGCCGCGCCTTCCTCGGCGCGTTTCCCACCGGCACCGCGCTCAGCATCAACGGCACGCAGGTGAACCGCCGCCGGCCGGACGAAGGCTACGGGGCCGTGCTGGCGCTCGACCCGAAGACCGGCACGAAGAAGTGGGAGTTCAAGATGACGGACGTCACCGATGCCGGCGTGCTCACCACGGCGTCGGACCTGCTCTTCTCGGGCGGCCGCGAAGGCGCCTTCTACGCGCTCGACGCGCGCACGGGCGCGCTGTTGTGGAAGGCCCCCGTGGCCGGCATCGTGCAGGCCGCGCCGATGACCTACGCGGTGAACGGCCGTCAATACGTGGCCATCGCCGCCGGCAACTCGCTCTACGCCTACGCCCTCCGTACACCGTAGGGCGGGGCTTCGGCCCCGCCGCTCCGATCCGTCGGCGCATAGCCGATTGCGGGTGAACTCCGGCGGGTGGTTCGCGTATAAATGGCGCGATGGCGTATCCCGTCACCGTGGAAGTCGCCCCCGCCCTCGCGAATCGCAATCGGCTGACCACCGCCTTCCGGCTCTTCCTCGCCATTCCGCACATCATCCTGGTGGGCGGCATCGGCCTGGCGGCGGGCGTCAACACCAGTGATTCGCGCACGCAGGCCGGTGGCGAAGGCGGATTGCTCGGGGCGGCGGCGGTGTTCCTCGCGATCGTCAGCTGGTTCACGATCCTGGTCACCGGCCGGCACATCATCGGCATCCGCCAGTTCACCGCCTTCTACCTGCGGTGGCGCGCGCGCGCAACCGCCTACCTGATGCTGCTGGAGGATCCGTATCCGCCGTTCGGCGACGCGCCGTATCCGGTCTCGCTCGACGTCGTCGAACCGGCCGGTCCGCGGGATCGATGGAGCGTTGCGCTGCGGCTCGTCTTCGCCATCCCGCACGTGATCGTGCTGCTGTTCCTCCTGATTGGATGGAGCTTCGCGACCATCGCCGCCTGGTTCATGATTCTCGCCACCGGGGAGTATCCGAAGGCGCTCTACGACTTCGGCGTCGGTGTGCTGCGCTGGCGTCTGCGGCTGGACGCCTATCTGCTCCTGATGGTGGACGAGTACCCGCCATTTTCGCTGGAGCCGTAGGCGGTCAGACCGCCCTGGCTGCGACGCGCCCGGGCCTCACGAGCGGTCCTGCCGCGGCCCGCGGCTCGCCGCGCCGGCGCGCGCTGCGATGGCGGCCATCCGCTGGACGCGAGAATCGCGCGACTCTCGTCGCGCTCAAACCTCGCTGGTCCCCCGAGCCTTCTCGCGCGCGCTCGTGGAGATGATCGGCCCGGCTCGAACGCGGTCGCGGCAGGACCCTCGTGACGCCCGCGCGCGGTGTCGTCAGGCAGATCGAAGACTGCGGCGCGACGGAGCGTCGAGAGGGATCTTCAGTCAGCCCTGATGGGGGAACTTACGCGATCCGCTTGCGCGGATCGATCGCCAGCCACGCCACCGCGCCCATCACGTACACGGCCGCCGTCACGTAGAACGGATAGGTCCACGACTGCCAGCGCTCGACCATCACGCCCACCACCAGCGGGCCGATCAGCCCGCCCAGGTTGCCGCTCGTGTTCATGAAGCCGGTGACCACCCCCGCATGCCGGGCGCCGACGTCGAGGCACACCGCCCAGCACGCGCTCAGCGCGAAGTCGGCCGTGGCCAGCGCCAGGGCGAGCAGCAGCGGCCTTGGCCACCGGCGACTCCACGCCAGTCGACACGAGCAGGAGCGCCGCGCACGACGCGAACGACAGCGAGCCGAGCGTGCACCGCGCGTGCTTCAGGCCGTGCGATGCGGGCCAGCCGGTCGGTGCACCAGCCGCCCGCGAGGTCGGCGGCGCCGGCCAGGAGGAACGGCAGCATCGAGAAGAAGCCGCCGGTGAGGGCCGAGAACCCGAGCTCGCGGGTCAGATACGTCGGCAGCCACGTGAAGTAGAAGTAGAGCCCGTAGCCGAGCGCGAAGTACATCGCGCAGATCGCGTAGAGGTTCGGGCTCGAGAGGATCGCGGCCCACGGCGTGCCCGCGTCGCGCGGGGCCGCGCCGGCGTCCTGCGTGATCCAGGCCAGCTCCGCCGCGTCCACGGCCGGGTGCTCCGCCGGCGTGTCGCGATAGGTGCGGTACCACACCGCCGCCCACACCACGCCGACGCTCCCGAAGGCGACGAAGCTCGCGCGCCACCCCCACACCTGGATGAGCGCGAGCGCCAGCGGCGCGGTGAGCGCGCCGCCGAGGCGCGAGCCGAAGAACAGGACGCCGTTGGCCATGCCGCGCTCGCGCACCGGGAACCATTGCGAGAAGCTGCGGACGGCGTTGGGGAAGGCCCCGGCCTCGCCGGCGCCGAACAGGAAGCGGATGGCGAGGAGCGACCGGTAGCCCTGGGCGGCGCCCGTGAGCGCGGTGAAGACGGACCACCACAACACGATGCGGGTGAGCACCCGGCGCGTGCCCATCACGTCGCCGAGCCATCCCGATGGCACCTCGAAGAGCGAGTAGGCGAGGGTGAAGGCGCTGAACACCAGGCTCATTTGCACCAGCGTCAGCCCGAGGTCGTCCATCATGAACGGCGCGGCAATCGAGATGCAGACGCGGTCGAGGAAGGTGATGATGGCGAGCAGGAACGCCATCCACAGCACGCGATAGCGCACGCGCGTGCCGGCCGGCCGGTCGCTGGGCATGAGGCCGCGCATTATATCGACGCGTACCGCGGCAGTCGGACGTGGAGGGCGGTCTTCAGACCGCCCTGACGGCGTCGCGTCGGCGCACGAGTATGTTCCGCCGGGCCTCCGGCTCGACGCCGCGGAAAAACTCCTCGAAGACTCGTCGTTTTTCGTCTGCGCTGGCGCTCGCGGCGCTCGCAGTCGGCCGGCAGAACACACTCTGCCCCGCCGCTCCGGTGACGAACGTAGAGGGCGGTCTTCAGACCGCCCCGCGCCCCGAAGCCCGAAGCCTGAAGCCCGAAGCCGCAGCCCCGCTGCGGGTACGATGGGGCTGCATGAATGTCGAAATGCTGATCGCGCCCCACGTGCGCGGCATGCAGCCGTACGCGCCCATCGTGCCGCTCGACGTGCTGTCGCGGCGGCTCGGGCTGCCTCCCGAGCGGATCGTCAAGCTCGATGCGAACGAGAACCCGTACGGCACCTCGCCGCGGGCCCTCGAGGCGCTGGCGCGCTCGCGCGACCTCCACATCTATCCCGACCCCGATCAGACGGCGCTGCGCGAGGCGCTCGCGGCGTTCATCGGCGTGCCGATGGAGCACATCCTCTGCGGCGCCGGCGGCGACGAGGTGATCGACCTGCTGGCACGCGCGTTCGTCGAGCCGGGCCAGATGGTGATCGACCTGCCGCCCACCTTCGGCATGTACAAGTGGGAGGCCGACGTGCTCGGAGCCGGCTACATGTCGGTGCCGCGCCGTCACGACTTCTCCGTGGACATCGACGCCGTCGAGAGCACGGTGCGCGCCTTCGAAGCGTCGGGCGCGCCGCCCAAGCTGCTGTTCGTGACCAACCCGAACAACCCCGACGGCTCGGTCACGCCGCGCCAGGACCTGCTGCGGCTGCTGGACCTGCCGGTCGTGGTCGTGGTCGACGAGGCCTACATCGACTTCAGCGACGAGCAGAGCCTGGCGCCGCTCGTGCCCGAGCGCGACAACCTGATCGTGCTGCGCACCTTCAGCAAGCTGGCCGGGATGGCCGGCGTGCGCGTCGGCTACGGCGTGTTTCCGCTGCCCGTGATGCGGCACCTGTGGAAGGTGAAGCAGCCCTACACGCCCAACGTCGCCGGGTCGATCATGGCGATCGCGGCGATGCAGGATCGGGAGTGGCTCGATCGCAGCGTGCTGGCGCTCACCAGCGAGCGGCTGCGGCTCGGCGACGCGCTGCGCGCCTTCGACTGGCTGACGCCGCTGCCCAGCCACACCAACTTCGTGCTGTGCCGGGTGACCGGCGGCCGCAACGCGCGCGCCGTGAAGCAGGCGCTCGAGCGGCAGGGCGTGCTGGTGCGCTACTTCGACAAGGACGGCCTGCGCGACTGCCTGCGCATTACGGTGGGCAAGCCGGAGCACACCGACGCGCTCGTGGCGGCGTTGAAAGCGTCCCTGAGGCGGGTCTGAAGACCCGCGGCCACTGGGCCGCCTGAAGGCCGGCCCTACGTAACAGCCTGACTACTCCACGCGAAGGCGAGCAGCACGTTGCCTGGATTGCCGATGAAGCCGCCGTAGCCGGAGTTGAAGTAGAGCATGCCGCCCGACACGATCGGGCCGGGGCCTTCGAGGCCGCCGCCCAGCGCCTTCACGCCGTTGACGGTCTGGAACTCGCGATTGCTGTCGAAGGTCCAGATGATGGTGCCGTCGGTGGTGGAGTAGGCGCGCATCCCGCCATCGAGCGACCCCGAGAGCACCGCGCCCGGGAATCACGCTCACCGCGGCGCCCTGCGACGCGCGGCACGTGCGCCCCTCGCCGCAGAGCGGCTTCTGCGGCCCGACGCTCCACACCTGCTCGCCGGTGGCGAGGTTGAGCGCCCGCATGCCGCCCGGCGTCGGCGTCAGGAGATCGGACACGCCGAAGTAGGCCTGCTGCCCGTCCACCGCGCCGCCCCACTGGCCGCCCAGGCCGCTGCCCTGGCCGATGCGCCGCTCCCACACCGTCGCGCCGTTCTTGTCGGGATCGAGCGCGAACGCCATCCCGGATTTCTGCGGCAGCACCAGCAGATCGCGGCCGTTCACGGTGGCAATCGACGGCGAGGCGGAGAAGTCGTAGTCGGGCCCGAGCGTGGCCGGACAGGCCGGATTGTCCGGATTCGTCGGCTGGCATCCCAGCGTCCAGCTGTCGTTCGGCGTCGTCTGGCGCACCCACTTCACGGCGCCGGTCTGCAGGTCCATCGCCACCACGGCGTCGGTCATCGGCTGCGGCGGGTCGGCGTAGCCGTTGCCGGTGGCGACGTACACCACGTTCCGCTTGGCATCGACGGTCGGCGCCGACCAGATGCCGCCGCCCGGCCGGGCCCGACATCTGGATGCCCTGGGCGTTCTTGCCGCGCGGCTGCGGCGGGTCCACCGTATATGTCTTCCAGAGCACCGCGCCGGTGTTCGCGTCGAGCGCAACCAGGCTGCCGCGGAACGTGCAGCAGGCGATACTTGCCGGTGCCGCCCTGGCCTTCCTCGTTCAGCCCCTGCACCGGCACGAAGACCCGGCCATCGTGAACGGCCGGCGCGCCGGTGAGCGACGCCGCCGGATGCTCGTCGACCTTGCGCACCCACAGCTCGCGGCCGGTCTGCGCGTCCACCGCGTAGGCGTTGGCGCGCACGTCGCCGAAGTACACCGCCTGACCCGAGCCCGAGGCGTTCTTGTAGGGCCCGACGGTGAGCCCGGTGCGAATGCCCGCCTGCGCCCGGAAGGTCCAGTACGTGCACCCGGTCTTGGGGTCGAGCGCGTGCGCCTCGCCGTTCTCGCTCGCGACGAACAGGCGGCCACCCGCGATGGTCGGTTGGGCCCGCGCGGCGTTGACGCCCGAGTAGCCGAAGGCCCACTTCAACTTCAGACGCGGAAGATCCGCGGCGGTGAGACCGCCACCCGGTGCGAAGCGGGTGTTCGTGGCGCCGTTGCCCCAGCCGTTCCACCCGGGCGACGTGGCCGCGTCGGTCATGGCCGGAGACGCGCTGCAGCGGTTGGGCACCGCCGTCGTGGCGGTCGCGAGCGCCCGCCCCGCGACGTACTCAGCAACCGCGCGGCGCTCGCCGGCGGACAGCGTCGCGCCCTGCGCCTGCATGCGCCCCTGCGTGATCGAGTTGAGGACGCCTTCGGGCGTGAGCTGCCGCAGCACGGCCGGCGTGGGCGCGGTGGTCTGGCCGTCACGGTGGCACGACGCGCATGCGCGGTTGAACGCGGCGGCGCCGTCGGGCGCCTGCTGCGCAAACGCGGGGACGGCGAGCACGGCGAGCGCTGCCGTCAAGGTCGTCATTCTTCCGAACATTGATTCTCCTGCGAGGATCATGAGGCGGCTCACCTGCTCACTGCCTGCCTACTGCCTGCAACAGCGCGCTGCGAAGCGGTGCGCGGCGAGCGGCTATGATACGCGGAATGCCCCGCCAGACCCGGGCTCTGGCTGTTGCCGTGGCCGCCGCCGCGCTGGCCCTGCAGCTCACGGCGGCGCCGCTTCCGGCGCAGGCTCCGGATGCCGCACCCGCGGCGCGGCAGGTCACCTTCCGGTTGATCGTCGTCAGCACCGAGAGCGCCGCGCGTGGCGTGCTCGAGCGGTTGCAGCGAGGCGGCGCGGCCGACGCGATCGCGGCCGCCGAGTCGATCAATCCGTCGGCGGCGCGGGGCGGCCTCATCGGTCCGGTCGTGCTGGCCGAACTCCGCGCCGAACTGCGCGACGCGCTGGCGCCGCTCGCTCCCGGACAGATCACCGGCATCGTGCGACTGCCCACCGGGTTCGGCGTGGCGCAACTGGCCGAGCCCACCGCCGGCCGCCGCAGCCTGCGCTCCACCGAGATTGCCGGTATCGGCGCGATCGGCGCGGTGCAGCCCACGGTGAGCGTGGACGGTTTCGCCGAGGCGAACACCGTCCTGCAGGAGGCGCCGAAGGCGCGCGAGGACTGGAACATGCACCCGCAGGACATCTGCGACGCGCGGCGCCAGTCGTTGTCGGAGATGGTGGAGGCGATGACCGAGCTGACCGCGTCGATGAAGGCGGCCGGGCGCCTCGCCGCCGCCCGATCCGGTGGACGTGATCCAGGCCGACGTCATCCTGGGACAGCTGCACGCCTATGACGGCCGGATGGATCAGACCGTCGCGCGGTTCGAGCAGGCCCTGCCGCGCGCGGTGAAAGACTTTCCCGAGAGCCTGGCGCAACTCGAGGAGATGCTGGGCATCGCGCACCTGCACAAGGCCGGGATGGACAACGGCCTCTTCCGGACGCCGGGCGATCGCTGCCTGCTGTCGCCGACGCTCCCGGCGTTGGCCGACCCGCGTGGCGCGCGCACGGCCATCGGCTACTTCATGCAGGCCCTGGCGCGCCGGCCCGGCGATGGCGAGCTGACGTGGCTGCTGAACCTCGCGCACATGGCGGCCGGGTCGTATCCGGCGGGTGTGCCCGCGGCCAACCTGATTCCTCCGTCGGCGTTCGCAACGGCCGAGAGCATCGGGCGGTTCACCGATGTCGCCGCCACGCTCGGCGTGGACTCCTTTTCGTCGGCGGGCGGCGTGATCGTGGAGGACTTCGACAACGACGGGACGCTCGAGATCCTCACCTCCAACTTCGACAGCTGCGGCCGGATGCAGCTGTTCCGCCGAGGCCCTGATGGGCGCTTCCACGACGAGGCGGCGCGCGCGGGCCTGGCCGGCGAGCTCGGCGGCCTCAACCTGCTGCAGGCCGACTACGACAACGACGGCTGCAAGGACGTGCTCGTCTTGCGCGGCGGCTGGGAGACGTCGCAGCGCAAGTCGCTGCTGCGCAACAACTGCGACGGCACGTTCACCGACCGGACGATCGCGAGCGGCATGGCCAGTCCGCCGACGAGCACGCAGACCGCGGCGTGGGCCGACATCGACAACGACGGGCACGTCGATCTCTTCGTCGGCAACGAGAACCATCCGTCACAGCTCTTTCGCAACCGCGGCGACGGCACCTTCGAGGATATCGGCCCCGCCGCCGGCGTGGCGCGCCCGGCGTTCACCAAGGGTGTGGCGGCCGCCGACATCGACCACGACGGCGACGTGGACTTCTATCTGTCCAACCTGGGCGGCGGCAACTTCCTCTACCGCAACAACGGCAACCGCACCTTTACCGAGATCGCCGACGCGGCCGGCGTCCCGGGTGCCGAGCGCGGGTTTCCCACCTGGTTCTTCGACTACGACAACGACGGCTGGGACGACCTGCTGGTGTCGAGCTACTTTCTCTCGGTGGACGAGACGGCGCGCCGCTACCTGCGCCGCCCGCCGAACGCCGGTACGATGAAGCTCTATCGCAATCGTGGCAACGGCACGTTCGACGACGTCACCGCCCAGGCCGGCCTCGATCGCGTCTACATGCCGATGGGCTCGAACTTCGGCGACGTGGACAACGACGGCTATCCCGACATCTATCTGGGCTCGGGCAGCCCGTCGTATGCCGCGACGGTCGGCAGCGTGTTGTTGCTGAACCAGCAGGGACGCCGGTTCGTGGACATCACCGCCTCGTCGGGCACCGGCGAACTGCACAAGGGACACGGGGTGTCGTTCGCGGACATCGACGGCGACGGCGATCTCGACATCGCGTTCAAGGTGGGCGGCGCCACGCCTGGGGACGCGCACGCGTTCCGCCTGTTCGCCAACCCGGGCCACGGCCGCGACTGGCTCGGGCTCGATCTCGTCGGCACCAGGACCAACCGCGCCGCCATCGGCGCCCGCATCGCCGTGACGGTGCGTGGTGCGAACGGCGCGGCACGCACCATCCACCGCACCGTCTCGAGCGGCGGCTCGTTCGGCGCGTCGCCGTTGCAGCAGCACATCGGCCTCGGCGCCTCTGTACGTGGGGCCGGGTCGTCCGCCTCCGCCAAGGCTACGGCGGACAAGTCAGACCCGGCCGCAGGGCGGGTGGACGTGGCGATCACGTGGCCGGCCAGCGGGATCACGCAGCGCGTCGCGGACGTGCCGCGCAACCGGATCCTGCGCGTGCGCGAGGGCGACGATCGGTACACGATCGTGGTGCGATCGACAGGCGGGTCTAAAGACCCGCGGCCACGTACTGAGGGCGGGGCTGAAGCCCGCGGTGATGCTACGATGAGGCGGCGAAGACCCGCGGCCACAGGGGGCAGTAGTGCGCGATAGAGGCCGGCGCGGTCGGTGTGCTCGTGGTCCTGGCGATGGTGAGTGGCGTGTGCGCCGTCGGGCTGCACGCCCAGGACAAGCGCTACGCGGTGCGGGGCATGGTGCTGCGCGTCGACGCCGCGAACCGCACGTTCGTCGTCTCGCACGACCCGATCGAGGGGCTGATGAGCGCGATGGTGATGCCCTTCGAGGTCCGCGACGCGTCGGAGCTGACGCCGATCGCGCCTGGCGCGCTCATCGAGTTCACACTCGTCGTCGGCCCGCAGGCCGGCTTCGCCACGGGGCTTCGCGTGCTGAAGTATCAGACCGCCGAGCAGGATCCGTTGACGGCGCGCCGGCTCGCGCTGCTGAAGCAGGCCGCGGGCCGCGCGTGTCGCGCCGCTCGCCCGCGGCCAGGCCGTGCCTGACTTTTCGCTGACGGATCAAGCGGGCCAGCCCATCCGCTTCTCGTCACTGGCGGCCAACAAGGTCGTGGCGCTGAACTTCGTCTACACCCGCTGCGCGCTGCCGCAGTTCTGCCTGCGCGTCTCCAACACCTTCAGCGTGCTGCAGCGGCGCTTTGCGCGGCAGTACGGGCGCGAGCTGCAGTTGCTGACGGTAACGTTCGATCCCGAGCGCGACACGCCCGAGGTGCTCACAAGCTATGCGGCCCGCTTCAATGCCGACCCCAAGATGTGGCGCTTTCTGACCGGCAACGTCGCCGAGGTCCGGCGCGTGTGCGCGCTCTTCGGCGTGGAGTCGTTTCCCGACGAAGGGCTGATGAACCACTCGCTCCGCACCGTCGTCATCGATCGCGGCGGCCGGCTCGTCGCCAACGTCGAGGGGAATCAATACACCCCGGAACAGCTCGGCGATCTCATCCTTGAGACCCTCACGCGCTGATCGGTTTCGGCCGCGTCGTGCCCGGAAGCTGAGACTAGAATAGGCCCACTCGCCGGTCTCTTTCCGCCGGGGAGCACGCGTAGAGTCAGTGCGCCGCGACTGGAGCGCGCGCGTTAGGAGCGTCACGTGGGCCGCAGGTTGTACGTTGGAAATCTCTCCTACCAGGTACAGGAGTCGGAGCTCGAACAGTTGTTCGCACAGGCGGGCTCGGTGGCTTCGGTGTTCGTGCCACGCGACAAGTTCACGGGCCAGGGCCGGGGATTTGCGTTCGTCGAGATGGGCACCGACGCGGAAGCGCAGGTGGCCATCGAAAAGTTCCACCAGCAGTCGTTGGGCGGCCGTTCGATGAAGGTGAACGAGGCGCGCCCGCAGGATTCGCACGGCGGTGGTGGCGGTGGCGGGGGCCGTGGGCCCAGCCGGCGTTCCGAGCCGCGTTGGTAGCACCCCCGCACAGCACCCCTCGTGACCCGTCGCGTCGGCTGACGCGGCACGTTCTCGCTTCTCTCGCGGGCCTCGCGTTCGTCTGTGCGTTTGCACCTCCCGGTGCGAGCGCACAGGTCGTGTCGCCACCGGCGTTCACCCTGTCGGATGCGACGCGGCTCGCCGCCGCGGGAGCATTGCAGCAGCCGCAGATCACGCTCCCCACTCCGCCTTCGTCACGTCGGCGTACCGACGTCCTTGGCGGCGATCGGCGACTCGTTCAAGCTGCTCGCGATCGAGCATGCGATTCGCATCTCGTTCCAGGAGAAGACCCGGAAGGAGCTGGTCGGTCCGTTCTGGCCCGACTACGTCCACTCGGTGCGCGTGCCGAGACAGTGGGAGGACACCGACGCCTGGTACATCAACTACGTCGGTCATCCGATTCACGGCGCGGCAGCGGGTTACAACTGGCTCGATCACGGTCCCGACGGCGACGTGCGGTTTGGCAAGAGCCCCCGCTACTGGGCCGCCAAAGGCCGGGCGACGGCGTGGGCGGCGGCGTACAGCCTGCAGTTCGAAATCGGACCGCTCAGCGAGGCCTCCATCGGCAACGTCGGGAAGCAGCCGGAGACCACGGGATGGGTGGACCACGTCGTCACACCGGTCGGGGCGCTGGGGCTGATGGTGGCCGAAGATGCGCTCGACCGTTACTTCGTCGAATGGGCCGAGGCGCGGATCGGCAACCGCGTGCTCCGCGCGTCGATGCGCATGCTGTTCAATCCCGCCCGGGCGCTGTCGAACGGCGCCACCGGCCGCGCGCCGTGGCACCGCGCCGGGCCGGCCAATCGGCTGGCACTAGCGCTGGTCGTCGCCGCTTCGCGGGACGAGAACCTTTTAGGCACTTCCAATGTCTAATGGCGCAGTGCGGGCGCCCCAGCTTGCGGCGTACGTCCTGCTGGCCGGGGGCCTGCTGGCCTTCGCGTCGGCGCCCGCGGCCGCCGCCGACCCCGAACCCAGCGCGCGCCATACCGCGACCCGCGCCGGATCCGCCATCCGACTGGACGGAGACCTGTCCGACGCAGCGTGGGGTGAGGCGAGCGTCATCAGCGATTTCATCCAGCGGGAGCCGACCGAGGGCGCTCCGCCCACCCACCGCACCGAGGCCCGCGTGCTCTTCGACGACGTCGCGATCTACGTCGGCGTCCGCGCCTTCGACAGCGAGCCCGACCGCATCCTCGCGTTCCTGACCCGGCGCGACGCCGATTCCGCCTCCGACTGGATCCGGGTGCTCATCGACTCGTCGCACGATCGCCGCACGGCGTATGAGTTCGTCGTCAACCCGGCGGGCGTGAAGCGCGACAGTTACTACTTCAACGACAACAACGACGACGAGAGCTGGGACGCCGTGTGGGAAGTCGCGGTGCTGCGCGACCGCGACGGCTGGTGCGCCGAGTTCCGGATCCCGTATTCGCAGCTGCGATTCGGCAGCGGCGGCGACCCCACGCTGGGATTTGCCATTGCCCGCGAAGTGGCTCGCCTCGAAGAGACCTCGACCTGGCCGCTGCTGCCGCGCGGCGCCAGCGGCTACGTGTCGTCGTTCGGCGAGCTGGCGGGCGTCGCGCGGCCGGCGGGCGGCAAGCGGCTCGAGCTGGCGCCCTACGTGCTCGGGCAGATTGCCACGAAGCCGGCGCAGCCGGGGAACCCGCTGCTCCAGAACACGGCCGACCCCGGCGGCACGGTCGGCCTCGACCTGAAGTACGCGGTCACGCAGTCGCTGGCGTTCACCGGCACGGTCAATCCGGACTTCGGCCAGGTCGAAGCCGATCCCGCCGAAGTGAACCTCTCGGCGTTCGAGACCTTCTTCGACGAGCGGCGCCCGTTCTTCGTCGAGGGATCGGGCACCTACCAGTTCGAGTGCGACGACTGCTCGATCTTCTACTCCCGCCGCATCGGACGCCCGCCGCGCGGCGCACCGGATGCCGCGCGGCGGCTACGTCGTGTATCCGGGCCAGTCCACCATCCTCGGCGCCGGCAAGCTCACCGGCCGCGATGGGGCCGTTCTCCGTGGGCACGCTGGCGGCGGTCACGCAGGAAGAGGAGGCGCGGCTCGCCTTTGGCGACATTCGATGGCGCGAGACCGTCGAGCCGCAGACGTTCTATACGGTGTCGCGCGTGCGGCGCGAGTTCGCGGACCAGTCGTCGGTCGGCTTGATCCTCACCAGCGCGAATCGCGGCCGGATCGACGCGCTGAGTTTCCTGCCCGACAGCGCGCTGACCAGCGGCATCGACTACGACTGGCGTCTCGGGCAGCGCTGGAACCTGACCGGCACGTGGGCCGGCTCGCACGTCGCGGGCAGCGTGGCGGCGATCGCCGGGCTGCAGCAGAACAACGTGCACAGCTACCAGCGTCCGGACGCCGATCACGTCGAGCTTCGATCCCACGGCCGACTCGATGGCGGGCCACGCCGGCTCGCTGGCGTTCGGCAAGATTGCCGGCGACAAGGTGCGCGGCAACGTGATGGTGAGCTACAAGACGCCGGGTTTCGAGGTGAACGAGGTGGGGTTCCAGCGCCGCGCCGACGAAATGAAGCAGCGCGCGTGGGTCCAGCGCCGGTTCATGGACCCCGGCAAGTACGTCCGCACCAAGATCATCAACTTCAACCAGTGGTCCAACCACAACTTCGCCGGCGACCGCATCGAGCTGGGCGGCAACTTCAACACCCACTGGACGTTCACGAACCGCTGGTCCACCGGCGGTGGCGTCAACGTGCAACGCGCGCAACCTTCGACGATCGGCTGACGCGGGGCGGACCGGGGGCGTATCGCAACCCGAACATCAACGGCTGGTTCTACTTCAACACCGACGACAGCCGCGTCGTCAGCTTCCACTGGGACTCGAACTTCTTCGTGGATCGGCCGTCGGGATCGAGCGGCGCGCTTCCGCAGCCACAACTTCTTTCTGGGTCCGCGGGTCCAGTTCCGTCCGATGTCGGCGCTCTCGGCGGAAGTGGGCATCGGCCAGAGCCGCGGCAACGACGACGCCCAGTGGGTGACGAACCTGACGGATGCCCAAGGCATCCACTACGTGCTGGGCCGGCTCGATCAGACGACGACCACGGTCACGATGCGGTTGAGCTATACGCTCACGCCAACTTTGTCGCTTCAGCTCTACGGACAGCCGTTTTCGTCGGCCGGGCACTACGAGAACTACAAGGAGCTGGTGAACGGCCGCGCGGACCGGTACGCCGATCGCTACGCGCCGTACGACTACCGCGGCAACGCCGACTTCACCGTGCTGTCGTTCCGCACCACCAACGTCCTGCGCTGGGAGTTCAAGCCCGGTTCGACGATGTTTGCCGTGTGGCAGCAAGGGCGCGAAGGGTTCCGGCCCAACAGTGCGTTCCGCTTCGGCAGCAACTACGGCGACATCTTCGACACGCCGTCGTCCAATACCTTCCTGGTGAAGCTCTCGTACTGGCTCAATCCCTGACAGCGGGTTGTAATCTCTACCGACGGGCGGTGAGTCGATTTCCACCGAATTGACGTTACTTGCTTTCGATAGAGTCGTTTACAATCGAGCACGGGTCTTGATTACGATTGTGCGTTCCCGAGGATATGAACCGATGAGCTACCGCATAGCAACTGCCGTGACCGCGAGTCTCGTATTTCGCGCTACTCGCACTTCCCCTTCCGGCCAAGGCTCAGGCACGCGGCGGCGGCGCCGGGGCCGCGCAGCCGGCCGAACGCCTGCACGTGGTCCGTCGGTTGAACACGGCGTACCGCTTCACCCCGCCCGTGCGCACCGTGGCCACCCTCAGGACCACCATGACGAGGGCGAACATCCAGCGCGACATCGGCACCCTGCTCGACCAGGCAGGTCTGTCGAGCGTTCGCGACGAAGTGGTGCGGAACCTCACCCAAGGCACGGTCACGCCGACCACCATCAGTCCCGGCACGATGCTGGTGTGGATGGCGGAGCGGCGCAGCGGCCGCCCGCTGATCATGCGGCCGACGCAGTGGGCCGGGCGGGCGCCCGTTCCGCGCGCACCAGTTCGAGATCGACGATCGGCAGAGCACCTACACGTTCATCGTGCCGGAGGATTGCGGCAACATCGCGCTGCTGCGGCAGGAGCCAAGCCGTATCGCCGCCGCAGAGCGTGAAGCCGCCGCCGCCAAGGCCGCTGCCGACAAGGCCGCTGCCGACAAGGCCGCTGCCGCCAAGGCTGCTGCCGACAAGGCCGCTGCCGACAAGGCTGCGGCGGACAAGGCCGCTGCCGACAAGGCGGCTGCCGACAAGGCGGCCGCGGATGCGGCGGCAGCCGCAGCTGCGAAGGCGGCCGCGGATGCAGCGGCAGCAGCAGCCGAAGCGGCGCGTCAGGCCGAACTGGATCGTCTGGCCGCAGAACACCGCGCGCTCGCCGTCCGGCCGTTCTTCAGCGTCCTCTACGGTAAGCAGCAGCGGCAGTACGACGCCACCGACCCGGCGGATCTGGGCATCGACTCGAACCCGGTGAATCGCTACGGCGACATGCTGGTGGGATTCAAGTTCGGGACGGCCCTCCGTCTGGGAGACAGCAAGTGGTCGTTCAACCCGGCGATCGGATTCGCGGGCAACCTCGAAGAGGGTGCTCGCTCGAGCTTCCTGGCCGACATGGAGTTCGCCTACAACTACACCAACGGTGGCTACATCGGCTCCGGCTTCTCGCTGTGGGACTTCTCCCACAAGGACATCACGACGCTCTCGTGGCTCGGCAGCGCCGGCATCCCGATGTGGAGGAGCGACGCCAAGAAGCACCAGATGGACTTCGCGCTGGAGTGGAGGCAGTTCTTCGACCGCGGCAGCGACCCGGACACGAACTACATGTTCTGGGGCGGGCTGCGCTACCTGTTCAAGTAAGACGTTTCGTTTCGTAGCTCTGAAGGCGGCGGTGCCGGATCCCCGGCCCGCCGCCTTTCTCACGTACGTGGCCCCGGGTCTTTAGACCCGGCCACACGAGCACGGCGCGAATCGGGAGGGGTGGGTGTCCCCGGCGCCGCGGCTCGACGTGCCGAGGACCGCTGCGAGGGCGTGCAACCGCTGGCCGCGAGAATCGGACGACTCGCGTCGTCCTCAAACCTCGCTGGTGCCCCCAGCCTTCTCGCGGTCTTGCGAGGAGTCGATCGGCACGTCTCGAACGCGGCGGCGGGAACACCCACCCCTCCCGTTTGATCTGGCCGTGGGCTGTGTGGCCGCGAGACGTCGAAATCTTCAGACCCGGCCGCTGGGCCACGGCGCGAACGGGAGGGGCGGGTGTTTCTCGTCGTCTCGCGGGTCGCGGGGAACTCTCTCCTCAGCGGGTTTAAGTGGCACGATCTTCTCGCTTGACAGGTTTTTGGCGACGCCCGCGGCGCCGTCCGCGTTCTCGACTACACGGGCGCTGACACGCGCTCCGTCGATCGTTGGGACGCGTTCGACAACCGGGACACCATCGCGGTCATCGTGCGCGCTGAACGCGCCCGAGAGCGGCAGTCAGACGGTCGAAAATCGCGGGGTTACCATCGCGCATGACCCCACCGCTTGTCTCACATGCAGAGGCCAATCGCGGCGCGCTCATCCCCTCGACGTTGACCGAACAGCTCGGCGAGGCCATTGCCGATCTGGCCGCACGGCTGCACGCCGCCACCTACGAACTGCTCGTGCTGCTGCGACAGTTCGATGCGCAGAACGGTTGGAACACCGGCTTCCAGTCCTGCGCCCACTGGCTGTCGTGGCGCACCGGCATCGACATGGGCGCCGCACGAGAGAAGGTGCGCGTGGCCAGAGCGCTGACCGTGCTCCCGCACCTGAGCGGGGCGCTTCAGCGCGGGGAGGTCTCCTACGCCAAGGTACGCGCGCTCACCCGCGTCGCCACCCCGGACAACGAAGAACGGCTGCTCGATCTCGCCTGCCACGGCCACGGCTGCCCAGGTGGAACGCGTGGCGCGGGCGTGGCGCCGATGCGACCGGTTGGAAGAAGCGCGCGAGGACCGGCAGCGCCATTTGGCGCGCTCGGCCACGACCTACGTGGACGAGGACGGTATGGTCGTTCTGCGCGCCCGGCTCACGCCGGAGCTCGGCGCGGTCGTTCAGCGGGCCCTCGACGCAGCCGCCGAGCGGTTGTATCAGGAGAGCAAGGAAGCGGCGGCCCCGGATTCCATCGCCGAAGAAGTGACATGGGCGCAGCGCCGCGCCGACGCGCTTGGGCTACTGGCCGAATGCGCGCTTCAGGCGGATCTCGATCGTGGAACCGCGGGCGACCGCTATCAGGTGGTGCTGCACGTCGAGGCTGGAGCGGAGGCCGACGCAGCGCCGCAGGCGGTGCTCGAGCTCGAAGAATCTGGCATCGGCGTCTCCGCGGAAACGTCACGGCGCCTGTCGTGCGATGCGAGTGTGGTGGTGATGCGGGAAGGCCCCGACGGATCGGTCCTGGACGTGGGTCGCAGAACCCGGACGATTCCCACACCCATCCGCCGGGCGCTCGCCGCTCGGGATACACGCTGTCGCTTCCCGGGTTGCACGGCGCGCCGCTGTGACGCCCATCACATCACGCACTGGGCAGATGGTGGCCCGACGTCGCTCGACAACCTGATGCTCCTGTGCCGACGCCACCACACGCTGGTCCACGAAGGTGGCGTCATTGTTGAACGCGATGTGCTGGGAGGCACTCGCATTCGTTGCGTCCTGACGGCCGGGCGATCGAGGTCTGTCCGCCACCGCCACCGGACCGCGATCGCGCGCTCGCTTGCGCCGGAAGCGCCAGCACGCTCCGATGTTGGGACGGCGCGCGGTTCAGTCTGGGGTACGTGATCGACGTGCTCCGCGTTCAGCCGATTTGACCGAGAGCCGTCGTCGCGAAGAAGCGGAGCCACCTCGACGCCGTTGCCCCAGAATCCTTGCTGAAGACGGCGGCGTAGAACGCTCGCGCCCCGTCCACACCGGTCGTCCGACGCTGATAGCGGCAAAGACGATTCGGCATGTTCGAAGCCTGCATGGCCCATGGCAGCCTCGAGACCCGCGGCCACGTGATACGCCGGTCGGCTCTGCGACGTATGACATACTCGCCGCTTCGTGAAGCTGTCCGACTTCGGCCCGGGACTGCTGCTGGCGGCGACCGGCATCGGCGTCGGCGACATGGTGTCGTCCACGATTGCCGGGGCCGAGTACGGGCTCACGCTGGTGTGGGCGCTCGTCTTCGGCGTGGTCATCAAGTTCGCGATCACCGAAGGCGCGGCGCGCTGGCAGCTCGCCACCGGCGCCACGCTGATCGAGGGCTGGCGCGAAGCGCTGCCCACCGCGGCCCTCGCCGCGTTCTTCATCTACTTCATCATCTGGAGCTACTTCGTCTCGAGCGCGCTGGTCACCGCCAGCGCGCTGGTGCCGGCCGCCATCATGCCCGGCGTGCCGCTGCCGGTGTGGGGCGCGCTCCACGCGGTGGCCGCGGTGGTCATGGTGTGGTTCGGCCGTTACGATCGCTTCCTCGCGGTCATCAAGTGGTTCGTCGGCTTGAAGTTCGCGGCCATCATCGCCTCGGTCCTGCTGATCCTGCTGTGGTCGGGGGCGGACTGGTCGGGGACTGGCGCCCGGTCGCCGTTCTCGGTCGCCTACACGCTGTCGCTCATCGGCGGCGTCGGCGGCACGGTCACGCTGCTCTCCTATTCGTACTGGATGCGCGAGGCGGGCTGGACCGGGCTGGAGCGCGTCCGTTCCGCCCGCACCGACCTGACCATGTCCTTCATCCTGGTCTTCATCTTCTGCTTCTCGATGATCTTCCTGTCGACGCAGATCGAATGGACCGGGCAGATCCTCGAAGAGGGGCCGCGGCTGTGCCTGCTGCTGGCGGATCGCATCGGCCGCGAAATCGGCCCGATCGGGCGCGCGGTGTTCCTGCTCGGCTTCTGGGGCGCGGCCTTCTCGTCGGTGCTCGGCGTGTATCACGGCGTGCCGTTCCTGTTCGACGACATGCTGCACGTGTGGCGGCGGCAGCCGGCGCTGGGGCAGCAGGGCGTGCCCTATCGCGCCTGGGCGATCTACCTGGGGGCGGCCGCGATCTCGGCGCTCCTGGTGCGGCGGCCGGTATGGCTGGTGTTCGCGTACACCGTGGTGGGATCGATGTTCTTTCCCTTCGTGATCTCCACGCTGCTGTGGCTCAACAACTCGACCCGGGTCGCGCGCGCCGTCCGCAACGGCCTCATGGTCAACACGCTGCTCGGCGCCGCGCTGGCGTTGTACGTGTTTCTGGCCGTGCGATCGCTCACCGAGTAGGCGGTCAGCCCACGGCGGAATCGCGCTCGCGTGTGACGGCCGGCGATCGCGACGCGAGCAGCGCCGCCACCGCGGCGGGATCGGCCGGCTTGGTCAGGTGCGCGTCGAAGCCGGCGGCGAGCGCGCGGCGGCGATCCTCTTCCTGACCCCAGCCCGTGATCGCCACCAGCAGCAGATCGCGAAACTCGGGCCGGGCGCGCAGGCGCCTGGCGACCTCATAGCCGTCGAGTCCGGGCATCGAGAGGTCCAGCAGCCCGACGTGCGGCTGGAACGTCGCCGCCGTGCGCAGCGCTTCCTCGCCGCTGTAGGCGACCGCGACCTGGTGCCCCTTGGACGTCAGCAGCACGTTCAACATCTCGGCGGCGTCGCGGTTGTCGTCCACCACCAGCACCCGGCACGGCGCGGCGACCGCCGCTTCGGCGTCGGCCGCATGCACCGGGGGCGACATCGTCCGCGGCAGGCGCAGGCGGAACTCCGACCCACGGCCGAGCCCCTCGCTCCGGGCTTCCACGGCGCCGCCGTGCAGGACGGCGAGCGCCCTCACCAGCGCCAGCCCGATGCCCAGTCCACCCTGACGTGCAGGCTCGAGCTGCACGAACCGCTCGAACACCCGTTCCAGGTGTGCCGGGTCGATCCCGTGACCGGAATCCCGCACGAAGACGGTGACGTTGGCGTTGTCCACCTCGGTGCCCACGACGATCGACCCGCCGGGCTCGCTGTAGCGGGCGGCGTTGGTGAGCAGGTTCACCAGCATCTGGATCACGCGATCGGGATCGGCCTGCAGCCACACCGGCTGCGGCGGCAGGTCGATCGTCAGGCGGTGCCGCAGTCGCGCGATCTCGCCGCCGACCGCTTCGGCGGCATCCTGCACCAGTTGCCGCAGGTCGCACGGCCGCGGGTGGAGCTCCAGCTTGCCGCCGGTGATGCGCGTGAGGTCGAGCAGGTCGTCGATGAGCCGCGTCAAATGCCGCACTTGCCGGTCGATCGTCTGCCGCGCGCGCTCGGACGCGGCGCCGGGGGTCTTGAGCAGCTCCACCGCGAAGCGGATCGGCGCGAGCGGATTGCGCAGCTCGTGCGACAGCGTGGCCAGGAACTCGGTCTTCTGCCGGTCCGCCTCGCGGATCGTGCGCTCGCTCTCGCTGAGCGCGTGTTCGGTGGCCGTGCGCCGGTCGAGCGACTCGATGAGCAGCGCCGCCGTACGCCAGGCGATGGCGAGCAGCACCACGATGAGCCCGAGCGCCATCGCCGACACCGCAAACGGCCGGTCCACCACCCCGAGGTTCAGCAGCCGCGCCAGGAACCAGCCGATGCCGAAGGGCAGCAGCACGATCGCGGGCAGCAGCCGCCGCGCGAACACGCCCACTTCGTCTTCGCGGCACATCAGCGACGGAATGCCGGCGTCGGGACGCCCGGCCTGGGTGGCGCAGCCCAGGGTGAGCAGCATCAGCGAATTGGCGAGCGAGATGCCGGTGAGGCGCCCGATGTCGTAGAACTCGTCCACGCCGTACGCAAAGCCGATGAGCGGCAGCAATGCGATCAGACAGGCGAGCAGGGCCGCGAACTGGGCCTCGGCGCGCCAGCGCCGCTGACCCATTTCGCTCAGGACGAGCGACAGGCACAGCAGGATGTGCGCGACGCAGGCGGGCGGGCCCATCCGATTGGGACTGGCGGTGCCGAAGGCGCCGGGCGGCTCGGAGAAGAGCAGCTGATCGATCCCGAAATCCCGGTTCGTGATGTGCTGCGCCAGCGTCAGCGCGCCAATCGAGGCGGCGGCGAGCGCAAGCCCCAGGCCGATGCGTCGGCGCGCGCGCCGTTCGCCGTCCGAGAGGAAGAGCAGATTCGCGAGCGCGCTGCACAGTGCGCACACGGCCGCGTTGGTCTTCATCGTCGGACCGGGCAGGTAGAGCGAGATGAGACCGGCGTTTCCCGTGGCCCAGCCGACGAGGACGAGCGCGGCGGCGGTCGCGGCACATGCGCTCGCGATCCGCGCGCCCGTAATCGATCGTCCTGCGAGGCGATTGCGAACTGTCGAGGTCACGCGAAGTTATCCTACGCTGGATGGTTCCCCTGTCGGTGCTCGATCTGGTTCCGGTACGTGCGGGTTTTTCCGCGGCAGATGCTATTTCCGAGTCGGTGGAGCTGGCTCGGCTCTGCGAGCGGTTGGGCTTCACGCGGTACTGGCTCGCCGAACATCACGGCATGGCGAGCATCGCCAGCACGGTGCCGGAAATCCTGATCGAGCACATCGCGTCGGCGACCTCGCGCATCCGCGTCGGGTCGGGCGGCATCATGCTGCCGAACCACACGCCGCTGCGCGTGGCCGAAGCGTTCCACACGCTCGAGGCGCTGCATCCCGATCGCATCGACCTCGGGATCGGCCGCGCGCCGGGCACCGACCCGGCCACGTCGCGGGCCCTTCGCCCGTTCGACGCGTCGCAGTTCCCCGATCAGGTCCGCGAGATGCTGGCGCTCTCGGGGCGCACGCTGCCGCCCGAGCATCCCTTCGCCTCGGTTCGGGTCGTGCCCTCGGACGTGCGCCTGCCGCCGATCTGGGTGCTGGCGTCGAGCGGCGAGACGGCGGCGTTTGCCGGCGCGCTCGGACTCGGCTACGGGTTCGCGCGCCATTTCAGTCCGGCGCCACCCGGCCCCGCGGTGCGCGCCTATCGCGCGGCCTTCCAACCCTCCGCGCGCTTCGAGCGCCCGCACGTGATCATCGGCGTGTCGGTGTCTGCGCGCCGACCGACGCGGAAGCCGAGTTCCAGGCCACGTCCACCGATCTCGCCTGGGTCCGGCTGCACCGGCGCGAGTTCCTGCCGATTCCGAGCCCCGAAGAGGCCAGCGCCTACCAGTTCTCGCCGCAGGAGCGGGTGGTGGTGGAGATGAACCGGCAGCGGCACTTCATCGGCACCCCGCCCAAAGTCGCGAGCCTCATTCGCCAGATCGTCGAAGCGACGGAGGCCGACGAGATCATGGTGACGTCGATGATCTACGGCCGCGACGAGCGCCGGCGGTCGTACGAACTGCTCGCAGACGAATGGGGCCTGCGGTAGCATCAGACAGCGCCGCCAGCCGCCGTCCCCGACCGGAGGTCCCATGGTCCGCCTCACACTCGCTGTCCTCGTCGCCAGCGCCGCCCTGGCCGCGCAATCGCGACCCGCCGACGACAAGGCGTTCCCGAACACGAAGTCGTTCGGCCGCGCCACGATCCAGTTTCAAGACAACACGCTCCACATGGTCGCGCTCTACGACTACTCGCAGCGCAACCACGACGGGGCGTGGCTGCTGCTGCAGACCGGCGTGGCGGTCAAGAAGCGGACCACGGTGAATCGCGGCAACTTCCACATCGAGATGCCCGACGGGCGCAGCGTGCCGCTGCCATCGCAGGAGGCGTTCCTCGCCGACAGCGCGCAAATCACGAAGGTGCGGCAGAACGCGCGGATCTTCGACCACGACGTGAAACCGTACTTTCCCGCGAGCCGGCACACCGATTCGCTGCGCTTCTTTGCGCTCCCGGGCGAGGGCACGGTGCGCACCCTGTCGTTCGTGCTCGAGGAGCAGGCGGTGGTGATTGGCGACATCTATTTCAAGTCGCCGACGCTGCGCTGGGAGGCGGGCACCTACCGTCTCGTGTTCGATCACGAGCAGGGCCGCGCCGAGCTCCCGATTCGCCTGGAGTAGCGCCGTGGCCGCGGGTCTTAGAGGCCGCGCTCGTGAAACGAATGTAGAGGGCGGTCTTCAGACCGCCCGCACACCGCCACGGCGCGAATCGGGAGGCGTGGGTATGCCCGGCGCCGCGGCTCGACGCGCCGAAGACCGCTGCGAGGGCGTGCGATCCGCTGGCCGCGGGAATCGGGCCGCTCTCGCGTCCTCAAACCCCGCTGGTCCCCTCCGCCTTCTCGCGGTCTTGCGAGGAGTCGATCGGCACGTCTCGAACGCGGCGGCGGTCAGACCCGCCTCTGGTGGTTTCTCCCGTCGCGCGCCGCAGGGCTCGTCCAATCGCCGGCGCGTCCTCGACGAGGGGTCTGCTCAGACGTACAGGCACGCCGGCTTTGGACGACCCTGCGGCGCACGCCGGTCGCTGGTCGCATAGTGGCCGCGGGTCTTCAGACCCGCCGCATGAAACGGCTGTAGAGGGCGGTCTTCAGACCGCCCTGCAACCCGCCACGGCGCGAATCGGGAGGCGTGGGTGTGCCCGGCGCCGCGGCTCGACGCGCCGAGGACCGCTGCGAGGGCGTGCGATCCGCTGGCCGCGGGAATCGGGCCGCTCTCGCGTCCCTCAAACCCCGCTGGTCCCCTCGCCCGCGTTCTCGCGAGGAGTCTATCGGACGTACGGGACGCGGTCCGGCGACCCTCCCGCACGCCGGTCGCTGGTCGCACTCGTGGCCGCGGGTCTTCAGACCCGCCCTGTGGCCCTCGCGTGCACGCTGGCCGGGTAAGATAGCAACACAGCCGTGCCCGTGACCGCCGACCTCACTCAACTCCTGCACGACGTGCTCACCAGCCGTGTGTACGACGTGGCGCGCGAAACACGGCTCGACCCCGCGCACAAGCTCTCACGCCGGCTTGGCAACACCGTGCTGTTCAAGCGCGAGGACATGCAGCCGGTCTTCAGCTTCAAGCTGCGGGGCGCCTACAACAAGATCGCGCACCTCACGCCGGCCGAGAAGAGCCGGGGCATCATCGCCGCCAGCGCCGGCAATCACGCCCAGGGCGTCGCGTTCGCGGCGCGGAAGCTGGGCCTCAAGGCCACGATCGTCATGCCGCAGACCACGCCGCAGATCAAGGTGGACGCGGTGCGGGCGATGGAGGCCGAGGTGGTGCTGATCGGCGACAGCTACGCCGACGCCCAGGCGCACTGCGATCTGCTCATCGCCCAGACCGGCATGACCTTCGTCCACCCGTTCGACGATCCGCTGGTGATTGCCGGACAGGGCACGGTGGGCGCCGAGATCCTGCGCCACAGCCAGGACTCGTTGAGCGCGGTGTTCGTGCCGGTCGGCGGCGGCGGCTTGATCTCCGGCATCGCCGGCTACATCAAGTCGCTGCGGCCCGACATCAAGGTGATCGGCGTCGAGGCGTTCGAGGCCGATGCGATGTACCGATCACTGCAGGCCGGCGCCCGGGTGCGCCTCGACCACGTGGGCATCTTTGCCGACGGCGTGGCCGTGCGCGAGGTGGGGCAGCGGACGTTCGCGATTGCGCAGCAGACGGTGGACGAGGTCGTCCGCGTCACCAACGACGAGGCGTGCGGCGCCATCAAGGACATCTTCGACGATACGCGCTCGATCATGGAGCCGGCCGGGGCGCTGGCCACGGCGGGCCTGCGCAAGTGGGTGGAGCGCGAGGGCGTCAGCGGACACACGCTGGTGGCGCTCCTGAGCGGCGCCAACATGAATTTCGACCGCCTCCGGTTCGTCGCCGAGCGCGCCGAGCTCGGCGAAGCGCGCGAAGCGCTGCTGGCGATCATCCTGCCCGAGCGGCCCGGCGCCTTCCGCGAGCTGTGCACGCTGCTCGGCCGCCGCGTCGTCACCGAGTTCAACTACCGTCTGAGCAGCCGCGAGACCGCCCACATCTTCATGGGCGTCTCCACCGAGTCGAAGGCAGATGGCGAGGCGCTGGCGCGGCAGCTCAACGCCGCCGGGTACCAGACCGCGGATCTCAGCGACAACGAGATGGCCAAGCTGCATGTGCGGCACATGGTGGGCGGCCACTCCCCCGACGTGCGCAACGAGCGGCTGTGCCGGTTCGAGTTTCCGGAGCGTCCCGGCGCGCTGACGCAGTTTCTCGAAAAGCTGGGCGGGCGCTGGAACGTGAGCCTCTTCCACTACCGGAACCACGGCGCCGACTTCGGTCGCGTGCTCGCCGGCTTCGAGGTGAGCGACCAGGATCTCCCCGCGTTCCGCGCCTTCCTCGACGACCTGGGCTATCCGTTCACGTCCGAGAGCGACAACCCGGCGTATCGATTCTTCCTCGGCTGAATTCCCTCCTCGGCGTGGTGAAGGCGGAGTGGGCAGAGTGGGCAGAGTAGGTCAGAGTGGGGAAGACACTTCAGGCCGTGGCCGCGGGTCTTTAGACCCGCCTCACGATGTCCGATCACGAAACCTTCATGCGCGCGGCGCTCGACCAGGCGCGCTTCGGTCTGGTCGCCGGCGAAGTGCCGATCGGCGCGGTGGTCGTGGACGGCGGCACCATCATCGCCGCGGCGTTCAATCAACCGATCAGCGCGGTGGATCCCACCGCGCACGCGGAGATCGTGGCGCTGCGCGCCGCCGCGAAGGCCCTCGGCAACTACCGGCTGGTCGGGGCCACGCTGTACGTGACCGTCGAGCCGTGCATGATGTGCGTGGGCGCGCTGTCGCACGCGCGCGTGGCCGAGGTGGTCTACGGTGCGGTCGAGCCGCGCATGGGATCCCTGGTGTCCGCCTTGCAAGGACTCGAATCGGCGGGACTGCACCACCGCTTCGAGGTCACGGGTGGCGTGCTCGAGGCGGAGTGCCGGGAACTGATCCAGGAGTTCTTTCGAGCGCGACGCTGATGCAACTTCTTCGACCGGCACTGACGTTTCTTCTGCTCATCGTCCTGTCGGCGGGTGCGTCCGCGCAGGGGCTCGTGTCCCCCTCGTCACGCCGCGCCGCCCAGACGCCGATCGCCAGCGCGGCGCGTGTGCAGGCGCTGTCGAAAGTTCAACTCGACCGGCTGGCCCGGGCGCAGCAGCGTCAGGAGCCCACCGTTCGCCGGCGTGGGCCCGGGCGCATCGTGGCCGGCGCGGCCGTCGGTGCTACCGCCGGGTTCTTCGCCGGCGGGTATCTCGGCGCCTGGATCGACGGCGACTGCGGCGGCTGCGACGATCCCGGCCTCAAGGGGGCTCTGATCGGCGCGCCGATTGGGGCCGTGGCCGGCGGGATTCTCGGCGGCAAGTTCCTTTTCTAAGCGGTTTCGCACCCTACCTCGGTTGGGGGTCGCTTCCGCGGCGCCCGCGCCTTACAGTAGTGGCCACACCGGAGGTGCGTACCGTGCGTCGTGCTCTGCTCATCGTCCTGGCGGCCATCGTGCTGCCGTCCCCCGTCTTCCCGCAGTCGACCGACGCGGGCCGTCAGGTGTTTGCCACCCGCTGCGCCTCGTGCCATGGCACGGAAGGCGCGGGAGGGGAGCTCGGGCCGTCGATCGTGGCCCGCATCCCGACGCGTTCAGATCAGGATCTCGAGGCCGTCATCAAGGACGGTCTGCCGGGCGCCGGCATGCCGGCGTTTCCGAGCGTGTCGCGCGCTGAAACCACCGATCTCATCGCCCATCTGCGCACCCTCCGGCCTCGGGTGGCGGACCCAAGCGCGCGGACGTTGGCCTGACGGACGGCAAGAAACTGGCCGGCGTGGTGCTGAATCAAAGCGCCGGCGAGATGCAGCTGCTCGGCGACGACCACAAGGTGCATCTGCTGCGCCAGAGCGGCGACAAGTACCGCGAGGTCACGACGCAGACCGACTGGCCCACCTACAACGGCCATCCGAACGGCAACCGCTACAGCCCGCTCACGCAGATCACCGCGGCGAACGCGTCGAAGCTGACACCGAAGTGGATCTTCAGCCTGCCGAACGCCTCGCAGCTGCAGGTGACGCCGGTGGTGGTGGACGGCGTCATGTATGTGACCAGCGCCAACGATTTCTACGCGCTCGACGCCGGCAGCGGCCGTCAGATCTGGAACTACCGGCGGCCGCGCACGCGCGGGCTCATCGGCGTGTCGGCGCGCGGCGTCAACCGCGGCGTGGCCGTGGCCGGCGACCGCGTGTTCGTGGCCACCGATCACGCCCATCTCATTGCCTTGAACCGTGCGACCGGCGCGCTGCTCTGGGAAACCGAGATGGCCGACTGGAAGCAGAACTACAACGCCACCGGCGCGCCGATGACCGTGGACAACCTGGTGATCTCGGGCATCGCCGGCGGCGACGACGGCGTCCGCGGCTTCGTCGCGGCCTACGACCAGACCACCGGGAAAGAGGTGTGGCGCTTCTGGGCCGTGCCGAAGCGCGGCGAGCCCGGATCCGAGACGTGGAAGGGCAACGCCATCGACCACCCCGGCGCGGCCACCTGGATGACCGGCAGCTACGACCCGGCCCTCGGCATCCTGTACTGGGCGATGGGCAATCCCGGCCCCGACATGATTGGCGACGAGCGCCTCGGCGACAACCTCTACTCCGATTCGGTGGTGGCGCTCGACGTCAAGACCGGGCAGCGCAAGTGGCACTTCCAGTTCACGCCGCACGACGTGCACGACTACGACGCGCAGCAGCCGCTGGTGCTGGTGGACGCGCAGTGGAAGGGGCAGCCGCGCAAGCTGCTGCTGCAGGCCAACCGCAACGGCTACTTCTACGTGCTCGATCGCGTCACCGGCGAGTATCTGCAGGGAACGCCGTACGTGAAGCAGATCACCTGGGCGTCTGGACTCGATGCCAAGGGCCGGCCCATCGTGGTGCCCAACATGGAGCCGACACGCGAAGGCAAGCGCGTGTGCCCGTCGCTCGAAGGGGCGTCGAACTGGTATTCGGCCTCGTTCAGCCCGCGCACGGGCTTCTACTACGCGCAGACCAACGACCGCTGCGGCATCTTCACGCGCGTCGACCAGACCTTCGAGGCGGGCAAGGGCTTCATGGGCGGCACGTTCGGTCCGGCGCCGGAGCCGGCGCAGCGCGTGCTGCGCGCCATCGACCCGCAGACCGGCAAGGTGGCGTGGGAGCTGCCGCAGTTCGGCAACGTGGACTCGTGGGGCGGCGTGCTGGCCACGGCCGGCGACGTGGTGATCTTCGGCGACGACAGCGGCGCGTTAGCGGCAGCCGACGCACGCACCGGCAAGGCGCTTTGGAGCTTCCAGACCAGTCAGGTCTGGAAGTCGTCGCCGATGACCTACGTCTTCGACAACCGCCAGTACATCGCGGTGGCCGCCGGCCCCAGCATCCTCGCCTTCGGCCTCCCGTAATCACACGTGGGGGCCGCCTAGGCGGCCCAGGGCTCCAGTGGCCGCCTTCAGACCCAGGCCGCTGAAGCCGGCCCCCACGTCGTTGTAGAGGCCGGTCTTCAGACCGCCGTCGCCATCGCGTGCGGCGACTGATACGACCCCGCCGGTGCGCGGAACGCGATCGCGAGACGGTTCCAGCCGTTGATCGCCACCAGCGCGAAGGTCAGCGCGACGAGCTCGGCTTCGGTGAAATGCGGTTTCACTGACGAGTAAACCGCGTCGGGCACCTGGTCGACCGAGACGCGCGTCACCGCCTCGGCCCATTCGAGCGCCGCGCGCTCGCGCTCGGAGTAGAACGGCGCCTCCCGCCAGGCGCTCAGCCCGTAGATGCGCTGCTCGGTTTCGCCGAGCGCCCGCGCGTCCTTGGTGTGCATGTCGAGACAATAGGCGCAGCCGTTCAGTTGCGAGGCGCGGATCTTCACGAGCTCGAGCGTCGAGTGCTCGAGCCCGCTGGCCTCCACTTCGCGCTGCAGTGCGAGCATCGCCTTGCCGAGGCCGGATTTGATGTAGCTGGTCGCATCGATTCGAGGTGTCATGTCCATCTCCTTGGCTATCTACAGCGAAGACGCACGAACGTGGCGCGTGTGACACCCCGCCCTACATCGTGGCCGGCAGCTTGTCGGGGTTGACGATCGCATAGACCTGCGCGATGCGATCGCCGTCGATGACGACCGAGATCGCCGCGCCCACCCGTCCGCCGAGGCGCACGATCAGTCCGGTCTCGCCGTTCACCGTGCCGAGGTGCAGCGTGACCCCTCCCGGCTGAAGCGCCGTTGCAGTCCCAGCACGAGCTTGAGGATGGCGTCGGCGCCCTCGATCGGGTGCGGCGTCGCGGCCGTCTTGCCGCCGCCGTCGGCTGTCCACGTGGCGTCGGGCGCGAAGAGCTGCACGAGCGCCTGCTCGTCGCGCGCCTCCATCGCGGCCACGAACGTCTTCAGCAGGCGCACGCGAGCCGCCTCGGTGGCGTGAAAGCGCGACTGTTCGTCGCGCACCCGCCCGCGGGCGCGGTGCACGATCTGCCGTGACGCCGCCTCGGTTTTACCAAGCAGCCCGGCGATCTCGCCGTAGCCGCAGTCGAAGACGTCGTGGAGCAGAAATGCGGCGCGCTCTTCCGGCGCGAGCCGTTCGAGCAGAACCATGAACGCCACCGACAGGTCGGACGCCAGCTCGGCCTCGCGATCCGGCGGCTCTGCGCCGATTATCGGTTCCGGCAGCCACGGGCCGGTATAGGCCTCGCGTTCCACCTTGAGCGCGCGCAGGCGATCGATGGCGAGCCTGGTCGCCGTGGTCACCAGCCAGGCCTCGGGGTTGCGAATCGTCTCGTCGTCCATCTGGTGCCAGCGGACATAGGCCTCCTGCACCACGTCCTCGGCCTCGGCTCGTGAGCCGAGCATCCGATAGGCGAGGCCGAAGAGACGAGCTCGAACGGATTCGAATGCGGCGGCGGACCCCATCTTGCAGCGAAGACGATCAGCGCCCATCGATTGTGACAGGGAAGAGGCCGGGAGGTCGGCGGTCGAGCTGGCGAACGGGTCGATCCGCGACGACTATGGCATCAGATGACTCGGCCTCGAGGCGCGCAGGAACCTTGCGGATGACCGACCCCGCTGACGACGCCGCCAACCCCAGCGACGAACGGCCCCGCGCGACCCGCCGCGACATCACTGCGCAGCAGCGCGCCGAGGAGGCGCTGCGCAAGAGCGAGGAACGCTTCCGCGAGATGGAAGAGCGCCTGCGCCGCGAGAACCAGGAGCGCGCCTATCTGGCGGCGATCGTCGACTCGTCGGACGACGCGATCATCTCGAAGGATCTCAACGGCACCGTCCGCTCGTGCAACGCCGCCGCGGAGCGTCTGTTCGGCTATCCGGCCCATGAACTCATCGGCCAGCCGATCCGCGTGCTCATTCCGTCCGAACGCCAGGCCGAGGAAGACGAGATCATCGCGCGCATCCGCAACGGCGTGAGGGTGGAACACTTCGAGACCGTACGCGTCACCAAGGACGGGCGTCTGGTGGACGTGTCGCTCACCGTCTCGCCCGTGCGCGACGCGTCGGGCCGGGTGGTCGGCGCCTCGAAGATCGCGCGCGACATCACCGATCAGAAACGCGCGATCCTCGAACGCGACCGGCTGCTCGAGGCGGAACGCGCGGCCCGGAGCCGAGGCCGAGCGCGCCAGCCGCGTGAAAGACGACTTCGTGGCGATGGTGTCGCACGAGCTGCGCACGCCGCTCAACGCCATCCTGGGCTGGACGCAGCTGATGGCGCGCAGCGCCGGCGACCCGGCGCTGGTGCAGCGCGGCCTCGACGTCGTCGCCCGCAACACCCGGCTGCAGGCCCAGCTCATCTCGGACCTGCTCGACATCAGCCGCATCGTCGCCGGCAAGCTGACCCTGGAGATGGAGAGCGTGGACCTCGGCTCGATCGTCCACAGCGCCATCGAGACCCTCGAAGCCGAGGCCAAGACCAAGGGCGTGGCCCTCGACCAATCGATGGCCGAGATGCCGGCCATGGTGGTGGGCGACTCCGCCCGGCTGCAGCAGGTGGTCTGGAACCTGCTCTCGAACGCGATCAAGTTCACGCCGGCCGGCGGCCACGTGCGCGTCGAGATGCGTCACACCGGCGCGCGCGCCGAGATCTCCGTGGCCGACGACGGCGCCGGCATCCGTCCGGAGTTCCTGCCGCACGTGTTCGACCGGTTTCATCAGGCCGACCGCTCGATCACGCGCCGCTTCGGCGGCCTGGGTCTTGGCCTGTCGATCGTCAAGCACCTCGTGGACGTGCACGGCGGCACCGTCCGCGCCGAGAGTCCCGGGCGAAGGTCAGGGCTCGACCTTCACGATCGCGCTGCCGGCGAGCGCCGGCGTGCCGTCGTTCGATCGGCGGATCGGGCCCCACGCCGGGGAGCCCGAGGGCACGTCGCTCCTCGACACCATCCGGGTGCTGGTGGTGGAGGACGAGCGCGACACGCTGGATTTCCTGACCCGTCTCCTCGAAGCCCAGGGCGCCACCGTCCTGTCGGCCTCCACGGCGAAGGAGGGGCTGTCGATCGTCCGCGCCGAGGCGCCCGACGTGCTGATCAGCGACATCGGCCTGCCCGAGATGGACGGCTACGACTTCATCCAGCACGTGCGGCGTGAAAACGTGCCGTCGCACGGCATTCCCGCGATCGCGCTCACCGCCTATGCCCGCACCGAAGATCGCATGCGGGCGCTGCGCGCCGGATTCCAGGCCCACATGGCCAAGCCGGTGGAGCCCGCGGAGCTGATTGCCACCGTCGCCAGTTTCGTCGAGCTCACCGGCGGCGAGCGCCGGGCAGCGCCGTAGAGCGCTTACGTGGGGGCCGGTCTTAGACCGGGCCGACCGGGCCAAAAGCCGGCTGTGGCCGCGGGTCTTCAGCGCCTGGCCGCCTTCAGCGCCGCCGCCGGCCGAGTTCCTCCCACAGATCGCCGCGCTGCGCCAGGCGCTCGGCCATGTTGCGCACCGTGAACGTCTGCGGGTGCACCTCGCCGCGCTCCACTTCCTCCCACGTGCAGGGCGCCGACACCGGCGCGCCCGGCTTCGGACGCACCGTGTAGGCGGCGGCGAAGGTGGCGCCCCCACGATTGCGGCCGATGTCGATGAGGATCCGCCCGCCGCGGTCGGCCTTGCTGAACTCGAGCGTCAGCTGCTTCGGCTTGCGCTGCACCAGCACCTGCGCCACCGAATGGGCGAAGGTGGAGGAGTCGTCGAAGGTGGCGCGCGGGGCGAGTTTCGTGACGATGTGGAAGCCCTTCGAGCCCGAGGTCTTCACCCAGCTCGTCACGCCGTGCTCGAGCAGCAGGTCGCGCAGCGCCAGCGCCGCCTCGCGCAGCACCTCCGGCTCGTCGCGTGACGGGTCCAGGTCGAACACGCAGACGTCGGGATGATGGAGGCGCGGCGCGCGCGAGGCCCAGACGTGCATCGTGATCGTGTTCTGGTTCGCCAGCCATATCAGCGAGCGCTTGTCGTTGGCGAGCGCGTAGTGGACCGTGCCGTCCTTCTTCGGCGCTTCCACGCGCTCCAGCCACGCGGGAAAGCCTTTCACCACGTCCTTCTGCAGGAAGCCTTTGCTGCCGATGCCGGCGGGGAAGCGCTCCATCGTGATCGGCCGGCCGCGCAGGTGGGGGAGCATCACGTCCGCCACCGCGTCGTAGTAGGCCGCGAGCTCGGCCTTCGTGATCCCGTCGTCCGGGAACAGCACCTTCTCCGGATGCGTGATCGTGACCGTCTGTGGGGCCGCTTTCGCTCGTGAGGCCGGCTTGCGCGTTCGTGGGGCCGGGTCTTTAGACCCGGCCGACCGCGTACGTGGGGCCCGGTCTTTAGACCGGGCCAAAGCCGGCTGTGGCCGCGGGTCTTCAGACCCGCCCCTGTGAGAGGTCTGGTCTCTAGCTCCGCCCATGTTTGCCCCCGCCCTGTTCGCGAACCACTTCGCGCGCCGCCTTGTCGGGACGCAGGCCGAGCAGCCGCGGGTGGCGCAGCTTGTCGTAGGGCGTCCATTCCGTGAACGCGACCTGCACCACGATCTCGGGCTTCACCCAGTGCGTGCGCAGCTTCGGCAGCCCGGTGCCCTTGGTGAACGGCGCCTTGTCGATCGCCAGCGTGTCGAGCCGCGCGCGCAGCTCGTTCAGCAGCTTGGTGTCGAACCCGGTGCCGACCTTGCCGGCGAAGACGAAGTCGTCCTGCTCGAAGTAGCCGACCAGCAGCGCGCCGAGGCCGACGCGCGCGCCCTGCGGATCGGTGAAGCCGCCGATCACCAGCTCCTGCGTCGCCTCGCACTTCATCTTCAGCCAGTGCGGCGAGCGGCGGGACTCGTAGGGCGAGTCGCGGCGCTTGGCGATCACGCCTTCCCAGCCCTCGCGGCAGGCGTGCTCCCAGGGCGCGTCGCCGTCGAGCTCGGGCACCATCGCCAGCGGGTGTTTCAGCTTGAGGGCGCGCAGCCGCTTGCGGCGCTGCTCCAGCGGCAGCGGGCGCAGGTCCTCGCCGTCGAGGAACAGCACGTCGAACACGTGGTAGTCGGCTTTCCCCAGCCGCCCCCACGCCCAGGCCGCCTCGCCGTCGAGGATGGCCGTCTGCGCCGGCAGCTTGGCGATCGCCTCGGCCACCGCGGGGTAGTTGGCCGTGAGCGGCAGCTGGTTGCGCGACCAGAGGTCGACTTTCTTGCCGTTCTTGTAGGCGAGCACGCGGATGCCGTCGAGTTTGCGCTCGAATGTCCAGGCCGGGTCGCTGAACCGCTTGTCGGTGAGCGTCGCCGCCATGGGCGGGATCCACTCCGGAAGCCGCATGGAGGGAGTTTCCCATGCCGGCCCGCGGTTTTCGTAGGGGTCGAACCGGCCCGCCTGTTGAGGAGGGTATAATCGGGTGTTCTGCTTCGCACGTGGTCGCTGCCACGTACGTGGGGCCGGGTCTTCAGACCCGGCCGAAGTAGAGGGCGGTCTTCAGGCCGCCCTGCGGCTGGCAGCCGTGACCGCGGGTCTTCAGACCCGCCTCATGCGCTGCCTGCGCACGACCGGAGAGGTACCGAAGTGGTCGTAACGGGGGCGCCTCGAAAGCGTCTTGTCGGGTAACCGGCACGTGGGTTCGAATCCCACCCTCTCCGCCAGTTTTTGCAGTTTTGTGTGTGAAATCAGCAAGATGGTTGTCTCACCCCATTTGTCGTCCCCCATTAATACGGCGGTCGGAAACGCCATCAGCCGGTTATCACCGACGGCGGTCCGCAAGCGCTCGACGCGACGCTGAGGAAGGCGACAGCAAGACACCTGTTGAGCAACGTGGTCGAGGAGGGCGCCATGTCATTGTTCGACGAGCTGAAGCTCACCGCCGAAGAACAAGCTCGGCTCGATGCTGCACCGTTCAAACCGGGCGACGGTGGGTGGCGGGCCTTCGCAGCGGCCGTCCATGAACAGGTCCTCGCTGCCTACGCCGCGGGCGAAATCGATTTCCGGCGAATGACGGAGATCGTTCGATTCTTGCTCGCTTGGGTGCTCAGTCCAGGAACGCATCGGCATTCTCGCGCTCACGATCAGAAGGGGCTTCGGATTAGCCCGAAGTCGCTCAACCGAAAGCGCCCTACCCATCCGACGTGGGTGAAGAACTCTGCCGCGGCGCTGGTCCAGATGCTCCACGAGGAGCATCCCACCACACCCGTGGCACCGAATGCGATGAACAGCCGAACCACGCCGGTTCTCGAAACGGCGATTGGCTGGCTCGTCACGCTCGGCCTATGCGACCCGACTATCTCACCGAGGACGGTCTACGACTGGTGTCGCGAAGCTAAGGCGCGCCCAGGCACTTGGCGCAGGAGTGTCATACTGGGGCATCGAAGAAGGAAGGTTCCGCCATGAAGAAATCCAAGGCGATCCATTTGGTACTGCTTGGCAGCACCGGTTTGACGCTCGCCGCCTGCGACCAGTCGCCACCGTCCGACGCGACGTTCTTCTCCAAGGTCGAGGACTGCATCGCGGTAAAAGGCGAGTCGACATGTCGGGATGGCTTCGCTAAAAGCGAGCAGGACTTCGTCGCCGAGGCGCCTCGCTTCACCAAACAGGAGGAGTGCGAGGCCGATTTCGGTGCCGGCAACTGCGAGACGCGCCAGGGCCGGTTCGGGCAGCTTCTTCATGCCCATGATGATGGGCTACATGATGGGCAACGCGTTCAACCGCCCCGTCTATCGCGGCCCCAATAACGGCGCCATGATGCAGACCGGCGGCAGGTTCTTCAACGTCGGCACCTTCGCCGGCGCGGGCCGGGCCGCGCCGTTTCAGCGGGCCCAGTTCACTCAGGTCCAGCGCGGCGGCTTCGGCAGAACGGCGGCCGCCTACCGCACGTCCGCCGGCGGTTAGGCCTTGCAACGTCTCGCGACGCCGCCGCGCCCGGATTGGCGGAGCCACGTCGAACGCGACCTCGGCTTCGTATTCCACACCACCGACGGCGCGCCCTATTGGGACGAAACCTGCTGCTACGTCTTCACGGCCGAGGAAGTCGATGCCCTCGAGACCGCGACGGGCGAGCTGGAGCAGATGTGCCTCGAGCTCGTCGACCAAGTGGTGAAGGCGGGCGATGCAGCGTACGACCGCCTCGTCATCCCCCGTCCCGCGTGGGAAGCGATCGAGCGCAGCTGGACGGCGGGCGACAAGAACCTCTACGGCCGCTTCGACCTCCGCTTCGACGGAAACGGACCGCCGCGGCTGCTCGAATACAACGCCGATACCCCGACGGCGCTCTTCGAAGCCGCGGTCATCCAGTGGGATTGGCTTGAAGCCCTGCAGCCCGGGAGCGACCAGTTCAATTCCATCCACGAGAAGCTGATCGAAGCCTGGAAACAATTCGGGCTCGGGCGCACGCGGGTGTACTTCTCCGCCGTCAAGGGCGACGCCGAGGACGGTGGCACGGTCGACTATCTTCGCGATACGGCGATCCAGGCGGGCCTCGACACCGCGCGCATCGCGGTGGAAGATATCGGCTGGGACGGAGGACGCTTCCGCGACCTCGACAACCTGCGCATCGAAGCGCTGTTCAAGCTCTATCCCTGGGAGTGGATCGTCGGCGAAGCGTTCGGCCAGCATCTCTTGTCCGGCGCGGCGCGGGTGATCGAGCCAGCGTGGAAGATGGTGCTCTCCAACAAGGCAGCCCTCTCGCTGTTATGGGAAATGGCGCCGAATCACCCGAACCTTCTGCCGGCGGCGCTCGAGCGCGGCGGCATCGAGGGACCGGTCGTACGGAAGCCGATCTTCGGCCGCGAGGGGGCCAATGTGCAGGTGATCGAGGCTGACCGCGTCGTGGCCGAGACCGGCGGCGGCTATGGCGCCGAGGGCTTCGTCTACCAGGCCCATGCACCGCTTCCTGCCTTCGACGGCAACTATCCCGTGATCGGAGCGTGGGTGGTGGCCAGCCAGCCGGCGGGCATCGGCATCCGCGAGGATTCCGCCGCCATCACCAGCAATACGAGCCGCTTCGTCCCGCACTTCTTCAAGTGAGCGCTATGGACATCATGCAATCGCTTCAGGGTGTCGATGACTTCCTTCTCTACTTCGCGACAGCCGTCGTTGCCGAAGCGATCTTCGTCGCCCTGTACATGGCGGTGACGCCGCACCACGAGGCGACGTTGATCAAAGCCGGCAACACTGCCGCCGCGGTCAGCTTTGGCGGGGCCGTGATCGGCTTCACGCTCCCGCTCGCAAGCGCGATTGCTTTTAACGTCTCGCTCCCCGGCACGGTGGTATGGGCCGTGGTTGCGCTCGTCGTCCAGCTCGCCGTATTCCTGCTGACCAACCTGTTCCTGCGCGACCTGTCTCGCCGGATCGAGGAGGGCGATCTCGCGGCCGGCATCACGGTCGCGGTCGCCTCGCTCGCGAGCGGCATGATCAGCGCGGCCTGCATGACCGATTGACTAGCCGCGCCGGGGTCTGCGCGCGGGTAGTCGGGCGCGAATCCGATATCCGCAGATCAAGTTCCCCACCGCGCGATCACAAGCTGGTTCGTCTTCAGGCTGCGACATGTCCGGAAATGCGTGACGATCTACACCGCCGGACGCGGCGACCTGCTAGCATCGGCTGGTCACGCCGGCAGCGACGAGTGCGCAAATTGATGAACACAGACACACGATACGGACCAGTAACCAAAACGCTGCACTGGCTCCTTTTCCTGCTGCTGCTGAATCAGTTCGTGGTGGCCGCGGTGATGCTCAACACGCCGGATGGCGGATCGACGGCTGGCTTCACGCAGGGGACGCTCTACGAATGGCACAAGTCGATCGGCCTGGTGGCACTGGCCGCGGCGACCGTGCGGTACCTGTGGCGGCGAACGACGCCACTCCCCGACTGGGCGCCGAATCTGGCCGACGCGGAGAAGCGCGTTATCCATTTCATCGAGCGTGCGCTCTACGCATGCATGTTCCTGATGCCCATCAGCGGGTTCATCTTCGTGATGGCGGGCGGTTACGGCGTTCTGCTGTTTGGACTCTGGAGACTGCCGAACATCATCGGTAAGCACGCCGCGCTTGCGAGCACCGCCCAACTGACCCACGAGGTCTCGGCGGTCGTGCTGGGGACGGCGCTCGTGACGCACTGGCTTGTGATTCTGCGACATCACCGCGCTCACAAAGATCGATACGTGCACCGCATGCTTCCGTTCACACACCAGCGGTAAAGGCCACGCCCTTGGCGATGGACAGAGGTCCTTCCCAACACGCGGAAGCGACTGCCCCGCTCCTCCTGGGCACTCCCGCAAGGCCGACATCCTGGCGCGGCGCGGGATCCAGCAGTTCAAGTGTGCCCACCACCGCGCCCACCAGCCGTGAGACGCGGTGAGATTTCCTGAGCGTTTCAGCAACCTCGGGAGACGGCAGGATCAAGGCCCAAGGATCTCACTTGTCGGATAAAACCAGAAACACCGCGGATTCCAGAAGTGCCATCAGCTCCTCCACCTTCTCTGGGAGGATCGTCAGCTCAATATTGATGCGGGTGCATTCACGCTGCGCCCACCAGCTGCGCTCACCACTGACGGCCGAGGCCTGGGCGCAGGACCAATGTCAGCGTTCGTTCGGGAGCGACGCGAAGCCACGAGGCCCTGGCGATCGGTAAACCCTGGGCGACGGATCGCTACCTATCATCTATCCAGCATCGCTCGGGCATGAGCTGGACCAGAACTCAATCAATCAGCCCTCCCGGTAAGATTCACATTCACTCGCCGTGACGAGTCATGATGGCTGAAAAGGAGGAGGCATGGGAGACAAGGGTGGCAAGAAGGACAAGGAAAAGAACAAACAACAGCAGCTGACGAAACAGAAACAGGAGGAGCAAAAGAAGCAGGACAAGGCCCGGCCAAAGACTCCGTAGCAGGAAGTTCACCGACAGCAGGCGGTCGTCGGCAAAGCCAGCTGTCAGACGATCTCCGTTCACTCGTGATCACGAATTCCGCTGGGAGATAATCCTGGGCGCGACGAGCGCCGGGGGCCTGATCGACGAGCACGCTGAGCGGCCAGTTAGAGGGATTCCAGACCCACGCCGCGGGGCAGCCGATCGCCCGTTAGGGAGAATCATGAGCGAAGACGCACACGCCCGACCGACACGCGACGCGCCGGAGCCGCTGTACGACGTAAATATCCCGACACCCACGCACGCGGAGCGCGCGCGAACATTGGTCGCCCAGATCTCGACCGGGACCCTGTGCACCCTGGCCCTGGAGCCGGAGGGTTATCCCTACGGCTCGTTCGTGACCGTCGCCTTTGACAACGGAAACCCAATCTTCCTTATCAGCGGACTCGCCGAGCACACCAAGAACTTGGAGCGGGATCCTCGCGCGTCGCTGCTGGTGGCCGAGGGAGGCTCTGCAGATCCGCTCGCCAACGGCCGCGTCACCATCCTCGGACCGTGCACGCGCGTCGAAGGGGATTGCGGCAGCGCGCGTGCCGCATTCTTCGCTGCTCATCCGAACTCAAGCTACTACGCTGACTTCCGCGATTTCGCGTTCTGGAAGCTGCATGTAGATTATGTCCGCTACATTGGGGGTTATGGCCGGATGTCGTGGATCAGCAAGGCTGACTGGCGGGCCGCCGAACCGGATCCCCTCGGTCCGTCGGCCGCCGACATGATTGCTCACATGAACGCCGACCACGCCGACGCCATGGTGCTTTACTGCAAGGCCTTTTCAAAAGCGACCGAGATCACGTCCGCGAGCATGACGGGCGTCGACAGGTACGGCTTCGACATGTCGGTGATGACCCCGATCGGACCACGACCCGTCCGTCTGGCGTTCGGCAAGCCGGTCAGCACGCCGGAGGAAGGGCGCGCCGCTCTGATCTCTATGGTGAAGGACGCCAGATCCAAGCTGGGCTGAGGGGCACGGTAAGCTGCCGCGCATCGCAATCGCAGCTCAAGGTTCTGAACTGCTGCAGCTTGAGTCCCCAGTGGCCTCAGGACAACCGCATAGCGTATAGGTCCTCGGTAACGCCGCAGTGTCGAGTGATTCTGGCTCGCCATGGGTTCAGGCTGCGACGGGCGGACCTCCCGTCCGCCTGATTGGTGCGAACACCCGCGACATTGTTGAATCTCTTCGGAAAGGCCCCCTGATCGCCCCACACTCCGGAAGCGGGGCCTCTCCCGCTTGCGCTCGAATCCGACTTGGTATTTACGCTGGCTGGAATACTTCCTTGTAGGCTGCTTCTGCTTCGGCAGCTTCCTTCTCAGTGAGGCTCACGAACTCCTCTTCGCGGGCACGCTTAGAAAGCGCCCCGCCGTGTTGGTGCAAGAAACGAAAGAGGAGATCGATCGTGCGCTCGGGCATGTCGACAATCGCTTCAATGCGCGTTCGGAACCGATCGTAGCGTGCCAGGAAATCCGCCTCCTGCGGCAGATCTTCGTTGATCGTCTTTTGCACGCAGCTATAGAGAAACTCGGCGTGCGGCGTCGCATCGAAGAAGCGGTAGAAGTCAGCGGTGTCGTTGACCACCCGCACGTTCCCGTCCTCCGTCGGTTGCCACTCGATGAACGGGAGCAGTCGCCGCGAGTAGCCCTCCAGGACCTTGCGGTAGTCGTCGATACGCTCGAGGATGGCCGCGGACACCGGGAAGACCACGCCGGCTGGTGTGAACCCGCGCTGCGCCAGGACGTGGTGAATGAGGTAGCGGTGAATCCGACCGTTACCGTCCTCGAAGGGGTGGACGTACACAAATCCGAAGGCGAGCACCGCGGCCGCGATGACGGCGTCGAGCGTCTTTCCCGGCCCGTTGTCGAACTCGGTGAGACCGTCGATGAGCGCGCGCAGATCTTCGGGCTTGGCGCTGACGTGATCAGGAATCGGTGCGCGCGTGTCGCGGTCATGTTCGCCCACGAACCCGCCGGCCTCACGCAACCCAAGCTTCACGAATCGCGTGTCGCCGATGACGAGTGCTTGCAGTCGCAGCAGTTCCTCGAGGGTCACGGGATGGCGGCCTGCTTCTCCGATCGCGCGTCCCCAACGCTGCAGGCGGTCCTGCGGCGGACGTTCGCCTTCGATCGCATAGCTGGAGCGCGAGTCCTTGAGCAGAAGGAACGCCGCCGTGCGAGACAGAAGGGCTGTCGGCACGTCTGCGACCACCTGGCGTGCGCGAGCGACGAGGTCCAGGCCTGCGAATTCGTCGAGCGCCTTGGTTCTGAACACCAGCGGGCAGAATGCCGACGTGCCTGGCAGATTGTTCTTCACCCGATGCCGTGACGACGTGTCGCCCGGGCGGGCGAATTGCTGGTCAGGATCAACGACCGGCACGTAGGAGCCCTGATCCGCATCCGGCAGGTCCAGGCGCGTGCCCGTGAGCCACTCGAACAGGAACCACAGGCGACGAGCGTAACGGCCGGTCGGTTGCGCCCGCACGAGCGCTTCGATCGGGACCGGACCCGTTGCCGCGAAGAGTCTTTTCAGGACGGCGAGGTCCAGCCCCTCGTACTTGAGGGCGAAGGTCAGGTGCCCTTCCAAATCACCCGAGGGAGCGTGCCGAGGTGTCAGGATGCGCCAGCCGCCTTCGGTGCGCACTCGATGGCGCGCACTGATCGCCGAGAGAGTGCGGGGGAGCGGGACCGGGAGGTGGAAGGCGTCGACCAGGGCGGCGTAGCCCGCCGGCGTTGCCCGCTCGGGCAGTAAACGCTCATGAAAAGCGATCACAGGTCCTGAAAAACGATGCTCATCAGCCATATGGGCAGAAATTCGATCTCCCGATCATGAGGAACGATTACTGGTCACATCGTCTGTGAAAAACGTTCCTGTCGCATGAAATATGTTCACTAAAGTGTATGCTTGGTGAAAAACGATTACAAGGCGCCTTGAAGAGTCGGCGTGTCCGGGTCCAATCCGGCGACGATGGCCGGGCTTTCCAAATCTGCACAGTTTCGCGCTAGGTACCCTCGTGCGATGACTGTCGCTAGGGAAACGCTGTACGACGAGGTGTGGGCCGAGCCGATGACGGTGGTTGCAGCCCGCTACGACGTGTCCGCGAACTTTCTCGCGCGGGTGTGCCACACCCTGAACGTGCCACATCCTCCGCGAGGATATTGGGCCAAGCTGAAAGTCGGCAAGGCACCACCGCGCCCCGCGCTTCCTGCCGCGACCGCCGGCCATGCCACAGGGTGGACCAGAGGCGTCACACCCGTGGCTCGCACCGTCGGTGCCGTCAAACGGCTGCCGGGATCTGACGAGACCCGACGTCCGCGGGTGCGGCCCGCCCGACACCCGTTAGTCGATGGAGTGAGCGAGCTCTTCCAGCGCGGGCGGACATCGGACAGCGGCTACCTTCGCCCATTGAAGCGCACACTGCCTGATGTCTTCGCCTCTGCGAGCGGCCTTCAGGAGGCGCTCTCGCTCGCCAGCGAGCTCTACCTGGCGTTCGAGGACCGCCGACACAGTGTCACGCTCGCGACCGACGGGACCCTTCATCGGCGCCCTGCCGTCGACCATCGGGGTGTCGAGGCGAAGGACGACGCCTATACCGATCACCGTGAGCGCTGGGCGCCCGGGCGGTTGCCCTGCGCGCGTGGGCGCCGCGGGCCCCGCCGCGTGACCAACCTCCGCCGGCGTGCGACCGCGTGCAAGGCGCCACGGTCCCGAGGACGACGAGCACGGCGTAACGCGTGCTCCACGGGAAACGGACTCCGCGAAGTCCACCTCCGCCCAGTCATCCGTCTAGGATGCGGATGAGCTGGAGTGCGCCTCCTGTCACCTTTCGACGGCCGCGGCTCCTCTGTATGTGAGAGCCAACAAGACCCGAAGGGAGCTTGAAGATGCGTTATGCGGCCGTGATGATCAGCCTTTTACTCACGACTTGTGTCACTGCCCCAGCGGCAAATTCGAGAACGCCGTTCAAAGCGGACGTCGTCGGCGAGGGACCGGCGATCATCTTCATCCCAGGATTGAACTCGTCGGGCGCCGTGTGGGATGGAGTGGTGCGTGAGCTCCGGGATCGGTACGCCTGCCACGTCCTGACGCTGGCAGGTTTCGCGGGCGAGCCGGCGATCGATGGGCCGTTCCTGCCCGCTGTTCGAGACGCTGTGCTGCAATACATCCGGGACCAGCGGCTCCGGCGGCCCGTCGTCGTCGGCCACAGCCTCGGCGGCCTTCTCGCCCTCTGGCTGGGGGCCACTGCGCCGGATCAGATTGGCCGGATCATCACGATCGATGGCGTGCCGTTTCTGCCCGCGCTCACCAATCCCGCCGCGACCACTGAGTCGGTCGGCCCCATGGCGCAAGGCATGCGCGACGCGTTTCTACGCGCGTCGCCTGCGGAACGGAGGCGCCAAACGGCTCTCTCGCTGCCATTTCTGATGACGGACCAAGCACACGTCAACGTCGCGGCGGACTGGGCCGCGGCCTCCGATCCGAGGACCACTGCCGATGCCCTGATGGAGGTCATGGCCACGGATCTGCGGCCGGAGATGTCGCGCATCCGCGCACCGGTTCTCCTGATCGCGCCGGGTGCGCCCGCCGGAGTCGCAGCGGATCGCTTCCGCCAGCGGTACGAACAGCAGTTCGCGCCCATCGCTGAGCATCAAGTCGTCTTCGTTCCGAACGCTCGTCACTTCGTTATGCTGGACAATCAAGAAGCCGTTCTCTCCGAAATGGACGCGTTTCTGATCGAGGGACGATGATCATGGACGCTGCATCCACGTTTCAGCCGGTTGCCCTCGCCGATGTCGAGGCCGCCCAGCGCGGCGATCAATCGGCGTTCACCCGGCTGGTCGAGTCGACGTGCGTGCTCGTGTCGTCAATAGCGGTCGCGATCGCGCACGATCCCGACGTGAGCCGGGACATCGCACAGGACGTGTTCCTGTCGGCGTGGCACGACATCGGGAAGTTGCGCGAGCCGTCGAGCTTTCTCCCGTGGCTCCGGCAGATCACGCGAAATCGCGCACGTCACGTCCTCCGCACGACACGGCGGCGAGGTCTCCGGATCGCGGAGCACGAGGCCAGCGAACTTCTGGAAGCGGTCGTGGATCCACGACCCAATGCCGATCAACGGCTGATCGCTGAGGAACGACTCCGGTCGGTCCGCCAGGCTCTCGAGCTCTTGCCGGAAGAAACGCGCGAGGTGATGACACTCTTCTACCGAGAGGGGCAGTCGGTCGCGCACGTGGCGGTACTCCTGGACCTGAGCGAGGCGGCGGTCCGACAACGGCTGTCACGCGCCCGGCTCCGGCTGCGCGACGACCTCGTCCACCGCTTTGGCGAAGACCTCGCCAGCACTGCGCCGGGCAGCGTGTTCGTAGCGGGTGTGGCCGCGGCCCTTGCCGTGGGTGCGCCGGCGCTGGCGTCAGCGGCGACGATTGGGGCCACGGGCGCGAAGAGCCTTGGGCCGGTCGCAAAGATCGCCGTTCTGGTAGGGGGCACCGGACTCGGCGCGGCAGGTGGCATTCTGGGCGTCGTGCTGGGGCTGCGGCCCCTCGAGCGCACCGCGTACGATGATGAGGAGCGGCACGCCCTGAAGCGGTTCAAGCGCGTGGCGATCTTGGTCGCCATCGGTGCCGCGCTGGGGCTGCGCGCCGGGCTCGCCGTCACGCATTCGGCGGTCGGCCCGATCGTGGCGTACGCCGTGTTCATCGGGACCCTTCTGGTGCTCTACGAGGTCTGGTTGCCACGGATTCTGCGGCGGCGCCACGATGCCGAAATGCGCGTAGATCCGGTCCAGGCGCGAAGCGCGCGCCGTCGAGAGCGCATGGGCAAAATCGTCGGCTGGACCGTGGGCACACTCGGCGGTGGGATCGGCCTCGTGCTCGGTCTCAGGGCTGGAGGCTTGTTGTAATGCCAACGGCCGCCCGTGCTCGCGGCCAATTTCTCCTTCGATCTGATTCCCGAGGCGATCCGGCTGAGAAGAACCCTTTCTGTGGCCCAGGCCCGACTCGAACTGCGCCGTGCCGTTGACCGACCCGAATCACACCGGTTCATCATCCGGATCAGACGGACGTAAATTCCGGATCTATAGACGCGCCGGACAGCCGACTGGGATACCAATTCCACATGGCCGTCCGTAAGCTCCCCCGTCAAGCGGACAGTTCGATCGGAGACTTCCCCGCTGATGAAGGCCTCGGGAGAAACGTCTGTGGCGGCACCCGCCCGAGGCTGTCGTGGGGCCGCTCGCCGTTGTAGATCTGGAGCCAGGCGTCCTGAGTGCCCGCAGCTCCGCGATGGACTCAAACAGGTGTGCGTTCAGGCCGTCCGATGACGCTTTCGCAACAGCGCTCACGCCTCGGCGCGCGCTCTAGCTTGTGGTGCCAACCGCTGCGGCTTCGAGCGCCTGCAGCAGGTCGTCGACGATCTCGTCCGGCGACTCGAGTCCCACCGACATGCGAATGAGGCCGTCGCTGATCCCGGCCCTCCGACGTCGTTCGGGATCCATACCGGCGTGCGACGTGAGCGCCGGTCGCGTCAGCAGCGTCTCCGCTCCGCCAAGACTGGGCGCGATGATCGGCAAGGTCGTGTGGGTCATGAAACGTTCGGCCGCATCCGCGTCGCCGTTCACTTCGAAACTGAGCATGCCGCTGAAGCCGCCGAACAGCCGGCGAGCACGCTCATGCCGCGGGTGGCTTGCCAGGCCGGCATAGTTGACACGCGCCACGGCGGGATGACGGTGCAGTTGCTCGGCAATGAGCTGCGCCGAGGCATTCTGATAGCGCATTCGCACGACGAGCGTCTTCAACCCTCGGTCCAGAAGAAAGGCGGCGTGCGGATCGAGCGAGCCGCCCAAGTGGTTCAAGCGGCGCGTAATCCGTTCGATCCAGTGTCTCGAACCGATCACCGACCCGGCGACGATGTCGGAGTGGCCGTTGAGATATTTGGTGGCGCTGTGCAGGACCAGGTCGAAGCCGTACTCGATTGGCCGAAAGTTGACCGGCGTTGTGAACGTGTTGTCGATCAGTGAGACGAGCCGCTGCTCCCTGGCGAACTGGACGACCGCCTCGAGGTCTGCGATCTGCAGCAACGGGTTGGTCAGGCTCTCGACGTAGATGGCGCGCGTGTTCGGCCGGACGAGCGCTGGCCATGACGCGGGAGCGTCGGCGTCGATGTACGTCGTCTCGATGCCGAGCGCCGCGAGTTCCGTGTTCAGGAGATCGAGTGTGCCGCCGTACAAACAGTCCTGGGCGAGCAGATGGTCGCCGGGCGAGAGCACGGTCAGCAGCGTGGTCGAAATAGCCGCCATGCCGCTGGCGGCCGACAGCGCGGCCTCGCCGTTCTCCATCGCCGCGAGCTTGGCGTGCAGGGCGGTATGCGTCGGCGTGTTGTTGAGCCTGATGTATTTCAGATCGTGGTAACTCGCTTCACCCGCGTACTCGAACATCGCCGACTGGAAGATCGGTGCGACCACCGCGCCGTTGATTCGCGGCGACGGCGTGCCTGCACGAACCACTTTCGTCTCGAGCTGTTTGAACGTTGCCATTGGAACATTCTAGGGTGAGTGGGGAGCGTGCCTTGAGCATCGAAGCCCCAGGCAACAGGGCTTGACCCGCGGCACCCGCGCCAGGGAGAGAAACCCCCAGGTTTGTGGCCACGCGGGTGCTGAGAGCACCCTGTCTGGGCAGGCCCGACTCGACCTGTGCCGTGTTGACCACCGGGTGATCATCCGGATCGGACGGACATAAAATCCGGATCGGACGCTATTATGATCCGGTATAGACGCTCCGGACATTCGACTGGAACGACACCCATCCCACATGGCCGCTTCGTGCGTGGCCTCGATCGGAGCACGATCGCCGAGGTACAGCGCGCGCCAGATCTCTTGCGCGCGATCAAGCAGTCGGTGGACCACGATCGCCGTCCCGGACGGTTCCTACTTACGGGGCCGGCGAACATGCTGACACTGCCCGCGGTCTCTGAGAGCCTCGCTGGGCGCATGGAGGTCGTCACCCTGCTGCCGCTCGCACGGGCCGAAACTCGAGAGCGAAGGCCGACGTTCCTGCGCAAGGCGTTCGCAGGCACGCTCGCCACGCCACCCGAAGAGTTGATTGGTCACGACCTTGTAAGGGCGGTGCTGACCAGGGGGTTCCCGGAGATGCTCCGCAGGACGGAGGCGGCGCGCATGGGCTCGCGACTACGTGAGGGCCCTCATACAGCGCGACGTTCGTGACATCCCCGATATCGAACGGCTCGAGCAGATGCCGCGGCTCCTCCGTGTCTTGGCTCACCATTCCGGCCAGCTGACGAACTTCACCCAGCTCGGACGGGGAGCACACCGTTTCCTTTGGCGACCGGATGTTTGGGGCGCCCGTGTCGTGCGTCTGGGGATGACGCTGCTACTTGACCCTCGGGCGATGTCAGGAGCGGCCCCGCCCCTCGTCATGCGCACGGCGTTCCCTTGACTCGAACTTGCTCGGACGTGCTATCAATCGGCCGGACGGAGAAACTGTTTGCCTCCGCCGCCGACCGGATCGGAACCTCCGCCAGCGTGCGACAGCGTGCAAGGCGCCGCGGCAGCCCTGGGATCCACGGCAACGGCGGCATTTTGGAATCTGTAAGTTACAGAATCCAGAAGGTCTGGCAGAGTCCGAATCCCACCCTCTCCGCCAATTTTCCCCACACTTAGGTCGCTTCAGTTCGCGAAGCAGTAGAAGTATCCGTTTCCGCCCGTGGCGACGAGATTCTGCTGTGAGCAGCCTTTCGAACTGTGCGCGGCGTTCCATGAGGTCGGCGCCGCACCGCCGCCCTGCTTGTTGTGATGGCCGACCATCGCCCCGCCGGTCTCGGCGCTGGTCCAGTTGCCGCATGGCGCATCACCGGTCTGCAACGTTCCGTCCGCCTGCGAGCCGGTGAGGATGTCGTGCTGGTTGCCCGGGACAGCGGCGCCTTTCTCGGTCAGCGAGTTCTCGCCGCCGAGACTGTTGGCATCGGAATGGAGATCGGCCACCGACTTCGCGACGACCACACCCTTCGCATTCATCCACGGCCCCTTGCCGATGCGATCGCGCGCGTTGACCGCCGGCTGGCCGGCCGCAGCGGCGGCGCTCAGATACGCGCGCCACGTGCGGTTCCCAGCTCCGGCGGCCGCGGCGAGTGTTTGACACTGCTTATCCGCGCCGGCGAGTCCACCGAGATTTGCCCCGTTGCCAGGGCCGGCGCTAGTGATGAAGAAACTCATCTGATTCTGCTGCGCTGAAACGCTCAGGCATGCGACGGCCGCGAACACTGCGATCCCGATTGCGCCTGAAATCAACTTGGTCATCAGAAGCTCTCCTGTTTGAACCGGCGGCGATCATAGCGCGACTTGTCGCCACAGGCGCCATGGCCGCGTCGCTGAGATC
>CAVSWX010000025.1:0-271813 GCA_963731785.1 uncultured Acidobacteriota bacterium
CAGAGCAGGCGCAGAAACGCCAGGATGTCGGCAATGTCCTGCTCGGTCAGCAGGATGTTCGAATCGGTGATCGGGAAGCCGAGATTCGATGTGAAGAAGAACACGTACTGTTCGAGGACGTCTTCGAGACTCTTCGCCGAGTTGTCATGAAAGTACGGCGCCGTATGCCGCACGCCCCAGAGCTGCGGTGTCTTGAACATGTTGGCGACGAACGCGGGGTGCAGGATGCAGGACTCCTTGGGCGGCAGAAACTGCGCGAGCATCGGGATGTTGTAGACGCCGGTGATCATGATTCCCGGATCAGGTGACGGCACCACGAAAGCGGTGCCGCAGGAGTCGGTGACCTCGAACATGCGGACTGGATTGTTCATGAGGTTTCGCGAGCTGACCAGGATGTCGAACGCACGCCAGCCCGGCGGTGCACCAGTTGGCGCGGTGGTGAACTCGTTCGCCGTGTTCAGCAGCGGCCCGCTATGACAGAGAGCGCAGGCACCTTTCTTGTTGGGAGGGTCCCAGGGCGCATCGACGAAGAAGTCGCGGCCGCGCCGCTCAGAGGCGGTCTGCCCTTGCGGGAGCGGCGGCGCCGGGCCACCTTCAGCGAAGGCTCTCAGCGCCTTGCTCGAAAAGAACTGCTTGTCCGTCCGCTGAAACTCGGCGATCGCGTCGAGTTGCAGCGACGTGGGCGGGACGGTGGGTTGCGCATGACGGTCGATCGCACTCGCCGCCTGAGCCTGCAGGTCCGGGTTGCGGATGTCGTACATCAGCGCCGGGTCGAGCGCCGGCGTGTTCACGGTGCTCGGAACGCCACGAGCGAAGACCACCGAGGTCGCCGCGGGCGCATCGGCCAGCACGACGCCCTCCGGCAACTCGCGCTCGATCAGGATCGTGGCGTGGGCGGCGATGCGGCTCGTGCCGCTGCCGAAATCGTCGAGGCCGTCGTGAACGAACAGGGGGTCGGACGGGTCCTTCAGCAGGCGCTCACCAACTTCGTCGACACTGATCGTGCCGTCATTACCAGAGTGGCAGGTTCGGCAAGTGCGGCCGTTGCCCCCGAAGGTTTCATGGTCGAAGAGCTGCTTCCCTTTGTCGACCGCGGCGGCCGCAACCGCGATGGGCGACCACGACGAGGGAGCGAGCTCGACCATAGAGGCGGCAATGGCGCACGTGAACGCGGCGGCCGGGACGAGGGCAATGATTGGTCGATGCATGGGACATCTCCTGGACTGGCGAAGAACGTAGCCGAGGGACGCGGAGAAGTCGCAGGCGAGGGGCAGGGAATTGGCAGGAGTTGGGCAGGGGTTCCGGGCGACACTAGAATGGCCCGTCCATGGAGGGCAGTGCGAGCTGAGGCCCGTACCCTCGAGGCTCCAGGTGACTCAGGGTCGAGGCCACTGGTATCACCGCACTGAACGTGAACGGCCTGGAACGCGATCTGACTATTACCCCCGCTCGATCCTCAGGGGCGCCGCCTGGCTGCCCGACAACACGATCGTGTTCGCGACGGGACGTTCTAGAGTTGACGCAGCTAAGGTGCTTTACCCGTCTGTAGAAAGTCCAACACCAACGCGGTCATTGCGCGCATGCCGACGGGAATCGCAGAATCGTCGGCAGGAAAAGTCGCGGTGTGGGCTCCACGCGCAACGCGCGGTTTCGCGCGCAATCGCGCGGGGGCGGGGGGGTGTCATTTCGCGCGCCCTGTCTCTTATCCCCCACCCATCTTGCGCGGGGCGAAACGCGCCACTACACTCCGCGCATGCAATCCGTGACGTCGCGCCGGGAGTTCGTCGGCGCCCTGACGACGGGTGCCGCTGGGCTGGCCGTGGCCGGCCGTTTCGCGCCCGGAGCCGAGTTCGGCGGGATTTTGTGCACCTCGTTTTTCGTAGAGGGCGGTCGTCAGACCGCCCTGGGAGACCGTCCATGACCGTCCACGTTCCGTCGCGTCGCCTCCTCCTGCTGGCCCTTTCATTCATCGCGGTCGTCGTCGCATGGAATTCGATCGCCGCGCAGACCTCGAAGAGCAAAGAGTCGGCCGAGGCGCGCCTGCAGCGGTTCGCCGACAAGGAAGAGATCGCGAACGTGCTGCTCACCTACGGGCGCGCGCTCGACGATCGCGACTTCGCCACCTACTCGAGCCTGTTCGCCGCCGACGGCGAGTGGGTGGGCGGGTTCGGCTCGGTGAAGGGCCCCGCCAACATCAAGGCGTTCATGGAAAAGAACATGGGCACGGGCGGCAACACGAGCCAACAACTACCATCTGCTCTCGAACTTCGTGATCACGGTCGACGGCGACACGGCCACCGCGTGGTCGCGCTGGGCGTTCGTGCAGCCGCAGGAGCGCGGCGCCGTGATCGCGCAGGCGGGCCGCTACGACGACACCTTCGTCCGCGAGAACGGCGTGTGGAAGTTCAAGAAGCGGACGGCGTCGAACGACACTGGCCGTCCGGGCGGCCGCAGGCCAGGCCCGCCGCCACGCCTGCGCCGACGCCCTCGACCGGCCAATAGGAGCGGGCACATGCCGGGCCGGACGCTCGCGCAGGGCGGTCTGCAGACCGTCTACGTGCGGTTCGCGCTCGCGGCCGCGGCCGTGGTGGCGGCAGTTCCGCTCATCGCCGGCCAGCAGCCGCGCCGCGTCGACGACGCCGCGCTGCGCAAGGCCGGGCAGCGGCGACGAGTGGCTCACCTACGGCCTCGACCAGTCGGAGACGCGCTTCAGCCCGCTCACCGACATCAACGCGTCGAACGTCGCGCGGCTCGGCCTGGCGTGGGCGTACGAGCGCGGGCTCGGGCGGCGGCGGCCAGGAAGCCACGCCGCTGGTGTGGAACGACACGATCTACGGCATCACCAACTGGAGCGTGGTGTTCGCGGTGGACGCGCCGCACCGGCAAGGAGAAGTGGCGCTGGGATCCCTGGGTGAACAAGACCGAGGTGCGGCCCGAGATCTGCTGCGGCGTCGTCAACCGCGGCCTCGCGCTCTACCAGGGCATGGTCTACGTGCCGGTGATCGACGGCCGGCTGCAGGCGCTCGACGCGATGACCGGCAAGGTGGTGTGGGAATCGCGCGTCGCGTTCCCGCAGGACCACTACACGCTGACGATGGCGCCGCGCATCGCCAAGGGCAAGGTGATCATCGGCGCCAGCGGCGGCGACCGGCCCACGCGCGGCTTCTTCGACGCCTACGACGCGCTCACCGGACGGCGCGCGTGGCGCTTCTACACGGTCCCCGGCGATCCCGTCGAAGCCGCCCGAGAACGCCGCGATGAAGAAGGCGATGGCCACCTGGGACAAGGAGTGGTGGAAGAACGGCGGCGGCGGCGCGGTGTGGGACGGCGCGGCCTACGACCCGGAGCTGAATCTCGTCTACGTCGGCACCGGCAACGCCGAGCCGTGGCCGCAGGCAGCTGCGCACGTCGATGGGGCTCGACAATCTCTACGTCTGCTCGATCCTCGCGGTGGACGTCGACACCGGTGAGCTGAAGTGGCACTTCCAGGTGGTGCCGGGCGACTCGTGGGACTTCGACAGCGTGCAGCACCTCGATCCTCGCCGACCTGCCGATCGGCGGCCGGACGCGCAAGGTGATCATGCAGGCCAACAAGGACGCGTTCTTCTACGTGCTCGATCGCGTCACCGGCGCAGTTCATCTCGGCGGCGCCGTTCTCGCAGGTCACGTGGGCCAGCGGCCTCGACCCGAAGACGGGCCGGCCGATCGTGAACAAGGAGGCCTACTACGGCGCCACCGCCACGCTGGTGACGCCGGGCGGCGGCGGCGCGCACAACTGGTCGCCGATGGCGTTCAACCCGATGACCGGGCTCACCTACGTGCCCACGTCCACGCTCAACACGTTCTCGTACGCCGTCGAGCAGCCGTTCAACCCGCGGCCCGGGTCGATGACGGGCACCGTGCGTCCGGCTCCCGTACCGGTCGCGCCGGCCCCGCCCGCCATCGGACCGACGCCGCTCGACGGCGCGGGGGCGCGCGGCGCGCTCGTCGCCTGGGATGCGGTGACCGGCACGATGCGGTGGCGCACGCCGGGCGGCGGAGGCATCGGCGGCGGCGCGCTCACCACCGCAGCCAACCTCGTGTTCCAGGTGCTCGAGCAACGGACGCCTGCTGGCCTACAGCGCCGACAAGGGCGAGAAGCTCGCGGACATCGACACCGGGCTGCGCAGCGGCATGGGTCCGCCCATCACCTATCGCGTGGACGGCAAGCAGTACGTGGCGCTGATGGGCGGCGTGGGCCAGGCGGCCGCGGGCGGCAACGCCGGCCCCGGCAACCAGCCGACGCCGTTCACGCCGAAGCTGCTGGTGTTCGCGGTGGACGCGACCGGAACGTTGCCGTCGTCGAGCGGGACGCCATGAGGCGGGTCTAAAGACCGCGGCCTGGTAAACGTGGGCGGGTCTAAAGACCGCGGCAGTACGTACGACAGAGGGCGGTCTTCAGACCTGCCCTGGGGAGAACGATGCATCGAACCTTGGATTGGTCGTCGCCGCGCTCGTCTTCACCTCGCCGCTGCTGCTCTTCGGCGCAGCGCGAGGAGGCCAACCCGCAGCGCCCGAGCGTGCAGGTGGGCGTGCCGGAAGGGCGCGGCGATCGCGGCGGCGCGGCCAACGCCGCCCGCGGGCGCGGCCGTCCGTCGGGCCCGCCGCGTGCGGTGCCGCGCGGGCCAGACGGCCACGTGCTGCTCGGCGGCGCCACGCCGGCGCGAAAAGGGCGTGTGGCTGCCCGGGCCCGTCGTGCCCGAACCCGCTGCAGATCAAGGACATCCCCTTCCAGCCGTGGGCGAAGGCGCTCTTCGCCGACCGCAACAGCAACGAGCTCGAGCCGCACACCCGCTGCAAGCCGTCGGGCGTGGCGCGGCAGTTCCTCACGCCCGTACGGCGTCGAGATGGTGGAGATGCGCGAGCTCCAGCGCGTCTTCATCTTCGACATCGGCGGCCCCCACACCTTCCGCGAGGTGTTCATGGACGGCCGCTCGCACCCCGAAGGACTTCACGCCCACCTACTACGGCCACTCGATCGGCTGGTGGGACGGCGACACGCTGGTCGATCGACACGGTCGGGTTCAACGAAGGGTTCTGGATGGACCGCGACGGCCTGCCGCACACCAACCGGCTGCACACCATCGAGACGCTTCACGCGCACCGACTTCGACACCATCCGCTACGAGCTGACGGTGGACGATCCCGGCGCCTACACCGCGCCGTTCAGCGGCCAGATGAACCTGCGCTGGGAGGCGGGCACCGAGCTGTTCGAGTATCAGTGCCAGCAGATGAACTACGCCAACGAGCTGATGGTCGGCCAGTTCGAGAAGGTCGATCGCAGCAGCTTCATCATTCCGTGATGACCGGCGGGGCTGAAGCCCGCCCTACGACCTCAGGGCAGGTCTGAAGACCCGCCCCTACGAAAGCCACGACCATGACCCGCTCTTATTCTCGCCTGCCGTCGTCGCCTTCGTCGCGCTTCCCGCGCCGTGCTCGCGCAGCAGAAGCCGATGGAGCTGACCGCGATGGACTACATCGAGATCCAGCAGCTGGTGGCGAAGTACGCGCGCTTCATCGACACCTGCTCGAACAACGGCTACGACTACGCGGATCTGTTCACGGCCGACGGCATCTTCCTGCCGGTCATCAACGGCAAGCCGGCCGCAACGGCATCCAGGGGCGCGAGCGGCTGGCCGAAGTGTCGGGCGGCGGCTCACGCGGGTGCAAGAACGTGGGCTGGATCCAGCAGGGCGTGCGGCACCTGTATCCCAATCACATCATCGAGGCCGACCGCCGACGGCGCCAAGGGCTACGTGGACATGCTGATGATCGGCCTCGGCGGCGACCCCAACAAGATCCAGTACGACGGGCACTACGAGGACATCTACGTGAAGACGCCGCAGGGCTGGCGCTTCAAGCAGCGCACCCACCACGCGCTGCTGAGCGGCGGCCGCCCGGCCACGCCGCCGCCCGCGAAGTAGACGGCGGGTCTTTCGACTCGCCCGCCGGAGCGGAAGCACCCGGATGCGAGGCGCGTAGGGACGTGAGGAATCACCGCTCGGCGAGGAGCTGCTTCAGTTCGGTCTCGAACGACTTCTTGTCCACGACGCCCACGTGCTGCGCGGCCACTCGGCCCGCGCGGTCGATCAGCACCGTGACCGGCAGCGCCGTGATGTTGTACGGCGCTGCGGCGTCGAAGTTGCCGGCCACGATGGTGTAGCTGATCGGATTCTTCTTCAGATACGGCTCGATCGTCTTCCAGCCCTCTTCGTCCATCGACACGCCGATGGCGGCGAGGCCCTTCGAGCGGTACGCCTTGTCGAACTCGATGAACCACGGGATCTCGACCTTGCAGCCGGCGCACCAGGTGGCCCAGAAGTCGAGCAGCACCACCTTGCCCTTGAGCGCCGAGAGCTGAACGGGCTTGCCGTCCCTGCCGGGCAACGAGAAGTTCGTCGCGGGCTTGCGCGCGGCGGGCTTCAGCAGCTCCGCGGAAAGCCGGCGCGGAGGTCAACGCGAACATGGCAGCGGCGGCAATTGCGATTCTCATTCGCGCGCCTTTCATTGGGCCGGTCTGAAGACCGGCGGCTACGTCTCTACTGCTTCGACGCCAGCTCTTTGAGGAGGGCGGCGGTCTTCTCGTAGACCGGCGGGGGCTCCGGCGGCGCGCCGCCGCGGCCGCGGCCGCCGCCGGGCACGCCCATCGCGACGTCGAGCGGCGTGCGGTTGTACTTGTCCTTCGCGTCGAGCTTCGCGCCCTTCTCGACCAGGAACTTCACCAGCTCGTCGCCCTTGGTCACCGCGACGTGCAGCGCGGTATCGCCGTTGGCGTTCACGGCGTTGATGTCGGCACCGCGCTCGAGCAGCAGCGACACGCGCCGCAATGGTCGCCGGCCATCGGCCCGGCCAGGCGCCCCTGGCGGTTCACGCTCACCATCAGCGCGGTGGTGCCGCTCTTCATCGCGCGATTCGGGTCGGCGCCCTTGTCGAGCATCAGCCGCAGCAGCGCCGCGTCGCCCGCCTTGGCGGCGCGCATCAGCGGCGTGGCGCCCTCGCCGAGCGACGCGTCGCCGAACTCGTGCTGCCGCATCAGCAGCGGCGTCTTCAGCCCCTGGTTCGGATCGGCGCCGGTGGTCGAGCAGCCGCGCAATCGACGTCCATCGCGCGCAGCTTCCCGGACGGCTTGGCCAGCGGCCGGTTGATCATCGGCGCCTGGTGCGCCATGTCCACGGCCGCATACAGCGCCGCCATCCCCGACGCATCGCCCAGGTTCGGGTTCGCGCCCTTGTCGAGGAGCAGCGCGGCCACGTCGTAGTGGGCGTTGATGATGGCGATGACCAGCGCCGTGGTGCCCTCGGGATCGGTCACGTCGAGGTTCGCGCCGGCCTCGGTGAGCGCCGTGGCGGCGTCCAGCGCGCCCTCGCGCGCCGCGAACATGAGGGCGGTGAATCCGCCGCGCGGGATGGCGGTGAACACCATCGTCGAGAAGTCTTCGCGGATGTTCGGGTACTCGAGGTGCTTGGAGCGCACGTCGAGGTCGGCCTTCGCTTTGGCCAGCCGCGTCACGACGGCCGCGTGCCCCTCACCGGCGGCCCGCATCAGCGCGGTCTCGCCGCGATACGCCTCGCGCGCCTGGACGTCGGCGCCGGCCGCGATCAGCCGGTCCACCACCTCGACGCGGCCGGTCCGCGACGCCACCATCAGGATGGTTTCCCCGTCCGGGTTGACCGCGTTGACGTTGGCACCTGCGGTCACGAGCAGGTCCACCATCGGCAGGCTGCCGGTTTCGGCCGCCAGCGACAGCGGCGTCACGCCGTAGCGCGTCGCGGCGTTGACGGGCGCGCCGGCCCGCACCAGCGCGCGCGCAATCTCCAGCTGGCTGGCGCGCACCGCCCAGTGCAGCGCGGTCGTGCCGTCGGCTTCGGTGCCGGCCACCGGCACGCGGCGCTGGACCAGCGCCCGCACCGTCTGCAGGTCGCCGCGCTTCACCGCGTCCACGAGACGCGCGTCGGCGCCGGCAGCGGCTCAGCGCCCGCAACGGCGCACGACGACGATGGCGGCGGTCCGCAGCAGGCGGGATCGGCGGCTGCAGTCGCATTCCGTCTAGAGCGCGATGCGTCCGGTGCTGCTGCCGAAGCTGTCCATCTTGACGCCGAACTTCTCGGCCACGCTCACGAGCAGGTTGCCGTTCGGCGTCAGCTCCGGCGCGACGATGTGCCGGTTGCCCTTGACGCTGCCGGCGGCGCCGCCCACGAGCAGCGTCGGCAGGTGATCGGCGGCGTGCACGTTGCCGTTGCCCATGCCGCTGCCATAGAGGACGAGCGAGTGATCGAGCAGCGTGCCGTCGCCGTCCGTCGGTCGACGCCAGCCGCTCCAGGAAGCCGGCGAGCAGGCCGGCGTGATAGAGGTTCACCTTGGCGTGCGCCTCGATCTGCGGCAGCTTGTTGCCGTGGTGCGAGATCGTGTGGTGCGGCTCGGTGACGCCGATGTTCGGATAGGTGCGCTGGCTCAGCTCGCGGGTGAGCATGAACGCGCTGACGCGCGTGAGGTCGGCCTCGAAGGCAATCGCCAGCAGGTCGAACATCAGCGTGGCGTGATCCTCGAACGCCTCGGGGACGCCCACCGGCGCTTCGGGCACGTCGATCAGCGAATCGGTGCGCGACTCGGCCAGCTGCACCCGGCGCTCGATCTCCCGCACGTGCTCGAGATATTCGTCGAGCCGCGCGCGGTCGCGCGCGCCCAGGCTCGTCTCGAGCTGCTTGAGATCGCCGGCGACGAAATCGAGCAGGCTCTTGTCGGTGCGGATCCGCGCCATGCCGCGCCTCGCGCGTGGTGCCGCCGCCGAACAGCCGCTCGAACACCAGCCGCGGGTTGATCTCCATCGGCAGCGGCGTGGTGTCGTTCTGCCAGCTGAGCGTGTTCATGTACGCGCAGCTGTAGCCGGGCGAGCAGTCGCCGATGAGGCCGGTGAAGTCCTCGGTGGCGAGCTCGAGCGACGGCAGCGTCGTCTCCTGGCCGATCTCCTTGCGCCACCACCTGGTCGAGCGTGGCGCCCAGCGAGAAGTCGGGCCCCGCGGTGCGCTTCGGCGGCACGCCGGTGAGCCACGACGACGGCGCGCCGGCGTGGTTGGTGTCGAAGCCGCGCTCGGGCCGCAGCAGGTTGGTCACCACGACCATCGACTGCGCGGAACGGCTCGAGCGGCTTCAGGATCGGCTTGAGCTCGAAGTCGCTGCCCGCCGTGGCCGGCGTCCACTGGTCGAGGATGACGCCGTGCGGGATGTAGACGCAGGCCAGGCGCTTCTTCGCCGCCGCCGCCGTGCGCGCCTGCGCGGTGAGCGCCGGCACCATGGCGTCGAGGAACGGCAGCGACAGCGCCGCGCCCAGCCCCTTCAGCACGGTCCGCCGCGGCAGGAACATCTTGTGAACGAACATCAGGACTCCTTGCGCCGCATCCGGAACGGCGTGCTGGTCACGATCCCCTTCACGAGCGCCGAGAACCGGTAGCCGTCCTTCGACGCCTCCCGGACGATGGCCCGCACCGCAGGCATGATCGGACGGCCTCCAGGCCCGCGTCCGAGCGCATAGGTCATCAGCTTCTCGGTCATCGTCCCCACCAGCACTTCGGGCCGCTTCAGCAGCGCCTGCCGCAGGTCCACGGCGCCGTTCACCTTCGTGCCGTCCGTAAAGCTCGCCCGAGGCGTCGATCGGCGACTCGCCGTCGAGGTCGCGCCAGCGGCCGATCGCGTCGAAGTTCTCGAGCGCGAGGCCAATCGGGTCCATCACCTTGTGGCAGCTGCGCGCACGCCGGGCTGGCGCGGTGCTTCTCCATCCGCTGCCGCATCGTGAGCGTGGCGGCGGCCGGTTCGATCGTCGAGCGGCGGCACACGGCCGGGGCCGGCGGCGGCGGCGACCCGATCAGGTTGTCGAGGATCCACTTGCCGCGCACCACCGGCGACGTGCGGTCGGCGTGCGACGTGACGAGCAGCACGGCGCCCTTCCCGAGCAGGCCCTTCCGCGCGTCTTCGGTCGACGGTCACGCGGCGGAACTGCGGCCCGTAGACGTTGGGGATGCCGTAGTGACGCGCCAGCCGCTCGTTCACGAAGGTGTGGTCGGCGGTCATCAGGTCGAGGACGCTGCGGTCCTCGCGCGATGATGCTGCCGACGAACAGCTTCAGCTCGCGCTCGAACGCCTGCCGCAGGTTGTCGTCGAAGTCGGGGAAGTCGTTCTTGTCGGGCGTCGCGTTGCGCAGGTTGCGGGCGTGCAGCCACTGCGCCGCGAAGTTGTCGACCAGCGCCGACGCCTTCGGGTCGCGCAGCATGCGGCGCACCTGCGCGTCGAGCACGGCCGGCGTGCGCGAGCCGCCCTTTGGCCGCGAGATCCATCAGCTCGTCGTCGGGAATGCTGCTCCAGAGGAAGAACGAGAGCCGCGACGCGAGATCGAGGTCGCTGACGCGGCGACAGCGTCCCCGCCGCCGCGCCGGCGGGATCGCGCTCGACGCGGATCAGGAACTTCGGGCTGACGAGGATGGCGCGCAGCGCCATCTCGACGCCGCGCTCGAAGCCGGCCTCGCGCTGGCCGGTCTCGTAGAACTGCAGCAGCGGCGTCAGGTCCGCGTCGGTGACCGGGCGCCGATAGGCGCGCCGCGCCAGCGTGCGAGACGATCGTCCGCGCGCAGGCGCGGTCGTCGGCGGCCGGCGCGACCTGCGGCCGGCGAACAGGTGAACACGCGGCGGCGGCTCGCGGTGTCGCCGGACCCCTTGGGATTGAACGGCCGGAATGGTCACGCTCTCGACGTGCGGCACGCCGCGATGGTCGGTGGCAATCAGCGTGCTGCGCTCGAACGACTGCAGCCGGTTGCCGCCGAGCGCCGCCGTCTTGGCCAGAAACGCCACGCCCACCGGCCGCTGGCCGGCGCGCACGAACACGCGCGCCTGCAGCCGCGCCTCGAGCAGGTTCACGATGTCGGTCGCGTTCTTGACCGCGTCGGCGTACTCCTGCTCGCTGCCCGACCGGCGCCAGCAGCACGCGCTCGCCGTCCACGCGTGATCTCGAGCTGGTGCGTGTCCTCGATGCCGCGGATCGAGCCGAGGTTGGTCTGCAGCAGCTTGACCTTGATGGTGTACTCGCCGTCGAGCGGGAACGTGTGGCGCGCCAGCAGGCCGCCGCGCGTGCCGGGCGGCAGCTCGTCGTTCTGGTCGGTCTGCGACGCGTCGCCGCGCACGCGGTAGGTGTCGGAATCCGCGGTGATCGGCGGGACTGCCCACGGCGAGCGCGCTGATCTTCGCCGCCGCCGAGAGATAGCGCTCGAGCAGCGCGGGCGACGCGCCCAGCACGTCGGCGATGTTGTCGAAGCCGTCGGCCGAGTCGTCGGGCGGCAGCAGCGTGGCGGTGTCGACGTCGAGCGCCAGCAGATCGCGGATGGCGTTCTGCGTACTCGGCCCGGTTCAGGCGATGGGGCGCGGCGCGTCCCGGGTTGGGGCGCGCGGCCGCCTCGCGGTCGAGCGCGGACTCGAGATAGGTGAGGAGCGCGGTCTGCGCCGCCGGCTCGGGCCGCGGCATGCCGGCCGGCGGCATGGCGCCGGTGCGCAGCTTCTTCATCACCTTCTCCCACAGCGCCGCGTCGTGCCCCACCGCCGCCAGGTCCAGCGTTCGAGAGGACGACGCCGCCTGCCGTGGCGGTCGATCTTCACCCGCTCGTTGTGGCAGCTCGCGCAGTAGCGGTCGAGCGTCTGCCGCAGCGCCGGATCGGGGGCGGCCGCAGACGGTGGCCCGGGCCGGCGCCGCGGCGCCTGCGAGGCCAGCGAGGCGCCCCAAGCCAGGCACAACACGGCGGCGAAGGCAGTCGGGCGAACCATGCTCTGTTGATTATAGGAACGGAACCACAGGACGGTCTCAAGACCGCCCTCTCATAGGAAAAAGGGCCGGATCCGAAGACCCGGCCCCGTTTGACCCACCTGCCCTACCCGCCCCACCCGCCCTACCGCGAGCGAAGCGAGCGGCCCTAGAAGTCGAACTGTCCGCTGACCTTGAACAGCCGCGCTTCCATGATGCGCTGCGGCGTCTGCCACACCGCGTAGTTGTTGTTGTACTGGATGATCGGGTTCGCGTTGAGCGCGTTGTAGATATCCAGGTTCACCGACAGACGGCGCGCCCCGAACCGGATCGGCTTCGAGAAGCGCAGGTCGACCTGGGTGAGCCGATCGCCGAAGAGCGTGCCCGGCTCCACCAGGTTGATGGTCGCGTTGGCGGCACCGCCCGACAGCGGCCGGCCCAGCGACGGCTGGATCTGCGCGTTGGTGGCGATGTAGTTGGCCGTGATGATCGCCCCGGGCGAGCTCTGGAGCGTCGCCGCGAAGTTCACGTCCACCTTCGGGATGCTGTACGTGCCCAGCATCTTGAACTGCGTCAGGAAGTCCTGGACGTTGTGGCAATAGAGCTGGGTCGGGTTGTCGGTGAGGACCACGCCAAAGCCGGTGGTCGTGGTGCCGGCCACCTTGGCGATGTCGCAGTTGTCGGTCACCGTGCGGCCGGTGCTGATGCCGCCCTGCAGCGTCACGCCGTTGGCCATCCGGGCGTTCACGCTGAAGTCCACGCCGTTCCAGGTCTCCGTCTGTTCGCCGATGTCGCTGGCGAAACTCGTGTAATTGTCGGTGGCCACACCGAACTTCGACGGGTTGATGTTGTAGAGCCCGCTGACCACGTAGCCGCCGCCGTCGGGCAGCCGGGAATCGACCGGCGCGGTGATGCTGTACGGATCGAAGTCGGCCGCGCTGTTCGCCCGGTTGTCGATCGCCACGAAGTTGCCGAACCAGCGGCGGAAGTAGCCGACGTCGATGCCGAGACGCGGCGCGAGCTCGTGCTGCACGCTGGTCGAGAACTCGGCGCTCCACGGACGGTTGCCCCAGCCGAAGCGCGTGTCCTCGTTGAACGCGGGAATCGACGACAGCGCACCGAAGTTGGCCGGGCCCGCGCCGCACTCGACCTGGGCGGCCATGCTCACAAGGTCACAGTCCACGACGTAGTTGCCGCGACGCGGGTCGCCCACGGGGTACGCCATGTCGTTCCACGACCGTGTCGCCTGCGTGGTGATGCCGGCCGGATTGCCGATCGGCGTGGTCGCCATCACGTACCGGCCCACGTTCACCTTCAGCGCCGTCTTGCCGTTGCCGAAGAGGTCGTAGGCGGCGGCGACGCGGGGCGTGACGTCCTTGAAGTTGTTCCCCGTGACGGCGTCGAACTGGTAGTTGCGGGTCGGCTGGTAGAGCGCCGGGCCGAGCGTCTGCTCCGGGTAGCCGCCGATGTACTGGTCGTAGCGCAAGCCGAGGTTCAGCGTGAGCCGGTTGATCGTCCAGCGGTCCTGGACGAAGAGACCGATCTCGCCAATCACCTTCGAGCCCGTGCCGCCCTCGACCGGCGCGTACTCGGTGAACTGCGTCGGCACGCCGTTGGTGAAGCGGTACAGCAACGCCGACGTGTTGGTCTTCGACGAGCTGCGCGTCAGCGCCCACGTGTCGGTGGCGCCCACCTTCAAGGAGTGCGACCCCGTGACGTAGGACACCGACCCGGTGAGCGTGTTGATCTCCTGCGTGCTGTAGCCGAAGAGCGCGCTGGAGCCGCCGTCACCGCCCTTGCCGCGGTACTGCAGGCTGTTGCTCTGCTCGATGACCGGGATCAGCTCGCGGTAGATGTCGCCTTCCTCCGGGTACTGGTTGCCGAAGGCCTCGCCGCGGTTGCCGAAGCGCGCTTCGACCAGCAGCTTGTTGGTCATCGTCGACGTCCAGGCCGCCTGCGCGAGGTTGAGCACCGGGAAGCGGTAGGCCACCGTGGACTCGGGCGAGATGGTCGGGCGGCTGTCGTCCCAGATGCGGCCCTGGTTGTCGTAGAAGAACGACAGCTTGTGCCTCGCCGCCAGCTGCGAGGTGAGGCGCAGGTTCACGCCCTTCTGATCGACGAGGAACACGCCGCGCTTCGACCGGTCCGGATCCGGCAGCCACTTGGTGGGGTCGCCGGCGTTCCGGTTCTCGTAGAGGCCGGCCACGTAGCTCTCGTTCTTCTGCCAGCGCGACGAGAAGTAGAACCACAGCTTGTCGCGCATCAGCGGTCCGCCCACCGACGGGTTGATGTCGTAGGCCTTCTTCATCTCGTTCGGGTCCGGCAGGCCCTTCGCCTTGAGGTCGTCGTCGATGTTGGTGCCCTGCCACGCCGAGGTGACGCCGGTGGCGAAGACCGATCCGCGCACCGAGTTGCCGCCCTCTTTCGGGATGATGTTGATCCGGAGGCCGCCGAAGGGCTGCTCGGCCGACACGGCCGCGTAGTCCATCGTGACTTCCTGCGTGGAGCCCGGTGTCGGGCACGAAGTTCGAGAACTGCCCTTCCGACAGCACGTTGCCGACGCGGACGCCGTCGAGCTGCAGCCGCGTGTCGGCCTGCTTGCTGCCGTGGATCACGAACGTGGTGTTCTGCAGGTTGTTGGTGCCGCCCACGTCCTGCAGCGCGCCGCGGCCCGGCTGGCTCGCCGCCAGACCCGGGATCAGCACGGCCATGTTGATGTGGCTGCGGCCGGCCGGAATGGCCTCGATGACCTGCTGGTCGAACACGCGCTGCTGCGTGGTGTTCTGGGTATCCACGATCGGCGAGTCGGCGCTGACCGTCACCGTTTCCTGGATCGCGCCGACGCGGAGGTCCGCGTTGACCGTGGCGACGAAGGTGCCGGTGAGCTGAATCCCGTCCTGCTTGACGACGTTGAAGCCGGGCAGGGTGAAGGAGACCGAGTAGGTCCCGGGGCGCAGGTCGACGATGCGATAGATACCGCCGGAATCAGTGACGACCGAGCGAACCTTTTCGATGAGGGCCGGGCTGCTGGCCTCGACCGTGACGCCGGGCAGCACCCCGCCCGACGAGTCCCGAACGACACCCGTGATCGATGCCTGCGCGTGGGCGAGCGTTGGCACGGCGGCCACGCACACGAAAGCCCACATCGCAAGGCGAAGCGCATTGCGCATATCCTCCTGGGGAACCTTTGGGTTATTGGGAAACCTTGGGGTAATGGGGAACCTTTGAGTAAATGATGAGAAAGCCTTGGGATTCTTGACCGCGCTCAGCGGGAGTGGCAATCACCTAATTAGGGGGGGCCTGGCACTCAATCCGCGTGCCACAATCGCCGCCCTGCGGTGATGCGACGTTTTTGGGGGTGGATATTGGCTGCGGCGCTGGCCGCCGGGTCGCTCGCCGCGCAGTCCGGTGTCAAGGTCGCGCTCGCCGACGTCTCGGCGACGTCGGGGCTCGACCTGGTGAACGTCTCGGGCGGCCCCGCCAAGGACTACATCGTCGACGCCAACGGCAACGGCGCCGCGCTCTTCGACTACGACAACGACGGCGACCTCGACGCGCTGCTGGTCAACGGCTCGACGCGCGAGCGGCTGCCCCGCGGTGGCGACCCGATGGTGGCTCTCTACCGCAACGACGGCACCGGCCGGTTCGCGGACGTGACGGCGGCCAGCGGCTTCTCCCGCACCGGCTGGGGCGCCGGGACCTGCGTTGCCGACGTGGACAACGACGGCTTCGAAGACGTCTACGTCACCGCGTTCGGAGCCGACGTCCTGTGGCGCAACACCGGCCGCGGCACGTTCGTGGACGTCACGAAGGAGGCACGGCTCGGCGACACGCGCTGGAGCACGAGCTGCGCCTTCAACGACTACGACCATGACGGGTTCGTGGACCTCTACGTGGCCAACTACGTTCGCTTCGACGACAAGGCCATCCCCGCGCGCGCCACCACCGCCAGCTGCCGCTTCATGGCCACCGACGTCTTCTGCGGGCCCAACCGGCTGGTGGGCGAGGCCGACGTGCTCTACCGGAACGGCGGGGACGGCACCTTCACCGACGTCACCGCCCGCGCCGGCATCGCCGACCCCGGCTACTACGGGTTCGGCGTGGTGTTCGCCGACCTGACCAACGACGGCTGGCCCGACCTCTACGTGGCCAACGACTCGGTGCCGAACCTGTTCTTCCGCAACACCGGCAAGGGCACGTTCGTCGAGGAAGGCCTGCCCGCCGGCGTGGCGGTGAGCGGCGACGGCCGGGCCCAGGCGGGCATGGGCGTGGACGCCGGCGACTACAACGGCGACGGCCTGCCGGATCTGGTCGTCACCAACTTCTCGCACGACTACAACACGCTCTACGAAAACGGCCCGCCGGGCGTGTTCACCGATCGCAGCTACGCCGCCGGCGTCGCCGTGACCGCCGGCCCCTATCTCGGATGGGGCGTGAAGCTCGTGGACCTCGACAACGACGGGCGCCTGGACCTGTTCATCGCCAACGGCCACGTCTATCCCGACGTGGACGGCCGCGGCCTCGGCACGTCCTACCGCCAGAAGAAACAGGTCTTCCTGAACGAAGGCCGGCGGTTCCGCGAAGCGACGGCGGCGATTGGCGGCGGCCTGCTGCTCGAGCGCTCGAGCCGGGGGGCCGCGTTCGGCGACATCGACAACGACGGCGACACCGACGTGCTGGTGGTCAACATGAACGAGCGGCCGACGCTGCTGCGCAACGACACGCCGCCGACGCACCACTGGCTCACCCTGCGGCTGGTTGGCGGGCCGAGCAACCGCAGCGCGCTCGGCGCGCGGGTCACGGTCGAGGCGGGCGGGCGCAAACAGGTGGCGGAGGTGCGGAGCGACGGCAGCTATCTCTCGCACAGCGACCTGCGCGTGCACGCCGGGCTGGGCGCCGCCGCCCGCGCAGCGCGCGTGGAGATCCGCTGGCCGAGCGGCCGCGTGGAGTCGATCCCGAACGTGCAGGCGCGATCGCTTTTACGTGGCCCGCGAAGGCGAGTCGGAGCTGGCGGAAGCGGCCTACGTCTCCGACGTTGAGCAGCTGCGCCAGGCGCGCCTGGCGCATCGCCTCCTCGTAGCGCGCGAGGGCCTGACGCGCGTCGGCGGCGCGGCCGGCGCCGGCGTAGGCGTCGGCAAGCAGCCGCTCCCCTTCCACCGTCGCCGTCCGGGCCTGGGCCGCTTCGAGCACCGAAGCGGCGTCCGCGAACCGGCGGGCGCGCACGAGCGCGGCGCCCTGCTCGCGCAGCCAGCGGTGGTTCTGCGGATCCTCCTCCGCCAGCCGCCGCAGCACGTCGAGCGCCGCCGCCACGTCACCCTGCGCCACCAGCCGCGCGGCGTCCACCCGCTGCTGCTCGATCCTGAAGTCCCGCTGCCCCCGCGCGCGCTCCTCCGCCTCCAGCCGCTGGAACTCGGCCGTCTCGCCGCGCGCCTCCTCGGCGCGGCCGGTGCGGGCCAGCGCCTGACCCAGCGCGTAGTGCGCGTCGGCGCGCGTGGCGTCGAGCGCGACGGCGCGCCGCAACACCGCCACCGCCGCCGCGTAGCGCCCGGCGCGGACGTGCACCTTGCCGAGGGCCGCAAAGGCGCGCGCGTCGTTGGGGTCGAGCCACACGGCGGCGAGGAACGCGGCGAGCGCCTCGTCGTCGCGGCCCTGCAGGTAGTAAATCTCGCCGAGCGACCGGTGGCCTTCGGCGCGAGTTGGGATTGACCGACACGCGCGCCGCATAGGCCGCGATCGCGCCGTCGAAGTCCGCCTGGTTGACGCGGATGCGCGCCAGCCGCTGATACACCGCGTCGCGACCCAGGATCGGCCCGCGGGCCAGGCTTTCCTCGAAGGCCTGCGCGGCCTCGGGCAGGCGCGACTCGCCTTCGAACAGCTGGCCGAGGCGGTACCACACCAGGCCGGCGCGCGGAAACGCCGCGGCGGCGCCGCGCAGTTCCATCTCCGCCTCGCTGGGCCGGCCGGCGGCGCGCAGCACGAAGGCCAGCGCCAGCCGCGGCCGCTCGTCGCCGGGCTGCAGCTCGATGGCGCGCCGCAGGTCGCGCACCGCGGCGTTGTGATCGCCCGCCACCCACGATTCGAGGCCGCGGCGATGCTCCGCGCCGAGGCCGGCGTCGGCGGCGGACGCGGCCGCCATCGCCTCGACGGCCGCGGCATAGTCGCCGGCGTCGAGCTGCGCGAACGCCAGCGCGTAGCGCGCCGACGCGAAGAGCGGCGCCAGGCCCGCCGACGCGCGGAAGAGGCCGGCGCGCTCGAACGGCGGCGGCGGCGCGGGCACGTGAGGCGCCCTCGGGGATCGGCTCCGCGGATCGCAATCGCACGAATCGCTCGCGCGCCTGCACGGCGTCGGCGGCTCCGATCGAGCGCGGCCAGCGACTGCGCCAGGCTGAACGCGATTGCGGCGTTGCGCGGGTCGAGGCCGGCGGCGCGCCGCCAGGCGCGAGCGGCCTCGTCACGCTTTCGCATCGAGCGCATGCGCCAGCGCGAGCGAGACGTGGACGCCGGCGCGATCGGCGCCGATGCGCGCCGCCTCGGTGAGGGCGCGCACGGCATCGGCCGCCCGGTGGCGATCGAGATAGGCGGTGCCGAGCACGACGGGGGTGTCGGCGGCGCGCAGGTGCGGCCGCGCCGCCGTTTCGAGCGCCTGGATGGCACCGTCCCAGCGCGCCAGCGCGTCGCGCATCCGCGCGATCTGCGGGCCCGCCGTTCCCGGGTCGTGACCGGCCGGGCCGGCCTGGCTCACCGCGAAGATGCCGGACCGCCTCGGCGAACTCGAGCTTGACGGCGCGCGCCGCCGCGACGCCGGTCCCACAACTCGCGGACGGCCGGTGAGGAGTCAGCGGAAACCGCACGCGCGCATTCGACGGTGGCGCACTCCCCGCCGCCCCCCTGCGCATGGGTCAGGGCCGGCGCGGCGGCCGCCACGGCCACGACGAGCGCCCAGCGGCCTCGCCGGAGCCGCATCGATCAGCCGATGTGAATGATGCCGCGCCGGATCGCCTCGCCGAGCGCCGCGGTGCGGTCGTGCACGTTGAACTTCTGGAAGATGCTCTTCACGTGCGCGTTGGTCGTGTCGGCGCTGATGCCGAGCGCCGAGGCAATCTCCTTGTTGCGCTTCCCGGTGGCCAGCAGCTGCAGCACCTGGAACTCGCGCACGGTCAGCGACGGCTGCATGGCGCGCGCGTCGAGCACGGCCTCGATCTCGGCCGGAATACTGCGGCGGCCCGCGTGCACCTCGCGGATGACGTGAATCAGATCGTCGGGCACCGCGTCCTTGAGGATGTAGCCCATCACGCCGGCCGCGATCGCGCGGTACACGTCCTCGTCGCCGTAGTACATCGTCAGCACCACGATGCGGGCATCGGGCTGCAGGCTGCCGGATCGCCTTGATCGCCTCGTGGCCGTTCACCGACGGCAGCTGCAGGTCCATCAGCGTCACGTCGGGCTTGTGCTTCTGGAACTGCTCGATGGCTTCGGCGCCGTTGCTGGCCTCGGCCACCACCACCATGTCGGGCTGCAGTGCGACGATGCGGCGGATGCCTTCGCGCATCAGGCGGTGATCGTCCACGCACATGACGCGGACCGGGGCGACGGCCGTGGCCGACGGGCTGGACGAGCGGGCGGAATGAGCTGCGGTCACGGGGTTACTCCGCGGGAACGGGAATGAGGGTTTCGATCGTCGTCCCCGAGCCCGGGGCTGCTGACGATCTCGAGACGGCCGCTGATGCGCGCCGCGCGCTCGCGCATGGTCAGCAGGCCGAAGTGCTCGCCGGCCTCGCGCGCCGGCTGGTGCTCGTCGGGCGTGAAGCCGCAGCCGTTGTCGCACACGCTGAGCTTCACGCGATCCTTTTCGTAGGTCAGGGCAATCCGCACTTCGGTGGCGTGGCCGTGCCGGATGGCGTTGGTGATCGCCTCCTGCCCGATGCGAAACAGCTGCAGGTCCACGTCCGACGGACAGTGCGGCGGCCGCCGGCCGATGACGGTAATCGTCACGTGCACGCCGTAGGTGCGCTCGGTGCGCTCGGCCACCTCGCGCAGCGACGACACCACGTCGGGCGTCTTCATGCCCTCGCGGCGCAGCTCGAGGATCGACTCGCGCGCGTCGCGCAGCGAGTGGCCCACCTGCCGCCGCAGGCGCCGCAGCTCGTCGCGGGCCGAGCCCTGCGGCGGGATCGAGCTGGCTGGCGATCGCCTCGAGTCTCCACGCCCAGGGCGGCCAGGCTCTGGAGCAGCGTGTCGTGGATCTCGCGGCTCACGCGCGCGCGCTCGGCGAAGACCAGCGCATAGCGCTGGCGCAGGGCGCGCATGCGGAGCCACCACGCCATCGTCAGCAGCAAGGTCAGCCCGAGGGCCGCCACGACGATGAACCCGCGCGTGCGGTAGAACGGCGGCGACACCGAGAAACCCCAGACGCCCGCCTCGGTCCACTGCCCGTCGTGCGTGGTGCTGACCCGGAAGCGATAGCGTGTTGGACGGCAGATTCGCGTAGGTGACCTCGCGGCGCTGGCCCGCGTACACCCAGTCGCGTCGTAGCCCTCGAGCTGATAGCGGTAGCGGAGCTTCGACGCCAGCGACAGGCTCACGGCGCCGTACTCGATGCGCAGCGTGGCGGTGCGCGCCGGCAGCGCCAGATCCGCGCCGGAGCGCCTGCGCGCCGCCCATCCGCGGCAACCGTCTCGAGCCGCGGCGCCGCCGGCCGGCGGCTGCGCGGCAGGTGCCGCGGATCGATGACGGCGAGGCCAGGCCCGGACGTGAGCCACAGCCGGCCGTCGCGGGCGCGCACGGCGCCAACGCCGCTCTGCCACGTCAGCGGCGCCTGCTGCAGGCCGTCGGTCTCGTCGTACAGCGCGTACTCGATGTGATGGCCGGATTCGACGCCATCGCGGTCCAGTTCGCGCGGGTGGAAGCGGATGACGCCAACGCCGGTGTTGACGCCGACCCAGATGTAGCCCTCGTCGTCCTCGACCAGCACCGGCACGAGGTCCACGAGCGGCGCGTTGGCCTTGCGTGAGCGAGGTGAAGCGGCCGTTCTGGTAGCGGCTCAACCCGCCCGACGTGGCCACCCACACGGCGCCGCTCTTGTCCTCGAGGAAGCCGAGCACCAGGCCCGGGGCCAGTCCGTCGCGCTCGCCGAACACCTGGAAGGTGCCGTGGTCGTGCACGGCGACCTCGCCGCCCTGGAAGCCGATCCAGACGCGGCCGCGGCTGTCGGTGCCATCGACAGGCAGGCGCGGTTGAAGACATCGCCGTGCTGCTCGAACCGCGTCAGCGCGCTTGCCGTCCCACGCCATCACGCCCTTGAGCGCGCTGCACAACCAGAGCACGTCGCGGGTGTCGGTGGTGATGCGCGAGCACGCGGCTGCGACTGCGAGCGACGGCGTGATCGGCTCCGGCACGTAGCGGCCGTTCACCATCCGCCCGACGCCCTGCGAGGTGGCCACCCACAGCGACACCGTGGCGCGTCGTTGTGCATCGCCGTCGTCTGCGGCACGTTGTAGACGGTCCGGCGCCCCTTGTCGAACCGGTTCAGGCTGTGGCCGGTCGCCGCCCACACGCTGCCGTCGGCGGCCGATGGCGGTGGTGCGGACGCCGTCGTGCGTGAGCGCCCTCGAGCGCGGAGGTTGGTGTCGAACGACGCTTCCGACAGCCGCACCAGACCGCCGCGCATGCCCACCCAGACGTTGCCGTCGCGATCCTCGTAGAGCGAGCGCGGCGAGCCCGAGAGCCGGTGCTCGTAGGCGAAGCGCTCGATCGACGGCGTGCCGCGGCCCGTGTCGAGAAGCCGCATCAGGCCGCCGCCGAACGCCGCCACCCACACGTGGCCGCGGCGGTCGCCGAGCAGGCGCCAGCCGCTCGCCGGCAGGCGCACCGATTCGTCGGCGCGTGGCGCGCGGCCGTCGGAGAGCCGCCGGATCACTTCGTTGGAGTCGGTGACCCAGATCGCGCCGGACGAGTCCTGGGCCAGGCTCTGCACGTTGCTGTTGCTGGTCGACCAGCTCGAACGTGTTCGACGTGCGCCGGTAGACGCCGGCCGCCGTACCCACCCACAGCGCGCCGCCCCGATCCTCGAACAGCGAGAACGCCTCGGCCGCGGGATAGCCTTCCATGCCGCTCAAGAGCGTCCACGCGTTGCCGGCGTAGCGATAGAGCCCGCGGCGGCCGGCCACCCACACGACGCCCTGCCGGTCTTCGATCATCGCGGTGACGCGACGGGGGCGCGCCGCCGGACGTCGTGAAGCGGGTGAGGTGGCCGTGCAGGATGCGGACCACGCCGCCGCCGCCGCCGAGGCCCACCCACATGCTGCCGTCGTGGCCGCTCACCAGGGCGTGCACCGGGCCGGTCGGGAGCGGCTCCTTTTCGTTCAGCGACGCCCACGAGGCAAAGCCGTAGCCGTCGAACCGCATCAGCCCGCTCGGCGTGCCGAGCCACAGATAGCCTTCGGCGTCCTGCGTCACCGCGAAGACGTCGCCCGGCGATAGCGCCCTTCTCGGCCGCCCACACCGTCATCGCAAAGGCCGGCGGCTGGGTCCGCGCGGCGGCAGCCGGAACCGCCGCCGTCTGTGCTGCGCACCGGATACGCGGCCCACGAAAGCGCCGCGGCCGTCAGGGCCAGTGTGAGCGCTCTGGTCATCGGGGTCAGCCCTCGTGCTCTCTACCGACAATCACGGCCGCACTCGCCAGGATCACCCGGCCGTCCACCAGCACGGCGTACAGTTCGACGGCTTTATACCCTGGCGCGGGATACGCGAAGAGCGCCCGCGGTTCCGTGGTCACGACCCGAGGGAGAAACGGCTCGAAGCTCCACTCGTAACGCAGCACCGGCGCGCCGGTGACCTCGGCCACGGCTTCGACGTTCAGGTTCCCGTGGTTGGTCGTGGCGATCGACGCGGTGACCAGCGTGTCGACCTTGATCGGGACCGTGGCGCTCCTGGTCTCGCCGTTGACCGTGGTCACCTCGAGGCGCGCCGTGTACGACCCGAGGCGCATGTACTCGTGAGACGCCGTGGCCGGCGCGGTGAACGCGCCGAGCTCGAGTTGCGGCGACCCGTCGCCGTAGTTCAGCACCGCCGATCGCATGGCGGCCGGAGCATCGCCGGGGCGGGCCGTGAACGTGAGCGTCTGCCCCTGCATCACCGCCGAGCAGTCGCTCGACCCCAGCACGCAGGTGAGGCTGAGGCTGGACGCGGGAGCCGGAACGGAGGTTGGCGACACGCTCGTCTGGCCGCCGTCACAGCCAGGGATCACCAGGGCCAACGGCAGGAGCCGGAGCCACGTGGCCGGACGCCTGCTGAGCATGAGGGCGTTTCTTATAGAACACCTGACGTCCCGGTCACAACTGCCAAACCAGGGGGGCGCCACCGGAGATACTGTCGCGCCGTCTTCAGCGACGGCGACCCTTAGTGCTGCACGCGATCGCGGGCCGGCCATCGCGGAATCGGCGAAGAGCAGTTGACGAAACGATCTGCCGGCGCGCATGCCGTAGACGTGCCGAACTGCGCGTCGAGCCGAGCCCAGTGGCCTTCACCGTGCCGGTGTAACGCCCTCGACAGCCACCGAGTTGCCGCCGTCGATGACGTCGCGGCGTCACCACGAACCCGTCCACCTGCGTCACGAGCGGCAGGAAGACGTTCTCCAGAATGCCGCGGACCGAAGAACGGATTCCCGCGGCGAAACGATAGCCCTCGGCTTCGTTCCAGACGATGCCGGGATCGAAGGTGCCGAGCACCGCGGGCACGTCGCCCCTGGCGAACGCCTGTAGATCCCGCTGACGATGTCTCCGTTGGCTCCCATGCGCTCCTCAGGACGGCGCAGGTGTTTCGCGAGCGCGCGCGCGATCGACCTCGCGGCCGTTGACGAACACCCGCGCGATCCGCCGCGTGTTGGTGATGTCGTCCAGCGGATTGGCGTCGAGCACGATGAAGTTGGCGCGCTTGTCCCGGGCGACGACTCCCTGGTCCTGGAGCTTCAGATAGGCCGCCGCCGTCCCGGTCGCCGCCACCAGCGCCTGCATCGGCGTCATCCCCGCCTCCACCAGCATCTCGAGCTCGCGGTGATCGGTCACGCCGAACGGGTGGTCCTGCGTGCCCGTGTCGCTGCCGAGGGCGACCTGCGCGCCCCGGCCTTCGCCAGCCGGCTCACGCTGCGCTGCAGAATCTCGTAACGGTCGCGCGCGGCCCTGGCCGTCGCCTCGTCGCGGGCGGTGAAAGCGGCCTTCACGCGCTCGAGGGTGGCCGGCGGCAGCGCCTCGCGCACCGGGCCGTCGAGCCAGACGCCGAACGCCGGGGGCACGCTCGTGTGGGTACGTGCGCTCGGGCGTGGCAATCGTCGGCGTCACGATGATGCCGCGCTGCACGATCAGGCGCACGGCCTCGTCGTCGAGCTCGAGATCGCGTGCCAGGTGCACGAAGCCGTCGACGCCCGCCGCCGCGAGATCCTTCACGTCGGACAGGTAGAAGACGTGCGCGTTGACCTTCAGGCCGCGCGCGTGGGCCTCGTCGATGATGGCGCGCGACACGTCGGGCGTCATGCGCGGCGCGCGGCCGTTGCGATCGTCCACCCAGATCTTGATGAAATCGACCTTGAGCGCCGCCTGCTCGCGCACGGCCTGGCGCCCCTGCTCGGGCGTCGTCACCTCGTAGGCGATGCCGCGGTAGGCGTCGGCGCCGGGGCCCGCGTTGGGCGCGCCGATGCCGCGGCCGGCGAGGAGCAGGCGCGCGCCGCCGAGCGGTGCCGGCGGCCTGCTCGGCGCGGAGGCGGAAGGCGGTGTCGCCGGGATCGATGCCTTGCGACGCCACGGCCGTGATGCCGAAGTAGAGCGCGCGGTTCAGGTCGTCGAGAATGGTCTCGCGGCTGTAGTTCTCGCGCGCGTAGCTGGCGCCGCGCTGGAAGCCGACGTGCGTGTGGGCGTTGGTGAAGGTGGGGATGACGGTCTTGCCCGACGAGGTCCACGCGCGGCGTGCCCGCGTCCGCGACCACCTCGCCCTTCGCGGCCGACGGCGGTGATGAGGCCGTCACGCACGAGGAACGCCGAGGATTCGATCGCGGGACTGCCGTCGCCGGGAATCAGCCGCGCGCCCTCGTAGAGCACCACGCGTCCGAGGGCGGGCAGCCGCGGCGTCTCCTGCGCGGAAACCGCCAGCGTCAAGGCCCACACAAGCGCGAGCACGTAGAGGCGGGTCTTCAGACCCGCCTGCCGGCCCACCCGCCCTACCCGCCCCACCCGCCTCACCGGCGCGAAGCGCCGGCCTACCGCGCGGCCTTCAGCGTCAGTCTCTGGACGCGCCAGTTCGTGATCTCGCCAACGTAGAGCTCGTTCTCGCTGCGGCAGTCCATCTCGTGCACCGAGCCGAACTCCTTGATCAGCTTTCCGGCGGTGCCGAACTTGCCGAGGATCTTGCCGTCGAGCGTCATCTTGTAGATCTCGCCGTTCTCCATCGACGTGGACGGGTTGGAGTTGGACGCGAAGAGATACTGCGTCGGGCCGGTGGTGATGCAGATGGCCGACGGCGCGCCGACGTTGATGAACTGCGTCTTGAAGTTGCCGTCGTTGTCGAACACCTGGATGCGGTTGTTGGTCCGGTCGCCGACGTAGACCAGCCCCTTGGCGTCCACCGCAATCGTGTGCGGGATGTTGAACTGCCCCGGGGCGGTGCCGCGCGACCCCCACGACTTGAGGAAGCGGCCGTTCTTGTCGAACTTGGCGATGCGCGAGTTGCCGTAGCCGTCGGACACGAAGATGTTGCCCTCGGCGTCCCAGGCCACGTCGGTCGGACGGTTGAAGTTGTCGCCCGCCAGCCCCACGCCGACCGGCGCCGGAGGCGCAGCCGTGCCACCAGGCCCGCCGGCCCGCGCGCCCGCGGGGGCGGCCGGAGGCGGCGGCGCCACCGACGCGATCGTGTCGAGCGCCTCCGGCTTGCGGCCCATCGTCATCACGATGCGGCCGCTGGGGTCGAACTTGATGATCATGTTCGACCCTTCGTCCACCACCCAGATGTTGTCCTGGCGATCGACGCGCACCGTGTGGGCGAAGATGAACCCGTAGGTCTCCTGGCCGATCTCGCGGACGAACTTGCCCGACGGATCGAACTCGAACAGCCGGGCCGCGCCGCGGGCGAACGTCCGCCGCGTGCCGATCGTGGCCGCGGGGTTGCCGGTGCGCGTGTAGACGAAGATGTTGCCCTTCGAGTTGGTGGCCACGCCCACCGCCTCGCCCAGATAGAGGTTGTCGGGCAGCTTGATCGGATCCACGGCGTCGTACGGGATCTCGGGAATGGCGAGCTGGGCCCGGGTGACGGCGGGGCTGAGCGCGAGGGCGAGGAGCACGAGCCGGAGTGTGCGGGTCATGATGCGTCTCCTGCGCCCTAGCGGGTCGAGCGCTGCGGAATCGGCTTGAGGACGATCTTCTGCGCGCGCCACGCCGTGATCTCGACCACGACGAGCTCGTCGGGATTGCGGCAGTCGATGGCGTGGACGGTGCTGAACTCGCCGAGCGCCTTGCCGGGCTTGCCGAACTTGCCGATCACCGTGCCGTCGAGCTCCATCTTGTAGATCTCGCCGCTCACCGCCGCGAGCGCGGCGATGTTGTTGTCCGGATTCGAATTCGACGAGAACAGGTACTGGTGCGGCCCGGGGCTGATGCACACCGCCCACGGCGCGCCGACGTTGTCGTAGATGGCGCGCAGCACGAGATCGCTGTTGAACACCTGGATGCGGCGGTTCTGCCGGTCGGCGACGTAGATGTTGCCCTGGGCGTCGGCCGTGATCGAGTGCGGGATGTTGAGCTGATACGGCTCGGTGCCGCGCGTCCCGACCGACTTGATGAAGCGCCCGTTCTTGTCGTACTTGGCGACACGCGAGTTGATGTAGCCGTCGGCCACGTAGATGTTGCCGGCCGGGTCCCAGGTGATGTCGGCCGGGCGGTTGAAGCGGTACGGCTCCGGCGGCGGCGCGGTGGCCAGGCTCGGCGTCGGCTCGACGCCGCCCACCGCCTCGGGACGCCGGCCCATGGTCATCAGCACCCGGCCCTCGGGGCTGAACTTCACGACCATGTTGGTGCCTTCGTCCACCGTCCAGATGTTGTCCTGCGCGTCCACGCGGACGGCGTGCGCCATCTCGAAACCGTAGAGGCCCTGCCCAATCTCGCGCACGAAGGTGCCGTTCTGGTCGAACTGGAACAGCCGGGTGTCGCCGCTGCGCGTGAAGATGAAGATGTGGCCCTTGGAGTTGCGCGCCACGCCCAATCCCCTCGCCGAGATAGAGGTTGGCCGGCAGCTTCAGGAAGTCGGGCACCGACTCGAACGGAATGTCCGGGGCGGTTGCGTAGGCCGTGGCGCGTGGCGGCACGGGGGGCGCCTGCTGCGCCCCCAGGGGCACGGACCCGAGCGCCAGCATCAGCGCGGGCGCAGCGGCCGCGAACGAGGAAAAGACCAGTCGCTTCATGGAGACGCCTCCGGCCGGCAAGTATACGTCCGCGCTTTCCTCCTCGGGTGAACTCCGCTTGCTTCGGCAGCGACACTCGTGCTGCAATTTCGCATCTTGGTTCCCCGGACCCTGGCGACCCTGTCCCTCCTGGCCCTGACCCTCTTCCTCGGCACGGTGCTCGATCCTGTGGTGGCGGCGCAGGGCCCGGCCGGCGCGGCGCGCGCCGCGATACCGCGGACCAGCTGACGGCAAGCCCGAACCTGCAGGGCATCTGGCAGGTGCGCAACACCGCCGCGGTCGATCTGCTCGATCACCCCGCCACGCACGGCGGACGTCCAGGCTGGAGCGTCGTCGAGGGTGGGACCATTCCCTATCAGCCGTGGGCGGCCAAGAAGAAGGCCGAGAATTATGCGGCACGCGACCACGGCCGATCCGATGGCCACCTGTTTCCTGCCGGGCGTGCCGCGCATCATGTATCTGGATCACCCGTTCCACATCTTCCAGACGCGCGACGCGGTGGCCGTCACCTTCGAGTGGTCGCAGGTGTTCCGCCTGATCCACACCAACGGCACGAAGCCGGTCGACGGCATCGAGTTCTGGATGGGCGATTCGCGCGGCCGCTGGGAAGGCGACACGCTGGTCGTGAACGTCACCAATCACAACGACAAGACGTGGTTCGACCGCGCCGGCAACTTTCACAGCGAACAGCTGAAGCTCGAAGAGCGGTTCACGCTCGAAGACGCCGACACGCTGCGCTACGAGGTCACCGTCGAGGATCCGAAGGTCTTCACGCGTCCGTGGAAAATCAGCATGCCGCTCTACCGGCAGAAGGACATGGATCGCATCCTCGAGTACCAGTGCCAGGCCGAGGCCTCGGAAGCCAACGGGGCGTTCGAGCGCGATCCGAAGACGTGGTTCCCGGGCCGATGATGCACAGACTCCTGACAGTCGCCACCGCGGCCCTCGTCGCCGCTGCCATCCCGGCGTTCGCGCAGGCGCCGGCGGCCGGCGCCAAGCCATCGCCCATCAAGCGCGGCGCCGACGGCAAGCCCGACATCTCGGGCGTGTTCTTCGGGGATAGCGGCGGCTCCAACCAGGGGCTCGAGAAGCGCGCGGCAACCCCGCTGACGCCACGGCGGCCGCGGCGTCGTCATCGATCCGCCCGACGGCATGCTGCCGACACAGCCCTGGGCGCGCGCCGAGAACGAAGCGCGCCGGGCGCCGGAACGCGGCTACGACGACCCGACGGCGCACTGCATCGTCGCCGGCGTGCCGCGATCGATCTATGTGCCGTCACCGTTCCAGATCCTGCAGCCGCCGGGCTCTGTGCTGCTGCTCTTCGAGCGCATGTCGTGGCGGCACATTCCCCTCGATCGCCGCCAGCACCTGCCCGATGGCATTCGCCTCTGGCAGGGCGACTCGGTGGGCCGGTGGGAGGGCGACACGCTGGTCGTCGAAACCAGGAACCTGAACGGAAAGACGTGGCTCGACGAGCTCGGCGGCGTGCTCACGCATCAGGCCACCGTGGTGGAGCGCTTCATTCCGGTGGACGGCGACAACATCCGGTACGAAGCCACGGTCACCGACCCTGGCGCCTACACGCGGCCGTGGACGATCATGATCCCGCTCAGGCGTCAGAACACGGAACTGCTCGAGGTGGCGTGCCTCGAGGACGACCAGGACCTGCCGCACTTGAAGGACGTCAGAGATGCCGCGCGCGCGGCGGCGAAAAAGCCATGACCAAAACGGGAACGGGCGCGGGGTTGGCGGCGGGGATCGTAGCGGTGGCGCTCTGGGCATCGGCGTCCACGCTCGCGCATCATTCGTTTGCGGCGGAGTTCGACGAGAACAAGCCGGTCAAGGTCACCGGCAAGCTCACGTCGATGCGGTGGTCCAACCCGCACGGCTGGATTTACGTCGACGTCACCGGGTCGGACGGCAAGGTCGTGAACTGGGCGTTCGAGACCTCATCGGTCAACGCCCTGTATCGCGCGGGATGGCGCAGGGAAGATCTGCCGGTCGGCGCCATGCTCGTGATCGACGGCTGGCAGGCCCGCAACGGCACGCCCACCGCCAACGCCTTCAGCATCATCCTCCCGGACGGCAAGCGCCTGTTCGCGGGATCACCTGCGGGTCCGCCGCCGGGGGCACCGCACCCGCGAAAGTAGAGGCAGACGTGGGGGCCACCTTCAGGTGGCCCGGCCAGGGCCGCCTGAAGCCGGCCCCCACGTCAATTCGCAGCCGCGCGTAGACGTCGCCCGAACGCGCGCCGGCACCAAGCGACCCCAGCGCGTCGACCAGCCCGCGCGCGTCGAGCCACTCCGCCGACGCCAGCACGTAGCTCTCCCCCACCGACCAGTTGAATTCGTAGGCGCCATCCGCGCCCGCGAGCGCCGCGAGCCGGTCGGCGCACGCCCGCACCTCGTCGATCGCGCCCGGCAGGTACTCGAACGAGAGCGCGCGCAGCGGCCGGCTCAGGCCGGCGAGCACCGCGGGCTCGCCGCCTTCGACGTCGATCTTCACGAAGGCGGGCTCGCCGTACCGCGCGATCAGCTCGTCGGCGGTGACCGTGCGCACGCGGACGCGACGGTTCCACTCGACGCCGCCGAATCCAGGCTCGCGCGACCGCGCCTCGCGCCACGGCGACGCGAGCGTCGACACCGTGGGCGTGCGCTCGCTCACCGACAGCCACGCCTCGCCGCCGGCGCCGGCCACCGCCGCCTCGAGCACTTCCAGCCGCGGCGAGCCGCGGAACAGGGCGCGCAACACGCGGGCGAAGTCGGGCTGCGGTTCGAGCGCCACCACGCGGCAGCCGATCGCGGCCAGGGCGCGCGCGCGGTTGCCGACGTGCGCGCCGATGTCGAAGACGAGATCGCCGGGCCGCACGAACTGCCGGTAGAGCCGCTGCATGCGCCGCTGGCGCAGCGGAATCGCGTGATAGACGAGCAGCGATCGGGCGATGCCGAAGGCGCGGCCGGCCCGGCTCATGCGCGGCGGGGGCCCCGCGGCGCGACCGCTATAATCGAGTTCGAACATGCAACCTCTCACGGGCGGCGCCGCAGGGGTGCTCCTCGGCGCGGACGCCGCCTGGGGCCTCGTCATGGCGGCGGCCGATCTGGCCGGCGCGCTGACGGCGGCCGCGCGACCCGCGTCGTTCAGTGTAGGCGATGGCGGCACGCTCACGCCGGTGAGGCCGGGCGACCCGGCGGCGCTCCTGGCCTGGGATCCCGCGCGCGGATGGACGCTGCAGCTGCCGCCCGAGCACCCGCAGCAGGCCTTCGTCGATCTCTACCTGCCGATCTGCGGCGCCAGCAGCGCCAGGCCGATCACCGTGGGCCATCTCGGACAGAGCCTCGACGGCTTCATCGCCACGCGCGCCGGCGACTCGCAGTTCGTCACCGGGCCGGAGAACATCGTCCACCTGCACCGGATGCGCGCGCTCTCCGACGCCGTGATCGTCGGCGCGGGCACCGTGGCGGCCGACGATCCGCTGCTCACCACGCGGCAGGTCTCGGGGCCGAATCCCGCTGCGGGTGGTGTTCGATCCCGGGCACCGCCTCGACGAGCGCTACCGGATCTTCTCCGACGCCGAGACGCCGACGCTCTACGCGTGCGGCGACAGCCACCTGAGCCGAGGCGAGTCGCGCTTCGGCGCAGCCGACATTCTGCCGCTGGCCTGCGTCGGCGATACCTCGCCGGTCGCCGAGCTGCTCGACGCGCTGCACGCGCGCGGCTGTCACCGCGTGTTCGTGGAAGGCGGCGGCGTCACCGTGTCGGCGTTCCTCGAAGCCGGCCTGCTCGATCGGCTGCAGATGGCGGTGGCCCCGCTCATCGTCGGCAGCGGCAAGCCCGCCATCCGCCTCGAGCCCAAGGACGTGCTGAGCGACTGCCAGCGCCCCGCCTATCGCGTGTTCCGCATGGGCGGCGACGTGCTCTTCGACTGCGACCTCTCAGGAGCCACGCGCCAGACAGAGCCTGACGCTGGCATCGAGCGCGTAATCTAGGCGAGTGGGCGGTAGGCAGGTGGGCGGGTAGGCGCTCAGCGCATGAGTGTTCGAAGTGCTTTCCGACCGGCGCAGCGCTGGCGCGGTGGCAGGCGGGTGGAGGTTTTCCCTCCAACTCTGCCTACCCTGCCCACCCGCCTACCTGCCTCTCCTGCCGGCGCCAAGCCTCACGCGCCCGGCAGCCACACCGCAAGGTCCTCGTGTCCCACCACCAATCGCGAGTGGCCTTCGAGGACGTGCGCGAGGCGGCGGTCGGTCCACTCACGGATGAAGGCGGCGCGGTCGGGCGCCACCTGGACGGCGGCGCGCGCCCAGCCCTCGATCATCTGGCGCTGCAGTTCCGCGGCATCCGGCTCGAGGTGCCAGTCGCTGGCCTCCCGGTCCACGGCGTAGCCGAGCGCGCCGAAACACTCGGCGGCCGCCGTGCACGCCGCCGGGCCAAGCGCCGGGCCGAAGCCCTTGTCGCCCAGCTGATGCTCGTTCACGAGCTGCCGGATGTCGTCGTCGCCCGGCTCCTCGGGCAGGCAGTGGAAGCGCCCGTCGTAGGTGAGCGCGAACAGCCCCGCCGCGCCCGCGACGCGACACTCGCTCGCCAGCGCCTCCACCCACCGCGCCGACACCAGATCGAGCAGCGCCGAGGCCGTCACCAGCCGGCGATCGAGAAACAGCTCCGACGCGGCCGAGAGATCCGCGAGATCGGCCAGCCGCGTCGCGAACGTGACGGCGAGGCCCTCGCCTTCCACGCGCCACGCGCCTTCGTCGCGCGACACTCCGAGCCCGCGCGCCTCGCCCCAGGTGCGCAACCGCTGCGAGGCATCGATGAGGAGCGACGGGTCGTGATCGACGAGGAGCCACTGCTGCTGCGGGTGCAGCCGCTCGGCAAGGTAGCGGGCGTTCGCACCGGTGCCCGCGCCGATGTCGAGCACGGTGAGGTTGGTCTCGAGCGTGAAGCGCGCGGCCACGGCCTGCAGCAGGCGCTCGGACCGCGCCGCCGCGTCGGCCGGTTCGCGCAGCGCCAGCCATTCAGGCGTGAAGTCACCCATGGACGCCCTCGATGGTACGCGCCATCAGGTCCGCGGCGTCGTCCCAGCTCGGAAGCCGCTCGCGCACCCGCCGGGCGCCCTGCGCCAGCCGGGTCCGCTGAGCCGGATCGCTCGATCACGGCCGAGAGCGCCTTCGCCAGCGCGGCGGGATCGCCAGGGGGCACGAGCAGTCCGGCATCCGCGCCCACCAGATCGCCGATGGCGCCGGTTGCCGAGCTGACCACCGGCAGGCCTCGCGCGAGCGCCTCGGCCACCGCCATCCCATAACCCTCGTACCACGTGGGGAGCACGAAGACGTCGGCCGCGTCGTAGCGGGCGTCGAGGGCCGGCCGTTCGAGCTCGCCCACGAACGACACCCGCGGCTCGAGCCCCGACGCGCGCACCAGCTCCTGCACCCCGGCACTCCACTCCGGGTCGCGGTGCAGCCCACCCGCGCAGGTGAGATGCCACGGCCGTCCGCGGAGCGTCGCCAGCGCGCGGATCAGCACGTCGTGCCCCTTGCGTGGCACGACCGTGGCCACGCACAGCAGCTCGACGACGTGGCCGCCGGAGCCGCGCGACTGCGGCGCCGGATCGGTGCCGGGCTCGATGACCGTGATGGCCGAAGCCGGCACGTCGTAGGCAGCGAGTCTCGCCGCCGTCGCCCGGCTCGTCACCACGACGTGCGTCGCGGCCCGCAGCGCCCGGCGCTCGCTCGCCTCCAGCGCGGCGCGTGCGCCGGCGGCGAGCCCGGTCTCGTCGGCCAGCGGATGGTGCACGAGCGCCACGAACGTGAGCCGGCCGGCTTCGCGCGCGGCCTCGTCGGGCAGCGCGCCGAACGCGAGGCCGTCGACGACGACGCGCGTCCCGGGCGCCAGCGACGCCAGCGCGCGCGCCGCGGCGGCCCGCGACTCGGAGGACGGAAACGGGAAGTCGCCGGGCAGCTCCAGCACCGGCACGGTCCAGCCGCGGCGGCCGAGCCCGGCGACGATTTCGCGGTCGTAGCCGTACCCGCCGGTCAGCGTCGCCAGCGAACCCGGCACCACGAAACTGACGCCCGGCCCGCCGCGCGTCACTGGCGGACGTTCGGCATGGGCGTCATCGGCGCCGGACCGGGCCCTCGTAGGCCGCCCACGCCACATGCGACTCGTGAAGCGTCACCCGGGCGGTGTCGATCTCCGTCGCCGTAGGCCCGAGATCGCCGCGGCCGATGGCCGCGAGCATCCGATCGAAGACGAGGCGGGCCAGGAATTCGGTGGTGGTGTTCCGTCCGCTGAACGCCGGCTCCTCGTCGAGGTTCCGGAAATTGAGCTGCGCGAGCACGGCCTTGAGCGTGTCGGTGGCCTTGCCGATGTCGACCACGATGCCGTCGGCGTCGAGCTCGGCGCGGCGGAACTCGACGTCGACGACGTAGGTGGCGCCGTGCAGGCGCTGCGCCGGCCCGAACACGGCGCCGCGGAAGCTGTGGGCGATCATGAAATGGTCGCGGACGCAGACGCTATACATGGGTGCGGTCCTGGGGATAGCGCACGCGATGGCAGAGCGTGTCGCCGGGGGTCGTCGACAGCCGCTCCATCACCTCGGGCAGCGTGTCGAAGTCGCTCTCGCCGGTGATGAGCGCGTCGAGCGTGGGGCTCTCGAGCAGGCGAAGCGCCAGCTGCATGCGGCGCCGCGTGTCCCAGCGCGCGCGCTGCGTGGCGGCGACGCTGCCCACCTGCGACGACATGATCGTGAGCCGGCGGGCGTGAAACGCCTGGCCGAGGGCGAGCGGCACGTCCTGGTCGCCGTACCAGCTCAACTCGACGACCGTGGCCTCGAACGCCGCCACCTGCAGCGCCAGCGCCAGCCCCTCGGGGGCGCCGCTGGCGTGCATCACCACGTCGGCTTCGCGCGCCGCCGTTGCGGGGGTCGCGAAGCGGACGCCGAGCGCGTGGGCCACGCCCGCGCGAGCCGGGTTGCGGTCGATCGAGCTCGACCTCGCAGCCGGGAATGCGGGCGATCAGCCACGCGGCCAGACAGCCGACGACGCCGGCGCCGACCACGGCCACACGATCGCCGACGAGCGGCTGCGCGTCCCAGACGCCGTTGATCGCCGTCTCGAGGTTGGCTGCGAGCACCGCGCGGGCCGGCGGCGTGGACGCCGGCAGCACGTGCACCGCCGTCGCCGGCACGACGTAGCGCGTCTGGTGCGGGAAACAGGGCGAAGACGAGGCGGCCGCGCAAGTCGGCGGGCCCTTCCTCCACCTCGCCGACGCTGGCGTAGCCGTACTTCACCGGAGCCGGAAAACGCCCGCCCTGGAACGGCGCCCGCATCCGCTCGAACTCGCTCGGGGGCACGCGGCCGCGGAAGACCAGCGCCTCGGTGCCGCGGCTGATGCCGCTGTAGAGGGCGCGTACCAGCACCTCGCCGGCCGCCGCGGCGGCGAGCGGCTCGCTGCGAATCTCGCCGCGCCCGGGCGCGGCCACCCAGAACGCGCGAGCGTCGTGAGCCATCGCGTCAATTCTGGTGTGTTTTCCCCGCGGGTTACAATCCTCGCGCCGGGCGGCGGCGCTAGGCGGCGCGCCGGCCCGACACGATGACGGCCTCAGGCTGGCGGCTGCCGGCACCTCCCTTGCGCACGGGCGTGCTCGCCGCGGCGGCGGCCGGGCTGGCGATTGCCGGACTGGGCGGCGCCGTGGCCGTGCCGTGGTTCGGCCTCTCGCGGCTCTTCGTCTTCAAGTCCGGCGCCGTGTTCCTGATCGCCTTTGCGGTGGCCGCGGGGCAGGTGCAGCCGCACCATCCGTTCCGCCGGTTCGGCGCGGCCAACATCATGACCTCGGCCAGGCTGGCACTGGTGGCGCTCCTCGCCGCCACGCTCGGCGAGCCGTACACGCCGGCGCTCGCGTGGGCCGCCACGGTGCTGGCGATCGCGGTGACCGTCCTCGACGGCACGGACGGCTGGCTCGCGCGCCGTTCGGGGGTGTCGAGCGCGTTCGGGGCGCGGTTCGACATGGAGACCGACGCGCTGCTCATCATGGTGCTCGCGCTGATCGCCTGGCGATGGGACCGCGCGGGGATGTGGGTGCTGGCGTGCGGCCTGATGCGCTATGGGTTCGTCGCCGCGGGGTGGGTGTGGCGATGGCTCGAGGCGCCGCTGCCGCCCAGCCTGCGCCGCAAGACGGTGTGCGTCGTCCAGATCGTGACGCTCGGCGTGATCGTCGCGCCGGTGATCCCGCACTGGCTGAGCATGTCGGCCGCGGCCGTCACGCTGGTCCTGCTGGCCTGGTCGTTTCTCGTGGACGTGGTGTGGCTTGCGCGGCGGCACGCCGCGGTGCCGGCAGCCCCTGAACCGCGGTGACTGCACAGTCCGAGCGCGGCGCCGGCTGGCAGCGCGAAGAGCGAGAGGCATGAGTGAGCGATGAGCAACGCAGCCGACGGGATGCCCCGCCCGGGATTGTGGAGTCACACGGTTCCAGGGGACTGGCGCACCGTTGGCCGAGCTCACCGCAGGGCGGTGCGCACCACCAGCTTCAACGGACCACACTCGTCCACCGCGCAGACTTCACGTCCACGAGGCCCGGGGAGGCATCTGCGGATGGCATCTCCGTCATGTCGGTGGCGACTTTCGACGCTTCGTCGGCCACGACACACACCGCGTCGGCGCGCTGTCCGCGGAGACGCGATACCGTCGCAGTGCGTTGCAGACGAATGCGTGGCTCGTGGACGCGTCGCTCTCACGACGCGGCCCAGCGGTGCGCAGCCGGCGGATCCGTCGGGCTGGCCGGATGCCAGGTCCGCCTCATGCCGAGCTTGCAGAAAATGCCGGAGAGCGTGGGAACTGTGGGACGCCGCGCGGGCGCCGCGTCTAGACCGACGTGAGCTCGTGCCCGAGCTTGTCCTTCTTGGTCTTGAGGTAGCGCCGCGTGAACTCCGACGCCGGGATCTCGAGCGGGATCCGCTCGCTCATCGACAGGCCGTCGCCGGTGACACCGGCCAGCTTGCGGGGGTTGTTGCTCAAGAGGCGGACGGAACGCACGCCGAGATCGACGAGCATCCGGACGCTCACCCCATACTCGCGACGGTCGGCCGGAAAGCCGAGGCGCTCGTTGGCCTCGACCGTGTCGAAGCCTTCGTCCTGGAGCGAGTACGCGCGGATCTTGTTGGCGAGGCCGATGCCGCGCCCCTCCTGATTGAGATACAGCAGCACGCCGCGCCCCTCGCCGACGATCCGGCGCATCGCGGTGTCGAGCTGCGGTCCGCAATCGCAGCGAGCGGAGTGGAAGATGTCGCCGGTGACGCAGGACGAGTGCACGCGCACCAGCACGTTCTCGCCGCCGCCGAGATCGCCATGGACCAGCGCGACGTGCGTCTTCCCGTCGGCCGAGTCCTCGTAGGCGACGATGTCGAATTCGCCGTACTCAGTGGGCAGCTTCGCCGCCGCAGCGCGCGTAACGAAGGGTTTCCCCTGCGCGCGCCGCCAAGCCGACAGCACGCGTTGCGTCAACCGGTTCAGCATGTAAGGTGAGAATGCGTGAAACTCAACGAGGCTCACGCTATCGTAGGGGTGTCGTGACAGGGGTGTCAAACCAGCCGTTTTCGCGCTTCAGCTGGCTGCTTGCAGCCGCCGCGCTGCTCGTCCTCGACATCGCGTTGTCGTTTTCCTCGCTCTGGCCCACCCCCGGGATCCGGTGGACGGGCCAGTTGTCGGTGGAGTGCGCGGTGCTCGTGGCGGCGCTGGCCGCGATCTGGGAGTGCAGAGGCGCGCCCGCCCGGCTGGACGCTGGGCGTGCTGGCCGTGCTGTGGACGGTGCTCACGTTGGGCCGCTACGCGACGGTCACGTCCGCGGCGCTCTTCGGCCGCGACATCAACTCTGTACTGGGACTCGCGTCATCTGACGGCGGTGGCCTCGATGCTGGCACGCGTGGCCACGCCACTCGAGATCGCCGGGGTCGCGCTCACGGCGCTTGCGATCCCGCTGGCGGTCTACTTCGTCATGCGCTGGGCGGTGGGCCGCGTGAGCGGGGCGATGGCGCACGTGCGCGCGCGGCGCTGGCTGGCCGGCGCCGCCGTGACCGTGATGGCGGCCTTTGCCCTCGAGCGGGCGCTCATGGAGCCGGACGCCACGCCGACGCTGCCCGCGCCCGTCACGTCCACCTATCTGCGTCAGGCCGGCATGGTGGCCGACGTGCTGCTCGGACGCGGCGCCGGCGCGCTCGGCGAAGGCCCGGCGCTCACCTCCGAACCTTGCCGCGGTCGAGGGCGCCGACATCCTGCTGGTGTTCGTCGAATCGTACGGCGCGATCACCTACGACCGTGCCGACTTCGCACGCGCGCTCGAGCCACGCCGCGCGCAGCTGCTGCAGCAGGCGGTCGAGCAGGGCCTGGGGGTCGCGTCGGCGTTCGTCGAGTCGCCAACCTTCGGCGGCTCGTCGTGGCTCGCGCACCTGTCCTTCATTACCGGCATCGAGGTGAAGGACGAGGGCACCAACGTCCGCCTGATGGCGCAGAAGCGCCAGACGCTCGTCACGGCGCTCAAGAGCCACGGCTACCGGGCGGTGGCGGTGATGCCCGGGCTGCAGGAGTACTGGCCCGAAGGCGCCTTCTACGAGTTCGATCGCATCTACGACACGCAACAGCTCGCCTACACCGGGCCGAGCTTCGGCTGGTGGCCGATTCCCGATCAGTTCGCGCTGGCGCAGCTCGAACAGCTCGAGCTCGCGCGGCGCGACCGCGCGCCGGTCTTCGCGTTCCTCCCGACCACGAGCACACACACGCCGTTCACGCCGACGCCGCCGTATCAACCCTCCTGGCCACGCATGCACACCGCGACGCCGTACGACGAAGCGGAGTATCAGAAGGCGTGGGCCGAACCACCCGACTGGCTGAACCTGGGACCGAGCTACGTGCGATCGATCGACTACGTGCTGGCGACGCTGGCCGGGTTCCTGAACGAACCGCGGACCCGCGACGTCGTGCTGATTCTCGTCGGCGATCATCAGCCGCCGGCAGTGGTGAGCGGCGAGGGCGCGCGCTGGGACGTGCCCGTGCACGTCGTCTCGAGCCGCCCGGCGCTGCTCGACGCGCTGGTGGCGCGCGGGTTCCAACGCGGTATGCATCCGGCACGCGACGCCGCTGATGCGGATGCACGAGCTGATGCCGGCCCTGGTCGCGGCGATGGACGGGCTCGCACGGCACCGCGGCGGCACGGTCCGGCAGCTAGCCAGCAGCGAGCGCGGAAACCGCAGGGCGGGCTTCAGCCCGGCCGGAAGATCAGTCGCGGCGGTAGGTCGCGTCGATCACGATGTCGGACGGCGACATCGGCGCGTAGCGGCGCCCCGAAGTGATGGCAGCGGCGTGATGCGCGTGCGCGGCCTGCGGGCTCAGCTTCAGGAACGCTTTCATCGCGATCAGGAGGATGCCGATGTCGTCCACCTGTCCGAGGAAAGGCAGGACGTCGGGCACGAAGTCGAAGGGCGACAACACGTAGAGCAGCGCCAGCGCCGGCAGCGTCTTCACCAGGCCGGGCACGCGCGGCTCCTTCACCAGACGCCACGCCAGCCGCAGCTCGGCGAAGAGCGCGCCCATCACGCTGGGACGCAGGAACCACGACGACAGCCGCACCGCCACAATCACGATCTTTCACGAATCGGGCGGCGCGCGCAAACCCACTTTGGCCGAGCTGGCTTCCGCGCGCGCACCCCGCGCAGGTTCTCGGTGCCACTAGTCGGGGGTGGGGCGCTCGACGCGGTCGATCACCAGCACCTCGATCGGCTCGCGTGCGGGCTCGAGCTTCAGCCCCAGCTGCTCCTGCATGGCGGTGAACAGCGACGGCGCCGACGGATCCGGCGGCGGTGCCGGGGCCGGGGCGCCCGGCGGCAGCTGTCCGGGCTCGGGGCTGAACGTCATGTTGAGGTCGTAGTAGCCGGTGAGACCGGTCTTGTCGACGACGATCCGGCCCACGCCGCCCATCAGGTTCCGCGCCAGCTGCTCCATCGCCACCGCGTTGCCAGTGATCGACGCCCTGCGCGGGCCGCACGCTGATGCCGCACGGGAGGCTCCCGTTCGGTCCGGGCGGCGGCATCTTGCCGCCGGCCTTCACGGCCGCGAAGAGCGCCTGGCAGTCCACGTCGGCCTTCTTCATCTGCGGTCCCAGCGCGCCGTCCTTGCGCGCGAGCACGAGCACGTAGACGGGCAGCTCGCGCCGCTCAGTGTGCGTGCGAAGCGCGAAACGCTCGGCCAGCAGCGCCTGCAACATGGCCATCGCCTGGGGCTGATCGGACGGGCCCGCGGCCTTGGCGGTGATGTCGAAGCGGTCCTCGTCGATCCACGCCGGCCCGCCGACGATCTGTGCGTTGGTGATGCCGAAGGCGTTGCGGATGATGTTGCGCAGGTTGTTGTTCGTGACGGTGAACATGCCGCCCGGTGTGATGCGCACCGACGACGGCCCGCCCTCTTTGTTCACTTTGATCGACGCGACGTCGAAGGCCTTGCCCGCGGCGGTTTCTGGTGGAGCCTGCGCCCGCACCAGACCGGTGCCTGCCAGCACCAGACTCACGATCCCCCACACGACTGCTGCGCGGCTGCTCATGGCTCCCCCCATGCCTGCGTGTTACGCGCGGCCATGAGGAGGGTTCACAGACCAGGCTTCTGTGCCGCTGCTCGAGAAGCGTGGCCGCGGGCCAGGTGTGGCCGCGGTAGAGGTGTGCGGCTGAGGGACGTGGCCGCGGGTCTTTAGACCCGCCTCATCGAAGCGTAGCTGCGGGTCTTTAGACCCGCCCCGTCTGGCCCTGATTCACTGCCAGTTGGGCGACCAATCACCAGCATGCTCCTCCAACTGCGCCGACTACGTATCTCGACGAGCCCACCCAGGGGTAGTCGCCAGCGGACTTGACCAGGCCGGCACGAACCGGATTCTGCAGGACGTAGCGCACCACGGCCCGGGTGTCATCACTGTCACGCAGGATGCGGTCGTGAAACCCCGGCTGCCAAAGCTGAGAGCCAGTGCGCTTCTTCCACGCGTACCCGGTTCGCTGCTTCCAGGCGCGCACGGCCTCGCGCAGATCGGCGATCCGGCGGACGTGCCCTCGAGAAGCAGAGTGCACGATGATCGGGCATGCACGCAGTAGGCGATAACCTCGAAGCTGTCGGCGGCAAAGAATGGCGCGAATCTGCGCGGAGCAGCGCCCTCAGCGGACGTGTCGATCGGCAAACGAGCGCGGCATGAACGTGCGTCGTGAGGGTGACGAGATAGCGATGAAATCCGAGGTATGAGAAGCCTTTGAGGCGCGGCACGCGGTTCGGCCACATGCACGATCGCAATCGAGCAAGTGGCTGACGCCGACTGGGCGGGTCTGAAGACCCGCGGCCACGGTACGATCGTCGGGCTCAGCGCATGCGCGAGAGGGCGGTGCGGTCGAGGAGGCAGGACTGCGTGCGGGTCTTCCCCACCATGTCGAGGGTGATGCTCGCGGTCGGCGCAAACGGCGCGAAGTCGAAGATGAAGTTCCCCGACGTGCCGTCGATCGTCCGCGTGGCGGCGTCGATCGATCTTGCCGCCGCGCCGCACCTTGACGTCGGCGATCTGGTTCTTCGCGCCACGCACCGGCGTCACGCCGATGACGACGCGCGTCTGCTGCGCCGCCGAATAGCTGGGCGTCGGCACGGGCCGCTTGCGGCTGACCGCGCCCCACACCTCGTAGGCCACCTGCTTGTAGGGCGAGTAGATCGACAGCACGAAATCGTCGTTCTTGCAGAGGTCGGCGTCGTAGAAGACGCACGACGGCTGTTCGCCGCCCAGCTTGCCGCACTCGATGGCGTGGTAGTAGCTGTCGCGATCGATCGGCTGGATCCCTTTCGACCAGGCGGGCTTGCTGGCCGGCACGGCGGCTTTGATCGCCGGCGATGCCGGAGCCGCGGCCGGTGCCTGCGCCAGCCCGGACGGCGCAAGCACTCCGGTGAGCATGGCCACCATCAGACCGACCGCCACGATCAGGGCGGCGCGCAGATGGGACCGGTTCATTTCTTCGCGGGCGCGGGCGTGCCGAGCTTCAGCGTCTTCACCATCATCATCCCGCCCTTCTCCTCGGTCTCGGCCGAGACGCGATCCCCGAGCTTGATGTCGGTGTCGGCTACCTTCGCGTTGCCGCGCGTGATCTTGGTGCTGGCGTCGAGCATGATGGTCACCGTCTTCTTGTCGGTGGTCACCACGTCGATGTGCGGGTAGTCCACATCGGTGACGGTGCCGAGCACCTTGTGGGTGTGACCTCCGTGCGCGAGCGCGGGGCCGGGCACGGCCAGCACGACGGCCGCGAGCAGCGGCGGCAATCCAGTTCTTCATGACGCGTCTCCTAATGACCCGTGCGTGAGCCGCATGGCGGCGTCGTCGCCGCCGTTCAAGAACTTCTCTTCCTCGATCTCCTGCCGGATCGTCTCGGCCGAGCGCGGCATCAGCTGCTCGACGCGGGCCCGCTCGTCGGCGGTGAGCCGCGGCAGATGCCGGATCAACGCGCACGAGCTGCCACGACGCGGTCTCGCCCTCGGACGTCGCCGGTGGACCACGCCGGCATGCCGGTGAACCGGATGCCGTGCTCGATCACGTAAAACAGCTCGCCGTCGGTCAGACGCTGCGTGGCCGCCTCCCGCATGTCGGGCGCCTTCGGAAACAGCCCGGCGCCAAGCTCGGTCTTGCCGCTGCCGTCGGCGGCATGGCACGACGCACAGTGATCGGCATAGTGCGCCAGTCCGGCGGACAACACCTCCGGCGACAAGGATACCGGGTTGGCGCGCCGCGCGTCGGCCCGGGGCACCGCCAGCCGCCGGACGCGGCGTGCCATCGCGGCCTCCACCGCCGACGGCTGCGGCGCGGCGCGCAACCCCGTGGTCACGCACGTAGCCGACCGCCGGCGCACACGACCAGCGCCAGCGTCAGCGACGGCTCCGGCGCGCCGCGGCCACCGCAGGCCTCATCGCCCTACATCATCACCCGGGCGGGGCGTCAGCGTCACGAAGAACGCGAGACCCGGGTTGACGCGCCCGCCGTAGGTCGCCGCGAGCGACTGCGGCACGATGCTGGCCGACAAGCGCGCCGCCGATGCCCGGCGCACAACCCCGTGGCGCGCCGCGAAGACCGCGTGTAGCCGCCCTGCAGCTTGGCCACGGTGAAGGACGTCGTCCTCGAGCGGGAGGCCGAGGTCGTGGCCGGTCTTGCCGGTCGCTTCGAACCGGCCGAACCAGGTGTCGCGATCGCGCATGCGTCAGCGCTCGACTCGACGAGGAACGCGTTGGACGCATGCCCGTCCTCGGCGTTGCGGCCCCAGGCCACGGTGGTGGCCCACAGACCGCGCGTCGCGCACGCCGGTGTGGACGATGGCGGACGCGGTCGTCCTCGTCACGTCCACGCGCGGCCCGCCATGGTCCCCCGCCTCGGCTTCGGCGAGCCGGCCGGCCGAGACCTGCAGCGCCACCGCGGGGACGGGCGAGTACGACAGCCGCGCCCGACACCGAATCGAGCGCGCCGAAGTCGAAGTCGGTGCGGTGCTCGTCCGGTTCGCGTCCGTTGAACACCGACGCCTCGGCCTTCCACCGCGCGCCGTAGACGCCGCCGGTCACGACGCCGAACACCACGTGCGTGGCGTCGAGCCAGTGGTGCGACAACGGCGCCACCGGGTTGGGCATCGCCGAGACGCGATGCGGAAACGCCACCGGGCCGAGCGCGGGCTCCGCCGCCGGACCGCCGAACAGCTGCCAGCGCAGGCCGCGGGCCAGCGGCGCGTCGTACTGCGCCGACAGCTCCATGAACAGGTCGTGCGGGTGCTGGCGGTCGTGGATCGGCTCGCCGTCGCACTGTTCGCCCGAGGCGAGCAGATCGGGGTAGCCGCAGCCGGGGATGGTGAACGGCTCGAGGCTCACCATGCCGCGGAACGCCAGCCGCCCGCGCGCGAGCGGACGCTGCGCCATCCCCATGAACCAGTTGATGCTGCCGCCCTGGCTCGGCGCCGCGCGTCGCCCGATTCGTGCAGGAACTGGGCGAACAGCGTTGAAGTGCGCCATCAGCTGCCAGCCGCGCGCGGGTGCCGTGGAAGCGCGTAGATCGGCGACGCCTCCGGCAGCCAGCTCGTGCCGGAGCCGTCGCGCGCCATCGCGGCCATGTCGTGCCCGGCATGCTGGTCCGGCGCCTGCGGCGCGGCGTGTTCGTGCTTGCTCGGCCTGCAGGCGCGCTCGCGCCTGCGCGTCGCGCGGGCGCGCTGCGCCGCGAGCACCATCGCCGCGGCGCCCATCGCGCACGCGGCCATGCGCTCTCGAACAGTACATGGCTCGTCTCCCCCTGAGGCGGGCCGGCAGACACCGCCACTCTGGCGAGGCGGAGCCGGCTCTCGTCTGAGCGAGCCTCGCAGACCTGTCCTGGAACGGGCGGAGAGCTAGACGCGCAGCTGGGAGAGATGGAAGGAGGCGGGCCGGGCGGATGCGGTGCGACGGCGACCGCGTCGACGGCGCTGGTGGAAGGTCCCGGCAGCGTCCACGCCGCGAGCCGGCATCACCGCGACCGGTGCGCGCCTGGTGACGGCGCCGACCCTCGACGCCCTCGGCGCCTCGTCGCTGTGGCCGCAGCCGTGCGGCACGGCGGTCACCGTTGGCGAGGCCGATGCCGCGTCGGCGTGGCAGGAGTGCTGCTGCGCCGCGCTCGACGGCGCGTCGGCGCACAGCACGTGGCACAGCGTCACCGCCAGCGGCGCGGCCGTGATGCCGAAGCGTGAGCGCGAGGACGAGCAGGCGGCGCGTCATCCGATCGTTTCAGTATAAGCGAGCACGCGCCGCAGCCGCAGCGCGTTGCCGATCACCGACACCGAGCTGAGGCTCATGGCCGCGGCCGCGATCATCGGGCTGAGCAGCAGCCCGAACACCGGATACAGCACGCCGGCGGCGACCGGCACGCCCAGCGCGTTGTAGACGAACGCGAAGAAGAGGTTCTGCCGGATGTTGCGCATCGTGGCGCGGCTGAGCCGCCGCGCGCGCACGATGCCGCGCAGGTCGCCCTTCACCAGCGTGACCCCGGCGCTCTCCATCGCCACGTCGGTGCCGGTGCCCATCGCGATCCCGACGTGGCGCCTGGGCCAGCGCCGGCGCGTCGTTGATGCCGTCGCCGGCCATCGCCACCACGCGGCCCTTCGCGCTGCAGCCGCTCGATGACCGCGGCCTTCTGATCGGGCAGCACGTCGGCGATCACCTCGTCGATGCCCAGCCGGCGGGCCACCGCCTCGGCCGTGGTGCGGCTGTCGCCGGTCAGCATGACGAGCCGCAGCCCCTCGGCGTGCAGCTGGCGCGATGGCCTCCGGCGTCGTGTCCTTGATCGGATCGGCCACGCTCGACCAGGCCGGCCAGCGCGCCGTCCACGACCACGAACATCGCGGTCTGGCCCTCGCGCGCGCAGCGCCTCGGCGCGCGCCGCAGCGTCGCCCGGCGCGATCGCCCAGGTCTTCGAGCAGCGCGCAGGTTGCCGAGCGCGGCCGGCCGGCCGTCGACGCGGCCCACGACGCCCTTGCCGGTGCGCGACTCGAACGCCTCGGCCGGCGCCAGCGCGAGGCCGCGTGCGGCGGCGCCGTCGACGATGGCCGCGGCCAGCGGATGCTCGCTGCCGCGTTCGAGCGAGGCGGCCACCCGCAGCAGGTCGGCCTCGTTCCACGCCGCCGAGCGGCACGACCGACGCCAGCGCGGGCTTGCCGCGCGTGAGCGTGCCGGTCTTGTCCACGACCAGCGTGTCCACGCTGCGCAGCACCTCGATCGCCTCGGCGTTCTTGAACAGCACGCCCGCCGTGGCGCCGCGGCCGGTGGCCACCATGATCGACATCGGCGTGGCCAGCCCCAGCGCGCACGGGCACGCGATGATGAGCACCGCCACGGCATTGACGATGGCGTGGGCGGTGCGCGGCTCGGGCCCGACCAGCCCCCACACCAGCGGCCGTGACCGACGGCCACCGCCACCACGGCCGGCACGAAGTAGCCGGACACCACGGTCGGCGAGCTTCTGGATCGGCGCGCGGCTGCGCTGCGCCTCGGCCACCATCGCGACGATGCGCGCGAGGAGCGTGCCGGCGCCGACCTGCTCGGCGCGCATGACCAGCGATCCGGTGCCGTTCACCGTGGCGCCGATCACCGGGTCGCCGGCGCGCTTCTCCACCGGCATCGGCTCGCCGGTCACCATCGACTCGTCCACCGCGCTCGTGCCCTCGAGCACCACGCCGTCCACCGGCACCTTCTCGCCGGGGCGCACGCGCAGGCGGTCGCCCGGATGAATGTGCTCGAGCGGCACGTCTTCCTCGGACCCGTCGGGCCGCAGCCGCCGTGCGGTCTTCGGGCGCCAGGCCCAGCAGCGCGCGAATCGCCGCGCCGGTCTGGCTGCGCGCCCGCAGCTCGAGCACCTGGCCCAGCTGCACGAGCACGACGATGACCGCGGCGGCCTCGAAGTAGACGGCCACGCCGCCGTCGGCGCATGCGGAACGACGGCGGGAAGACGCCGGGCACCAGCGTCGCGACCACGCTGAACAGGTAGGCCACGCCCACGCCGAGCGCGATCAGCGTGAACATGTTCAGGCTGCGGTTGACGATCGACTGCCACCCGCGCGCGAAGAACGGCGCGCCGCCCCACAGCACGACCGGCGTGGCCAGGACCAGCTGTGATCCACGCGCGCACCGCGGGCGGCACGGCGTGCGCGACACCGCCCGGGAGCATCTCGCTCATCGCGAGCAGGACCACCGGCACGGTGAGGGCCACGCTGACGCGGAACCGGCGGGTCATGTCCGCCAGTTCCTCGTTCGCCGGCTCCTCGGCCGTCATCACCACGGGCTCGAGCGCCATCCCGCAGAGCGGGCACGACCCCGGCCCCATCTGCCGCACCTCGGGGTGCATCGGGCAGGTGTATTCGACGTCCGTGGCCGCCGGTTGCTTTCGTAAGGGCAGGTCTTCAGACCTGCCCGCATGTGACGCGCATGTAGAGGGCGGGTCTTCAGACCGCCCGGCCGCCACAGATACCGGCCGGCGTCGGCGGTGAACTTGGCCTGACAGCCGCCGCAGCAGAAGTAGTACGTGCGCCCGCCGTGCTCGGCGCGAGAACTTCGCGGTGGCGGGGTTCACCGTCATCCCGCAGACGGGATCGATGGCGCCCGGCGCCTGAACCAGCGGCAGCAGCTTAGCGGCAGCCATTGTGCGACTCGTATGACGCAGCGGGGCGCGGCGTATTACACCGCCGCCTGGCAGGTGCAGTTCAGGCAGCCGTGCTCGGCGCAGGTGCCGCACGACTCGGCCACCCGCCGCTTCAGCGCTTCGCGCGCCCGAAACACCCGCACGGCGGCGTTCCCGGCGGTCAGACCCTTCCGCTCGGCGTAACGCCTTCACCGGCAGCCTCGTCGATCTCGATCGCACTGCAGCGCCTCGGCATAGTCGGGCTTCAGCGTGGTCGGCCAGCCGGCTGATGCACTGGCAAACCTCGGCCTGCGTCTCGTCCGCGGCCGGGCTCCACGGTGTCGAGCTCGCGGGCAAACGCCTCGAGCGCCCGGCTGGCGGCGCCCTGCGCGGCGGAACCGGTCGATGGCGGCGTTGCGGAGCGTGCGGTAGAACCACGGCACGAGCCCTTCACCCTCGGGCGCCTGGTCGGGCCGCGCAAGGACACGGGCAAACGCATCCTGCAGCAGGTCCTCGGCGAGCGCGCGATCCCCGACCCGCCGCGTCAGATAGGCGAGAAAGGCCGGTGGTTCTCGAGCAGCGCCTCGAGCGGCGCCGGACTCATGTCGTGCTCGGCCATCGATTCAGTATAGGACCCCGCCTGCACGCCGCCCGTGCGGCGCAGCGTCACGCCCGCGGTTTTTTGTAGACTGAGGAATTGCCATGACCGATACGACCACCAAAGAGACGCTGGGCTTCCAGGCCGAGGTCTCGCAGCTCCTCCATCTGATGATTCACTCCTTGTACGGGAACAAGGAGATCTTCCTCCGCGAACTGGTCTCGAACGCCTCCGACGCCGCCGACAAGCTGCGCTTCGAGGCTCTCTCCGACGCGAACCTGTTCGAGAACGATCCCGACCCGAAGATTCGCATCGCCTGCGACGCCGCGGCGCGCACCATCACCGTGTCCGACAACGGCATCGGCATGTCGCGCCAGGAGGTGATCGAGCACATCGGCACCATCGCCAAGTCCGGCACGCGCGAGTTCTTCCAGCAGCTCACCGCGGATCGCGCCAAGGACGCGCACCTGATCGGCCAGTTCGGGGTCGGCTTCTACGCCTCGTTCATCGTCGCCGACCGGGTGACGCTGGTCACGCGCCGCGCCGGGCTCGGGCCCGAGCACGGCGTCCGGTGGGAGAGCACCGGCGAGGGCGGCTTCACGGTGGAGACGATCGACAAGGCGTCGCGCGGCACCGACGTGATCCTCCATCTGCGGCCCGAGGAGGACGAACTGCTCTCGGGCTACCGCCTGCGCGCGATCCTCAAGAAATACTCGGATCACATCGCCGTTCCGATCCTGATGAAGAAGGAGCAGTGGGACGCGACGGCCAAGCAGCAGGTGCCGACGGACGAGGACGAGCAGGTGAACCGCGCTTCGGCGCTGTGGACGCGGCCGAAGAGCGAGATCACCGAGGAGCAGTACCACGAGCTCTACAAGCACGTCGGCCACGACGCCGAGCCGCCGCTCTGCTACGTCCACGCGAAGGTGGAGGGCCGCCAGGACTACACGCTGCTGCTGTATGTGCCGGGCCACCCGCCGTTCGACCTGTGGGACCGCGATCACCGCCGCGGCATCAAGCTGTACGTGCGCCGCGTCTTCATCATGGACGACGCCGAGCAGTTGATGCCGGCCTACCTGCGCTTCGTGCGCGGCGTCATCGACTCGAACGACCTGCCGCTCAACGTGTCGCGCGAGATCCTGCAGCAGTCGCGCGACGTGCAGGCGATCCGCGCGGCGTCGGTGAAGCGCGTGCTCGGCATGCTCGAGGAGCTGGCCGAGAAGCAGCCGGAGAAGTACGCCACCTGCTGGAACGCCTTCGGCCGCGTGCTCAAGGAAGGCATCCCCGAGGATCCGGCGAACCAGGAGCGGCTCGCGAAGCTGCTGCGCTTCGCGTCCACCCACCAGGACGGCGACGCGCAGACGGTTTCGCTGGCCGACTACGTGGGCCGGATGAAGGACGGTCAGGACGCGATCTACTTCATCACCGCCGACAGCTACGCGGCGGCCAGCCACAGCCCCCACCTCGAGATCTTCCGCAAGCTCGGCGTGGAGGTGCTGCTGCTGCACGACCGCGTGGACGAGTGGGTGATGTCGTCGCTCACCGAGTTCGAGGGCAAGCCGCTGCAGTCGGTGGCCAAGGGCGGCCTCGACCTGAGCAAGATCGGCGGCGAGGCGCCCAAGCCGGAGGAGAACCAGGCGTCGGGCGAGCAGGGTGCATTGCTCGAGCGGATGCAGAAGGCGCTCTCGGAACGCGCGAGCGCCGTGCGCGTGACGCACCGCCTCACCGACTCGCCGGCGTGCCTCGTGAGCGACGAGCACGGCATGAGCACGCACCTCGAGCGGCTGCTGAAAGCCGCCGGGCAGGCGGTGCCGAACACGAGGCCGATTCTCGAGATCAACCCGACGCACCCGATCGTGCAGCGGCTGAAGGAGGAGACCGACGAGGCGCGGTTCGCCGACTGGAGCCACATCCTGTTCGACCAGGCGACGCTGGCCGAGGGCGGTCAGCTCGAGGATCCCGCCAGCTTCGTCCGCCGCCTCAACGAGCTGATGCTGACGCTCGCCGGCGCCGGCCCGTCGCGGATCTGGACGCCGGGGAACTGACGCTGGGGCAGGTAGGTCAGGTAGGTCAGGTAGGTCAGGTAGGTCAGGTAGGCAGGCCGGCCGCTATTTCACGCTGGCTCTCGAGCCGGGTGGAGCCGCGCCCCGCCGGGCCATTCCAGTCGACCTGGAAGAACCACGCTCCCGCCATGCTCAAATCGGTGGCCACCTCGTAGCGGCCCGGCGCCGGCGTCGGCTTGAGCTCGCTGCCGCCCGACATGGCCGGCGCTCCGGGCATCGGCATCGTCGCGCTCATCCGCACGAAGCCCACATCGACCAGCATGCCGTGTCCGTCGCGGAATTCCAGCAGCGCGAAGCCCGGCCCCTGAGGCAGCGCCTCGGACGGCGCCAGCAGCACCACGTCGAGCTCGCCGGCGTCCGCCGAGGCGAGCTCTTTCAGTGTGCTTTCGGGAGGCCGGCTGCACGCCACCAACGCCATCAGGACGACCAGGCTCGGAATCCGCCGGCTCAGCGGAGCGGGACATGCCATGTGCGGATGATAGCCGCCCCGGGATTCGGGGCCGGTCATCCTGAAGAGTTCCTGAACGATCCGCTGACGCAATGTTCATCAACTCTTCAGATCGTTCCCGTTTGCACGGTGCCTACGATCGGGTCATGGAGCATCGTTGCCGCGCCGCCGCAACCGTAGGAGCACTTCTCGCGCTCTGCCTCGCCGTGTCGACCTCCGCAGTCGCCCAGCCGGCTACCGGACAGGTGCGTGGACGGATCACCGACGAAACTGGCGGCGCGTTGCCGGGAGTGACGGTCGAGCTGCGCGGCACGGCCGGCGAACCGGTCGTGACCGTGACCGACGGCATCGGCAGCTACGCCTTCGCCGGCGTGACGCCGGGCACCTACCAGCTCGCCTACTCGATGATCAACTTCGGCTCGGTCACGCACCGCGATCTCGCGGTCACGGCCGGCGGGACGGCGACCAACGACGAGGTCATGCACCTCTCGCTCAACGCCGAAGTCGTGGTCATGGGCAAGCGGACGTTCACCAACCTCGCCGATGCCGAGAACCCGGCCGAGGACCTCGTCGGCATCGCCGCGTCGGCGAGCCAGGGCGCCATCACCGCCAAGCAGCTCGACGTGCGCCCCTTCATGCGCCAGGCCGAGGTGCTCGAAACCGTGCCCGGCGTGATCATCACGCAGCACAGCGGCGAGGGGAAGGCCAACCAGTACTTCCTGCGCGGGTTCAACCTCGATCACGGCAGCGACTTCGCCATGACCGTGGCCGGCACGCCCGTCAACATGCCGACGCATGCGCACAGCCAGGGCTACTCGGATCTCAACTTCCTGATCCCGGAGCTCGTGGCCGGCGTCCAGTATTCGAAGGGGCCCGTACTTCGCCGATCAGGGCGACTTTGCGACCGCGGGCGCCGGCAACATCAACTACGCCACGACGCTCGACCACCCGCTCGTGCCACATCGAGGCCGGCACCTACGACTTCGCCCGCGGCCTGTTCGCGGCCTCGCCCAAGATCGGACAAGGCCATCTCCTCGTCGCGGGCGAGACGTCCACGAATTCCGGGCCGTGGACCGTCCCCGATTCCTATCGCAAATACAACGGCGTGATCCGTTACAGCCAGGGTGACAACACCAACGGCCTGTCGGTGACGGCGATGGGCTACCACGGGAAGTGGAACGCCACCGAGGCCTCGCCCAACGCGCCATCGACTCGGGTCTGATCGATCGCTTCGGCTCGATCGACGACTCGGACGGCGGCGACACCTACCGCTACAGCGTCGGCGGCGAGTGGCAGCGGAGCAACGGGCAACACGCTGAGCAAAGTGCAAGCCTACGGGCTGGGCTACGGGCTGAACCTGATTTCGAACTTCACGTTCTTCCTGGACGACCCGGTGCACGGCGATCAGGTCGAGCAGGTGGACCGCCGCTTCGTCACTGGCGTGCGCGCCTTCCAGAAGCGGCAGAGCCGATGGGGCAGACCGTTCGGTGCAAAACACGGTCGGAGTGCAGTTCCGCAACGACGACGTCTCGCAAATCGCGCTCTACCACACGGAGGAACGGGTGCGCCTCGAGGCGAAGAACGACGCCTCGGCCCTGGTGACGAGCCTGGGCGGCTACGCCGAAAACCAGATCGAGTGGGCGCGGTGGCTGCGCACGAACGCCGCGCCTTCGGGTTGACGGCTCGCGCTTCGGCGTCACCAACAGGATCGACGACCGCAACAGCGGCGTCGCCACGGCGGGCATCGTCAGCCCCAAGGGAGGCGTCACGTTCGGCCCGTGGCGCTCCACCGAGTTCTACGTGAACGCCGGCACCGGCTTCCACAGCAACAGCGCGCTTGGCACGACGATCAGGTTCGACGGCAATGGCAGCCCGGCCGATCCGGTGACGCCGCTGGTGCGCGCGAAAGGCGCGGAAGTCGGCATGCGCACCGTGGTGGTGCCCCACCTGCAGAGCACGGTGTCGTTCTGGACGCTCCGCCTCGGCTCCGAGCTCGTCTACAACGGCGACATCGGCGCCACAGAGCCGGGGCCCGCGAGCACACGATCCGGGGTCGAGTTCGCGAACTATTACAGCCCGAAGCCGTGGCTGATTTTCGATGGCGACCTGTCGCTGGCGCGCGCCCGTTTCGTCGATTTCGACCCGGCCGGGCAATACGTCCCGGAAGCCGTGAATACCGTCGTCTCGGGTGGCGCCAGCATCGACAACTTCCATCGCACCTTCGGCAGCCTGCGCCTGCGCTACTTCGGCCCCCGCGCGCTGGTCCAGGACAATTCGGTGCGGTCGAGCGCGACGACGCTCCTCAACGCCGAGGGCGGCTATCAGTTCATCAGGGCCCTGCGTGCCAATGTCCAGGTCTACAACCTGCTCGACGCCGAGGTGAGCGACATCGACTACTACTTCGCCTCCCGGCTGCAGGGCGAACCGGTCGGCGGCGTCGAAGACATCCACGTGCACCCGGCCGTGCCGCGCACGCTGCGCGTCAGCTTGATTTTTGGCTTTTAGAGCCCTCGACCGAGCCTGTCTACGGACCTTTCGACAGCCAGCGGCGCATCACGGTGGCGCTGGCCGGACACGCCTCGCGAAACTCGATCGACGCCTGCACCGAGGCCGGCACCTCGTCGCGGGGGATGCGTTCGAACCCGAACCGCGGAAAGAAGCGCTCCGCAGTCGTGGTGAGCAGGTACAGAGCCGGCAAGCGCGCGGCGCCGCGCGTCCTCGATCGCGGCCGCCGTGAGATGGGCGCCGAGGCCGGTGCCGCGACGGTCGGCCTCGACGGCGACCGAGCGCAGCAGCCCGCCGTCCTCGTAGACCTCGATCGCGGCGGACCCGATGATGCGCTCGCCCTCGCGGGCCACGAGCGCGGCGTCGAGGTGCGACGCCAGCCCGTCGGTCGGCAGCTGCGCCCGCTCGATCAGCGCCAGCAGCGCCTCGGCATCGGCTGGCGATGCCCGGTCGATGCGCACGCCGGCGGTCAACGGCGGGGTCACGACCCGGCCTCCGAGGTGTCACAGCAGGCGTAGGCGGGATTGGCGGCGGCCACGGGCAGGCAGCAGCCGGTCTTGCGCTGCAGCCGCTGCGCGTCGCGCTGCACGCCGGGCACGTGGCCGAGCGCGTGCGTCACCGCCTGCTTCACCGCCGCCACCACCGGGTCGGGCGCGTCGGCCAGGCGGTAGTGCACCCACAGCCCTTCCCGGCGCGTCTCCACCAGCCCCGCCCGGCGCAGATAGGCCAGGTGGCGGGACGCCTTGGGCTGCGACACCTTCAGGCTCTCGTGGATGTGGCACACGCACACCTCGCCGGTGAGCAACAGGCCGAGAATCCGCAGCCGGGTCACGTCGCCCAGGGCCTGGAACAGCCGTTCCATCGATTCGAGCCGCGTGTCCATTGATGCCGCCCTCTATATCTGCCTTGACGAATATAGCACGGGCGCCGTAATCTGTATATGCCTTGACGCATATAAGCAGGTAGGCACGTAGGCAGGCTGGATTGGAGACGTCATCATGAGCGAACGGCAGCAGATTCAGGACGCGGTGCAGGAGAAGTACGGGGCGATCGCCAAGGCGCGGGGCGCGACCGGATGTTGCGGGCCGGCGCCGTGCGGATGCGGCGACCCGATTACCTCGAACCTCTATTCGGACGAGGAAACGGGATCGCTGCCCGAAGCAGCGGTCGCCGTGTCGCTCGGGTGCGGCAACCCGACGGCGCTCGCCACGCTGGAAGCCGGGCCAGACCGTGCTCGACCTCGGGTCGGGCGGCGGCATCGACGTGCTGCTCTCGGCGCGCCGCGTCGGACCCACGGGAAAAGTGTATGGTCTGGACGTGACCGATGAAATGCTGGCGCTCGCGCGCGAGAATCAGCGTCAGGCGGGCGTCACCAACGTGGAGTTCCTGAAAGGCTCGATCGAAGCGATTCCCCTCCCCGACAACTCCGTGGACGTCATCATCTCGAACTGCGTGATCAACCTCGCGGCCGACAAGGACGCGGCGCTGCGCGAAGCGTTCCGCGTGCTGAAGCCGGGCGGCCGGTTCGCGGTGTCGGACGTCGTGGTGCACGGCGACGTGCCGCCCGAGGTGCGCCGGAGCATGGAGCTGTGGGTCGGCTGCGTCGCCGGGGCCCTGCTCGACTCCGAGTACCAGGACAAGCTCACCGCCGCCGGATTCGCCGGCGTGTCGGTGGAACCGTGGCGCGAATACAGCCTCGACGACGCGCGCACGTTCCTGGCCGCCGGCGGCCTCGACGTGAACACGCTCGCGGGCGAGGTCGAAGGCAAGATCGCCAGCGCGTTCATCCGCGCGCAGAAGCCGGCGCCGGCACCCTGCTGCGGCCCGGACTGCTGCAAGTAATACCGGCTCATGGACACGCGTGATCTTTGCGTGCGTGCACAACGCCGGGCGGTCGCAGATGGCGGCCGCCTGGTTCAACGCGCTGGCCGATCCGTCCAAGGCCGTCGCCGTGTCGGCGGGCACGCAGCCTGGTGACCGCGTGCACCCGGTCGTGGTCGAGGTGATGCGCGAAGCGGGCATCGACGTGTCCGGCAACCGCCCCCAGCGGCTCACCGACGAGCTGGCGCAAAGCGCCAGCCTGCTGGTCACGATGGGCTGTGGTGACGAGTGCCCGTTCGTGCCCGGGCCTGCAGACTGACGACTGGCCGTTAGCCGATCCCAAGGGCCGCCCGATCGAGGAGGTCCGCGCCACCCGGGACGACATCCGGAGCCGTGTGATCGATCTTTTACGAGCGCGGGGCTGGAATCGTTTCTAACCAAAGAATTAACGAATTCTTAAGATACTCGGCGGCCTCGTGACCGCCTTTAGACTCTTGGCGTGAAGCAGCCAACGCGCGCCACGGCCCGGCTCCGGCGACAAGCGCAAACTGCGGCAACTGCTCGAAGCCCGCCGCAAGCAACTGACGGTGGAGATGCAGGGCATGATGCGCGACGTCCGCGCCGGGCGCGCCGACGAGCGCGCGGCCGACGAGCAGGACGTCGCGGAGTCGTACCAGCGCAGCGATGTCGATCTGGCGGTGGTGCAGATGAAGGCCGAGACGGTGGCGCGCATCGACGCCGCCTTGCGGCGCGTCGATGCCGGCACCTACGGCCGCTGCGTGGAGTGCGAGGAGCCGATCGCCTTCGAGCGGCTGCGCGCGCTGCCGTTCGCGCTCCGCTGCACCTCCTGCGAGCAGTCGCGGGAACGCGTCACGCGAACGCGGCCGGAGCGCCCGGCCAGCGCCTGGCAGGACGGGCGAACCGGGTTCCAGGACTGAGCGCCGCCCTGGCTCGTGAGCGGCACGTCGTCCGATCAGCGCGCCGCCGCCAGCGCCCGCTTCTTCGCCAGCAGGTAGAGCTCCGCCGGCCGGGTGCCGGTCTCGACCACGTCGAATCCACCGTCGGTGAAGCGCTGACGCCACAGCGCCTCGTTCGCGCGCCAGCCCCAGTAGCCGCCGTGCCCGTGGATCGCCAGCGGCATCATCAGGTGCACCCAGAAGTCGGAGTTGATGGTGACGAACAGGAACTCGCCGCCCGGCTTCAGCACGCGCGCGGTTTCGGCGAGCGCCAGCGGGATGTCTTCGCGCCGCAGGTGATCCATCGCCGCGACGCTCAGCGCGCCGTCGAACTCGGCGTCCTTGAACGGGAGTCGCCGCATGTCGCCCACCTGCACCCGCAGCCGATCCTCCACGCCGCCGATGCGCGCGTTGGCGCGCAGCCGCTCCGGCGTGTTGTCGTCGATGCCGTAGTAGCCGGTGTAGCGATCGAGGCCGGTGACCGTCACGTTGGGCCGCGCCTGCAGCACCATCACGGTGGCCCGTCCCGAGCCGGCACCGAGATCCACGACGTTGCCGCGGCCCGAGGCGAGGAACGCCGCGGTCGGCATGGTCATCGGCGCGTTGATCCGGATGACGTAGTGCATGACGAGCGCGCCGCTCAGGCCCCACGCGGCAATGACCGCCAGTGAAGGTCGTCGCCCACCGCGACCAGCCCCGCCAGTAGCAGAGGGCGGCGAACGAGGCGAACGCCAGAAACACCAGCAGATGGCCCCGGGTAAGGGGCCAGGAATAGCCGAAGTCGTAGCGAAGGAAATCGAACATGCGCGCATTCTGGACCATCTTCTCTGAACCGGCGATGAACCCCGCGTTCAGGTCCGGTTCAGCCCCGGTCGCGCTATAACGGACAGGTGCGAATCCTGGTGGTCGAGGACGAAGCGGCGCTGGCTGCGCAACTGGAGTCGGCGCTCCGCGCCGCCGGCTACGCCGTCGACCGGGCCGCGTCGGGCGACCGCGCCGACTACCTGGCGCGCACCGAAGACTACGACGCCGTGCTGCTCGACCTCGGACTCCCGCGCGTGGACGGTCTGACGCTGCTGCGCCAGTGGCGCGATTCGGGGATGGCGGTACCGGTGATGGTGCTGACCGCGCGCGGCAGCTGGTCCGAGAAGGTGCTCGGCATCGACTCCGGCGCCGATGATTACGTGGCCAAGCCGTTCCGCATCGAAGAAGTGCTGGCGCGCACCCGCGCCTTGATCCGCCGCGCCCACGGGCACGCGGCGCCCGAGCTGCGCTGCGGCCGGGTCACGCTGGACCCGCGCCTGGCCGTCGTGACGCTCGACGGGACACCCGTCACCCTCACCGGTCACGAATACCGCACGCTGTCCTACCTGATGCACCAGCAGGGCCGCGTCGTCTCCCGCAGCGAGCTCACCGAGCACATCTACGCCCAGAACTTCGAACGCGACTCGAACACCGTGGAGGTGTTCGTCGCGCGGCTCCGCCGGAAGCTGGGGGCATCGACCATCGAGACGGTCCGCGGCCTCGGCTATCGCATGGGCCCGCCACCGCCGGCCAAGGGGCATCCGGCGTGAAGAGCCGCAGGTCGTTTCGCTCGCAGCTGATGATCGGCTCGGTGCTGTGGACGTTCGGGCTGCTCTTCGCGGTGAGCATCCTCGGGATTCACCTGCTCGCGAACAACCCGACACCTCACATGGCGATCATCCACTGGTTCGCCAGCGCACCGATCGTCACCGTTCTCGCGCTTTCCGCGCTGGCCATGGTGGCCGGAGTCTGGCAGATTCGGCGCAGCGTCGCGGCGATGGCGCTGCTCCACTCGCGGCTCGGCGCGGTGCACCGCGGCGAGGACCGCCAGGTCACCGGGCGCTATCCGTCGGAGGTCCAGCCGCTCGTGGACGATCTCAACGCGCTGTTGACCGAGCGCGAGCACCGGGTACGGCGCGCGCTCGCCAAGGCGGGCGACCTCGCGCACGGCCTCAAGACGCCGCTCGCCGTGCTGGCCCGCGACGCCGACCGGGCCACGGCCTCGGGCGACCTCGAGCTGGCGGCCTCGATGGCAGCGCAGGTGGAACGCATGCGGCGGCAGATCGACTACCACCTCGCCCATGCCCGCGCGGCCGCGGCCGGCACCCTGGCGGGCACGCGCAGTCTGGTGGGGCCGTCGGTGGACGCGCTCTTCCGCACCCTGGAGCGCCTGCACGCCGAGCGGTCGATTTCGCTGCGATCGGCCGTCGGTCCTGCGCACGCGGTGCGCTGTCAGCGCGAAGATCTCGAGGAGATGCTCGGCAACGTACTCGACAACGCGTGCAAATGGGCGCGCTCGCGGGTCGAGGTGGACAGCGAAGCGGTGGGCACCGCGATCGTCATCACCGTGGACGACGACGGCCCTGGCATCGCCGCGGAGATGGCCGCCAAGGTGCTCGAGCGCGGCGTGCGCGCCGACGAGCGGGTGGAGGGCACCGGGCTCGGGCTGGCGATCGTCCACGATCTCGCGGACATCTACGGCGGGGCGATCGCGCTCACGCGCTCGCCGCTCGGCGGCCTGCGCGCCACGCTGCAGCTGCCGGTCGCCGAGTAGTGGCCGGACGCGGGCGCCTAGACGATCGGCAGCGCGCGGGCGCAGCGGAACCCGACGTTCACGTTGACGCGGTCGGGACGGTTGGGGGTCCGGTTCGAGACGCGCAGGTTGCCGGGGTCGTCGCCGAACGACCCGCCGCGCACGATGCGCGTCGACCCGGCGGCCGCGCCCAGTGGATCGATCCTCGCCTCGTCGCGGTACAGCGTGCCCACGTCCGCGGTCCACTCCCAGACGTTGCCGGCGATGTCGAACAGGCCGTAGCCGTTGGCCGTGTACGACTTCACCGGCCGCGGGCGATCGCTTTCAAGGGCGGCGCCGTTCGGCGCGCCGGGCTTGTCGGCCGGCGTCTCGTCGCCCCACGGATAGATCGCGCCCTCACGGCCGCCACGCGCCGCGTACTCCCATTCGGCCTCGGTCGGCAGGCGGCCGCCGGCCTTCTCGCAGAACGCTTCGGCTTCGTCCCAGGTCACGATCACCGCGGGATGATCGGGCGTCGTGCTCCACGGCGGCTGCTCGTCGAGCTCGCCCATCAGGGCCCGATAGAGACCGGCCGTCACCTCGGTCGCCATCAACTGGAAGTCCCTCGAGATCGTCACCGCGTGCCGCGGCTGCTCGTCGGTGTTGCACTGCCGATCGGCCGGCACGCAGCCCATCTGAAAGGTGCCGGCGGGAATCGTCACCCAGGCGATCGGCGGCTCGGCCCCTTCCCCCGGCACCACCGGCCTGGGCACGATTGTGCCTGCCGCATACACCGACGCGCCCATCAGCATCACGCCGGCGAGAAACCCTGTCGCTGTCATCACCCCTCCACGGCCCCCACCGCCCGTACCGACAGGCGCGCGCGAGATCACGATTAGACCACGGCGGGTCCGGGCGCGGGAGCCGGGGCGTCCCCGGCCCCGGGGCCCGCCATCAGCAGCAGCGCCGGCACGACGAACATGTTCAGCAGCGTCGACGTCACCAGGCCGCACAGGATGACGATGGCCATCGGCGTCTGGATCTCGCTGCCCGCCTGGCCCCCGCCGAGCGCCAGCGGGATCAGCGCCAGCCCGGCGGCCATCGCCGTCATCAGGATCGGCGCCAGCCGCTCCTCGCGCGCCGCGGATCACCGCCTCGCGGAAGCTGACGACGCCTTCGGCCTCCATGAGGTGCCGGATGTGCGACACGAGCATGATGCCGTTGCGCGTGGCGATGCCGAACAGCGTGATGAACCCGATCAGCGTCGCCACGTTGAGCACGCCGCCCGACGAGGAAGACGCCGGCCACGCCGCCGATGAGCGCCAGCGGCAGGTTCACCATGATCAGCAGCGCATCGCGCGTGCGCCCGAACGCCAGCACCAGCAGCATGAAGAGCGCCGGCGATCACGAGGACGCCGAGCGCCAGCAGCCGCTGCGACGCGCTCTGCTCGCTCTCGAACTGCCCGCCGTATTCGACGCGGTAGCCCGCCGGCATCGGCACCGCCTGCGCGACACCGCCGTGCGGATGTCCTCGACCACGCTGCCCAGATCGCGGCCGGCGACGTTGCAGGAGACCACGATGCGCCGCTGGACGTTCTCGCGCAGCACCATGTTCGGCCCCTGCTCGCGGCGCACCGTCGGCCAGCAGCCGGACCGGCACCACCGCCCCGGTGGGCGTGTCGATCGGCAGGTCGGCGATGCGGTCGAAGTCGGCGCTGCTCGCCGGGTCGAACTTCACCATCAGGTCGAACGCCGTGCCGCGATCGAACACGCGGCCCACCGTCGCGCCGGCGAAGCTGGTCTCGATCGCCTCGGCCACCTCGCCCGGCCGCAGGCCGTACCGGGCGATCGCCTGGCGGTCGAGCACGAAGCGCACGAACGGCACGTCCATCTGCTGCTCGAGCGACAGGTCGGCGACGCCGGGCACGCCGGCCATCGCCTCGCGCACGCGCTCGCCCAGGCGGCGCAGCGTGCCGAGGTCGTCGCCGAACACCTTCACCGCGATGTTGGCCCGCGTGCCCGACAGCATGTGATCGATCCGGTGCGAGATCGGCTGCCCGATCGTCACGTTGGTGCCGGGCAGCGTCGAGAACTGCCGGCGCAGCTCGGCCAGGAGCGCGTCGCGCGGCCGCCCGGTGTCGCGCAGGCCGACGTCGATCTCGGCCGCCTCCACGCCCTGCACGTGCTCGTCGAACTCGGCGCGGCCGGTGCGCCGGGCCGTGGCGACGACCTCCGGCTGCGACAGCAGGATCTGCTCGACGCGGCGCCCGATCTCGTCGGACTTGGCGAGCGACGTGCCCGGGCAGCGTGTTCGCCTGCACCGTCAGGCTGCCCTCGTGGAACTCGGGCAGGAACGCGGTGCCGGCGCGCGTCAGCGCCGCCGCCGGCCACGACGAGCAGCGCCAGCGCGCCCGCCACCACCGCGACGGGGATGATCGAGGACGCGGCGGCAGCAGCGTGCGCATACCGCGCCTTCAGGACGCGCGTCAGCCAGCCGTCGTGCCCGCGCTGAATCGACGCCGCCTGCGGCAGGAACGCGTAGCAGAGCGCCGGCGTCACCACGATCGCGACCGCCAGCGACGCCAGCAGCGCGACGATGTAGGCGAAGGCCAGCGGCGCCAGCAGCCGGCCCTCGACGCCGGCGAGGCCGAACACCGGCAGGAACACCAGCACGATGATGACGGTGGCGAAGACGATCGACGAGCGGATCTCGAGCGTCGCGTCGCGGACGATCGCCGCCGCCGGCCGCCGCTCGCCCTCCGGCCTGGCGTGGTTCTCGCGCAGGCGCCGCACCACGTTCTCGACGTCGATGATCGCGTCGTCCACGAGCGCGCCGATGGCGATGGCCATGCCGCCCAGCGTCATCGTGTTGATGCTGGCGCCGAAGGCGCGCAGCGCCAGGATGGCCGCCGCGAGCGAGAGCGGGATGGCGGTGAGGGTGATCGCGGCCGCGCGCAGGTTGGCGAGGAACAGCAGCACGACCACGATCACGAGGATGCCGCCGTCGCGCAGCGCCGCGACCACGTTGTCGACGGCGACCTCGATGAAGTCGGACTGCCGGAAGATCCGCCGGTCGATCGTGCATGCCCGCGGGCAGCTCGGTCTGCAGCGTGTCGAGCGCCCGGTCGAGCCGCGCGGTCACCTCGATGGTGTTGGCGCCCGGCTGCTTCTGCACGCCGACGATCACCGCCGGCTTGCCGCTGCGCGACCCCTCGCCGCGCTTGAAGGCCGCGCCTTCGCGCACGTCGGCGAGGTCCTTCACCAGCACCGAGCGCTCGCCGCGCAGCGCCACCACCGTCTCGCCGATCTCCTCGGCGCTGCGCACCCGCCCGACGGCTTCGAGCACGTACTCCTGCGCGCCCTCGGTGTAGATGCCGGCGGACGTGTTCTGGCTGGCGCTCGCGCACCGCGGTCAGCAGCTCCGTGAGCGACACGTGGTTGGCGCGCAGCGCCTCGGGATCGGCGATCACCTGGAACTGCCGCTCCGCGCCGCCGATCGGCGTCACCTGCGAGACGCCGGGGATCGGCCAGCAGGCGGCGCCGGACGGTGGTGTCGGCGATGGTGCGCAGCGTGAGCGGGTCGTCGGTGCTCGGACGAGATCGCGAAGAACAGGATCTCGCCCATGATCGACGACACCGGCGCGAGCACCGGGCGCTCGACCTGCGGCGGCAGCGCGCCGCCCACGAGCGACAGCTTCTCCGACACGAGCTGGCGCGCCAGGAAGATGTCGGTGCCCCAGTCGAACTCGACCCAGACCACGGCAATGCCGACGGCGGTGGCCGAGCGCACCCGGCGGACGCCCGAGGCGCCGTTGATGGCGCTCTCGATCGGGAACGTCACCAGCGATTCCATCTCCTCGGGCGCCATGCCGTGCCCCTCGGCGAGGATGGTGACGGTGGGCGCGGTGAGATCGGGAAACACGTCGACCGGCATCTGCCGCGCCGTCCACGCGCCGGCGGCCAGCAGCAGCGACCGAGAGCGCCGATGACGATCCACCGGTGGTCGATCGACCACTGAATGAGCCGTTTCATCGCACCCTCAGTGCACGTGGCCTTCGGCCGCCAGACCCTTGGCCGCCGACGCGAGCTGCACGTCGTAGGCGCCGCGCACGACGACGCGCTCGCCGGGCTTGACGCCGCTCGCGAGCCCGACCAGGTCGCCGTCGCGCGCCGCGATCTCGACGAACCGCCGGGCGAACGCTCTCACCGCCGGTCTGCACGAACACGTAGGGCCGGCCGGCTTCCATCAGCACCGCGTCCTTGGGCACCACCGGGACCCGCTGCCGGTTGTTCGTGAACAGGACCGCGGTTCCGGTCTGGCCAATCAGCAGGCGGCCGCCCGGGTTGTCCACCTCGAACTGCACCGTCAGCGCCCGCGTGCTCGGCGTCGATCACGCCGGAGTCGTGCTGGTGGTGCAGCCGCAGCGGCATCGGCGTCGGCGGCGCCCGGAATCTCGAGCGCCACGCTCTGGATGCCGCGCGTCAGCGGGACGTCGGCGGCCGGCACCAGCGCCTGCAGCTCCACTTCGTCGGTCTTGACGATCCTGAAGAGCGGCGCGCCTTCGTCGTAGGAGGCGCCGAGCGTGGCCATCACCTCGACGACGCGGCCCGCGATCGGGCGCGCGCAGGACGAAGGCGTTGCCGGCCGCGGCGCCGCCGCCCGTGCGCAGCGTCTCTTCGCGCTGCGCCAGGCGGGCCTCGGCGGCCTGCAACCGCGCGTCGGCCACGCCGACCGCGCGCCGGGCCTCCTCGACGCCGGCGGGCCGGCACGGCGCGGTCGGCCACGCAGACGCTCGGCGCGTGCCTGCTCGGCACGCGCGGCGTCGAGCGGCGGCCTTCGCCTCGGCCGCGTCGGCGGCGAGCGTCGCCCGGTCGGCGCCGGCCGCCAGACGCGGCTCGACCCGGCCGAGTTGCTGCCCCTCGCGGACCGTCGCGCCGATCGACAGCAGGGCGTCGGCTGCGAAGCGGCCGGCCGCGGGCGCCCCCACGATGGCTTCGCCTCCGGTGACCGGCTGGATGACCGCAGGCACGCGGATCGACGCCGCGGACGTCGGCGTCGCGCACCACGGTGGTGGCGAACCCGTTGGTCCACTGCTGCTCCTTCAGGTAGGCGATCGCCGACGGATCGTCCTCGCCGTGCCGTTCGGCGTCGGCGACCGCGGCCGCCTGATCGGCGAACACCGTGGCGACCCCGAGGTCGTGGCGATCGGACAGACCGGGCGCGTCGACGACCAGCGCCCACGTGTAGCGGCCGGCGGGCGGCGCCTGACCTTCCACCCGGAAGGCTCCGGGACGCAACGGCGTCGGTGCCGGCCAGCGTGACCGCGGCGCCTCCGCGCTCGGGCGTCATCTCGATGTGCGGGCGCCCGGCGTCGAGCGCGCTGAAGTCGCTCAGCCGCGTGAGGTGGACGGCAAAACGCACGGTCTGGCCGGCGACCAGCGGCGGGTACTCCATGAACAGCTCGCTCGAGCCGGTCCAGCTCGTGACGTCGAGCGTGGGCAGCTCCGGCGGCGCGGCCGGTGGCGGCGTGCCGCAGGCCGCTGTCAACCCGACCGCCAGCAGCACACCGGCCCACGACGTTCTCCGTCTCATGGCTCCCATCACCGAATCTCCCATCCGCTGACGAACTCCAGCTCGATTTCCGCGTCTCGTGCCGCGGCGTCGAGCGCCGATTGCCGCAGTCGCGCGGACGCCGACATGCGGAACGCGTCGAGCAGCTCGAGGATGCCGCGCTCCCCCGCGTCGTAACTGACCTGGGCGATGCGCTCGACCTCGCCGGCGTTCTTCGAGGCGGCCGCGCGGTAGGCTTCCGCGGCGCGCCGGCGTTCCACCGCGGCGCTGCGCGCGGCCCCGATGTCGGCGCGCAACACCAGGCGGAACGCATCGAGCTGGGCCTGCGCCAGATTGGCGCGGGCCTGGGCCTGCGCCCGGCCGGGCCCTCCGTTATCGAAGAGCGGCAGCGTGGCCTGCAGGCCGATGACGCTGCCGATGTCCCCGCCGCCGACGTTCGACCACTTGGTGCCGGCATGCACCTCCGGCTCGGGGAATCGGCGGCGGTCGGCGGCGCGGATCGACAGGCTGGCCGCCTCGGCATCCTTCTGCAGCGCCAGCAGCTGACCACGCGACTGTTCCGCGCGCGCCATCAGCGCCTCGAGCGGCGGAAGCTCGCGCGCGCCGCCGACCGGCTCCGCGGCGGCGAGCGTCGCCGGATCGGTGCCGCCGGCAAAGAAGCCGGCGAGCCGCGCTTGCGCCTGCGCGCGGTCCGCGGCCGCGATCATCCGGTCGGCCTCGACGTCGATCACTTCGCGTTCGGCCCGGAGCCGATCGAACCCGGCCGCGTCGCCTGCGGCCTCGCGGCGCTCGAGAATCCGCGCGAGCTCGACGAACTGGTCGCGCGACCGGGCCAGCTCCCGCTCACGCACCTGTGCCGCCACCAGGGCGGCGTACGCGCGCCGCAGATCGGCCCGTGCGCGGCGCACCTCGTCGTCGGCGCGCAGGCTGGTGGCGTCCGCCAGGGACAACGCCGACGCGCGTTCGAGCTCGCGCCGGCCCGTGATCGGCACCGGCAGCAGCACGGTCATCAGCGTTTCCCGGACGCCGGCCACCGACTCGCGATCCAGGGCGAGACGCGGATTGGGCCAGCGGCCCGCGGTGAGCGCGTCGGCGCGGGCGACGTCGGCCGCGGCGCGAATGGCGCGCGCGCGCGGGCTGTCCATCGACAGGCGCGCAATGGCGTCTTCCTCCGACAGGACGGTTTGGCCCGCGGCCGGCACGCTGACACACAGCAGCGCGGCCACGCACCACGTGCGTGAGGACATACGGCTCCTTCAAGACAGACGGGTACCTGCACGGCAGCCCAGGGCGGGCCGCGTGATCAGACGGCGGGAGGGAAAGGCGGGGGGCGAGCCGGGGCGGGCGCGCGGGGCGGCCCGTGAATCAGCGGTTCGACGAACGCGGCACTGCGGTGGACGATGCGGACCGGCGGAGGCTCGACGAACGCCACGACGTGTGCCGGCGGCGCGGTGATGCCGTGGTGATGGGCGGGAACCGTGAAGATCGTCGTGCGCGTGAGGATCGGCTCGTCGTGATCCTCGACGTGCCCAGCCAGCCCCGCATCGGGAACGAGCGCGTGCGGGGACAGATGCTGGTGCACCGTCCAGCGGACGTGCCCGTGCTCCTCGGCCTCGTGCACGTGCGGGGCCGGCAGCAGCGGCGCCACCGCCAGGACTGCCGCCACCAGGGCGCCCGCGACACGAAACCCGCTCACACCGGCCATGGTATGCGATTCGAGCGGCCCGGGACCTGAACTCCGCCTGACATTTGCTTCAGAACCTGCCGGGCGGTCTTCAGGCCGCCCTGCGCGGGTCAGACCGGTTCGATCGGCAGCCGGCCGGTGCTGTCGCCCAGCTTGTCGATCGGCACGCCGGCCGCGTCGAGCACCGTCAGCAGCAGGTTCGACATCGGCGTGTCGAGCGGGTAGCGGAGGTGCCGGCCCGGCTTGAAGGCGCCGCCCAGCTTCCCCGCCATCAGGCACGGCAGGTCCGCGTGCCGGTGCAGGTTGCCGTCGCCCATGCCGCCGCCGAAGAGGATCAGCGAGTGGTCGAGCAGCGTGCCGTCGCCGTCCGGGCGACGCCTGCAGCTTCTCGAGGAAGTAGGCCAGCATCTCGCGCCTGGTGGAAGTCGATCTTCGCCTTCTTGGCGATGAGGTCGGGATCGTTGCGGTGGTGCGACACGGCGTGATGCTGTTCGGGCACGCCGATGTGCGCGAAGGTGCGGCGTGCTCAGCTCGCGCGACATGATCATGCTGAACACGCGCGTGACGTCGGCGCGGAACGCCAGCGCCTGCAGGTCGAACATCAGCTTGCGTGTGCTCGTCGAAGCGCTCGGGGATGCCGAGCGGCCGCTCGGGCAGCTCGACGTCGAGCGGCTGCGACTCGGAGTTCTGGATGCGCTGCTCGACCTCGCGCACCGAATCGAGATACTCGCCCAGCTTCGCCCGGTCGCCGCGCGCCGAGGTCGGCGTTGACGCGGCTGACCTCGGCGCGCAGCGAATCGAGGATGCTGCCCTGGCTGCGCATGCGGGCCTGGCGCGCCTCGGCGCTGCCGCCGTCGCCGAACAGGCGCTCGAACACGACGCGCGGGATGCGATTCGGTGGGGTTCGGCGTCGTCGCGTTCCGCCACGACACCGTGTTGACGTAGAAGCAGTCGCCGGAGTCGCACGCGCCCTGCGTCGGGAAGTCCACCGCCAGCTCGAGCGAGGGCAGCCGCGACGTCGCGCCCGACCGCGTTGGCGATCATCTGGTCGGCCGTCGTCGCCAGCCGCACTTCGACGCCCGGCAGCGTGCGGTCGTAGGCATGGACGCCGGTGAGCCACACCGCCGACGCGCGCGGATGATCGCCGGTGCCGTCGCCGAAGGTGTCGGCCTGCAGGTGCGAGAGCCCGCTGAGCACGTTGATCTGGCTCGCGGACGTTGGCGAACGGCTGCAGGATCGGCGTCAGCTCGAAGCCGGCGCCGGTGCGTCGCCGGAATCCACTGGTTCTGGATGACGCCGTTGGCGATGTAGACGAAGCCGAAGCGCGGCGATCGGCTTGGGCGCGGCGGCCGAGCGCCGGCACCATCGCGTCGAGCATCGGCAGCGCGACGGTGGCGCCCATCGCCCGCAGGAACGTCCGCCGCGGCAGTGCTTTCTTCGTGACGAACATGCAGCTCAGCTCCCACCGCCTCCCGCATCTGGAACGGCCGGCTCTTCACGACGCCCAGCACCAGCGACGCCAGCGTGTACGGCTGGGCGCGGCGTCGCGGAGGATCTCGCGCACCGCCGGCGCGTCATAGTATTGCAGGTTCCGGCCGACGGCATACATGAGCAGCCGCTCGGCCACGGTGCCGCACGAACTGCTCGGGATGGCGCAGCAGCTCCCGCTTCAGCCCGGCCACGCCGTCGAACTTCGTGCCGTCCGGAAACACGCCCGAGGCGTCGATGCGGCTGGCCGCCGTCGGTGTCGCGCCAGCGGCCCACCGCGTCGAAGTTCTCCATCGCGAAGCCGATCGGGTCCATGCGCGCGTGGCAGCTGGCGCACGCCGGGTTGGCGCGATGCCGGGTCATGGCCTCGCGCATCGTCAGCGGCTTGCCCGGCTCGGCGCCCTTCGGTCTTCGAGCGCCGGGATGTCGGGCGGCGGCGGCGGCGGCGCCGCCGACAGCAGGTTCTCGAGCACCCACTTGCCGCGCAGCACCGGCGAGGTGCGCGTGGCGTACGACGTGATCGTCAGGATGCTGCCCTGCCCGAGCAGGCCGCCGCGCGCGCTGCCCGTCGGGCAGCGTGACGCGCCGGAAGTGGCTGCCGCGCACGTTCGGGATGCCGTAGTGCTTCGCCAGCCGCTCGTTGAGGAACGTGTAGTTGGCCGTCAGCAGGTCGAGCACGCTGCGGTTCTCGCGGAAGACGCTGTCGACGAAGAGCTCGGTCTCGCGCCGCATGCGCCGCGCGCAGCGTCTCGTCGAAGTCCGGGAACAGCACCTCGTCGGGCAGCTTGGCCTCGATGTCGCGCAGGTAGAGCCACTGCGCGGCGAAGTTGGTGACCAGCGATCCGACGACCGCGGATCGGCGAGCATGCGGCGGACCTGCTGCTCGAGCACCGCCGGGTCTCTGCAGCCGGCCCGCCGCCGCCGACGTCGAGCAGCTCGTCGTCGGGAATGCTGCTCCACAGGAAGAACGACAGCCGCGAGGCCAGCTCGAGATCGCTGATGCGGATAGGCGGCTGCCCGCGGCCGGGTCGTCGGACCCGGCCGGCCGGGACGCTCGATGCGGAAGAGGAACTGCGGGCTGACCAGCAGCCGCTCGAGCGCCTTCTGGATGCCGAGGTCGAAGCTGCCTTCCGCGCGGCCCTGCTGTATAGAACGGCATCAGGTCGCCGCAGGTCGACGTCGGTGACCGGCCGGCGGTAGGCGCGGCGCGCGAGCGTCGACAGGATCTGTCGTGCGCGCACGCGGCAGCTCCGTCGTCGCCGAAGCCCGGTGGCCGGCCGGCAGACGAAGATGCGGCGGCGGCTCGGCGAGTCGCCCGGCGCGCTGGCGTCGTGCGGCCCGCTGATGGTGACGCGACGCGAGCGCCGGCTGCGTGCCGCGGCTGCGCGTGCGCGGGCGCAGCGTGGCCTCGTCGCGCGCCTCGGTCGCTGCACGAACGCCACGCCGACCAGCCGCGGGCCGGCCTTGATCGGCAGCGGAAACTCGAGCGCGCGGTTCCGGCGCGCCGCCGCCTCGTCCTCCACGGCCGCCGCGCCGCCGGCCGGCGCCGCCGCCGAGCGCCTCGCAGCTCCACGCGCTCGCCGTCGACCGTGATCTCGAGCTGGTGCTGGTCGCGCGCGGCGCCGCCGGCGAGCTCCACCTTCACGTGTAGGTGCCGTCGACCGGGAAGTCGCTGCGGACCGCCAGCCCGCCGCGGGTGCCGAACGGCAGCTCGTCCACGCGCTCGTCCTGCGGGTGCTCGGGATCGAGCGGGTGGATGTTCACGAGCACCGGCATCGTCGGATCGCCGACCGCCAGGCGGCTGATCTTCTGCGCCGCATCGAGATAGCGCTCCATCGCGCTCGGCGACACGAACAGCAGATCGGCGATGTTGTCGAAGCCGCTGCTGATGTTGTCGGCCGGCAGCAGGTAGTCGATGCTCACCTCCTTCGGCAGGTCGCCGAGCGCGAGCAGATCGCGGACCGCGTTGCGATACTCGGTGCGGCTCAGCCGATGCGCGAGCGGCAGCTTGCCGACCTGCGGGCGCGCGGCCGCCGCGCGATCGAGCACCGATTCGAGGGCCGTCGCCACGGCGTCGTAGGTGGCCTGGTCCGGCCGCGGCGCGCCCGGCCGGCGGCATGGAGGTCGTGCGCAGCTTCTTGACGACCTTCTCCCAGCTGTCGGCGTGCTCGGCCGCTGCGGCCAATGCGTCGGGATCGATCACGAACCCGGCGGTCTTCAATCGCTCGTTGTGGCAGGTGACGCAGTAGCGTGTGAGCACTGCGGCCGGGTCTGAAGACCCGGCTGCACGTCCAACCGCAGGCCCGGCTCACGTCCGGCGCCAGGCCCGGCGCCACGGGCAGGAGATTGCGCGAGTCCGCGCGGCTCGAGCGCCGACAGCGCAAGGGCGAGTCCGGCCAACACGGCCATACGGGATCGAAGCGGCAGGCGCACGGCGCTCGACCGGGAATCCATAGCCAGTCCGGCAGTAAGATACACCCGCCCGGAGGACCCGATGAACCGCATGGCCACGCGCCTCGTCGTCGTGTGCAGCCTGACCGGCCTGGCCGCGTCCGCCGCCGCACAGCCGCCCGCCGATCTCATCGACGCCGTGAGGCGCCAGGATGCCGCCGCGCGTACGCACGCTGCTGGCCAAGCGCGTGGACGTGAACAGGCTGGCCGCCGATGGGTCGACGGCGCTCCACTGGGCGGCGCAGCGCAACGACCTCGCGCTCGTCGATCAGCTCCTGCGCGCCGGCGCCAGCGCCAAGGCGTCCACCCGCTACAACGTCCCGCCGCTCTACTTCGCGGCGCTGAACGGCAACGCGCGCGATGATCGACCGCCTGCTCGACCGCAGGGGCCGACGCGAACGCCACCGCCTACGAAGGGCAGACGATGCTGATGACGGCGGCGCTCTCGGGCCGGGCCGACGCGGTGCGCCTGCTGCTGCAGCGCGGCGCCAAGGTGGACGCCATCGAACCGTATCGCGGGCAGACCGCGTTGATGTGGGCCGCGTCCGAGGGCAACACCGATGCCGCCGCCGTGCTGCTCGAAGCGGGCGCGAACATCGCCGCCAAATCCACCGGCGGCTTCACGCCGCTGCTGTTCGCGGTCCGCAACGCGCGCCTCGACACCGCCGCGATGCTGCTGACGCGCGGCGCCAACGTGAACGACGCTGCGCCCGACGGCTCGAGCGCGCTCGGCATGGCCGTCGTCAACGCCTACTTCGAGCTCGCCGCGATGCTGCTCGATCGCGGCGCCAATCCCAATCTGCCCGATCCGCGCGGCTCACCGCTCCACACCGTCGCGTGGCTGCGCAAGCCGGGCGCCGACGGCGCCGCGGGCGTGGGCAATACGCCGCAGGGCACGCCGGTCCAGACCGGGGAGACGACGGCGCTGCAGCTGGCGAAGAAGCTGCTCGAGCAGGGCGCGAACCCGAACGTGCGGGTCGAGTGGAAGGAGCCGACCTTCGGCAAGGAAGGCGGCACGGCGCGCAACCCGCCGAACGTGCGCCTGGGCCGCCATCTTCTCAGCTACATCGGCGCGACGCCGTTCTACGTCGCCGCCAAGAACGGCGACGCGCCGCTGATGCGCCTGCTCGCCGATCACGGCGCCAACCCGACGACGCCCACGAAGGCCGGCATCACGCCGCTGATGGTGGCCGCCGGGCTCGACTACTGGGAGGGCGAGAGCCCCGGCCCGTTCACCGGCGTGACCGAGGCCGAGCGGCTCGAGGCGGTGAAGCTGGCGATGGAGCTCGGCAACGACGTCAACGCGCACGCCGTCTTCGGCGACTACCGGATGGACGGCGACGTCGACTACACGCTGCTCTACTACCCGCACAACATCGACGACCTGCTCGAGCTCGGCGTCGGCGACCCGCGGTGGAGCGGCAGCACGCCGCTCATCGGCGCGGTCGTCTCGGGTCAGCCCTCGATCGTGCAGTACCTCCTCGATCGCGGCGCGCGTCCGGATGCGACCACCGTGCTCGGCTGGACGCCGCTGCGCGTCGCGCAGGGCGTGTTCTTCGCCAACGCCAAGAAGGAGTTTCCGGCCGCGGAAGCCCTCCTGAAGCAGGCGCTCGCCGCCCCTGCTCAGATTACGCAACCATGAGGTTGCATCTCGCGCGAGCCTGATCTACATTTGCAACCAGGAGGTTGCACATGCAGACATCCGCGACCGATCGAATCGAGAAGACCGCCGTGCTGAAGGCGCCGCGCGCGCGCGTGTGGCGCGGGCTGACCGACGCCCAGGAATTCGGCACCTGGTTCCGCGCCATCTTCACGGGCTCGTTCGCCGAGGGCGCCGTGCTGCGGGCGCGGATCACCTACCCCGGCTACGAACACCTGACGATGGAGATCCGCATCGTGAAGATGGAGCCCGAGCGCTATTTCGCGTTCCGCTGGCATCCGAACGAGGTGGACCTCACGAAGGACTACTCGGGCGAGCCGACGACGCTGGTCGAGTTCACGCTCGAGGACGTGCCTGAGGGGACGAAGCTCACCGTGGTCGAATCGGGGTTCGACGCATTGCCGCCGGGCCGCCGCGACGAGGCGTTCCGCTCGAACGAGACCGGGTGGATCGAGCAGATGCAGAACATCGCGCGCCACGTCCATGAGGCGTAGCGGGGCCGCGGCGAAGCTGGGGGACTCGGCGCCAGTCTTCGCCGCGCTCGGCGATCCGACGCGGCTGCGGCTGGTGGCGCGGCTGAGCGCGGATGGTCCGCTGTCGATCACCCGGCTCAGCGCAGACGTGGACGTGACGCGGCAGGCGGTCACCAAGCACCTGCTGGCGCTCGAGAGCGCGGGGCTGGCGCGGCCCCGGCGGCAGGGCCGCGAACAGATCTGGGAGCTCGAAACGCGACGGCTGGCGCAGGCGCGCCAGGCCCTCGACTTCATCTCGGGGCAATGGGATTCGGCGATCGCCCGGTTCAAGGCCTTCGTGGAATCGACGCCCTGAGCTGTTCACGCCTGCGAAACATCGGCACAATAAGGTCACCTCATGTGGCGTGTACTGGCGGTGCTGGTGTGCATTGGATTGACGGCGGCGGCGCGGCCCGCCGCGCCCGCGGCACAGTCGGGCGGCCCGGCCTCGCTGGTCGTGATCCTCGTGGTGGATCAGATGCGCGCCGATTACCTGACGACGTTCGCGTCGCGATGGCAGCGCGGCTTCCGCACCCTGCTCGAACACGGCACGCAGTTCACCAACGCGGAGTATCCGTACTGGAGCACGATCACGTGCGCCGGCCACACCTCGATTGCCACCGGCACGCTGCCGCGCACCCACGGCATGGTGCTGAACCGCTGGTGGGACCGCGCGGAACGCCGCGTCGTCACCTGCAACGACGATCCGGGCGCGCCGGCCGTGTCGTACCAGCGGCCTGCGGCCTCCAACTCCAGCGCCACGCGCATGCTGGTCACGACCCTCGGCGATGAACTGCGCTCGCAGAAGCCAGGGGCGCGCGTGGTGTCGCTGTCGCTGAAGCCGCGGAGCGCCATCGGCCTGGCCGGGCACGGCGGCGACGCCGTGGTCTGGTTCGACGACCCGTCGCGCTCCTTTGTCACGTCGACGGCGTTTGCGCCGGACGCCGGTGCCCGAGGTGGCCCGGTTCATGGCCGAGCAGCCCTTCGAGTCGCAGCAGGACCGCGTGTGGGCGCTGGCCGCGCCCGCGGCCACCTACCGCTACGCCGACGTGCAGCCGGGCGAGCAGCCCAATGCCGGCTGGACCGCCGTCTTTCCGCACGCGCTGGCCGGCCGCGCACCCGCCGACGCCGCGTTCGCCGACCACTGGCAGAAGAGCCCGTACTCGGACGCCTTTCTCGGCCGCCTCGGGTCGTGGCTCGTCGATCAGTGGCAGCTCGGTCAGCGCGAGACCACCGACTTCCTCGGCATCAGCTTCTCGGCGCTCGACATGGTGGGCCACGACTTCGGGCCGCGGAGCCGCGAGGTGGAAGACCTGCTGATCGGACTCGACGCGACGATCGGCACGCTCCTCGATCACCTCGATCGCGCCGTGGGCCGGCACCGTTACGTGCTGGCGCTGACGCTCGGATCACGGCGTGGCGGACATTCCGGAACAGGCCGCCGCAGGACGGCTCACCAACGAAGACCTGGGAGCGGTGGCCGAGCAGGCGCTCGTCGAGCACTGGGGCGCGCCGGTCGCCGGCCGGTACGTGGCCGCGAGCTTGGCCGGGCAAATCTACTTCGCCGACGGTGTGTTCGATCGGCTGGCAGCCTCGAGCGCCGCGATGGAGGCGGTTGAACGGGCCCTGCTGGACGTCCCAGGGCTCGCACGTGTCGTGCGGCGCGATCAGCTCGACCGCGGCGACGAGGTGACCCAGGCCATCGCCCGCGGCTACCGGGCCGACCGCAGCGGCGATCTGTTCCTGATTCCGCGGCGCGACTGGATCGTCGCGCAGCGCGCCGACGGCGATGCCACCACGCACGGCACGATGTACGAGTACGACCGGCGCGTGCCGCTGATGCTCCTGGGCACGGGCGTGCCATCGGGCCGCAACACCGCCACGGCAACCCCGCTCGACGTCGCCACGACGCTGGCACGCGCGGCCGGCATCCAGTGGTCGAACCGCGACGGGCGATCTCTGCTGGGCACATCGGGAACGCGGTGAGGCGGGTCACTCTAGATGACGTAGCGGTCGGTCTTTAGACCGACCGTCGATCGCGGCGGCTCCCCGATCGCGTCCGTGGCCCGGCGGCGGGCGGGGTCGGCTGCGGCAGCGTCGGGTCCTCGCGGAACACCTCGGCGAGCTGGTCGCGCAGCCACCGGCTCCTCGCTTCGTTGTCGAAGCGGCGGTGCCAGTGGAACTTCAGGTCGAAGGTCGGCGCCTCGAACGGCGGCGGCGACGCCCACCAGCGATCGGCGACATGCACGAGAAGTGCAGCGCCACCGAATGCGGGATGGTGGCGATGAGGTCCGAGCGCGACACCAGGAACGGCAGGCTGAGGAAGTGCGGCGACATCAGCGCCACGTTGCGCTTGATGCGCCGCCGCTCGAGGAACCGCTCGAGCACTTCCTGGCTGCGGCCCTCGGCCCGCACCACCAGGTGCTCGGCGGCGCTGAACGCCGCCAGCGTCATCGGCTGCGACCGCAGCGGATGGTCGGCCCGCATCACGATCGACCAGTGCTGCGTGGACACGCGCCGCTGGCGCACCGTCTTCAGCGACAGCGCCGGAAAGTAGCCGACCGCCAGATCCACTTCGCCCTTCTCCAGCTCGTGCGCGAGCTGCGCCGTCGGCACCGACACCGAGCGGATGCCGCAGTGCGGCGCGCGCGCCCGCAGCGCCGCCATCACGCGCGGCAGGAACGCCATCTCGCCGACGTCCGACAGCGCCAGCGTCCAGGTGCGCGTGCTCGACGCCGCGTCGAAGCTCTCGCCGCGCAGCAGGTCTTCCTGCAGCCGGCCGAGCAGCGGCCGCGCCAGCCGCACGATGGCGTGCGCGCGCGGTGTGGGCGTGACGCCGCTCGGCACGCGGATGAAGAGCGGGTCGTCGAAGGCGATGCGCATCCGCTTCAGCGCCATGCTCACCGCCGGCTGGCTCATGCCGAGCAGCCGGGCGGCGCGGCTGACGCTCAGCTCGTCGTACAGCGCAAACGCGATCGGCAGCAGGTTGAGGTCCGGGCTCTTCATCGCGACGCCGGCGATCGATTCAGTGGCCGATGTGAATCTGCCCGCTGCGGCTCGCCAGCCGCACATCGGACCACCGCCGCCCACCGTGCCCGGACACGCGCTCCTTGGCCGTGAAGCCGTCGACCGTCAATGCCCGTGCAGACGCACCGAACTGGAGCGGCTCGTCGCGTCGAGCGTGAAGCGCGCCGCGGGCTTCGCAGACGCCACGTCGATGAGGCTCGAACCCGTCGTGACGTCCCAGGCGGCGGTCGGCGTTGCCGCGCACCTCGACGCGGCCCGCTCTGCGTCCGCACGGCGAGCCCGCCCGACAAGCCCATCGATCTGGATGGCGCTCGATCCGGTCTCGACGTCCGCCGCGCCGGCGACCGGCAAACGACGCGCGGATGGCGCCGCTCTGCGTGCGCGCGTCGAGCGGGCCGCTCAAGGCCCCGCAGCGTGATCGCGCTGCTCTGCGTCACGACGCGCAGGCCGCCCGCGGCGCGATCGACCCTGACGTCACCGGAGCCGGTCTTGATCTCGGTGTTGCCTTGAGGCCGCCGAGCGCGATGGCCGACGACTGCGTGGTGACGAGACGGGCGCCGCCACGCCGTCCACGGTGATGGCACCCGAATCGGTGGCGATCACGAGCCGCGTGTCGCGCGGCACCCGCACCTCGTAGCTCACCGTCATCGCTCGCAGCTCGTCGGCGTCGAGCGGCGGCCGCAGCCGAACGACGTTGCCGGCCACGTCGATCGCGCGGCTGATCGGCGACGCGCTGCGCGAGCTCCAGCGGATCGGCGGGGACGGTCGAACCCGGCCAAGGGCCGCACGGTCACGGTGCCGTCGATGCGGATCTGACGCGCGTCGTGGCCGGCACGGCGACTTTGCCGCGATACGTCGCGATGTCGAGCGTCGCGCCGGGCGTGACGTCGATGGCGCGCTCGAAGGGCAGGCGCTGCGCGGCCGCGGGCACCGCCGCCGCGACAGCCAGGATCCCGACGGCGACGGCGATGAGCGGCGGAGGGTCGGATACGCACGCCTCAGTCTAGTCCCAGGCGGGGGGCCGGGGAGTATCATCCGGCGGTCGCCGCAAGGCACCCGGTATTACCCCGCCATGGCACGTACACGCATTCCCGTACGGCAGCGGCGGCGGCTCCTGCGCGGCCTCGGTGGAGGCTGTCGTCGCAGCCGCGATGCCGTGGCGGGCCCGGCGCCGGCGCCGCAGGGGCGCCCGGCCTCAGACCGCCCGGCCCGCGACACGGCCGTCACCGCCGCGCTCGCCGCGCTACCTCGCCTCGGCGCGCGAGCCGCGCGCTGCCGCCCGACGTCGCGCCGCGACACGGCCTGCACCGCATCCTGGACACGCTCGGCGCCATCGTCTCGGGCGCGCGGCTCAAGCCCGGCGAGATGGCCGTGCGCTTCGTCCGTCAGCAGGGCGGGCACGTCCGAGGCGACGGTGTGCGTCAGCGGCCTGCGCACCTCGGCCATCAACGCCGCGCTCGCCAACGGCATGTTCGCCCACGCCGACGAGACCGACGACTTCGAGCCGGTCACCAAGGCACATCCCGGCTGCGCCGTCGTGCCCGGCGGCGCTCGCGGTCGCCGAACGCGACAACCGCTCGGGCGCCGAGTTCGTCCGCGCCGTGGCCGCCGGCTACGACGTGTGCTGCCGCTTCCTGCTGGCGCTCGGCGCCGACGCGGTGCGGGCGCACGCACCGCAGCGCGGAGGGCGATGAGCGCGACGATGGGCGCGGCGGCCGCCGCCGCCTCGCTCGCCCGGCTCGACGAGCGCCAGACCCGCTACGCGCTGTCGTACGCGGCGCAGCAGGTGTCGGGCGCTGTGGAGCTGGGAGCGCGACACCGAGCACGTGGAGAAGGCCTTCGACTTCGCCGGCATGGGCGCGCGCAACGGCGTGACGGCGGCGCTCATGGCGCAGGCCGGGTTCACCGGCGTGCCCGACGTGTTCGACGGCGACCACAACGTGCTCGAGGCGCTGTCGCCCAATCCGCGGCCGCGGAAGATGCTGGACCGGCTCGGGCAGCCGGTTCTTCGTCTCGGAGACGGCGATGAAGGTGTTCTCGGTCGGCTATCCGATTCAGGCGCCGCTGCAACTCGTTCCTCGAGCTGAAGCAGGCGCACGGGTTCACGCGCCGACACCGTCGATCGCATCGTCGTGCGGCTGCCGGCCGACGGCGCGCGCATCGTGGACAACCGCTCGATGCCCGACGTGAACTGCCAGTACGTGATCGCGGTCACGCTGGTGGACGGCGCGCTGTCGTTCGAGAGCAGCCACTCCTACGAGCGCATGCAGGACCCGCGCGTGCGCGCCGTGCAGGCGCGGGTGCAGCTCGTAGCCGACCGGCCGTTGATGGATCCGGCGGCGCCGCGCAGCGGCCGCGTGGAGGTGACGCTGCGCGACGGCCGCACGGTGAGCCACTTCACGCGCCATGCGCCCGGCACGCGCGAGAACCCGCTCGACGCCGCGGCCGTGGACGAGAAGGCGCGCTCGCTGATGGTGCCGGTGCTCGGCGCCGCGCGCGACGAGCGCGATCATCGCGCGCGTGCGCGGCTCGAGACGCGTGGCGAGCGTGCGGTCGTTGATGGAATTGCTGGCCTGACGCTGGCGGGCAGGTTCTAAAGACCTGCCCTACGACCGGCTTCATTCGCTGCGCATGATCACCGCCGGATCGACGCGCGTCGCGCGCCACGCCGGCACCGCGGTCGAGAGGGTCGCGGTGAACACCAGCAGCACGGTCACGCTGGCGAAGGTGGCCGGATCGAGCGGCTGACGCCGAACAGCACGCTCTCGAGCACCTGCGACAGCAGCGCAGCGAGCGCGAGGCCAATCGCCGCTCCCGAGGCGAGCACACCCGCGGCGCCGCCAACCACGAGTCCGAGCATGTCTCGCCGTGTCGCGCCGAGCGCCGTCCGCACGCCGAACTCGCGCACCCGCTGCTGAATCGAATAGGCCAGCACGCCGAAGACGCCGACCATCGCGAGCAGGAGCGCCAGCCCGGCAAACGTCACCACCGCGACCGCCCGGAACCGGTGGCGCGACGTCGACTCGCGCGCCACGTCGTCGAGCGTCATCACGTCCACCACGCTGACCAGTTGCTGCGTGTCGACCCGGCCGATGGCGGCGCGGATGGACCGTGCCAGCGCATCGGCCTCACCGGTGACCGGGCGTGCCAGCAGGAAGATGTCGTCGATCGCGCCCTGCGCGATCGGAGCGTAGATCTGAATCAGGTCCTCGGTCTCGTCGGGGCGGCTCTTCACCTGGCGGGCGACGCCGACGATCTCCCGCGTCTGCGACGGCTGCCCGGCGTCGAGCTGCACCGCGATACCGCACGCCGATCGGGGGCCGGCCACCGAGGAATCGGCGAACGAACGCCTCGTTGACGATGCAGACGGCGTTGGCGTCCATGCGGTCGCGATCGGTGAACGCGCGGCCGGCCACGAGCGGCAGGTCGACGGTCTGGAAATACGAGGGGCTGACGATCTGGTAGTCGGCGGCCGGGCGGTTGCGCGGCTCGAACGGCCGGGCGCCGACGATGTCGAACGATACCGATCCGAACTGCGACTGGCCCATCGGCAGCGTAGTGGCCCAGGCGACGCTGTGGATGGCCGGATCCTTCAGCGCCTCGCGCTCGACGGACGTCGAAGAAGCGTTGCAGCGACCCCGGTTCCTGATACTGCTGCCCCAGCGGATCCACCATCATCGTGAGCACGCGGTCGGCACGGTAGCCGCGGTCCACGCGCTCGAGCGCCATCAGCGTGCGCAGCAGGAGGCCGGCGCCGAAGAGGAGGATCACGGCGGTAGCCACTTCGGCCGCCACGATGACGTTGCGGAGCCGGCCGCCCCGGCCGGTCAGGGTGCGGGTGTCCGACGCGATGGCGTTGGACACGACACCCGTGGACTGCCAGGCGGGCGCGAGACCGAATACGATGCCGACGGCCAGCGTGGCCGCGGCGCAGAAGGCCGCGACCCGGGTGTCGAACTCCGGGATCACGGCGCTGGGCAACAGCCCCTCCGGCATCATCGCCGGGGCCACCGCCAGGATCAGAGCACCGATGCCAGCGCCGATCGCCCCGCCAACGACGGACAGCACCAGGCTTTCGGTGAGCAGTTGCCGCACCACGCGGCGCCGGCCCGCGCCGAGTGCCGACCGGATCGCCAGCTCGCGCGACCGTACCGTGGCGCGCGCCAGCAACAGGTTGGCGACGTTGGCGCAGCAGATCAGCAGCACCAGTCCGACCACGCCGAAGAACAACAGGGCCGTGAGCCGCACCTCGGGCCCGACGAGGGCGACGCGGATCGGCTCGATGGCCACACCGCGGCCGGCATTCGTCTTGGGGAACTCCTCGGCCAGCCGCCGGGCCACCGCGCTGAGATCGTCCTGCGCCGCGATCAACGACACACCAGGCTTCATGCGGGCGACGGCTTGGAGAAAATGGGCGTTACGCAGCTGCGGGAGGCGATCGATCGAGACGAGCGCCCACATGCTCGTGCGGCCGAACGCCTGAAACTCTCCCGGCACGACGCCCATCACGGTGTACGGCGTCCCGTCGAAACGGATTTGCCGGCCAATCAGGCTGCGATCGGCGTTGAAGCGGGTCCGCCAGAACGCCTCGCTGAGCACCACCGCGTCGCGCTTCTCGCGGTCGTCCTGCGACGTGAACGTGCGGCCGGCGATCGCCGGGATGCCGAGCACGTCGAAGAAGCCAGCCGTGACCCACTGGCGCGAGACCGGTTCCGCGGTGCTGCCCATCCCGCCCATGACCATCGAGCCGACGCCGCCGACATGCGCGGCCATGGCGTCGAACGAGCGGCTGCGCTCGGCCCAGTCGAGCATGTTGAGCGGCGACACCGGCGTGCGTGATGCCCCGGCTTGCTCCCAGAGCTTCACCAGCCGGTCGGGCTCGCCAAGGGTGAGCGGGCGCAGCAGCGCGGCGTCGGCCAGCGCGAAGAAAGCGCTGTTGGCGCCGATGCCGAGCGCCAGGGTCAGCACGGCGACGACGGAGAAGCCGGGCGCGCGTTTCAGCTGCCGGACGGCAAACACCGTATCGTGCCGGAAGTCGTCGAACCACTGGCGCCAGACGCATGTGGCGATCTCCGGCAGGTGGCTCCGCAAGACCGATACCACTCGGAGCCGGCCGGAAGATGTGCCCGGCCCGGGAAATTACGCGGACGGGGGCGGGGCCTGGTCGGAGCCGCTGTCCACTTGCGGGACGGGCGACGTCCGGCCGCGAACAGAGACGGGCGGTCTTAAGACCGCCCGCTACGTTCGAAGAGAGAGACTACCCGCCTCAGCTTCTCAGCGATAGCCGTGGACGTCGAACATCACCAGCCGCTGCTCGCGGATCGGGTCCCGCTCGACCCGGCTGTGCGTATCGATCACCATGGTCGGCCGATCGGCGGCCGTGAACGCCGGCCACTGCGGCAGTTTCGGCGTGTTGGGATTGCCGGTGCGGGCAAACGCGATCCAGGCGTCGCTCACGCGGTCGGCCAGCGCCTGCGCCTCGGCGCCGCCGCCGGTCAGGCGCGACGCCGCCTGGATGTTGTCGAAGGCGAACGGGATCTCGATCGTGTGCGGCGACCTGAGCCGGCCGCCGTCCACCGGCGTCTCCCAGCGGAAGTAGTAGAGATAGACCGCGCCGGCCCCCAGCGCGGCGCGGCGCTCGGCGATCTTCATCACCGGCCCGCTGTAGCGGTGATCGCTGGCGATCAGGAAATACAGATCCGCCGGCGACGCGCCCGGATTCGCCCGGGCGTAGACGTCGAGGGCGCGATCGGCGTGCGCGCCGAGCAGCGTGCGCACCCGCGCGCGCAGCGTCGCGTCGGGCATCGAGAAGTCTTCGGCGGCGGCGCTCGACGTCAGCTCGGTGCGCGTCGAGCCGAGCATCACCGGCACGCTGGCCGACACCTGCGAGGCGACCGGGTGGAACGGATGCTGCGCCACGATTCGGCCGTCCATCGCCGGCGAGAAGCCTTGCGTCATCTGATCGACGTTCATCTTCCGGACCACGGTGAAGTAGGCCGCCATCAGCGTGTCGAGCGGCACCTCCTGCAGCGCCCGGCCCTGACCGGCCGCGATGCCAAGCGTGGAGAGCAGCTCGCGCGCCACGCGGGCGCCGGCCTCGGGCTCGACGAGCTGCAGCGTGGCGCCGCTCTCGATCACCGCGCGATGGAACAGGCCCTTGGCCGACGGCATCGCGAGCAGCGTCGACACCTTGCGGCCTCCGCCGGACTGTCCGAAGACCATCACGGTGCCGGGGTCGCCGCCGAACTCGGCGATGTTGTCGCGCACCCATTCGAGCGCGCGCACGATGTCGAGCATGCCCACGTCGCCCGACGAGGCGAACTCCGCGCCGGCCACCGACGCCAGGTTCGAGAAGCCGAGGACGTTGAGGCGGTGGTTGAGGCTCACCACGACCACATCGCCCCGCCGCGCGAGGTTGGCGCCCTCGGTCACCGGCGACGAGCCCGATCCGGTGGCGAACCCGCCGCCGTGGCACCACACCATCACCGGCCGCTTGCGGTTGTCCTTCACCGCCGGCGTCCAGACGTTGAGGACGAGGCAGTCCTCGCCTTCGGGCGGCAGCCCGGCGGCCGCCACCGCGATCGCCGACGCGGCGCGCCGGCTGCCCGGCTCGGTCTGCGGCGCGCTCGCGCCGTAGGCGAGCGCGTCGCGCACACCCGCCCACTTCGCCGGCGCCGCCGGCGGCATGAAGCGGTTGCGCCCGGCGGTGCTGGCCCCATAGGGCACGCCCTTGAACACCTTGATGCCGCGCGTCTCGGTGCCGCGGATCCGCCCGTACGTGGTGTCGGCCACGACGGCGCTGCCCTCGTCGGCAAACGAGGGCCGCACGCCCGCGCCGGCCGCGGCCAGCAGCCACGCGGAGTGTTTCAGAACGTCACGACGTGACAAGCAGGTGTTCATGGTCATCGTCCCTGTCGCAAGAGTTCCGCTTGAGCCTTGAGCCTTGAGCCTTGAGCCGACCGGATTATGGCAGCGTCTTGGCCACGCGAATCGTCAGGTAGTTGCGGCCGCGTGTCTGCGGGGGATACGGGGCGGTGCGCTTGGCCGAGCGGTGCATGTAGGGGTTGCTGACGAACGAGCCGGACCGGAACATCCGCGTGCGGCAGCTGCCCTGCTTGTTCGCCGAGCCGTCGGCGGGCTGATGCGCGCGATCCGGCTCGTGACAGTCTTCGATCCACTCGAACGCGTTGCCGTGCATGTCGTGGAGGCCGAACGCGTTGGGCGGGAACGACGCCACCGGGGCGGTCTGATCGAGCCACACGTCACGCCCTTCGGCCTTGCCGCCGAGACCCGGTTCTTCCTTGCCGAAGTTGCCGTGGTTGTGATCGAGCGTGTCGCCCCACGGATACGCCGTAGTGGAGCCCGCCCGCGCCGCGTACTCCCATTCGGCATCGGAGAGCAGACGATACACGTCGTCGAGTCCGGTCTTCCGGTTCAACCAGCCCACGTAGGCCTGCGCGTCGTACCAGCTGACGCCGACGACGGGCCGTGTGCCGCGGCCCCAGTCCACCCAGTCGGGATTCGGCGTGCCGTCGTTCTTCAGCCGCAGCGCGTTCTCGACCGCCACGCCGTCGCATCCGCCGTCGCGCACGCACGCTTCCCACTGATCCCAGGTGACCTCGGTCTTGCTCACCGCAAAGGCGCGCGCGATCGTCACGCGGCTCTGCGGCTCGTTGGCGCGGCGGCCGGCCTCGGTGGCCGGCGACCCCATCAGGAAGGAGCCGGCCGGGATGACGATCATCTCCGGACAGTTGCGGCAGTCCTGAAAGGTGTCGCCGGCGCGCGGCGGCGTCTTGGCGCTCTTGTGCCCCTGCGCGCGCACCGGCGGTGAGGCGAGGCAGAACGCGGACATCAGACACGCGAGCAGAAGCGCATTGCGTCTCATGGAAGCCCCCTGGTCGCCGGTGGCCGGCGAACGCACCGCCCCGCCGGAGGCGGGGCAAGAAGACACTGCCCGCAGCGAGGCGGAGCCCGGACGGGTCTGGGCGCAGCCTCGCTGCGATTATGGTCGCGGGGGCCGCGGCGCGCCACGGGCGCGGCGGTCAAAAGACGCGCAAATCCCGGTCAGTCCCCCTCACGGGCGTCGCCGTTGGAATCGGCAGGCTGTGACGGCGGCGACGCGGCCGAATTGCGCCGCAGCAGCCACCCGGCCGCGCCCAGCACCGCCAGGCCCATCGCCCCGCCCCTGACCAATTCCCACGCGTTGAGACGCGACTCCCGGTTCGCGGCCAGCAGCCCCTTGTAGGTGTCGACGGTTTCGCGGTTCGTGACGGCCTCGTCGGGTGGGCGCTGGCGCGTCCGGCGCTCCGAGGCCGGCACCCAGCGTTTGATGAACGCAAACGACTCCGACGCGCAAATCGGGCAGTGGGCTTCCTCGTGGATCTCGTCGCAATCGAGGCACAGCCGGGCGTTCCGCAGTTGCATGTCTCCAGTGTACGCAGTGGCACCGCCCTGGAAAGCCCAGCCGGAGCGATCAGCGCGCCGGCGGCCGCAGGGCCGCCGCGGCGACGTCGGGAAAATCGCCGAAGATGCCGTCCACGCCAAGCTCCGCGAACTGCCGGTACTCCTTGGTCGGGTCGCCGCCGTAGCTCGGAGACAGAAACGCCGGCTCGCTCCGCAGCGTCCAGACGTGCACCACCAGGCCGGCACGGTGCGCGTCGGCCACGAGCGAGGTCGGCTCGCGCAGCGTCCCGTCGGCGTTGGCCGGCACGATCAGCCGCGTGTTCGGCCCGATGCCGTCAGCGAACGTGCGGATCTCGGCGAGCCGGGCCGGCGAGACATCGGCGGTCGCTTCGAGCAGCAGCACCAGCCGCAACGTCGTCTGAGGCCGCAACAGCTGCAGGTTGGCCGGCTCGAACGACTGGATGAACACCGGCGCCGTGCGGTCGCGTTTGCCGTGGCGCGCCAGCGTCTCGAGCAGCGGCGGCTCGAGCGGCAGGCCGATCGACCGGAAGTAGGTCGGGTGCTTGGTCTCCGGGTAGACGCCGATGGTGCGGCCGGTCTCGCGCGACTTCGCGTCGGCGAGCGCGAGCACCTCGTCGAAGGTGGGAACCGGGTAGAGCCCGTCGCGGTCGTGCGACCGGAACGGCAGCCGCTCCTTGGCCCGCAACGTCTTGATCTCGGCCAGGGTGAAGTCTTCGGTGAACCAGCCGGTGATCGACTGCCCGTCGATCGTCTTGGTGGTCTTGCGCGCCGGGAACTTCTCCGCCACGTCGGTCGTGCCGCTGATCTCGTTCTCGTGCCGCGCGACGAGCACCCCGTCCTTGGTGGAGACGAGATCCGGCTCGATGTAGTCCGCGCCCATCGCGATGCCGAGCGTGTAGGACTCGATCGTGTGCTCGGGACGGTGGCCGCTGGCGCCGCGGTGCGCGATGATCAGGATGTCGGACATGGGAGCGGCGTTCAGAGCTGCCGCTGCCAGTATCACCCCGGCGGCCAGCCGCGCGTCGCTACCACAGGACTTTCACCCCCAGCTGCACCTGCCGCGGATCATACGCCGCGGTGATGGTTCCGAAGCCCGCCGCGGTGCGAGTGCCGTTGGGCGCCGCGAAGTTGGTGCGGTTGAACAGATTGAACGCTTCCACGCGGAATTCGAGGGCGGACGAACCGGCCATCGACACCCGTTTCGTCGCGGCGAAGTCGAAGCTCCAGAAGTTCGGGCCCCGGACGGTGTTGCGCTCCGCGTTGCCGAAGGGCTGGCTCGGGTCGGTGGGCACGGTCACGCAATCACGGTTGAACCAGTTGTTGATGGTCTGTTGCCCGGCCGGCGCGTAGGGATCGCAGGTCACGTTCGGGCGGTAGTTGTTGGCGCCGCGGAAATCCTGCTGGATGCCCGATACCTGGAAAGCCGTTGCCGGCGCATAGACGAGCGTGACCGGCTCGCCCGCGGTGACCACATTGAGGCCGGCCACCTGCCAGCCCCCGATCAGCGCGTCGAGCGCCGGACCCGCATCGCCGCCCCACCGGCGGCCCGCGGCCGAACGGCAGCGACCAGACGAAGCTCGTCGTCGTGTTGTAGGGCTGGTCGTAGGCGCCCGTGCCGTACTCCGCATCGAGGTTGTGGAAGTCCTGCGGCCCCGGGAAATTGCCGTTCTGATTCTCGAGCGACTGGGCGCCGTTGTCCTCGGCCTTCGACAGCGTCAGCGAGCTGAGAAGCGTCACGTCGCGCATCCGCCACTCGAACTTCGTCTGCAGCGCGTTGTAGCGCGACTTGCCGCCGTTGAAGACGTAGGTGATGTCCGAGAACTCCTGAATCGGCCGGCGCGCCTGCAGCGACAGCGACCCGGCGGCGTTGTTCGGCGCCGCCTGATTCAGGTTGGCGATCATGACCAGACCGTCGGCGCGGTTGCCCACGTAGGCGACGTCGATCAGCATGTTGGGCCGCAGCTCGCGCTGCACCGACGCGAACCAGCTCTGCACCCGGCCCGAGCGGTAGTCCTCGGGGATGTAGGTGATGTTCGAGGCGAGCGGATTGAAGCGCGACGGATCGGTGAACCCAGCCGGATAGCCGGCCTCGGTGGGACGGAACGACGGATCGGCGGGGTTGGTCTGGTTGGCGACCGCGTTGATCACCTGGGGACCGTTGATCGGCAGCAGGTCGGCGGCGCCGGTGCGCTGGTTGTGCACGTAGCTGATGCCCCAGCCGCCGCGCAGCACCGTTTTCCGCGAGGCCGAGTAGGCCAGCCCGAGCCGCGGACCGAAGTTGTTCCGGTCCGGATTGACCAGCGCGCGGTCGGCGATCGATCCGTCCTTGGCAATCACCATCTGCCGCGCGACCGGGTCGTAGTTCGAGAGCACGTTGTTTTCTTCCCACATCGGCGTCGCGTACTCGTAGCGCAGGCCGAGGTTCAGCGTCAGCCGGTCGTTGGCGCGGAAGTCGTCCTGCACGTAAACGAAGTGCATGTCGCGGCGGATGTTGGCGACGAGCGGGTTGCTGAGCGCGTACTGCGAGCGCAGGCCGAGCATGAAGTCGGAGAGGTTGTAGACGGTTGTTGGCCGCCGGCGCCGGCCGGACGCGTGAACTGGCCGCTATACGCATCGCGTCCGTAGAGCGGGTTCACGTCCATGCACCTCGACGGCGATGTGCTGGTACTCGTAGCCGGTCTTCACCGAATGGCGGTCGAACAGCCATGTCTCGTTGATCTTCGGATTCCACACCGTCGGGTACTGCCACTGCGGATTGGTGGCCTGCCGCCCCAGCTTCGAAGTAACCGTTGATCTGCTGGGTGGGCAGCCCGCCGCTGATGCGCGGGTCGGTCGGCAGGCCGCTGATGCCGAACGCCTCGAGCGCGCTCGTCGAACCGAGCGCCGGCGGGTTCTTGCCACCCTCGGTGGACGACCAGCCGAACCGCACCTCGAGCAGCGACCGCGCGCTGCCGGTGTAGGTGGCGCCCAGCGCCAGCTGCTTGTTGCGGGCGTAGATGGTGCCGTTGCCGCCGCCGCCCGACGGCAGCGGAATCGGCGGCTGGTCCTCGGTGTTGAGGTCGCGGCGGCCGTAGCGGCCGAACACACCGACCGACGGGCTGACAGCCGCACGTCCACCTTGCCGCCGCCCTTGTCGGAGTTGTTCGTGAACTGCTGCAGCACCGAGTAGTTGTTGGCGGCGCCCGGCAGGTTCGGATCGGGCAGGCCGCCGAGCACGCTTGAGCGCAAACGCCGTCATCGGCAGCGGCGTGCCGGCGGCATAGATAGCGCCGGTCCGCGGATCGCGGATGTCCACGGGCAGCACGCCGGCCTTCTGCGCCGCCGTCGGAATGGTCGCAAACGTCGTGAGCTTCCGGTCTGGCGGAACCCTTCGTAGTCGGCGAAGAAGAAGGCGCGGTTCTTCAGGATCGGGCCGCCCAGCACGCCGCCAAACTGATTGCGCCGCAGCGGCGGCTTCTCGCCGGTGGTCGGCTTGAAGTAGTTGGACGCGTTCAGCGTCGGTGTCGCGGAAGAATTCCCAGCCGCCGCCGTGGAACTGGTTGCGTGCCGCTGCGATAGGCGACGTTGACCGTGGCGCCGGCGGCGCGACCGTACTCCGCGCTCTGGTTGTTGGTGACGACCTTGAACTCGGCCACCGCATCCGGCGCCGGCTGCATCACCTGGTTCGAGAAGCCCTGGTTGCTGGTGCCGTAGGCGTTGTTGTCCACGCCGTCGATCAGGAAATTGTTGAAGACGCTGCGGAGCCCGTTGACGTTGAACGCGCCCTCACGCGGCGTGCTGTTGGTGCTCTTGTTGAGCGCCGACTGGCGGACGCCGGTGGCCAGCAGCGCCAGCGCCGAGTACTCGCGGCCATTCAACGGCAATTCCCGGATCTGGGCCGCCGTGATCACCTGGCTGCGCTCGCTCGCGATCGGTTTCGAGCAGCGGCGTCGAGGCCGTCACCTCGATGCGCTCCGACAGGGCGCCGACGCCCATCGTGAGATCGACGCGCGTGCGGCTGCCCACCTGCACCTGCACGTTGTCGACGAGTGCGATCGCGAGCCCGGCTTTCTCCGTGCTGACCACGTAGATGCCAGGCCTGACCGTCACGAACTCGTAGGTGCCGTCGCCGCCGGTCGTCCGCTTCACCTCCACGCCCGTGTCGGGGCTGAGCAGCGTGACGGCGGCTTCGGCCACGACGCCTCCGGTCGTGTCGCGCACCGTGCCGACGACCGACCCGCTCTCGAATTGCGCCCACGAGGGGCGGACCGACACGACACACAGGAATGCGCAAAGCAGAAGAGGGAGAACTCGTGGCATGAGTGGGCCTCGCTGACGCTGAAAAAACGACGAATGGCCGAGCGTAGCGAGGCGATATGACAGAGGAGCAAGCGCCGCGTTAAGCGCGCGCGACATCACGCTGAGCTTGAATATGGTGACCGCGAGCCTGCGCGTGGCCGCGAGTCTTGCAGACCCGCCTGCAACGGAAACGTCAGAGGCAGCGATGTGGCGGGGTTAGGGGCGGTCGGGCAGCGTGTGCGGCTTCTGGCCCGTGGCGCTGAACTCGATGCCCGACGCGTAGAAGCCGGTGCTGCTGAGCGTGACGGTGATCGGCTTGTCGGTGAGGTTCTCCCAGAACCAGCCGTGGATACCGGGGGTCGGCGCGAAGAACGAGCCCGATGCCCGCTCCCCTTCGCCCATCTGGTAGCTCTCGGCGTACCCCTTCGGTGCACCTTCCGGCTCGCCGTGGAAGTCGAAGTTCACCCTGCCGGTGGAGGTCCAGCGGTAGACGAAGCTGGCGCCCTTCTCCATCCGGTACTTGTATTCCATGCCCTCGCGGGGACCGAGGGTGAACGTCACGGTGTCCTGCTTGAGCGGCACCGTCTGCGCCGGTGTTGGCGCCGGGACGTACCGGCTCGAGCTCAGTCCCCGAGCTGGCCGCCGCGGCGCTCTCCGCCCTCGCCGGCCGACTCGGCCTGCGCGATGCTGGTGAGCCCGAGCAGCTTGCCGGTGCCGAGCGGATCGACCCCGTATTCGGCGGGCAGGATGGCGATCATGAGGATGACGCCGGCCACGAGGATCGCCCCCGCGGTGGCCAGCGCCAGCCGCGCCCGCTGCTCGGCGGCCGCGAGCGCGGCGGTCATGTCAGTAGCCGGTTTGACCGGCTCGTTCGCAGGAGATTGAGTCACGATGGTCTCCGGTCAAGCCGGCCCGCCCCGCGAAGCGGGGCAAGGCCAACACTGGCGACTAGCGAGGCGGAGCCTGGATGCTTTTCGGTCTGGGGCGGAGCCTCGCTAGTCATTGCGCGCTCAGCATGTAGCCGGACAGCTGATATCCGACCAGGAGAAAGCCGCCCGTCATGAGCAGCGTGTTGGTCATGAACGAGTGGCGCAGGAAGCCCGGGCGCGTGCGCCACCACGTGAGCCCGATCAGGATGAACGTCAGCGCCAGCATCTGCCCGATCTCGACGCCGACGTTGAAGCTGACGATGTTGGTGACGAGCCCTTCCTGCGTGAGCGCGAGCTCCTGCAGCTTGGTGGCCAGGCCGAACCCGTGGAACAGCCCGAAGATCAGCACCGCCGCCCGCGTGTCCGGCTGGCGTCCGAAGAAGTACTGGAAGCCGCCCAGGTTCTCGAAGCCCTTGTAGACCACCGACAGGCCGATGATGGCGTCGATGATGTAGGCGTTGGCGTAGATGCCGCCGAGCACGCCGCCCAGCAGCGTCAGGCTGTGACCGATGGTGAACAGGCTGACGTAGAGCACCACGTCCTTGAGCCGGTAGAGGAAGAAGATCACGCCGACCAGGAACAGCAGGTGGTCGTAGCCGGTGACCATGTGCTTGGCGCCGAGATAGAGAAACGGACCGATCGCGGCGCCGGTGATGCTCTCGACGAAGCTCGCGTCGCGGCGCGACACGCCGTGCGCTTCGGCCAGACCCTCGAGCGCGACGAGCGCGGCCAGGGCGAGGCAGCCGACCAGGATCCGCCGGTGTGGCAGTGAACGCATAGCTTCCTCGGGTTACTCGACGGGGATCTGGAACTTGCGGTGGCAGTTGTCGCAGGAGTTGTTGAGCAGCTCACCGCCGGCCAGGATGCCCTCCGCGTCCTTCTTCTGCGCGGCGGCACGCACCTGCGCGGCGGCGTCGCCCATCGCCTTGGCAATGGTGGCCCAGTCCCCGGCTCGCGCGCCCGCCCCTCCATCGTGAGGAGCTGCGACGCTTCGATGAGCGCCGCGGCGTTGCCCGCCACGCGCTGCCACTCGCGGTCGTTCTGGGGGCGCGTCTCCTGCACGCCCTCCCGGGTGACGGTCGTCGCCACCGAGTCGTAGACGACGCCGGCGGCCGGCACCACGATGCCGTCCATCAGCTCGAGCACCGACGCCACGGCGGGCGCCGCGGGCTGCACCGACGCGGCGCGCACGCCGGCGATGACGAACCAGATCCCGAACACGAAGAGCAGCAGGCTGACGATCAGCAGGCCGTAGGTTGAGCGCATACCAGTCGGGCATGGTACATCGGGACCGGCCGGTGGTGGACATGCCTATGTCCAGGGCGGTCTTCAGACCGCCCTGGGGTCGGCCCGGGTCTAAAGAATGTAGAGGGCCGCTTCAGGCTGCCATGCGGCCTACGCGCAGCGTTTGGTCACGATCTCGTCGCGCTTGGCCTTGAAGGCGCTCACCCATTCCTCGATCGCCGGAAAGCCCGAAAGGGCATGGCCGGGCTCGCGCACGCGCAGGGTGACGCGCGCCACGGTGAACAGATCCCGGAGCTGCTTGTCGGACAGCTGTTGCAGCAGCGTGGCGAGGAACCGGCGGCCAGCCTCCGAGATCACCGGCTCGTGGAGCGTGCCGGTGAACGACTTGTCGATGTTGCCGACGCAGCCGGGCTCGTCCTTCCACACCGGCGTCGCGCGCCACCGTTCGAGGTTCACGCCGCTCAGCTCGTTGCTGTTGGCGCGGGTGGCGGCGCCGAACGTGAGACCGACGTCGCTGACCATGAGGAACGGCCGGCTGCAGCTGCCCGACCCCGACACGCCGCCCAGGCACAGGATGCGCTGCTGCTGCGGCTTGGTGTCGGTGTGCTGAATCATCACGGCGAGCAGCGCCAGCGCGTCGCGATGCGACCTGGGCGCACCGCCGGCGCGCCGGCACCGCCTGCAGCATCTCCTCCCAGGACCAGCCGCCGTCGTCGGACGACGGCCACTCGTCGCCCGGCATCTTCCGCTCCACAACCGCAGGATCGAAGCGGTACTCGTTGCCCGGCCGCGCGATGCCGCCGAGCTCCCGCGGGCAGCCACGGCAGATCACGTTCACCGGATACATCGCGTCGGCGCCGAATCCGAGCACCCACAGCAGCCGCGTGGCCAGCACCTCGCCGTAGACCTCGCCGTTGGTGCCGCCGTATTTCACCTTGAGCTCGTCGTCTTCGCCACGCCGGCACGCGAACTTCGGCGAGCGGCCGCTCAGCGTCTTGTCGAGATAATCGCAGACCACGGTCGCCTTGCGGAGGGAAGCTCCCGGGCCGCTGCGGACCGGCAATCACGTTCATCGACCGAATCGTCGTGGGCTGCCACAGCTGCGCGCGCGCCAGCACGGCCATGCGCGCGGCATTGTCGTTTCGGGAACCCGCATCGGGTGGAGTAGCGCGGCGCGCCGCGAGCACCGTGCAGGAAATCGAGGAAAACGCGGCCAGCACGACAATCAGGCGAAGCTGCGCGTTCATAGCGCTCGGGATGGTGCAAGAAGCTCTCCCGAGCGGCAGCTCGGCCGAGCTACGTCAGCGCTCGACTGGCGAGGGCCGCGCCCTGGCTCAGCGACCGCAGCTTGGCCCAGGCAATCTGCGGATGAGTGCGGCCGCCGAAGCCACAGTCGGTGCTCGCGATCACACGGTCGGGGCCGACGAGGCGCGCGAAGCGCTGGATGCGTTCCGAGACCAGCTCCGGGTGCTCGATGAGATCGGTGGAGTGCGTGACGACGCCCGGCAGGATCACTTTGCCCGCCGGGAGCGTCACGCGCTCCCACACGTGGTACTCGTGCTCGTGCCGCACGTTGGCGGCCTCGAACGAATAGAAGCGCGCCTTCACCGCCAGCATCACGTCGACGAGGTCGGCCATCGGCAGGTCGAACGCATGCGGCCCGTGCCAGCTGCCCCAGCAGAAGTGATAGCGCACGCGATCCTCGGGCACGTGGCGCAGCGCGTGGTTGAGCGCTTCCACGCGCACGAAGCAGCGGGCCTTGAACGCGTCGAGGCCCATGCCGACGCCGATGCGATCCCACAGCGCGGCCGTCCAGGCGTCGTCGATCTGCAGCAGGAAGCCGGCGTTCACGATCGCCTCGTACTCCACCCGCAGCGCCTCGGCGAGCGCCCAGACGAACTCCTCCGCCGTCTTGTAGTACTCGTTGCCGCGATACGGCTCGAGGCTGGAGGGCGCGGTGCTGGTGAGAAAGCACTGCGACGGATCGCCCACCACTTCCTTCAGCGTGGCGATCTCGCGCGCGAGCGCGGCGTCGCCGGTATAGGTGATCGGGCCGGTCGCGGCGGTGTAGCGCCGCACCAGTTTCATGCGGTTGTCGGCGACGAAGAACAGCGTCTGCCGCTCGGCGGCATGGCGGTAGAACTCGGCGAACGTCTCGCGGTCCTGCCCCTTCGCGACGATCGAGCCGCCCGCCGGCACCGGGCGCTCCTCGAATCCTCCGAGCCGGTGATCCATGAAAGCGAGCCAGTCGCCCTGCTTGGTGAGCTCGCCTTCGTTGATGATGTCGAGGCCGGCGGCGCGCTGCTCCGCCACCACCCACTCCACGGCGGCCCGCAGCGGCGGCGTCGTCAGGCGACGGCGGCATCGAACCCGGCCGGGCCCGGCAAGCTCCCCACGTGCGTGGTCAGGATCTTCACGCGGGGAGACTACATCAGGCGGCGATTCTGTGGCACGATTCCGCCATGTCCAAGCCCAGCACCCGCCGCTCGATTCTCACCGGCGCCGCCGCCGCGGCGGCCGTTTCACTCGCACCCCGGAGCGCTGGCGCGCAGGCGCCGGCACGCGCCTACCAGCCGGCCCGGCACTCGCAGGACGAATGGCTCGACGGCGTGCCCGGCAAGCACCGCACGATCATCGACTGCGCGAGTACCGCCAGCGCGGGCGCCGGCATCCTCTACGCCAACAACCTCTACGTGGCCAACGCGAGAGGCTACTCGCTCAAGGAAGCCGACGTGGCCGTCGTGGTCTGCCTGCGGCACCTGGCGACGGTGTTCGCGTTCAACGACGTCGTGTGGGCCAAGTACGGCAAGGCCCTGAGCGACGCCGTCATGTTCACCGATCCGAAGAGTGGACAGGCGCCCTCTACCAACCTGCTCGACGCGACCGGCTACGGGATGGCGCTGCCGAACGGCGGCGTCACGATCGCGTCGGTGGCGAAGCGCGGCACGCAGTTCGCCGTGTGCGACATGGCGACGAACAGGCTCGCGGGCCTGGTCGCAACGTCCACCAAGGGCGTGCAGGAAGCCGTCTACACCGAGTTCGTCCGCAACCTGATTCCGAACAGCCACCTGATGTCGGCAGGGGTGGTCGCGGTGACCCGCGCCCAGGAATACGGCTACACGCTGCTGACGGCGGTCTGACGTCCGGCCGGCGGGATCCTCTACACTCGGGCCGATGACCCGACGATCCGCTTCGCCTCTCTGGCTCGCCGCCTGCGCGCTGCTGGCCGTTCCGTTCGCGTTGCGCGCCCAGCAGGGGCCGACACAGTCGGCGCCCACCTACACCGCGGCGCAGGCCGCCGCCGGCAAGACCGCCTACGACGCGAGCTGCGCCAGCTGCCACGGCGGCAATCTCGATGACGGCGCGCTCGCGCCGGCGCTCAAGGGCGTCGGCTTCGTGCAGAAATACGGCGGCAAGAGCGTGGAGACCCTGTTTGCCAAGGTGGCGTCGATGCCGCCGGCCAGTCCCAATTCGCTCGGCGTCGACGACGACCGCGCGCATCACCGCGTATCTGCTGCAGGCCAACGCGATCGTCGCCGGTACCAGCGAGCTGCCATCCGACGCCGCGGCCCTGGCGCGGATGACGATTCCGGTCGGCGGCTTCAGCGTCACGTCGTATTCACCCTACGCCCCGGCGCTGCCGGCCGTGAAGCGCCCCAACCCGCTCGACGGGTTCACGCCGATCTCGGACGCGCAGCTCGTGGAGCCCGCGGCGCAGGACTGGCTCACCTGGCGGCGCAGCTACGACGCGCAGGGCTTCAGCCCGCTCACGCAGATCACGGCAAAGCAACGTCGGCGGCCTGCGCGTCGCGTGGAGCTGGACGCTGCCGCCCGGATCGTCCGAGTCCACGCCGCTCGTGCACGACGGCGTCATGTTCGTGCAGGGATCCAACGACCGGGTGCAGGCGCTCGACGCGCGCACCGGCGACCTGCTGTGGCAGTACCAGCGCCGCCTGCCCCAAGGCGTCGCCGGCAGCTTCAAGCGCGGGCTGGCGCTGCACGGCAACCGTCTCTACATGGGCACGTCCGACGTGCACGTCATCGCGCTCGACGCGAAGACCGGCACGCTGGTGTGGGAGCAGACCGTCGGCGACCCGAAGGTGCGCGAGCAGATTGGCGGCGGCCCGCTCGTCGCCCGGGGCAAGGTGATGATCGGGACCGTGGGCACCGGCGTCGGCGCCAAGCCCGGAGGGCCCGAGATCGTCGGCCTCGACGCCGAGACCGGCCGCATCGCGTGGCGCGTCCACACCATCGCGCAGCCGGGCACGCCCGGCGGCGACAGCTGGAACGGCATGCCGCTGCAGCAGCGCAGCGGCGCGTCGGTGTGGACGCCGGGCAGCTACGATCCCGGCACCGGCCTCGCCTACTTCGGCACCGGCAACACCTACGACACCGGCCCGCTGGTGAAGCCGATCGGGACGCCGGGCGTGACCAACGACGCGCTCTACACCGATTCGACGCTGGCGATCGATCCCGATACCGGCAAAGCTGGTGTGGCACTTCCAGCACCATCCCAACGATCAGTGGGATCTCGACTGGGCGTTCGAGCGGCAGTTGATTCGGCTGCCGGTCAACGGCGAGAACCGCACGGTCACGCTCACCGCCGGCAAGATCGGCATCTACGATGCGCTCGACGCGAAGTCGGGCCAGTATCTGTTCTCGATCGACCTCGGGCTGAACAACCTCGTGACCGCGATCGATCCGAAGACCGGCGCCAAGAGCACGAAGCCGGACCTGGTGCCGGGCGACGGCCAGGTGAAGATGGTGTGCCCGCACGCCGCCGGCGCCAAGAACTGGCTGCCCGCGTCGTACACGCCGGTCGACGAAGACCCTGTTCGTGCCGATCGTCGAGGCGTGCATGGATCTCTTTCCCGTCCCGGGCGGCGGGCGCGGCGGGCTCTCGACCGGCGTGAACCTCGGGGTGCGGCCGCGGCCCGACAGCGACGGCAACTACGGGCGGCTGCAGGCGATCAATCTCGAGACCCGCAAGACGATGTGGACCACGCGTCACCGCGCGCCGATCACGACCGGCACGCTGGCCACCGCCGGGGGCGTGGTGTTCGCGGGCGCGCTCGACCGCTCGCTGCGCGCCTACGACGCGGCCAACGGCAAGGTGCTGTGGGAGACGCGGCTCAACGACGTGTCGAGCGCGGTGCCGATCTCCTACGCGGTGAACGGCAAGCAGTACGTCGCGATCGTCGCCGGCCGCGGCGGCTTCCACTACGCCAGCTACGCGCCGCTCGTGCCGGAGCTGGCGCCGCCGCCCGATCGCGGCTCGTCGTTGTGGGTGTTCGAGCTCCCCACCCCAGCGCGGTGAGTGTTCCGAACTGGAGCATGTAGCCGCTGTTGTCGTAGATCGCGAACTCGCGCATGCCGTGATGGAACTCTTCCATCGGGTAGGCGATTTCCACCCGGTCCAAGTCGCCCAGAGTGCCGCCACATCGTCCACGTTGAAGTAGAGCCCCGTGAAGCCCGGCGTGTCGAATGGAACATGGTCGTTCGGCGTCGGACCATCAGCCCACGCCGTCGCGCGAAAGGGACGCCCAACCGTCCTCCTCGCTCAGCCCATCGCAGGTAAAGCCCAATCGTCCGTCCAGAATCGCACTGTTCCAGGCAGATCTTTGGTTCGCAGCATCGGCCGCAGCGACCGAAAGGTAACTCTCGTCATCCTTGTCCTTGTCCAGCATCGTCATTTCATCGCGGCTGGTCATTGCCGACGATATATCAGGTCGATCGTGACTCGGAACCGATCCCGAACTGCGCGTCGAACGGTTACTAAGCCGCACCGCCAGAGTCGAGTGCCCACCGCTCACGCGTCGAAATCACCAGTCTCTGGCGCCGAGTCGTCCCCCGTATAGCTCCCGCATGTCGATGACCAGCGTCTTGCTCTGTCCCATGCAACGCGTCGGTGCGTTCTGGCAGCCTGTCGAGATCGCCGCCGACCTGTCCGGACACCATGCCACTCAGGGTGCCGATCGCATACGCCTCGACCTGGGGAGCCACTCGCGAACACCCGGCGCACCGTCAGGTCCTTGTAGAACGGCGTCATCGGCTCGCCGCGCACGTTTGTACCGTTCCGCTGCTTGGGTGACCGACAACGCCTGCGGAATGTCCGACTCCATTGACTTTTGATTCCAGGCTCCAGGATCCAGAGAAATCAGGCTTATCCTGCGCGGCCACGCTTCCGCCGAAGGCGGCGGCGAACACAACCCAGATTACGGCGCTCCGAATCGCATTTTCGATCATGGTCGTCGTCGAGTGATTCGCGCGTTGCTGCTCGTGCGTTCGACCCATTTGTAGCCGTATCTTCCGACTGATGACCGCACTCGGCACAACGGGTATGAGAGCGGCACACACGTTTGCGGCCAGCAGGCTATAGAGCGCGCCTGATGAATCGGCCGCGCGACGAAGCGCCACCGAGAACACTGCGCAACGTGCCACGAGGTTCACCGATACGACTGCGCATGGCGTCACAAAAGATCTCTCGCCGCTCTTTTCTCTTGACAGGTTTTTGGGCCGGGGCGCGCGGCCCTTCGAGACGTCCGCCAGAGAGGGCCGTTCGCGCGCGCAGATCTCATAAGGCGGGCGATCATCGACCGGAACATCATTGGAGCCTTGCGCGCTGCGTTCGTGTCACAGCAAGCGACGGGGCGCGTCCGAGATCACTGGGGTTAGCATCGCCCATGACCCCACCGCTCGCCTCCAATGACCGCACCGATCCAGATCAGGGACGACTCTCAGGAGTGGCTCTCTCGGCGCCGATCGAGCAGCTTGGCGAAGCCATCGCCACGCTCGCAGCGCGCCTGCACGCCGCCACCTACGAACTGCTCGTCCTGCTCCGCGAGTTCGACGAGCGCGCAGGCTGGAACAACGGGTTCCTGTCGTGCGCGCACTGGCTGCACTGGCGAACGGGCATCGATCTCGGCGCCGCGCGCGAGAAGGTGCGCGTCGCCAAGGCGCTGGCCGAGCTGCCGCGGCTGAGCGGTGCCATGCAGCGCGGAGCGATCTCCTACGCCAAGGTGCGGGCGATAAGCCGCATTGCGACGCCCGACAACGAGGCCCAGCTGCTCGACCTCGCCTACGCGGGCACGGCGGCTCACGTCGAGCGGGTGGTGCGCGCGTGGCGCCGCTGCGATCGGGTCGAAGAGGCGCGGGACACCGCACGGCGGCATCTCAGCCGCGCCGTGACGACGTATCTCGACGATGACGGGATGCTGGTGCTGCGTGCCCGGCTGACGCCAGAGCTCGGAGCCGTCGTCCAGCGAGCCCTCGACGCGGCCACCGAGCGGCTGTATCTGGAATCGAAAGACGCCGCGGCGCCGGCGTCGGTGGCGGAGGAGGTGACGACCGTGCAGCGGCGCGCCGACGCGCTGGGCCTGATGGCCGAGTGCGCGCTCGACGCCGATCTCGATAGGGGTTCCGCGGCGGACCGATACCAGGTCGTGTGCACCTCGAGTCCGAGCAGGCCAGCTCGTCGCCGTCGCAGGCCGTGATCGAGCTCGGCGACGGCGGTGTCCACGTTTCCGCGGAAACGTCGCGGCGCGTCGCATGCGATGCGTCCGTCGTCGTAATGCGCGAAGGCCTGGATGGTGCGGTCCTGGATGTGGGGCGCAAGACCCGGACCATCCCGGCGGCGATCCGCCGGGCGCTCGCCGCGCGGGATGCCCGGTGTCGGTTCCCCGGGTGCACCGCTCGCCGCTGCGATGCCCACCACATTACTCACTGGTGCGACGGCGGCCGCACGTCGCTCGACAATCTGGTGTTGCTGTGCCGGAGGCACCACCGCCTGTTGCATGAAGGCGGACTTCAGGTGGTGCAAGACCGGAAGGGCGATGTGACCTTCATCTCGGCTGACGGCCGCCGGCTCGAGCCGTCGCCCCCGCTGCGGTCGAGAGGCCAGAACGATCTCGACCGCGACATCGACGCCCGCTCCCTGCCATGCTGGGACGGCACGCCCTTCAACCTGCCGTACACCATCGACGTGTTGCGCGGACACGAGCCCTTTGGTGACGGTGCGGGCTAGTGAGGGTCCGGGCTCACGGCTGAGTGCCAAGGTGTTAGATGCTGGCTGACGTTCAGGCCGCGCTCTTCGACCTCGACGGAACGCTGCTCGACCGTCGTCGCAGCTTCGAGCGGTTCGTGCGCGTTCAGTGGGAACGGTTTGCTGATGCACTGGACGCTGTCGAGCGGGAGCAGTACGTCCAGGTGCTCATCGAGCGCGATCGCGACGGGTATGGTTCACGGAAAGGGTTGTTCGGCGGCATCATCGGGCAGTTCGCCGATTCCCTCCGCCCTGGCCGCCGCGTTGCTGGACGACTACCGTGACGGGTTTCCGCGCGCCTGCGTCCTCTTCCCCGACGCGGTCGGGACCTTGTCGTCGCTTCGCGCATCAGGCCTGAAGCTCGGCCTGATCACCAACGGCTCGGTTCGAATGCAGAGCCGCAAGCTCGAATGCCTGGCGCTCTCACCCATGTTCGACACCATTCTGATCTCGGACGCCGAGGGCATCCACAAGCCAGATCCTCGGATCTTTCAACGTGCGATGGCGCGACTCGGGGTCCGATCCTGGCCAGGCGGTCTTCGTGGGCGACCACCCCGAAGTCGATGTCGCCGGAGCGCGAGCTGCGGGAATGTGGTCCGTGTGGCGTCGAGACCCAGGCCGATCCCAGGTCGTCGAGGCCGACGCCGTCATCGACGAACTGGACGACCTGCTCCCGTTGTTGGGACTGGAACGAAGCGCCCCGTAGGAGACCCGTCGGTCTACAATGCAGCGCACGTCTATCCGGCTCCGGGTGCGGCCGCGATTGCCGCACTTGTCTGGGTCTCGAGTTCTCGAACGGGTTCAATCACACATCTTGGTACAGTAGGCCGCGCGGCGCCGACAGCCTGACGACGCTGCCGGCAACGCGGCTGGTGTCTGAAGCGGCTCCTGCGAAGGGCGGGTCTATGAAGGCGACTGTGTGGACGTTGGTTTTGGTGCTGGGTAGTTGCGCGGCGGCGGCGGCGCAGCCACAGGCCTCCGCCTTCGGAGACCTGTGGCAGCACGTGAAGAGCGGAGACACGGTCTTCGTGATGGATGGAAGCGGACGCGAAACCACCGGCGTCTTCGCGAAGGTGTCCGATTCGAACCTCAGTCTGTTAGTGGATGGTCAGCTTCAAGACCTGCCAGTGACGGACGTCCGGCAAATCGCCCGGCGGGGCGACTCGGTGTGGAATGGGTTTCTGATTGGGGCCGCCATCGGGGCCGTGATTGCAGGTACCGCGTCTGCCAGTTGCGATGACGCCGTCTATGAGTGTGCACATCCCGCAGCGGAGGCTGCCGCTGGCGCAGCTGTGTTCGGCGGAATCGGTGCGCTGATCGATCACTTCATCAAGGGCCGCACGGTTGTGTTCAGGGTGAAGGGCACCGCCCTTCGACTTCGGCCGGACGCTGCGGTCGGACGGCATGGCGTGAGCGCATCACTGGTGGTTTGGGCGAATTAGCACGGCTTCCTTGACCGCCGGGGGCCGGCGGCGGCGAGACTGCATACGCATGAACCGCCTCCGATACGTCGCCGGGGCGCTGGCGCTGGCCGGTGCGGCCACGATCCTGGTGCTGGCGCAGTCGCCGCAGATCGACAGCAAGGATCTGCTCAACGGGCTCGCCAACCACTCGCGCTGGCTGACGCACTCGGGGAACTACGCCAGCACGCGCCACAGCCCGCTCACGCAGATCACGCCGGACAACGTCGGCACGCTGGCGCCGCTGTGGTCGTTCGAAACCGGCCTCGGCGTTCGGCCGCCAGGCCAAGTTCGAGGCGACGCCCATCGTCATCGACGGCACGATCTACGTCACCGGCCTCTACAACAACGCCTGGGCGATCGACGGCCGCACCGGCAAGGTGATCTGGCACTACGAGCGGCCGCTGCCGCAAGCACTCCGCGTGTGCTGCGGCATGGCCAACCGCGGGTTCGCCGTGCACGGCGGGCGTCTGTTCATGGCCACGCTCGACGCGCACGTGATGGCGCTGGACCTCAAGACCGGCAAGCCGGTCTGGGACGTGCCGCTCATCGACTACCGAAGGGCTACTCCTCCACCGCCGCGCCGCTCGTGGTGAAGGACAAGCTGATCGTCGGCATGGCCGGCGGCGAGTTCGCGACGCGCGGCTTCCTCGACGCCTACAGCCTCACCGACGGCAAGCGGCTGTGGCGCTTCCACACCGTGCCGGCGCCGGGCGAGCCCGGCGGCGACACGTGGCCGGCGGGGCATTTCGAGCGCGGCGGCGGCGCCACCTGGATCACCGGCTCCTACGACCCGGAGTTGAACCTGGTCTACTGGGGCGTCGGCAACCCGAACCCCGATTTCTACGGTGGCAATCGCAAGGGCGACAACCTGTACACCGCGTCGGTGGTCGCGCTCGATGCCGACACCGGCCGCCTGCGCTGGCATTTCCAATACACCCCGCACGACGAGCACGACTGGGACTCGAACCAGATCCAGGTGCTGGCGGACCTGACGATCGGCGGCAAGCCGCGCAAGACGCTCATCACCGCCAACCGCAACGGCTTCTTCTACGTGCTCGACCGCGCCTCCGGCGCCTTCATCCAGGCGAAGCCCTACGTCACGACCACGTGGGCGACCGAGGTGGACGCCGAAGGGCCGGCCGATCGAGCTGCCCAACCAGCGGCCCACGCAGGCGGGCACGCGCACGTGCCCGGACCTGGCGGGCGGCAGCAGCTTCACCTCGCCGTCGTTCGACCCGGCGCGGCGGCTGTTCTTCGTGTCCGCGCGGGAGACCTGTCAGGTGTTCGTGTCGTACCCGCCGCCCGAGAACTACCAGCTCGGTTCGATGGTGATGGGCGGCGGCACCCGCAACCGCGGCGGCACCGGCGCGCTGCGAGCCATCGATCCGGTGACGCTGCAGCGCAAGTGGGAGGTGCCCTACGGCGGTCCGTCGTACAGCGGCGTGCTGTCCACGGCGAGCGGGCTGGTGTTTGCCGGCGACGATGCCGGCACGCTGATGGGCGTGCACGCGGACACGGGCCGCGTGCTCTGGAAGCACGAGATGCCCGGCATGTTCTGGGGCGCGCCGAGCACGGTCCTGGTGGACGGCCGCCAGCTCGTGCTGATGGCGGCCGGCCAGACGCTCACGGCGTTCGCCCTGCCCAAGTGACACGCCGCTCGTCGGAGGGCGGGTCTTCAGGCCGCGCTGCTACATCAGCTTCACCGCCACTCCGCTTCGGGACGACATTCTGACCGGGCCCGTGGTGCGACGCTTGCACTACCCCCGGCTTCGAGGTGTCGATGACGACCTTCCGACGTGGACTGCTGGTGCTCCTCCTGTGCTGCGCGGCGCTGCTTCTGAGCTCGCCGGCCTCCGCCCAATACTTCGGGCGCAACAAGGTCCAGTACCGGACCTTCGACTTCGAGGTGATGAAGACCGAGCACTTCGACATCTATTTCTACCCGGAAGAGAAGGGCGGCGTGGACATCGCGGCGCGCATGGCCGAGCGGTGGTATAGCCGCCTCCGCCGGCTGCTGCGCCACGAACTGCGCGGCCGCCAGCCGCTCATCCTCTACGCGTCGCACGTCGACTTCGAGCAGACCAACGTGATTGGCGGCGAGATCGGCGAAGGCACCGGCGGCGTGACCGAGCCGATCGCGCGTCGAATCGTGCTGCCCCTCGCCGGCCCGCTCGCCGAAACCGATCACGTGATCGGACACGAACTGGTGCACGCGTTCCAGTTCGACATGACCACGCTGACCGATGCGCCTGCAGGCATGACCGGCCTCCAACCGGCTCCCGCTGTGGTTCGTCGAAGGGATGGCCGAGTACCTCTCGATCGGCCCGCACGATCCCAACACCGCGATGTGGTTGCGCGACGCCGCGCGCCGGGAGCGGCTGCCCGCGATCAAGGATCTCGACGACCCCGAGTACTTTCCGTATCGCTGGGGTCAGGCGTTCTGGGCCTACGTCGCCGGCCGGTTCGGCGATCAGGTGATGCGGCGGCTCCTCATCCAGGGCGCGGCCATCCCCTACGACCAGGCGATCGAACAGGTCCTCGGCGTGAGCGTCGATCAGTTGTCGAAAGACTGGCACGCCGCGATTCAGAAGAGCGCGGTGCCGGTGCTGCTGGCGACCGGACGCGAGCTCGTGGATCGGCAGCCGATCGTCCAGGGCCGCGAGTTCAAGGCCGAGCTCAACGTGGGTCCGGCGCTCAGCCCCGACGGGCGCTGGCTGGCGTTCCTGTCCAGCCGGTCGCTGCTCTCGATCGACGTCTTCATCGCCGACGCGACGAACGGACGCATCGTCCGCAAGCTGACCAGCACGGCCACCAACCCCCACTTCTCCAGCATCCAGTTCATCCACTCGGCGGGTGCGTGGGATCGCGCCAGCCGGCGGCTCGCCGTCGCCACCGTGGCCTCGGGCCGGCCGGCGCTGGCGATCTACGACGCGCGGACCGGGGATCTCGATCGCGAGATCCGCATCACGGAGGTGGACGAGATCCTGGCGCCGGCGTGGGCGCCCGACGACAGCGCGATCGCCTTCAGCGGTCATGCGCGGCGGCCTGACCGATCTCTACATCTACGACCTGCAGGCCAACCGGCTGCGCCGCCTCACCACCGACGTCTTCGCCGAGCTGCAGCCGGCGTGGTCGCCCGACGGACGCCGCATCGCCTTCGTCACCGACCGGTTCACCAGCGACATGGCCACGCTGTCGTTCGTTCCCTACGGGCTCGCCGTCATCGACGTGGAGAGCGGGCGCGTCGACCGCGTGCTGGCCGACACGCAAGGGCAAGGCGATCAACCCGCAATGGGCGCCCGACGGCCAGTCGCTGTACTTCATCTCGGATCGCGACGGCGTGTCGAACGTGTACCGCGTCGGCGCCGACGGCGGCGGCGACGACTCGCAGGTGACCACGATCGCCACGGGCGTGAGCGGCATCACCGCACTCAGCCCCGCCCTGTCGGTGGCGTCGCGCGCGGGCACGGTGGCGTTCTCCGTCTACACGGGCGGCACCTACAGCATCTACGCCCTGCCCGGCACGGCCGGCGAACCACCGTGGGAACTGGCGGTGGACGCCGGCGCGCTTCCGCCGCAGGAGCGGCGCACCGACGAGGTGACGGCGCTGCTCGACAACCCGTCGGCGGGATTGCCGCCGCCCGAGGAGTACCCGGTGGAGCCCTATAGCGCGAAGCTGAAGCTCGAAGCCGTGATGCAGCCCACCGTGGGCGTCGGCGTCAGCCGGTTCGGCACGTCGCTCGGCGGCGGCATCGCGCTGGCCTTCAGCGACACGCTCCGCAACCACTCGCTGTTCGCCGCGGTGCAGGTGAACTCCACGTTCGGCAACTCCACCAGCGTGAAGGACATCGGGGCGCAGGTGGCGTACATCAACTCGGCCCGGCGATGGAACTGGGGCGTGGTCGGCGGCCAGATACCGTATCTCACCGGCGGCTTCCAGAGCAGCGTCGGCCGGCTGCCCAACGGCGACGTGGTCCAGACCGATCAGCTGTTCGTGTTCCGGCAGACCGAGCGGAGCGTGGCGGGCGTGACCTCGTATCCCCTCGACCGTTCGCGGCGGATCGAGTTCCAGGGCGGCGTCAGCAGCATCTCGTTCGATCAGATCGTCACCACCACGAGTTACTCGCTGGTGAACGGCGCGATCCTGGAGGACACCACCGAGACGACGCCGATCGGTGAAACGCTGCAGCTCGGGGCCGCATCGGCGGCCTATGTGTTCGACACCTCGGTCTTCGGCGCCACGAGTCCGGTGCAGGGCCAGCGCTACCGGTTCGAAGTATCGCCGACCCTTGGCACCCTCACGTTCACCGGACTGCTCGCCGACTATCGCCGCTACTTCATGCCGGTGCCGTTCTACACCATCGCCGTGCGGGCCATGCACTACGGCCGCTACGGCCGCGATGCCCAGGACCCCCGCATCTTCCCGCTCGACGTCGGGTATCCGTGGCTCGTCAGAGGCTACGACGTGGGCAGCATCGACAGCGACGAGTGCGTGGCCACGCCGACCAGCTCGTGCGAGCTGCTCGACCGGACCACCGGCAGCCGGATGTTCGTCGGCAACGTCGAGCTGCGCTTCCCGCTGCTGCGCCCCTTCGGCGCGGACCGCAGCGTGTACGGCCCGATCCCGATGGAGGTGGCGCTCTTTGCCGACGGCGGGACCGCCTGGAGCGATGGCCAGCAGCCGGCGATCCTCGGCGGATCGCGCGACGGCATCGCGTCGGCGGGCGTCGGCCTGCGCGTGAATTTCTTCGGCTTCCTCGTCGGCGAGTTCGATTTCAGCCGGGCGTTCCAGCGGCCCTCGCGCGGCTGGGTCTTCGGCTTCAACCTGATGCCGGGCTGGTAGGGGCCACCGGCCAGGCGCTACGGCCGCGGCGGGAGCCTACAGCAGAGCTAGGTCATCTGGCTCGGCAAAGGATTCCCAGGGGGCGTATAGTGGGCCTCTGCCCCAAGACACGGGAGGTGCCATGGTTCAGTTCCTTCGTGGCCAGTGGAAAGACCTTACCGAGACGTGCTCGACCACTACTCGATCATGTACATGGAAGGTCTTCTGCTCGTTCCGGTCGTGATGTTCGCGCTGTTCTATCCCCTCGAAACGCTGATGGGTGTCGGCGTGGTGCTGCTGGTGGGTCTGGTGGCCTTCGAGATGTTCGAGTGGTTCCGCTACCACCGGCGTTACCACCGCGCCAAGCACGCGTCGTCGTTCCGCCATCCGCTCTGATCGCGACGGCTCGTCGGCACCTTCGGGACTCCGTCTCGGCTGCACCGCGCCGACTGGCTGGTCGTGTGTTCAGCGCCGAGCGGCCGCGGCGGCGCGCTCTTCAGCGCGGTGGCCCGAAAGGATGTTGGCCATCCCGTAGTTGCCTTCGTGACAGGCCACTTCGTACAGCGCAGCGTCCGTGCGATCCATCGACAGCTCCACCGTCCACGGTTTCGTGAAGACCGTCGCGTCCTCGATCGTCGCCTGGTAGGTGATGGTGTTGGCGTCGGTACGCGTGAAGCGCTCCACCACGCGCAGATTCTCGTCGCTGAGGCCGTTGAGATAGCCGACGCCGAAGCGGCTCTTGTCGTTGAATTTCAGGTTGCGCGTCTCCACCACCAGCGTCGTGCCCTCCCAGCGGCCGCGCGAATCGCCCGTCCATTGTGAAAGGCGCGAAGGCAGGTGTGGACGTCCGTCGAGCGGGATGATGCGCGTGTCGTGGTTCATCTCGACGCGGATCACCACATAGCCCGGCGTCTGGATGATGGCGTAGTTGTTGTTGTAGGGCTCGGGCAGCATCGGCACCGTGGCGCCGAACAGGATGCAGCGCTCGGTGAGCCAGCGATCCTCGGGGGCGTCGGCCGGGCTCGCGGCTTCGCGACGCTGCCGCGCCTCCACCTTCTCCTGCGCCTGCGGCGTCAGCGCGGGAATGCGCCCGTCGGGTGGATCGATCACGAGCGAGGTGCGGCGGCTCTTCACGCCACCCGTGCCGCGCTCGAAGAAGGCGTCGTTGTAGGCGCCCACCTCGCCGGGCCGCGCCGGCCGGTCCGCGTTCGTCTGCTCGATGCGCTGCTTGTCCCACGCCGCTGCCTCTTCGGGTGTGAAGACGGCCTTGGCGCCCAGGTCGGCGGGGCGCTGCAGCAGCGTGAGCGTGGCGTTGGTCCACGTGCCCTCGAGATCGGGATCGCCCCACGGCAGGCGGGGCGTGTCGCGCGTCTGCGCCTGCACGGCCAAGGCCGTCAGCAGCAGCATCCCGGCCGGTCCTGCACAGCTCTGGCGAAGACTCGGCGCGTCATCGGTGCCCCCCTTTCCCGCCGCCGCGCGAAGCGCGGCAGAAGACACTGGCGCGAAGAATACACCCCGCCTTACACTCTCGACGACACGGTCCATCAGGGCCGGCTCGGCCACCGCCGTCACCTCGAGCGAGCGACATGCACATGCGCACTTCACGCTTTGCCGTTCTCGTGATTCCGGCCTTCGTGGCGGCCTCCGCGCTGGCGCTCCACGCCCAGGCACCCGCGCCGGCCAAGGCGCCGGCCACGGCCGCGAAGTTCAATCCGCCGCGAACGGCCGACGGCAAGCCCGACATGCAGGGCTACTGGACCAACGCTACCTACACGCCGGTCGAGCGGCCGGCCGAGTTCAAGGATCAGGAGTTCTTCACCGTCGCGCAGGCGCAGGAGTACGCGAAGAGGGCGCAGGATCGCTTCCTGTCGCAGCCCGACGACGATCCGCACTACGACAACTCGATCTGGATGGTCGAGAAGGGGCTCAAGGGCGTCTCGACGCTGCGCACCTCGATCGTCGTCGATCCTGCCGACGGCAGGATCCCGCCGGTGAACGCGGAAGGCCGCAAGCGCGCCGAGGAGCGCGCCGCGGCGCGCAAGCGCGTCGACGTGTTCGCCTCGGCACAGAACCGCGGCATCTCCGAGCGCTGTATCTACTGGGGGCACGAGGGGCCGCCGCTGATGCCGACCGGCTACAACTCCAACCTGCAGATCTGGCAGTCGCCCGGCGAGTTCGTGGTGATTCCGGAGATGATGCCGGTGGCGCGCGTGGTGCCGCTCGACGGCCGTGCGCACGTCAGCGCCGCCATCCGCAGCATCCGCGGCGACTCGCGCGGCTGGTGGGACGGCGACACGATGGTGGTCGAGACCACCAACTTCACGGACCGCACCGCCTTCCGCGGCTCGTCCGAACACCTGAAGGTCACCGAGCGCTTCACGCTCGTGGACGCCAAGACCATCCGCTATCAGTTCACGGTGGAGGATCCGCACACGTGGGATCGGCCGTGGCAGGGCGAGTATCCGATGACGCGGATCGACGAGCCGATCTACGAGTACGCCTGCCACGAGGGCAACTACGGGATGCCCAACATCCTCAAGGCGCAGCGCGCGGTGGAAGCGCAGGAGCGCGCCAACAGCTCGGGCGCGGCCCGCTAAGATCGCGGCCCGCGCGGCAGTATCCGGAAAACCGGGCCCGCTTAGATCGAGCCCGCCGGCACGGCTTCTGCTCGCAGCCGTGGCTAGAACCCGACGACCCCGCGACGAGGCCGGCGAGCGCCCCGCCCACCAGCGGGCCGACCACCGGAATCATCGCGTAGCCCCAGTCCGCGTCGCGTTTGCCGGGAATCGGCAGCACCGCGTGCGCCAGCCGCGGCCCGAGGTCGCGCGCCGGGTTGATGGCGTAGCCGGTCGGGCCGCCCAGCGACAGTCCGATCCCCCACACCAGGCTGCCAACCAGGAACGGCCCGAGCCCCGGGCGCGAGCCCCGCCACGGTGACGCGGCTCGAGAAGATGGCGGTGGCGACCAGCACCAGCACGAACGTGCCGATGATCTCGCTCGTGAGGTTGGCCCCCGCGTGGCGAACGGCCGGCGCGTTGCAGAACACGCCCAGCTTGGCATCGCGGTCCGTGGTCAACCCCCAATGCGGCAGGTAGTGCAGCCACACGACCACGGCGCCCAGGAACGCGCCGGCCATTTGCGCGGCGCTGTAGGGCACGCACCTTCGCTGAAGTCGCCGGTGGCGACGGCCGCGCCGAGCGTCACCGCCGGGTTCAGGTGCGCGTCGGGGCTGCCGAACGCCAGCGCGGTAAACACGCCGGCCAACAACGGCCAACCCCCATCCGGTGGTGATGGCCATCCATCCGGCGTTCTCGCTCTTCGAGCGCTTCAGCAGCACGCCGGCGACCACACCGTCGCCGAGCACGATCAGGATGAAGGTGCCGGCGAATTCGCCGAGAACAGGTGAGGACATGGGCTCCAGGCTCCAGGCTCCAGGGCTTCAGGCTTCGGGCTCAGGGCTTGAGGGCTTCAGGATCGCGCGCCTCGGACTCATGCATCGAGCCAATCTAGCGATCGCTGACCGCTTTGGTCCACTCGCGCACGAGGCGGTCACGATCGGCGGACGGCCATCGCCGGCGTCCAGCGGTGGCTCTCCACCCAGCGCGCGCGCAGGTCGTCCGCGTCGCGGAACACGCCGGCGGCGAGGCCGGCCGCAAACGCCGCGCCGAGCGCGGTCGTCTCCTTCACCGCCGGCCGCACGACGACGCGATCGACGATGTCGGCCTGGAACTGCATCAGCAGCCCGTTGTCGGTCATGCCGCCGTCCACGCGCAGCGCCTCGAGGCTGACGCCGGAGTCCTTCTCCATCGCCTGCAGCACTTCCCAGGTCTGGAACGCCGTGGCCTCGAGCACGGCGCGGGCGAGGTGGCCGCGGGTGACGAACCGCGTCAGGCCGGCGACCACGCCGCGCGCGCGATCGTTCCAGTGCGGCGCGTACAGGCCGGAGAACGCCGGCACGAAGTAGGCGCCGCCGTTGTCGGGCACCGACCGCGCCAGCGCTTCGATGTCGGCGCTGCGCTCGATCATCTGCAGGTTGTCGCGCAGCCACTGCACCAGCGCGCCGGTCACCGCCACGCTGCCCTCGAGCGCATAGCGCGGCCGCGCGCCGGCCAATCCGGTAGGCCACCGTGGTCAGCAGGCCCGACTGCGACTGCACCGCCGTCTCGCCGGTGTTCATCAGCAGGAAGCAGCCGGTGCCGTAGGTGTTCTTGGCCTCGCCCGGCCGGAAGCACGCCTGCCCCACGAGCGCCGCCTGCTGGTCGCCGAGGATGCCGCCGATCGTCACGCCGCGAATCGGCTCGGGCACCGCGGCGCCGTAGCGCTCGCTGCTCGAGCGGATCGCCGGCAGCATCGCGCGCGGGATGTCGAACGCCGCCAGCAGATCGGCGTCCCAGTCGAGCGTCTGCAGGTGCATCAACTGCGTGCGGCTGGCGTTGGTGACGTCGGTCACGTGCAGGCCGCCGTGCGGCCCGCCGGTGAGGTGCCACACGCAGGAACGTGTCGATGTTGCCGAAGAGCGCGTCGCCGCGCTCGGCCAGCGCGCCGCGCGTCGGGCACGTTGTCGAGGATCCAGCGAATCTTCAGGCCGCTGAAATAGCTGGAGAGCGGCAGGCCGGTGCGGCTGCGGAAGAACTCGACGCCGGGAGACTCGACGTAGCCGCGGCAGGTCGTCGGCCACGCGCGTGTCCTGCCACACGAGCGCGTTGTAGAGCGGCGCGCCCGAACGGCGATCCCACACCACCGTCGTCTCGCGCTGGTTGGTGATGCCGATCGCGGCCAGATCCTGCGGCCGCAGGTGCGCCGACCGCATGGCGTCGGCGATCACGGTCTCGGTGTTGCGCCAGATCTCCAGCGGGTCGTGCTCCACCCAGCCCGGCTGCGGGTAGATCTGCGCGTGCTCCATCTGCGACGACGCGACGATGCGGCTCGAGTCGTCGAAGACGATGAAGCGCGTGCTGCTGGTGCCCTGGTCGATCGCGCCGAGCAAGGCCGACATGGCGGCGGCGCGGCCTACGGGCGGCGCGCGCCGGCGGCGGCGCGGCGATCCGACACGATGCGCCCGCCCTTGATCGTCGTCACCACCTTCAGCAGGTCGGAGACGTTGGTCAGCGGGTTGCCGTCGATCGAGCACGAGATCGGCCTGCTTGCCCGCGTCGATGCGTGCCGATCTGATCCTGCCGCAGCGTGGAGCGCGCGGCGCTCTGCCCCATGATCTTCGTGATGTCGAGCGGCGAGAACGTCAGGCTCAGCGCCCGCAGCTCGTCGGCGAGCGACTGCCGCGGCGGCCACGTGGTGTCGGTGCCGTAGCCGTAGGAGATGCCCGCCTCCCACAGCAGCCGCGCGTTCACCGGGCCCTGCCCCGCGCTCGAGATCGTGTCCCACGGGAACGGCTGCGCGTCGCGGAAGAGCGGCGTGTTGTCGCCGCCGAAGTGCGGCACGAACACCTGCAGCGTGGAGGTCATCGGGATGCCGGCGCCGGCAATGCGCTTCGACCGCGGCGGCGTCCTCTTCGAGCCGGCCGATGTGCGGCGTGTGCACGAGCACCGCGGGCATGGCCTCCACCGCCGCCAGCGTGTCGATCACGCTCACCGCGTGCGTGATCGTCGGCAGGTTGCGCTTCTTGCCCTCGTCCACGATCAGCTTCAGCGTGCGCGTCTCCGGCCCGTTGGGCGTGGTCGTGATGACGGTCTTGATGAAGTCGAACTTCCGCGCCGCCACGCTCTCGACCGCCTTGACGATGTCGGCGTCGGGAATCGCGGCGGCCGCCGTCGTGGGCCGCAGCGGCGGCCGGGAGTTGTCGAACCGCGCCGGATCGCCGCGCCGGCCTCCGGGCACGCCGGCGCGCGCCACCGGAATGATGCTGCCGAGGAGCAGGCGCGGGCCCTTCACGGTGCCCGCTTCGATCCGCTGCCGCATCTCGATGGCCTCGTCGGGGCAGATGGCGCACAGCACCGTGGTGAACCCGGCGTCGAGGAACTCCTGCAGCTGCGCGGCGCCGGTCTTCGACAGCCACTCCTTCGCGTCGCCCTGCACGATGTGGCGGTGGGCGTCGATGAAGCCGGGCATCAGCGGTGCGGCCCTGCGCGTCGATGCGCTGGGCCACGGCGCCGGCGGGCGGCGTGGCCGCGCCGGCCGACGACGATCTTGCCGTCGCGCACCACCACCGAGCCGCGCTCGATGACGCCGCCCTTGCCGTCGACGATGCGGGCGTTGACGATGACGAGGTTCTGCGCGCGTGGCCGCGGACGGCCACGCCAGCGCGCCGAGCAGGGCCAGAGCCGGAACGATGTTTCTCATGCGTTCTGCCGTGTACGTAGCGGGCGGTCTTCAGACCGCCCGGCTCAGCGCAGCACCTTGCTCTGTCTCGGCCTGCGACGACGAGGCGGTCGGCGTCGTCCTGCAGCAGGAAGCCCTCGGCCACCTGGCGCTTCGCCGGCCTCCTTCACGCTGCGCCACGTAGGCGTCGTGCGTGCCGTAGCGCTCCTCGAGCGACAGGCGCGGGTCGCCCGACGCGAGCCGCTGCGCCTTCGTCTTCGCGAACGGAATGTAGCCGCCGCCGAGCGCCTGGATGTCGCCCCTTGAAGAACCCGCGCGCAATCGGGTTCCAGCCCGTGTAGGTGCCGAGCGGCACCTCGAGCAGCACGCTGCGCACGCCGGCCAGCTCGTTGCCGTCGGCGTCCACCTTCGGCACGAGCTGCGGCAGCATCTGCCGCACCGACCGGCGGCTGCAGCGCCATCACGCCCGAGACGTCGGCGTACTTGAAGCCCGGGCCGAAGTCGTAGTCGTAGAGCGGCACGAACACGCCGTCGGGGAGCGGCTGGCCGGGGATCGCCGGGAAGCCGGTGGACGCATGCCCTGGCGGCACGAGATCGCCCTTCGCGAGCGTCGGATAGCGGCTGGGCGGCGGCGGCGTGTCCTTGACCACCCACGTCGACCAGCGCCTTCATCAGCGCGCGGTTGGTTTCGTTCGACGGGTTCGGATTGGTGGCGAGCATGCAGCACGGATCCACGGGAATCTCGTGTGCAAAGCCACCCCCGCCGCCTCCATGACGAGTGCTCGGCGAGTAGTAGCGGCGGACGTTGGCGGGCAGCGGAATGTCCTTGTCGGCGCGCGTGCCGACCAGGTTGGGCGACATGCGCAGCGAGTAGAACTCGGCCGAGCCGAACGTCTCGACGATCTTCGGGCACGTGTCGCTGGCGCGGCAGCGCGCGAGCAGACCGCCCGCCTGGCGGCCTCGCGCGGCGTCGGTGTAGTCCTCCCACCACAGCACGCCTTCGCTGCCCGGCTCGAACATCTCGGCCGCGCCGCTCGGCGCCGCGAAGCGGATGTTCATCGCCAGCTGGCGTGCGGCGATGTTCGGGTTCATGCCGTCGAACACGCGGCGCCCGCGCTCGTCCTGGTTGAAGCCGAGGTTCAGGAAGCTGCGCAGGTAGTTGCCCGACTGCGACGTGCCCTGGGCGATGGCATGGCGCACCGTCGCGCCGAGCGGATGGTCGGCGTCGTGCCGCCGCAGGAACGCGATGAGATCGCGCGTGGCGGCAAAGCCGATCGCCGTGCACCGGCGGATCCTTGGCGATGTAGGTGAGCTCGTAGAGCGACGCCGGGTCGAACCCGTCCTTGAGGCACAGCTTGGTCGGGATCCGGCGTGCCGGGAAACGGCGTCTGCGTGCAGTCGGCAAACGCCCAGGCGGTCGGCGCAATCGGCACGCGCGCGCCCTCTTCCGAGGTGCGCCGGGTCAGCGTGGCTTTCGTGGTGTCGAGGCTCGCCGGGGTCGCCGTGCCGGTGACCCGGCCGCGAATGATCGGCTGCGTCGTCGCGCCAGCCGGCGCGTCGTAGAAGCGCGCCATCGCGGGACCGGTGATGCTCGAGCCGTCGTGATTCCGCGCGATGGGGGCCACCATCGTCAGCTGATCGCCTGCGCGGCCTGGTCCCGTCCCCGCCACCACTGCGCGCGCTCGGAGAAACGCCCCGGCTCCGCCGAGGTCCGCCTGCCAGCCGCTGGCCACCAGCACGTGACCGGCCGCGCGGAAATCGGCGAAGTAGCCATCGCGCTCGATGTTGGTGCGCGCCGCGATTCGGCACGTTGTAGACCAGCACGCCGGTGGCCTTGCTCATGTCCACCGGCTTGAGGATGGTGAAGTCGGCCGAGTACTCCACCATGCCGCGCGCGTTGCGCGGCGCCAGCTCGATGTCGGTGATGACGGCGTTCTGCGGCAGCTTCGGATCGAGCTCGCCGAAGAAGCGTCCGGTCAGCTTCTCGTACGGCTGCGCCGCGTTCTGGAACGGCTGCCGCTGCTCCACCGTGAGTCTGACGACCTCGGCGTTGGCGGCGGCTGCCATCGCGAGCGCCCAGATGGTGAACGACAGGGTCCGAAAGGCTCTGGCCATGCGGCAGATGCTACGTCAAAACCACGCGACTCAGCAGCGCGGCCGGCCGGCTCAGCTCGAAAACCGCCGCGTGTCGTCGATGATGGGATCCGGGCCCCGATGCGAATCTTCCACTGCGATCACTGCGACAACCTGGTCTTCTTCGAAAACACGGACTGCATCCAGTGCGGCCACGTGCTGGCGTTCCTGCCCGATCTGATGGAGATCGGATCGCTCGACCGGGTGGGCGACGACACCTGGCGGTCGCCGCACCCCGCGGCGCAGGGCCGGACGTATCGGCTGTGTAACAACTATGCCGGCGCGCAGGTGTGCAACTGGGCGGTGGACGCCCGGCACGACGAGACGCTGTGCGAGGCGTGCCGGCTCACGACCACCATCCCCGACCTGACCGTCGAGGGCCATCAAGGTGCGTGGTACAAACTCGAGGTCGCCAAGCGGCGTCTCGTCTACACACTCTTGAACCTGCACCTGCCGATCGCGCCGCGGGCGCGTGATGCACGTGGCCTGGCCTTCGAGTTCCTGGCCGACGCAGCGGACGGACCGCCGGCCGTTCTCACCGGTCACACCGGCGGCGTCATCACCATCAACCTGGCCGAGGCCGACGACGCCGAACGCGAACGCCGGCGTCACGCGCTCGGCGAGCCGTACCGCACGCTGCTCGGCCACATGCGCCACGAGTCAGGTCATTACTACTGGGATCGGCTCATCGACGGCACCGACCGGCTCGACGAGTTCCGTGCGCGCTTCGGCGACGAGCGCGAGGACTACCAGGCGGCGCTCCAGCGCCACTACGCCAACGGCGCGCCTGCAGACTGGCAGACGCGGTTCGTCACCGCCTATGCCAGCGCGCATCCCTGGGAGGACTGGGCCGAGACGTGGGCCCACTACCTGCACATGACCGACACGCTCGAGACGGCGGCCGCGTGCGGCGTGTCGATTCGCCCGCGGCGGCGTGACGAGCCGACGCTCGCAAAGGTGCCGTCCACCGCCGGGACGCTGGCCAGCCCGTTCGATCGGCTGATCGCCAGCTGGTATCCGATGACCTACCTGCTCAACAGCCTGAATCGCGGGCTCGGCCTCGCCGACGCGTATCCGTTCGTGCTGTCATCCCCGGCGGTCGAGAAGCTGCGCTTCGTGCACGACACGATCGCGCTCGTGGCGTGCCCGCTGCCGGCGGACGCCGGCATTCCCGTGGCCGCGAGCGAGAGCGGCGCGGTCACACCGCCGCAAAGTCGATGAAGCCCTGATCGACGTCGGTGGCCAGGAGCCGCACTTCGACGCGATCGCCGACGTCGAGCCCGGCAACCCCTTTGACCACGCGGCCCTCGACCGGCGTCCCCAGCGTGCGGACCCAGGTGCCCTTCTCGGAGGCGCCGGTGACGAGGGCGTGGAACCGCTCGCCGACACGCGACTGCAGGAAGAGCGCGGCCGCCGACTTGCGCACCTGGCGTTCGACCTTGGCCGCCTGATCCTCCTGCGTGGTGCAGTGCCGCGCCAGCGCCGTGAGAGCGGCGAGATCGTACGGCGTCGGCGCGCCGGCAATCTCCGCCTTCACCAGCCGCTGCGTCACGAGATCGGGAAAGCGCCGGTTGGGCGCGGTGGAGTGCGTGTAGTCGGTGGCGGCCAGGCCGAAGTGGCCGGCGGGCGAGCCGCCGGGCACTTCCACCGCGTACTCGCCCGACCCGAGCATCTTGACCACCGCCAGCGAGACGTCCGGGAACCGCAGCGGGTCGGCCGCGCGGCGCGCCTGCAGGAACGCCTCGAGCGCCGCCGGATCCGGCGCTGCGGGCAGCGGCTCGCCGAACGTCGCCGCCAGTGCGACGATGCGATCCCACCGTCGTGGCGCGCCCAGCACCCGGCGGATCGAGGCGAACCCGGCGCGCTCGAGCCGCTCGGCGGTGGCGGCATTGGCCGCGATCATCAGGTCTTCGATCAGTTCCTTGGCGCGGTTCTTGGTGTCGGGCCGCAGGTCGGTGATGTCGTCGCCGGCAAAGACCGGTCGCGCCTGCACCGTTTCGAGCGTGAGCGCACCGCGCGCGATGCGGCGCTGCCGCATGGCCTGGGCCGCGGCGTCCTGCAGCCGCAGCACCTCCGCCAAGACCCGGAATGGCTGCGGCGCGTGCCGGCAGCGGCCCCGACTCGAGCAGCCAGGCGCCGACCGCATCGTAGGTCAGCCGCGCGTGGTTCCGGACGGCGCGCGCGGTAGAGGTCCGCGGCCACCACCGCGCCCTCGGCGTCGACCGTCATCTCCACCACGACGGCCAGCCGGTCCTCGCCTTCGTGCAGCGAGGTCAGATCGGTCGAGAACCGCTCGGGCAGCATCGGAAAGATCTCGGCCGGCGTGTAGACCGAGGTCGTGTTGGTGCGCGCGTGGTCATCGGCTGCCGACCCGCCTGGCACCAGCGCGTCGACATCGGCGATCGCGACCAGCAGCTTCGTCCGGCCGTCAGCCAGCGGTTCGGCGACGGAGAGCTGATCGAGGTCGCGCGAGTCGTCGTTGTCGATCGAGGTCCAGAGCAGGCTGCGGGTGTCGCGCACGGCCGGATCGTCCGCGTGGGCCGGCCGGGCGCGGCGCGCTTCTTCGAGCGCCGCCGGCGGAAACTCCGGCTGCAGCCCATACCGGAGCATCGCCCGGTGCGCGACGTGCTGCAGGATGCCGCGGTGCGACCGCGCGCCGTTCTTCATCCCGCAATCATACGTGGCGCGGCCGACGAGCCGGGTCGGCCATGCTAGTGTGAAGACCATGGCCACGACGGCAGCTCTTCGGGTGCTCGGCGCCGACGACGTGCTGACCGGGTTGCGCGCGCTGCGCGCGCGCCAGCCGGTGCAGTTCGACGCGTTCTATTCGAGCCAGCTCGGTGGCATCGTCACCGATCCCGGCGCTGATGCTGATCCCGTTCGACGACCACATGGTCCACCGGGGCCACGGCATCTTCGACACCGCCGGGCTCGTGAACGGGCGCATCTACGATCTCGAAGCCCACCTCGATCGCTTCCTCGGCTCCGCCGAGCGCTCGCGCCTCGACGCTGGCCGGCTCGCGCGCCGAGATGCGCGACATCATCATCAGGACGGCGGCAGCGAGCGGCCGCCGCGACGGCGCCATCCGCTACTGGCTGTCGTCGGGCCCCGGCAGCCTCGAGCTCAGTCCCGCGGCTGGCGCCGAGCCCGGCTTCTTCGTGATGGTGTTCGGCGGGCTGTCGTATCCCGCGCGGTGGTACAGCGAAGGCCTGAAGGTGATGACGACGACCTACCCGATCAAGCCGCCGCTCTACGCCATCACCAAGGCGACGAACTACCTGCCGAACGTCCTGATGCAGATGGAGGCCAAGGCCGCGGGGCTCGACAACGGCGTCTTCATCGACGAGCTCGGCTTCGTGGGCGAGAGCTCGAACATGAACGTGGCGTTCGTGATGGCCGATGGCGTGCTCCGCCACCCGAAGTTCGAGCGCGTGCTTCCCGGCTGCACGTCCCTGCGGGTGCTGGAGCTGGCCCCGCGCCTGATCGGGCGCGGCGTGCTCACCGGCGTCGAGGTGTGCGACATTCCGGCGGCCGAGGCGCGGCGGGCGCGCGAAATGGTGCTGCTCGGCAGCTCCGTGAAGGTGGCGCCGATCGTCGAGTGGGACGGGCAGCCGATCGGCACCGGCAAGCCGGGGCCGGCCGCCGCGGCGCTGCTCGAGCTGATCGACGAGGACATGCGAAGCGGCGACCGTCTCGTGGACGTGCCGTACCGATTCAGCCGAGTTCTCTCCCCCGACCAGGGCACGAGGCTTGCACCAACGCGAGCCGGGGGCCCCATGTTGTTCAACGTTACGTGCGAGCTCGAATACACCGCTCGGTTTCCTTCCACGCTCATCCTCAACGTCCAGGCACAGCAGGGCCCGTCGCAGACCGTGCTGGCGGAGGAATTGTCGGTGACGCCGCGCGTGCCGGTCAGCGAGTTCACGCTCGAAACCACGGGAAACCGCTTCCTCAAGCTGGAAACCGGACGCCACAAGGCGCTGGAGATTCGATACACGGCGAGCGTGGAGTGCGACGTCCACGTGTATGCGGCGGGCGAGGTCGAAGCCACCCCGGTCGCGTCGCTGGAATCGTCGGCAATTCCGTACCTCTTTCCCAGCCGATATTGCCAGTCCGACCGGCTCAGCCGGCTGGCCTGGGATCTGTTCGGCTCCATCGAGAACCCTCACAAGCAGGTCGTGGCCATCAGCGACTGGATTCACGACAACGTGGAGTATTTGCGCGGCAGCACCAACTCGATGACGTCCGCCTTCGACACGGTCACGCAGCGCACCGGCGTGTGCCGCGACTTCGCCCATCTGGGCATCGCCCTCTGCCGGGCCCTGAACATTCCGGCGCGCTACTTTGCCGGATACGCGTACAACCTCGACCCGCCCGATTTTCACGCCTGCTTCGAGTGCCTCATCGGGGGCAGCTGGGTGGTCTTCGACGCCACGCGCCTGGCGCCGCTCAACGGCCTGGTACGCGTGGGCACGGGCCGCGACGCCGCGGATGCGGCGGTGGCCAGCATGTTCGGAAGCGTGTCCGCGAGCCGGACGCAGGTGCAGTGCGAGCTCGCAGAGGGACAGCGCTTCGCCCCGGTCGGCCGCAAGCATCTGGATCGGCGCGGCGTGGCGCTCGAGGCCGCGGAATAGCCGCCGTCGCCATGCGTCTCCGTGTCGAGCACGTCACCGAGTACCGTTACCGCCGCCCGGTCCGGTTCGGCCGTCATCGGCTGGTCGTGCGCCCTCGCGAAGGCCACGACCTGCGCGTCGAGCGCATGACGTTGCGGATCGAGCCGGCGTACCGGCTGGCGTGGATTCGCGACGTGTTCGGCAATTCCATCGCGCTGGTCGACTTCGAGGAGCCGGCCGATACGCTCACCATCGTGAACGACGTGATCGTCGAGCGCACCACGCCGTTTCCGGCGCGCGACCTGCACGAACCGTGGCGGGTGCCGTTTCCTCCGCTGTACGACCCGATGGAGTCGGCGGTCACCGCCGTCTATCAGGCGCCGTCGTTCCCCGGCGAGGCCGAGCGCCTGCGCGACTGGCTGCTCGCCTCGTTCGCGCCCGATCCGGCCGACGCGGAAGGCACGGTGCTGGCGCTCTGCCAGCTGGTGTTCCACTCGATCGCCTACCGCCGCCGCTACGACCGGGGCGTCCAGACGCCCGCGCACACGCTCGAGTGCCGCACCGGCACCTGCCGCGACATGGCGACGCTGATGATGGACGCCGCGCGCGTGCTGGGCGTGGCGGCCCGCTTCGCCAGCGGCTATCTGCACGGCGCCAGCTCGATGGCCGGCACGGCGGCTACCCACGCGTGGGCCGAGGTCTATCTGCCCATGCTGGGATGGCGAGGCTTCGACCCGACGATTGGCACCGCGATCTCGCTTCGGCACATCGTGACCGGTGTCAGCAGCCACCCGCGCGGCGTCATGCCGGTCTCGGGGAGCTTCATCGGTGGCGCCGGCGATCACGCCGATCTGCGGGCGCATGGTCACCACCGCGGAGCTCACGCCCGAACCGGAGATGCGGGAAGCGGCTCCGTCGAACCTGTAGCGGCGCCTCAGAGAGCATGCCTCGCCCCATGGCCGCCGCCAGGCCGCCGGCCCTGCCCCCGCTGCGCGACCGCATCCGCCCCGGCGTGCACGTGCTGTTCGTCGGGATCAATCCCGGCGTGCGGTCGTCGCTCACCGGCCACCACTTCGCCGGCTTCTCGAACCGGTTCTGGAAGCTGCTCTACGACGCGCGGCTCGTCCCGGAGCCGATCTCCTACGCGGACGACGATCGCCTGCCGGAATGGGGCTACGGAATCACCAACCTGGTGCCGCGGCCGACGCCCGGCATCGACACGCTCGAGCGCCGCGAGTACGCGGCCGGACGCCTCACGCTTCGCCGGAAGATCCTCCGGCACCGCCCCGCCGTCGTGGCGCTCATCGGCGTCACGGTGTTCCGCGCCCTGTTTCCCGAGCGCAGGGACGCCGTCGCCCTCGGCCTGCAGCAGGAGCGGATCGGCGACTCGAAGGTGTTCGTCCTGCCCAATCCGAGCGGCCGCAACGCCAACTACACCTATGCGGAGATGCTCGCCGCGTTCCGTGCACTGGCGCGCCACCGCCGCCGATCGACGGGAATCCGCGGGAGGACGCCGTCGGCAGGCTGATTGGCCGTACTCGGGCGCTTCCCTGCGGTGCGCCGGAGCGCCCTTCAATTTCGTCGCTTGCAGCGAGGGGCCCGACGCTACGAAACTCCAGATCGGGGATTCGTGGAAACTTCTGCCATCAGCTACCGCGTTGCCGATTTCCTGAAGCAGCATTCACCGTTCAACGCGATCGCCGAGCCGGACCTGATCGCCCTCGCCGACTTCGGCCGCGTGCGGTTCTTCGCCGCCGACGAGTTCGTGACGTGGCAGGGCGAGCCGCACAAGGCCCACGTCTTCGTGATCCAGCAGGGCACGGTCACGCTGTGGGACGAGCACGGCGGGGAGGCGCACCTGCGTGACGTTCGCGGGCCGGGCGACCTGATCGGCGTCGAGCGGTTCCACGGTGCGCCGGCCTGCCTGTACACCGCGCGGGCGTCGACGGACGTCGTCATCTACGGGTTCCCGGCCCAGGATTTCGACGCCTTGTTGGAGAAGTACCCCTACGCGGCCCGGTTCGTCGCCACGCTCGGGACGGTTCGGAGCGACTTTCAACGGACCGACGAGCCAGCCGATCCGCGCCTGATCTTCCTGCACGAAGTGGCCGGTCCCCTGCACGCGTGCCGGGCCGATGAAACGGCCACGACTGCCGCACGCCGGCTGGTCGAGAGCGGCGCGGACGCCGTGGCCGTCGTCGATGGCGATGCGAAGGTGCTGGGCCTGGTCACGACGGAGGTGCTGCTGTCGTGGGTCGCCGACGGTCAGGAACTGTCTGGCCGGCCCCTGGGCCAGATGAAGATGGGAGTGCCGGCGATCGTGGGGCCGGACACGTCGATCGTGGACGGCGCGCTGGCCATGGCCGAGGCCGGCGCCGTCGCGATGACCACGGACGGCACCCCGCAGGGGCGGCTGTTGACCGTCGTGACGACCCGCGACGTGACGCGCGGTTTCGGCGATCATCCCGCGGCGATCCTGCGCGACCTGCGCCGCGCCGCCGACCTGCCCGGGCTGCGGACACTGAACCAGCGCGCCCGGGCCTGCGCACTCAAGCACCTGACGAGCGCGGCGGCGACGGATTGGGTGGCCCGCTTCCTCGAGCGCGTGGACGGCGAGATTGCTCGCCCGCGTGTTGGCGCTCACGGCGCCGCCTGCCGGGGCCGACTGCTGGTGTGTGTGCGGGACGTCCGGGCGCGGGGAATCGATCGCGGCCAAGATGCCGCATCTGATCGCGATCCAGGCTGCCGGCGTTGCGGAAGCGGACCTCGCGGGAAGCTACGCCCGCGTCGTCGCCGCGCTCGGAGAGTGCGGCTACCTGCCGGGCCTCGAGGCGCCGCACGAGGCCCCCTTTCATGTCGCCGGCGTGGACGAGTGGACACGGCGCTACGACGCGTGGATGCGCAATCCGGTGATCGAGGGGATGCAGCGCAGCCGGGCGCTGTTCGACCTGCGGCCGGTCCGGGGCGACACGGCGCTGTGGCAGACGGTGCGCGACACCGTCAACGCGGCCGTGGATCGCGATATCGTCCACATTCTCGCGCTCGACTGCCTGGCCGACCTGCCGCCGCTGACGTTCTACGAAGACGCCGTCGTCGATCATGCGGGCGACATGGCCACGGTGTTCCGGCTCGAACGCAACGCGCTGCAGCCGCTCGTCGATCTCGGCCGCGTCTTCGGCATGGCCGCGCGCGAGGTCATGGGCACCTCGACGCTCACCCGCTTCGCGCGTGCGCGCCGTCTGCTGCCCGAGCACGAAGCCATCTTCCGCGAGGGCGCCGAGGCCCTTCGCATCGTGCTCTGGCAGCAGGGGCGCGTCGGCATCAGCCAGGGAACCACGGGATCGGAGCTGCCGCCGGCCGTGCTCAGCCGCCACGATCGGCATCAGTTGAAGACCGCGTTCCCGGTGATCCGGGGCCTGATCGAATTCACCGCCACACCGGCCTGGCTCGAGGCGATTTGACGGCGCCGCTCACCACTTACCGGCAGGCGTTCGACACCACCTGGTCCGATGACACCCCGATCGACGAGGTCCGCTTCGTCATCCTCGACTCGGAGACGTCGGGGCTCAACGCGGAGGTCGATCCGATCATCACCATCGGTGCGGTGGCCGTACAAGCCGGCGAAATCGTGCTCGAGGATCAGTTCGCGTCGCTGATTCAAGTCGACGACACCGGCACCGTCACCGTGCATGGCGTGACGCGGGACCAGAGCCGCGGAGGGATCGACGAGCGGGAGGCGCTCGAACGTTTCCTCGGGTACCTCCGCGATGGCGTGATCGTGGGCCACCATATCGGCCACGACATCACGGCGTTCGACGCCGGCTACGAGCGGCACTTTGGCATGCGGCTCCTGAACCGCAGCCTCGACACCATGGACCTGACTCTGCATCTGGAGCAGGACGGCGCGTTCGCCGCCGGGCCGCCGATTCGCCAGTTCACGCTCGACTCGCTGTGCGAACGATTCGGCGTCATTCCCCACGACCGCCACACGGCGAGCGGCGACGCGTTCATGACGGCGCAGGTGTTCCTTCGTCTGCTGAAGCTGGCCACCCGCCACGGCCGCACGCGGCTGCGCGACATCAGCCAGGACTTCGTGCCAGTCACTGGCGAATGAGCCGGCGCCTGGCCGTTCGCACACCGGCCCGGTAACGCGACCTCAGTCTCACGCTACGTCACCCCCGTCGTCCTGACGGCGGCATCGCTACCTCAACTGTCAGACGCCCGGATTGTCGCTAGACTACGCGCGTCGCGAGCCCTCCCCTCCTCGATACCCCGCGTCGACGGCGAGCTGCGAGGTGTGTTGATGATCGAGACGAGCCGACGTCCCTTCGCCTTCATTCCAGTCGTTCTCCTGGTCTGCGCCGCGCTGATCGCCGCACCGGCGTCTGCGCAGAACACCGCGGCGATTGCCGGAGCCATCCGTGATTCGACCGGAGCGCTGGTCCCCGGCGCCACGGTCACGGCGACCCACGCGACCACACGCGCCGAGCGGACCGTGGTCTCGGACGCCGAAGGGCGTTACCAGATCTCCGCGCTGCCCGTCGGTCGCTACGAGGTCCGCGTCAGCCTCACCGGGTTCCGGACCGAAACCCAGACCGTCGACGCGGCCGCGAACACCGCCGCCGACTTCACGCTGGGCGTGGAACTCCAGGAGCAGATCGTGGTGACTTCCCTGCGGCGCGCCGAACGGCTGCAGGACGTCCCGGCGACGGTCGACGCCTTCGACGCCGGCCTGATCGAGCAGGCCGGCATCACCAGCATGCGCGACTACGTCGGCATGGCGCCGCAGATCTCGGTGGTGGAGACGCAGAACATCGGCTTCACCTTCGTGAACGTGCGCGGGCTGTCGCAGGTGCGCAACTCCGAGCCCACCGTCGCCATGGTGGTGGACGGCGTGCTGCAGACGACGGGCCTGGGGTTCTCGGAGGAGCTGTACGACATCGAGCAGGTGGAGGTGCTGAAGGGGCCGCAGGGCGCCCTCTACGGCCGCAACGCCAGCGGCGGCGCGATCAACGTCACCACGCGTCAGCCCACCAACCAGCTCGAAGCGTTTGCCCGCGCCGGCTTCGGCAACGGCGAGAACATGGCGTTCACCGGCTCGCTCAGCGGCGCGCTGGTCCGCGACACGCTGATGGGCCGCGCCGCGGTCTCGATCAAGGACGCCGAGGGCTGGCGCACGAACATCACCACCGGCCGCAAGGCCGACGCCTACAACGATCGGTCGTTCCGCGGCCGGCTGCTGTGGCGGCCTCATTCGACGGTGACGGGCGACCTGCGCTATGCCTACGCGAAGACCGAGGCGCTGCAGTCGCAGTTCGTGTCCAACGCGCCGAACTTCGTGGAGGGCGCGCCGGTCGGCGGCCTGCCCGGCATCGCCGCCACCTTCGGCGGCCGGACCAACGGCTCCGCGGAGGTGCTGCCGGGAGTGCCGGCGTCGATCGCGACCCTGGTCGGCGATCCCAACAACACCAGCGTCGGCATCCAGGGCAACCTCCCCGGCGTCGACGATCGCTCGGTGACGGCGGTGTCCGGCAAGATCGACTGGCGGACCAGCGCCGGCACACTGACGTCGGTCACCTCGTTCGACGCGCTCGACCTGGTCGGCACGCTCGAGACGTTTCCGTACTTTCCCTTCCTGCAATCGACGGCGGACCCCACGGCCGGCACGCGCGACGACGCGCTGGTGTTGCCGCCGGCGCTCTTCGGCCCGCTGGCGACCGTCAACGCCACGACCGGGCAGAACCGCTTCCACGACGCGTGGAGCCAGGAGGTGCGGTTCGCGTCGCCAGACAAGCAGCGGCTGCGCTGGATCCTCGGCGGCTACACGGTCGCCACCGATCTCGACGTCATGATCTCGGTGAACCGCGATCTCGGCGGCGGCGACGTGGTGCAGGAGACGGACCCCAACATCGGCGGCGTCAATCCCACCGCGCCGTGGAACGAGCGGTTCGTGGCCGCGGTGGCGCCGGTGTTCGCCGCCAACCCGGGTGCCATACCACCTTCCTGTATCGGGGGGGCGCTGCCGGCGAACGTGTGCGCCGCGAACCTCGCCAACCCGAATCAGAACCCGGGCGCGCTGGCCTACAACTTCGATCGCAACGACAACCACGCGTTCGCGATTTTCGGTCAGGCCAACTTCGACGCGACGGAACGGGTCGAGCTGTCCTTCGCGCTCCGCTACGACCGCGACGATCGCCAGCTGACCATCATGGCGCCGCAGGCCTACCTGCCCGTGTTCCCGTTCCCGAGCGGCCAGGAAGGGGACGTCCGCACCGACGTGTTCGACGCCTGGCAACCCAAGGCGACCATCCGCTGGAAGCCGAACGACGCAGTCACCGTGTTCGGGTCGTATGCGCAGGGCTTCCGCAGCGGCGGCTTCAACCTGAGCGGCGTGGCCGCCGGCGTGGCGGCCCTCCGTTCGGCGGGCGTCCCCGGCATGCCCGCGGGCGTGCAGGATTCGTGGGACCAGGAGGACACGCGGGGCGTGGAGGTCGGCTTCAACTCGACGCGTGCGGAACGGCGCGGCGCGCTTCGGCGCGTCCGGCTTCTACACGAAAATCGACGACGCGTTCACCTTCTTCTTCGTGGCGCCGTTCAACGCGCAGATCATCCGCAACATCGACGAGGCGCGGTCGGCCGGCTTCGAGGCCGATGCGGCCTGGTTCCCCGTCACCGGGCTGCAGCTCGATCTGGCGGTGGGCGTGCTCGACACGAAGATCCTGAAGAGCGCCTGGATCGGAACCGGAGGCGTCGACATCGTCGGCAAGCGGCTTCCGTTCAACCCCCGATCGACCGTGAACGCCGGCATCGGCTACTCGCACCCGATCCGCCAGGGCTGGCAGGGGTTTGGCCGTTTCGACTACGAAGTGCTCGGGAGCACGGCGTTCGATCCGGAGAATTTCGCGCTCCGCGATCCGATTCATCTCCTGAACCTTCGCGGCGGCACCAGCTTCGGCGGCGGCTGGGAGCTGGCGCTGTGGGTACGGAACCTGACCAACGAGGACTACCTGTCGGAAAGCATCAACCCGAACGGGATCTCCTGGCTGGGCCGGCCGCGCCAGTGGGGCGTCGACATCACGAAGCGGTTCTGAGCGCGCGACGCGCGCTCGGGATCTATTTGAATCGACGGCCATGCCGCATCACGAGCTTCGGGTCGCGGAGCACGTCGATGTGCCGGAGGGGGTCGCCACCCACGGCAATCACATCGGCGTGCTTTCCGGCGACGACAGACCCCGTCTCGCCATCGACTCCCATGGCGGCAGCGGCACCGGACGTCATGCGCTGCAGCACCCACATCGGGTCGAAGCCGAGCACCCGCACCCAGAGATCGGCGTCCATCCACGTGGCATGACGGGCCGGCTCGCCGGGGCTGCCCTCGTCGCTGCCGAACACGAGCTCGACTCCGGCCTCGCGGAGCTGCGCCACCTTCCGCCTGACGATCGCCTCGGCATCGGCACGCGGCAGGCGCGGCTCGTACGCGGCCCACCCTTGCTTGACCTCGGCGATGAGCGGCGGCGGCAGCCCGAGATAGCTCTCCGGGTCGTCGAGCAGCTCCGGCTTCGATGCGAAGTACGCGGCGTTGAGCAGCCCGTTGGCGCCGACCGTGGGCGTCCAGTACAGCGGCGGCCCGCGCTGCACGCGGGCACGCAGGCGCTCCATGATGTCGGCGGCGTACTCAGGGCTGTCGATCCCGATGTGCTGGAAGTCGTCCACGCCCATGTCGAGGCCGAGGCGCACCTCGGCGTCGGTCTGGCCGTGCGCGGCCACTTTCTTTCCGCGGGCGTGCGCTTCGCCGATGATCGCGGCCCGCTCCTCGAGCGACATCCGCTCCGCGAAGAAGATCTTCACGACGTCCACGCCGGCGTCGAGCAGTTGCCGGGTCTTGGCCCGCGCGTCGGCGGCGTCGGTGATCGGCAGGAACTGGCTGGTGATGGTGGTCTGGTTCGGCGCCAGCTTGGCCAGCGCCGGTCCGGCGGCATACACGGTGGGCCCTGGCAGCGAGCCGTCGGCGATGCGCCGCTTGACCGCGAGCATGGGTCCGGCCGGCGCGGCCAGATCGCGCACGCTGGTCACCCCCGCAGCCAGCATCTGCCGCGCGGAGGCCGGAATCGTCACACGCTCGAACTCGGCGCCGTGCCGAAACCACGCTGTTGGGTTCGGGTGGCCGCTGTAGATGAGGTGCACGTGCATGTCCCACAGGCCGGGCAGCACGGTCATCCCCTCGGTGGAGACGCGCTCGTACTCCGCGGGGATCGGCAGCGACGCCACCGTCCCGACGCGCTCGATCCGCTCGCCGCGGATGAGGACGACGCTGTCACGGATTGGCACACCGCCGGTGCCGTCGATGAGCGTGCCGCCGGTCAGCGCGATGGGCTTGCCGGTTGCCTGCGCCACGAGACGCGGTGCCACGGCGACGGGCGCCGAGGCGAGCAGACCCAGCGTGACGGCGATCCGGACAAGTCGCATGCACCCTCCCCACCCGCCTGGCGGGCGGCCGCGATGATACCGCCTGGCGAGTCAGGTGGATGAGCTGGTGCTAAGCTAGCCGGCAATACGTTATTCCGTTCTGTGTTAGGGGCAACGAGGCGCCGGCTGACATCGAGACGATGACGAGCAGCAGCGACACTTCAGGGCTCGTTCGAGACGTCTATCGAGAGGCGCTCAAGCGCGACCCGGAGGAATGGAGCGAGTATCTCGATCGCACCTGCGCCGGCCGGGCCGACGTGCGGGAACGGGTCGAGATCCTCCTCGGTACTCGAAGCGCCGTCCCGGCCGACTCGGCCGAAACCGCGGAATTACCGCCGGAACCTCGACCGCCCGGCCTCGAAGGCACGACGATCGGTCCCGTACATCATTCGCCGCGAGCTGGGCCGTGGAGGCATGGGCGTCGTCTATCTCGCGGACGACACGCGCCTGTCGAGGCGTGTCGCGCTCAAGGCGCTCAGCCCGACGCTCGGCGCGGAACTGGTGGGCAAGGAACGCCTCCGTCTCGAAGCCCGCGCCGCCGCGGGCCTGTCGCACCCATCGATCGCGACCGTCTACGCGCTCGAGGAGATCGACGGCGGCCTCTACCTCGCCTGTGAATACGTGCCCGGAGAGCCGTTGCGCGCGCTGCTCAAGTCGGGACCGCTGCCGATCGATCTGGTCGTCGACATCGCACTCCAGCTCGCCAGGGCACTCGCCAGCGCCCACACTCTGGGCGTCGTGCATCGCGACATCAAGCCCGAGAACGTGATGCGCACCCCCAGCGGGGTCGTCAAAGTGCTCGACTTCGGCCTGGCGCGCATGGAGGATTCGTCGAGTCGGCCCGGCTGACGCAAACCGGCGCGATCGTCGGGACGCCCGCCTATCTATCGCCCGAGCAGGCGCAAGGCATGACGGCCGATTTCCGGACCGACATCTTCGCGCTTGGCCTGCTCACCTATGAGCTCGCGTCCGGGCTCAACCCGTTTGCCGCGACCGGTCTCGCCGCGATCCTGGCGCGGATCATCGGCGAAGAACCGCCGCCGCTGTCGGAAGTGCAGCCGCAGAGTCCGCCCGAGCTCGATGCGATCCTCGCCCACTGCCTCGAGAAGAATCCGCGCGAACGCTATCAGTCGACACAGGACGTCGTGGCCGACCTCGAGCGCCTGCAGGTGAACCTGCAGGAGTCGCGGCGCGCCGGAACCGGCCGGCACTCGTCGAGCGCGTCGAGAGCGGTGCGCGCGGCTCCGGTCAGGCCGCGCTGGTGGTGGGAAGTGCACCAGCTCTCGGTATCGGCGGTGTACGTCGCCATGGTGTATCCCTCCTGGTACGTGCAGCGCTTCCTTCCGCCGCCGTGGGGCACGCTGCTGCTGCTCGCGGTCCTGGGCGCGGTCGCGGCCGGCGCCAGCCTGCGCCTGCACCTCTGGTTCGTGGCCCGCTACTTCCCGGCCGAGATCCCCGTCCAGCACGCCTTCACCCGGCGCCGCCTCCAGATCTGCGACGCCGCGTTCGGCGTCCTGCTGGTGTCGACGTCGCTCGCCATCGGGCCCGGGCATCCCGAGTTCTCGATGTTGTTCGTGGCGGTCGCCGCGGCGACGCTCGTCGCCGCCTTCGTCATCGAGCCGGCAACGGCACGAGTGGCGTTTGGTGACGCCGCCGAAGCTGGGCGATGAGCGTCCGGGCCCGCCGGTTCGATCCCATGATGACGTCGGCCGTCATCGGGTCGGCACTGATTGGCGCGCAATATATCGCCGGCAAGGCGGCGCGGGACGCGATGTTTCTCGCGGCGTTCGACGCCTCGATGCTGCCGCGCATGATCATCGGGACGTCGCTCTTCTCCATCACGCTCGTGCTCGCCAGTGCGTGGCTGCTGCGCCGCGTTCAGCCGGCGGCGTGGGTGCCGGCCGCGTTTGCCGTGAGTTCGCTGCTGCTCTTCGCCGAGTGGACGGTGGCGGGCTCCGGTCCCGGTGTCGCGGCGAGCCTGCTCTATTTGCAGGTGTCGGGACTGGGACCGATGCTGGGGTCCGGCTTCTGGCTGATCGCGAGCGAACGGTTCGAGCCGCGGTCGGCCCGCCGTCGCTTCGGCATCATCGCCGGGGCCGGGACACTCGGCGGCCTGCTGGGCGGGCTCGCCGCGGCGCGCATCGTGTCGGCGACCAGCGTCGAGACACTGCTCCCGCTGCTCGCCGCGATGAACGTCATCTGCGCCTGGCAGGTGTGGTCGATCGGCCGGCATCCGATTACGGCCGCCCCGCGTGCGCCGAAGCCGGACGACGGCGTGACCGGCGCCGCGTCGGGGCTGCGGGTGCTGGCCGGCGCCCCGTACCTGCGCAACCTCGCGCTGCTGGTCCTGCTCGGCACGATGGCGGCCGTGCTCGTGGACTACATGTTCAAGGTCGAGGTGAAGGCGGCCTTTGGCCGCGGCCCGGCCCTCGGAAGCTTCTTCTCGATCTACTACGCCGCGATCAGTCTGCTCACATTCGGCGTCCAGACGTTGGCGAGCAAGGCCGCGCTCGAGAAACTGGGCCTCGCGGCCTGCACCAGCACGCCCGCGCTGTCGCTCGCGGCGGGCGGAGCACTGTCGCTCGCAGTGCCCGGCATGCCCGCGCTGGTCGTCGCCCGCGCCGGCGAGGCCGTCAGCCGCGGGTCGCTCTATCGCGCGGGCTACGAGCTGTTCTATACGCCGATGGCCCCGGACGACAAGCGCGCGGTCAAAGCCGTGATCGACGTCGGCGTGGACCGGTCCGGCGACATCATCGGCGCCAGCCTCGTCCAGGCGCTCCTGCTGCTGCCGGCGGCCCGGCAGCCGGCAGCGATGATCGGCGTGGGGATCGTCTGCTCGCTCGGCGCGCTGGCCGTGGCACGCCGGCTCACGGCCGGCTACGTGGCGACGCTCGAACAGAACCTGCGCAACCGCGCGGTGGACCTCGACCTCGCGGAGGTCGCCGACGGCACCACGAGGACGGCCATGCTGCACACCCTGCAGTTGCCGGACGCTCGCTCGGCGCTCCTGGGCCGCCAACGCGACGGCGACCGCGAGGTGGCGGCCATCGTGGCACTGCGGTCGCGTGACCCCGTGCGGGCGGCGCTGGTCCTCCGCGAACGCGAGCTGGCGCCCTCGATGGTCTCGCACGTCATCCCGTTGTTGGAGGTGGACGAGGTGACGCCCGACGCTATCCGCGCCCTGCGGGCCGTGGCCGAACGGCACATCGGCGAGTTCACGGACGCCCTGCTCGACCCGGAGCGGCCGTTCGCGGTGCGGCGGCGGCTCGCCCGGGTCTTGTCGGCCTGCGCCTCGCAACGTGCCGCCGACGGGTTGCTGCTGGCGCTCGACGACCTGCGCTTCGAGGTGCGCGCCCAGAGTGCGCGGTCGCTGGTGGCGATACGGGCCACACGCGCCTCGCTGGTGGTCGATCGCGATCGGGTGTTCGCGGTCGTGCACCGCGAAGTCGATGTGAGCCGGACAGTGTGGGAGGGGCGGCAGCTCCTCGACGGCGCCGTCGATGCCGACGACGGCACGCCCGGTCTGCGGGCGGTGGTCAACCGCCGCGCCAGCCACGCCCTGACCCACGTGTTCACCCTGCTGTCGCTCGTGCTGCCGGCCGACGCAGTGCGCATCGCCTATGCGGGATTGCAGACCACGGACAAGGGTCTGCGCGGAACCGCGCTCGAATACCTGGACGCCACCCTGCCGCCAGAGATTCGCAACGGCCTGTGGCCGTTCCTCGACGCATCCGAGCGGCCGCGCACGTCCCGCCCCCGGGACGAAATCGTTGCCGAGCTGCTGAAGTCCAATCAGTCGATCATGCTCAATCTGGACGCGATTCAGAAGGCTGCGGCCGCCGGCGGCTCCTGATTCAGTCGGCCTCGCCGTCGGGCAGGCGCTCCAGCCCCACCAGCTTCCACGCCGCGTCGGCACGAACGAAATAGAGCTTCACCGGCGCCTGCCACGAGACGTGAGGCGGATCGATGGCCGAGACGTCCACGCGCACGAACACGCCGTTGGTCGACGGCACGCCCGCAGGCGCGTTCAGACGAGTGCCACTCGCCGCGCTGGACGCGCCCAGCGGCGCGGCGTCTCCGGTGGCGTTGTCGAACCGGAACCATTCGGCGCGATACCCACCCTTGGGCGCCGCCGCCGCACCGGCGTCCACCGCTGCATTGGCGAAGGTCAGCGCCCCGTCGGCCAGGACCGGATCGACGATCGGATTGACCGCAGGAAGATAGGCACGGCCGATCTTGTCGCGGCGCTTGATCAGGACGTCGGCGAGATGCGCTCTCGGCGGCCGCGTCGGTGTACAGCCCGGTGTGCACCAGGGCGCGGATCATGTCGTCCGAAAACGCCATCACCCGGCGCGCCGCCCAGAAGTTGTCGTCGGCGCGCGCGTTGAGGAAGGCGGCGGTGGGCACTCGCGGCTTCCACGCCAGCGGATCGAAGGCATCCCCCTCGAAGCGCCCGATCGACGGGTGCTCCTCGTAGCGGATCTTCTGCCACGGCTTGCGGTAGAAGCCGAGCGAGACCATCCGCTTCAACGTCGGGTCTCCCTCGTAGAGCAGCTCGTGTCCTTCGTCCCAGTCCCGCGGACCCAGTGCACCGGTGCCGAACGTCGACCCCACGTCCTGCAGGTAATGACGCAGAACCGTGCGCCCGTTCTCGGTGACCAGCGCGTCGAGCGTGTTCTTGGCCTTCATGTCGACGAGGTTGGTCCAGGCGCCGAACACCTTCAAGGCGCGCAACTCGCGCCGGTGCTCGTGCGCCACCAGGTCGTTGGGGTCGTCGCCTCGCCGTGCCGTAGTAGCGGAAGCGCCCGCGCGTGTTGGCGATGCCGCGGCTGACGAGCATGCGATAGGTACCGTTCTTCTGGCGCGCCGCGCGCTTCAGCAGCTTCATCAGGTCGTCGCGGTCGAGGCGGCGGATCTTGCCCGATGGCGTTTCCGTGACCGCGCGGTCGCCAATCGACAGCTTGTCCGGGTCCAGCTCCGCGATCTGGTTTTCCGTCTGCCAGTAGCCGAGGGCGTGGAACAGCTTGTTGGCCACCATCGCCGCACCGCTGGCCGCTTCGTCGTAGCCGGCAGCGTCGAACTGGGCGAACCAGGTTTCCCCGGCCGAGTCGCGGAGCACGAACCCGGCCGACACGCCGCTCGGCTTCGCGCGCGTCACCGTCAACGGACCGGGCGCCGGCCCCGGGCCCGTCACTGGCCCTCGTACCGCCTCCTCGATCGACAGCGGCCGCGCGCCGATCCGGTTGGTGAACCAGCTGGAATCCGGCACCTCGTCGATGGTGTTGAGGTTGAGGGCCTTGATCTTGCGGACCTCGCCCGGGGTGGCGAAGAGGTTCTCGGCGAGATCGAAGCTGAGGACGATGTCGCGCTCGACCACTTTCGAGGCGTCGGCCGTTTCCGGCTCGCGCTGCAACGGATCGTCGGCGTAGAACTTCGGCTGCTGGCCCGCGAGCGTGCCGCCGGCCAGCGTGAGCGTCGTGAGCCATGCGGCCAGGTGTGTGCGAGTCATGGGAGCACCGGATCAGAAAGGCGCGGCAGCTGCGAACACCACTCGCGTGCCCTCGAGGCCGTGCGCGAGCTCGATGCGAAGCACCGTGGACGCGGGAGTATGAAACCGCGCTCCGATGCCCACGTCGGTCTTCATGTCCTTCAACGTCAGCCCGGCGAATTCCGGCGCTACCTTGCCGGCGTCGAAGAACAAGGCCATGTCGAAGCCGAGGCGATTGGGGAACCAGCGCATCTCGCTGGTCAGCAGCAGCGAGTGGCGATCGCGAAAGCGGCCGGTGGTGTAACCCCGCAGCGTACTGCCGCTGCCCAGATACGGCATCAGAAAGTAGGGCACGACGTCGGAGGGGCGCACCACCGACTCGGACCGTCCACGCAGCGACAGCACCCACGTCTCGCGCAGCACGGGGATATGCTGCACGACCTCGAGGCTCGCGATACCGAAGGTGTCGCCCCCGCCCTGCAGCGGATTGAATTCCTCGTAGGCGAGCCGCGCGAGACCGCCGCGGCGGCTGTAGGAAGGCGACGCCAGCCACAGGGCCGCCGCCGAGACCTCGCCACGCAGGTAGGTCAGGTCCTGCCCGAGCAGGGGCGCGGTTTCCGGCGAGAAGACGGTCTCGATCGACGGAAACGCGCCCTGCCCCTCCAGCTGTGTGTAGTCGTCGATACCGCCATTGAGTGCGAGCTGCAGCCAGTCGACGAGGTGCAGAGTGGCGACGCCGGCCACCTGCGTCCGGTTGACACGGAAGCTCGTGCGATTGTCCTGGCTGGAACCGATGCCGAGCCCGTAAAACGGGACCTGTGTCGCATCCGCCCACGCGATCGATCCAGACAGATCGAGCCGGTCGCCCAGGTGATTGGGCGTGCTGGCGGCGAGCTTGACCTGCTTGTAGTTGGCGACGGAATACAACGCCGAGGCGTCCACGTAGGAGTCGTAGCCGATGTAGTGCCGGTAACCGACGCCGCCCGTGAAACCGCCGCCCGGGTAAATCGAGCCGAAGGCCGGATACCAGCCCCGCGGCACGCCGACGAACCATTTGCCCTGCTCGGACTGCTCGAAGAAGCGTTCCACGCGGCTCGGAACGTCGGGCGTGGCGGTTTCGGCCCGCGCCTGCTGCTGACGGGCGATTTCGTCGGCGCGGGACTGCGCGCGTAACGGCACATTGTCAGCCAGCAGGAAGGCCACCGAGCTGAGCGTGACCAGGTATGACAGGAGGTGTCGACCGTGCCGCATGGCGCCTCTTTCCGTGGCGCCGTTTTCAACACCGGCAGCCCGAGCGATCTTACGCGAACCAACTTCGGAGCTGTATGCTGACGGTTGACCAGATTCGATGTCCGCCATGCTCCACCACGCCTCTCGCGTCCCGGCGTTGCTGCCATTGGTGGCCGTGCTGTGGGGACTGGCCGGCCCGGCTGCGGCCGCTGACCTGCAACCCAAGACCGTGGCGGCATTCGACCGCTACGTCAAACTCACCGAGGCGGGCATCGATGCCCCCGGGGGCACGGCGCTGTGGATCGACACGCTCCCCGCCCCGCGAGCCAAAGAGATTGGCGAGCTGCTGCGCGCCGGGAACGTCGTCGTCGAACCGCCTGGTGACCAAGGACGGAGCGCGCGACATCGACATTCCCAATGGGCTGGTCCACCACTGGGTCGGCACCGTGTTCGTCCCGGGCGCGCGCCTCCAGGACGCGGTGGCGCTGCTGCAGGATTACGACCGCCACGCCGAGGTGTATGCGCCCGCCGTCCAGCGCTCGAAGCGGCTCTCGCAGGACGGCGATCGCTTCACGGTCTTCCTGCGTTTCTATCAGAAGAAGGTGATCGCCGTCGTCGTGAACAGTGAGCACGAAGCCAGTTTCGTCCGGCGGGCCCCGGCGAGGTTCGGAGCCGCATCCGGAGCACCCGGATCGCCGAGGTCGAGGGACCCGGAACGCCGGCCGAGCGCGAGAAACCGGTCGGCCGCGACGGCGGCTACCTGTGGCGGCTGAACACCTACTGGCGTTTCGTCGAGCGTGACGGCGGCGTCTACATCCAGTGCGAATCGGTGACGCTGACGCGCAGCATTCCGATCGGCCTCGGCTGGCTGGTGGGCCCGTTCGTCACCAGCGTGCCGCGGGAGTCGCTCGAGTTCACGCTCGACACGACGCGAAAGACCCTTCAGAAACCGTCGCGCTGACCCCCTCCCCCTGGTCAGTTCGGGCGGAACAGGTCCTGGGGGATTCGCGCGGCGTCGAACAGATAGTCGCGCGACGCCTCGAGGTCGCGCCGCAGGCGGTTCAGTGGCACGCCGAGCAGGCGCCCCTTCCACTTCAGCACCTTGCCCGCGACGATCACCGTCTCGACGTTGGAGCGCTCCATCAGCGACACCACGGCGCCGGGGACGACGTTGAGCGGCGCCACGTTGATCGCCTCCGCGTCGAGCAGGATGATGTCGGCCTCCTTGCCGGGCGTGAGCGACCCGATCTTGTGATCGAGCTTCAGGTCCTTGGCCCCTTGCATCGTGGCAAAGCGCAGGACGTCACGGGTGGTGAACAGCTCCGGCAGCTCGGGCGGGTTGCCGACGTCGAGCGCCAGCTGGTTCACCAGGCCGCGCTGCAGCGCCATGGCCGTCCGCATCTGCGTGAACATGTCCGCCGTGAGCGTGCACTCCACGTCCACGCTCAACGAGGGGTCGATGTCGAGCGACTGCGCCTTGAGGACCGGCGGCAGCCCGTGTCGCATGTTCATCTCGATGGGCACGGCCAACGACACGCCGGCCCCGGCGTCCTTCACCTTCTGCCAGCTGAAGTCCGACATCCCGGTCATGTGGATGAAGAGGTTGTCGGGGCCGAACTGGTTCGCGGCGGCGAGGGCGTCGAACGTCGGGCCCATCCCGAAGCTGCCGACGATGTGCGCCGCGATCGGAATCCCGAGCTCGCGGCCGATCGCCCAGGCCGCGGCGAAACCGGGCAGGTAGATCTCTCCGCCCATGAACATGGTCATGAGCTGATCGCTCGATGAGAAGTACTGCTTCTTGATGCGCCGCGCGTCGGCCGGGTACTGGTTGCCTAGCACGTCGCCCGCGCTCTCGAAGTAGCCGAACACCGCACGGCGGCCCGAGTCGGCGATGCCCTTGATGGCGGCGTCCGAATGCTCCGGCGAGTGGTGGATCTGCGAGATGTCGTGCACCGTCGTGACGCCGGCGTCGAGCTGGCTGAGCGACCCGAACAGCTCGTTGATGTAGACGTCCGACGGCCGGTACACCGGCGCGAACTTGCCCAGGATGTGCTCGAAGTAGTTGATGGCGCCGTGCGGCTTGCCGTCGTTGAAGAGCAGGCCGTCGGCAAGGAAGCTGCGAAGCGCCGTCTCGAACTGGTGATGATGCGTGTCGACGAAGCCCGGCATCACGATGCGCCCCCGCGCATCGATCACGCCGGCGCCACGCGCCTGCAGGTCGGGACCGACCGCGGCGATGTGCTTACCCTCGACGAGGACGTCGGCGACGGCGAAGTCGCCCACCGCCGGGTCCATCGACATCACGTGGCCGCCGCGAATCACGTAGCGCCGCCCGGGGCGGCCGTGATCCTCCGGGGCATCGTCATCCTGGTTGCGGGCCGACGCGTCGCTGGTGTTGAAGAGCGTCAATCCGGCCGCGGCACCAGTGGCGGCAGACGTCTTCAGGAAATCCCGGCGTGACGATCGCCGCGCGGAGCCGTGATCTTGCGGTCTGCCTTCCTTGCACATCCTGCACATGACGCGCCCCTCCTTTCGGAGCGAAAAGCATACGGTACGCAGGCAACGCCGAAACGCCGGATCAAGGGCGAACGCACCGTCATGACGATCGCGCTCGGCGGCGTGCGGCGGCGCGTCGTCATGAATCCGGTTTGTTCCACTGCCGAGCTTCGCCCCGACGTTGCGGTGGTCACCGCGCATCAACGGAATCGCTGAACACCTACGCAAGCACAACGTCTGGCGCTACACTTGCGTCGCATCAGCTTCGGGCCTGGAAACGAGGGAGTGTCATGTCGCACAAACGGATTCGCAGCGTCGGCTTGAAAGGGTTCACGCGCGCCCTCGTGCACGGGATGACCGTGCTGCTGTCAGTGGCCGCGATGGCGAACGCCCGCTCCGCCTCTGCAGCGCCGATCTACGTGAACGTCGATCCCGACCAGGTGTTGCAGGATTCCAATTTCATCTGGGACGTCGACGGCGACGGCGAGAAGGATCTCATCCTCAGTCAGACATTCGGCTGCGTCGGCGACTGTCTCACGACCGCGCATGCGTCCGCCTTGAGCGGCGGGATCGTGATGGCCACCGCGACCGACGTCGCCCCGCTCTCTGCCGGCGCGATCATCGGACCTGCTTCCCTCTTTGGCGGGATGGGTCTGATGGCCAGGATACGTTCTCCAACAATCCGCCGACGACCACCAGCGAAGAAGGACTCTGGGACGATGGCCTCACGGCCTTTCTCGGCTTTTCGTTCGCGAACGCGTCCGGCACGCACTACGGATGGGCACGCGTGAAGGTGGACGAGATGACCAACATCATCACGGTGTTCGATGCCGCCTACGAGGACGCCCCGGATACCGCCATTGCCGTGGACCAGGTGCCTGAGCCCGCCACGGCCGCGCTCCTGCTCCTCGGCGCCGCCGGCGCCGCGCATCCGGCGAGCGCGCCGCCGCGCGGTCTGACCGCCGTACAAAAAAGCCGGCGGTCCGGCATTCACCACCTGCTGGTGAATGTCCGAAGCCGCCGGCCGGTCTGCCGACAATCCCGCCGATCTACCCGATCAGAAGTCGAACTGCACGCTGATCTTGAACAGCCGCGGATCCAGGATCGACGTCGGGACGAGCCAGGACGCGTAGTTGGCGTTGACGGCGCGGACCGGGTTGCCGTTCAGGATGTTGTAGATGTCCAGGTTTGCCCTGAACAAGCGCGCCCGCCCGAACCGGAAGTCCTTGCTGAATCGCATGTCGAGCTGGTTCAGGCGCTCGCCGTACATCGTCCCCGGCGTCACCAGGTTGATCGTGGTGTTGGCCGCGCCGCCCGACAGCGGCCGGCCCAGCGACGGAATGATCACGGCGTTGGTGGCGATGTAGTTGGCCGCGACGAGCGGACCCGGCAGGTTCTGGAACGTCGCCGACAGACCCACGTCCACCTTGGGCACGTTGTAGATGGCGAACAGTTTGGCCTGGGTGAGGAACGGCGTCTCGACGTGGCACATCTCCGTGCTCTGCACCGTGCCGATCGTCGTGGTCACGGTCAAGTCGGGACGACCGGTGACGATCGCGCACGTGTCCTGCGTGATCCTGCCGGTGCTGATGCCGCCGCGGAGCGTCAGGTCGCGCAGACGGGCATTCGCGTTGAAGTCGAAGCCGTTGAACACTTCGCTCATGCCGCCGAAGTCGTCAGCGGGAGTCACGTAGGTGTCCACCTGGCCGAACTTGTCCGGATTGACGTTGTAGAGGCCGCCGAGCGTGCCGCCGCTGTTGGGCAGCCGCGGATCCACGGGCACCGGGATGCTGTAGGCGGTGAAGTTGGCCGGGGTGACGGCACGGTTCTGCGAGACCGTGAAGTTCCCGTACGACCGGCGGAAGTAGCCGACGTCGATGCCCACGCCCCTCACCACTTCGTGCTGCACGCTGGCCGGAGAACTCCCAGTTGTTCTGCCGGGCGTTCCAGCCGGTGAGCACCCGTCGGGTCATAGGTGGTCGCGCGAGGGATCTCCGAACCGAAGCGAAGGTCCGAGATCTGCCCGCAGGTGTCGATGCTGCCGGTGGTGGCCGGGCTCTGCGCCAGCGGATTGATCAGGTCGCAGTCCGGCGTGAAGTCGCCGTCGGCGTCGGTCCACGACCGGGTCACGCGAGGGACGATCCGGTCGCGGGCCGGAACGCCCTGGGTGGGATCGAGAGCCAGCCCGTACTTGCCGATGTTCGCCTTGATGGCCGTTTGACCGTTGCCGAAGATGTCGTAGGCCACGCCCACGCGCGGCGAGAGGTCGTGGAACTTGTAGAAGTCCTCCGCTTCGACCGTGAAGTTCCGGTTCGGCACCAGCGGTCCTGGGCCGAAGTGGTACTCATCCCAGCCGGTGTGGTTGTAGTCGTACCGCAGGCCGGCGTTCACCGTGAGCCGGTTGACGGTCCAGCGGTCCTGGACGAAGGCGCCCATCTCGGCGCGCACGCCGCCCTTGATCCCCATGTACTGGTTCTGGCGCTCCGTAATCTGGTTCGGAATGCCGTTCAGCATGCGGATGTTGTAGGCGTTGTTCAGCTCGGGCGAGTTGTAGGTCTGGATGCCATGGTAGTGGGTCATGCCCACCTTCAGGGCGTGGCTGCCGGTGATGTAGGAGACCGAGCCCTTGAACTGGAAATCGTCCGTCAGGATCTGGTCGTTGGCCGCGATGCCGGTGTCGTTCGTGTTCGACCGCCCGCGGTAGCGGAAGGTCCCGATGGACCCGACGCCGGGGATGACCTGGTTCTGCTCGACGACACCGATCAGATTGCGGTACACGCCGTTCGGGTCCGGGTCGTAGAAGTTGAAGATGTCCTCTTTGTGCATGCCCCCGCGGACGTCGATGAGCATCTTGTTGCTGACGGGGGACGACCAGCCGCCGTTCACCTGCCACAGCCGCGGGAAGTCGTACTTCTGCTCCGACTCCGAGGAGACGCCGACGAGCGAGGCGTTCCAGTAGCGCCAGCTGTTGTCGAAGTAGACGTTGAACTTGTTGCGGGGCGACGCCTGCCACGTGACGCGCGACATGTTACGGTGTTGCTCTTCAGGAAGCTGGACGTCTGGTCGTCCAGGTCGGCCTCGTAGAGCCACTTGGAGAGGTCGCCGGCGTTCTTGTTCTCCCAGAGACCCGCGATGTAGCTTTCGCTGCGCTGGAACCGTGCGCTCGAGTAGAACCACACCTTGTCCCTGGCGATGGGGCCGCCCACCGAGGCGTTGTAGTCGAACAGATTCTTCAGCTTGTTGGGCGACCGAAGGCCCTGCGCCGCCAGTTCCGGCGTGTAGTTGCTGTTCTGGAAGTTGGTGTTGGTCTGGCTGCCGAAGACCGAGCCCGAGAACCGGTTGCCGCCCTCTTTCGGAATGAAGTTGAAGAGCACGCCACCCGTGACGGCTTCAGCGTTGCCCGCGGCGTAGTCGATCGTCATTTCCGCGCTGGAGCCGACGTCGACGACGGTGTTGGTGGAGTTGCCCTGGCCGGCCACGTTGCGCAGCGTCAGCCCGTCCACGCTCTGGCGCTGGTCGGTGCCGCGGCCGCCGTGGATCGAGATGGCGCTGAGCGACTGGTTGTTCGAGCCGCCGACGTCCTGACCGCCGGCCGTCATGCCCGGGATGAGCACGGCCAGCGCGGACTGACCGCGGCCGGCCGGAATCGCGTCGATGATGTCCTTGCTGATGACGCGTTGGAGCGACGCGGACTGCACGTCGACGACGGACGCCTGGCCGGAGACCGTGACCGTCTCCTCCACCGATCCCAGCTTGAGCTCGGCGTCCACCGTGGCCGTGAACGAGCCCGTGAGCTCGATGCCGTCGCGCTTGAAGACGTTGAATCCCGGAAGCGTGAAGGTGACCGAGTAGGTTCCCGGCCGAAGATCGATGATCCGATACTGCCCCGCGCCGTCGCTCACGACGGTACGGACTTTTTCGATCAAGGCCGGGCTGGAGGCCTCGACGGTCACGCCCGGCAGCAGGGCACCGGTCGCGTCCTTGACGGCACCGGCGATGGAGGCCTGGGCGAAGGCGAGAGCGGGAAAGAATATTGCGCACGCAAGGATACACACCGACAACCTGGTCGAGCCACGCATACTGTCTCCTTTGAGAGACGACTGAAAAGACACGAGCATTTCCAAAGAATCGAACGTCAGCCGACTTCGCACGGCGTTGGGTTCCAGCCGGCGCCGTCCGGCTGCTTGCGAAACTGCGAGGTCCGCACCCACGGCTGGGCCAAGTATTGCGGATCCTCGAGCATCGTCGTTACGGCCAAGTAGGTCGCGCCAGCCTCGAGCACGACGAAGTACTCGGTGGGCCGGGCATTGGCGCTGTAGGGAACACCGTTCTTCCTGATGTAGCCGGGACGCATCCGGGTCGTGACGACCTGGAGTTGTCCCGCGGCTTCGCCGCCGGCCTGGGGTGGGCCGGTGGGCACCCACCGCGCCGCGGAAAACCCCTGAAGCGACGGTGGCACGTTGGAGAATGACGCGGCCTGGAATCGCAGCAGCCGCGTCTGGGTCCCGGTGTCGATGTCGATACGTAGCGTGCTCGGGTCCTGCCACGTGATGTGGAGGCGCGAGGGGAGCCGCATCACGCCGGCCGGACCGTAGGCCTTGCACTGATCGCCGTTGGCGCGGTCGCGGGCCGGATCCCATGCCTGCGTCACGCGACGGCCTTCGTCGGTGACGGGGACGAAATCGACGCTGCCTTTGGGCGGCGTCAGCATGCGATAGCGCCATTCGTCGCTGACGATCGAGACCCAGTAGCCGGTGAGATCGAAGGGCGCCGCGCTCGACGCGCTGGCGGCCGGCGCCGCGGCACCGGCGGGCGCCGCGCCGCGCTGGGCCACGCCCGTGACCGATGCCCAGGTGACGCACATCACACCCGCCACGCACACCAGCCGCGCTCGAGCTGTCCGCCGCGCCGCCTGCCGTCGCGTCATCACAGCGTCCTACTTCTTCGCCGTGAGGCTCGTGTAGACGGCCTCGATGAACATGTCCTTCGTCCACGCCGGCGTGTCGTAGCGCGGGTCGTAGTCCTTGGTCGGGCGCGCGGCCTTCACCTGCGCCAGCGTCATCCCCCGGTCGACCATGTTCTTCACCCGGTTGCGGACGATCGTGACCATGTCGCGATAGGTGCCCACGTCGGCGGCGTCCGACAGGCGGCCGTGCCCCGGAATCACCATCGTCCCGCCCTCGGTCTGGTACTCGGGGATCATCAGGTCCAGCAGGCGGTTCAACCCGGCAATGTAGCCATCGATGCTGCCGCCGCGCGCCGGGTCGATCACCGGATAGCTGGTGGTGACGTAGAGATCGCCGGCGCTGATCACGTCCGAGCCGCGGAACAGCACCAGGCTGTCGCCGTCGGTGTGGGCGTTCGGCACGTGGATCATGTGAACGCCTTCACCGTTGAAGTACTGCTTCAGATCGGTGAGGTAGGTCTCGGTCGGCAGGCTCGCCGACGCGGCGCCGGCGTCGCTGAGCCGCGCCGAGCACGTTCTCGTGCGCGTACGACGTCGCCTGCTGCAGGGCCGCGGCGCGAGCCCCGGACACCTCGTTGAAGCCCGGGCCGCCGGCAAACGTGGTCCCGGCGGCGGCCAGGCGCGCCAGGCCGCCACGTGATCGGGATCGCTGCTGGTATTGACCAGGAACTGAATCGGACGCGGAGGCGGTGCGACGCCTTCGGTCAGGAGCGCCTGGAAGGTGATGCCGGCGCACCCCAGACCCGCGCACGGTTTCGTCGCGGTCGGGAGGTCGTTGACCGCGCGCGCGAGTGCGTTGGATCGCGGCCACCACGTCCTCGGCCATGTCCGACGGACCGGGGTCCACCACCAGCACGCCTTCCTTGCCGACCGACAGCGTGATGTTCGGGCCGGCGCCGACGAGCATGTAGACGTTGCCGCGCACGGGCAGCACCTGGAGCCGCGCCGCGCCCGCCGGGCCCGAACGCCCTGCGCGTTCGCGTGGGTGTGGGCGGCCATGGCCGCGCCGATCGCGAGCGCGGCGACCGCGGCGGCACGGTGTCGCGCGACACGGTTGAAGACGGTGGCGCTCACGGCTGCTTCTTCACCTTGTCGCGGAACTCGGGATACATGGACGCTGCGCCGGCGTAGATGGTGTCGTCGGGGATGCCGAGCTTCCGCGTCGGCTCCTTCAGGAAGGGATTCTGGCCGGGCAGGTGCGCCGGCACGTCACCCTTGGCGCGCCCTTCGTCTGCCGGCGTGCAGGGGTGCGGCAGGAACTGCTGACCGAGATTCAGGCGGTACTCGCCGCTGCGAATCAGCGGCTCGGTCAGGTACACCGGGTCTTCGACGATGTTGATCCAGGTGAGGTAGTCGCCGCGGCGAATCCAGTAGGTCGTCACCGTCGCGCGATCGCTCGCGTAGATGCCGTTGCGCCGGTAGTAGTCCTCCTTGAGGTGCGTCGTCGTGATCTTCAGCATGTTCCCCACCCACTCGGCGGTGGAGAACCCGTTCCACGAGTGCGCCGCGTACTCGGGCGGATGCGGACGGCCATCGAGATAGATGGCCGTCGACGACGACTGCACCCACTGCACGTGGAAGGCGGAGACCGCGCGAGAGACCGGATCCATTTCCTTCCAGATCCGCAGGTTGGTCGGGCCGCGATAGATGTAGGCCCACCCGTGCGGGCGGCACTGCCACTCGGGCAGCGACTGAATCGAGGCGTCCCACGCTTCCGAGCGCGCCAGCCCGGCCTCGTTCAGCGGGATGCCAATCCAGTCGCCGACGAGCGGATTCTCGGTGTTGTCCTGGTTCCTCACCGGCTGCCACTCGCCGGAGAAGTCCACCTGGGCGAACAGCGGACGGCTGGACATCGCCACGAACGTGATGGCGAGCACGATCGCCGCGCGCACCTGCCCCGCCCTCATGGTCCCCCTCGACGATCACCACGGTGAATGCCTCCTCCTCGAACACGGCGACCACGGTGGCATGACCACCGGTGCGCCTCAGGCTCAGCTGACGGGAAGCGGGGACATTGTAGGGATTTGAGCCATGACAAGCTCTCCCCTGTTTGGGTGACCGTCACACGGCCCTGTTTGGGCGGTTCGAGGACGGTGCACGCGCGTTTGTTATAGTGCGCGCGGCTGCGGACGTGCCTCGAGAGGGGTACGCGAGCGTGCCGCGCTCATCCAGGAGGAGGCCATGACCCCACGAAACAGCAGGCTGACCGCGGTGTTCGGGCTCGGTGCCCTGCTGAGCGTGGCGAGCCTGCAGGCGCAATCAGCGGCCGGCGGCGGCTCCTCCACGCTGACCGATCGGGATCGCGCCGAAATCCGCGAGCTCGTGGCGCGCTACGCGCAGGCGCTCGGCAGCTGCGCCGCCGAAGACTACGCAAGACTCTTCACGGCCGACGGCACCTTCACCACCGACGATTTTCGCGGAGCGAAGCATCGCGAGATCTACGGGCCCAAAGGCACCCTGCGGGGGCGGGACCAGCTGGTGCAGCTCGTGCGCACCGAAGAGTTCTGCCTCGACGGCAAGCCCCGCCCGACTGCGTCGCGACCCGCGCCCACGGTGACGATCCAGCCGAGCCCCGAAGGGGCACGCGGTTCGGCACCCCTCGGTGCGGGAGGCCGCTACGACGACGTCTACGTGAAGACAGCGGACGGCTGGCGCTTCAAGAGCCGGACGGTGACCATGCCGGCGGTGGCGCCGTCCCCGGCAACGGCGCAGCCCGGCACGTTCTTCACCACGAGCGACGGCGTCCGGCTCCACTACACCGATGCCGGCCGCGGCCGGACGATCGTGTTCGTCCCGGGCTGGACGATGAGCGGCGACATCTGGGAGCCGCAACTGCGTGCGTTCTCGTCACGCTACCGGACGGTGACGCTCGATCCGCGCGCGCAGGGTGCGTCGGAGATGACCGGCGAAGGGTTGTATCTCGGACGCCGCGGGCGCGACATCGGTGAACTGCTCGAGCACCTGAACCTGACCGACGTGGTGCTGGTCGGCTGGTCGATGGGCGTGCGCGAAGTGATCACCTACGTGGGCGCGTCGGGCACGAGCCGGATCGCGGCCCTGGCGTTCGTCGAAGGCAACCTGTGGCCGCAGGGCGCGCTCGAGCCGGTCCTCGAGAACCTGCGGCGGATGCAGGCCGATCGCAAGCCATTCACCCGGGACTTCGTCAAGAGCATGTACGCGCAGCCGCAGACCGACGCGTACATCGACCGCATCACCGAGATGTCGCTCAAGACGCCGACCGACGCCGCGGCGATGCTGATGTTCGCCAACGCGTTCGGGAAGGACACCGACATGCGGCCCCTGTTCGGCAAGCTCGATCGGCCCGTGCTCTTCGTCGGCGTGCCGTCGAAGAAACCGCAGGGCGACGCGCTCAAGGCGGCCGTCCCGACGGCGCGCATCGAGTACGTCGAGGGCGCCGGGCACGCCCTGTTCGTCGATCAGGCGGACAGGTTCAACGCCATGCTCGAGGATTTCATCCAACGCTCGCTCAAGGGGTCCGGCAGGTGAAGTTCGCCGGATCGCCGACGTCGCCGCTGCCCTTGTAGGCCGACACCCTGGGATAGGCGCAGACCAGCCGCTTCCGCGTCGGCCAGCCCTCGCCTGACGTGTCCACGACAATCTGGTCGGGCGCCGTGCCCGTGGCCTTCCACTGCTTGACGGCCTGCACCGGATCGAAGTCCACCTTGTAGGCGCCGGGGAACGTGCCGCCGAAGCAGTGGTGCATCCCGGGCACCATGAACAGCCGCACCGAATCGCGCACGCCGTCGCCCATCGTCTTCACCACGTTCTCGTAGTAGCTCACGACGTTCTGCGGCGGCAGGTCGTCCTTCCACCCGCCGACGAGCAGGAGTTTGCCACCCCGCTTCACGAACGCGCGCAGGTCGGGGTTGGTGTGGTTGATCGCGTTCGCGCGGCTCTCGGCCCGGTCGATGTCGGCACCGAAGTTCGGGCGCTTCGCGTCGTAGGTCCAGGCCGGGTCCTGGAAGACCAGGTTGCGGTAGAACGCGACCGCATACCGATAGGGTTCGTTGGCGCCGATCATGTCGGCCCACCCGAGCTCGCTCCCGCGTTCCATCGGGCCGTAGATCCCCTCGCCGGTGCGCTCGTGCCGCGGCGTCTCGTACATGCGGCGCACCGCCGTCACCTGGCCGGGCGTGAGACAGCTGGCGTTGTCTCCTGCCTTGCACTGGAGCACGCCCGGATCGAAGGTGCATGCCCTGGGGTTTTCGAGGATCCGGTCCTTGACGCCGTCGTTGGCGTCGCAGGCGTTGAGCACGGCCTCGTGGAGCATGGGCAGCTTGCTCGTCGGGCAGCAGCGCATCCGGCGACCGGTGCGTCGCGTCGTAGAGCCACATCTGCGACACGCCGTGGCGCGTGCCGTAGTTGGTGAAGTTCACCGAGACGGCCGCGTCGAGGTCGGTGGGAAAGCGCTGCACCATCGCCATCACGTCGCGCGAGCCGCCGCCGCCGCACTCGTTCATCACCGAGAAGGTGGGGCCGCTCGGGTAATACGCCGCGGCGAGCGTCTTGGCCCGCTCGACCACCACGTGCAGCGGTTCCATCTTCAGGTTCTCGAGCTTCTCCGGGTGATCGATCGCGAAGCTGGGGCCGCTGAATCCTTCGATGCCGAGGTTGGTGCCGACGGTGACGGCGCCGCTGGCCAGGATTTCCCGCATGCGCGCGAAGGGCAGCGGCCCGCCCCAGAAGCTGCTGCCGGCCGGCATGATGTCGCCGGTCCAGCGCTCGGTGGGCAGCCACACCTCGAACTTCACGTCCGAGTTCACGGCCCGTGTCGATGCCACCACGCGACAGAACGGCGGCAGCTCGGAAAAGGGTTGCGCCGCCGCGGCGCCGGCGGCGACTGGTGGCGTGAACCCGCCGGCCCGCACCGCGTGCGACGAGGTCAGGGTCGTGTTCGGGAGCGCGACCGTGGCCAGCCGTTCGCACGGGGACGAGGCCGAGCGGAGCTGCGCGTCGGCCGAGGCCGGACAGAGCAGCGCCGCGACGGCGGCCGGCACCGCGAGCGCCGCCGCACCTGAAATCACCTTATAACCCTGCATCAGCATGCTCCCCCAATGGCGGTGTGTAGAATGCCGTCCGGCAACACTCTATGTCGCGCGGGTCGATCTTCGCTTGCGCCGCGGTGCTGGTCGCGCTGTCGGCCGCGCCGGCAGCTGCCCAGCCGCCGCAGGATATCTTCGAGCGCAAGCAGGCGTTCGTCGCCGCGGTGCGGCAGTTCTCGATCTCGATCGCCGGACGGTTCGGCGACGAGGGCCGGCGCCTCCGCGCCGACGTGGATGCGATGGAGGCGGCACTCCGCGAATGGGATCTGGCGATTGCCACCTTCGAGACGGCACTCCGCGCTGGCCGCCTCGACGCGGCTGCCTACGCCGCGCTGGGTTCCGTGCAGCTGGATCGCCATCGTGCCAGGGACGCGGTCCGATCGTTCAGCGCGGCGGCCAGGCTGGCCCCGAAGCGCGCCGACGTTCACGAACTGCTGGCGATGGCGCACGGGCTCGCCGCCCAGCCCGCCGAGGCGGTCAAGGCCCTGGAACGCGCCGCCACGCTCCAGCCCGACAACGCCGTCGTGCGTTATGAGATCGCGCGCTACGCGATGGACGCCGGCACGGCACCGGGCTCCACGGCGGCCTTCGCGGCTTTTCAACGTGCGGCCGCCAGGCACGTGGCGAGCGGCACGGGCAGCGTGACGTTTGCGCGCCCTGGCCTGCTGCGTCAGACCGCGGGCGTGGCGCCCATCTTCCCCCCGGCGCCGTACGTGGCAGCGTTTGCGGCGCTGACGGCCGGCCGCTTCGAGGAGGCGATCGCGCAGTGCCGGCAGGCGCTCGCCGGCGATCCTCTCCTGCGGTCGGCCGACGTCGACCTGCTCGCGGGTGCGGACGCCCTTCGTCGAGGCGATGTCGCCGGCGCACTGCGGCAGCTGGCAGCGGTCGTGGCGGCTGCCCCGGGCAGCGCGGAGGCCCACCGCATCCTGGGAACCGCCTACCGGCTCGACGACCAGTTGGAGCGGAGCATCGAGGCCTACTCCACCGCCATCCGTCTGGCACCCAACGACGAGCGCGCGCGGATCGGCCTCGCGGACGTGCTCATCGACCGGGAGCGGCTCGACGATGCGGAGCGGGCGCTGCGCGAGACGATCCAAGCGGTGCCACAGGGCGTGCTCGGACATTACCGGCTCGGACGGCTGCTGCAGGCGCGCGGCAACTATGCGGAGGCGCTCACCGAGCTGGAATCGGCGGCCCGGTCGACCCCGCTCATCGGTCAGGACCCGCTGCACGAGATGGTCGCCCTGCTCTACGCCAACCAGGCCGACTTCGCGCGTGCCGTCACGGCGCTGCGGCGGCAGGTGGCCGTCAATCCCGGCAACGCCGACGCGCACCGGCGGCTCGGCGACAGCTACGTGCGCCTGGGCCGCGCCGACGAGGCGCTGACGGAGTTCACCGCCGCCTTGCTGGTCGACCCGCGCAACGTCCTGAGCCTGGTCGGGATGGCGCAACTGCACCTCAGCGCCGGCACGCACGTCGAGGCCGCACGCGTGGCGCGAGCAGCCATCGCCCTCGACTCGTCGCAGGCGCAGGCGCATTACGTGCTGGGAACGGCGCTGACCCGCCTCGGGCAAAGCGAGGAGGCGCAGCGCGCAATCGAGGACTACCGGCGACTGCAGGCCGAGGCCGCGGACGCGTCCAAGCGGAAGTTCGAACGTGACGGCCTCGCGCGCCAGGTCTCGGTCGCGACGGCCGCGGGCAACCACCAGGCGGCCATTCCCTTGCTCGAGCAACTGATCGCCCTCGAACCCACAGTGGCCGCGCATCACGTAACGCTCGGCCAGGCGTTGGCCGCGAGCGGCCAGGCAGAGGCCGCCGTGCAGGCCTACCGCACCGCCACGGAGCTCGACCCCGCCGACCCCGAAGTCCACCGCCTGCTGGCCGAGGCGTACATCGCCGCCGGTCAGATCGAGGCGGGCCGCCTCGAAGCGGCCCGCTATCGGGAGTCGGTGGAGACCGCGAAACGCCAGCGTGCGCTGCGTTACGGGAATCCGTGAAGATCCACGTCGGCTTAGGGCTTAGGGCTCAGGGCTCAGGCAAGACGCCACCTCGCAGGTGCTCTTCCGTGCCTTGAGCCTTGAGCCTTGAGCCACTCGCGGCTCTCTCCTTCCATGAGCCGCGCTCAGAAGTCGAACTGCGCGCTCAGCTTCCACAACCTCCCGTCGACGATGCGCTGCGGCTGCTGCCACGCGGCAAAGTTGTTGTTCAGGATGAGATCGGCGTTCGAATTCGTGACGTTGTAGAGATCGAAGTTGAGCATCGTGCGCCGCCGGCCTCCGAGCGGGATGGTCTTCGACACTCGCAGGTCGAACAGGTTGGTCCGCTCGCCGTAGAGGCTTCCCGGCTCGACGATGCTCAGGGTGGCGTTCGCCGCGCCGCCCGACAGCGGGCGTCCAAGCCCGGGCTGCACCACGGAATTGGGTGCGTTGTAGATGGCGAAGATCTCGGGCCCCTGCGAGCTCTGGAACGTCGTGGCCAGCTGCACGTCAATCTTCGGCACCCGCCACGTGGCCAGCCCCTTCACCTGCGTCAGGAAGTTCGTGTCGACCGCGCAGTACGGATTGCGCAAGTCGGTGTACTGGTAGAGGCCGTTGTTCGGGGTCATCGCCACTTCCGGCAGGTTGCCCCGCACCTCACACAGATCGAACGACGTGCGGCCCGTGCTCACGCCGCCCTGCAGGACGACGCTCGCGGAGGGACGCCCCGTCAGCATGACGTCCACGCCGTTCCATTTCTCGGAGAACGAGCCGTAGTTGCTGGCCAGCGTGACCAGGTTGTTGACCTGGCCGACCTTGTCGGGGTTCAGGTCGTAGATGCCCTCGATCGTGTGGCCGCCGCCGTCGGGCAGCCGTGGATCCGAGGGCGCCACGATGCTGAACCTCGTATAGTCGGCCGCCGTCGTCGCCAGGTTGTCGGTGACGCGGAAGTTGCCATACCACCGGCTGAAGTAGCCGATGTCTACGCCGAGTCTTGGCAGCAACTGGTGTTGCACGCCGGCCGAGATCTCCCAGTTGTCCGGACGGATGTTCCACCCCTTCGAGCTCTCGGGATCGAACTGCGTGCTGGGCCGGATACCGCCGAAGCTCAGGTCGGAGATCGTGCCGCAGAAGTCGCCGCCCGTCGCCCGGAGATCCTGGGCCTGGTAGTTGCCCAGATTGCAGTCGGGCACGAAGTTGCTGTTGGCGTCCGTCCACGACCGCGAGACCTGGTTCGCCGACGCCGACGTGGGGCTCACCGGCGCACCCATGGTGGCGTTGTTGGCGCCGCCGGACGCCTGTACGTAGCGGCCGAGGCTCGCCTTGAGCGCCGTCTTGCCGTCGCCGAACAGGTCGTAGACCACGCCGAGGCGCGGCGAGATGTCCTTCCAGCTCACCGAGTCGGTCTTCGGGAAGGTCACGTTGCGGTTCGGCACCCACCGCGCCGGCCCGAGATGGTTCTCCGGGAAGTACCCGCTCAGATAGTCGAACCGCACGCCGGCGTTCACGGTCATCTTGTCGATCGTCCAGCGATCCTGGGCGTAGAGGCCCAGTTCCGCCGTCATGACGTACCCGCCGTCGAAGTACGGAGTCGCGCGCTGGTAGATCACGGTCGGGATGCCCCGGTTGAACTGGTACCCGAGGTTCATGTCCACGTCGTCGTTGTATTGCGTGGACTTCGCCCAGGTGTGGCTGTAGCCGGCCTTGAACGAGTGCGCGCCGGTGACGTAGGACACGTTGCCGAGCCACGTGCGCAGGTTCTGGTTGATGCGCGGCAGGCCGGCGACCTGCGCGCCCACGGGGTTGCCGAACGTGCGGGCGGGCGCCTTGTAGAAGAAGCCGGTGGATTGCTCGTAGACCGGGATCAGGTCGCCGAGCGGGGCGGCGTCGAGGTAGCCTTCGCCCTTGATCTGCAGGCGGGCATCGAGCAGCAGCTTGTTGCTGACCGTCGACGTCCAACCGAGCTGGGTGATGAACAGCCGCGGGAAGTCGGTACTGCGTCGTCGCTTCCGGCGAATGGATCGGCCGCGAGTCGTCCCAGTCGCGCCACTGGTTGTCGCCGTAGATCGTGATCTTGTTCTTCTGCGTCGCCTGCCACGTCAGCCGGGCGTTCACGTTCTTCTGTTTCGTGAAGAAGACCGCCTGCTGCGTCGGATCGGGTTCGTAGGTCCAGCTGTTGGGATCGCCCGCGTTCTTGTTCGCGAACGTGCCGGCCACATAGCTTTCGTTGTCCTGCCAGCGCGCAGCCGAGTAGAACCACAGCTTGTCGCGCTTGATCGGACCGCCGACGCCGACGTTGACGTCGTAGGTCAGCTTCATCTTGTTCGGCGCGGTCAGACCGCGCGCCACCAGCTCGTCGTCGAGATTGTCGGACTGGAACTTGTCGTTCACGCCGGTCCCGAAGAAGGAGCCGGACAGCTGGTTGCCGCCGTCCTTCGGCACGTAGTTGAGGCGCACGCCGCCGGTCATCTGCTCCGCTGAAATGGCGGCGTAGTCGATCACCAGTTCCTGGGTGCTCCCCATGTCGGGCACGTAATTCGTGAACTCGCCGCCCGAGCCGGCGTTGCCGATGCGGATGCCGTCCACCATCAGCCGCGTATCGAAGCTGCGGCCGCCGTGCATCGTCAGCGTCATGTTCTGCAGGTTGTTGGTCCCGCCGACGTCGGCCAGCGTGCCACGGGTGCCCGAGACGTTGACCTGAAGACCCGGAACGAGCGCGGCGACATCGAGGTGGCTGCGGCCGGCGGGGATCGCGTCCATCACTTCCCGGGTGAGCACCCGCTGCCGGTTGACGCTCTGCACGTCCACGACCGGCGCCTCGCCGGTGACGGTGACCGTCTCCTCGAGGCTGCCGAGCCGCAACTCAGCGCTCACCGTCGCGGTGAACGTGCCCGTGAGCTCGATGCCGGTGCGGCGCAGGGTGTTGAAGCCCGGGAGCGCGAACGACACGTCGTAGGTGCCGGGCCGAAGATCGACGATCCGGTACTGACCGGACGAGTCGCTGATGGCCGTCCTCGTCTTTTCGATCAGAACCGGGCTGCTGGCCTCGACCGAGACGCCGGGCAGCACCGCGCCGGAGGTGTCCCTGACCACACCCGTGATCGTGGCCTGAGCGAGCGCCGTCGCGGGCGCACACAGGAACACGGCGACGACCGCGGCACTCAGAACGTGGCGCGGCGCGCGTGCTCCTCGAAGATCACCCTGGTCCCCATGACCCGCACCGTGAGGCTCGAACATGGACCCTCCCAGACGCGGCTCGCGTTACGGGCTCATTCGGGGGACCGCACGGAGACCACGCCAGACCGCAGTGACGACCCGGGATATGTGGAATATGTGGAAAGTGCCCTCCGCCAGTGTCTTGGCGTCCGAAACATAGGGCTGCGCTCCATGAGAGTCAAGAACGGGTTGACCTGATGTTCGTCAAACATTCGTACCCAACTTTGGTGGTAGAGGCACCTGAGCGCGGCAGTTTCGGGCGGATGGCGTTAAATGAGGCGCATCATGTCGCCACGCGAGAGGAGTTCCATGCTGCGCTTGAACAGTCGGGTTGGAAAGCTGGTTGCTGCCGGGGCGCTGTGGGCGCTCGCCGGGGTGTTGACGAACGGACAGGCGCCGGGCGCATCGGGGCCGAAGGGCCTGGTCCTCGACACCGGCGCGCTGACGCCGTTCGTCGAGAACATGGATCGGTCGCTGGCGTTCTATCACGACGTCTTCGACATGGAGGTGCCGCCGCTGCCGGACTCGGGCGCGCGGCCGTACAACAACCCCAACCCGAGGCTCTTCGCCTTCTTCGACATCCCGGGGGCCAAGGAGCGCCACCAGTCGGCCCGCGTCAAAGGCATCCGGACCGGCATCGAGCCGATGGAGATTCAGCAGGTGCCGTTCAAGACGATCCCGCTGCGGCTCCAGGATCCGGGCAACGTCACGTTCGTCCTGGTGGTGCGCGACATCGACGCGACGTTGGCGAAGGTGAAGGCGGCGAAGTACCCGGTTGTCACGCCGGGCGGAACGCCGGTGACACTTGGCGACGGCACCCGCGCCGTGATCGTCCGCGACGTGGACAACCGCTTCCTCGAGCTGCGGCAGCCCCCGTCGATTCCTGCCAGCGCGCCGGCTCACAACGTCGTGGACATCCGCGCCATGGTGACCGTGGCCGACCTCGCGCGCACGATGCAGGTCTACCGCGACGTCTTCGGGTTCACGGTCGAGGGCGAATCGTCCTTCGCCGCCAACCCGGTCGAACGTGCGCTCACCGGCCTGAACACGGCCGAACAGCGGCACGCGCGCGCCAAGGCGCGCGATTCGCAGCTGTGGCTGGAGTTCGTCGAGTTCAAGGGCGTCGATCGCACGCCGCTGAAGATGAAGATCCAGGACCGCGGCGCCACGCGCCTGCAGCTGCGCGCCCAGAACATCGACGCGGTGGTGGACGCCGCAAAGCACGCCGGCCTCGCCATCGCGACCCAGGGCGGCAAGGCGACGCCGATTCCGCCCAATTTCAAGGGCGCGCTCGTGGTGGACCCGAGCAACTTCTTCGTGTCGCTCTTCGAGCCGTGCGACGGCTGCGCGCCGCGCGAGCTGCCGCCGGCGCGGAACTAGTGTCCCGGGAGGAGCTGCACATGTCGATCGTCCGGTTGATCGGCGTTCTCGTGGTGGGGCTCGGACTCGGCGCCGCCGCCGTGGCAGCCGGGGCGCCGCCGCAGAGCACGGCCAAGCCCGCCCCCGCCGCGGCCGCGCCCCCGGCCACGCGTCCGCCGCTGCTCTTCAAGGAAGTGTGGAAGGAACCGCCTTACACCGGCGAGCGCACCGACGAGAACCAGCGCTTCACTCCGGCGGTCGTGACCAACCCCGACATCGAGGCGAAGCTGTACGGCACCGACGCGAAGGTGATTCGCGCCGCCCGCCACGAAGGGCGCATCGATCTGTGGACGGGGATGACCACCTCGCCGGTGGCGGTCACGCTGCGGCACAAGCGCAGCTACGTGGACCTGACCGGGCTGGCGCGGCTGCGCTGGATGGTGCGCACCAACGCCATCCACACGCTCTACCCGGTGGTGAAGCTCGCCGACGGCACGCTGCTCGTCGGCAACCGCGGTATCGAGACCGACGACGAATTCTACGAAGTGGAGATCGGCTTCATGGGCATGCGGTGGTACCGGCTGGATCCGGCGAGGGTGGCGGTGATGACCGAGGTGGAACGTCCCGATCTGAGTCGCGTGGACGAAGTGGGCCTGGCGACGCTCGCCTCCGGCGGCGGACACGGGATTGCGGGCTCGGCCAATCTGTCGGTGGTGGAACTCTTTGCCAAGGCGGTGCCGCGATGACCCGGATGTGGCAGTGGCGCGGCGCGGCGCTCGCCGCGGTGATGACACTGGGCGCCTCGAGCGCGCCGGCGCAGGTGGTGATGACGCCCGGCGCGTTGACCGACCAGGACAAGGCCGAGATCAGCGCGCTGTGGACCAAATACCGCGACACGTTGTTCGCGTGCAAGGGCGGGGAGTACGCGGACCTGTTCGCGACGCCGGGCGGCTATTTCGCCAGCGCCCCGCGCGGCGAAGTGCGCGAGCGGCAGGCGCTCATGGAGATGGTGGTCGGGTACGACCGCTGCAAGGACACGCCGGGACCGTCAGCCGAGCCGGCACCCAGAAACCCGACGCCGGTCGCGGGCGAGGCGGCGTCACGTCTGCCGACGCCGGTGATCGAGCCCGCCCCCGAGGGCGCGAAGGCGCGGATCGTCAACAGCCGCGGCGGCGGGTATTACGACGACGTCTACGTGAAGACGCCGAAGGGGTGGAAGTTCAAGTCACGGACCGTGATTTCCGACGACGAGCTCAAGGCCGGCTTCAAGACCGAGGACTTCATCGAGATCCGCGCCCTGGCCGGCGACGACCATGGCTTCTACGAGGACCTGTTCGGCGAGTACAACAGCACCCTGTATCCCCGCGGGAGCGGCAAGCCCGACCTGCCGTTCCGGACCTCGGGTCTCAAGCTCACGCCGGCGAAGGACGGCACCGTGCACGGCATCGCCTACCTCCGCAACAACGGCGGCCACTACGAGGACGTCTACGTGAAGACGCCGCAGGGCTGGCGGATCAAGGAACGGAAGTATTTCAAGCCCTAGACGCTGCGTCCTACGCGGCGGTCCGACGGCACGACGGGAAGGCGTGGGCGTTTCCGCGAGCCGCTTCTCGACCGCGCCGGAACCCGCTGCGATGCCCGGCATCCGCTGGCCGCGGGAATCGCCCTGCTCGCGCAGGGCTCAAATCCCGCTGGTCCCCTCTGGCTTCTCGCGGGTCGTCCAGCGGCGCGGCTCGAACGCGGCTCGCGAAAACCCCACGCCTCCCCTTCAACTGGCCGCGGCCGCGTCGGCCTGGTCTGAAGACCCGCCCCCACAGAAGGCAACGAGGTGACTTACTGGGCGGTCGAGCGGGCGGGGCCGGCCGACGGCTTCGGCGCTTCGGTCGGCGGCGTGGCGCCGTTGTCGAGCGTCTTGAGCTCCGCCACGACATCGGGGCGGAGCTGGCGATTGCTGCGGTCGATGCGCGAGCAGCGCGATCGCGAGCGGCGTCTGCCCGCGCTTGTTCTTGGTCTCGACCTTCGCGCCGTGCTCGACCAGGTAGCGAACGATGTCGCCGCTGTGCGCCACGTGCAGCGCCGTGTCGCCCTGGTCGTTGGCGACGTTGGGGTCGAGCTTCAGCTCCTCCACGCACACCTTGACGGCGGCGAGCAGCTGCGCCGGTGTGCCCTTCTCGAACTCGAGCGCGTCGGCGTTGTGGTCGCCACGCCGGCCGAAACCGGACGCGAGCATCAGCATCGTGTTGCCATTCTTCTGCTTCGCGGCGGGATCGGCACCGGCCGCGAGCAGCATTCGCATCATCGCCACGTCGCCCGACGCGGCGGCGCGCAGGAGCGGCGTCGTCCCCTCACCCAGGCTCTGGGTGCTGGTGCTGTTGTGCCGCCGCAGCAGCGGCGACTTCAGCTTCTGGTTCACGTCCGCGCCGTGTTTCAGCAGCACCTGCACGAAATCCGCGATGCCCAGCTTCCCGGACGGCCGCGGATACGGACGCCCGTGCATGAACGGCAGCGTGTTCATGTCCACGGCCGCGTACAGCGCCGCCATGCCGCTCGAATCGGCGATGTTGGGATTGGCGCCCTTCTCGATCAGCAGCGCCGCCACGTCGTAGTGGCCGTTGATGATCGCCAGGATGGTCGCGGTGGTCCCGTCCGGATCCTGCGTGTCGAGCTTCGCGCCCCCCTCGACGAGCGCCTGCGCCGCTTCGAGCCCGCCGGAGCGCGCCGCGTACATCAGCGGCGTCATCTGGCCCACCGGCAGCGTGGTCTGGCCGCCCACCTTGCGGGCGAACTCCATCTTCTTGCCGGCGACGTCGACTGTCGCGCCCGCCTCGAGCAGCAGCTTCACCGCCTCGGCGTGATTCTCCGCCGCGGCCCACATCAAGGCGGTTTCGCCGAACCACCGCTCCTGCGCGTTGGGATCCGCGCCGCGGGCCAGCAACATGCGCATGGCTTCCACGTTGCCGGTACGCGAGGCGGTCATGAGCACCGTCTCGCCTTCAACGGTGGCGCCCTTCGCGTCGGCGCCGGCGCTCAGCAGCGCGTCGATGATGCGCGCGTTGCCGTTCTCGGCCGCCAGTTCGAGCGGCGTGGTGCCGTAGCGGTTGGCCGCATTCGTGGCCCCGGCCCGCAGCAGCGCCTGCACCAGCTCGAGATCGCCGACATCCACCGCCCAGTGCAGCGGCGTCGTGCCGTCGGGCGCGGTCTGGCGCACGGGCGCGCGCTGGCGGATGAGCGCCAGCGCCGTGCGCTTGTCCTGCTTCTTGATCGCGTCGATGAGCGGGGTATCGGCGCTCGCGGTCCCGGCGGATCCCGCGAGCGTCGCAACCACGGCCGCCGCCCCGATCAGGACGCGCGGCCGCAGACGGCCAGTACAGACAACCAGACGCATAGGTTCAGACCAGCGTGATACGTCCTGTGCTTTCGCCGTAGGTGGACTCGGGTATCCCGAACATGTCGCTCACGCCCACCCAGAGATTGCCGAGCGGTGTGTGATCCTTCTGCACGATGTGCCGGTAGCCTTTGCCCTGCCAGCCGCTGAGGACGACGAGCGGCAGCGGGTAGGGGCCGTGGACGTTGGCGTTGCTCATGCCGCTGCCGTAGAACACCATCGAGTGGTCGAGCAGCGTGCCGTCGCCGTCCGGCGTCGCCTTCAGCTTGGCGACGAACTTCGCGAACAGCGACATGTGGTACGCGTTGAGCGACGCGTGCGCGATCTTCACGTCCGGCTTCTCGCGGTGATGCGAGATCGTGTGGTGCGGCTCGGTGATGCCCACCTCGGGGTAGGTCTTCATGCTGGCTTCGCGCGCCATCATGAACGACGCCACGCGCGTCAGGTCGGCCTCCCAGGCCACCGCCATCAGGTCGAACATCAGGCCGACGTGCTCCTGATACGACTCCGGCACGCCGATCGGCGCGTCGAGCGAGATCGCCGTCTCGGTGCTGTTACGCTGCTCGGTGCGCTGGATCCGCTGCTCGATCTCGCGGATGTTGTCGAGGTACTCGTCGAGGCGGGCGCGGTCGCGCGGACCGAGGCCGCTCTCGAGATCGCCGAGGTCTTCCGTCACCGAGTCGAGGATGCTCGCGTCCTGCCTGGCGCGCGCGACGCGCTGCGCCTGCGTGCCGGGACGGCCGAACAGGCGCTCGAACACCACGCGCGGGTTGATCTCCATCGGCACCGGCGTCGTCTCCGACGACCAGGAGATGGTGTTCATGTAGGCGCAGGCGTAGCCCGGGCTGCAGCCGCCCACGTAGCCATCGAGGTTCTCGGTGGCCACTTCGAGCGACGGGAACGGCGTGTCGCCGCCGATGTGACGCGCGATCACCTGATCGATCGTCTGGCCGAGGTGGAAATCCTGCCCCTCGGTCTTCCTGGCGATGGCGCCGCTCAGCCAGGCGGCCGACGCGGTGGCGTGGCTGTCGTCCATGCCGGGACGATCCAGGTTGCTCACCACCAGCAGGTTGTCCTTGAACGGCTGGAGCGGCTTCAGAATCGGCGTGAAGTCGAAGCCGGTGCCGGCCTTGGTCGGCGTGTAGCGCTCCATGATGGCGCCATGGGGGATGTACACCGCGCCGAACCGCTTCTGCGGCGCGGCGGCGGTCTTCGCCAGCGCCGTGAAGGACGGCACCATGGCATCGAGCACCGGCAGCGCCACTGCCGTGCCGAGTCCACGAAGAAACGTCCTGCGCGGCAAGTGCATCTTGCGAATCTGCATGGCGTGTGCGCCCTCCTGGGCCGTCCCTACCGTTGCGCGGTCTTCAGCGCGGAGTCGTTCGCCCCGGCCTTCAACCGCATCTGAAACGCCGGGCTCTTGACGACGCCCAGCACGAGTGACGAGAACCTGTAGTTCTGCCGGGCGGCATCGCGGCTGATGCCGCGCACCGTCGGCATGTCCGATGCCTCGACGCCGCGCTCGAGCGCGTAGGTCAGGAGCTTCTCGGTGATCGTGCCCACGAACACGTCGGGGCGCTTGAGCAGCGCCTGCCGCAGCTGCACGACCCCGTCGACGCGCGTGCCGTCGAGCAGATCGCCGCTCGCGTCGATCGGGCCGGCCGCATCGCGCTCCCGCCAGCGGCCGACGGCGTCGAAATTCTCCATCGCCAGGCCAATCGGATCCATCAATTTGTGGCAGCTGGCGCACACCGGGTTGGCGCGGTGCTGGGCCATCTGGTCGCGCATCGACTTCGGCTCGGTACCGGCCGATTCCGACAGCGACGGCACGTTGGCCGGCGGCGACGGCGGCGGCATGCCCTGCAGGTTGTCGAGGATCCACTTGCCGCGCACCACCGGCGACGTGCGGTCGGCGTTCGAGGTGACGGCCAGGATGGCCCCCTTGCCCAGCAGCCCCTTGCGCGGTTCGTCGGTCACCGCGACGCGGCGGAACTGGCTGCCGTAGACGCCGGGGATGCCGTAGTGCCTGGCCAGCCGCTCGTCCACGAAGGTGAAGTCGGCGGTCAGCAGCTCGAGGATGCTCCGATCCTCGCGCATGATCGCGCCGAAGAGCAGCTCGACCTCGCGGCGGAAGGCGCTGCGCAGGTTGTCGTCGAACTCGGGGAAGAGATCGTTGTCGGGCGTGACGCGCTGCAGGTTGCGCAGCTGCAGCCACTGGGCCGCGAAGTTGTCCACCAGCGCACGCGACCGCTCGTCGCGGAGCATGCGCTGCACCTGCTGCTGCAGCACCAGCGGCTCGCGCAGACGGCCCTTCGCCGCCAGCGCCAGCAGCTCGTCGTCGGGAATGCTGCTCCACAGGAAGAACGAGAGGCGCGAGGCGAGCTCGATGTCGCTGACGCGGTAGGCCGTCCCGGCCGGCACCTCGGCGGGATCGCGCTCGACGCGCAGCACGAACTTCGGGCTGGCGAGGACGCGCTGCAGCGCCAGCTGGATGCCGTTTTCGAAGCCGCCGTTCCCGCGGCCGGTGCGGTAGAACTCCATCGCGCGGTTCACGTCCTGCGTGGACGCGGGCTGCCGGTAGGCGCGGCGCACCAGCGTCGTGAGGATCTGGCGCGCGCACGCCTCTTCCTGGGCCGCCGTCGCCGGACGGCAGGTGAAGATGCGCGCCCGGCTCGGGGTCTCGCCCGGTGCGTCCACCTTGAAGGGCCCCTTCACGACGAGCGTCCTGATGTGCGGATAGCCGGTCGCGTCGTAGGTGTCGAAGGAGCTGCGATACGGCTGCATCTTCCGCGAGTCCGCCGCGCGGGAGCGCTGCAGGAACGCGGCCGTCACGTCGCGCGGACCGGCCTTCACGTGCACCCGCACCTGCAACTGCGCGTCGATCGCGTCCGACCGCGAGAGCAGACGCCCGCGCCCCGTGGCGGCTTCATCCACGCCGCCGGGGTTGCCGGGCGGCGTGCCGCCGATCGTCTGCAGGAACACGCGCTCGCTGTCGACCGCCATTTCGACCTGGTGCGCGTGCTCGAGCCCGCGGGTCTGGTCGACGTTGGTGCGGTAGAGCGTGGCCTGAATCACGTACTCGCCGTCCACCGGGAACGTGTGCGTCGTCTTGATGCCGCCAACGGTCCCGAAGGGCATGCCGTCGATGTGCTTGTCCTGCGACAGGTCCTGGCGCGCCGCATAGGTGTCGGAGCCGGGCACCACGTCGAGCGCGCCGACCGCCAGCGAGCTGATGCGGCCGGCCGCCGAGAGGTAGCGCTCGAGCAGTACCTGCGACACGCCGAGGAAGTCGGCGATCTTGTCGAAACCGTAGGCCGAGTCATCGGGCGGCAGCAGCGCCGAGACGTCGCCGATGTCGAGGTTCAGCAGATCCCGCACTGCGTTGCGATACTCGGTGCGGTTCAGCCGATGGAGCACGGGGCGGCCCGGGTTCGGCGTAGCCGCCGCTTCGTCGAGCCGCTGCTCGAGCCAGGTGACGAGCCCCTCGTGCGTGGCGGCGTCCGGATGCGGCATGCCGGCCGGCGGCATGGCGCCGGCCCGGAGCTTCCGCACCACCTTCTCCCACATCGCCGCATCGCCGCTGACGTTGCGCAGATCGATCGTGTCGAACACGACGCCGGACGCGGTGGCCGAGGTCTGGAGGCGCGCGTTGTGGCACTGCGCGCAGGACCTGCGTGATGACGCCGGCATAGCGCGAGGCGTCGTCGGCCGACGACCGGACGAGCGCGGGCTGCGGGGCCTGACGCGCGGTCGTCTGCGCGTGCGGCCCCGCGGTCAGCGCGAGCGCGGCCACGGCGACGCCGAAGAAGTACGCGGAACGCGTCATCAGGACCATGTCCCCAGGAAATCCCGCCTCGTGGAGGGGCCGCGGCCAACGGGGCCAACGGGCCTCCCAGCCCCCCCGGGAACGACTGGCGCCATGGTAGGGTGCCGCCGCGAGGTCCTGCAATCACACGTACTGGTCATTTCGCTCGCTGTTCTAGCGAACCTGTTGGGCCTGTCCCTGGGGTCCGGCGGCCACCTCGGCCACGAACGTACGGGACTGAAAACGCCAGCCATCCGGGGAATTGGCGTAAACATCGTCGTAGCGCCCGCCGCCCTTCAGATGCACCCGGCCGGTCACGCCGGCCGGGCTGGCGGCAATCACGACGCCCGACGACCGGAAGCGCCAGCCGTCAGCGGTGTTGGAATAGACGTCAGCGTAGGCCGCCGAGCCATCGGCCGCCAGGCGGCGGATGGCGAGGAAATCGGCGCCAGCGAGCTGTGCCGCCTTCTCCTGGCCGGTGATCACCTGGCGCAGCTTGAAGCGCCACCCGGCCTTGGTCTTCACGTAGACGTCGTCCACGTAGCTGCCGTCCGGGCCCAGCACGCCCGTGGCGACGGCGCCGCCCGGCGCGGCCTGAATCTCCATCGTGGGCGCCTGGCGCGGCTTCCGGTCGCCAGCCCCGTTGCAGTGACGTTCGCTCTCGACGAGCGCCATGAGGCGCTCGCGTCCGCGCACGGTGCCGCGCGGACCGCTGGCAAACGCACCGTCCGGCTCGAAGAGCCGGGCGTAGTCCTCGGCGGCGCACATGCCCAGCGCCCGCCCGTACTCGACCGCCAGCTGCTGAATCTCGGCGCGGTCCTTGGCGCTCAGCGTCGGCGTCCGATCTTCCGCCACCAGCGCCACACTGGCGAGCGCCATCGTCACGGCGCCGAGCGCCAGCCACAAGTTCGTGCGGAGCCTCGACATGCGTGCGTCCTTTGCTGGCCTTCCGTCTACGCGCCGCACGATGGCGCCACCATCTCCAGCGACACCACGTTCAGGCGATCGCCGGCCGGGTCCTTGACGATGAACCCCTTGCCTTCCACCCGCTTGTCCTTGTGCTCGTCGGGCGGCGCGTAGAGCCCGAGGAGCTGGATCGTGATCGTGCCGGCGGGGGCCGAGGCGAGCGACCCGCGCTGGTCGGCCGGCGTCGCGTCGGGGTTCTCGGTGCGCACCGGCGCGGACGCCTGCGTCAGCGTCCAGTTGGCGCCCGTCTGCTGCAGGCAACCCACCACCTGCACCAGCGTGCCGGTGGTGATCGGCCTGCGGCGCCGCCGCGGCCTTCGAGGCCTCGCGCGCGATGAACGTGGACGTGAGCAGCGCCGTGTCGGCGGTCAGCGCCGTGTCGCCGGCCGGAAACTTGTTGGCCTGCAGGATGTAGGCGACGAGGTTGAGATATTCCTCGCTGGTGAGCGAGGCCGGCTGGTTGCGCGGCATGCGCGTCTTGATCTCGGTGTACAGCTGGTTGAGCGTCTGCAGCTCCCACTTCTTCGTGAACGCATTCCCGGCCAGCTCCGGGCCCTGCCCCCCGCCGTCGCGGCCATTGAGGTCCTTGGCGTGACAGCCCGCACACGACACCTCGTACGTCGTCTTCCCCTGCACGCCTGTTCGTCGGTGTAGACCTTGTCCCACACCGTCTTGCGGGCCTGCTGCGCGCCGACCTTCGCTTCCTGTGACAGCCAGGCCGCGGCGGAGACGGCCACCGCGAGCCACGCGACGAGCATCCCACGAGCCATCCTTCGACCTCCCACTTACGTCTGCGCCTGCGCCTTCTTGGCGTGCGCGTCGAGGTGCTCGATCGCCGCGCTCCACGCCTGCTTCGCGGCGTCGGCCTTGTACACCTTCGTCTCGCCCGGATCGTGGAAGCCGCGCGCCACGCCCGCGAACACCTTCGCGGCGTGCGGCCGGCGGCCGCCCACGGCGACCTGCGTGATGCGCTCGGCCGCAGCGGCCGCCTCCGGGTCGTCACCGGCGAGGATCGCGAGCACGGGCGCCGACGTCTTCGCCAGCGCCGGCAGCGCCAGCTTCGGGTCGGGAGAGAACGCCACGCACGCGGCGACATCGGTGCGGCCGGCCGCAAACAGTACGGCCTGGGTCGCGCCCCACCCGAAGCCGACGAGCGCCACGCCGCGTCCCCCGCCTCCGCCGTGCGACTTCACGTAGGCCAGCGCGGCCGCGGCCTGCGGTGTGACGATGGCGGGCGTGGTCTCCGCCACGGCCTTCCGCACCTCCGCGTCGACGCCGCGGAAGCTCGCCACGCCGCCGCGGGGCGACAGCAGGTCCGGGGCCACGACGACATACTTCGCACTGGCGAGATTGCGCGCCGCGCCGCGCGCACTGGCCGTCAGCCCGGCCGCGTCGTGCAGCATCACGAGTCCCGGGTGCGGGCCGTTGCCCTTCGGCTGCGACAGATATCCGAGCGTCATGCCGGAGCTACCGCGGAACGCCACGGCAATCGATTCGAGCGAATTGTCGAACTCGGAGGGGATCTCGACCTGCGCGTCGAGTGCGGCCGCGAGGGCCCACGTGGACGCAGGAACAATGATGGCGGCAGCCGAGAGGCGCCGCACGAACTCGCGGCGGCTCTCCACTCACTTCTTCTCGCGCTCGATCACCGTGGCCGCCAGGGCCGGCGAATCCGCCAGCTCCTGCGTGCCGGCGGGGAACTGGTTGAACTTGAGGATGTACGCCGTGACGTCGGCGTAGGTCTTGGCCCCGAGGCTTCCGCGGCTGTCCTGCGGCATGTTCTGGGTGATGTAGTCGAGCAGTTCCTTCACGCTCTTTCCGTACCACTTGCCGAGGAAGTCGTTGGTGGCGAGAGGCGGCACATCCTTGATGGAGTCGCCGCTCAGATCGTGGATGTGGCAGTTGCCGCAGTTGTATTCGTACTCGTCCTTGCCGCGCGCCGCCTGCGCCTCGCTGTAGGCGCCGTCCCAGACCGACGTCTTCGCCTGCGCGCCGAGCGGCGCGACCTGCCCGATCCAGATCCCTGCCGCCGCGGCCGCCACCATCGCCGCCGCCACGAACCCCGCTCGAGTCACGAGTGCCTTCATATGGACTAACGGCCGCAGCCGGGGGTGAGTGAGCGCATCGCGGTCACGTCGAGACGGTTCTCGCCGGTGGCGCGATAGATGAGGCCGACGGCCTCGACCTTGTGGCCGGCCTGCTCCTCGGGACCGAAGCCCTTCACGCTCGTCAGGAGGAAGGTGTCGTCACCGAGCGGCCGGTCGTTGGCCGCGGCGGTCTTGACCGGGAAGGCCGACGCCTGCTTGGCCGGCTTGGCGGCATGCGTGAGCGTCCACGTGTCGTCCGTGCCCTTGGCGAGGCAGCCCACCACCTGCACGATGGCGAAGTTCGGCATCGAGGCGGCCGCGCCTTTCTTCGCGATCTGCAGCTCGTCGAGCGCCTCGCGATCGGGCTTCATTTCGCCCTTCCCGGACGGGAACTCGTTCGAGCTCAGGATGTACGAGACGATGTCGAGCTTGGTCTGCGGCTCCAGTTCGGCGCCGGTGAAATTCGGCGGCATCTGGTCGCGAACCTTGGTGAACAGCGTGGCGACCGACTCGTTTTCCCAGTTGGACCAGAAGTGCTCGCCCTTCAGCGCGGGACCGCGCTCGGTGCCCTCGAGGGTGGACCGGTGGCACCGGGCGCAGTTGGCCTCGAACGCTTCCTTGCCGCGGGCCACCTGCTCGGCCGAGAACACGCCCGCATAGATCGGCAGGTCGTTCTCCTGGGCCCGAGTGACCGGGGTCGTGGCGCTGCCGAGCACGATCGCGAAGACCGCTCCTGCGACCACCTGGACTGTCTGTACCGTCGTGCGTCCGCGCATCTGTTGCTCCTCGCGGAGATCTCTCAGGGCTCGACCTTCGGTTCAGTGCTCCGCCTTCTCGAGCACCCATTCCTGCAGGCGTTCCGGCGACCTCGGCAGCTCCTCGGCGCCGCTGGCGAACCCGTTCGCCGAAAGCAGGTACGCCACGATGTCCGTGTAGGCCCGCGTCGTCAGACTGTCGGGCGCATCGGACGGCATCGAGCGCTTGATGACGTCGAACAGATCCTTCACCGATCGGCCGTTCCACTGCTCCAGAAAGTGGTTGCCCGCAAGCGCCGGTACCTCGCTGGCCGGGTCGCCGCTGAGATCGGCGCCGTGGCACCGCTCGCACTCGCGCCCGTAGTCCCGCTCGCCTCGCTCCGCCTGCGCCGCGGTGAACGCGCCCTCGCGGACCGGCCGCCGCTTCGGGTCCTGCGCCGAGGAGTGGAGCGCGAGCACGAGGTTCACCGCGCAGGCGAGGGCTATCGCCACCGACACGCGCCAGGACATCTCAGCGGACCGTGACCGGGATCCCCTGCTTCGCCATCGCCTCCTTCAGCAGCGCGGCCGTGCTTTCGCGGACGGGGACCTCTTCGTCGGGGGTGCGCCCCTTGAGACCGGTGCCGAGCGCCAGATCCAGCGGCATCCGCCTCTGCTTGTCGCGCAGATCGACCTTGGCGCCGGCAGCCATGAGCTCCTTCACGATCGGATCGTTGCCGCGCTGCGCGGCGATATGCAGCGGCGTCTGACCGTTCAGGTTGAACCCGTTGGGATCCACGCCCGCCTCGAGCAGCATCTTCACGGCGTCGAGGTTGCTCGCGCCCGGAATCGTGCTCGGCCCGGTGGGCAGGCCGCCGCCGCGTCCGGTAGCCGCCATCGTCAGCGCCGTGCTGAGATCGCGGCGGCGCAGGTGCGGGTTGGCGCCGTTGGCCATCAGGATGCGCATCAGTTCGACGTCACCGGTGCGCGCGGCGCGCATCAACGGCGTGGTGCCCTCCCCCATCGAGGCGTCGCCGCCCAGATCGTGGTGGCGGCCGAGCGCCGGCCGCTTGAGGGCCGCGTTCGGGTTGGCACCCAGCGTGAGCAGTTTCGTGACGACCGCCGGCGCCTCCAGATTGCCGAACAGCTTCGGCGACGGGCGGCCCACCATCGGCGCCAGCGTGTGCATCTCCGCCGCGGCGTACAACGGCGCCTGCCCCGACACGTCGGCCAGGTTGGGGTCGGCCTTCAGGTCGAGCAGCGCATCCGCCATGTCGTAGTGGGCGTTGGCGAGCGCGATGAGGAGCGGCGTCGCCCCATCCGGATCGGTGGCGTTGACGTCGGCCCCGGCCGCCACGAGCGCCCGTGCCGCCTCCACCGAGTTCTGCCGCGCCGCGTACATCAGCGGGCTCCACGAACCCTTCGGCAGCACCGTGGACACCATGCCGTTGACGCCCCACTTGAAGGGCGGAAAGGTCAGCGCCGTGGAGCGCTGGTTGACGTCGGCCCCGGCCTCGACCAGCACCTTTATCGCGTCCGCGTGATTCTCCGCCGCCGCCCACATGAGGGCCGTCTGTCCCAGCGTCTTCTCGGCGGCGTTCACCCGCGCGCCGCGCGCGAGCAGCGCCTTCACGACCAGCGGCCGCCCGGTCCGCGCCGCCGCCATCAGCGCCGTCTCGCCGTCGGCTCGCGCGAAGTTCGGCTCGGCGCCGGCGTCGAGCAACGCCGTGACGATCGCGACGTCGCCGTTCACGGCAGCCAGCGCCAGCGGCGTCATCTCGTAGCGATTGGCCGCATTGACGTTGGCGCCGGCGCGAATCAAGCGTCGCCACCACGGCGGCATCCTGGGCGCGAATCGCCCAGTGCAGCGCCGTGGTGCCGTCGGCTTCCGCCGCGTTGACGTCGGCCCGCTTCTTGATGAGCGCGCGCAGCGCTTCGTGATCGCCGTTCCGGGCGGCAGCCAGGAGGTCGGCGCCCGGCTCGGCGGCCAGAGCCGGAGCCGCTGCGAGCATGGCCGCCACCACCACCGCCGTCACCGGCGCTGTCACCAGCCAGGGCAGAGACTTGAAACGCATCGACATGTTCCGCGACCTGAAACGCGACCCGCGACTAGACGACCTCCAGCCGCCCGGTGCTGAGGCCCATGCGATCGACTTCGCCACCGAACTTCTGCGCGATGTCCACCAGGAAGTTGCCGATCGGCGTTTCCTTGGGCGCCAGCTGGTGCCGGTTGCCCTTGTAGAGGCCATTGCCGCGGCCCACGAGCAGCGTCGGCACGTCGATGCGGTAGTGCAGGTCGCTCTCGCTCATGCCGCTGCCCCACAGGATCACCGAGTGATCGAGCAGCGAGCCGTCGCCGTCGGGCGTCTTGGCCAGCTTGTCGACGAACTTGGCGAACAGGCTGACCTGCCAGGTGTTCAGCTTGATCAGGTCCCCGAGCTTCCGCGCGTCCTTGCCGTGGTGCGACATCGCGTGGTGCGGCTCGCTGACGTTGATCTCGGGGTACACGCGCTGGCTCACGTCGCGATTCAGCATGTAGCTGAAGACGCGCGTCATGTCGGCCTGCCACGCCACCGCCAGCAGGTCGAACATCAGCATCATGTGCTCGGAAAACGTCTCCGGGATGCCCACCGGCGCGTCGGGCACGGTAACCGACGTCGCGTTCTGCTTCTCGGCCCGCTGGATGCGCTGTTCGATCTCGCGCACGTTGTCGAGGTACTCGGTGAGCCGGCCCTGATCGCGGCGGCCGAGGCCCGACTGCAGCTCGCGCACGTCGTCGCGCACCGAGTCGAGGATGCTGCGGTCGATCTGCTGCGCCGCGAGGCGCTGCGCCGCCGTGCCGGCCCGGCCGAAGAGCCGCTCGAACATCGTCCGCGGGTTGATCTCCATCGGCAGCGGCGTCGTGGGATTGGCCCACGAGGTCGTGTTGATGTAGGCGCACGCGTAGGCCGGGTCGCAGCCACCGAGGTAGCCGGTCACGTCCTCGGTGCAGACCTCGATCGACGGGAACACGCGTGTCGCCGCCGATGGTCCTGGCCACGATCTGGTCGATCGACGGCCCGAGCAGCACGTCCTCGGCAATGGTGGCCTTGGCCAGCACGCCCGTGGACCATGCCGCCGCCGTGGGCGCGTGGCCGTTGATCGGCGTGCACAGTTCGGACACGACGGTGACGTGGTCGCGGAAGCCCTCGAGCGGCTTCAGGATCGGGCTGAACTCGAAGCCGACACCGGAGGTGGCCGGATGCCACGCCTCGGGGCGCTCGCCAAGGCCGACGAACACGGTGCCGAAGCGGCGGACGGGATTGGCGGCGGTCCTGGCCTGCGCCGTCAGCGCCGGCACCATCGCATCGAGAAACGGCAGGGCCACGGCGGCGCCGACTCCGCGCAACACCGCCCGCCTGGAGATATTCCTCTTCGTGATGAACATCACTCTGCGCTCCTTGCCACCCCGATTACCGGATTGACGAACACCCTCGCTCAGTCGGCCGTGGACGTCGAGCCCGGCTCCGACTCCGCAGTCTTCATCCGCATCTGGAACGGCGCACTCTGCACGATCCCGGAGACGAGCGACGCAAACGCATAATTGGCGCGCCTGGTCTCGCGCACGATGCCGCGCACCGTCGGCATGTCGTAGTGGGCGACGCCGCGCCCCATGGCGTAGGTCAGGAGCTTCTCGGTGAGCGCGCCCACGAAGATCTCCGGGTCCTTCAGCAGCGCCTTGCGCAGCGTGACCACGCCGGTCACCGGCGTCCCGTCCATCAGCTGGCCCGACGCGTCGATCGGCGTGCCGATCGTGCTGAGCGACTGGCCGTCGCGCTCGCGGTAGGCGCCCACCGCGTCGAAGTTCTCGAGCGCCAGACCGATCGGGTCCATGATCTTGTGGCAGCTCGCACACGCCGCGCTGGCCCGGTGCTTCTCGATCTTCTCGCGCACCGACAGCACGCGCTGCCGTCCCGACCGCTCGTCGTCCGGCAGCGGCGGCACGTTCATCGGCGGCAGCGGCGGCGGGGCCCCGAGCAGGTTGTCGAGGATCCACTTCCCGCGCACGACCGGCGACGTGCGATCCGCGTGCGAGGTGACCATCAGGACGCTGCCCTGACCGAGCAGCCCGCGACGCAGCTCCGTGGGATGGGTCACGCGGCGGAACTGGCTGCCGTAGATGTTCGGGTAGCCGTAGTGCTTGGCGAGGCGCTCGTTGACGAAGGTGTAGTCGGCGGTCATCAGATCGATGACGGACCGGTTCTCCTTGACGATGCTGCCGACGAACAGCTCCGTCTCGCGCAGGAACGCCTGGCGCAGGTTGTCGTCGAAGTTCGGGAAGCCCACCGAGTCGGGAATCTGGTTCTTCAGGTTCCGCAGATACAGCCACTGGCCGGCGAAATTGGTGACGAAGCGCTCGATCTTCGGGTCGGCCAGCATCCGCCGCACCTGCTGGTCGAGCACCGCCGGCTGACGCAGCCGGCCCTGCCGCGCGAGCTCGAGCAACTGGTCGTCCGGAATCGAGCTCCACAGGAAGAACGAGAGCCGCGAAGCCAGCTCCGCGTCGCTCAGGCGATACGCCTTGCCGGCGGCCACGTCCACCGGATCGCGCTCCACGCGCCAGACGAACTTCGGGCTCGCCAGGATGCGCTGCAGCGCCAGCTGGACGCCGCCTTCGAAGCCGCGCTCCTTGTGGCCGCGCCGGTAGAACTCCATCAGGCGCGCGAGGTCGCCGTCCGTCATCTGGCCACGGAAGGCGCGGCGCCCGAGCGTCGACACGATGCGGCGCGCGCATGCGTCTTCGCCACCGGCCCCCGCGGGACGGCAGACGAACACGCGCCGCCGGCTCGGGGTGTCACCGGGCCCGGTCGGATTGAACGGTCCGGTGATCGCGAAGCGATCGATGTGCGGCCGCCCCGTCATGTCGATCGTGTCGATCGAGCTGCGGGTGAACGGCTGCAGCTTCCACGGCGGTTCCGCGACGCGCCGGATCCAGCCCACCGTAACCACGTGCGGGCCGGCCTTCAGCGGCAGGCGCACGCTCAGGCGGCTGTCGATCTCGTCGCCGGCCACCGTGGGGTTGGTCAGGTGCGCGAGATGGTCCTTCTCTCCCCCGAGATCGACCAGCAGCACGCGACGGCCGTCCACGGTGAACTCGGCCTGGTTGGGCAGCTCGAGACCGCGCATGGCGCCGAGGTTCGTGCGAAAGAGCTTGGCGTTGATGACGTACTCGCCATCGAGCGGCAGGTTCACTCGGGCCAGGCCGCCGCCGAAGGTGCCGAGCGGCATGCCGTCCACCTGCGTGTCCTGCGAGCGGTCCTGCCGGATGATGAACGTCTCGTTGCCGGGCACGATGGTCGGATCGCCCACCGCCAGCGCGCTCAGCTTCCCGGCCGCGTTCAGGTAGCGCTCGAGCAGCATCGGCGAGGTGCCCAGCAGATCGGAGATGTTGTCGAAGCCGTAGCCGGATTCATCCGGCGGCAGCAGCGCCACCGTATCGACGTCGAGATCGAGCAGATCCTTGATGGCGTAGGCGTACTCGACCCGGTTCAGCCGGTGCACCATGGGCCGGCCGACGTTGGGCTGCGCCGCGGCGGCGCGATCCAGCACCGATTCCATCGACCCCACGAACTTGCGGGTGGTCGCGTCGTCGGGCCGCGGCATGCCGGCGGGCGGCATCATGCCCACCCGCACTTTGCGGACGATCTTCTCCAGGAGATCGCCGTGCGCGGCGACGTTGGCGGGGTCCACGCCCTCGAGCGACAAGCCACCGGTCTTCGCGCGCTCGCTGTGACAGGTGACGCAATACTGCTTGAGCAGGGCGCCGTTGTCGGGCTCGGCCGACGCGCGGACCGGGGGCCGTCGGCGCGCGCCGCCGGAGCCTGCGGCTCCGCGTGCACTCCCGACCAGCCGAGCGTGCCCGCGTAGAGGGCGACGGCCACCGACACGACCGCCCGGCGCGTCGTCCTGACGCGGGGAGCCAGCTTCAACCGGTGACACCGTCTCGGGCCGACGAACACTAGGCGACCTCTTCGTCCTGGAAGGCGAACGCGCTCCGGATCTTAGCAAGCCGGCATTCGCCTGGTCTTTGCCCAAATCAGGGGGGCGAAACCGGCCTAACACCGCACAGATGCACGCCTTGCCGCACTATTTGCTCGACGACGCCTTCGCCGCGGCCTCGCGGTCCCGCTTGCGGCCGAAGCTCAGCGCATTCGCCATCGCGTAGTTCCCTTCGTGGCACGTGTATTCGAACATCTGCGTAGCTGTCGTCGCGGTTGAGCGGCAGGGCCACGGTCCACGGCTTGGTGTAGACCTTCGGGTCGTCGATCGTCACCCGGTAGTCGATGGTGTCGGGGCCGATGGGCGTGAACCGCTCGGTCACCTTCATCGACGAGCTCTGGGGGATGCCGCGCATGCGCCCGGTCGCCGCGCTGGTGCCAATCGACCCCTTGTCGTTGTAGTTGGTGCTCTCGACGACCAGCGTGTTGCCTTCCCACCGGCCGCGCGGCTCGCCGTTCCACTGCGTGATCGCCGGCGGCGAGCTTCGGACGGCCGTCGATCGGGATGATGCGCGTCTCGTGAATCATCTCCAGCACGATGACCACGTAGCCCGGCGTCTGGATGATCTGGTAGGCGTTGTTGTAGCCGGCCGGGAACATGCCGGCGGGATAGCCGCGCGTGACGCAGCGCACCCAGGGCGTCTCGTGCTCGGGCGCGTCGGGGATGTGCTCGAGGTCGTAGTCGCGCTTGTCCTCGGCCCATTTCAAGACCGGCACCCGCCCGTCGGGCGGGTCCACCACCATCGACTTGCGCCTCTCGCTGGTCTTGTGCGTGTGGTCGGCGAACTCCGGGGCGGGGTTGATGTTCGAGGTGCTCTGCGCCGTGGCGGCCGCCACCGGCGCCTTGGGGTCGGCGGCCGGCGCCTCGAACGGCGTGGAATCGAAGTTGAGCCACGTGCCCTGGATGTCGGGCTGGCCATCGGCGGTTCGCGCCGGTTTCCATCCCGACGGCGCCGTCTGTGCGTACGCGGTCGTGACGCACACGAGCGCTGCCGCTCGCGATAGCCGCCAGGCCGGTCGATGAACGTGCCAGGAACGTCATAGCGTGCCCTCCGCGCGGTCGTGGTGCCGCGCCTTCCGTGCGTACTGCGGCAGCACGAGCCTCATCACAGCAGGTGGTGTGCCGTCAGGAACCGGCTGACGATCGCGTTGAACGCCGCGGGCTGCTCCATCATCAGGAAGTGCCCCACGCCGTCCATCGCGTGATATTCGACCGTGGGCGAGAGCCGGCGGAACTGCGCCTCGCGCTCCGGCGTCTCGTTGCGCCCCTTGGCCATGATGGCCAGCATCGGCACCGCGATCGGGTCTTCTTTCCACAGCCCCGGCGTGAACAGGCCCTTGATGGCGCCGACCGACACGTGCTTCGGCGCCTTCGTCATGCGCGACGTCACGAAGGTCCGGATCTCGGGCGTCGTCGCCGGCACGAACATGCCTTCGATCGACTTCGCGATCTCGCCAGCGAACGCGGGGCCCGAGAGCAGCTCGATGCGGGCCTTCTGCGCCGCGGGGTCGGGCAGCGGATCGCGCAGGCCGCCGTCCACGGCGACGAGGCCGGCGGTCTCACCCGGATACAGCCGGTAGAACTGCCGGATGACGGGCGTGCCCATGCTGTGGCCCACCAGGGTCGCCCGCTTCACGCCGGCGTCGGCGAGCGCCGCATGGACGCCGCGCGCGAACAGGTCCTGGGTGTAGTCCACCATCGGCTTGTCGCTCTGGCCGTGACCGGGCAGGTCCACGAGCACGACGCGCGTGCGGGCCGCGAACGCGTCCACCTGGTCGCGCCAGAACGTCATGTCGCACGTCCAGCCGTGGACGAGCACCAGCGCGCGGTCGCCGCTGCCGATGCTCTTGTAGTGCACGCGGATGCCGTCGACCGTGGCAAACCGCGAGGGCGTCTTGTCGAGCGTGTTCTGCGCGGACGCCAGGCCCGGCACCACGAGGGCGAGTACCAGCAGAATCGAGCCGGCCGTCCGCGACGCCATACGACGCCTCCTGGTCGCTCCCGCGTTCACTGAATCTTGTCCAGGCCTTCGGTGAGCTCGATGTAGGTGCCCCAGGGGTCGGTGATGAATCCGATCGACACGCCCAGGTCGGGCACGTCGCGGACGTTGACCGGCTTGATCCCCATCCCTTCGACCTTCTTCAGGAAGGCGGCGAGCCCCTCGATCTCGAAGCCGACATGGTCCACCACGCGCCCTTGCGTAGCGGCGACCGCGGCCGGCGCCTGATTGAAGTTGAGCGCCACGCCGGGGAGCGCGGCCGTCTGGAAGGCGCCGCCCGGGTTGCCCGGCTTTGCGCCGAACACCTTCACGTACCACTCCTGCATGGCCTTGTTGTCCGGGCCGGCAAAGTGGACGTGATGCAGCGCGATCGGCAGCTGCTGGGCCTTGACTTCGACGATCTCCACCTTCACGTCGTCGGGGCCCATCGCGAAGGCGATGGCGATGTCACGCCCCTCCTGGCGGCCGATGTCGTCGGTCACCACCCACGGCTGCGGGCGCTTCTTCCTTCGTCACCATCCGGAAGCCGTTGGCCTTGATCTTGTCCACCGCCGCCCGCAGGTTCGGCACCGAGAAGCCGAGGTGATCGACCGAGCTGCCCTTGCTGCCGCCGGTCGGCTTCTGCTCGCGGAGCATCACGATCACGTTGGGGAACTTGACCATCTGCCGGCCGGCCACCGTGATCGGCGCGCCGCCGAGCGTGTCGGCGAAGAACTTGACGCTCGCCGGGATGTTGGCGACGTTCAGATGATGATGGCCGTAGGCCACCGGCGCGTCCTTCGCCGCGAGCAACTGCGCCGGGCTCGGCGATGCCGCCACGAAGAAACATCAGCGCGAGGGCCGTACAGGTCAGCTTGAGGTTCATTGAGGCTCCTTGAAGTCGCTGGGATCCTAACAGCAGCGAACGGCCAAAAACAGGCCCGCGAACGCCCCCCAGAATCAGGGGGTATGCTCATGTCCGGCGCCGGCCCTCATCCCTGTCGGGCGGAGCTTCCAGCCGTCTTTCGGGAGGAAAACGTGATGAATCGCACTCCACACGTGTTCGTCGGTTGCTGCGGCCCTGCTGACCGCCGGCCTGCTGGCCGTTTCCGGATCCCAGATCACCACGCACGCGCAGTCGTCCGGCGGCGCGACCCGCCCCCTGCCGCAGTTCGAGGTGGACCGCGGGTGGCCCGCCCTCCCGGCGACGATGAAGATTGGCGATGCGTCCAGCTTCGCGGTGGACGCCAAGGACCGCGTGTGGCTGCTGCACCGGCCGCGGACGATCAAGCCCGAGGCGGGCAAGACCGCGGCGCCGCCCGTCGTGGTGTTCGACGCCGCGGGCGCCGTCGTCAAGACCTGGGGTGGTGACGGCGCCGGCTACGAGTGGCCGCAACGCGAGCACGGCATCCACGTCGATCACAACGGCTTCGTGTGGATCGGCGGCAACTACTGCCCGGCCGATGCCAACGCCCCGATCAAGGCCAGCGACGATCAGCTCCTGAAGTTCACCGAGGACGGGCGGTTCGTCCTGCAGATCGGCCGCGCCAGCGCCAGCACCGGCAACGCCGATCGGCGCAACCTGCACCGGCCGGCGGATCAGTGGGTGCACCCGAAGACCAACGAGCTGTTCGTCGCCGACGGCTACGGCAATCACCGCATCGCGGTCTTCGACGCGGCCAGCGGCGAGTTCAAGCGGATGTGGGGCGCGTTCGGCCGCACGCCGGTGGACGACGACCACTGCGCGCTGGCGCCGGCGCCGCCGCTCAGCGGCGACGGCCCGCCGCAGTTCAGCATCGTGCACGCGGTGCGCGTGGCCAACGACGGCACCGTGTACGTGGCGGATCGCGAGCACCGCCGCGTGCAGATGTTCTCGAGCGACGGGAAATTTCTCAAGCAGCTGGTCAAGGCCGACACGACGTTCGCCCGCGACCTCGCGCTCTCGGCCGGCCCGGACCAGCCGTTCCTCTACGTCGGCAACGGCGACGACATCCAGGTGGTCGATCGGAAGACGCTCGAGATCCTCGGCGCGATCAAGGTGCCGGGCATGCTGGGCGGCGGGCATCATCTGGCCACCGATACGAAGGGCAATCTCTACATCGCGCAGACCGCGGCCGGCCTGCAGAAACTGACCTTCAAGGGGATGTCGCGGTAACGCCGGCCGGACGTCGATCCGCCGCGCGGCCCGGCGCGTCTTGACTCACGCGGCGCGGAGGAACCCATGACTCGAGCGAGGCACACGCACGCGCTGGCCATTCTCGGTCTCGCACTCATCGCCAGCGGGCGACTCGGTGTCGGGTCAGGCCCCGGCGCGCAGCGAGAACGGCGCGCCGGGCGCCATCGGCGCGGGATCGTTCAGCCCGATCGTCGCGAGCCTGCAGAAGACGCTGTCGTTTTACGCGCTGCTCGGGCTCACCGTGCCCGAGGGCACCGCGAGCCAGCCGCAGCCGTTCTCGTTGAATCCGCGGCTGCACTCGATGCTGGGCACCAACGGCGCCAGCGAGCGCCACGTCAACGCGCGCATCCCAGGCGGCTTCACGCTGGAGCCGATCGAGTTCGCGGGCATCGACCACGCGCCCCGCGCGGCCGCGGATCCAGGACCCGGGCGCGATCACGCTGGTCGTCTACGTGCGCGACGTGGACGCGCTGCTGGCACAGGCGACGCAGGCCGGCGTGCCGTGCTGACGCCGGGCGGCAGGCCGGTGGCCATCGCCAACGGTCGCGCGGTGCTGATCGAGGACCCGGATGGCCGGCCGGTCGAACTGCGTCAGGTCGCGCCGCTGCCGCAGACGAACGCGCCCGCGGACGAGCAACGTCGTCGCCTCGCGGCTGTCGATGACGATTGCCGATCGGGACAAGACGAAGGATCTCTACCACGACCGGTCTCGGCTTCGCGTTCGAGGCCACGACGCCGTCGTTCAAGGCGGACCCGGCGTACCAGGCGCTGACCGGCGCCAAGGGGCAGGTGCGCCACAGCGTGATGACCGCACCGGGCGGGCAGATGACGATCGAGCTCGTCGAGTTCAAGGGCGTGGATCAGACGCCGCTGCGCAGCCGGATCCAGGACCCCGGCTCGGCGCGCATCCAGGTGCGCGTGCGGCAGATCGACCAGGTGCTCGCGATGGTCACCGCGACCGGATCGAAGCCGATCTCCACGGGCGACAGGCCGGTGAAGCTGCCGCCGAACCTCGTCGGCGTGATGGTGCCCGACATGGACAACCTGTATCTCACGCTGCTCGAGGCGTGCGACGGCTGCGCGCCGCGCGAGGCGCGGCTCGACTACGTGGCCACCGGGCAGGAGCCGTGGTATCGGCACCTGGAAGCTCAATCCCGGCGAAGTCGCACTACGTGAACGGATTCCAGGGGAACCAGAGCTCACTCACGCAGGTGCAACTCTGGGAGGGCGGCATCAAGTACGTCACCGACTCGGTGAACGCGCAGGGCCAGAAGGGCCACACCGAGTGGAGCGCGAAGTTCGACTACAAGGACTACCCGGTGAGCGGCGTGCCGCCGGTGGACAGCTATCAGATCCAGCGGATCGACGATCGCACCTACACCGTGATCGCGAAGAAGGACGGCACGCGCACCACGCTCTCCACGGCGACCATCTCGGCGGACGGCAAGACGCGCACGGTGCGGCAGACCGGCACGCAGGTCGGCGGGCGCGACGTCAACAACACGCTCGTCTACGACCGCCAGTAGCGGATGTGAGGGCGGCCTCGACCGCCCTACTTCCGAATCAGCAGCTTCTGCACGCGCCAGTTGGAGGTCTCCGCCACGTAGATCTCAGTCTCCGACGGGCACGCCAGCTGGTGCGCGCCCGAGAAACGCTTCAACTGCCGTCCCGCGCCGCCGATGATGCCGAGCACCTGCGCCGTCGAGACTCACTTTGAAGACCCGGCCGGGAAAGGCCAACTCGCCGACGAACATCACCTGGTTGGGGCCCGGCGTGATGCAGATCGAATTCGGCGCACCCGTGACGGCGGCGAGCGCGGCGCCGGTGGGCCGGTTGCCGCTGACCGGAATCGTCGAGGCTGGCGGCGGCACGTCGACCGTGAACTGGCGAAGGAAGCGGCCCTCGGTGTCGAACACCTGGATGCGCCGGTTGCTGCGATCGCCGACGTAGACGCGGTCGTTGCGGTCGATCGCAATCGTGTGCGGCGTGTTGAACTGCCCGGGGCCGACGCCCCGCTCGCCCCACGACTTCACCCAGTCGCCGGCCTTGGTGAACTTGGCCACCCGCGAGTTGATGTAGCCGTCGCTGATGTACGTGTTCCCCTGCGAGTCCCAGGCGACGTCCGTCGGCTGCCGGAAGAGCCCATCGATGGGCGGCAGAGGCGGCGTGACGTGCTCCCAGGGTTTCGCGTCCTCGTCGGCCGACTCCTTGCGCCGCCCGTAGACCTCGACGACACGCCCGGCCTGGTTGAACTTGATCACCATGTCGGAGCCCTTGTCCACGGCCCAGACGTTGTCGTCCTTGTCGACGCGGACGGTGTGGGCGAACGACCAGCCGTAGAGCCCCTTCGCCGATCTCGCGCACGAACTCGCCCTTCGGGCCGAACTCCAGCAACTGCGCCGCCGCCGGCCCGTAGGCCGGACCGGCAGCGCTCTGCGACCGCGTGAACACGAAGACGTGCCCTTTCGAGTTCACGGCCACACCCGACACCTCGCCGAAGTTCATGCCCGGTGGCAGCTTCAGGAATTCGGCGACCGACTCGAACGCGAGCTCGGGCACGGCTTGCTGGGCCGGAACCGCGGCCGACGCGCACACACACCACGCCACGATGCACATAAGGCGACGCATGCAAGACCTCCAGGGATGTCGGCACGCATCCTACGCCAGCCGGCTCCGCCGGCGTCTAGCGTCGCCAGAACGTGGGACGCGCGTGCCCGAGGCTTCGGATTATCATGCGCGGGCGCGTCGTAGAAACGGCGCACGCGAGCCAACAGTGGACATCCGAACGTTTCCAAACTCGGCGCGCCCCGGGGTGGGCCTGCCGCCACGGCGGGAGAGCCAGCGCCCGCTGCTGCCGCAGCATGCGCGCCACTGTCCGGTGCTCGAGGCCGGCAGCGCGCTCGGGTTCCTGGTCTACCCGCCGCTCGAGCCGTTCGAGTCGTTCTACGTCGGCTACTACGGCGAGGGGCGCTATCAGTTCGTCTACTACTTCCAGACCGAGAAGGGCCAGTGGAGCCCGATCTTCGTCGTCAGGCTGGCGCTGCCGGTGGGCGGCGTCGGCCAGGCGATGCAGGAGGTGGAGCTCAAGGCCAAGGACGTGAAGATGTCGCGCGAGGACGCGCTGCTCCTGATGCGGAAGTTCATCGTGCCCGAAGACCTCGGCACGCCGCCGGGCGCCGTGACGCTGCGCGGCGCCACCAATTTCCGCACGCCCGCCGGGTGGGACACGGTGTACACGCCGGTCTTCAACTCGATCGAGCGGCCGGCGCCGCCGATGCTCGTGGTGCGCGTCGAGACCGACTGGTACATGCACGAAACCGAGTTCCGCTACGTGCTGCAGCCGGGCGAGGGGATCTCGTCGCAGCGGACGATGCCGATTGGCCAGGTCTTCTTCGTGCCGCGGGAAGAGATGACGCTGAGCGAGTGCACCAGCGAGGAACTGGAGGCCATGCGGCGCGCGGATGACGAGTTCAGCCGCGGCAAGGCGGCCGCGCAGGTGACGACCCCGTACGGCATTCCGTACAGCCCGCACTACCTGAAAGAAAGCCGCGCCCGGCAGAACGAGCCGAAAGGATCGTGAGGCGGATCGGCCCTACGTGCCGCCACGGCACGAGGTCGGCTTCCACTTGGAGCCGTCGGCCTCGCGCTTGAAGTTCGTGCTGGTGATGAACGGCTGCGTCAGGTACGTGGGATCGTCCACGATCGTCGTCACCGTGAACCACTGCTGATCGCCCGCCGCGAAGCGCATGAACGACTCGGTGATGACCGCGCGATCGCTGTAGGGGACACCGTTGCGGCGCAGCCACCCGGGACGCACCTGCGTCGTGACGACCTTGAGGGGCAGCCACTTCGGCTTCGGGGGCGGCCCGGCCGGTGGCGTGCACGGCCCGATCCCCTCGAAGCCGCAGGGCCCGTCGCCCGCGACGCCCTTCCACTCCGCCTTCGAGAAACCCTGCAGCGTGCGGGTCGCCGGCGGACGCGCCGCCGGGATCGAACCGCAGCCGGCGGGTCTGCTGACCGGCGTCGGTTTCGATCTTCAGCGTCTGGTCGTCTTCCCAGGTGATGTGCAGACGGCCGGGCATGCGCATCAGGCCGCCGACTCCGTAGGCTTCGCACGCGTTTTCCTTCGACGGATCCCAGGTGTCGGCCAGCGCGCCGGCCGGCGTCGTTGAGGGGCACGCTCGAGTAGTCGCCCTTCAGCGGCGTCACCATGCGCCATTGCCAGTCTTCGGTGACGACCGACACCCAATAGCCGGTCAGGTCCACCGGCGCACCCTGGCGGCCGTTGATCGGCGCCGTGTCGACCGGCCGTGGGGCACGCGTGTCGGTCGCGCGACCCGGCGGCGGCGGAGCGGCCGGCTGCTGCCCCGCGGCCGGCAGCACCGTCGGGGACCGCGATCGCTGCCGTCACGGCGAGCACCGCGATCCGGCTTCCCCGGCGGCCGATCATGATTTGCCCCTGGCCGCGGACAGGTCGCGGTAGACCGCCTCGATGAACATCGTGGACGTCCACCCGCCGGGGGCCGCGCCGTAGCGAGGGTCGAAGTCCGCCGTGGGCCCCGCGGCTTTCACCTGGTCGAGCGTCAGCCCCTTGTCGATCAGGTGCCGGATGCGATCGCGCACGATCGTCACCATGTTGCGGTATTCGACCACGTCCATCTCGTCGGACAGGCGGCCATGGCCAGGCACGATCATGGTGCCGCCCTCCTGGTTGTGGGTCGGAATGGCCAGCCTGATGATCTGGTTGAGCGCGGCGATGACGCCGTTGACGGAGCCGCCGCGCGCGCGATCGATCACCGGGTAGCCGGTGGTCAGGAACACGTCGCCGGCGACGATCACGTCGGAGCGGCGAAAGAACACGAGGCTGTCGCCGTCGGTATGGGCGGCCGGCTGATGCACCACCTGCACACCCTCGCCATTGAAGAACACCTCGGTGCTCGCGCCGAAGAAGGTGTCGGTGGGCCACGCGCCCTCCGGGCTGGCCGTCTCGCCGGCGACCTGCCCGCTCATCCGGTTCAGCACGTTCTCGTGCGCGATGATGCTGGTGGTGCCCGGTGTTGTTGCCGCCGACGCCGTCGGCGAGCGGCACCCGGCCCGCGCGCGTGGGTCCCAGCTTGGCCAGCGCCGCGTTGCCGCCGGTGTGATCGACGTCGGACTGCGTGTTGATGATGTAGTGGATCGGCTGGTCCGAGAGCGTCCGGATGGCCGCCAGGATTTTGTCGGAGAGCCCGGCCACCTGCGTGTCGACGACGAGCACGCCGTGGTCGCCCACCTGCAGCACCGTGTTGCCGCCGCCGGTCGCGAGCAGGTAGACATTGCCCTGGATCTTGAGGACCTCGACGGTGTCGCCGGCCACCGGGCGCGGCGCCGCCACCGATGGCGCCACGGTGCTGGCCGCTGCCGTACCCGTCCTGCCGGCGAACTCGGGATAGAGGGTCTCGCCGCCGCCGCGAATCCCGGCCGCCGGGAGCTGGAAGCGCTTGCGGTAGTCGTCGAGGAACGGATTCTCGCCGAGCTGGAATTGCGGCACGACGCCTTCGGGCCGGTCCACTTCCACCACCGCCTTGCAGTTGAACATCCAGGCGCGCGTCCCCAGGTCTTCGCGATGGAGGACGTAGTCCTCGCTCTTGACCAGCGGCTCGGTGAGGTAGACGGGATCGGTGACGATGCTGATGCGGGTGAGCACGTCGCCGTTGCGGATGAAATGCTCCGTCAACGTCGCCTGGTCGCTCATCGGCACCCCGTTGCGCCGGTGCCATCCCTTCTTCAGATGCGTGGTCGTGACCGTGAGCTTCTCGCCTTCCCACGTCCCGGTCGAAAAGCCCATCCACGTGTGGGGCGCGTACGGCGACGGGTGCGCGCGGCCGTCGAGGTAGATCGTCCGGTCCTGGTCGTAGGTGTTGACGCGGTGCCGGAACGCGACGAGCTCCCGAGTCATCGGATCCCGCTCCGGCCAGATGGTCAGGCGGACCGGACCCCGATAGATATACGGCGACGCGTGGACGCGGCACTGCTCCTCCGGCAGCGTGATGCGGTCGGGGTGCCAGCTGTCGGCGTATTGGCGCGCCGCGCCGTTCAGTGGCAGGCCCTGGTAATCGCCGAGGTCGGGCCCGGGAATCCTCTCCGGGTAGTCCTCGTGATAGCGCGGAAGCCAGACCCCGGTGAAATCGGCCTGGGCCCGCGCGGGTAACGCCGCGGACACGGTGAGGACAACGCCGAGTGCGATCGTCGAGAGATATCGGGCGTTCATAGCAGCGAGCGCAGAGATGATAGCGGCGAACGCGCTCGACATCACCGGTCGCGGGCGACGACCTGACCAGGGTACCTAATTTGGGTAGTTCATCGGCGAATGCGGCCGTGCTAGCGTCGATCCTGATGACGTCGAGGACCAGGCTCTCACTCGCGATCGCGACGATCGCCACGATCGGGGCGGCCCGGCCGTCGGCTGCCGCGACGTGCGAAAGCCTGCTGACCTTGACGCTGGCGAACACCGCCATCACGTCGGCTGCGCCGGTCGCGCCGGGTCCGTTCACGATCCCGCCCGGTCCGCCGGTGACGGTGCCCAATCCGGCCTCGCTCGGCAACCTTCCGGCGTTCTGTCGCGTGACGGCGACCCTGACCCCCACCCGCGATTCGGACATCAAGGTCGAAGTGTGGCTGCCGGCGAGGCGGATGGAACGGCAAGCTCCAATCGGTTGGCAACGGTGCGTGGGCCGGCGTGATTCCCTTCCCGGCCCTCGGGGACGCCATCAGGGCCGGCTACGCCGCGGCGGCGACCGACACCGGCCACGTGGGCAACACGGCGACCTTCGTGCCGGGACATCCCGAAAAGATGATCGACTACGGCTACCGCGCCGTGCACGAGATGACCGTGGCGGCCAAGGCGATCATGGCCGCGTTCTACGGCACCGCGCCGGCGCGGTCCTATTGGAACGGCTGTTCGACCGGCGGGCGGCAAGGGTTGATGGAAGCGTTGCGCTACCCGGCCGACTACGACGGCATCATCGCCGGAGCCCCGGTCAACCATCGCACCCATCAGCTGATCGCGGAGCTGTGGGTGGCGCACGCCGTTCACAGCAGCCCGGCGAGCTACATTCCCCCGGCCAAGTACCCGGCCATCCATCGCGCCGCGGTCGACGCCTGCGACGCCACCGACGGCCTCGAAGATGGATTGATCGACGATCCGCGGCAATGCCGGTTCGACCCGAAGGTCCTGCAGTGCACCGGCGCCGACGAGGCGTCGTGCCTGACCGCGCCGCAGGTCGAAGCGGCGCGCCGGATCTACTCGCCGGCCGTGGCGCCATCGACTCGGAAGGAGATCTTTCCGGCGCTGCAGCCCGGAGGCGAGCTGGTGTGGGATGCGCTGGCAGGGCCACGGCCGATTCCCGAGGCGGTCGAGTTCTTCCAGTACGTGGTGCTTCAACAACCCGACCTGGGACTTCAAGACGCTCGACTTCGATACGGCCGCGGACCAGGCCGACAAGGCCGCGGGCGAGGTGCTCAACGTCATCGACCCGAATCTGAAGCCGTTCTTCGATCGCGGCGGCAAGCTGCTGCTCTACCACGGCTGGAACGACCAGTTCGTCTCACCGATCAACTCGATCAACTACTACACCAGCATCCTCGAGGCGCCGGCGACGAAGGGACGGCTGCAGGACTCGATCCGGCTGTTCATGGCGCCGGGGATGAACCACTGCCGCGGCGGCGAGGGGCCGAACACGTTCGACGCCATCGGCACGCTCGATCGGTGGGTCGAGAAGGGCCAGACGCCCAGTCGCATCGACGCCTCGCACGCCACCGCCGGGACAATCGATCGCACTCGCCCACTCTGCGCCTATCCCCAGGTGGCGCGTTACAACGGCAGCGGCAGCATCGACGAGGCCGCGAATTTCACATGCCGCGGGCCCCAATGAAGGCGGGCGGGCGACGCCCGCGGTCGGTGCGAGCTCCGGGGCGAACCATCAGAGCCGAGCAGCACGTCAGCCGGGTGCTGGCGCTCTGCGACGCCCTGCTCTCCGAACACGGAGAAGTCTCGGGCGCGCGCCTCGCCACCTATGCGCTCTCGGCGTATCAGTCGCTCGGACCGGAGGCGCGCGAGCTGTTCTTCGATCGTCTGGCCACCGAGTTCGCGCCCGACGCCGCCGCGGTCGACAGCGCCGCAGCCGCCTACCGGGCCGACCCGTCGCCGGCCAACCTCGTTCGCCTGCAGACCGTGGTCGAACCGCCGCGGCAGGAACTCTTCCGGCGCGCCAACATGGCTCCGGGCGGCACGGCGGTGCTGGTGGCGATGCGGCGCGAGCTGCTGAAAACGCTGCCCGCGCATCCCGAGCGCGGCGGCATCGACGCCGATCTCATCCACCTGTTCCGGTCGTGGTTCAATCGCGGGTTCCTCGTGCTCCAGCGCATCGACTGGCACACCCCCGCGGTGATCCTGGAGCGCCTGATCCAGTACGAAGCCGTGCACGAGATTCAGGGGTGGCGCGACCTGCGGCGCCGGCTCGAAGCCGACCGGCGGTGCTACGCGTTCTTCCACCCGGCCCTGCCCGACGAACCGCTGGTCTTCATCGAGATTGCGCTGACGCGCGGCATGACCGCCACGGTGCAGCCGCTGGTCGACCCCGAGTCACCGATCGGCGACGTCGGCAAGGCCAACTGCGCGATCTTCTACTCGATCACCAACTGCCAGGAAGGGTTGCGGGGGGTGTCGTTCGGCAACTTCCTGATCAAGCAGGTCGTCGACGACCTCGGCCGCGACTTCCCGCGGCTCAAGACCTTCGCGACGCTCTCGCCGATTCCCGGGTTCTCCCAGTGGCTGCAGCAGGACGCGCATGAAAGTGCGCGCTCGCGCGGGCTCGCCGAGCTGCTGACCGACCTGCGGAAAGGCATCGTCCCCAACGTCGGGACCGTCTCACCGTCGGTGCGCGCCGAGATCACCACGCAGTGCGTCGGGTACCTGCTGGGCGCCCGCTCCAACGGCGGCCCGGCCGACTCCGTCGCGCGATTCCATCTCGCCAACGGCGCGCGCCTCGAGCGCTTGAACTGGATGGGCGATCCCTCGAAGGCGGGCATCCGCCGATCGCTCGGGCTGATGGTGAACTACGTCTACCGGCGGGCCGACGTGGAACGGAACCACGAGGCGTACGCGAAGCAGGGCAAGGTGGTCGCCTCCCCGCGCTTCGGCCGCTCCTGACGACCGGCGGTTCTACGTTCCGCGCCGGCGACGCAGCGGGTAGACCAGCTGACTCGTCCAGCGAGGCGGGACCTGCCGCCCGTGCGCCAGGCCGTACGCCGAGGGCCACCGTGCCGGCAGGTAGAACGTGCCGAACAGCAGGTCCCACGCCGGCGTGTGCACCGCGAAGTTCTTGTCGAGGCTCTGCGGCTCGGCGCTATGGTGCCAGTGATGGAACGCGGGCGTGGCGACAATCCGCTGCCAGCCCCGGAACGTCCACCGCACGTTGGCGTGGATGAAGGTGGCCTGGATGGCGACGAGGAAGACGTACACCATCAGCGCCGGCTCGGAGAATCCCAGCACGAAGATCGGCACGTAGGTCAGCCCGCGGGTCGCGATCACGTCCACCAGGTGCAGCCGCGACCCGGCCAGCCAGTCCATCTGCTCGATCGAATGGTGAATCGCGTGAAAGCGCCACAGCCACTGTGAGCGGTGGAACGCGCGATGCACCCAGTACTGGGTGAAATCGGCGACCAGCAGCAGTGCCAGCACCTGCACCGGGAGCGGCAGCCACGCCACCACGCCGCGGACCCACTCAACCCTCGCCCAGTCGAACAGGATGGCGGCCGGCCTGAGCGTCAGGATCGTGAGGATCTCGATGAGCAGCGAGTTGATGAAGAAATAGGTGAGGTCGACCGGCCACTGACGCCGGAAGACCGGCTGCTCGGGGCGCAGCGCGAACAGCCGTTCGAGCGGCACGAACACGGCCGAGTAGAGCACCAGGTTCAGCACGAAGAAATCGACGCCGAGCCACGCGCCGGCCGCGTCGCCGGAAGCAGCAGCCGCCCGCGAGCCGCCCAGCAGGGCCGCCGCCAGCGTGAAGCCGATGCCGGTGAGCGCCAGCACCTTGTTCGTGCGCAGCCAGGCGCTGACCGTGCCGAGCAGGAACGACGTGACCAGCGTCACGTGGATCGCGGCCTGCAGATACGCCAGCGATCGCACCGGCCTGAGCTCGGCGTAGCCGAAGGCCTCGGGGAACCGCAGGGCGAGCACGATCCCGAAGCCGGCGATGCCCAGCACCGCCGAGGCGATGCCGCTGATGAACCCGGAGCCGAACGCGGTCGATTCCGCCGTTTCCAGCGCAAACCGCTCGAGCGGCGCCGGCTCGGACCGCGGGTCAGCCACGGCCGGACGCCATTTCGCCGCGAGGCCGATCGTACCGGGCTTCGTAGCGCCGGTCGTCGTGTCGCGGGGTCACGCCGGTCACCCAGGTGATCGCCGATTCGAGGCGCCGGAAGAATCCGATCGCATCCAGCGGCGCGTTGCACCATCCCGTGGTGATGCAGTAGCGGCGATCGTACGGCCGCCCATGGTGAGCGGCATGCTCGGTGTGGCCGAGCAGGAGACCGCATGCCTGCAGCGCCCGTACCGGCGCCGGCGGTGCCGGCATGTGCGCCCACTGATGGATCTGGTTCGTGAGGACACCGAGTCCGCAGAACCCGAGGCCGAACACGGCGACGGCCTGTCCCATCGGGTGGTCGAGGGGCACCGCGAGCAGCGCCAGCAGGATCGGCACCGCGACGCCGGCCACCTCGCCGTTGGTGTCCACGAATCGCCGCCGCAGGAAGTCGTCCGGGTTGACGTGGTGCACGCGGAAGGGAACGAGCAGGCGCGGACCAATCACCGGACAGTCGTCCCGGCCCCAGGTGTCCGCCGCCCAATGAACGAGCCCCGATGCCGCGTCGGCCGCGGCCAGCCCGCCGAGCAGCGCCACGGGCACCCACCACTGCGCGAGCTCGAGGGTCGAGGTCACGCGCCACCCGAGCCATCCGAGCAGGACCAGGGCCGCGGCGATCGCCAGTGACGACACGAGAAAATGGCCCGGCGTCAGCTCGTAGCACACGGGCAGCGCCGGCTGCGGGTCTTTCACGGATCGTCGTATCGGCTCGAACGGAAGAGCCCCCCAGTGAGTCGGGTGCTTGGACCGCGGCCGGGGATCGTCGAGAATCGAGCCGCCATGACACGCACGCGACTGTTCGCCATCCTCCTGATCGCGACGACCCTGGGGCCCACGTTCGCGCTCGCGCAGCAGCCCGCGCCGGCGCCGCGGCCCGCGCGAGGGCCGGCACGCGAGATTCTCCCCGTCACCGGCGATCTGTATCGGGCACGCAACGGCAACTGGTACACGATTTTCCTGGTCACCCCGGCCGGCATCGTCCTCGGCGATCCGATCAACACCGACTTCGCCACCTGGCTCAAGACCGAGCTGGACGCGCGATTCAAGGTGCCGGTGCGCTACGTCGTCTACAGCCACAGTCACTACGACCACGCCTCCGGCGGCGCGGTGTTTGCCGGTACCGCCACGTTCATCGCCCACGAGAACATGGCCCGCAACATGGACGGCCGCTATCCGCACATGCCGGGCGACATGTACGACCGCAACAATAACGGCGTCATCGACCCCGATGAAATCGACATCCCGACCAAGGCCTGGCCGGGCATCTGCGGGCTGGGGCCGAATTCGTTCGCGGCGATGGACCGCGACAAGGACGGCCGCATTCCGCCGGCGGAGCTGCAGGCCGACATCCGCCGTCCCGACATCGTCTACTCGGACCGGATGCGTCTCACGCTCGGCGGCAAGACCGTGGAGATCATTCATCCCGGACGGAATCATTCCGACGACGCGTCGGTGATGTACTTCCCGGCCGAGCGCGTGGTGTTCGCCACCGAGTTCCTCGCCGACGCCCTGGTCACGACGTCGATGCGCTCGCTGCCGAGCGCCTGCGGCGGATTCGACGGCAGCCCGCTGGCCGAGTGGATCCGGTCGTATCGGACCGTCGAGGCGCTCGACTTCGACATCCTGGCGCCCGGCCACGGCGCGCTGTTCACGAAGGCGGACGTGACCGAGGCGCGCGAGTTCTTCGAGGAGCTGCGGCGCGAGGTGGCGGCGGGCATGGCGGCGGGCCGCAGCCTCGAGGAACTGCAGAAGACGATCACGCTCGACCGCTACAAGTCGTGGGCGTACTACGAGCGCCTGCGTGCCGCCAACATCGCGGCGGCCTACCAGAATCTCAAGACCTTTCGATGAAGGACTCGGCTTCGCCTGATCGAGAAGTTCCGCCGCGTGTCCGACGACACCGTCGAGCACTACGTGACCATCGGATGACCCGACCGTCTGGTTTAAAACGCGAGCCGCCGCTGAATCCTGCCTGGCCCGCCTCAGTCTTCGCAGAGGACGTCGCGGCAGATCGTCTCGAAGGCGCGGTTCGGCGGCGGCACCTTCAACCCGCGCTCGGCCATCAGCTTCCGGATCAGTGCCGCCGTCTCCGGCCGCGCCTGCGACATCTGGGTCGCGAACCGGATGAGACCGTCGGCGTAGTCAATCGCCTGCCACGTGTGACCGGCCGCGACCGAGTCGGCCTGCGACGTGTCGCGGCTGCCCTTGTCGCGAGTCTCGAGCTTCGCGCCGCGGTCCGCGAGTAGCTGCACGACGGCGCTGCGGCCTTTCAGGGCCGCGCCCATCAGCGCGGTGCGCCCGTCCCAGGGGTTCGCGTAGTTGGGATCCAACCCCAGATCCAGCAGCAGCCTCACGGCCTCGACGCTCTGCTGCGGCGAGCGCTCGAACTGCAGGCCATCCACCCATCCGATGCCTGCCGCCACCAGCAGTGCGGTATCGCCGTGAGCGGTCGGCATCTTCGGATCGGCGCCGCGCGCGAGCAGGAGCTTCATCAGCTCGACGTCACACGACTGGGCCGCGCGCACGAACGCGGTGGCGCCCGCCTCGAGGAACCAGCCGTCGGTGAAGTTCGATCGGACCGACGTGTTCTGCGTAACGCCGTTGAAGTTCACGTTGGCGCGATGGTCGAGCAGGAACGTGATGTAGTCGAGGTCGTCCACGTCTGGCTTCGGAACCGGATAGTCGCCACCCTCGATGTTGCGGTTGTCGGTCGCCAGATAGAGAGGCGTCCAGCCGGCTTTGTTGGCCAGGTTCACGTCAGCGCCGCGCTCGACGAGCATCTGCGCGAGCCTGTAATTCCGGTTGTTGGTGGCGACGAGCAGCGGGCTCCAACCGTACTGCGTGACCTGATTGACGTCGGCGCCACCATCCAGCAGCGCACGAGCGGCCTCGACATGGCCTTCACGAGCCGCAAACACGAGCGGCGTCAGGCCTCCCGTGTCGGTGCCGAGCAGGCCCGCGAACAGCGTGTCGCTGACCTTGTCCTCGGATAGCGTTTCGGCGCCACCACGGCGCCCCCCACGTCCACGGCCGCGCGCCACCGCGCTGGCCATCTCGAACTCCCGCTGTTCCTGGTAGGTGCGGCCCGCCGCCGCGGCCCGCTGCCGTACGGCCCGCGCGGCCTGGACCCCGGGAATGTTGACGCGGCCCTCGCTGCGGTACTGCGGCAGGCTGGAGAGGCCCGACTTCGCCCCGACGTCCGCCCCGAGCTCGATCAGCGCCCTGACCGCCGCCGGATGCTTGCCGGCCGCGGCCCACATGAGCGCCGTGGTGTTCCGGAGGTTTTCCCTGGCGTTGACGTCGGCGCCCGCGGCGACCAGCACCTTGATGGCGGCCGGGGAACCGTTCGATGTCGCATACATCACCATCGTCTCGCCGTTCGGGCCGCGCTCCCCGGCATCGGCTCCGGCCTTGAGCAGCCGGTCGATCAAGGCGGCATTGCCGTCGAGCGCGGCGAGCGCGAGAGGCGTCATCCCGACGCGATTCACGGTCTTCACCTTCGCGCCGGCCCGCAACAGCAGCTCGGCCATCGCCAGATCGCCCCGGTACGCCGCCCACGACAAGGCGGTCGAGCCGTCGAGCTGTGCGCTGTTGACGTCGGCCTTCTGCGCCAGGAGCGCGCGGACCGCGGCCACGTCGCCCTTCATGGCGGCGTCGGCAAGGGCACTGCCGGGCCCGGCGCCGTGCAGGAACGCCGCCGCGAACATGACGAGCGCGGCGACGCTGGTGAAGACGTGGCGTCGGTGCATCAGGACCTCGCTACAACTTCGGAAGCCGGCTGGCGCCGTCGCCCTGGCTCTCTTTGCTGATCCCGAACATGTCGAGCACGCTCAACAGCAAACTTCCACTCGTCACCGTCTTGCGCTCGTAGGCCAGATGGCGGCCGCCTTTCAACGCCCCGTTGGCGCCGCCGATGAGCACGTGCGCGACGTCGAAATGCTGGTGCTGATTCGAGTTGCCCATGTTCGTGCCGTGCAGGATCAGCGAGTGATCCAGCAGCGTCCCATCCCCGTCGCGAATCGACTTCAGCTTCTCGGCGAGGTACGCGGTGGTGGAGAGGTGATAGCGATTCAGCTTCGCGAACTGCTCCATCTGGGCCGGACTGTCGTTGTGGTGCGACGCGGTATGAAAGCTCGGGCTCGTGCCGCCCTCGGGGAACCACTGGTTGCGCGGGTAGGGATAGGCGCGAATCGTGAGGTCACGGGCCCCGAGCAGGGTTGCCACGCGGGTGATGTCGGCCTGGAACGCCAGTGCGGTCAGGTCGTAGTGCATCTTGATGTGTTCGTCGAACTGCTGGGGAATGCCCGGCGGGAGATCCAGCTCCGGCGTGTCGCTCGATGCCTTGGCGGCAATCTGGAGCCGCCGCTCGATTTCGCGGATCTCGCTGGCGTACTGATCCACGGTGCGGCGATCGACCGTGCCGATGTCCTTGCGCAGGGTGGCCAGCTCCTCGCGAACGGCATCGAGCACGCTGCGGCTGCGTCGCAGGCGCTCGGCCCGCTCCTCCGAGGTGGCGCCGCTGCCGAACATCCGCTCGAACACGATCTGCGGGCTCAGCTCCATCGGCAGCGGGCTCGTGCGCGGAAGCGGATCGCCAGGCGCCGGAGGCAGCCCCACCCAGGAAATCGAGTTGGTGTACGAGCAGCTGTAGCCTTCGCCGCAGTTGCTCGAGCTCGAGTTCGGATCCTCGGTCGCGAGCTGCAGCGACGGCAGCAGCGTGTCCTGGCCGATGTGCGCGGCGATCTGCTGATCGACCGTCGGGCTGTAGACGGTGGCATCCGAGCCGACCGTCTTGCGGGGTGGAATGGCCGTGAGGAACGCCGCGGCCACCCAGTGGTCGGCCCCCGACGTTCCGGGCGGAGACTCCGCCGATTTCGACCAGAGACCGCTGAGGACGACGGACTGATCTTTCACGCGCTCGAGCGGCTCCATGATGTACGGCAGCGTGCCGAGCGGACCCTCGCGCTCGGGCACCCAGCGTCCCGGCGTCATGCCGTGCGGAAAGAAGATGCCGACGAAACGGCTCTTCTTCGGCGCCGCCGCCGTCTGGGCCAGCAGCGTGCCGGCCGGCACCATGGCGTCGAGCAGAGGAAGCGCCAGCGTGACGCCCGCGCCTTGCAGGAATGTCCGGCGCGGAAGGTGTCGTTTGGTGATGTACATCGGGATGACCTCGTCCTCAGTGACCGGCGACCGACGGCTACCGCGCCGCCCGCTGACCGGCGGCGGAAGGCTCCTCCACCATGCTCATGCGGAACAACTCGCTCTTGACCACGCCGAGGACCAGGGCGGAAAAGCGATTGTTCGCGCGCGCCGCGTCACGCGCGACGCCTCGAACCACCGGCATGTCCTGATATTCGAGCCCGCGACCCAGCGCATAGGTCATCAGCTTCTCGACCGCCACGCGCACGAACACCTCGCCGTACTTCGACACGACCCAGTCGCGCACCGCCGCCGGACCATCGACCCGGGTGTTGTCGAACAGCTGATCCTTCGCGTCGATCGGCGTGCCCTCGTCCTCGGTGCGCCACAGGCCGATGCCGTCGAAGTTCTCCATCGCCAGACCGATGGGATCCATCAGGCGGTGGCACTGGACGCAGTCCACGCGCACGCGGTGCTCCTGCATCTTCATGCGCATCGTCGGCGGCTTCGTGCTGCCGGTAGCGCTTGCGCTCCGCTCGGGCAGCGGCGGCACGTTGGGGGGCGGATCCGGCGGGCTCATCCCGAGCAGGTTCGCCATGATCCATTTGCCCCGCGTCACCGGCGACGTGCGATCGGGCTTGGCCGTCGTGGTGAGAAAGGCGCCCTTGCCCAGCAGGCCGCGCCGGACGTCGAGCTCGGGGCCGAGTGTCACCCGGCGGAACCGGCTGCCGGTGATGTTCGGGATGCCGTAATGCATCGCCAGGCGCTGATTCAGGAAGGTGTAGTCGGCCGTCAGGAGGTCGAGGACGTTGCGATCCTCACGGACCACACTGTCAAAGAGGAGCTCCACTTCCGTGCGCATGGCCTGCCGCAACGGGTCGTCGAAATCGGGATAGACGACCGCCAGCGGCGCGTGCGCGTCGAGGCCGCGCAGGTTGAGCCACTGCCCGGCAAAGTTCGTGGTGAGTGCCGCCGCGCGCGGATCCTTGAGCATGCGCCTGGCCTGCTGCTCGAGGACCACCGGATCGTTGAGCCGGCCTTCGCTTGCGATCTTGAGCAGCGTGGCGTCAGGACCGCGGCTCCACAGGAAATACGACAGCCGCGACGCCAGGTCGACGTCGGCGACCTTGCGGGCCGGCGCGGACTGATTCGTTCTGACCACGGCAGGCGCGACGTCGGTGCGTTCGATCCGGTAGACGAACTGCGGCGACGCGAGGATGCGCTCGAGCACCAGCTCGATACCGGTGGCGAAATCCTTGCCCTGGCGCGCCTGCTCGAAATACGCGAACAGCGTGTTCACATCGGTGGCCGTCGCCGGACGCCGGTACGCCGTGGTGGCGAGATTCCCGATGATCCGCCGCGCGCACGGCCGCTCCTCCGCGGCCGTGGCCGGCCGGCACACGAACACCTTGCGGAGGCTCGGCGAATCCGCCGCCTGCCTGGCATTGAACGGCCCTTCGATGCGAAGCGACCCCACGTGCGGGAAAAACGTGTAGCCGGGCGTCACGCCCGTGCGGATCGTCGCCCGGGCGAACTGCCGTTCGAAATCGAGGACCGGTGCGAGGTTCGTCTGCAGGAACGTCACGCCGATCGCGTGCTGCCCGGCGGTGGTCGTGAAGCGCACGTCCATCTTGCCGGCGACGAAGCCGTCGGGGCCCTGCTTGTCGAGATCGACGGCCGCCCGCGTTTCGCCGCGGCAGCTCGCGGCGCCAATCTGCCCGCCGCCGCGCCAGTCCATGACCTCGAGCTGCTCGCCGTCGAGGCTGATCTCGATGCGCTCGCATGGCACCGAGCCGAACCCGACCGGCGTCTGGTTATCGCCGTAGATCGGCAGGACGCTGAGCACGTACTCACCGTCCGAGGGAAAGAGGTGGTTGACCAGCATGCCGCCGCGCGTGCCGAGCGGCAGCCCCTCGACGTGATAGTTCTGCGACGAATCTTCGGGCGCCTTCAAGATCACGAGCGACGCACGCTCGCGCGCGCCGACCGCGAGGCGGCTGATCTTCTGGGCCGCCGACACGTAGGCCTCGACGAGCGTCGAAGAAATGCCGAGCGCGCCGGCGATGTTGTCGAAACCGCTGGTCGAGTCGTCCGAGGGCAGGTACTTCGCCGGCTCGATGTCGAGATCAAGCAGGTCCTTGATCGCGTTGGCGTATTCGACGCGGTTCAGGCGGTGCGGCCCCGGCGCGACCATGTGCGGCACGGCGTTCCGATCGAGCTCTCCTTCGAGCCAGGCAATCATGCCGGCGTAGGTCGGCGCGTCGGGCCGGCGCACGCCAGCCGGAGGCATCATGCCGGCGCGCATCTTCCGCACCACGAGCTCGAGCGTCCGTGCGTGTGAGCCGACCGCGGTCAGATCGACGTCGTCGAGCGTCAACCGCGCGGACGAGTCCATTCCGGCGGCCTTCGCTTTCGTGTTGTGGCACGAGACGCAGTACTGATCGAGCAAGGCACGCTCGGCGGTGGCGGATGCCACGACAGGCGGAGGCGGTTGCGCAGCCGGTTGGGCCGCCGATCGCCGGGGACTCGAAACACCGCCCTGCGCGTACACCAGCCCGCCCCCGGCTGCGAGGGTCAGAACGAGCAGAACCCGGACTCGTGAAAAGGTCAGCATGAGCCGAAGGGTGGTCGCTCGGGTTCGTCCCGAACGGCCCTTTATACCGCTTGCGTCTGTGTCTGCCACTACCTCGCTTGGGGGAGGTCAGTGCCCGGTCAAGGGCGCCTGCGCGCGTCGATGATTCCCCACGCCACCAGCGCGCCCGGCACGCAGCACGGCGAGCCAGACGTAGGTCACCCCGGCCGCCGTGAATCCCAAGATGTTCGGGGGCGCCAGCACCGCGACGAAGGCGGGAAGGATGCGGGCTCGCCTGCAGGAAGCTCAACCGCGAGAGCGGCGCAGCGCCTGAACGAGCCGCGTGAAGATCGAACGCGGCGGCGCCTGCGCCCGAGCGGCCACGAGGGCCCGATGCAGCGCACGCATTCGTCGATGCCTCTCAGGAGCGTGCCTTCGAGTGGATCGCCCAGGCGCATCGCATACTGATCGAACCACACCGGGCACTGACCACTGTTGAGCGCCAGCGCCAGCGGTTCTGCGATCCCCTGGCGATCGCTCGCGTCGTAGCTGATGAACCCCAGCGGCCGCTCGAGCGCGGTCTGCGCTCGCGCGTATTCGGGTCCCCTGAACCGGAGGTGCATGCCGCCGCTCCGCAGGTGCCCGCCGATCGCCTGCAGGGCGGATTCGGGTAACTCGTCTTCCGCGTAGATGAACACACGCCCTGCAAACGCCAGATCGGCTTTACTGCCCGGCGTCTCGCCCCGCTTGCCGACCGTGATCGTCGGTCCCTCGTTCAGGCGGCTCAGGATGCGATCGAGGTGGCCGCTCACGCCGGCGACGAACCCGGCTGGATCGGACACGTGCGGCACGAACAGGACCAGGTACTTCGCGTTGGCCTCGAAATTGGCGACCAGGCGGGCGGGCACCTCGATCGACTGCTGCTCGGCGTTGGAAAAAATGAACGTGTTGGAGACCGAGAGCTCCGATTGGGCCTCACGATCGAAGTAGTCGCGGATCGTCGGCATACCAAGCCTGCCTGCGGCCAGATCCTCGCTCAGTTGCGCAAGAGTGTCTGCAGCACCTGCTCGTACGCCTGCGACAGCGGCGCGATGTCGGCGAGCCTCACATGTTCGTCGATGCCATGGATCGAGGCGCTGACCGGTCCGAACTCGACCACCTCACGCGACACGCCCGCGAGGAAACGCCCATCCGACGTGCCGCCGCTCGTCGAGAGCTCCGGCGTGACGCCAGTGGCCGCCTGCACCGCAGCGGTGACGACATCGACCAGGCCGCCGCGAGCGGAGAGGAACGGAGGACCCGACAGCGCCCACCGGAGGTCGTACTCCAGCCCGTACCGGTCCAGCACGGCGTGAACGCGCGCCTTCAGCCCGTCGTCGGTGGACTCCGACGAGAACCGGAAGTTGAACTGCACCTCCATCGAGCCCGGAATCGTATTGTTGGCGCCGGTGCCCGCGTGGATGTCCGAGATCTGGAAGCTCGTAGGGGCGAAGTATTCGTTCCCACGATCCCACTCGGTTGCCGCCAATTCCGCCAGGGCGGGCAGCGCCGGCAGGATCGGGCTCCGCCCGCGATCCGGATAGGCGATGTGGCACTGGATGCCCTTGACCGTCAGCACGCCGTTGAGCGAGCCGCGCCTCCCGTTCTTGATCGTGTCGCCGAGGCGTGACGTCGAGGTGGGCTCGCCGATGAGGCACGCGTCGATCAGCTCGCCCCGGGCCTGCAGCTCGCGGACCACGGCTTTCGTGCCGTCGATGCCGGCGCCCTCCTCGTCGGAGGTCAGGAGCAGCGCCAGCGACCCGCGGTGCGCCGGCACCCGCGCGGTGAATCGCTCGGCGGCCGTGACCATCGCCGCCACCCCCACCTTCATGTCGGCGGCGCCGCGGCCGAACAGGAAACCGTCGCGTTCGGTGGGCGTGAACGGATCGCTCGTCCATCGCTCGACCGGGCCCGGCGGCACGACGTCGACGTGCCCTGCCAGGCACACGAGCGGCGCGGCCGTCCCTCGCCGCGCCCACAGGTTGCGGACCGCGCCCCGATCCATCCGCTCGCAGGCGAACCCCGCAGCGGTCAATCGCGCAGCCGATCAGCTCCAGGCAGCCGGCATCGTCCGGCGTCACGGAGCGGCAGGCAATCAGCTGCTTCGCGAGGTCGAGCGTCTGCTGGTGGACGTCCGGCGCGGAGGCGCTGCGAGCCACGGTCCGGTCAGGCCCGCAGGAGTTCGTTGATCGAGGTCTTCGCGCGCGTCGCCTCGTCCACGCGCTTCACGATGACGGCGCAGTAGAGCGAATACTTCCCGTCCTGAGACGGCAGGTTGCCCGGGACGACCACGGATCCCGACGGGACGCGGCCGTAGAAGATCTCGCCGGTCGCCCGGTCGTAGATCTTGGTGCTCTGGCCGATGAACACGCCCATCGAGATCACCGAGTGAGCCTCGACGATCACCCCCTCGACGATCTCCGAACGGGCGCCGACGAAGCAGTTGTCCTCGATGATCGTGGGGTTGGCCTGCAGCGGCTCGAGCACCCCGCCGATGCCGACGCCGCCCGACAGGTGAACGTTCTTGCCGATCTGCGCGCACGAGCCGACGGTGGCCCACGTGTCCACCATCGTGCCTTCGTCCACGTAGGCGCCGATGTTCACGTAGGACGGCATCAGCACGACGTTGCGGCCGATGAACGCGCCAGTTCGGACGGTCGCTGGCGGGACCACGCGGAAGCCCTCATCGCGGAACTGCTCGGCGCTGTAGCTGTGGAACTTCAGCGGCACCTTGTCGAACCAGCGCGTCACGACCGCGTGCCTGGCCCCGCCTCCCGCGTCCGGCATGACCTCGTTGTCGTGGGTGCGGAAGTACAGGAGCACCGCCTTCTTGATCCACTGGTTCGTCACCCACGTGCCGTCACGCTTCTCGGCGACGCGGAGGGACCCGGCGTTCAGCCCGTCGATGACCTGGTCGAGCGCCTCGAGCAACGCCGGCTCGGCGGTGGACGGGGTAATGGTGGCCCGGCTCTCGAAGGCGCTGTCGATCACCGCTTCGAGCGGATGAGGCAGAGCGTACGGTCTGGTCGGCCATCAACGGCAAAACTCCACGATGCGTCGCGCAGCCTCGACGCAGTCCTCGATTCCCGGTACGAGCGCGATGCGGACGTAGCCCGCACCCGGGTTCTCGCCGTGCGCGTCACGCGCGAGATAGCGCCCCGGCAACACGGTCACGTGCATGCGCTCGAACAGCCCGCGCGCAAACGCCTCGTCGTCGCCGCCCGGCACGCCGGCCCACAGATAGAAGCTGGCATCGGGACGGCGGATGTCGAGACACCGCCTCGAGCATCGGCACCACGGCCTCGAACTTGGCGCGGTATTGCGCCCGGTTGTCGCGCACGTGCGCTTCGTCGCCCCACGCCGCGATGCTGGCGTGCTGCACGGGGAGGCTCATCGCGCATCCATGATATGTGCGATACAGCAGGAATTGCTTCAGCAGCGCCGCATCGCCGGCAATCCCGCCGGACCGCAGCCCGGGAGCGTTCGAGCGTTTCGACAAGCTCGTGAAGACGACCAGGTTCGGGAAGGTGTCGCGCCCCAGGGCGCAGGCGGCCTCGAGCGCACCGAGCGGCGGCGCGGCTTCGTCCGGATAGATCTCCGAATAGCACTCGTCGGACGCGATGACGAAGCCATGGCGGTCGGAGTACTCGAACAGCGTCCGCCAGCCATCGAGATCCAGCACGTGCCCCGTGGGGTTCCCCGGCGAGCAGACGTAGACCAGCTGCGTCCGGCTCCACTCGTCGGGGGTCAGCGACTCCAGATCGAGAGCAAACGCGTTGCGGGCCGTCTGGTTGAGGAACGCCGGCTCGGCGCCGGCGAGCAGCGCCGCGCCTTCGTAGATCTGGTAGAAGGGGTTGGGGCTCACGACGACCGGCGAGCGGCGCGACGGGTCGATCACCGCCTGTGCGAACGCGAACAGAGCCTCGCGCGTGCCGCTCACCGGAAGCACCTGTGTGGCCGGATCCAGCCGAGGCAGGCCGAATCGGCGGGTGAACCAGGCGGCCATCGCCTCCCGTAACGCGTCGAGTCCGGCGGTGGCCGGATAGGTGGAGAGACCCGCCAACGAATCGACCAGTGCCGAGCGCACCAGGTCCGGCGTGGCGTGTTGCGGTTCACCAATCGAGAGGCGCACCGGAGGCAGCGGCGGTAACACCGCCCCCGAGAGCAGGGCGCGGAGGCGTTCGAACGGATACGGCTGCAGGCACGACAGGCGCGGGTTCATTCCGCTGCCATGGTACTTGCGCCCGAGGTTGGTCAGCTCGGGCGCCGCGTTCCGCGATCAGCGATTCGCCGAGGTCGCGGTTGAAACGGGCGCGGCTTGGGCTGGAAGATCTTCGTCACATCGGTCGATCATCGGCGTGAACGGCTGAGTAGCAGTCGTTCCCAGCCCTTCCCGCCTGACCGTTTCGAGCGCGGCCCGCGATTTCCGTAAGACATGAGCGCCCCGCGGTGCGCCGCTTTCGCCGGGCGCCCCGGTAAATCCCTGAGGCCGCACACGTTGCGCGGGCCGCGCCCCCTGTCGCGAGCGTGGCAGTGGACTTGCCAACTCCCGGGCAGGCTATCCAGCTCTCATTGCGATGTCCCGATCGCGGAGGAACGTCATGCGCCTCGGCAAGGTCGCCGCCTGTCTTACGCTCGCTCTGTTCGCCGTCGTGGCACTCGCCTCTGCGCAGCCCGCCCGAGGGCGGGCCGTCGCCGGGCAGATCCTCGTGACGTTCGCGCCGTCGGCGAACGCGAACGGCAAAGCCGCGGCGCATCGTGTGGCGGGCGGGCGTCTGCTGAGCGAGATAACCGGGAGGGGCGTCGCCCTGGTGGCCGTGCCCGGAGGGGACGAAGCCGCCGCGATCGCGCGCTACCGCGGCAACCCGAACGTGCTCCACGCCGAGCGGAACTACATCCGCAGCGTTCCCGAGCCGGCCGCGCACGATGGCGTCGCCGTCGTTCCTGGCGACACGTACTTCGCGCAGCAGTGGGCGCTGCACAACACCGGCCAGGAGTTCTACTGCATCGCCTGGATCTTCGGCGACCTCTGCTTGCTCCAGGGCACGGCCGGCGCCGACATCGACGCGCCGGAGGCCTGGGAGATCTCGGCCGGCACGCCGGCGATCATCGTGGCCGTCATCGACACGGGCGTCGACTACACGCACCCCGACCTCGCGTCGCATTACGCCGGCGGCTACGACTTCGTGTCTTCCGATTTCGATCCGTTGGACGATCACGGGCATGGCACGCACGTGGCGGGCACGATTGCCGCCAGCCTCGGCAACCTGACCGGCAACCCTGCGGCGGCCGAAGGCGTGGTCGGCGTGGCGCCTCAGGCCCGGATTCTCGCCTACAAGGTCTGCGCGGCAGACGGCACCTGCAGTGACTTCGCGATTCAACAGGCGATCGCCCGGGCCGTCGCCGACGGCGCCAAGGTGATCAACATGAGTCTCGGCGACACCGTCTGGTCGGAATCGTTGAACCAGAGCGTGCAGGCCGCGTGGAACGCGGGCGTGGTGATCGTGGCCGGCGCCGGCAACGACGGCACCACGGCGCCCTTCTATCCGGCCGCCTTCGACAACGTCGTCTCAGTCGGCGCCTTCGACGAAGACCACCAGAGGGCCTCGTTCTCGAACTACGGCACCTGGGTCGACGTGTCCGCACCGGGCAACTACATCCTCTCCACGTATCCGATGAGCAAGTGCGAGGAAGCTGGAACGCCGGGCGACACCGGGTGCTACGCCTGGAACAGCGGCACGTCGATGGCCACACCTCACGTCGCCGGCGCCGCGGCGCTGCTCTGGTCGCGCGGCGACCTGACCAGCAACGCGCAGGTGGTCGATGCCCTGCTTCGCACCGCCGATCCCGCGGGCGTGTCGAGCGTGCGGCTCGACTCCTGGACCATTCACGGCGGCCTGAACCTGCACGACGCCATGAGCGACGGCCTCGCGACCGGGAAACCGGTGGCCAACGCGGGACCCGACCAGACGGTCAAGGACGCCGACGGAGACGGCGTCGAGCTCGTGGCGCTCGATGGCAGCGCGTCTCACGACGCGAACGGGACGCTGGTCGACCACGAATGGCGTGACGGCGCGACCGTGCTCGGCTCGGGCGCCCTGCTGTCCGTCCCGCTCGCGGTCGGCACGCACACGCTCACGCTCGAGGTGACCGACAACGACGGCCGGACCGGGACGGACACCGTGGTGGTCACCGTCGAGCCGAGCAGCATCGTCACGCTGACGGTATCGGCGGCCGAGGCGCGTGAGGCCGGGCTGCAGCCCGGCGGGTTCACGGTTACGCGCGACGGCGACACCAGCGCGCCGCTGACGGTGCACTACGTCGTCAGCGGAACGGCGATCGCGGGCGCCGATTACCAGGCGCTTTCAGGCGCGGTGCTGATCGCGGCGGGTGCGGCGACGGCGCCCATCACCGTGACGCCGATCGACGACGTGTTGCTGGAGAGCAACGAGACCGTCGTCCTCGCGCTGAGTGCGGGCGGCGGCTACGGCGTGGGGACGCCCGCGACCGCCAGCATCGCCGTCGTGAGCGACGACCTGCCGCCGGATCTCGTGATCCTGTCCACGGCAGCGCCCGCCACCGGGGGCGCCGACGCCAACATCGTCGTGACCGACACCACCAAGAACCAGGGCACGGGCTCCGCCGCCGCGTCGGCCACAGGCTTCTATCTGTCGGTGAACAGCAGTCTCGAGGCCTCGGACGTATTCCTCGGCAGCCGGCCGGTGGCGCAGCTGGGTCCGTCGGCGACGCACGCGGCGTCGACGTCGCTCCGGATCCCGGCGGCAACCGTCCCGGGCTCGTATTACGTGATCGCCAAGAGCGACTGGGACGCCCAGGTGCCGGAAGGCGTGGAGACGAACAACATCAAGGCGACGGCTTCGATCAAGATTGGGGCGGACCTGGCGGTCTCGGCGCTGACGACGCCCGCCAGCGCGGTCGCCGGCGGCACGTTCAGCGTGACGGACACGACCGCGAACCAGGGCGGCGGCGGTGCCGGCCCGACCGCGACGCGCTTCTACCTCTCCGTGAATTCGTCGCTGGATGCGACCGACGTGCTGCTCGGCAGCCGCGACGTGCCGGCGCTCGGCCCCGCGGCCTCGCACGCCGGCAGCGTCGTGCTCACGCTGCCGGCCGCAACGGCTGGCGGCACGTATTACGTGATTGCACAGGCGGATGGCGGCAAGACCGTGGCGGAAACGTCGGAGACCAACAACAACCGGGCGAACAATCTGTTCAAGGTCGGTGCCGACCTGGTCGTGAGCGCGCTCGGCGCGCCCGCGATCGCCGCGCTCAACAGCACGATCAGCGTGAGCGACTCGACCAAGAATCAGAGTCTCGAACCCGCGGGCGCGTCGTCCACCGGCTTCTATCTGTCCGCCAACTCGGTGCTGGACGCCGCCGACGTCTTCCTCGGCGCGCGATCGGTGGATCCGCTGGGGGCCGGCGTCACGTCGACCGGGCCGACACCGCTGCAGATTCCGTCGGGGACGGTGCCCGGCAGCTACTACATCGTGGCCAAGGCCGATCGGGCCGGCACGGTGCTGGAGAGTGACGAGTCCAACAATACCCGTCTGGTGAACATCCGCATCGGAACCGACCTCACGGTCAGCGCCTGGGCGGCGCCGTCCTCGGCCAGTGCGGGCAGCAGTGTCAGCGTCACCGACACCACGAAGAACGCGGGCGCCGACGCCGCGCCGGCCTCGACCACGAAGTACCATACTTGTCGACCAATTCAACCCTCGACGCGAGCGACGTGCTCCTGGGCAGCCGGCCGGTTCTGGCTCTGATAGCGGGCGCGAGTCAGGCCGGTTCGGTCCCGGTGACCATTCCGGCGCAGACGACACCCCGCTCGTATTTCATCCTTGCGGTGGCGGACGGCGACAGCACGATCGCGGAGGCGCTCGAGAACAACAACACCAGCGCGCGCTCGATCTCGGTAACGGCGGCGGCTGGACCCTTGAGCCGACGATCGCGCGGAACCCCATCACCGTCATTGGCGCTATAGTTCGTCCACGCCGCACGGTCGCATCGCTGCAATCCGGTCCGGTCGCGGATCTCGCGCCCTCTGTTGACGAGGCGTCACGACATGCCAGGCTCGCGACTCATTCTCTGCCGTCCCCGCTCGCTTCCCGCGGAGCGACGCATCGAAGCGGCGCGTGTCGCCATGGGCATCAACCCGGCGAACGCGCCGGACCTCGGCCGCCTGATGCTCATGCGACCCGGGTTTCGGCCGACGCCCCGGCGCATCGCGGTGGTCACCAACAAGTATTGGGGCAAGGGGGGCGTGCGCCTCACGGTGGGCTTCATGGACGGGGGGTCGAAAGAGCTTCGCGCACGAATCCTCCTGCACCTGAACGCCTGGTCGAAAAGCGCGAACGTGAAGTTCGTCGCGTCCCAGGTGGAGCCGGACGTGCGCATCGCGCGCGTCGATTCGCCGCCCGAAGACGCCGGCTACTGGTCGCACCTCGGCACCGACATCCGCGGCGTCGCGCGTGACCAGCCGACCATGAACCTCGAAGGCTTTACGATGCGGAGTCCGGAATCCGAGTTCCGCCGTGTCGTGCGCCACGAGGCGGGCCACACCCTCGGCTTCGACCACGAGCACCTGCGCCGCGAGCTGGTGGCGAAGATCGATCCCGCCAAGGCCATCGCCTACTTCGCGGAAACGGACGAATGGACCGCCGCGGACACCCGCGAACAGGTCCTCACGCCCCTCGAGGAGCGGTCGATCCGCGGGACGCGAATCGACCCTCTCTCGATCATGTGCTACGACATCCCCGCCGAGATCACGTTCGACAACACCGCGATCGTTGGCGGCGTCGATATCAACAAGTCCGACTACGCCTTCGCGGCGAAGCTCTATCCCAAGCCTTCCAGGAAGGCGCCGAAGACCAGGCCCAGGACGAAGTCCAGCCTGAAGCGGTGACCCGAAGCAGGCGTAATGCCGAGCTTCGCCGTGCATTCGCGGGGGAGCCGCAACCTCACAACTCTATAGAGGTATCCGCAGGGTGTGCGGCCGCGGAGTATAGTCGCCGCGACTCGTCACCCGCCCAAGGACCTCGATGGCCAATGTGTTCTCGTTACGCCGGCTCGCATCCAGCGGGCTTCCGCTGCTCGTGGCGCTCGGCGCCCTGCAAGTGGTCGTGGCTGGCGACACCAGCCCGAGCATCAGCGCGGCCGCACGCGTCCACCGGCTGGCGCAGAACGTCGAACGCGCCGAGTCCGTGCGAGCCGTCAAGCGGGTGCAAGAGACGTATGGGCAGTACTCGCAGCACGGGCTGTGGACCGACATGTCAGGGCTGTTCGCCGACAACGCCCAGCTGTCGTACAGCAAGGACAACGTCCAGGGACGCCAGGCCATCCAGCAGTACTTCCTCACCAGCTTCGGCGAAGGCACGCACGGCCTGAAGCCCGGCGGCCTGCACACGCAGATGGTGTCGCGCCCGCTCATCAACGTCTCGGCGGACGGCCAGAGCGCGAAGGGCCGCTGGTGGGAGTTCTCGATGACGGGGCAGCACGGCGTGAAGGCCGAGTGGACGGCCGGCATCTTCGAGAACGAGTACATGCGCGAGCGCGGCGTGTGGAAGATCTCGCGCATGCGCTACAACCCGATGTTCGCGGGTCCCTATGCCACCGGCTGGCGCAACGTCGACGAGGACCAGAAGATCGTCCCGTACCACTTCACGCCGGATGAGACCGGCATCCCCGTGCCGGACCTGCCCGCGTCGGCGATGCCGCCCGTGGATCCGAAGATGAATTCGGCCACGGCGCTCGCGGCCCTCGAGCAGCGCATCCTGGTCATGAACGAAGAGCACAAGGTCCGCAACCTGCACAACACCTACGGCTACTACGTGGACCGGAACATGAAGAACCACGGCTACCGGCTGCCGGCGGCCTAAACAGAGAGAGGAACAGCGCGATGAAGAAGACGATGATGAGTGTTCTGGGGCTGGCCGCGGCATTCGCGGCGGGGTTTGCCGTGAAGACCGCGATGCCCGGCGAGGCGGTCGTGCACGCACAGGCGAAGCCGAGGGTCTACGAACTGCGCACCTACACGGCGATCGAGGGCAGGCTCGACGCCCTGCATGCCCGTTTCAAGGATCACCTCCTGGGGTTCTTCCAGAAGCACGGCATGACGAATGTCGTGTACTTCAAGCCGATGGATGCGCCGCTGTCGCAGAACACGATGATGTATCTGCTCTCACACGAGAGCCGCGAGGCCGCGGCCAAGAGCTGGTCGGCGTTCCAGAACGACGCCGAGTGGAAGAAGATCTCGTCGGCTGGCGGCGGCGCGATGGCCTCCAAAGTGGAGTCCGTGTTCCTGGTGCCGACCGACTACTCACCGATGAAATAGACGCGGAACTGGACGGGACAATGACAACCAAGCGACTCCTGATCGGTGTGTCGTGTGCGGCCCTGACGGCCGCCGCGGTGAGCGTGCATTACGGCTGGGTGCCGTTGCTGGCGCAGACGTCTCCCAAGGCGCACTGGGAGCCGTACAAGGCTCGAACCCCGAAACCGTCCGTCGATCAGAAGCTCACGGATCCCGCGCTCGTCGGCGCCATCGACCTCCACGCACACCACGGCCCCGACAGCTACGCCCGGCAGTGGGACGCGTTCGAGGTCGCGAAGCTCGCGAAGGAGCGCGGCATGCGCGGCGTCGTCCTCAAGAACCACTGGACGGAGACGGCTGGCCTCGCACTGCTCGTTCGCAAGTACGGCACCCAGGGGATCGAGGTGTTCGGCAGCGTCACGCTCGACACGCCCGTCGGTGGCGTGAATCCGATGGCGCTCCGCTACATGGCCGACGTGGAAGGGAACCTGGGGCGGATCGTGTGGATGCCGACCCACGACTCCGAACACGAGGTCAACTACAACAAGGAAACGCGGGCCAAGGCGGTCGCGTCGCGTAACGGCAAGCTGATTCCCGAAGTCTTCGAAGTGCTCGACCTGATCAAGGAGCGCAACCTCACCCTGGCCACTGGCCACCTGACGCCCGAGGAAGTGCTCATGGTCATGGCCGAAGCCAAGCAGCGCGGCATCACCAGGATCATCGTGACCCACCCGATGCTCGGGGCGCAGTTCACGAACATGTCGCTGCCGCAGATGCAGGAAGCCGTGAAGCTCGGAGGCGCCATCGAAGTCACCGCGGGCGCCTTGAGCCGGGATGGGGCCGCGAAGACCCGCGCGATCGAGGTGATCAAGACCCTGGGCACGCAGAACGTGTTCGTTGCGAGCGACAGCGGACTGGTCGGCACGCCCAACCATCCGGATGCGCTGGCCATGGCGGCGAAATCGCTGCGGGCCGCCGGGTTCAGCGAACAGGATCTGAACCGGATGTTCAAGGAAACACCCGCCCGTCTGGTCGGTCTGCCCGTTCAATAGGAGGCCGCGCGTGGCTGACATGATCCTGCGTCGCTGGACCCGCCTCGCGACGGCGGTGGCCGTGATCGGGCTGGCGGCCATCGCATCGCCAGCGCAGGCGGAGCCCACCTCGGGCTCCCTCGACGACTTCAATCTCACGAGCTGGACCGAGGCCAACGGTCTGCCGCCCGGGCGGATTCGCGACCTGACCCAGGACGCGGCGGGCTATCTGTGGATTGCGAGCGACAGCGGCCTGGTGCGGTTCGACGGCCTCAGCTTCGAGCTCTGGAACGCGCGCTTCACGCCGGCCATTCCGTCCGGCCCGGCAGGGGCCGTACTCAGCGCGCCGGATGGGAGCTTGTGGATTGGTATCAGCGGCAAGACGCCCGTTGGCCGCATCCACGGTGGGCAGCTCACGCTCTTCGGCGCTCCAGAGGGGCTGGGGCCCGGTTACACACGCTCGCTGGTGCGGGACCACGCGGGGGTGATGTGGGCGGCGACATCGTCTGGTCTCTACCGGTTCGAATCGCGACGCTGGCACCGGGTAGGCGAGTCGGAAGGCCTGCCCGACGGTGCGACGCTCGCCGTTTTCGAAGACAGCGCACGGCGGTTGTGGGTGGGCACGACGTCGGCCATCTACCGGCGCCTCGCGCCGGGCCGTCCGTTCGAGCGCGTGGACGTCGTCGGCGCGTCGAGCAACTTGTGGCAGAACTTCAGCGAGGACGCGCACGGCCGCGTGTTCACGAGCGATTTCATCAAGGGCTATCGCATGCCCGGGGGCGAGGGGCCGGGGTCGGCGCGTCGCGGGTGGGGCGCAACGCTGTTGCACGACCGGCGCGGTGACTTCTGGGTGGGGACGCTGGGGCAAGGCCTCTGGCGCCTGCGCCGTGACGGCGAGAGCGAGCGGTCGTGGCGCTCGGCCACGGTCGCCGAAGGGCTCATCAGCAATGCCGTGCAGTCGATGTACGAGGACCGCGACGGCAACATCTGGCTGGGAACACTGGCTGGTCTGCAGCGCTTGTCCCCTCACCGCGTGACGCCCATCCGCGACCTGCCGATTCCGCGAGCCATCGCGGCGACGCCCGACGGCAGCGTGTGGGTGGGAACGACCGCGGGCCTCACCCGGTTTACGCCGTCGGGACGGCGCGACTACGCCGAGGCCGACGGACTGCCGGGCTCTCTCGTGTTCGCGCTGCAGGGTGACGGGGTCAACGGCGTCTGGCTGTCGACCGATCGTGGGCTGTCTCATTTCGATGGCCGTCGCTTTTCCTCGATCCTCACCGGTTCGACCGACTCGCGACAGCGGATCGTGGGCATCATCCGTGGCCAGGACGGCCTGTGGCTGCGTGATTGGGGGTTGAACGTCTTCGAATGGCGCTCGGAAGGCATGCGTCCGGTCGAAGGCCTCCCGGACGGATTCGCGCGCTCGGCGCTTGCGGCCTTCGTCGATGCCGCTGGCCGCCTATGGCTTGGATCCGCCGACGGCACGGTGGCCGTGCGCGACGAGCGCGGTGCGTTCCGCGTCTATGAAGTGGCGCTGGGGCGCGTCTTGTGTTTCCACGAGTCGGACGATGCGATGTGGGTGGGTGGCGACGAGGGGCTGGTGCGCATCACCCCCACCGGCACGGTCCGGCTCTCGCGTCGTAACGGGCTGATCGGCCACGTGAAGTCGCTGACGACCGATCGTCACGGGACGCTGTGGGTGGGGGCAGGAAGCGGCCTGTCGCGAATCGAGCGCACCGAGATCGAAGCCGTGGCCGCCGATCCCGACTATCGCCCTCGCCGCACCTACTTCACCTCCGCGGACGGGATGGCGGGCGTGCCGTACTCGGAGGGCAGCGCAACGTCGGTGCGGGCCGCCGACGGCCGGCTCTGGTTCGTCACGAGCACCGGCGTGACGGTCGTCAACCCCGACAACTTCGGAGGGCCTCGGGGCAATCCGTCGCCGGCCATCGAGGCGGTGGCAGCCGATTCCGTGCCGCAGGTGCTGGGCCAGCAGCTGGACTTGCCGTCGCGGACCGCGCACGTCCAGATCGCCTTTGGCGCGCCAGCCGTGACCGATTCCAATCGCGTCCGCTTCCGCTACCTGCTCGAGGGCTTCGATCGGGACTGGGTCGACGCCGGCCGCGCACGCGTGGTCAACTACGCTCACCTGCCCCCGCGAACGTATCGCTTCCGCGTGGCCGCCACCAACGGCGACGAGGTGTGGAGCCCGGACGCCGTACTGACCTTCGCGGTGGCGCCCGCCTTCGTGCAAACGAGCATGTTCTACGCCCTCTGTACCGGCGTGGCGGCGCTGGTCGTGCTGGGTGCCTGGCGGCTCCACGTGCGCCGGGTCCGGCGCGAGTTTGCGATGGTGCTCGCCGAGCGCGTCCGGCTGGGCCGTGCGCTGCATGACACCCTGCTCCAGGGGCTGGCGGGCATGGCCCTGCAAGTGGACGACGTGTCGCACCACATCGACGTGGCACCGGCGGTCGCCAAGGAGCGTCTCACGCGCGTGCGGTGGCAGGTCGAGGACCACATCCGCCGGGCACGGCAGTCCATCTGGGGACTGCGGTCGCCCATTCTCGAGTCGAACGACATGTCGCGCGCGCTCCGCCGCGCCGTCGAGGAAGCGGTGGGCGGACGCTCCGTCGAGCTCACGGTATCCGCGAAAGGCGTGCCGCCGCCGGGCGCACCGGCGATGGGCGAGAATCTGGTGTTCATCGCACAGGAGGCGGTCAGCAACGCGGTGCGGCACGGCGGGCCGAGTCGTGTGACGGTGACGCTCGACTATCTGCACGATGCCATCCGTCTGGCCGTCGAAGACGACGGCTGCGGGTTCGAGCCGCACCGTGCGGTCCCCGGGCACTACGGTTTGACCGGGATGCGCGAGCGCGCGGAGCACCTGCGCGGTCGCCTCACCATCGACTCGGTACCCGGCCGCGGCACGCTGGTCGAGACGGTCGTGCCAATCCACTAGCGGATCCGCTCGCCACTAGCGGATCCGCTCGCGCCCGGTAGCTAGCGCTTGTCCAGTCCGTGCTTGGCGAGGAACTTCGACAACTGGTCCGCCACCGCCACGTTGTTCATGTCGGCGAACGGAATGTGGGTGTTGCCCTTCAGGCCGACGTCGGTGAGCTTCAGCACTTCGGCATTGCCGCCGTACTTGTTGACCTTCTCGGCAAACAGCTGCGACAGCTTGTACGAGTTCGAATAGTTACCGGCCTTGTCGATGTTGTCGCCCCAGACCATCTGCATCGGGAGCTTCGTCAGCTTCTTGAACTCCTCGAGCGGCACTTCGATCGGACCGAAGCCACCCACCGTGCCTCCCGGGCCTTCGCCCTCCGGATAGACGTAGCCGACGTTCTCGTACATGACGATGCCCGCCAGGTTGTTCGTCTTGAGCGCCGTCAGGATGGCGCGCATGCCGCCGGCGGAATTGGTGAGCGCGACGCTCGGGCCGATCTTGTCCATCAGCTTCGCGGCGGCATCCGACTGCATCTGAGCGTTCACGACGGTGTCGAACTCGAGGTAGCGCGCGCGTGACGCCTGGTTCCAGGCCTCCTCGTTCTTCGTCGGGAACTGCACCCCCTCGAACCAGTTCGGGTACTGTGCGCCAAACCGCCACGCGGTGAAATTGCCCTGATCCCGGCCGATGCCCGGCTTGTAGGTGTTTTCAGTGCAGCCCCAGTTGGCGCGGCCGACGTGCGGGCCGTCCCAGATGTACACCGGGTAGCCGCGGCGCAGGAAGATGCTCTGGTAGCCCTCGCCGCCGTCCCAGCGATTCAGCCATGCCGTCGCCGCGGCGCTGTGCCACATCACCAGGTTGATGCGGCGCGGGTTCACCGGAATCTGGTAATCGACGTAGCCGTGATCGCAATGGAGCGACTTCCCCTCAGGGTCGCCCAGGATCTTGCCGCCAACCGCGAAGGAGCCCTGCTTCTGAATCGTGATCGGCGCGTTGGCCTGCGCTCCCAGGTAGCTGCTGGCGGTCACAGCCAGCAGGAGGGCCACGAGAAGGCCGAAGCGCAGACGATCGTTGGTGTCATTCATGTTCTGCTCCCCTCCAGAGGGCTCGCCCATCGCTCCTTGGTTCGGCGCGTATCTTTGCAGAGCGCGTCCACTCTGCCCATACCCCACTAGAGGGGCACCCACCTACGCATGCGCCCACCCCGTCCGCCGCACGGCAGCCTTACGGGCGGCTCGCCGAATGCCCCCGACTGCTCCGCCGGCCGGGAGCGATACGCGCGACGAATGGATCGCCGCCGCCTATGTCGGGCGCGCAGATGCCGGGGCGGGGCCTGGAGCGCCGGCGACAGGCTGCGGAACTGCGCGAACTGGATCGTGGTGGAGAGTCATTTCGGCGCGGTCTGGGACTGGTCCGCTGCGACCCACTCCTTCGCAAGCGTGTAGGTGACAGCGAGCACGACGGGGCCGATGAAGAGACCGACCACGCCAAAGCCGATCAGGCCGCCGATGACGCCGGAGACGACCAGCAGCAGCGGGAGTTCCACGCCGCGCCGAATCAGGACCGGTCGCAACACGTTGTCGAGCATCACCAGGGGGACACTCCAGATCATCAGGACGATCGCCCAACCCGTACTCCCCGTCCAGTACAACCAGATGGCCGCTAACGCCATCACCGGCAGCGGCCCGATTTGCGCGATGCCGAGTATGAAGGCGATCGCGGTCAAGACGCCGGCGTGTGGAATGCCGCAGACCCAGAGACCGATGCCGGCGAGCAGCGCCTGGACCAACGCCGTCACCACGACACCCAACGCGACGCCGCGAATCGCCTGCCCGGCGAGACGGACCGCCCGCTCGCCAGGCTCGCCACCCAGGCGGCGTGCACACGCCAGCACGCCGCCCGCGGCGGTTTCGCCTCGAGCATAGAGAATCCCGACCAGGACCACGGTGAGCAGCACGAGAATGGCTGTCCGGCCCACTCCGCCGGTTGCGGCGATCGCCGCGGCCGCGGCCGCACCGGCATAGGGTTGGACGATGGCCTTCAGCGCGTCGGGGCCTCCCGCCGCCGCGGCCTGCCAATCAGCGGCGAGGGAGTCGCCAAACCACGGAATCTTCGCGAGCCACGCCGGGGGTGGACCAAGGCCTCTCTCGAGAAAGTCGCTCATCACCGCGGGGCTGTGCTCGGCGGCCTGGAACAGCGTGTTGACCGCAATGCCCAGGGGCGCGATGAAGGCCAGGAGCACGAGGAGGGTCATGATCGCGGCGGCCAGCCCGCGCCGTCCCCCGGTGAGCCCCTGCAGTCGCAACAGTGCCGGCCAGGTGGCGATCGCAATCGTCGTGGCCCAGATCAAGCCGCTGAGAAAGGGCAACAGCGTCCAGAGACTTCCCAGCAGCAGCGCGCCAATCACGAGAACGGACAGCACGACCCGCGTGATATCGGTGGACGCTCCAGGTTGCATGACTGCCTCGCCCCTTCTTTGACTCTTCGAAAAGGTTGACCGTAGTCTGACCTCTTGGTGCCCGAGCGCATCGGTCCTCGGATGTCGCTTTCGGAGGCCGCCTGACGCGACGACCATGAACGAGACGCACAAGAGTGACGATGAGCAGGCGAGGCTATGGAATGGGCCCTCCGGCCGCGCCTGGGTCGAGGAGCAGGTGTTGCTCGACCAGGTGCTCCAACCGTTCGAAGACCTGCTCGTCGAGGCCGTATCAGCCGGCTCGCGGAGGACACGTGCTCGACGTCGGCTGCGGCACAGGCAGCACGACGCTCGCAGTTGCGCGGCTGCTCGGCGCGAAGGGCCGCTGCGTCGGCATCGACATTTCGGAGCCGATGATCGCCGCCGCTCGAGCCCGCGCCGAACGGGAGAGCACGACGGCAACCTTCATCCGCGCCAACGCACAGGACCACGGGTTCGAGCCTGGAAGCTTCGACATGATTCTGTCCCGCTTCGGGGTCCCCTGCCGAGGTTCAGCGCATCAAAACGACGTGCCGGCCGTCACGTAGAATCGCGCCTCACCGCGACTCACCGGCCCGAGGCTTTTCAGCGGCACACCGACGCCGGTGCGGACGCGGAACGGGAAAAACGAAAACAGGGCGAGGTCGGTCGACATCTCGGCGCCGGTGGAAAGAAGTTGCGGGGCTCCCAGCCGATCGACGCGACTGGCGGCCCCGACGCTGTCGACGAACCACGTTCCCGACAGGCCTCGCAGATAGAGCGGCCATGCCCCGAGACCTCGGCTGACGCGCGCAATCGGCAGCCGCATTTCGGTGCGGGCACTCCAGAGCGCGCGTGCCGCGACAAATCCGGGCGGATAACCGCGCGCCTCGAAGTTGGTACCGCCGTCTTCGAGGATGGCGGTCGTTCCGACGCCGCCTGCGGTCAGACGACCAGCGGCCGGCCCTCGTTGCTCGGCGATGCGCGCGGTCGCCGCCAGCACCGGTCGTCCTGCCGTCGTCCATGAGGGAAGCGATCGATAGACGGATGACGCCACTTCCCAGCCCGAGCGCCAGCGATCGTCCGCGGTGGCCTTCAAGTAGTCGACCGACGCGGACATCCGGACGCCATCCTGCGCTGAAATGGACCGCAACCCCGCCTGCGCATTGCCGAAGCTCAGTGCCAGGCCCCCGCCGACGAGTGTCGGTTCCTGCCGAATCGGATCGCCGGCCGCAAGCGCCGCCGCGTCGCCGCGGTTCTCGCGATGCCGATCCTCGATCTCGAGGTTCACGCCGACGAGCGTCCGTCGTCGCAAGGTTTCCCAGGGAAAGACGACGCCGATGGCGGCGGACCGTTTCCGCTCCAGTCGCAGCAGCTCGCCGTCCTCGGATTCGACGCGCTGCTCGAGCCGCCAGGTCGAGGAGATCTGACCGAACAGCTGCGCACGAGAAAACCGACGATAGATGTAGCTCGCGGATCCGATCGCCCGGCCATCGGGACCGTACGCCGCGTTCCCCTGCCATGCGTGCCGGCCGATGACATCGGCTCCGTCCGTCGCGGCGCCGGCGAACACGCCCAGCTCCTCCACTGTCTCGAACACCGGCGACCAACCTGTCGGCAACAAGTCTGACGCGGGCGAGTACCCGCGGGGCGCGGCCGGATCGGGCGGCACAGGAGAGGTGTCAGGACCAGCCGGCCGTTGAGCGTATTCGGCGATTGGCGCGGGCGCCGCAACCCAGGCCGCGCGGTCGATCTCGAGCCGTTCGAGATGACGTCCATCCGCGTGGGTGACCGTTGCCACGATCGTCGTCCGACCGGCAGCAGGGCCAGGCAGGCTCGCATCGCGGGACGCTTGCCGCGCCGGCGACCACCGTCACCTCGTGCAGTCCTGTCGGGACTCGAGCCGTCAGATACAGACGTGGAGTGCCATCACCTTCGAGTTCCAGCCCGTAGAGCTCACGAACCCCCGTGCGATCGGACGTGAAGAACAGTCGACTCCTTCCAGCCGGGGCACTCGCGTCCCACTCCGGGACCCCCTCGAGGGCACGATCGTCAGTCAGCTCGTACAGCAGGCGCCCCTCCGTGGAGAGCAGCACCAGATCGAACGAGGCCCCGCGCGTGAATCGCGCCGCGGCGAGCCGCGTGCCATCTGGTGACCAACGGGCTGGTCCCCACGCAGTCTCCGCCGAGAACTCGGTGAGTGGAGAGATGGTCCCTGAGTCGACGTCGACCGTCACCAACCGGCTTCGATCGTGGTCGTATTGCACGGCCACGATCGTGCGGCCGGAGGGATGCACATCGGGCGACGCAAGACGCGCCGCTCGCGTGAGTCGCGTGACGCCACCGGACGCGATCTCGACGCGGAACAGGTCGGAGAACAAGCGGGCATTGTCGACCAGTGCCAGCTGCGAAAAGACGATCGAGCGGCCATCGGGCGCCCAGGCGAACGCATGCGGGCTGTCCACCCGGGCGATGCGCCGAGGCTTGCAGGCGCGCAGATCGGCGATGTACAGACCCAGCGGTTTCCGCCCCTCGTCGGTCGCGAGGAACGCGACCGACGATCCATCGGGCGATATGCGCGGAAACGAGGTGTTGTGCGCCACGTCACACAGGCGCGTCGTGATTGCCAGGCCGGGGGCAGTTGCCTGCAGCCGGTCTCGCAGCCGCAACGCCTCGTCGCGTTCAGCCGCAATCCAGTCGTTCCACTCCTGCGTGAGGCTCCGGCCGCCAAAGAGGTCGCCCACGCCTGCCCCACGTGAAAAGATCGACAGGAAGCTGCCCGCCCGTCGCGCCATCCAGGTGGGCGTCGTTTCCGCTCCGTAACGGTCGGCCAGATGATCGAGGAAGAGACTGCCGAACACGTAGTGACGGTCGAGCGGCCAGGCGCCAGGATCCGATTCCGCCTCATCCAACTGCGGGCCCTTCGTCTCGAGCAGCCGCGCGCGCAAGGTCTCGGAAAACCGCGCTCCCCGGACGCGGCCGCCATCGGTGAGCCTGGATTCATAGAACGTCGCCAGCCCCTCGATCAGGTAGCTGCCGTCGAAGACGTGCGGGAAGGTGAACTCGCCGCGGCCGAACACTCCTCGCAGGACTCGCCACCCGCCACGCGCTTCATCGAGATGGAACACATGCGCGAGCTCGTGGGTCACGAGTAATTCGATCGGGTCGTCGGTGTAGAAGGTCACCCTCGACCGGGGTGTGCGCGAACGCCACGATTCGGTTCGTCGGGTAGGGTGTGGCGGCGCCATTGAAGACATCCCCCTGATCCACGATGACCAGCCGGATCTTGCCGCGCGGCGTCGATCCGTAGGCACGGGCCAGGAGCCCATGCGCCGCTTCCGCCCGCGCCGCGGCACGCCGCGCGTAGTCCTCCAACCCGACCTCGAAGGTCAGGATGAAATGCGGCGTCTCGAATGTGCGGTAACGCGCGAACGGAACCCCGAACTGGGCGGCCGCATCGGTCGCGATCAGTGAAAGGACCACGCACGAGAGGATCGCGGCTCGTGCGGTTGAGAGTCGCAGGTCCATACCGCGTTCATTCTATGGGCTGCGTGCGGGACTAGAATCGTCCAATGCGAGTGCCCTTGACTGTCTTCTGTCTCGCGCTGTTGACGATGACGCCCGCGGCGCAGGCCCCCGAGCGCCAGGCTGACGAAGCGGCGATCCGCGACGTCGTCCGCAATTACCTCGATGCCCGCGATCGGCGCGACGCGCCGGCAATCGGGGCGTTGTTCACCGACGATGCCGATCAGCACACCACGTCCGGCGAGTGGCGGCGGGGCCGGGCCGCGATCGTGCCTGGCACGCTCGCGTCGTCACAGGCCAACGCCGGGCGCCGCCGGATCACTGTCGAGACCGTGCGGTTTCTCACTGCGGATGTGGCGATTGCGGATGGCCCGTACCAGATCGGCGCCACCGGCGGGGCTCCCGCCCGACGCATGTGGGCAACCATCGTTCTGGTCCGGCAGGCGGGCACGTGGCGGATCGGCGCGATCCGGAACATGGTGCCCACTTCGGGCAATTGAGCTGGGACCAGCGGCTCGAGGCCATAGTTCCGTACACGAGAACGCGGGCCTGGGCCCGCGTTCTCCCCGTTGACGACCGTGGTCTAGGCGGCGACGGTCACCTTGGTTGCGGGGGCCTTCTCGAGGTCACGGACTTCCACCTTGTAAGGCGCGGTGGCGGCGACCGGGTGCAACGGCGCGGTGACCTCCAGGACGCCGTTCGTCAACGTTGCCTCGACCTCCTTCCCGATCACTCCTTCAGGCAGCAGCACCGTGCGATAGAACCGGCCGTAGGTGCGCTCACTCCTGTACCAGTGGTTCTTCTCCTCCTCGGTTTCGTGCTTCCGCTCGCCCTCGACCGTCAAGACGCCTTCAGCGACGTGAACCGCGAGATTCTCCTTCTTCAGCCCGGGCGCATCCAGGCGAACAATCAGTCGACCGTCTTTCTCGAACACCTCGAGCTCCGGCACCCAGCCCTCGAACGCTTCGCCACCCCTCGTCAACGGGAATTCGCGGTTGAAGAACCGGTCGAACTCCTTCAGCCAATGCGGGCCCAGCAGTCGTGGTCCCAAGAATCCAAACGGCGCGGTCGCCCGTGCGAGTTCATTGGTTTTGGCCATGGCGACCCTCCTTTCATCTCTTGTGTGGTCTCGCACGTGACCGGTGCAACGGTCGTACCTCTGTGATTCCCGGCCGGCGCGCGAAGGGGCGCGTCGCGAGTCGGCGCGCCGCGGATTTTCACGCGACGCCCAAGGGAAAACCCCCAGGACCAGGCCCGCGTCGTGGCGAGAATCGCCATGGATCGCGGCGTCATGAGTGGCCGACCGCTTGCAACTTGGCGGTGTAATCGCCTCGTGCGAGTCGTTCAGGAGGTCGCCATGTTCGATCTGATCACTGGAAAGGCGACGCACATCCCGCGGCATCCAGGCGTTCCGATCCTTGCCTCGACGGGCGCGCAGGCCGTGATCCTGGCACTGCTCGTTCTCGTCCCGCTGCTGTTCGTCACACACACGCTGCCCCAACCGCCGACCATGATGGCGTTCGTGGCCGCGCCACCGCCTCCGCCAGCGCCGCCCGCCGCCGGCCGCACCGGCACAACCGGTGACGAAGGCGACACCCGCGCGGACCACGCCGACGGCTGCTCACGCCGCGGCGCCGATCGAAGCGCCCCCGCAGGTGGCGCCCGAACCCGCTGCCGTCGAGGAGGTCGGTGTTCCGGGAGGCGTCGAGGGTGGCGTTCCCGGTGGAGTCGTCGGGAGCATCGTCGGCGACCTCCCGGCGCCCCCGCCTCCACCACCACCTCCGCCCGCTCCGGCGCCGAGAGCCCCAGTGCGGGTTGGTGGGCAAATCCAACCGCCGACGCTCGTGCGCCGGGTCGAGCCTACCTACCCGCCGACGGCGGTGAGCGCGCGCCTGCAAGGCATCGTCATCCTCGAGGCCATCGTGGACGAGGAAGGCACGGTCAAGGACGTCAAGGTGCTGCGGTCGGTCAATCCGCTGCTCGACCGCGAAGCCCTCGCCGCGGTGCGGCAATGGCGCTATTCCCCGGTCGTGCTGAACGGAACACCGGTGCCATTCGTGCTGTCGGTCTCCCTGTCCTTCTCCCTGCAAAACCACGGATAGGGCTCTCACCCTCCGGGGGGTTGTCATGCGTCACACGGTTCCGGTCGCAACGTCTCCACTCAACTGTCGTTGGATCCGCCGCGGATCCCGCGGCGCCATCGAAGGGTTCGAGTACGCCGTGTGCGGCCGCGTTCACGACGCCGAGCGGGTGGTCAATGAGGCCGAGTGCAAGTTCTGCCCGGCATGGGAGCCGCCTCGCTCGCTCGTTTTGTGTAACGATCGCATCGTCGAATTCCGGCGATGGAACGAGGATGATGAAGATACCTGAGACGGGACTCCAAGGGCTGACGGTGGCCGCGATCGCGGTCCTGGCGTCGGCAACGCTCGCCGCGCACCATTCCTTCGCGATGTACGACCAGTCGATCACCTACGTCTTCACCGGCGTCGTGGAACGGCTCAATCCCGACGGTGCCCACATGCAGATCGCGTTCGTGCCGCTCAACGAGACGCGCGACGCGCTCGTGCGCGACGCCGAAGGCAAGCCGGCGACCTGGCTGGTCGAGATGGGCGGATCGGCGGCGATGGCGCGCGAGGGGATCACGGTCGCCAGCTTCGCGCGCGGCACCGTCTTCAGCGTGGGGCTCGCGCCGCTGCGCAACGGGCAGCGGGGCGGCGCGCAGGGTCGATGGGCTGTTTCAATGTCCCAAGGGCAAGCCGCCTGCCGCCGGGAAGCATTGCGACTCCGTCGAAGGGGCGACGTCGCACGGCGAGGACAAGCTCGCGGTGGCAACCGCCACCTGGAAGCCGTAGCCATGACGATCTCCGACTTCGTCCGCAAGACCGGCGTTGCCGCCCCGGTGTTCGCTGTGGTGTTCGTCGCCGCGGGCACGATGACGCCGTCGTACACCCAGGCCCCGCAGCCCGCCGCGCAGGCTGCGCAGAAGAGCGTCGGGCGCGGCTGGCCGGTGCCGGTGCCGCCTCAACACGTTCGACGGCTTTCCGGAAGACTACTTCGTCGGCGCCGTGACGCCGTGGTACTACGTGACCAACGCCGCGGCCACCGGCGGAAAGGCCCCCGCCGGCGTGCAGCCGCTGGCGCGCGACATCTTCACGTCGAAGGACTTCTACGCCGACAAAGACCTGTGGATGGACAAGCGGTACTACCGCTGCAACAGCCCGATCTCGCTGGACTCCATCTGGGGCGACTACTCGAGCGGCCCGCGGGCGATCGAGAACGGCAACCCGGCGACGGCGGCCTGGGGTCACTGCGATCGCGACTACCCTCGCGCCGCGATCGTCAGCCCGTATCCGTTCAAGACCGCGCAGGCGCACTACGAGGCGTTGCTCGCCGAGACCAAGGCGCGTGGAGGGCCGACGGCCCACACGACGGCCACGCTGCCTGACTGGAACGGCCGTTACACGAGGAACCTGAACCTCGTGTTCGGCCGGGGGCGGCGCGGCGGGGCCGGCGACCCGCTGCCGCAGGAATTCGCCGAGCCGCCGCAGTGGGTCGTCGGGTGGGCGAACCAGATGCCGACCATCCTCTCGCTGCTCACGCCCGAGTACCAGAAGCGGTTCGTGCAGCAGATGTATCACAAGACCAACAGCAACGCGGCGCAGTTCTCGCTGATGTTCTGTCGTCCGGAAGGGCTTCTGCGCTGGTGGTCGGGGCCCGGTGGTCCGAGTCAGCTCGACGTGATGGTCGTCCCTGGACGCGTGCAGTTCCTCGGCGGCACGGACAACGCCCTGCGTCATGTCCAGGTCGATCGCACGTTCAATCTCAAGGGCGCCGTGCCCAACCTGGGAGCGGAAGTCCCCAGCTGGCTGGGCGAGACCGTCGGGTTCTGGGATGGCGATACCTTGATCACGTGGACCTCCAACCTCCAGGGGTGGTTCACGCACAGCAGCTGGGAATACAGCAACAAGATGCAGTTGATCGAGATCTGGACGCCGCGGCGCTTCGCCGACGGGCGGTTCGCCGGTCTCGAGCACGAGACGGTGTTCTACGACCCCGAGGCGTTCGTCCAGCCGGTGCGCGACATCCGCTTCTTCTCGCGGCGGGGCGACCTCCAGGCTGCGCCGCCGTTCCACCTCGAACACTGCAACCAGACGATCTTCGTCGGCGACGACGGCCGGGGCACGCAGGTGCCGCCCGGCACGACCATCCAGTACAAGGTGCGCGACCTCTACGACCGCCCCTGGGCGCGGATCTGGGAGGAGTATTTCGAGAAGGGGATGAAGCGGCCCGCCGAGTCGGACGAACTCGGCGGATTCAGGTGAGGCGCGGTCGTTCTATGCGACTGCTACTCTAGTGTCCGCACCGACCGTCCGTAGGGGACGCGTCACACCGGAGGACAACGAACCCATGAAGGTTTTCACGCGTCTCTGTCTGCTGGCGGTCATGGTCATCGCGGCCGGTTCCCCCGCGTTCGCGCAAGCCACCATCCATGGCGATCTGACGAAAGACTGGGCCGGGCAGAAGGCCCTGCTCGTGGGCCTGGCGAACGCGATGCCCGAGGACAAGTACGGGTTCAAGCCGACCCCCGCGCAGCGGACCTTTGGCGAGCACGTGCTGCACATCGCCCAGGTGAACGTGATGCTGACCAAGGCGCTCGGCGGCAAGACGCCAGAGCCGGCGATCGACATGAAGGCCACGACGAAGGCCGCGATGATCAAGGCGATGTCGGACGCGTTCGACTATGGCGCGGCCGTGATCGCGGAGTTCAACAACACGACGATCCAGGAGACGATCCAGGCGCCGTTCATGGGCCCCTCGACCCGGGCGCGCGTGATGTTCTTCCTGAACGGCCACACCCAGGACACGTACGGCCAGATGGCGGTGTATCTGCGCCTCAACGGCCTCACGCCGCCGGCCAGCGCGCCCCGGCCGTAGGCCTTTCGACTACGCCGGCCCCCGCCTCGACGGGCGGGGGCTGGCAACGCGCCCAGCTCTAGCGCGTGTATCAGCGGTTCTGCGCCAGCGGCCAGTTCATGAGGACGACGTACTCGCGCGAAGGCGGCAGCGCACAGTTGACGATGAAACGAATGCCGTCGCGTGTGTCGAACGGATTTCCCCAGAACTGTGCGGCCATCGGCGGAGACTGCGGCGTGCTTTCCGGACACGGACGGAAGAGCACTTGCGGGCGGGGGGCCACGCCGTCGATGCGCAGCGCGCTGGTCGGTACCGCGTGGATCGTCGCGTCTTCGGACATGAAGAACAGTTCCTGTCCATCACGACGCCACACGGGAAAATCGCCCCCGGATTCGGAGATCTGAATCTTCTCGCGTCCCGCTGTTCCATTGACGAAGGGGCGCACGAACACCTCGAATCGGCCCGTCTCTTCCGACGTGTATGCGACCCACTTGCCGTCTGGTGAGAATCGGGTCGCGCCATACCGTGCCGGTGTATCGAGAAGGCGCTTCGTTGTGCCGTCCGACGACGACACGATTATCACGGCGCGTCCCTCGGGGGACGTGTCCTCGTTCACTGCCATCCAGCGCCCGTCTCGCGACCAGTCGGTTGGCGCACCTGGCGTGTCTTTCAGCTGAATCTCCTCGGCGCTCGCGTCGAGTGCGCGCTTCAGATAGAGCCCGCCCTCGGGCTTGCCGCCCCGATCGGAGTTGAACAGCAATCGTGTGCCGTCGGCCGACCAGACCGGATGCCAGTCATTGGCCGCATTCCGCGTGCTCGGTGCCGCGAGGCCGCGATCCAGCTCGATCGTCCACACGTCCCGATTGCCGTTCCTCGAGTCAGGCCGAGTGAACGCGAGTCGGTCGCCCTTCGGCGACAGTCGCGGCTGCCACTGATCCCCGGAGAACCCAACGTACCCGCCTGCTGACCGTCACGGAAATACCACGAGAGCTGCGTCCCGTCGGTCCCGGCCGGCCGGACGACGATCACGCGGCCATCGGCCGAGGCTTGAAAGAAGGCGCCGATGCCAGCGGAGTTGTACTGCACGTTGGCAATCACAGGTCGGGGTTCGCCAAGTGCGTTGCGATCGGGATCGAACGTTCGGGCTTCGAGACCTCCGTCGCGGTAGTAAAGCAACGCGCTCGTCCCGTCGTCTCCTGCCGGCAGATAGAGCGCCTTCGACTGGGCGCTCATCACGCGTTGAACGGCCGGTGAATCGAGCGACCCGAGATAGAGCGCGTTGTTCGCCGAATCGGCGCAACGGGACGTGAACAGAAACCGTCGTCCGTCCGGCAGGAAGGTCGAGCCGCGGTGCGAGTTCTCCCCGAGCGCCTCGTTCAACTTCGTCAGAGGGGCGGCCTCCCCACCTGATGCAGACACGCGAGAGAGCGGCCGGCGATTACTCGTACGGAAAATGATGACGTCGCTCGAGCCCCACGCCGCGTCCTGAAACCCGGTCAGTGTCGCAATCGTTTGCGGCTGTCCACCGGCGACGGCAACCTTCTTCAGCTTTTCATCAGCGAAGAACGCGATCCACGACCCATCGGGAGACCAGGTCGGCATCTCTGCTCCTTCGGTACCAGGGATTGGGCGAGACTCCGCTGACTCGATCGCCCGGATCCAGAGCGATGGCGCTCCCTTCTGTGTACTGCCGACGAACACGAACAAACGGCCGTCGGGAGACGGCGACGGTACCGTCCTGACGGCCACGTCGGGGACCTGGCCCGCAAACGACAGCGTGAACTGCGCCGGCGTGGACACAGCCGGCTGTCTCGCGCCGAGATACCACGCCAGTCCGAGAGCGGCCAGCACGGCGGCTCCGAGCCCCGCGCTCGCCCACGTCCAGACCTGCGTCCTGCCAACGCTGGGCACCTGCGCCGCGCTGGCCGGCGCTGACGAGATCTCGTCGATGCGCAGACGCGCATCGCCGATGTCGCGAAGACGGTGACGTGGATCCTTCGCGAGGCAGTGCTTGATCAGCTGCCAGACCGCCGCCGGCGCCATCGGCCTCACCGACTCCCAATCGATATCGGACTCGAGGACCGCCGCGGTCGTGTCGGAGATCGTCTGGCGCGCGAACGCCGGGCGGCCGGTGATCATTTCGTAAAGCACGCAGCCGAAGGCCCAGATGTCCGTGCGCTTGTCCACCGGCTGACCGCGCATCTGCTCCGGGCTCATGTACGCCGGCGTACCGACGACAACCCCTGTCTGCGTCGCCGCGAGGGTCACGGTCGTACCCGGTGGCGAGGCGGGGCCCGCGTCGTCTTCGGCGATCGCCTTGGCGATTCCGAAGTCGAGCACCTTCACCAGTCCCGACGTGGTCAGCTTGATGTTGGCCGGCTTGAGATCGCGGTGGACGATGCCGCGCTCGTGCGCCGCGTCGAGGGCGTCGGCAATCTGGCTGGCAATGGCGAGCGCCTCCGGCACCGGCACCGCGCCGGCGCCGGACCCGATCGGCGAGCGTCGGGCCCTCGACCAGCTCCATCACCAGAGCATGGATGCCGTCCTCGTCCTCGATGCCATGAATGGTGGCGATGTTCGGGTGATTGAGTGAGGCGAGGACGACCGCTTCGCGCTTGAAGCGCGCCCGGCGGGCGCTGTCGGTCGCAAGCGCCTCGGGCAGAATCTTGACGGCGACGTCGCGATGCAGGCGGCTGTCGCGCGCGCGATAGACCTCGCCCATGCCTCCGGCGCCGACCCGTTCGTGCAGCACGTAGACGCCGAGACGCCGGCCGGTCAATTCCGGATTCATAAGATCGAGGGTTCGCAGAATTGTAGCGTTAGCAGCCGGGCCCGCACTCGTGCCCGGGATTCAATCGAGGATGCCGAGTGAAGTCAGGGTCGCCATGACGTCGGATTCGTGAGTCTTCACGAACTCGACGTTGACGCTGGGCGCCCCCGGCGGAACACTCCGCATCACTCCGGCTTTCACGAAGCCATGAGCCAGGTGTGCGGCAACCAGCGTAATCGCGAACTTGGAGTACTCGCGCGGCGTGATGTTCGAGGCCTCGAGCGCGGCGGCCAGGCCCGGGTGGTACTCGAGTCGCGCAACCAGCGCTGAGGCAGCGGCGACGGCATCGCCGGACAGCGCCACATCCTTCGTGAACAGGGGTGCGTAGGTGAAGGACAGCGTCGTCTCGGGCGATCGCCACGATCCGACGAGTCGCAGGCCCGAACCGCTCGAACACCTCGGCCGTCAGCCGGTAGTCGGCAAGCTCGGAGATGTCGATCGGCGCCTGTGCTCCAACAGCGACCGTGACCGCTCCAGCAATCGCGGCGATGACGAGGAGCGTCGCAAGATGCCGGCCCCTTTTCGTCACAGGCGCCGATTCTAGTGCTTTTCGGACGGCGGGATCGATGAGATGTACACGCCGCGGAACGACCTGAATCAGAGATAGCATGGCCGCCACGAGGAGGACACGATGACGAGGCAATTGGCGGGAATGCTGGGCACGCTGACGGTGGGAATCGGGATCGGGATCATGGCCACCGGGATGATGGCCGCGCAGCAACCGGCGCAGCCGCCCGGACCGCAGCCGGCCGCGGGCCGCGGCAGCTTCGGCGCGCCCGCGGGGCCCTGCGGCCCGCAGGCCCAGCTCGCGGCAGAATTCTCGAAGAACGTCGATCCGAAGGCGCGCTGCTTCGAGGTCCGGATGTACACCGTGGACAAGGCGCGGGTGGGCACCGGCACATTCAACGGCAGCATCAACGAGCTGCATCAGCGCTTCCGCGAGAAGGAAGTGGCCATCTTCCAGAAGCACGGCGCGCAGATCATCGGCGTCTGGCAGCACCTCGGCAACCCCGACACGCTGGTGTGGATGCTGGCGTATCGCGACCGCGCCCACCGCGACGACGTCTGGGCGAAGTTCGCCGCCGACCCGGAGTGGAAGGAGCTGTCGAGCAAGTACAGCGTGCCCATCACGGCGAACGTGTTCATGATGAGCGCGACGGACTACTCACCAATCAAGTAGGTATTCGTCGGAAGTAGACTGAGCGCCGACGGAGTCGTGCCGCCGGCTCGGGCGTCCTTAGGGCGGCGGCGCAGGCAAGGAGTGCCGGTGTGAGTTCTGACCGGGAGAGCGACCTCGAGCGGATCTGCCAGGCGGCCCTCGAGCGCCCGGCGGCGGAGCGCGTCGCCTTTCTGGCCGAGGCCTGCGGGGGCGACGAATCCTTACAGCGTGATGCCGAAGAACTGCTCGCGCACGAGAGCGCCGCCGCGTCGTTTCTCGAGGGGCCATTCGGAGGGCGCCTGGCGCCCGAGGCTGGTGCATCGTCGGGCCCGGCGCTGGCCGCCGGCCAACGCCTCGGGTCCTACACGATCGGCACGCTGCTGGGCGTGGGCGGCATGGGTGAGGTGTACCGGGCGCGCGATGCCAGGCTCGGGCGCGAGGTGGCAATCAAAGTATTGCCGGCGCTCTTCACGAGCGACCCCGAACGCCTGGGCCGGTTCGAGCGGGAAGCACGGCTCCTGGCGTCACTGAACCATCCGAACATCGCCACCATTCACGGCATCGAGCACGTGGACGGGATCCACGCGCTGGTGCTTGAAGTCGTCGAGGGAGACACTCTCGCACAGCGGCTGGATTTCGCCGCCGTTCGCCGGGCACAGGCAGGCCTGCCGCTCGGCGATGCGCTGACGATCGCGCGGCAGATTGCCGAGGCGATCGAAGCCGCCCACAGCAAGGGAGTGGTCCACCGCGATCTGAAGCCGGCCAACATCAAGATTCGTCCTGACGGCGTGGTCAAGGTGCTCGACTTCGGCCTGGCCAGGGCGTCCGGCGGTGACGCACCCGTCTCGGACGCGACACCGCCATCGTCCCTGACCCAGGGCCCCACGCGTGAAGGGACGATACTCGGCACGGCGGCTTACATGAGCCCGGAACAGGCACGTGGTCTCGCCGTCGATCGGCGGACGGACATCTGGGCTTTTGGCTGCGTGCTCTACGAGCTCGCAACTGGCCGCACCGCTTTCTCAGGCGCCACGTCCTCGGACACGATCGCCGCCGTCCTCGAACATGAACCGGACTGGACGGCGCTTCCTGCGACGACGCCGCCGACGGTGCGCTCGCTGCTGCGGCGGTGTCTGCAGAAGGACCCGGCGAACCGCCTGCGGGATATCGGGGACGCGAGGTTCCAGATCGACGAGGCGCTGAACGAGCCCGCTTGGACCGGTGCCCGGAACCGACCCGAAGCCAGCGCAAAGCGACCGGCCCGCTGCTCTGGGCGGCGGCGCTCGTCGGCGCGGTCGCGGTCACAGCGGCGACGGCGTGGTCGGCTGCGCCCCGCCCCGCTCGAGCCAGACGAGGTCCGGCTCGAGGTCACCGCGCCTCCCACAGCGGATCCCACCTCGCTGGCTGTCTCGCCGGATGGGAAGCAGTTGGTGTTCGCGGCGACCACTGATGGCATGTCTCGCCTGTGGGTGCGGCCGCTCAATGCCGCGTCGGCGCGGCCGCTGGCGGGAACCGAGAACGCGAGGTTCCCGTTCTGGTCGCCCGACAGCCGCTCGGTCGGGTTCACTGCCCAGGGCCAGCTCAAACGCATCGACATCGACGGCGGCGCCGTCCGGGTGTTGGCGCCGAGCGTGGGCGCCGGCACGTGGAGCCAGGACAACACGATTCTGTTCGAGCGGGGACCGGGTGGCGCGGCCTCTATCGAGTGTCAGCCGAGGGCGGAGAGCCAAGCCTGGCGGCGCAGATCGATTCGCTAGTCAACGACCCCTGGCGTCCGCAATTCCTGCCAGACGATCGTCACTTCCTTTTTTACGGGACCGGCGCGATGCCCGGCATCTACGCCGGCCAACTCGGGTCATCGGACGCACCACGGCGTCTCCTCGATGCTCAGGCAGCCACATATGCCGCGCCCGGATACCTGCTCTTCGTGCGTCAACGCACGCTCTTCGCGCAGCCGTTCGATCCGGTTCGGCTCGAGCTCTCGGGCAGCCCGGCGGTCGTGGCCGAACAGCTGGTCGTCGGCGAGGACCCAGGAGCAGCCGCGTTGTCGGCGTCGGCAGCCGGTCCCGTGGTGTATCGAACCGGTCCGGCAGGCACCAGGTCCCAGTTCGTCTGGTTCGATCGATCCGGGAAGGTTCTGGAAGCCGTGGCGGGTTCTGAGATCGGCGACGGGTTCAACTCCTCACTCTCCCCCGACGGGCGCCGGCTGGCGCTTTCCCGTTTCACCGATGACACACCCGGCAGAACCGCGGATATCTGGCTGCTCGATCTCGCCAGAGGCGTCGCGAGTCGATTCACGTCTCATCCGATGTTCGATCTGACTCCCGTCTGGTCGCCGGACGGAAACCGTCTGGCGTTCAGCTCGAACCGGACACGCGCCGATGGTTCCAGCGGGAGTTTCGACGTGTACGTGAAGGCCGCAACCGGCCTCGGCAACGAGGACCGGCTCGTCGGACACGACTTCGGCGATCCTCCCAGCGACTGGTCGCCGGACGGCCGGTTCATCCTGTACCACCGCGCAGGACTCGGGACGCCGGCAACGACATCTGGGCGGTGCCGCTCGATGGGGATCGAGCACCGTTCGCCGTGGTCGAGACCAAGTTCAATGAGACGCAACGGACAGTTCTCGCCCGACGGTAAATGGATCGCGTTTCAATCGAACGAGTCAGGTCAAGTCGAGGTGTATATCCAACCTTTTCCGGGTCCGGGACGCAGAACGCGGATTTCCCGCGATGGGGGCGACCAGGCCCGCTGGCGGCACGATGGCAAAGAGCTCTTCTATCTGACCCCCGACGACCGCCTCATGGCCGTACCAATGCGTCTGGACGTCGAGCGCGACATCGTCGACGCCGGCATGCCTGGAATGCTCTTCGCGCCGCGCGTGAACGGCACGCCGCGGCATGCCTTTGGGCGACACTACAGCGTGTCTCGCGACGGCCAGCGCTTCCTGGTGGACACGCTCAAGGAAGCCACGCTCCCGGTCACGGTCGTCCTGAACTGGAAGCCCAAGCCCTGATCTGCTCTTCGAGCACTCATCGCTCCGGCAAGGCAAACACGTACAGCGCGTGCCCCTTGTTCGGCACCTGAATCTCCGGGCTGAGGGTCGCCGGGACGCTCCGTGGGCTGCCGCCGCCGAGCCCGGTCGCCACGGCGATGTATTGCCTGCCGTTGACCGCGAAGCTGATGGGAAAGCCCTGCACCGAGGTCGCGAGCTGCGTCTCCCAGACGACGCGGCCGTTCTTGACGTCCACGGCCTTGAAGCGTGAATTCAGGTCGCCGGCGAACGCCACGCCGCCGGCCGTCGACAGCACCGACGTCAGGAACGACGCGCGCTGCTCGAGCGCCCAGGTCTGCTTCATCGTGTCCACGTCGAACGCGGCCAGCTTGCCAAGGTTCCCGTCGGTGCCAGGCATCTCGAAGAGCACGCGGTTGGCGCCGCCGCCACTGCCGCCGCCCGGCCGCTGTTCGATCGCCTGCGCCCGCAGCGCCATGCAGGTCTGGCTCAACGGAATGATCAGTTGCCGCGATGGCTGATGAAAGCTCATCGCGTGCCAGTTCTTTCCGCCGGCCGTGCTCGGGCACGCGTCGATCCATTCGCCGACCTTGTGGGCGAGGATGTCGGGCCGATAGCGCGGCTTGCCGGTCTTGGGATCGAAGTGCTCCCACACGTTCTGGAAGACCGTCTCGACGTGCCCTTTGTAGGCGCCGGTCTTCCGATCGTTCTTCCACAGCACGCCGTCCTTGCCGACCGAGAACACCCAGCGCTCGCGACCGGCATCGACGAGGACGCGCTCGAAGACGTCGTCCAGATCGAACGCTTCGCCGGGCGCGTGCTGGTAATACCAGGCGAGCTTGCCGGTCGTGGCGTCGAGCGCCACCGTGGAGCTCGTGTACAGCGCCGCATCGTCCGTCGCCATGCCGCGACTGGCGGGCATCCACGGCTTGGCCTGCGTGGTGCCCCAATAGGTGAGATTCAGCTCGGGGTCATAGCTCCCCGTGATCCACGTCTCGCCGCCGGCACGATAGAGATCCGGCAGCGTGCCCCAGGTATCGCCGCCCGGCTCGCCGCTCCGCGCAATCGTGCTGAAGCGCCAGCGCTGTTGTCCGGTTTCCGGGTCGTAGGCGCTGATGAAGCACTTCTTCTCTTCGTAGATCTGGCAGGTGCCCATGCCCTGGACGATGAGGCCGTTGGCGATGATCGGGCCGCTGTTGCTCGCATAGACGTCGGGCATCAGCACCTTCCAGGCGGTCTCCCCGGTCCGTGCGTCGAGCGCGATGAGATACGCCTCCTGCCGGTTGAGGGCCCACGCCGCCGCGCTGTGAAAGATCAACAGGTTGCCGTAGAGCGCCAGCCCGCGCGGCGCGACCTCGGCGCCGACGGCGTGTTCCCAAATCAGCTGTCCGGTCCGTGCGTTCAGCGCCTGCACGATGCCGCCGGTGTTGGCCAGATACATCGTGCCGTTGTAGACCAGCGGCGCCGGTTGATTGGTGCCGCCCTCGCGCATCGGCCACATCCAGGCGAGCTCCAGTTTCGACGCATTCGCGGCCGTGATCTGCGTGAGCGGGCTGTAGCTCGTGGCGCTGTAGTCGCGCCGGATCATGAGCCAGTCGGCGGGATTCGGCTTGCGCAGCGTGGCATCGGTGACCCGCACGAAGCCCGGCACGGTACCCGCGACGGTCACTCCGGTGCGCCCGGCCGCGGGGCCGGCGGCTGACGCCGGCGCGCCACGTCCGGCCATCGCCTCACTGATCCGGGTGGCGGTGCGCGCGGTCAGCGCCTGCCCGTCTGCGCCACCACCGTTGACCTGCAGGACGTACGCCGCGATGGCGAGGTACGTCTCTTCGGGGAGCCCGCCCGCATTCCCGGGCGGCATCGTCGACCGCATCTGCGCCACGAGCTCGCTGGTGCCGCGACTTCCCCACTTCGCCGCGAACTCCCGCCCCGCGAGCAGTGCGTCCGGCAGCTGGCGCAGGTTCGCGCCGTGGCACGTCGCGCAGTTCTGCTCGTAGGCCGCACGCCCGGCAGATGCCTGCTCTGTCGTGAACGACCAGGTGGATTGCACGCACCACGCGACCAGCATGGTGACGAGCGGCAGCAGAACTCTCAGGCGTGCGCGCACGGTAGCCCCCTTTGGCTGCACAGCATAGCCCGTCTGGCGGAGCTGAAGCTCCGTCCTGAACGCGACCAGAGTCCTGGCTGCTGGCCTATAATCGCCGCCTCGCGGCATCTCGATTTCCCCGAGGAGGTGGCGTGGCCAACCGAAGAGACTTTCTCAAGGTCGCCGCCGGGGCGACCGCCGGGCTCCTGGCGGCAGGCGCCCCCGTGCCCGGCGCTCGAGCCGCGTCACGCCAGGTGGGTGCCCAGCCAGGGCGCCGCCGCGAGGTGCTCCTCGGCGGACGACGGATCCGTACCGTGGATCTCCACGCCCACTGCTTCGTGCCCGAGGTGTGGGACCTCGTGAAGGACACACCGCTGGCCACGGTCGCAAAGAACAATCTCACCGGCAACATCGCGCTTGGCAACCCGCAGCGTCTGATCGACATGGACGCGCAGGGGATCGACTACCAGGCGATCAACGTCAACGCCTGGGGGTACTCGGCCGAGCGCGCGCTCGCGCGCGATCTCGTCGCGCTGCAGAACGAGAAGATCGCCGAGTGGTGCCGCACACATCCGGATCGGTTCGTCGGCATGGCGACGGTCGCGTTGCAGCATCCCGATCTCGCCGCCGAGCAGCTCGACCACGCGGTCGGCAAGCTGGGACTCCGAGGCGCCGCGATCGGCGGCAGCGTCGAAGGCCAGGAGCTGTCGGACCGGCGCTTCGATCCTTTCTGGGCGAAGGCCGAACAGCTCGGCGTGCTGCTCTTCATGCACCCGCAGCCGGCGCCGGGGACGACCCAGAACCCGCGCTTCCAGGGGCGAGGCGGGTTGGAGAACACCATCGGCAACCCGCTCGAGACGACGACGTTCTTCTCGCACCTGATCTTCGAAGGCACGCTCGACCGGTTTCCCGGTCTCAGGATTTGCGGCGCCCACGGCGGCGGATACCTGGCGTCGTACCTCGGGCGATCCGACGCGCTGTGCGGCCGGGGAGGCCGGCTGGGTGCGGACTGCAAGGCGCTGTCGAAGAAGCCGAGCGAGTACTTCCGGCGTCAGCTCCTCGTCGACAGCATGGTGTTCCGCGACAGCGCGCTGCGGCATCTGGTCGCCGAGGTCGGCGTGGATCAGATTGTGTACGGCACGGACTATCCGTTCGACTGGCCGGTCGGCATCGATTTCGTGCTCAATGCCCCGTCGTTGAGCGACACGGACAAGGCAGCGATCCTGGGCGGCAACGCGAGCCGCTTGCTGCGCATCCGAGAAGCCTGACCAGGTAACCACTCATGAGACTCGCTCGAATCGTTGTCGTCGCCTCCTGGTTCGCCGCGACAGCGGCTGCCGCCCACGCTGACACCTATGCGGTCCGCGTGGTTCGGGACGTGCGTTACCTCGACGGCGCGAACTACGCGGACGACAAGGACAAGCTGGACCTGTATCTGCCCGAAGGGCGCACCAACGCCCCGGTCATCGTCTCGTATTACGGCAATCAGCTGATGGGCGGCGACAAGAGCGAGGATGCGTTCGTCGGACGACGATTCGCGGCCGCGGGATTTCTGACCGCGGTGGTCAACTATCGTCTCTCGCCCGGTGTGTCGCATCCGGCGCACGTCCAGGACGCGGCGGCCTCATTCGCCTGGGTCAAGCGTCACATCAAGGAGTACGGCGGCGACCCCGATCGTGTGTTCGTCATCGGCTATTCAGCCGGGGGGTATCTGGCGGCGTTGCTGTCCACTGACCCGCGCTATCTCGCGGCGCACAAACTGTCGCCACGCGACATCCGCGGCGCAGTTCCCGTCAGCGCGTTCTACTGGGTGGAGCGGCGTGGCGTCGCACCCGATCGCGACAAGCGCGTGTGGGGAATCGATCAGAACGTCTGGATGGACGCGTCGCCGGCCCATCACCTGCGGGCCGACGCGCCGCCGATGCTGATCCTCTACGCCGACCGGGACGAGGACTGGCGGCGGCAGCAGAACGTCGAAGTCGCGGCAGCGATGAAAGCGGCTGGACAGCCGAACGTGGACATCGCGATGATCAGTGGTCGAGATCACGCCACCATCTGGGCCCGTGTCGGCAACGCGGCCGACGCGACTGCGGAACACATCATCCGCTTTGCATCACGCTGAGACACGACAGCGATCCTCAGCTCGCGCGCGACTGTCCGGCGAGAATCGCGTGGAACTCCGCGAAGGGCGTCGTCGCGATGTCGAACGGCGCTCCGCCATCCGAGACGGGCAGGACCCGCAGGTTGGAGGGCGCCTTCGAGTTGCCACGACTGCTGTACGAAGCCGAGGCGGCCCGGCCTCCCGGGCGATCGCCTCAGACCTCGTCGTAAAGGACCACCGGGTAACCCTGAAGCGTCGTCATGGTCCGCTCGACGGGTGGCCACACGCGCTGGTGGGCTGCCGAGGCGATCCACTTCTGGCGCAGTTCCTCGCTCTCGAACTCCAGCTCGAAGCGGTAATTGTGGCTGGGGGGCGCCGTGCCCTGCACGATAGTGCGACGCTTGAGCATCATGACGCGGATGTAGCCCTCGTGCTTCACCGCCTCCGGCATGAACGTGTTGTGGAACGTGTCGAGCATCTCGCGCTCGCGTGCGGGCGCGACGTCCATCTCGACGTAGAGCCGGATGTGTTTCGTCCGGGCGCGCGCCGGGGCGGCGAAGCGGCCGAACCCGAGCGCAGTGGCGGCGGCGACGACCGCGGAACGCAGAATTCCTCGTCTGTGCACGTGGATGTCCCTTCAGGTTGTCTTGCCGCGTCTCACCGCGAGCTGCCCGAGAGCAATTGCGTCTTGGCCGCCATGTCCCTGGCGACGCCCATCACGAAGAGTTCGAGTGGCGCAGAGCCGGTGTTGGCGAACAGGCTCGATTCGCCGATCCGAATCGGGATCGCGCTCCCCGCGCGAACGGGAGCCGTCTCCGCCGCCGGGCCGGTGACAGTGACCGTGCCCGTACCGGCGAGCACGTAATACACCTCGCCAACGGCGTCGTGCGCCAGCTCGGAGGTGGACGCGCCAGGCGGCACCAGCACGTGATCGATGTAGGCCCACGTGGTCGTGAACACCGACGGGCCGAGCACGCGGCGCGACACGATGGCGGTGGGCGAGCCGGCCCCGGGTGTGGTGCCGCGCCCGCGCGCCCCGGCCGGCCTGAGCAGCGCACGATCCAGCCGCATCGTCATGAACGTCGGTACCGGATCGAGGGCGGCTCCGGCGCGGGTGTCGCCGAGATCGAACGCGTCGTACACGCCGGCGACGAGCGACACGTTGAGATTCATCCATTGCACCGGCGTCGAACCGGCGTTGTAGATGGCGTGCGAGTGCCCGGTCCGGCAGATGACCCCCGCCGGTCCCTTGACGGTGGCCGTGCGGCCGTCGATGGTGAACTGGGCTTCGCCGTCGAGGATGACGAACATCTCTTCGACCACGTTGTGAAAGTGGTGGCCGATGCCGGCTCCGGGTGGGATCACGCCGCGATGGAGAAAATTGAACTCGGGTGTCACGGCGCCGCGATTGAGCAGCGCGGCAAACGCCATGCTGCCGGCTCCGCCATGTACGGCGGCCGACTCGCGGAACGTGGCCGGGTCCGTCGGGACGATTCGGCGGGACAGCGCCTCCTGGCCGGCGGAGAGCCGCGCCGGCGACAGCGACGGCGCGAGGGCGCCGAGAAGGACGGCAAGCAACAGAGGTCTCAGCCGGTCGGTCATGGCAATCTCCCAGCGGTTCGCAAGCGGGGCCCTCATTATGCGGTCACTCCTGGATGACCATGCGCCGGGGACGGGGCTCGGCTATAGTCGCCCTATCCGAGGGGCCACCCGTGTCGTCCAGCCAAACCGAGCCAGTCACCCGGCGAGCCGCCGCGCCCGGCCCAGACGATCTCTCCGGAGCGCGCGGCCAGCCTCGTCACATCGGGCATGTGGCTGGACTACGGCACCGGCCTGGGGCAGCCCGATCTGTTCGACCAGGCGCTCGCGGCCCGCATCTGCGAGCTCTCGAACATCAAGATCCGCCACTGCCTGACCATGCGGCCTCGCGCCGTGCTGGACGCGGATCCCGAGGGCGATCACGTCCACACGTTCAGCCTGCATTTTTCCGGCTACGACCGGAAGAAGCACGACGAGGGGCGCTGCCACTACATCCCCGTCAATCTCGGCGAGATCTCCGACTACTACCGTCGCTTCATGGCACCCGCCGACATCGTCGTCCTCAAGACCTGTCCGGTGGACGAGCACGGCTACTTCAACATGTCGGCCGCCAACCTGTGGCACCGCGCGATCGTCGAACGCGCCCGCACCGTCATCGTCGAGACGAGCCGTGGATTGCCCTACGTCTACGGCGAGCAGACCGGGATTCATGCCAGCGAAGTGGACTACGTGATCGAAGGGGACGACGGTCTTCCACCGGAGCTGCCGAATCCGCCGGTCCGCGACGTGGACACCGCCGTCGGACAGCTCATCGCATCGGAGATCGAGAACGGCGATTGTCTGCAGATCGGCATCGGCGCCATGCCGAACGCGGTGTGCGCGATCCTGCTCGAAAGTGGCGTCCGCGAGCTCGGCGTCCACACCGAGATGATGACGGACGGCCTCGTGGCGCTGTACAAGGCCGGGCGCATCACGGGCGCAAGAAAGCAGTTGAATCGAGGCAAGCTGGTCTACACGTTTTCCCTGGGCTCTCATGACACATACGCGACGCTCGATCGCAACCGCGACATGCACTGCTGCCCGGTGGAGTACACCAACGCGCCGGACATCATCATGCGGAACGATCACATGGTGGCGATCAACAACACCACGCAGATCGACCTGCAGGGACAGGCCGCCTCGGAATCCGACGGCCACCGTCACATCAGCGGCACGGGCGGCCAGCTGCAGTTCGTCCGCGGCGCCTACGCGTCGAAGCACGGCAAGTCGTTCATCTGCCTGTCGTCGACCTACGACAAGCGCGGCGGGCGCCGCAGCCGGATCGTGCTCGATCTCACGCCGGGCAACGTCGTGACGACGCCACGCTCGGATGTGATGTACGTCGTCACCGAGTACGGCATCGTCAACCTGAAGGGCAAATCGATCGCCGAGCGGGCCAAGGCGCTCATCGGGATTGCGCACCCGGATTTCCGCGAGGACCTCGAGCGGCAGGCGCACGAACACCGCCTGATCCCGCGCGGCATCACGTTCTGATGCCATCGGACACAAGGGGAACGCCATGACATCGAGCACGACCGCCACTGCCAGCCAGCCTGCTGCTCTTCGACACGGCCGACGGCATTGCCACCCTGACCCTCAATCGCCCCGGCCAGTTCAACGCGCTCTCGGGTGCGCTCATCGACGAGATGCAGGCGACGCTCGACCGTGTGGCGGCCGACCCGGGTATTCGCGTCGTGGTGCTCGCGGCGCAGGGCCGCGGGTTCTGCGCGGGCCACGACCTCAAGGAGCTTCGCGCCATGGCCGGCGTGGCGGAGGTGGAGGCGCTCTTCGCGCGCTGCAGCCGCATGATGATGACGCTCACGAGGCTGCCGCAAGCGGTGATCGCCAAGGTGCACGGCCTGGCGACCGCGGCCGGCTGTCAGCTCGTCGCGACCTGCGATCTGGCGGTCGCGTCCACCGCCGCCACTTTTGCCACTCCCGGCGTCAACATCGGCGCCTTCTGCTCGACCCCGAGCGTGGCGCTCGGCCGGGCGGTCGGCCGGAAGCCGGCCATGGAGATGCTGCTCACCGGCGAGGCCATCGGCGCCGAGCGCGCGAGAGAAATCGGGCTGGTCAATCGCGTCGTCGCCCCGGAGGCGCTCGACACCGAGGTCGCCGCGCTGGCCACGCTCATCGCGTCGAAGTCACCGGCCGCCATCGCCACGGGCAAGGACGTGTTCTACCGGCAGCTGGAGATGCCGCTCGGCGACGCCTACGCCGTGGCGGGCACGGCGATCGCGTGCGATTTCGTCGGCGAGGACGGGAAGGAAGGCGTGGATGCCTTCCTTGGCAAACGCCCGCCGCGATGGAACGAGCGATCGCTCACTCGACCAGCGTCTTGAAGCCGCCGTACACCATGCGCTTCATGTCGAACGGCATGTCCTTGGGCGCACCCATGGCGTTCATGTCCTTCATCACCTTCGTGTTGACTTGATTGCGGTGGGCCCGGGACTTGTAGACGATGTAGGCGAACACCACGGTCTCGCCGCGCTTGAGTTTCATCATTTGAGTGAACGACTTGCCCCACTTGGAGACGAGGTCGTCGCCGGCGCACTCTTTGTAGTCGAGCGCGCCATGCTTCGTCCAGATGTTGCGGCCCAGTTTCGCCATGCGCTTGTACGCGCGCAGGTTCTTCTTGGGCACGGGAAGGATGTATCCGTCGACGTAGCTCATGAGGCCTCCCTTCACTTCTTCCACGTGTCCCAGGTGCGCAGAATCTGCCCGGCGATCTTCGTCGGGTCCGCGTTCGGGATCGGCTCGAACTTCTGCACCCGTCCCATGAAGCAGTCGGCCACATAGAAATTCCCGAGTTGATCGGTCGTCATGCCGTGGGAGCAGCCAAGCCGTCCCGGCTGACCGCCGGGAGCGCCCCAGCCGTACAGGAAGTTGCCCTTCTGATCGAACTTCAGAATGCGCGCGGTGGGCGCATCACCCACCCAGATGAAGCCGGCCTGATCGATGAAGTGATTCACCATCAGCGTGGCCTGGCTGGCGGGCCAGTGTGGCGACCGCAGCGGCCACATGTCGAGGAACTTGCCGTTCTCGTCGAACACCTGCATGCGCGCGTGACCGCGGTCGATCACGAAGAGCCGGCGGTCGGCGCTGATCGCGATGCTGTGCACGGTGTTGAACTCGTTGGGCCCCGGGTTCTTCGGATCCTTCGGTGCCTGTCCCCAATCCATGATGAAGTTGTCTTTCGCGTCGTACTTGGCGACGCGCGTGCCGCCGTAGCCGTCGGTGATGAAGTAGGTCCCATCCGGCAGCCACGCAATGTCCGTCGGCCGATCGAACGTGTTCGGTCCGCGGCCGCGCACGCCGAGCTGTCCCTTGCTGTGTACGAGCTTCCCGTCGTAGGTGAAGCGGTAGATCATGTGCAGCTGGTCGTCGATGATCCAGACGTGCTTCTCCTTGTCGTACGGGCTGATCTTGATCTGATGCGGTCCTCGACCGCAGGGCAGCTTGCTGAACATCTCGTCGAGATGCGGCCACTCGCCGACCAGGTTGCCCTGGCCGTCGACGATGATGATCGAGTGCTGGAAGCGGCGTTCCCATCCGCGCTTCGCCTCCGGCTGACACGTGGCCGAGATGCCGTCGCCGTTGCCGGTGGCGTTTCCGCGCGACGGATTGAGCGCTGCGTACGGCGTCCACGGCGCGGCGCCCGCCGGCAGCGGCAGCTCGCCGCGCATCGCGATCCAGATGCGGTTGGGGTTCTCGGCGTAGACGCCGCCGAACGAGCCCCATGTCCACCCCTCGTGCGAGTGACGGGTGTCGGGCAGCGGCTTGGGCCACCCCTCGACGACCCGGTAATGGCCTGTCGGCCAGTCCTGGTGACTCCAGCGTGCGGTGGGAGCGGATTGAGCCGACACTGGCTGAACAGGGCCCGTGCCGCAGCCGGCAACGGCCATGGACGACAACGCGAACGCGAAGAGCAGTCTGGGCACGGAGAAGTGCAGCGCATGAGTAGCCCTCCAGGCGTCGAGATTATATGGGGGGAGGATAGCAACTGTCTTCAAAGTCAAGCGCTCTCGAACTGACTGGCGTGGTGCCACTTGCTGTTCATCCGCATCATCGCGTTGAGAACCGTGAGGAGCTTGCGCATGCAGGCGACGAGGGCGACCTTGTTCGGCTTGCCGGCCGCGCACAAAGGCCGGCCCTCAATTGACCAACTCAGACGGATGCTAGTGGGGCCCGCCAGCAGGCGATGGCAGAGCTCGCGGCGTCGTTTTTGTTCTGAAGCAGCACCTCGGTGCCACGTCCGAAGCGCAACTCGGCGCGCCGATCGATGTGTTCGGCCGGCCGAGCACCCGCCGCGCCACCTGGATCGGGGCAACGATGCACCTGCACGAGCACCTCGGTCAGCTCATCGCCTTCGCGCGGTCCAACAACGTCGTTCCGCCCTGGAGCCGCTAACGCGCGGAGCTGAGCTCCTGCAACAGCCATAGCTTGGCCAGTCGCCAATCACGCTTGACGGTATCGGCCGACACACTCAGCGCGTCCGCGGTCTCTTCCACGGTCATGCCGCCGAAGTAGCGCATCTCGACGACGCGCGCCCGTCGCTCGTCGACGGTCGCCAATGCCTGTAACGCCCGATCGAGATCGAGCACGTCGACGTCTGGGGCACTCGAAACCAGCATGGTCTCGTCGAGCGGTGCCGCCTGCGCGCCGCCGCCGCGCTTCTGGAAACCCCGCGTCCGCGCGTGATCCACGAGCACGCGGCGCATCAGGCGCGCCGCGATCGCAAAGAAGTGCGTGCGGTCGTGCCAGCGAATATCGTGCGCACCCACCAGGCGGAGATAGGCCTCGTTGACCAACGCCGTGGTCTGCAGCGTGTGTCCCGTTCGCTCGCGAGCCATGTAACCCCCAGCCAGCCGCCTGAGCTCGGACTCGACCAAGGGCACGAGCTCGTGGAGGGCGGCCTCGTCGCCCCCGCTCCACGCGTGCAGCAATGCGGTGACCGGTGTCGGTTCCATCGCCTCGCATTGTAGCGATTCACCCGTTCCTGAACGCTTCGCGCATTACAGGTCAAGCCCACATCGCCAATAGATGAGCCCGTCGTATCGCCACCAGACTCTTCGACGAGGTCGCCCATGTTGCAGGTTCGAGGCTTGACGCTTGCTCTCGCGCTGGCCGGTTCAAGTAGCCATGTCCTGGCCCACCACTCGGTACACCACGTACAGATCTGCCTCGGGGCATGACTATTCAGGGCACCGTCAGAGCCCTCGAGTGGACCAACCCGCACGTGTGGGTGTGGATTGACGTCACCGACACCGAGGGCCGCACGGAACCCTACGGCTTCGAAGGCCTCGCCCCGAGCGAGCTCGCGCGCTTCTACGGCTGGACCAGGCACGCTCTGACTCGTGGTGAGGTCGTGATGATCGACTACGCGCCGCTCAGAAGCGGCGCCCACGGCGGGGCGTTGCGGACGGTCCGCTTCCCCGACGGGCGGGTTCTACGCACGTCACGTTCGACGCCGCCCCCCGACTACACCGTGCCGGCCAAGTGAGGGGGGTGACCATGACGTGCACCTCGCCACGATTCCGTCGCCGGTCGGGCCGCGCCGTCGCGGCCACCTGTCTCCTGTCGGCGTGTCTCGTGGTCGCGACCGCCGTGGCCCAATCGCCCCAGACCCGAGGTCGCACCTACGCCTCACTGGCGGAGCTACCCGACTGGTCGGGCGCGTGGGTGGTGCCGTTCCCGGCGTTCTTGGAGGAGAACGCGCGGCAGCGGCTCGTGGGAGACCCGATATCGCCGCCGCTGACACCGGCGTTTGCCGCCGTACCAGCGCCAGGGCGGGGGAGCGCGGCTCGGCAGGCAACGAACAACGAAAGGTGCCTGCCGAGCGGGATGCCGAACGTGATGCGCTATGCCTTTGCGATCGAATTCCTGTTCACCCCCGGCCGAGTGACGATCCTGCTCGAGAACGACTCGACGATCCGGCGGGTCTATACCGATGGCCGCGGCCACGACCCTGAGGCCGACCCGAGCTACACGGGCGAGTCCATCGGACGCTGGGAGGGCGACACGCTGGTCGTGAGTACGGTCGCAATCAGTCCCCGCGCCGAGTTGATGGCGGGCGTGCCCACGTCCGGGCGTGCCCACGTGACCGAGCGCATTCATCTCAAGGATGCCACCCATCTGCAGATCGATAGCGTGGTCGAGGATCCAGTGGCGCTGACGATGCCGTGGCGCCGCACCCGCGTTTACGAACGGTCGGGCCCACGGTTCTACGAACGAGTGTGCGACAACAATCGGGACCGGGAGATCGGGGACCCGGACCTGACACCCCCGCGTTGAGCGCGGCATCGGCCCTCCAGAAGGCCGGAGTTTGACGGTCCCGGCGGCGCAAGGGAACATGCATCCGAGCGTAGCGACTCATGAGCTCAGGACAGGCATCCTGGCGTGACCCGGCCCGCTGGCCACATGTGGCGGAGATCTGCGCCGCGGTCATCGACATGGACGATCGCTCGCGGGCGTCGTTTCTCGACGACGCCTGCGTCGGAGATACGACGCTGCGCGAGGCCGTCGAGTCATTGCTTGCGCACGCACCGGTCGTCGAACGGTTTCTGTCGGACGAGCCTCTCGAGCGCACCGCCGCGCGGCCGATGGCTCCCGCTCGCGGCGAACTGCTCGGGCGCCACGTCGGGTCGACGAGATTCGCGCGGCGATTGGCGCCGGCGGTATGGGCGAGGTCTACCGCGCGCACGACGGCGCCCTCCACCGCGACGTCGCCCTGAAGGTGCTTCCCCGGGCGGTGGCCCTCGACACCGAGCGCGTGCAGCGCTTCAAGCGCGAAGCGCAGGTGCTGGCAGCGCTGAATCACCAGAACATCGCCGCTATCTACGGATTCGAGAACGGCAGCGACGTTCAGGCTCTGGTGCTCGAGTTCGTCGAGGGGCCGACGTTGGCCAATCCTCATCGCGCGCGGTCCCATGCCAGTCGATGAGGCCGTCGCCATTGCCAGGCAGGTCGCGGAAGCGCTGGAAGCGGCTCACGAGCAAGGCGTCGTGCACCGCGATCTCAAGCCCTCGAATATCGCGGTCCGGGCCGACGGCGTGGTCAAGGTGCTGGATTTCGGCATCGCCCGGGTTGTGCTGGCGCCGGCCGATGCCGCGGCAGTCTCCTCGGCGCCGACTGGCACGTCCACATCGCCGGAAGGCGCGCTGCTCGGGACGCCCGCTTACATGAGCCCCGAGCAAGCGAAGGGCCGTGCCGCCGACAAACGCAGCGATATCTGGGCCTTCGGCGCCGTGCTGTTCGAGATGCTGTCGGGACGCCGCGTGTTCACCGGCGAAGGCGCCTACGACACGCTCGCGGCCGTGCTGCACAGCGAGGTCGAGTGGCACCGCCTTCCGGCCCACACGCCCGAGGCGCTCCGCCATCTGATGGCTCGATGCCTGACGAGGGATCCGCGGGAGCGCCTGCGCGACATGGGTGAAGCGCGAATTGCCTTGAGTGCGGCGAATCAGAAGGCCGGCTCCCTTCGATCCCGCTGGTGGCTCGCGCCATCTCTTGTCGGCCTGCCCGTTCTGGTTGTCATGATGGCAGCGCTGGTGGCCACCGCAGCTATGGTCGCCGTCGTTGCATGGAATCTGAAGCCGGCCGTCGCGCCTCAACTCGCACGCTTCACGTTCGCCTACCCCGAGGGGCGGGTCCCGCGGCTGCGACCGGGCGGCACTTCGTCACGGTGTCGCCCGATGGAACTCAGATCGTGTAAACGACCGTCCCGCCTGGACTTCAACTTCGCCGCATGTCGCAATTTGCCCGGCCCTGATCCAAGGCACTCAAGGGTATCGACGGATCTCCGAGCCCGGCCTTTTTATCCCGACGGCCGCTCGATCGCGTTCTTCGCCGACGGCGCGATCAGGAGGATCCTCGCGGCCGGTGGCTCCGCCGTGACGATCACGCCGGCGGCGGAGCCGATGGGTATGCACTGGACCTCGGGCGGTCTGCTTTATGGCGCCGGCCACGCCGGCGTCATGCGTGTCCAGGCGGAGGGCGGCCTGCCAGAAGTCATCGCGCGAGTGGCGTCGGGCGAAGAGGCCCACGGTCCGCAACTCCTGCCAGATGGACGACATTTGCTATTCACCATTGCGAAGGGCACGAGCCTGGACCGGTGGGCCTCGGCCCGTATCGCGGTGGACTCGCTGGACGACGGCACGCGCACCACCCTCATCGACGGCGGCACTGATGCCCGTTATCTACGGAGCGGGCATCTCGTCTACGGGCGGGGCGCCGTGTTGTACACCGTGTCCTTCGACCTGCGCCGGTTGCAGGTGACGAGTTCGCCGCTCGCGATGGTCACCGGCATTGGGACGGCGTTCGGACAGACCGGCGCGGCGCACTTCGCGACGGCCGACACGGGTCTGCTTGCCTACGAGCCGCGAACGGGCGGCGCCGCGGACGGCGGCGGACAGGCAGCCAGCTCGCCGTGACGGATCGGAAGGGGATGATCGAGCCCCTGCGCGTGCCCCCCGGCGCTTTCATCACGCCACGGATCTCGCCGGACGGGACGCGCATCGCCTTCGGGACCGACGACGGCGTCGAGGCCATCGTCTGAATTCACGATCGATCACGGCCTGGACAGAGCCGCCGTCTGACGTTTGGCGGGCGTGACCGCTTTCCAATCTGGAGGCGCCGGAGACGGGGCACTGGTGCTGACGTTCCAGTCGGATCGCGCCGGCGCGCCGGCCATTTTCTGGCAGCTCGCCGACGGCTCCGGGATAGCCGAGCGGCTCACGACACCGGCCGCAGATACCTCGCATGTTCCGGAGCGTCGTGGTCGCCGCGACCGGCGAGACGCTTCTCTTTATAGCGTTGAAAACCGGTGTCGGTGAATAGCCTATAGGGGCGCTGTCGCGCACGGAGAGCTCGGGGAGCCGGATTCGGCAACGTCCAGTCGCGGCTACCGATCGGCGCGGTGTTCTGCACCCGATGGCTGAGCGCGTGGCTTACGCCGTGGAATTGGGAGGTTGAACTCTTCAGTGCAGCCCTTTCCTGCGACTGGAGCCATTCATCAGGCTCGCAATCAACGGATTTCACCTGGCATAGTCGCCACTGATGCGCAGCGCACGTTGTTCTTCAATCCGGCGCCGCAGGGCCTGGGGGTCGTGCCAGGTGGTTGTGACGACCACCTGCCTTTGCCTTTGGAACGCCGACCCCGTCGAGCCGCGCCCCTTCCTGTTCAGCCCGCCCGAACGAAGGCGCCGCGTACAACATCACGCCGGATGGACGAGATTCCTCGCGCGTCGCGCGGCCGGAGAGCCCGGGCGGGATGCCGCGGCCCTGCACGTCGTGCTGAATTGGTTCGAAGAGCTACGGGCGCAGGTGCGCCCAGATCGGCCTGCTCCCTAGACGCTGCGGAAGCATTACCCAGGTGCTTGCGACGTCCGAGCCGACAGAGATGTCGCCAGCCACCACACGTGACCGAATGGGTCCACGACGCCGCCCGAGCGATCCCCGTACAGGCCGATCGGCAACCGGCATGACCTCTTTCGCGCCGGCGGACAACGCCCTCGCAAAGAGACCGTCCACATCCGGGACATACAGATACAGCTGCATGCTTATCCCGCCCAGCCCATGGGGGCTCTTCGCGACAATGCCATTGAACTCGCATTCCTCGGCGAGCATCACCGGCGAGTCGCCGATGCTGACCTCCGCGTGCAGCACTTTCCCGTTCTCGTTCTTGTTGACCTCCAGCTCCACGGCACCGAACGCCCGGCCGTAGAAATCGATCGCCGCCGGGGCGTTGTTGACGATGAGGTAGGGTGTCACTGTGTGAAAGCCCTGCGGTGCGTGTCGTCCCGTTGCTGACATGTCCAGACTCCTTTCGCATCGGTCCTCGCGGCGAGGACCTTCCACTGCTCCGCAGCGTAAGGCGCACGCCAGGAAGGGGTCTTGGAAAAAAGTCTGTCAGCGTTCGGCGATATTGTTGCCGGTCTGGTACTTGAGCTGCGACGAGAAACTCGCCCGGCGTGAGACCGCTCAGCTCACGGAATTCGGCGCTGAAGTGGGGCTGATCGTAGTAGCCCGACTCGAGCGCGAGCGCGCTCAACGAGACCGATGGCGCATGAAGGCGGGTGATGGCGCGCCTGAACCTGTGAATGCGGGCGTAGAGCTTCGGCGTGACGCCGATCTGCTCGCGGAACGTCGTGGCCAGCCTCGACTTGGTCAGCCCCGTGCGCTCGCGCAGCGCATCGATCGACACGTCGCCGTGGCGATCGCGAATGCGGGCGGCCACCCAGGCGACGGGTGGGTCTACGCTGCGCGCCGTGCGCAGTCGCTCGAGAATCCATCTCGCGGCCACATCGAGACAGGCCTCCGCCGATCGCGCCTCGTGACAGGTGTCCGCGAGCTCGACTGCGGCGGCGCCGAGAAGGGTCTCGAGATCGACGTCGAGCCCAGTCAGCTCATGAAGAGGACGCCCGAGCACGCTGTAGGCGCCTGCCGGCGTGAACTGGATGCCGAGCACCCTGCACGGTTCGTCCGGGGCTTCGATGATCATCGGGCGCGCCTGGATGCCGCTGATCCCCACAGGGGCGCACCGCTCCGTGCGATCGTCGTGGACGATGCCAAAGCAGGGACCCAGGTGGACGATCAGTTCGAGCACGCCGTTCGGCATCACGCGCTCGCGCCGAAGGGCCGTCCGGCCGCTGAAATGCCAGAGACGCTCGACGGTGCCGGACAGGCACTCCGGCATGGACTCGACCAGCGTCCATTGTCCCATCGCGCCCTCGGCCCGAAAAACCCTGCGGGCCATATGGCGATCGTGGGCCAGCACCGCACGTGGCGTCAAGGCAGCAGGACCGTGACAGGAAACAGCAGAGCCAGCAGAAGTACGCCGCCCCGCCACTGATTCGTCGCTCGAACTGGCGAGAACACTATGCGAGGATCGTAGCCCTTGACCGGTAGCGAGACGACATCCTGTACCCGATCGCCTTCGACCAGGAGCCTGACATGGATCGCAGATCGCTCACTCTGATCGTCGCCTGCGCTTGCGTGCTGCTTGCAGCCCATTCCGCGCACGCGCAGACGGATCTCAAGGCCATCGTCGTGAAGCACCTCACGGTTTCGCGCGATTTCACGTTGAAAGTCGCGGACCAGATGCCGGAGGCCGATTACGCCTTCAAGCTCACGCCGCCGCAAATGAGCTTCGCCGAGCAGATGGCACACCTCGCCTCGGACCAGGTGGCGCTGCTGGCGCCGTTCACCAACCAGAAGCCGACACCGTCGAAGCCCGCGTCGATGAGCAAGAAGGACGTGATGGCGTACGTGCGCCAGACCTACGACGCGTCGATTGCCCTCGTGTCGAAGCTGACGCCGGCACAGATCGAGCAGAGCTATCCGGGCTTCGGGCAGCCGATGACCGGTCTGGAGCTGCTGATGTTCGTGCTCGACCACTCGACACATCACCGCGCGCAGGCGGAGATGTACATGCGGGTCAAGGGCATCACACCGGCCGAGTACACGTTCTGAAAGAATCGCGGCTCTGAGGTCACCATGATTCAGCTCGGCGCCTACGATGACGGTGTTGCGCCGGCGGTACGCGACGCCTACCTGAAAGAGCTCGAAACGATCACACGCGTCCGTCTCGCGGACGTCGTCGCGGGGAGCAGCGATCGCATCGCGTTTGCCGCCCACTCGCCCGGCCCGCGGGAACCCATGACGGTCAAGGCGATCCAGAAGGCGCTCAAGGACCTCGGCTTCTTCCCGGGCGGCAAGGAAGACGGGATCTGCGGCTACCGCACGCTGTCGGCGATTCGTCTCTTTCAGGAGTACGTGCGCAGCGTCGAGAAACTGCCGTGCCTGCCCGACGGCCGCTTCGGCCCCGACTCGCAGGCACACCTGCAGCGGTGGCTGGATCAGGGCCTGCAGATGGCCTGGGCACCCACGATCGAGCAGTGGCGAGCCCGAACGCTCGGCGACACCGAGTACACGCAGTGGCTCGCCCTCCTGGATCAGGTCAAGGCGCACTACCTTGGCGCGCCTAGCCGCATGCTGCAACTGGTGAACGCCTTCGGCGGCAGGACCAGCACGCGGAAGGTCGCCGACTGGGATTTCTCGCCGGCGCACGTTCACCTCATTGGCATCCGACGTAGCCAGGCCAACTTGAAGTTCGACGACATCCTGGTGCTCCTCATCAAGGGGCTCGTCTTCAAGTTCCAGGGTTCGACCGATCCCGGATCGGTGGAGGATGGCGCCCCGGGCGCACCGTTCCTCGTGCAGGGGCAGCACGACTACCACTTCGGCTGGCATCAGAAGACGTATCTCGCCCTTCGTCCCCTCGATCTGGGCAGCGGCGTGCTCGTGGTGCGGTCAAAATCGGACCTCGTCCTCGACGAGGCGGACCTGAACGGCGGGGTGAAGCCGGAGAGCACGATCAACGTCCATTGGGGTGGCATGGGAGGCCAGCGCGAGGTCGGGACGTGGTCGAAGGGGTGTCAGGTCATCAACGGAACGGCATACCTGACTCCATCGAACGATCTCGTCAGCTGCGCGACGTTCGTCGGGCTCAACAACACGGACATCAAGAACAACCCGTCGAAGACACGCGGGGCCTACAACGTGCTCCTCGATCTGGTGACGGCGCTCGGGAGCGACCTCCCCACGCAGACCGTCAGGTACACGCTGTTGACCGCGGCGGACCTCGAGTTCGCCCCCGAGCTCAAGAAAGGCCTGGCCGACGCGCGTACGAGGGCCGGAGCGCTGCTGCCCGCGTAATTCCGGGCCGCCCGCGCAGCGATCTGCAGGCGCTCGGCGCGCGCCCTATAGACCTCGCCTATACCGCCCCACCCGAGACGCGAAACGATCGCTGCAGGGACCGGGCTGCTGGCCCGCCGCCGACGCGACGCCGCGCAGTGCCATCGCCTCGCGCACCTCGGGCCCTTCGCTCGAATCCCGGCCATTTTAGCGACCCCTGCACCGTTTGGGCGTTCCGCTCCGCCTTGAGTGGCGAGGACCGATGCACCCGGTCCGGAGGCGTCAACGCCATGATGCACGCTGCTTCGATCCGCCGCTGTTCGGTTCTCGGCATCCAGACCGCGATCGTCACCGTTCTGAGCGTCATGGCTGTCGAATCGGTCGCAGCGCAGGACGTGCCACTCGCTCCACGGATCCGTTCGGACAATGCGCGCATCACCGGTGCGATCGCGCACGGCACCGAACGTTCGAGCACGTTCCGGCACCTCGTCGATACCATCGATGCCTCCGATGGCCTCGTCTACGTGATGGAAGGTGAATGCGGGCACAGCGTCAACGCCTGCCTGCTCATGTCGATCACGGCTGCGGGACGTTTCCGCATCCTGAGAATCCGCGTGGCACTCCGCAAAGCGCCTGGCTGCGAACTGGTCGAAGTGATCGGTCACGAACTGCAACACGCCGTCGAGGTGCTGCGGGAACCGCGCATCAGGAACAACTCGCAGATCTACCACTTCTTTGGCGGCATAGGGCCGACCGGCCTCGGGCGGTTCGAGACGGCCGCCGCCATCAACGCTGGCCTGGACGTCGCGCGTGAAGCATGTCGCGGCCGTTGACAAGTGCACGGGTAACGACGCGATGACCCTAGCGCCAGTCGCCGACAGCCACGAATGCCGCCCAGTGGAAAGGGTTCGTGCTGAGGCCCTGGGCGCGACGCGACTGCAGCACGGCAAGACTCGCCGACCGCATGGCCTCGGGCATCGGCGCGCGGCGGGCGAAACGTGCCTGGTAGAAGGCGCGCATCCACTCCACCGTGCTCTGATCGCTGACGCTCCAGAGACTGGTGATGACTGTGCGTGCGCCGGCAATCTGAAAGGCGCGCCGGAGGCCGAAGACCCCTTCACCGGCCCTAATCTCTCCAGTCCGGTGTCGCATGCCGAGAGCACCACGAGATTCGGTGCCCGGAAGCCGCAAGGCCGCGATCTCCTCCGCCGTGAGGATGCCATCGTCTGCTTCGGGCCCGGCCGCGTTGCGCTGGTTCGCGCCCGTCAGCGCCAGCCCCGACCGCAGCAAGGGCTCTCCTGCGTAAACGAGGCGAGGGCAGCGCTGTCCATGCGGCGCCAGTCCACCGACCGACCGGACACCCTCGGGGATCGGTCTCGCAGCCGTCGCCGAGGACGTAGGCGTGCGTGGCCAGGTGCACGATGGCGTGGCCAGGCAGGGCGCGCTTGACCGCCGCCTCGGTGGCCTCGTCTCCGCTGAGCGTCATCACCCCCCCGCCACCAGCCGACCAATGGCGTCGACCTCGGCCACCTCGCTGCGTGAGCCCGGCAAATCCGAGAACCGCGCACGGCCCAACGCATCACACCCGACCGGAGCGTGCCGGCCGCGCCGGCGCGCCGGTGCGCACGTCGAAGGTCGGGCCCCCGATTGCCAACAGCGACCCTCTGCGCGTTGTCTGCGCGGCCGCGGGCAGCACCGGGTCGCGCTCGGTCGACAGGTAGTGGAAGACGACTCGCCCTCGGCGAGATACGCGCCACGGCCATCGGGCAGCGCGTCGAGATTGACGAAATGATCGCGCTGTCCGGGACAACGAAACCGCGCGGGCGCCCCCGAAGCGCCGCGCGACCGGATCCCACACGAGGCGGCGCACGGTCGCGCCGGCCTGCTGCACGAATTGTCGACGGCAAGCTGGCCGGCGCCGCCGCGACCGCCGTTCGCCAGGCGGAGACGGACGGCGATGACCCGCGCCGGACCAGGGGCACGAAGGTCACGTCGCGTCGATCCGCGCTCGCCACGAGCGCGGCGTACGCGGTGACGGACGTTGCGGCCGCGCAAGACGCTCGCTCGTATCGCACGAAGGAAATGAGCGCCGCATCAGCCCGGAGGGTGCGCTCGACCTCATCGATGCCGGCGGCCTCCGTCGCCAGCGCTTGTCGCGCCTGGCGCTGTGCTCCGCGAGCGCACGTTCCGACTCTTCAGCCTCGGTTCGCTTTTCGTCGAGGGTGGCAAGCCGCACCTGTTCATCGAGACCCGAACAACGAGGTTCGCATACCGTTGCGGTTCGTCGCCGCCGCACGCGCGAGCACGCGCGCCTCCGGATCGGCCTCGTCGACGGCGCGACCACGCGCCGCCATCTCGTCAAGGATCACGCCAACGTGATTGAACTACGGCGTCGAGCAGTGGCCGCATGTCGAGCCCGCGCGAGACCGCCGCAACCGACAGCGCCAGATTGAGGCCGCGGGGGCGACGGGCCGCGTAGCGGACGGCCTGACGCTCGGGAAGAAACCGGATGGTATTCCGAAGACTCAACCGGCCGACATCCTCTGTTCGCAGCGCTTCGACCATCGCCATTCGCGAAGCGCCGCGAGAGAAATCGACAGAGGCCAGCTCCTTCCGGACCCCGGCCACGATTGGATGCGACGGCCCGAAAATGCGCGCGCGCAATTCGAGAGACTGTTCGAGCCGTGCACGCGCGTCCGTAAACTGCCGGCGCCCGGCCAGCAGCTGCCCTTCGACTTCGAGCGCGCGCGGGAAGTGATCGGGGTCGTCCCCCGCCGCGCCGGCCGTCGCATAGATCGCGAGTGCCCGGCGGATCTCGACGAGCCCTGCGTCTGGGTGGCCGCTGTCGGCGAGGACGCGCGCCAGGTTGACCAGCGTCCAGGCGACGAGCGGATGCGTGGCACCAAGCGTGGAACGGCGGATCGCCAGGGTTGGCGTGTATAGCTCGCGTGCACGGTCGAGCCGTCCCCTCGCTGCGGCAACGTCGGCCAGGGCATCGAGTCCACGAGCCACGAATGAATGCTGGGGACCCAGGCTGCGCACCCACTCGTCGACGGCCCGCTGGTACTGCTGCTCGGCGCCATCGAGGTCTCCCTATTTCAACGCCAGCTCCGCGAGGTTGTATTCGAAGCGGTGGCGCGTGCGTCGCTCGCCCCCAACGACGTAGACCCGAAGCATCGCTCCGTGGTAGCCAACGCGCGTTGCGTCTGCCGCTGTGCTTCGGGATACTCTCCGTCCGAATCCAGCGAGACGGCCATGGCGAACATCAACGCGACCAGCTCCGAATCGCACGGCGACAGCGTGATTTCAGCGACCCGGAGTGCGCGTTCGCGCAGCTGCCTCGCTTCAGCCAAGTTCCCTTCGGAATGGGACGCCATGCCGAGCCGCCGCAGGATCTCGGGGATCGCGGAATGCGACGGCCCAAGGGTCCGTTCGCCCAGCGACAGGGACTCCGCCCACAGCGCCTTCGCGCCCCTGGCATCGCCGCGCAGGAACAGCACGTCACCACGCAGCTGCAGCAGCGACACGTTGTCGGGGTGCTCCGGCGCGAGCCGCTCGCGGATCGCCACGGCCCGCGCCAGTGACAACTCCGCCTGTGGGTAGTCGCCGTCAGCGCGCTGCGCCAGCGCGGTCAGCTGCAGCGTTCGAGCTAGCGGAAGCGCGTTCTGACCGGCGTGGGGCTCGCGGATGCGAAGGGACGCGGAGAGCCGCTCGGCGCGCCGCTGCAAAGCGCTCGAGCCGGATGAGCGCGAGGCCGACCCAGTCGAGGCTGTCTGCCGCCGCTCCGTCGTCGTGAGGCACGGCAGCGAGCCGTTGGGTGAGCGCGCGTTCGTGCAGAGCCAACGACGCTTCGAGCTCGCCGTTCGCGGCCCGGATTCCTCAGCGAGGTTGTGCAGGGCCGGTGCGACGTCCGGTCGATTGCGCCCCGTCCGTCGTTCCCAGAGCGCCACGGCCCGTTCGCCGCGCGCGACAACGTCGGCGGACGCCGCCTTGCCGTTACGCCACGAGGCCTCGACCCACAGGTCGAGCGCCTGCAGCGCGGGCGCAGATTGCTCCTCGCGCGCGGCCGCGATGGTCTGGTAAAGCGCGGCCGCTCGCGATTCCGCCACTGCGTATCGACCGGCGGCAAGCTCCCGCCGAACGGCATCAATCGCGCCCCGCATGCCGAGGCGTGCAGCTGGCAGCACGTTGTCGCCGACGACGAAGATTGACGCCAACACGCACACTGCGTCAGCGGCCACCACAGACGCCGACGGACCGGATAGAGAATCCACCATCGGGATTCGTATCTGCCGGTGCCAGGCGCTCACTCGATAATGGGTCCGGTCGTGCCGTGCTCAGGGGTTCGATTCGCGGGACTCTCCGTCCAGGCGACGGCTGACGCCGCTCCGCCGCCCTCGAGGACGGCGACGAAGCCAAGTTCCTTCAGCAAGCCCTGATGCTTCACGAAGCCGAGTTCCTTCAGGAAGCCGAGCTCCTTCAGGAAGCCCGAGCTCCTTCAGGAAGCCGAGCTCCTTCAGGAAGCCGAGTTCCTTCAGGAAGCCGAGCTCCTTCAGGAAGCCGAGTTCCTTCAGGAAGCCGAGTTCCTTCAGGAGTTCATTCCCGGCCCCGGCATCTTTCATGAAACCTGCTCTGTTCATGCTGCCGAGGATCCGTCTCGCCGCCCGCAACGCGCCTCTCGCGAACTGCTCGGTAATGCCGCTCCGCTGAAGCTGCTCGAGAATCGCGGGCAGGACAGCGCCGGCAAAATCGCCACCGGCGTTGCCGAACGGCGCCGCACCCGACGACGCTACAAGAGACGGCCTGGCGCGCGGCATCCCGCGCAGGGCGATGCGCGCCCATCCGGTCCGGGTGATCGCGAAATTCTCGTAGACGCCGCGAGTGGCGTGCGCGGCGATCAACGACTTCCGCCGGGCGGCCCGGGTCGGCGGAGCCCAGAACAGGCTGACACCGGCCTCCCGGGATCGGGACGGGCCTTCTTCGGCCTTCTTGCCCTGGGCCGGCGTGACTCCACTCCCGGCTCTCGAGGTGCTGCGGCGATCGGGCAAGGACCAGTTCGTTGACGGCGTGCTGGAGGTCGCGCGCGATCTTCGTGAGGGGCACCGTCGTCCTCAGCGAGTCGAGCCGATGACACAATTCGCCGACATCCAGCAGAGCGGGATCACCGCGGAAGGACCTCATCACCGTGGCTTCTGCCGTTCGCGCCAGGTTCAGCGACTCGAGGTGGCCGACCACATCCGCAACGGCTCGCTGAGCTGCGTGACCTTGCTCGTGTCCATCAGCGTGAAGGGCACCTCCTTGAACCCGGACCGATTCTTCTTGACGGCGTAGTGCCGGTGCACGTCGCCGATGATTGCGGTTGCCGCAGCCTTCGTGTCCCTCGTGGCGACGAGCCGGTCGAACATCTTCTCGTAGGGCCACCCTTCAACCGGCACGATGTCCGGTGAAGCGATGATGTAGCTCGCCGCATCCTTGAGCTCGTAGGCGGTTTCCAGCGTGCTCATGAAGCAGTCCTTGAACACCATGATGTCCACTTCATGATTCAGCTGTTCGCGCGCGCACCGGAGCGCCATTCGCAGCTCGCCGGGGGTCAGCGTTTGCGCGCGGTACGACCACGGGTCGTCCTCGGCGAATGGTCCTGCAAAGGCGAGGTCGGGACGATCGGTGAAAAGGCCGAACGGGCCCCGGCTGTGCCCCCACAGCATCAGCATGTACCGATCGGCCGGGCACTCCTTGGAGACGAAGTCGAGAACCTGTAAAGCGTCTCCGGGTCGGCCGCCGCGCTCTCGGGCTCGCTCCACGTCCCTTTGCCCACGACGCGGCGCCACACGTCGGGTTGGAACCGGCAATCCAATTGGATAGCGACGTTGACCTTTCCACGATTCGGGCCGAGCGCGGCATGAATGATCTCGTCCAGCTCGACGTTGGCCTGCCGATCGAGCAGCTCGCCGCCGGCCGGGTCGTCCGCGATCATGTAGATCATCACTGTCCAGGTCGGCCGTGGGCCGGGGCGGGTCGGGGCCCTTGCTCTTGCTCATCGTCAGCTCCTTGCCTCTACCGTCGGGGAGGGGCGGCATACACGCCGCGGCATGTATATAACGGCCGATCTGCAGGTTCGTAACACCACGCAGGGCGGAATCTTCTGGCCGGCTGGCGTCAAGGTATCTCATCTGTTCGAGTCCGCGCCCGGGAACTTCGGCGGGTTTTTAAAGATGAGCTTTGGCTCGCCGAGACTGGCGACGGGCAAGCGGCCCGCCACCATCCCGAAGGGAAAGAGCGCAAAATGATGCGCCGAATGGACCGCCGTCGTGCTGCCTGCGTGCGCATCTGGGCCGGGGCCGTGCTGCTGTGGCTCACAGCTGCCACGGCCCATGCGCAGGATGCCAAGGCCGTAGTGGCCGCCGCCACGAAGGCGATGGGCGTCACCGACCTGACGTCGGTCGTCTTCCGCGGCTCGGCCGCGCAGGGCAACTTCGGCCAGAGCCGCCGCATCTCGTTCGGCCTGGCGTCCACGTCCATTCGCAACTACCAGCGCGCGATCGACTTCACGGCGCCGGCCTCGCATGCCACGGGCGAGGCGTTGCCGCCTGCCCCGCGCGGCGGACCCGAGCCGCAGCCTTTCGGCTACACCGAAACCATCACGGCGGCCACGCCAGGCTGGGCGCAGCAGTTGCAGATCTGGTGCACCCCGTGGGGATTCCTCAAGGGGGCTGCGTCAGCGCCCACGGTCACGCTGAAGTCGCGGACGGTCGAGGGCGTCCCGTACCGGCTGGTGGAATGGAGCCCGGCGCAGAAGTCGCCCTCGGGTAAGCCCTATCGCGTGATCGGCTACATCAACGCGCAGGATCTCGTGGAGCGCGTCGAGACGTGGGTGGAGCATCCGTTGATGGGCGACCTCAACGTACTGTTCACCTACAGCGATTATCGCGACGTCGGTGGCCTCGAGGTGCCGCTGCGCCTGTCGCAGAAGCTGGCGGGCATGGAAACGTTCGTCGTCGCCATCACCCAGGCCCGTGCGAATCGCCCACGTTTGCGGAGTTCATGCCGAGGTATTACCGGCACCCGAGCCGGCGCCGGCGCTGCCGCCGGCTGCCTCGGAGCGGCTGGCCGACGGCGTCTACCGGATCACGGGGGGCTACGTGTCGCTGGCCGTGGAATTCAAGGATCACGTGGTCGTGCTCGAAGGCGGCGAGAACGAGGCGCGCGGCCTTGCGGTGATCGCCGAGGCGAGGCGCCTCTTTCCGAACAAGCGGCTCAGGTACGTCGTCAACACCCATCCGCACTTCGACCACGCCGGCGGTCTGCCGCCGTTCGTGGCCGAGGGCATCACGGTGATCACCGACGACAACAGCAAGTTCTGGGTCGGCGCCGCGATGAGCGAGCCGCGGACGCTCCTCGGCGACGTGCTGGCCAAGTCGGGCAGGAAGCCGAAGGTCGAGGGCGTGATCGACACGCGCGTACTGAAGGACGACACCCGCACGCTCGAACTGCACCACGTCGACGGTCTGCAGCACAGCGACGCGATGCTGATCGCCTACCTGCCCAAGGAGCGCATCCTCTTCACCGCGGACTTCAACCCGCCACGGCCAGACCAGCCCGTGAACCCGTCCCTGGTGACGCTCGTCGAGAACCTGGATCGCCTGAAGCTGGACGTCGACCGCCACGTGACCGTGCACGCGCCGACTCCGGACCGCCCGCTGACGGGGCCGACCTCGCCGAGTGGGTGAAAGGCGCCCGTTAGCAGCTAGGGCGCGTCCGCGGCAGGCCGGCGGCCGTGGCATACTGCGCCGCGGCAGCTGTGCCACGGCGGGGGCTGGAGGCGCACGTGAACATCCCGGGACATCACCGCCGCCGACGAACTGCCCTGAGCCTCGCCGCGCTGACCCTGGCCGCGGGCCTGCTGGCCCGCGCGCCACCGCTCGTCGCGCACCACTCTTATGCGGCCCTCTACTTCGAAGACGAAACGATCGAAGTGGAAGGCGAGGTCCTCGAATTCCAGTACCAGAACCCACACTCATGGGTGCACGTCATGGCCGCGGACCCCTTCGGGAAGCGGCGTCAGTACGCCGCCGAGTGGGGCGGCCGCAGCAGCCTCCAGGACCAGGGCATCGACAAGGACACGTTGCGCTCGGGCGACCAGGTGCGCATCTGGGCGTCGCCGAACCGCGACTCGAAGGACGAACGCATCCGCCTGAAGCGCATCGAGCGGCGCCGCGACCGCTGGGAGTGGCGCCAGGGGAGCCGCCGCGAGGAGCGCTGACCGCGAAGATCTTATCGGGGCGTTGGCGCCTTCCTGCGGCGAATCAGGCGCAGACCTGCCAACGAGATTGCCGAGAGCAAGAGGCTGCTGGGCTCGGGTACGTCGAGAGGCTGGGCGTCAACGGAGATGAGATAGTTTTGAACGCCACCATGATCGGCCCTGAGGATCTGCAGGGCGTGCGCACCAGCCGACAAGGAGGCGACATCGACGTCGTACTCGTCGATGTTGGCTAAACCCGGCGCGGTCGCGCCGAACAGGAAGTTGCCGTCCAGCCATACGACAATGCCGTTATCCACGCCCAGATCGAGGTGCAAGCTGGAAGCGGTGGCGAGATTGAAGTTGTAAACGATGGCGGTTTCCGTGTTGACAGCCCACCCGGAGGGAATCGCGACCGGACCAGCTGACCAGGCACCGCCCGTATAGTTGCCACCCAGCCAGTTGGTCCCAAACGCGGCGGTGAATGGGAAGTTGGGGTCGGAGCCCAGCACAGTCGTTGGATCACCTTCGCTGCCGTTGGGGCCCGGCAGAAAGCCGGCGGGACCATCCATTGCCTGCAGGTCACCCAACCCGCTGTTATAGAGCCCGAGTGTGGCGTTGGTGATGATGGGGTCGGCAGACGCCTGCAAAGGGAATAAGCAGAGGGCGGAGACGCTGAGGATGGTCTTGATGACATTCACGGCTCTTTCCTCCAGTCCGTAGCCCCGCGGACACACCACGGAATTCCTTCACCGGGGCAAACATCGAGCCGTGTCTGAAGGCACGGGCGCGCTCAGAAATGCGCGGAAAAGCGCGAAGGGTCTCACGGGATCACCCGAGAAGCACGTGATGGGCAGACCTTTTTCGGCAAAGCAACGGTCTTCGGGCTACGTCACGAAGAACACTCCGCGCCAATGGGGCGCTGACGTTACGTTGGTGCTAACGCCTTCGGTCATGGCGTTAAGCACAGCTGTATGACAGTTCGAAATCCACGATCGAACTGCTGCCGGCGTGTGCTCCCGTAACAGGCGAGCTCTACTTCTTGAGAAGCGCCGTCCAGTTCAGCACGACGCTGACAGGTGGCTGCGAAGCGCCCTCCTGAGTGGCCGCCGTTGCGAGCAGGAACTTCTTCCCATCCGCAGTCACGTCCCAGTTGAAACTGTAGGAATCAGTCGCGACCCTGTTCGAAATCGCCGCTTTGAACACCGGCACGGGGACGCCGATCTTGAACGAGGGGGTATAGGTCACGTCCACCGCCATCACGGTGCGAAAATCAGGCGTCAGGAAAAACAACTCCTTGCCATCGCGCCGCCAGCGTGGGGTGGCGCCGCCGCTGCTCGACACGGTCCACTGACCGCTGTCGGCCGCAAGCGGGAACGGCCGGACGACAATTTCCGTGCGGCCGCTCTCATCCGACTCGTACGCGATCCAGTGGCCATCGGGAGAGAATTGCCCGTGCGTTTCGTTGAACGCGGAACTGACATACGCGGCGGGCTTCCGGTTTCCGTGGAGCGGCAGCACCCACAAGTCCGATTTGGTCCTCGCGTCGATCTGAGAGTAGAGCAGAAAGCGGCCGTCTCTCGACCAGTCGCTCAGATCGCGACGGCCGTCTGGCTCGAGGAGCACGACCTCGCCGCCGGCGCCGTTCGACGCCTTTCGATAGAGACCGTTTCGGCCCGAGCGCATCGAATCGTAGACCACGTCTGAGCCATCTGCCGACCAGACGGGGTGACCGTCCCCGACTCGTTCAGATGTGAATCGCGTCATCATCTTCCGGGCGAATTCGTGCAACCAGATGTTCGAGCTGACGCTGGCCAGATCCATCCGCGTGATAGCGACGCGCGAGGCGTCCGGAGATAGCTGCAGGGACAGGTAATACCCAGGCGGCCCGGCCGCGCCGAGGTTCGCGCCCTGCCGGTCGAACCATGTCAGGTGCACTGGATTCGCTCGAATCGCTTCCCCTGTCTGATACGCGAGGACGCCGTTGTCGGAGACGCCGAACGCGCCGAACTCGAAGATGCTCCTCAAGTGATCGGCGACGCGCACCTGTTCGCCCGTCATTTGCAGTCGGGTCACATCGAAGGGCTGAGCCAGCAGCGCGTTCTCTCGAAGGAACAAGACGTATCCGACGTTCGGATCCGGCGAGGGCGCGTAGGCGGGGCTGAAGCCGGTGGCGATCAGGCGCGTGACAGGCTGCTGTTCGGGTGTGGCGTCCAGCGCGCCAAGATAGATTCCAGCGTTGTCGGCCAGGCTCGACTGGCGCAAGTACACAAAGTGCTTCCCGTCCGGCAACAAGACCGGCGTCGAGTGACCGGTCTCCTGGCGCGAGACGTCAATCGCCGTCAACGGCGAGGCCGCGCCGCCGGCAGCGGACACCTGCCATATACCGCCGCCAAAGCTGCCGAAGACGATGACGCCGTCGCGGCCCCAGGATCCGCCGGTGATGATGGCTTCGATTTCGGTGAGGGTCTGCGGCGGCCCGCCCGAGACGTCCACCTTCATGAGCTTGTTCAGCGCATTGCCGCCGGGAAACAGGATGAACTGGCTGTCTGGCGACCAGGTGATCGAGGGCGACGGCCCCGTAGCCGCCACCACGCGACGCGATTCACCCGAGTCGAACGAACGGACCCACACGCTGCCTGTGCCGTCGGAACCCACGGCATAGAACGCGAGCCGGCGGCCATCCGGCGAGACCGCGAACTTCTGGACCGTGGTCTTGTCGGGCGTCACGATCTCGAACCGCATCAGCTCGGGCATCGCCGGCGGCTTCTCGCGGAAGTGGACGAAGGACACGACTGCCAGCGCCAGCGTCGCCGCCACCGCTGCGGCGGACACAGCCTTCCAGCCGGCCGCCTTTCGCCCCGCCATCGCGACCTCCGCCGTCGACGTAGCGACGACGCCAGGGGCCTCGTCCAGAAGAAAACGCGCCGCGGCGATATCAGGGATCCTCGCCTTGCGATCTTTCTGAAGGCAGCCTTTGATGACGGTCTCAACGCGTCGAGGAACGCCTGACGGCAGCGCATGCCAGTCGGGTTCGCGCATCAGGATGGCGGCCAACGTATCGCTGACATCGTCGCCAGCGAACGCGCGCTTCCCCGTCAGCATCTCGAACAGCACGCACCCGAACCCCCACACGTCGCTGCGCTTGTCGGCCGGACGCCCCTTGGCCTGTTCGGGACTCATGTACGCCGCCGTCCCGAGAATCATCCCCAGCTGGGTCATCGCCGGCGTCGTGATCGTGGGAGAGTTCGCCAGTTCCGCGCGAGCCGTCCCGACGGGTTCCAGCGCCTTGGCCAGCCCGAAGTCCAGCACCTTCACCGTGCCGTCGGGGCGGAGCTTGATGTTCGCCGGCTTGAGATCGCGATGCACGATCCCCTGCTCGTGAGCGCGTCTCGAGGGCGTCGGCAATCTGCCGTGCGATCGACAAGGCTTCGTCGAGAGGCACCACACCCTGGCGCAATCCGATCGGCCAGCGTCGGGCCTTCCACGAGCTCCAGGACGAGCGCGTGCACGCCGGCGTCGTCCTCGAAGCCGTAAATGGCGCCGATGTGCGGGTGGTTGAGCGAAGCGAGCACCTGCGCCTCGCGCTTGAACCGCGCGAGACGATCGGCGTCGCGCGCGAATGCCTCGGGCAGAACCTTCAGCGCGACGTCGCGATTGAGCTTCGTGTCGCGTGCACGCCACACCTCGCCCATGCCGCCCGCACCGAGCAGTGCGACGACTTCATAAGAACCGAGAACACTACCGGCGGCGACAGTCACAGGGGGAACTGCCGGCGGATTGTATCAGCCGGCCCTTCGTTGTCCCTTTCCGAGCGGGTCGAGGTTGACCGAAGGGCTCGTCATGCGACCTGCGGAGGCCGGTCACAGATCGGTGGTAGTCTCGACGCAGCTCTAACGGCCCTCGCGGAGGAAGGCCATGACCACACGCCTCGCCATCACGTTGGTCGTGCTGCTGGGATCGTTCGTGCCGGCCTCAGGGCAGGGCACGCAAGCCGCGAACGAGCGGCTGTGGGAAGCAGCACGCGCCGGCGACACGGCTCGCATCACCGCGGCGCTCGCCGAGGGCGCGGACGTGAACGCCAGGGCGCGCTACGACGTCACGGCGCTGGTGTTCGCCGCCGGCAGCGGGCGGCTCGAGGCGGTCAAGCTGCTGGTCGCGCGCGGCGCGAACGTCAACGCCGAGGACAGCTTCTACCGGGCGCGCGCCACCGAGATGGCGCTCACCAACGGCCACACTGACGTCGCGCTGTTCCTGCTGCAAAACGGCGCGATCGCCGACGCCGCTCTCGCCATCGGTGTCCAGCAGAACAACGAGGCGCTGGTCACGGCGGCAGCGTCGGGACGCGTGAGCCGCGCCGAGCCTGCAGTCCGCGCTCACCACGGCGCAAACGGCGAAGCGCGAGCCGCTGGTCGCGGCGATTCGGGTCGCGCTCGACCGACTGCCGCCGGAACCGGCCACACCTGCCGCTCCCGCCTTCACCGTGGACGCGGCGGTCCTGCCGCGCTATGCCGGCACCTACCGGGACACCGCCGCCGGCATCAGCGCGACGGTCTCGATGGATGGCGGCGCGCTGATGTTCCAGGTGCAAGGCCAGCCGCAGGTGCGGCTCGTGCCGACCGAGCCGAACGTCTTCCGCATCGTCGAAGTGAACGCCACACTGACGTTCAACGAACGCGGCGGCCTGGTGGAATCGATCCGCCTGGTGCAGGGGCCGGCCACGCTGACGCTGGCGCGCGCAACGGACGCGGCAACGCCGGCCGCGGCCGCTCCAGCATCATCGGCTCCGGCGACCACGGCCCTCCGCCGCGCCACTGGTCCGCGCAACTGGCCCTCGTTTCGCGGTGACGGCGCCGCCGGGAACGGCGACGGGCAGCACGCGGTGGCCGAGTGGGATGTCGCCACCGGCAAGAACATCAAGTGGAAGACGCCCATCCCCGGCATCGCTACCTCGAGCCCGATCGTGTGGGGCAACCGCATCTTCGCCACCACCGCGATCGGCAAGGGCGGCGACAACACGTTCAGGACCGGCCTCTACGGCGACGTCAAGCCGGTGGACGACCTGTCGCCGCACGAGTGGAAGCTCTACTGCCTCGACAAGGCGACCGGCAAGGTGGTGTGGGAGCGGACGGCGGCCGCGGCTGTTCCTGGCACCAAGCGTCATACCAAGAGCAGCCAGGCCAGTTCCACGCCGGTCACCGACGGCCGCCGGGTGGTTGCCGTCTTCGGATCGGCCGGTCTTCTGGTGGCGTGGGACTACAGCGGCAAGGAACTGTGGCGCGTCTCGCTCGGCACGCTCGACAGCGGCTGGTTCTTCGACCCTTCGTTCCAGTGGGGCCACTCCAGTTCGCCCATCATCCATGGCAACGCGGTCATCCTCCAGGCCGACATGCAGAAGGGCTCGTACCTGGCGGCGTGGGACATCGCCTCGGGCAAGCCGCTCTGGAAGACGGCGAGGCCCGACGAGATTTCCACCTGGGGCACGCCGACGATTGCGCGGCGCGCCGACGGCGGCGCCGAGATCATCACCAACGGCACCAAGGTGCGAGGCTACGACGCCGCCACGGGAAAGCTGCTGTGGACGCTGGGGCCGAACTCGGAGATCACGATCGGCACGCCCGTCGTGGGCGACGGGCTGGTCTACGTGACCGGCGGCTATCCGCCGGTACGCCCCATCTACGCGATCCGGCCAGGCGCCACCGGCGATATCTCGCTGCCGAAGGGACAGGAGTCGAGCGGCGCCATCGCCTGGAGCAACATGACCGAAGGCACCTATATCCCGACGCCCATTCTCTACGACGGCTACCTGTTCACGCTCAACGTCAACGGCGTGTTGTCGGCCTACGAGCCCGCCACGGGCAAGCGCGCGTTCCGCGGCCGCATCGGCACCGGCGGGGCGTTCTCGGCCTCCCCCGTCGGCGCGGACGGACGTCTGTATGTCGCGAGCGAGGACGGCGAGATCTACGTCGTGTCGGCGGCGCCCGGGCTGCCCCAGGTGGCCAGGAACGACATGAAGGAAGTGATCATGGCCACTCCGGCCATCTCCGACGGACTGATCGTCGTGCGGACGCTCGGGCACCTGTACGGCATCGGCCAGTAGTCACGAGCCGATGCGATACAGGTGCGAGTCGCTGCGCAGGTAGATCGACCCGTTCGACATCGCCATCGACGCCAGCATCGACCCATCGAGCCGATTGACGGCGAGCCGGTTGAAGGTCTTGCCCGGCGCGATCACCGTTGCCACTCCTTCCTCGCTGAGGAAGTAGATACGGCCGTCGGCGAGCACGGGAGAGGCTGCATAGTTGCCACCCAGCCGTGCCTGATAGAGGACGCTGCCGCTGACGGCATCGACGACGGTGAGCACTCCGGTATCGCTGACGATGTAGAGCTCGTCGCCGACCGCCAGCGGCGACGACGTGTAGGGGACGCCTCGCGACAGTTTCCAGGCAACGTGCGAGCGCGTCACGTCCCCTTCCCCGTCTGGCCGGACGGCAATCAGCGACGGCTCCTGGAAGCCGGTGGCGATGAACACCAGCCCCTTGGCGAACACCGGCCGCGGCACGTTCGAGAAGCCCTGGTCATAGCCGACGCGCCAGATCTCGCGGCCAGTGGCCGGATCGTAGGCCACGGCACGATAGGCCCCCGCCGAGATCAGCTGGTCGCGCCCGTTGACGCTGATGACGAGCGGCGTGGTGTACGCCTGGGCCGCCGGCCGGCGCCGGTCTCGTTTCCAGCGCTCCTTGCCGGTGCGCGTGTCCAGGGCCACGACGAACGCCTCGTACTCGTTGCCGTCGCAGTTGAAGATCAGCAGGTCGTTGTAGAGCACCGGCGAGCCGCCGCCGCCGTGCTGCGATTCGTAGTTGTAACTCGCCTTCCACAGGATCTCGCCGGAGGTAGAGAGCGCCGCGGTCCCGTCGGCCCCGAAGTGGACGTAGACGCGGTCGCCGTCCAGGATCGGCGTCGGCGAGGCGAAGCTGTTCTTCACGTTGAGCGGCCGCAGTCGCGTCAACCGGAAGACCTCGACGTCCACGACGCGCGTGCCGGTCGCGGCGTCGAAGGCGAGCGCCCGAAGCGACAGCCCGGCCTTCTCGCGTCCCGACGCCGGCGTCTCCACCGAGGTCGTCAGCCAGACGCGGCCTTGGCCGATCACCGGTGAGGACCAGCCGCGGCCGTTCACCGGCACCTTCCATTTGATGTTTTGCGTCTCGCTCCACTGCAGCGGCAGTCCACGCGCCTCCGCATGACCCTGCCCGGTCGGCCCCCGGAACTGCGGCCATTCCTGGCCACCGAGCGAGGCCGCTTCCAGTGTCAGCAACAGGAGCAGGGCGGCGGGCCCGACGCGCATCGGAGCATGTTACCTGGAACTCCAGGCGCGGACCTGGCCCTGGCTTGGCCGTGTCGCGAACACGACCGCCGCGAGAATGAGCACCGCACCGAGCACCTTCCACGCCGTCAGCGGTTCGTCGAGAAAGATGAACCCGAGAAGCAGCGCGACGGCTGGCGTGAACACCGAGATGAAGCTCAGGCTCATGACGCTCCATGTCTTGAGCAACGAGAAATAGAGGAGAAAGGCGACCACGCTGCCGACGACGGACAGGTAGAGGACTGCCACCCACGTCGCGGCGTTGGCCGGCAGTCGAAAGCCCTCGCCATGCGCCAGCGCAGCGGCCAGGAGCGCGGCGGCGCCGATGAGCATCGACGTCGCGTTCAGCGTCGCCGGGTGCAGGTCGTGCGCGTCTCGCTTGCTGACGACGCTTGCAATCGCCGCACAGAGGGTCGCGCCGAGCACCGCAAGCATCGGGCCGACCGCGCCGGCATCGACGCGCACCCGGTCGGCGAAGAGCGCTATCGTGCCGCCGAGGGCCAGCAGCGAGCTGGCGAGTTTCCGCGCCGTAATGCGTTCGCCGGGAAGTACGCTCGCGCCACGAAGAGCGTGATCAGCGGCAGGGTGGCGAAGAGCACGGCCGTGAGGCCACTCTCGATGTACTGCTCCGCCCAATAGATGAGGCCGTAGTCCCCCGCGAACATCAGTAACCCGACCACCACGACGGCCGTCCACTCGACCCTGCCTCGCGGCCATCGCACTCGTGACGTTTGGGCCACGGCGGTCATGATCGCGCCGGCGATGAAGAACCGGAGCGCCGCCACGTTGAACGGTCCCAGGTTCCCGTAGCCGATCTTGATGACCATCCACGTCGAGCCCCAGATGAGGCAGAGCAGAGCGTAAGTAGCGGTGCCCCATCTCTGCATCACACGACGTCCGAGCCCGCGCGTTCCATACGCCCCATTCTCCATCGCGCTTCTTCACGTCGCTGCACGGCGTTCCCCGCCCGCCTTCCGCGTTCACGCTGGCCGGCGACGCGGGGACACCCCCTGACTTCACGCGGAATCCGCCCTGGTTCCCACGGCGCCGGGTACGCGAAAGGCGGCCATCATTTCAGTAACGGCGCGACGTGGGTGGAGCAGTACGCGAGGTCGGTCGGGTTGGCTCGCAGCGTCCGGCCGGCCCTGGCATCGGCCGACTCTAGAGCCACCAACTTTGCCGTCGGTGCCGCCCGAGCCTACGACGACGGCGTCAACTTCAACCTGACGCGATAGGTCGACACGTTCCTCCTCCGTTCGAGTGGGGCGGTGAGCTTGCTCAATGAGCTCATCCGCACCGGACAAATCAAAGAGGCGATCGAGGGAGCCGACCGGGTCGCACACTTGTTCGCCTCGCGCCCCGCCCCGGAAGGCCTTGCGTTCTTTGCCACGTATGGCATGGCCAGGCGCAGGAACGACGACCTGGTCGGAGCCGCGCTCGGCTACGAAATCGCCATCATGATTGCGAGCGCATCACGCGACACGACCGAGAACGTTGGTGTGGTCGACCAAATCTGGCAACCGTCAGGCGCCTGCAGCAAAGGTTTGATGACGCCGCGACGGCCAGCGATCGCGCGCTGGCGATTTCGAACAGCGGCTCGGCGCGCGCCACGGAACCTACGGCGTGACGTTGAACAACCGCGCCCTGATTCACCTCGACGCCGGTAACGCGCCACTTGCTCTCGAATACTCCGAGCGCGCCCTTACCGTCCTTCGCGAAGCGCTGATCGGCGACAAAGCCGGCCTCGAGCCGTTCCTCGCAGACAATCGCCTCATCAGAGCGAAGTTGCCACGCTAGAAGAACGTGGCAAACGCGGCGTTGGTCTCCGGAGAGAGGATAGGCAACATTGGAGCGAGTCGAGGTTGAGCGAAGGCCTTTCTCTCCAGCGCAGACATGAATCTGCTCCCAGGTAGATAAGCAATGGCGCGGCTCTCTGCGCACTGTTGCACCCGCCTCTCGGTGTAGCCTAGTACGAATGATCCTGGCGCAGGCACTTGCCGAATACGGCCTGTTCTCGGCACTTCAGGAAGCCATTCTGCAGGCTCGCGTCGGCGTGGAGGACATGCTGCGGCACCCCCAGCCGATGCACTACGGCATGGCCGGGCTCGCCGTTGGCATGCTGTGGCTAATCATGAGGCGTCGCTCGTAGGCCGACGTTTCCCGCTCCGCCACCTTCATGACCGAACGCGAGGCCTTGCGCCTCTTGCACCTGGACAAGGGCTGTTCGCAGGAGCAGTTGCGGCGCGCCTACCGGGACCTCGTGAAGGTGTGGCATCCGGACCGGTTTCAGTCAGATGCGCAGCTGCGCGCGAAGGCCGAACGCACGCTGCAACGTATCAACGAAGCCTACGCCCTGCTGCAGAGCAGAACGACGAGTCCAGCGTCCGCCTCTGCGACCGACTCGGACAACGAGCCAGAATCAGCCACAGCCCGTCCGGATTACCGCGCGGCCGCAGGCGCGCCACCGCCGCCAAGGGCCGGGCGGTTTGCGCGCCATCTCGTGCTCGCGGCGGCGATCGGTGCAGCGGTGGGCGTGGCCTTGGCGCTACTTGCAATGGTGCGATGGGGTCAGGAATCAACGCCGGCCTCGGACGCCGCCGCGGCCGAAGTGGCCGCGACACCAGGGCCCGCTGATGTCGAGTTGCATGCTGGGCCGCGACTGCCCGCGGCCAGGAAACCCGCCGGCGCCGCACAGCCGGAGTCAGGGGCCGACCTGTTGACCGCCCGGGGGCAAGGCACCGGGCAGGTATCGGCGCGAAACGCCACCGCCTGGGACGCGGCAGTGTTGCTGGATGGGCCCTCGGGGGCGCGGGGATTCTTCCTGCGGCGCGGAGAGCAGGTGACGCTGCTCGACGTGGCGCCTGGAACCTACGGCGTGCGGGTGATGTTCGGCGCGACGTGGACGGGCCGCGCGTTCGCCCAGGGAGCCACGTTCTTCCAGCGGGAGGAACCCGTGAGCGTCGTCAGCCGATCCGAGTCGGCCGAGGCGAGGGCACCCCTCATCGTGCTCGATGGCCGCTCGGGAGTGCGGCCCACCGCCGCGTTCGGGCTGGAATAGTCAGGAGAAGTTGTGAGGACGGCGCGACTCAGCCTGCGGTCTCTGGCACTCAATACAGCACTCTGAGGAGATTGCTGTACTTGTCCGTGAACAAGATGCGTCGATTGCGCAGCGGCCTCGCGCCTGCGCGCTGAAGCTCCGGGCGGTCGAGCACCAGTCGATTCCGGGCCATTAGAATCCACGACGATGGGAGGACCACCGGAGGCTCGCCCAGGGTGTCGACGCGGACGCCGTGGAATCCCATCGCCCGGGCATTCGCCGCGATCACCGGCTCGAGATCGACGTATCGGTTCGTGACGTTGACGGCCAGGATGGAATCGTCGCTCCTCAGGTGCCGCGCGTAGACGCGAAAGGCCTCGAGCGTCGTCAAATGAACCGGCACCGAGTCGCCCGCGAAAGCATCGATCGCCAGAAGGTCGAACTGCTGCGGGCGCTGGTTGACGAGCTCTTGTTCCAACAGCAACCGCGCGTCGCCCTCGACAATCTCCGTTGTCGCGGCTGAATCCTCGACAAACGTGAAGTAGGGTGCGATGCCGCGACTGAGATCGATCACTTCAGGGTTGATTTCGTAGTACCGAACCCTGTCGCCACGCTGGGCGAAAGCCGAGATGGTGCCGATTCCCATTCCGAGGACGCCAAAGTGAACACCGTCCGGGCGCCCCGCCGTTGACTGGGCCCTGGTCCGGATCAGGCTCGTGGCCGCCACGGAGATGCCGCTCGAGGGAGAGTAGTAAGCGGTTGGCGTTCTGTCATACCGAAGCGTGTTCACCTGAACGCCGTGCACGGTCGTCCCATGATCGAGCTGCCGCGCGTCGCCGCCCGGTAACTTGATGGTGACGACACGGATTGAGCCGTAAAAGTTACGGTTGGCGTACAACGTGTCGGCGCTCGTCTTCGAGATGCTCTGCAGCGTGAACACGCTCGACGAGATGATCAGAGTCAGAAGGAGCGCCCTGGGCCAGAACTGCGACAGCGCGATGCGCCGCTTCCATGCGATGGCGCAGAAGGCGAGCGTGCCAACGGCGGTCCCCACGGACGTGGTGATCCAGCCGTGCGCGGCGAGCCAACCGATGCGTGCGACGACGGGTCGCTCGAGCACGTAGCTGAGCCCGAGGAAGAAGGCGATTGCGGTCAGGCAGGCGAAGAGCCAGCGATCGCCGGCATGAACCGGCGACTCGCGGTCGACCCACCAGGCGGCCATGACGAGCAGCCATGCAGCCACGACGCCGCACTGCAGCTCCCACATGCCGCGAAAGAAGGCCGGCGCAACGACGCTCGCGAACGTTCCGCCTAACGCGCCGCCCAGTGCCACCAGCAAGTAGAAGAGCGTCAGGTGGCGCGCGGCCGGCCGCAGCAAGACCAGCTCGCCGTGGCACAGCATGCACATCCAGAAGACCAACACGCTGTAGATCGCGATCTGAGCGGGTACGCCGAGGTCTGCGACAACGGTACGGGTGATGGCGAGGCTGATCAGCGCTGCCGCCGTGACAGTCCAGCGGCGCGAATACCACTGCGGCCGGTCGAAACAGATGATGAAGGTGAGGAGATAGATCGCCAGGGGCAACGCCCACAGAAGCGGTACGGCGGCGACGTCTTGCGAGAGCTGATTCGTGGTGGCCAGGAACAGGACGGAGCCGACACCGCTCAGAACCAGCCAGAGCAGCATCCGGGACCATCCGGGCCGTGCATCTCCGTCGGCCAGAGTGACGCTATCCACGCCCTCGTCCCTCGGCTGGTCGTCGCCGAGAGCAGACGTCTGCCGGCAGATGATCACGCCGCCCAGAATGAACAGCGCAAACCCCGCAGCCCATAACCATGCCTGGCCCGGGAGATCGAGCCATCGCTCGATGCCAAGCGGATACGACGCGAGACCGAGCAGCGACCCGGCATTCGAGAGCCCGTACAGCCGATAGGTCTTCTGGACTGGCGCCTGTCGATGGCTGTGCCACCGTTGAAGCAGCGGCCCCGTGGTCGAGAGCGCAAAGAAGGGGACGGCGACCGTCGAGGCCAGGATGGTCAGAAGCAGCCAGACGGGGTTGTTGGCTCCAGTGGGCTTCATCGATTCCGGCGCCAACAACGGTGCGCCTCCCCACACCAGGAGCGCGAGCACGGCCACCGACGACGACAGCAGCAACGCGACGTGGATTCGCGGCTGCATCGACACGCGGGAGACTCTGCCAAGCCGGTGCGCGTAGGCGTAGCCCCCGAGCAGCAGAACCTGGAAGAACATCTGACTGGTGGTCCAGACCGCCGGCGTGCCGCCAAACCAGGGCAGCAAGTGCTTCGCGACAATCAGCTGCATCTGAAACAGCAGGAATGCGGATAGAAAGATGACAAGACCAAGCAGCATGGCGCTCTCGGGCGATCGTGATGCGTCGTTCGGGGGGCGGTAGCGGACTCTGTGTGTCTGGCGATGATACAGCTTGGTACACGCTCGACGGAGCGGTGCGCCGGAACGACGTACGCACCCATTCCCTCCGAGCGAGGCGGGCAGCGATGTGACCAGGATGCGGGGCGTGGCCAACCGCCGAGGCCGGTGGTGCGCCCTGAACCCACCGCTGACGCGAATCTGTCCCTACTTGCCGTCCACGGTATAGGCCAGCAGCGCGTTGCCCGGCATGCCGTTCTGCACGTAACCGGAGTTGATGATGACCGTGCCGCCGCTGATAGCAGGCCCGGCTACGTTCAACGATCCTCCTCGTGCGGGTACGCCGTTGGTGGTCTCGTAAGTTTGAGCCGTATCAACATCCCAGATGATCGACCCGTTCGTCGTGGAGTAGGCGCGCAGGTGACCGTCGATCGCGCCCGAGAACACGACGCCCGGAATCGCGCTCACCGCGGCCGATTGTGCCGGGCTGCATCGATCGCGAGTCTTGCACGCTCGCGGCGCCGGAGTCTCCCACACGCGCCTGCCGCTTTCGAGACTCATGGCGAACATGCCGCCACCTGCCTCCGGATCGGGAATCGTTGCCTGGCTGTTCGGAACCGGAAAGCGCACAAGGTCGGACAGCGCGACGTAGACATTGGATCCGTCGGAGGCCGAACCCCACTGCACGCCGCCGTTGATGCCGCCTTTGCCAACGCGCTCCTGCCAGAGGACCTCGCCACCGCGATCGGGATCGAGGGCGTGCACGACTCCTGACTTCTGACCGGCGACGATCGCGCGCCGGCCGTTGGTCAGCGACACGAGGATCGGCGGCGAGGCGAAGTCGAAGTCCGGGGCGTCCTTGTTGGTGCAGTTGGTCTGATCGGTCAGGCGGCAGGCGGTGTTCCAGTCGTCTGACGCGGTCATCTGGCGCGACCACAGAATTTTTCCTGAGGTCATATCGAACGCCACGAACGCATCGCTGCGATCGGTAGCTGGCCCGCTGTAGTTGTTGCCAGTCGTGACGTAGACCGCGTTCTTCTGCACGTCGATCGCCGGGCTCGACCAGATCGGCGCACCGGAGGGCCCCCACATCTGCGTCCCGATCCGGTTCTTCGCGCGCCTCTGCGGCTCCTCGATCGTGTACGTCTTCCAGACGCGCGCTCCGTTCGAGGCGTCGAGGGCGGCGAGACTGCCCCGGAAGGTGCAGCACTCGTATTCCGCGACGGCGCCGGCGGTCTCTTCACCGGAAGCGATGCCGACATAGAGACGGCCATTGTGATACGTCGGCGAGGCGGTGACGCGGGCAAACGGATGGTCGTCGACGTGGCTCTTCCAGATCAGCGCTCCGGTGTTCGCGTCGAGGGCGTAGACGTTCGCGGCGCGATCGCCGATGAATGCCACGTAGCGATTTCCGGACTCGAGCCGCGCGATCGTGACCGCGGCGCGGACCGCGGCCTCGGCGGTGAACGTCCAATGGACGCATCCGGTGGCAGCGCTCAGCGCGTACACCGTGCCGCTCTGCGTTCCGACGAACACGCGGCCACCGGCGATCGATGGCTGTCCGTCGGCGCTGAGCTCACCAGGGAATCCGAATGCCCACTTCAGTTTGAGGTTCGGCACATCGCCGGCGGCAAGGCCGGCCATCTGTGCCATCCTGATATCGGGTGTTCTGTGTGTTCGCGCCCCAGCCGTTCCATAGCGGTCCCGTCAGTGGACTCGCGAACTCACCGGAGACGGCGCGGCACATCGCCTGCGGCGACGGCTTCGTGCTGAACGCTTCCGAGAACTTCTTTCCCGTCACGAACTCGGCGATCGCGCGGCGCTCGACGCCGGTGCGGCCGCTGGCCATCGACAGCATCGGCCCGCTCTCCATCGCCGTCAGCACGCGCTCCGGCGTCATCGCCTGGAGCACGTCGCGCGTCGGCGCGCGACCGGCGCCGGTGTCGTGACACGAGGCGCACAGCTGCTTGTAGATCGTGGGGCCGTCATCGGCGGCTGCAGGGACGGCGATGGCCAGGAGGAGAATGGCGAGAATCGACGAACGCAGGGTGGTTCGCATCTGTTCCGCTCCGATGTTGATCCGGCTGAAGCCCGCCGCGACGCGCCTCTACTGCGCCGCCGGCGGGTTTGCCGTCATGACCTGCCGGATGGCTGTGGCGGTGACCGGGGAACTGACGATGTTCATGCCGCGCTGGACGCCTTCGGCGATCTTGAGCGGCGTCCAGCCCTTGCTGTTGGGGCGATTCCACACATCGGCGCGCGCGCCCTTGTCGGCGAGGTAGTGCACGACGGTCGGCACGTGCTTATAGGCGGCGCCGTGCATCGCCGTCTCGCCGTTCTTGTCGACCGCGTTCAGATCGTTGCCGAGGTCGAGCGCGACCTTCACGGCGTCGAGCACTTCCGGCTCCGTGCCGGGATCCTCGCCAGGAGCGTTGGTGCCCAGGCCGGCGGCGACCATCAGAGGCGTCGATCCATCCTCATTCGTCAGGAGCGGGTTCGCGCCGAGCTCCGCGAGCAGCTTCAGCAGCGGCGCGTCTGCCGTGCGTGCGGCGAGCAGAAACGGTGTCGCGCCGATCGAATTGAGCGTGGTCACGCCCATGTTCGGCTTCTTCGTCACGCGCGCATCGAGCGTGGCGCCCTTTGCGACCAGCTTTCGCACGAACGTCAGCGAGTCCATGTTCCCGGATCCCTGCGGCGCCGGGTTGTTGCTGCCCGCGATTCCGGCCTTACGCACCCAGGAGACCTGGTGCAGCGCGGTGAATCCCTGAGGTGCCGCGTTTGGATCCGCGCCGCGATCGAGCAGCCACGCAGCGAGCTCATAGTGCGCATTCGCCGCCGCGAGCAGGAACACGTTCGGGCCCATGTCCGGGGGCAGTGGGGTCGGGGCGTTCTGGGCCTGACGTCTGCGGATCTGGAGCGAGTCGTTCATGTCGGCGCCGGCTTCGATCAGCGCTGCGACCGCCGCGGCCCGGCCTTCGCGCGCCGCGAACAGAATCGCCGTGAATCCGCCGCTCGAGCGGGCGTTCACGTCGGCGCCGCGCGCCACGAGCGCGTCGATGACCGGCGCATGGCCTTCGGCAGCGGCCCACATGAGCGCTGTCTGGCCGCGCCAGTGTTCCTTGACGTTGGGATCGGCACCGCGCGCGAGCAGCCGATTGACGGCGTCGAGTTTTCCGGTACGAGCGGCGACCATCAGCGCCGTCTCACCTTCGTCGGACGCGGCCGACGCGTCAGCTCCGGCCTCGAGCAGCATCCCGATCGTGGCGGCGTTGCCATTGAGCGACGCGAGCCACAGCGGCGTCGCACCGTATCGATTCGTGGCCTTGACGTTGGCGCCGGCTCGAACGAGGAGCTGCACGATCTCTTCTGCATCGCGCTCGACAGCCCAATGCAGGGCGGTCGTCCCATCCGCCTGCACGGCGTTGACGTCCGCTCGTGCGTCGAGGAACGCGCGAACGGCACCGGCGTCGTTCGCCTTGACGGCGTCGATGAGCCGATCCTGCGCTGCCGCGTGACCAGCGCTGACGAGCCAGACGGCCGCGAGAAGAGCAGCGACGCGCATCGTGACGCTCACACGTTCAACGGCTCGAGATCGGAGACGCGTCCCGTGCTGTCGGCGAACGAGTCGAGATGCACGCCCGCTTTGTCGAGCAGCGACAAGTGGAGGTTGGCCAGCGGCGTCGGTTTGTCGAACCTGATGTGGCGGCCACCTTTGAATTGGCTGCCTCGTCCTCCGGCGACCACGATTGGCAGATTCGAGTGATCGTGGACGTCGGGGTTGCCCATGCCGCTGCCGAGCAGGTAGAGCGTGTGATCGAGCAGCGAGCCATCTCCGTCCGGCGTCGCCTGCATCTTCTCGATCATGTAGGCGAAGAGCGACACGTGATGCGCGTTGATCTTCGCGAGCTTGATGAGTTTGTCGGGAGTGTTCGTGTGATGCGAGATCGGATGATGCGGCTCGGGCACGCCGATATGCGGATACGTACGCGTGCTGGTCTCGCGCGCCATCTGGAAGGTGATGACGCGCGTCACGTCGGCCTGAAGCGCGAGCACCTGCAGATCGAACATCAACCGCACGTGGTCTTCCCACACCGACGGGACGCTGGCGGGCCGCTCGAGATCGGGCAGCGCCGCGGCGTCGCTCTGCTCGGCGCGCTGGATGCGTCTCTCGACCTCGCGCACCGAGTCGAGGTACTGCCCCACGCGGACGCGATCGCCGGCGCCAAGCTCGCGCCTGAGGCGTGCCAGATCGCTGGTCATCCAGTCGAGGATGCTGCCGCTCCGTTTCAGCTCGGCGCGGCGCCGCTCCGGGCTGCCACCGTCGCCGAACAGCCGCTCGAAGACGACGCGCGGATCGGCCTCGGTCGGCAGCGGTGTCGTCGGCGACGACCAGGACAGGTTGTTCTGGTAGGCGCACGCGTACCCGTTGTCGCAGTTGCCGACCTGCGCGATCAAATCGGTGCCGATTTCGAGAGACGGAATCTGCGTGTCGCCGCCAAGCGCTCGCGCGGCGATCTGATCCACCGTCGTGCCAAGCTCGTAGTCGCTTCCCTCGGTACGCTTGGCGCGCGAGCAACTGAGGAACGCGCAGTTGGACGACGCGTGGTTCCCGGTGGTGTAGGCGTTGCGCAATTCGAGGTTGCTCACCACCGTGATCTGATCGAGCACCGGCGTCAGCGCGAGGAGAGAGGGAGACAGCTCGGAGAGGCGCCCTTCGGTCGCCGGCGTCCATGCCGCCGCGTTCATGCCCATCGGGATGTAGACGTATCCCAGGCGTCGAATCGAGCTGGCGAGTGGTTGCGCCCGCAGGGGCGACAACGCCGGCATCATCGCGTCGAGGAGGGGCAGCGAGAGCGCGGTGCCCAGACCACGCAGGAACGTGCGGCGCGGGAGAGCTGTCTTCGTGACGATCATCGCGACATCCTCATCTGAAACGGCTCACTCGAGACGATGCCGAGCACGAGAGAGGAGAACCGATAGTCTTGCGCGCGCGCACCGCGGACGATGGCGCGGACCGACGGCGCGTCGTAGTACTCGAGGCCGCGACCAAGACCGTAGGTCAGGAGCTTCTCGGTCAGCGTCCCGACGAACATCTCTGGCTTGCGCAGGAGCGCGGCCCGCAGGCCGCTCATGCCGTTGAAGGTCGACCCGTCAGGCAAGCCACCCGAGGCGTCGACGGCGCCGCCTGATTCCGTGCGAAGGCGCCATCGGCCGATCGCGTCGAAGTTCTCCATCGAGAGTCCCGCGGGGTCCATCAACCGATGGCATCCGGCACAGGCCGGACTCGCGCGATGCTGCGCCATTCGGTCTCGCATCGAGAGCACGTGTCCTTCGACGTCCGTGTCCTTGAGCGGCGGGACGTTCGGCGGTGGAGGAGGCGGCGGTGTTCCGACGATGTTCTCGAGGATCCATTTGCCGCGGAGCACCGGCGACGTACGGTTGGCGTACGACGTCACCGTCAGCACGCTGCCCTGGCCGAGGATCCCGCCGCGGACGCTGTCGTTGTCGAGCGTGACGCGCCGGAACCTGCTGCCGTACACGTTGGGAATCCCGTAGTGCCTGGCCAGCCGCTCGTTCACGAACGTGTAGTTCGCGCGAAGCAGATCGAGCGCGCTGCGATCCTCGCGCATGATGCTGTCGACAAAGAGCTCCGTCTCGCGCCGGAACGCCTGGCGCAGGTTGTCGTCGAAGTCCGGGAACGTCCGCGCGTCCGGGCTCACCGCGGCGAGATTGCGCAGATACAACCACTGGCCGGCGAAATTGGTGACGAGCGCATCAGCCTTCGGGCTGGCGAGCATGCGCTTCACCTGTTGCTCCAGCGTTGCCGGGCGATTCAGCCTGCCTGCGATCGCCAGCTCCAGGAGCTCATCGTCGGGAACGCTGCTCCACAGGAAGAACGACAGCCGTGTCGCGAGCTCGACGTCGCTCACGCGGTACGGTGTCTGAGGCGCAACGCCCTTGGGATCGCGCTCGATGCGGAAGAGGAACTCCGTGCTCGCGAGCACCGCGCGGAGCGCCATCTCGATGCCGGCGTCGAAGCCGCCTTCGGTCCGCGCCTCGCTTGTAGAACTGCATCGGGGCATCGATATCGGCGGCGGTTACTCGCTCGCCGGAACGCGCGGCGCGCGACGCGCGACACGATCTGTCTCGCGCAGGCGTCCTCAGCCGCGGCGTTCGTCGGGTTGCAGACGAACAGACGACGACGGCTAGGCGTGTCGGAGACGGTGCCCGCGTCGAAGGGACCGGCGATCGAGACCGAGTAGAGCGCGATCTGCACGCGCGGATGCCGGTCCATGTTGAAGTGCGCGAGGCTCGGCTGCCGCTCCGTCTCCTCGAGCGCGAACGTCTTTCTGGGAAAGACGACGCCGACTTCGTGCGGACCGGCGCTGACGCGGATCCGGGTGTGGAGATCCTTGTCGACCGCTTCGTCCGCGTAGTAAATCCCCGACTGGTTTCGGTTCGGCTTGACACCGAAGACCTGCACGCGTTGCCGGTCGAGCGTCAGCTCCACCTGCTGCGGCTCGGTCAGTCCCTCGACGTTCTCGTTGCGGTCGCGCGACAGCCGGATCTGGATTTCGTAGCTGCCATCGCGCGGGAAGTTGTAGCTGAACCGCCGTGCCGCCGCGCGTGCCGAGAGGAAGCCCGTCGAGGTGATCCTCCTGCGTCAGATCAGACGGCAGGATGACGACGTGGCTGGCCGGCGACGGTAGCGGACCGCCGACTGCTGCGCGACTCACTTTTTGTGCGGCGGCGAGATAGCGTTCGAGCAGCGTTGGCGACAGCGCACCGTTTGCCACGTTATCGAACCCGTGGCTCGCATCGTCTTTGGGGAGCAGCGCCGAGACGTCGACCTCGAGATCGAGGATGTCGCGAATCGCGTTCTGATACTCGACTCGGCTCAGGCGGCGGAACGTATCCGTGCGGCCGGGATTCGGATGTAAGGCCGCCGTCGCATCGAGTGACGATTCCAGATCGGAAACGAGCGCGTTGTAGGTCGCCTCGTCCGGACGCGGCACTCCGGCCGGAGGCATCATCCGTCCGCGCAGTTTGCGAACGACCTTCTCCCACGTGGCAGCGTCCGACGCCGGGCGCGCCACGTCGAGCCCGGCGAGCACGAGTCCGCCGGCTGTCACCCTGGCGTTGTGACAGGTGACGCAGTAGCGATCGAGTGTTGCGCGAAGAGGAGACGCGGTGACTGAAGGAACGCTGGCAGGCGGCTGTTGCGGGCCCACCGGCGCGCAACGTCACGGATGCCACGAGACATGCGACCGAGGCGGCAAGGCACGCAGTCCAGCGCTTGTCCATGACAGCCCCTAACGGCGATACCTTAGGCGCGGGGGATGGAGCGGCGCAAGCGGTTTCTGAACGGCTGGCTGTTTGGCGGCCTGCGGCCAGTCAGCGCACTGTGGCGGTCCTCACCGGAGACTCGTCGCGCGCGGTAGCGGTCAATGCCATGGTGGCCCAGGCGGTCGCGGCATGCGAGATCCACTGGTCGTGCTCGTAGGGGAAACCGCTCTCGAAGTACGGCTGTATCTTCATCGCGCGGCTCTTCACGTGCCACGACCCGTCCTCCCGCTGCGTCCGCAGAGAAAGCAGCGCCGCGTTGGAGCGCCGGATCCGCGGCCGGCACGCCAAGCTGGCGAAGCGTGTACAGCACCTGACCGGTCGCGTAGCGTTCGCTGTCCACGGTGCGGCGTCTGTGCCCATCCGCCGTCCCGCGCTGGAGTGACCGCAGCTGCTGCATCCGCTTCTGCCGCGCGGCGCCGTCGGCGTTCGCCCAATGCAACCCGAGGAGCTGCATCACCCGATCCTCGGTGCTGACCGGCGGCTGCGCGGCCAGCCACGTGGCAGCACGTTCGACGCGCGCCTTGTATCGCCGGCCCTTGCCGGTGTGGCGTAGGCCGTCAGCGCGCGGATGCTCAAGGCCGTGCGCGAGAAGTTGCCGTCCTGCATGGGCGCGCGCGTGGCGCCCGTGCCTTTCCAGTTGCCTTCCGGCCGCTGTTTCGCCGCAAGGTAGTTCACGAGAACGTCGGTGGCACGACCCGGCGGCGTGCCGGCGCCGGCGAGCAAAAACAACGCGTAGACCAGCGTGTCGGGCAGCCCGCCGCCATCGCGAAACTGCAGCAGCCCCGGGGCGTTGGCTGTCAGCGTCGTGAGCGCCTGGGCCGAGTCACCTGCGGCCGAGACTGTCGTCCAGCCGATCGAGCGGGCGAGGGTCGCGGCGACACCGGTGAGCGGCTGTGCATGACACGCGACGCAGCCGCCGTCCGTGAGCATGCGCCCGCTCGCCGCGCCGAGTGTCGGCAGGCTCCGCTCCACCGCGGCGCGGGCGGTGGGCTCGTGAGCCGCCACGGTCTGCAAGCCTGTGGGCCGCGAAGCGTCCCTGCGTCGTGCGCCGGCGCGCGAGGCAGCTGCAGTTCCGCGAGGATTTCCGGGTTCTGGAAATTTCTCGCCCAGTCGATCGCGTTCTCGCCGGCTTTCGATCGGAGCGTCGTGCTCGCGCCCCCCTGCAGCAGCATGCGGACGATGCGCGGTCCGGCCGATCGGTGCCGATCGCGAACATCAAGGGCGTCATGCCGCGGACGTCGAGGGCATCCACGGAGGCGCCTGCGTCGAGAATCTGTCGCACGACGCCGGCGTTGCCGCTGAGCACGGAGGTGCAAAGCGGTGACATGTCCGAACTGCACCGGTCCGTCTTGACCGTCCCCGCGGAGTCGACCGACACGGCGTCCACGTTCAGCTCCGAACCAGCAGCGTCTTGACGAGCGCGGGATTTCCATTGGCCGCGGCACCCTGGAGCGCCGTCCCGACGGGCCCCCTGGAGGCGGCGGCCGCGTCGGCGCCGTGCGCGAGCAGCAGGTTGACCACATCCGCGTCGTTCACCGAGGCCGCGGCAATGAGCGGAGTGATGCCGACAGCGTCTGCGGCGTTGACGCTGGCACCCTTCGCGAGCAGCTGGCGCACGACGTCCACGGTCCCTGGCCTGAGGCCGCCACGATGAGCGGCGTTCGGCCCATCTGGGTGACGACGTTGACGTCGGCCCCGGCATCGAGGAGCCACCGCGTCTTTGTGGAATCCATGGTCGCCAGGTGCAGGGCGGTGACGCCGCCGGTGCCCACGGCGCGGACGTCGGCCTTGCTGTCGAGCAGGATGCGGACGCTCTCGCGGCTGCCGAACGCTGCCGCCACCATCAGAGGCGTCTGCCCCTCGCGTCCTTCGTCTCCACGCCCGATCGCGCACCAACGTGCGAAGCGTGGCGAGGTCGTCCTCACGAATGACGCGATAGAAGCGATCGTCGGTGGCCGGGGTCTGTGCGGATGCGGCCGCGCTGAGGAGCAGCATGGCCACGGCTGAGATGACGCGCATGTGCCGCCTCGTTTGCTGAAGGTCCATAGATACTAACGTTGGCGGAGCGATTAGCGAACAACCGTGAATTCGATGCTCAGCTCGTCAGTTCTGCCACACCGCGAACCCCTGTGCCCGCAACCAGGCGGCGAGTTTCGGCTCCATGCAGGCGGCAATGCGGTACGGCAGGCGCGAGAACCCTTCTACGATGTCGAGCCTCAGCCTGAAGCCGTGGGTGCGGACGAAGCGTCCGGACTAGGGTTCCCGCACGGTGCCGCTGGAAACGCGCTTCGGGTGTGAGCCCGGTCATGCCGATGTACAAGCACCCGCCCGCCGCACCGCCAGGGTTGCGTTCGCGGAACGCGCGGTTCTTCCCGACGGCTCGATCGAGCTCGAATCGCGTAGACGCTTGTGGTGCCCCCGCGACCACGACCTCGGCGACACGCCCGCGCACAGTGAGAAGAATTCCGCCTCGAGTCCGCTTGCCCGGCTGGGTTCGATCGGCTCGCCCACGTCGATTCGACGCTTCCCACCCCACTGAAAGAACACGTCGAACGACGTCTTCCGCGCGCGGATGACGTAGCCGCGCCCCCACTGCGGATAGTCCGGGTGCCGAACGATGTCGCCTGGAGCCAAATGAATTGCGAGCCCACCGATCGTTTCAGATTGCGGTCAGGCGCGATAGACCTCGCCCCATGCCACCAGCGCCCAGCCTGCTGATGATGCGATAGTGCGCCAGCTGCCCGCGATCCATGGTGGATTCCGGGCAGAATTGTATCCGAGGGGGCTATGGCGCGTGACTGACACGGCCCGCCGGAGGATGCGCCGGATCGTTTTGCTGAGCGCGAGCCGGCGCGCCGTCACGTAGTAGCGGTAGATATCGGCGGGCTTCACCTGCGGAGCCGTCTGGGCGTAACCAAACTGCTCCATTCCTTCGCGACACAGGGTTTCGATCACCTTCACCTCGACTGGCGTGAGGAACTGCCGCCACCTGTCGATGCGCTGGGTTTCGAACGACTGGTAGTGGTGCTCGGCGAACTCACCGGGCTGGTTGGGATTGAAGTCGTTCATCACATGATCGAGCACGAGCATCGCCGGCTCGAATGGAATCTGCAGGAACTCGCACAACGTCCGGCAGGTGCTGTCGGAGAGGTCAGCAGGTCTTCGTAACGCACTTCCATGTCCGGGATCCCACTCTCCCGGTGAAGCCGGCGTCCGGCACGAATCGACTCGCGCCAG
>CAVSWX010000026.1:0-28942 GCA_963731785.1 uncultured Acidobacteriota bacterium
CATGGACTTGTGGATTGACCCAGCGCGCGACGCGAGGCTGTCACACCCCGCCGCCTATGCCAGACAACTGAGACCTAACGCAGAATCGCTCTGGAGGCGAAATGATTTCTATTCAGATTATTCCAAAGCAAGAGTTTGACGTTTACAAGCTGCTGAGGAACAAAGTGACACATGAAGCCTGCGCTCGGGTTGCAAACAAGGCCAAGTCGCGGCGAAAGCCGACGCCTTCACGACGTTCCAATCAACGCGCGGGTCGACTAACACCTGCAGCCGGCCACGCGCGGCGGGATTAGACGAAGGCGTTGGCACAAGCCGGTCCAGTGCGGCGGCGTGCACGACAGGTGCCGACGGAGCCGAGTTCTGCTGCCCGAGTTCGGTGACCGGAAGGAATGCTATCGTCTGCCATGCAGCGGGACTGCCCTTTCTGTTCACTGTCCGGCGAACGCGTCATCGCGCGGGGACGTCTGACGACGACGATCCGCGATACCTATCCGGTGTCGCCGGGCCACACCCTGGTCATCCCGAATCGACACGTCGCGTCGTTCTTCGAGATCAGTGACGAGGAGCAGGCGGAGGTCCTGGCCGCGGTGCGTGAGGCGAAGCTCGCCCTCGACGCTGACCTGCACCCTGATGGGTTCAACATCGGACTGAACGTCGGCGCCGCGGCTGGGCAGACGGTGATGCACGCCCACGTCCACGTTATCCCTCGCTTCCACGGCGACGTGGCCGATCCCAGGGGTGGGGTGCGGCACTGTATCCCCGGTCGGGGTTACTACGAGGCGAAGCCATGACGCCTCCGACGGCCGACGAACAGGTGGCGTTTCTCGCCAACATCCAGCGGCTCCTTGCCGAGGGAAGCTTTCGTCGCCACGTACAAGCATGCGCTGCTGCTCGCGCTGGCCGACCTCTCCGTGGAGATTGGAGATGACACCGGCGCTCCACTGGCGATCCCGATCTCCGAGATCGCCGAGAAGGTCGTCATCTACTATTGGCGTCAGGCGCTTCCGTATCCCGCGCACGGGCGGCTCCGGCACCATCCTCAAGCAGAACACCGGAAAGCAGGCCGCCATCGTCAGACTCGTCGCCGAGGCCCGCGCGAAGACGGGCGGCTCCCTCGCGGCGGCCAAAGCCAGCAGGATCGACGTGGACGCCGCTGGTTGCCGAAGTGGCCGAAATTGTTGAGAGGATGCCCCTGTGGAAGCTCCAGCGAGTCGGCGACCACGTCCTCGACTTCCTCTACCCGAACATAAAGGGTCGCGGCAATTCGGTGGAGCTCCGTCCAGGCGTGGCCTACTGCTTCCGCCGCTTTCATGGCCTGGTTGAGGACTTGGTGCGCGGAGCGTGGGTGCGTTTCGTACGGGATCTGAAGGAGAACCAGCCCGTCCTCGGCGACACCGCGAACCTCGACGAGTTCCTGTTTGGCTCAGAGCGAGCCGACCTCTCCGCGTACCGCCCGATCCTCCACAAGCTTCAAGACGGCCTGTGCTTCTACTGCGGCGGTCGCCTCGACGCGGCCGCGGCTGTCGATCACTTCGTCCCATGGTCGCGTTACCCGGTGGATTTCGGACATAACTTCGTGCTCTCCCACGGGACGTGCAACGGAAAGAAGGGCGATCGGCTCGCCGCCTTCGAGCACCTCGACCGGTGGTGCCAGCGGAACCACAGGGACGGGAAGGCGCTCGCCGAGGCGTTTATCGCGGCGAGGATCTTCGCGGACCGGACGGCCTCTGTCAGGATCACTCGGTGGGCCTACGAGCAGATCGAAGCCAGCGGTGGCCTGGTCTGGATGAGCGGCGAAAAGATGGTGCCGCTGGACGCAAGATGGCGGGCGCTCATGGAAGTCGCTGCGTAGGGTGCGCCACGGCGTGGCGCACGCTCGTGATCAGCCCCTCCCACCTACCTGGCGCTGAGTCGTGAACAGGCCACCGACAGGTTCATTGTGCGGTAGGCATCCTCATGATTGCCCGCGACGGCGGTCGGAATGGGCGGCGCGATCCGATTCGGCGTGCGCAACGACAGCCAGAGTCAGCAGCTTGGCTGAAAACTGGTGGGCAGCTTTCCATGAAGCTGCTAAGTCCTTCATTAGATTGGACAATTGGCGGAGAGGGTGGGATTCGAACCCACGTGCCGGTTACCCGACAAGACGCTTTCGAGGCGCCCCCGTTACGACCACTTCGGTACCTCTCCGGTCGTGCGCAGCGGACAGAGGCGGGTCTCACAACCCGCGCCCACGTCCACCAGCCGCAGGGCGCTCTGCACGACCGCCCTCTACATGCGATGTAGAACACTGATTATACCCTCCTCGGTCCGGGCGGGGTCTGAAGCCCCGCACCTACGAAAATGTGCCCGTCCTGAGACTGGCCCGGCCGCCTACGAAAACCCTCGGGCCGTCGTGGGAAACTTCGGCGAACGCGCATGCGGATTCCCGAGTGGATCGAGCCGATGGCGGCGACGCTGACGACAAGCGGTTCACCGACCCGGCGTGGACCTTCGAGCGCAAGCTCGACGGCATCCGCGTGCTCGCCTACAAGAACGGCAAGGACGTGCGGCTCTGGTCCCGCAACCGGCTCCCGCTACCGCGAACTACCCCGCCGTCGCCGAGGCGATCGCCGAGCTGCCGGTCGACACCGTCATCCTCGACGGCGAGGCGGCCTGGGCCTGGGGCAGCCTGGGCAACGGCCGACTACCACGTGTTCGACGTGCCTGTTGCTCGACGGCGCGGACCTGCGCGCGCTGCCGCTCGAGGAGCGGCGCGAGCAGCTCCGCGGCCTGAAGCTGAAGCCGCCGCTGGCGACGCGTCCCGGAACTCGACGGCGACGCACCCTGGGAGCGCGCGTGCCGCGAAGGCTGGGAAGGCGTGATCGCGAAGCGCCGCGACTCGCCCTACGAGTCGCCGGCGCTCGCCGCACTGGCTGAAGATGAAGTGCGAGGCGACGCAGGAGCTCGTGATCGGCGGCTTCACCGACCCGCAGGGCGCGCGCGTCGGGCTCGGCGCGCTGCTGGTCGGCTACTTCGAGAAGGACGACTTCGTCTTCGCCGGCAAGGTCGGCACGGGCTTCGACACGAAGCTGCTGCACGAGCTGCGCGCGCGGCTCGACAAGCTCGAACTCGCCAAGCCGCCGTTCACGAAGGGCACCGGGCTGCCGCAAGCTGCGCGTGCACTGGGTGAAGCCGGAGATCGTGGTGCAGGTCGCGTTCACCGAGTGGACGCCGCACGGCAAGCTGCGCCACCCGCGGCTGCTCGGCCTGCGTCCGGACAAGGCGGCGCGCGACGTGGTCGCGCGAAACGATGGCCGGAACGACAGGGGCGGCGCGGTCTCACCAGACGTCAAAGCCCCGGCTCCGTGCACGATCACGCATCCGGAGAAGGTGCTGTTTCCGGACGACGGGATCACAAGGCCGAGCTCGCGGCGTACTACGAGGCGGTGGCGGACGTGATGCTGCCCCACCTGCGCAGCCGGCCGATCACGATGGAGCGCTTCCCCGCCGGCATCGGCGCAAGGGCTTCCTGCAGAAGGACGTGGTCAAGGGCTTCCCCGCGTGGCTGCAGCGCGTGGAGGCGCCGAAGAAGGACGGACGGTGCACTACGCGCTCGCCAACGATCGCCGGTCGCTGCAGTGGCTGGCGAACCAGAACGCGATCACGCTGCACGTGTGGCCGTCGCGGGCGCCGCGCCTCGACAAGCCGGACATCTGCGTGTTCGACCTCGACCCGTCCGCGCGACGAGCCGGAGGTGCTGCGCGAGGCGGTGCTCGCGCTGCGCGACCTGCTGCTCGAGCACGGCGTCACGAGCTGGGTGAAGACGTCGGGGTCGAAGGGGTTTCACGTCGTCAGCCGCTCAAGGCGGGCCGACGTTCGGTGACGTCGTCGACGTTCGCGCGATTCGGTGGCGGCGGTGCTGGTGCAGCGCATGCCGAAGCAGCTGACGCTCGAGTTCAGCAAGGCGGACCGGGGCGGCCGGATCCTGATCGACACCGGGCGCAACCGCCAGGGCGCCACGTTCGCGGCGGCCTACACGGTGCGGGCCAGGCCGGGCGCGCCGGTCTCGGCGCCGTGCACGTGGGAGGAAGTGGAGCGCGGCGAGGCGCTGCCGCAGACGTTTACGCTGCGCAACCTGCCGGAGCGGGTGGCGCGGATCGGCGATCTGTGGGAGGAGTTGGGCGCGCAAGCGCTGAAGGCGGGGCTCGAAAAGGCGGGCCGCCCTAGCAAGGCGGCCCCCACGACGAGGCGGGGCTAAAGCCCGCCCTACGGCTCAGGCGGCCACTGGCGACGAGGCGGGCCTGAAGGCCCGCAGCCACGTACTCCTACGGGTCGCGGCGTTCGGCGCCGGTCAACTCGACGAAGCTGGCGACGGTGGCGATGAGCTCGGCGGGCTCCACGGGCTTGGCCATATGCGCCTGGAATCCGGCCCGCAGCGCGCGCATGCGATCCTCGGTGCGCGCAATACGCGGTGAGGGCGATGGCCGGAATGTTGTGCGTACGCGCGTATCGCCGCGGCGCACGCGCTGGATGAAGTCGTAGCCGTCCATCTCGGGCAGGCCGATGTCGCTGATCACCACGTCCGGCGATTCGGCCTGCACGATCGACAGCGCCTCGCGCGCGGTGGAGGCCGGCAGCACGATGGCGCCCTGCCCTTCGAGCAGGCGGGTCAGGAAATCCAGCGTGTCGGCGCTCGTCCTCGACCACCAGCACGCGGATGGTGTCGAGCAGCGACGTGCCCTCGGCCTCGCCCTGGCGGGCGGCCGCTGTCGGCCGGTCGAGCGGCCCCACGCGGGCGCATGGCCGGCAGCGAGATGGTGAAGGTGGCGCCCTGCCCTTCGCCCGGCGCTCTCGGCCTGGACGGAGCCGCCGTGCACGTCCACGAGGTGCTTCACGATCGAGAGCCCGAGCCCGAGACCGCCGAAGCGGCGGGTGATCGACCGGTCGGCCTGGTGAAAGCGGTCGAACACGTGCGGCAGGAACTCGGGACGGATGCCGACGCCGTCGTCGGCCACCACGATCTCGGCGCGCTCGCCGGCGTGACGCAGGGTGAGGCGCACGTGGCCGCCGCGCGGCGTGAACTTGATGGCGTTCGACAGCAGGTTCCACACCACCTGCTGCAGCCGGGCCGAGTCGCCCACGACGATGGTCGGCGTCTCCTCGAGCGACGTCTCGAGCGCCACGCCTTTGGCCTCGGCCTCGCTCTCGATGGTCTCGAGGGCGCCGCTCACGATCGACCCGAGGTCGAGGCTGTCCATGTCGAGACTGAGCTTGCCGGCGACGATGCGGCTGATGTCGAGCAGATCGGAGATGAGCTGCGCCTGCAGGCGGGTGTTGCGCGCCACCACCTCGAGGCCGCGCTCCACCAGTCGCGTGGTCGCCGCTGCTGCGGGCCATCAGCTGGGTCCAGCCGAGAATGGCGTTCAGCGGCGTGCGCAGCTCGTGCGACACCATGGCGACGAAGTCGTCCTTCACGCGGCTGGCGCGCTCGGCTTCGGCGCGGGCGGCGCGCTCCGCTTCGAGCAGGCGGTCCCGTTCGACGGCGGCCCGTTTCTGGCCGCTGATGTCGCGCGCGATCTTCGACGCGCCGACGATCCGGCCCGACGCGTCGCGCACCGGCGACACGGTCAGCGACACCTCCACCAGGTGCCCGTCCTTGGCCCGCCGCACGGTCTGGAAGTGATCGATGCGCTCGCCGCTGCGAATGCGGCTGATGATCGTGTCTTCCTCCTGCTGACGATCGGGCGGGATGAGGATGCGAATCGGCTGTCCGATCAGTTCCGCCGCGGTGTAGCCGAACAGCCGCTCCGCGGCGGCGTTGCACGAGCGGACGATCCCGTCGAGATCCTTCGAGATGATGGCGTCGTCGGATGAATCGACGATGGCGGCGAGATACGCGCGCTCCTGGTATTCGCGCCGCAGCGACTCGGCGGCCTCACGGAACCGGTCTTCGCTGTCGCGCAACGCCAGCTCGGCGCGCTTCTGCGCGGTGATGTCGCGCTGCGTGCCCCAGACGCGGACGAGATAGCCGTCCTCGACGACGCCGGTCAGGCTGTTGGCGAAATAGCGGCGCCGGCCGTGCGCATCCTCGTCCGGCCGACTCGACCTCGGTGACGCGATAGCCGCCCTGAACGATCGACGCCAGAAAGGCGCGGGATTCGGGGTCTTCCGGAGGGCAGCAGGATATCCAGCGACTTGCCCACCAGGTCCTCGGTGGACTGCGAGTCCGTGCATGCGCGCCATCGCCCGGTTGCATTCCGCGAACCGGCCTGAACGGTAAGCAAGCTCGACCTGCTGATCGACGGGCAGACGGGTGTCGACGGGCGGTTGGAGCTCGAGGCGCCAGATGCCTTCCGAGCTGTTGCCAATGAACGCGCCGTACCGCTCTTCGCTGCCGGTGGCGTCCGGGTCCTCGGTCATTCGCAAGGGGTCCTGCCCGACCATCAGGGGTGGGCTCCGCACTACGTCACCGGTTTCGCTCCGGCCTTCAACCAATCGCCAGCTCGACTACAGATCTGCCTGGTCCCTGTCACAATCGGCAGGGCACCAACCGTCTTTGCTGCAAGATGGGATCCTCCGCCGCCTTCGAATCGGTCCAGGCCCCGGCTCTTCGGCCTCGCCTACCGCATGCTCGGCTCGCGCGCGGAAGCCGAGGACATCGTGCAGGAGGCGTACGTCCGCTGGCACCAGACCGAGGCGGACACGGTTCGCAATGCCGAGGCCTGGCTCGTCACGACCGCCACACGGCTCGCAATCGACCGCCTGCGCGCGCTGAAAGTGGAGCGCGAGGCCTACACCGGGCCCTGGCTGCCCGAGCCGCTCATCGCCCCGGAGCCGCCCGATCGCGAGGCCGAGCTGGCGTCGGACCTCTCGGTGGCCTTCATGGTTCTGCTCGAACGGCTCGCGCCGGAAGAGCGCGCCGCGTTCCTGCTCCACGACGTCTTCGAGTGCGGATATACCGAGATTGCCAGGCTGCTTGGTAAGAGCGAGGCGGCGTCACGGCAGATCGTGCACCGCGCCCGCGGCCGGGTGCGCGACGAGCAGCCGCGCTTTCACGCCACCGAGGCGGCTCGGGTGCGCCTGCTGAAGACGTTCGTGGCGGCGATGGAAGCGCGCGACGAGCAGGCGCTCGCACGGCTGTTCGCGCCTGACGCGACGTGGACGGCCGACGGCGGCGGCAAGACCGCAGCCGTGCCGCACCCGATCGAGGGCGCCGAGGCGATCCTCAAGCTGCTGCTCGGCCTGCAACGCCGCTTCAGCCGCGAGGGGGTCACGCTCCACCTCGGAACGGTAAACGGCGAAACCGGACTGCTCGTGCGCCTCAACGATCGGGTGGCCGCCGCGATCTCGATGGTCATCGACGGCGACCGCATCGCGCGCGCGTATGCGATCGTCAACCCCGACAAGCTGCCGGCCACGTCCAGCACGATGTAGGGCGGGGTTTTAACCCCGCCGTCTCGCCGACCGGCAACGCGCGGGCTGGCGCGGCTAAAGCCGCGCCCTACGAGTCGACGAGTGTCACACGCGCCGCGGTCGTGCGTCTTCGCTGTAGATACCAAGGAGGATGCACATGACACCCCGAATCGATCCGACCACCTACATCAAGACCGGCCTCGGCAAGGCGATGCTCGCGCTGCAGCGCGAGGTGGAGGCGAGCGGCCTCGAGCACTCGACGCTCGAGCTCGTGAAGATCCGCGCCTCGCAGATCAACGGCTGTGCCTACTGCCTCGACATGCACACCAAGGACGCGCGGGCCCTCGGCGAGACCGAGCAGCGCATCTACGCGCTCAGCGCGTGGCGCGAGGCGCCGTTCTTCTCCGAGCGCGAGCGCGCGGCGCTCGAATGGGCCGAGGCGGTGACGCTCGTGTCGGTGGACCACGTGCCCGACGCGGTGTACGAGGCGGTGAAGCCGCACTTCACCGAGGCGGAACTCGTCGCGCTCACGTTCGCGCTCGTGGCGATCAACAGCTGGAACCGGCTGTCGATTGCGTTCCGTCCGCCGGTGGGGTCGTATCAGTCGCCGCACGCGGCCGTCGGCAGGCTGGTCGAGACCCGGCCCCACGTACGAATCGGGCGGGTCTGAAGACCCGCGGCCACAACCGCCAGCGACCGGCGTGCGTGGCAGGGTCGTCCGAGCCGGCCTGCTTGTACGCTGAGCAGACCCTCGTCGAGGACGGGCCGGCGAAGCGACGAGCCCTGTCACGCGCGACGGGAGCCGATTCTGTGCCCGGGTCTGAAGACCCGGGCCCACGTACGAGGCGGGGCTGAAGCCCCGCCACGTACCGCTACGGGAGGCCGAAGGCGAGGATGCTGGGGCCCGAGGCCACCGCGATGTACTGGCGGTTGTCGAAGACGTAGGTCATCGGCGACGACTTCCAGACCTGGCTGGTCTGGAAGCTCCACAGCGCCTTGCCGGTGCTCGCGTCGGCCGCCGCCAGCGCGCCGCTGTCGTCGGCGAAGATCACGACGTCGCCGGCCGTGCTGAGCACGCCGCCCCACGAGTCCACGTTGCCGAACTGCGGCAGCTCCCACGCGACCTTGCCGGTCTGCGGATCGATCGCGCGCAGCACGCGCTGCGCCGGCTCGGGCGCCGGCCGAACGTGCCGCCCATGAAGCCCTTGCCCGACTTCGAAGGGCTGGTCCACGCGCGTGAAGATGCCGCAGCGGTCGTTGGTCTGCACGTAGAAAAGCCCGGTCGCGCGGACTGAACGACGCCGAGTACCAGTTCGACGCGCCTTCGAGCGACGGGCACACGCGCTTGCCCTTCGCGCGTCGGCTCCATGTTCGGGACGACGATCGGCCGGCCCTCGGCGTCGAGTCCCGACGCCCAGGTGATCTGCTTCACGTACGGCGTGCCCTGCAGGAACTCGCCGGTCGACGCGGTCGAGCACGTAGAAGAAGCCGTTGCGGTTGGCCTGCAGCAGGAGCTTGCGCGGCTGCCCCTTCCACTGCGCGTCGACCAGCACCAGCGGCTGCTGCGCGTCGTAGTCGTGCACGTCGTGCGGCGTGAACTGGAAGTGCCACTTGCGCTGCCCGGTCTTGACGTCGAGCGCGACCACCGAATCCGAGTAGAGGTTGTCGCCCAGCCGGTCGTCGCCAATCATGTCGGGGCCGGGATTGCCGATCGCCCAGTACAGCGTGCCGAGCTCCGGATCGTAGCTGCCGGTCATCCAGGTGGCGGCGCCGGGATGATCGATGGCGTTGCCCTTCCACGTCTCCGATCCCGGCTCGCCGCGCTTCGGCACCGCCCAGAAGCGCCACACCTCTTTGCCGGTGCGCCTGGTCGAAGGCGGCCACGAAGCCGCGCACGCCGTCGTCGCCGCCGGCGATGCCCGAGATGACCAGGTTGCCCACGGTCATCGGCGCGCCGGTGGCGTTGTAGTTCTGCTGCCAGTCGGCCATCTCGGTTTCCCAGAGCAGCGCGCCGGTCGCGCGGTTCAGGGCGATGAGGTGGGCGTGGTCGGTGGCCACGAACACGCGGTCGCCGGCCACGGCCACGCCGCGGTTGACGCCGCGCGCGCGACACGCCGATCAGGCCGCGCGTGCGCGGCCGGCGGTAGTTCCAGATCTGGCGGCCGCTGCCGGCGTCGAGCGCATAGAAGTCGTTGGCGCTGGTGACGTACATGACGCCGTCCACCACCACCGGCGTCACCTGCAGCTGCGCCGCGTTCGGCAGGCTGAAGATCCACTTCGGCGTCAGCCGCGCCGCGTTCGCCGCGCGTGATCTGCGTCGAGCGGGCTGTAGCGGTTGCCGTTCGGGTGGCCGTTGTAGGTGGGCCAGTCGGTCTGCGACGTCACCTCGCGGTGACCTGCCGCCGCTCTCGCGCAGCAGGTGCACGCTTGCGGTCGTCGCCGAGCAGCTGCATCTCGCCCGCTGCTCTGGTTCAGCACCACGCCGGCCAGCTTGCGGCCGTCGGTCAGCGTGACGTCCGGCGCGCTTGCGGGCCGCCGGCGCGCGGCCGCAGCGTGCGGAGGAAGCGCGATGAGGTCGGTGGTCTCGGTCGCGCGACAGGTTCTGAAACGCCGGCATGCCGGCGCCAGGCAGGCCCTCCTTGATGACCGCCTCGAGATCCTGATCGCTGCGCGTCGGGATGCGGGCGACGATCGACGGCCCGAGCTCGCCGCCGGCGCCTTCGGTGCCGTGGCAGGCGGCGCAGCGGGTGGCGAACACCTGACGGCCCGGCGTCGGGCGTCTGCGCGAACGCGAACGACGGCATCAGCGCCGCCAGGACCAGAACAGGAATCGACGCACGGACGCCACCTCCAGTGTGGAGGCACTACTGTACGGCGCGGAGGCGGCGCCGAAGCGAACCCCTAACCGAGGTAGGGGCCGGGGCGGGTTCCGGTTAGAAGAGGAACTTGCCGCCGAGGATGCCGCCGGCCGCGGCGCCGATCGGCGCGCCAATCAGGGCGCCCTTCAACCCGGGGTCGTCGCAGCCGCCACAATCGCCGTCGATCCAGGCGCCGAGATATCCGCCGGCGAAGAACCCGGCCGTGGCCCCGACCGCCGCGCCGAGCGACGATCTTCCCGGGCCCGCGCCGTCGCTCTCCGAACCGCGCTGCGCGACCGGGCGGCAGCCAGACGGTCGAGTTGCAGATTCGACAGCGCGTGCACGGTCGCCGCCTTGGCGATCGGCGCCGCCTCTGCGCGCCGTGGCAGCGTGGGTGCCGGGGCGAGCGTCTGTGCCGACGCGCCCGCGGCCATGACGAGCAGCAGCAGGACGGTGAGGAGGGCTCGAAGAAGTGGGCAGTCAGTTCATCGGCGCGCTCGAAAGAACTCCTGGATCAGTTCGCGGCACTCCGCCTCGAGGACACCCGCAGTGACCTCGAAGCGGTGGTGTAGGCCCGCGATTCGAGTCCCTGCAAGGTGGACACCAACGATCCCATGCGCGGCTCGGGCGCGCCGAACACCACCTCGGCCACGCGCGCGTGCGACAGCGCGCCCACGCACATCATGCACGGCTCGACGGTGACGTAGAGCGTGGCGCCGACGAGGCGATAGTTCCCCAGCGCCTTGGCCGCGGCGCGCAGCGCGACGATTTCGGCGTGCGCGGTGGGATCGACGGCGCTGATCGGCTGATTGAATCCGGCGGCGATGATGGTGCCGCCGTCCACGACGACCGCCCCCACCGGCACCTCGCCCGCCACCAGGCCGAAGCGCGCCTGCTCGAGCGCCGCGCGCATGAAGGGTTCGTGATCGGATCGCCATAGGGAGAGGCGGGCCTAAAGGCCCGCAGCCACGTATGAGCGTCTTCCCTACCCTGCCCACCCTGCCTACCCGCCTCCACGAGCGAGGTAATTCAGCCGAGAAAGAACCGGTACGCAGGATTGTCGCTCTCGGGCGTGAACGGATAGCCGAGGTCGTCGAGGAACGCGCGGAACGCCGGGAGATCCTGATCGCCCACTTCGAAGCCGGCCAGCACGCGGCCGAAGTCGGCGCCGTGGTTCCGGTAGTGGAAGAGGCTCACGTTCCAGCGGCCGCCGAGCTTTTCGAGAAACTGCGTCAGCGCGCCCGGGACGCTCGGGAAACTCGAACCGGCACAGCCGCTCGTTGCGCACGTCGGGGGCGTGGCCGCCCACCATGTGGCGCACGTGCAGCTTGGCCATCTCGTTGTCGGTCAGGTCCGCCGTCTGGTAGCCCGCGGCATTGAGCTGCCGCGCCAGCGCTTCGCCGTCCTGCTTCGACTCGGTGGTGACGCCCATGAAGATGTGCGGCGGTCTCGCGGCTGCTCAAGCCGGTAGTTGAACTCGGTGACGATGCGCCGGCCGAGCAGCGTGCACAGCTCGCGGAAGGCGCCGGGCCGCTCGGGCAGGATGATCGCGAGCAGCGCTTCGCGCGCTTCGCCGAACTCGGCGCGCTCGGCCACGAACCGCAGGCGATCGAAGTTCATGTTGGCGCCGCTCAGCACCGCCACCAGCGTCTGGTCGTTGACGCCTTCGCGCTCGACCCACTTGCGCAGGCCGGCGGTGGCCAGCGCGCCGGCCGGCTCCATGACCGAGCGGGTGTCGTCGAAGATGTCCTTGATGGCGCGCGCACGCTTCGTCGTTGGTGACGCGGACGACTTCGTCGACCGTCTGCTGCGCGATCGCAAACGTGCGCTGCGCCCACCTCGCGCACGGCGACGCCGTCGGCGAAGATGCCGACGTGATCGAGGCGCACGCGCGCGCCGGCCTTCAGCGACCGATACATCGCGTCGGCCTCGAACGCCTCGACGCCGATCACCTTCACGTCGGGGCGCAGCGACTTGATGTAGCCGGCGATGCCGGAGATCAGCCCGCCGCCGCCGACCGGCACGAACACCGCGCTCAGCGAGTCCTGGCTGTGGCGCAGGATCTCGGCGCCCACCGTGCCCTGGCCGGCAATCACCAGCGGATCGTCGAAGGGGTGCACGAAGGTCATGCCGGTCTCGGTGATCAGCTGGTCGCAGTGGGCCTGCGCGTCGGCGTAGCTGTCGCCGATCAGCACCACTTCCGCGCCCATCGCCTTGACCGCGTCCACTTTGATCTGCGGCGTCGTCTGCGGCATCACGATGATCGCCTTGAGCCCGAGCTTGCGCGCCGCGAAGGCGACGCCTTGCGCGTGGTTGCCGGCGCTGGCGGCGATGATGCCGCGGCTCTTCTCGGCCGCCGTGAGGTGCGCGATCTTGTTGTAGGCGCCGCGCAGCTTGAAGCTGAAGACCGGCTGCATGTCCTCGCGCTTGAACAGGACGGTGTTGCCGAGCCGGCGCGACAGCTTGTGCGCGGTGTCGAGCGGCGTTTCTTTCGCCACGTCGTAGACACGGCTCGTCAGGACGTCGTGCAGGAGTTGAGTGAGGTCGGCGGTCACGGGCACGGCTGTGCTTCTATCTTAGCCCGTGCCGCCAGCCGGTCGCCGGCGAGGCCGGTCAGACGGCGGTCGGCCCGGTCGCCGGCAGCTGCCTGGCAGGTAGCCGCGGCGTCTGAGCAGACCGCAGCCTCCAGACAGCCATGGTGCAAGGGCGCGGGGCGGGTCTGAAGACCCGCAGCCCACCGGTGGCGGGACTGAAGAGTCGCAGGCCGCGACTCCAGCGGATCGGAGTTCGGGCGCGGCCCTGTTCGTGCTCGAACACGAAGCGGTAGGTCCCGCGCCTCCCAGCGCAGCGTCGGCGACTTGAAATAGAGGTCGCCAGTCACCACCGCCCGCTCCTCGAGCAGGAACGACAGGGTGCGCACCGTGCCCTCGCCGGGCAGCGCGAAGAAGCGCAGCGAGTCGGTGTGCGTGCTCGCCGGAAAGTACGGCTTCACGTCCTTGTCGAAGATCCGCGCGTTCTGCCGCAGCTTGGTGATTTGCGCGCTGTCGGCGAGGAACATCTCCTGCGAGGGCAGCGGCACCATGCGGCCGTCGAGCATTTCCAGTGGAAGTTGCCGCGATTCACCGTAGTCCGCTTGCGTCACCGCCACGCCCGTCTGCAGCAGCAGCCACGCACCGTCGTGATTGCGCTGCGAGTAGTCGTAGAGCGCGACGAGTGGACGTGTCGTCCTGAAACTGGATGGTGGCGCGGCCGAACGACTTGGTGTGCGGAAACGCCTTGTCGTCGGCGGGTCGCGATTGCGCGGCCAGCGCGGCGCTGGCGACGAGGACAGCGAGGGCGAGGCGGACCATGAGACCTCCGGTCGACGAGGGCTGGCCACTGGAGACGTCTTGACCGACCCGAATCCTTGATTTGGCGTCACGTTGTCCGGTCAAGACTCTACGCCCGCGCGAAGCGGGGCAATTAGGACTGCTCTAGCGAGGCGGAGCCTGCAACGGCACTTGTCAGGGCCGCCTAAGGCGGCCCCCACATGTTCGCCGGTCTGAGGCGGAGCCTCGCTAGCTTGATGCTACCCGGCCCCACTCGGCGGCGAGCAGCTCGTAGCGACCGCAGCCGTTCGGCGCGGCCGTAGATCATCGTCGTCACCATGATCTCGTCGGCCTCGGTCGCCTCGACGATCTGGCGGATCAGGCTCGCGACCTTCGGCGGGGTGCCGATGAAGTGGCGCTGCCGGTTCATCTCGACGACCACGCGATCCTGCGGCGAGAACTGGTAGGCGCTGCGCCTCCTCGGGGCTCGGAAACGGCAGCGAACTCGCGGCGGTGCAGCCGCACCCAGGCCAGGTCGGTGGACGTGGCCAGGTAGTCGGCTTCCTCGTCGGTCGGCGCGCAGATCACCGACACGCCGAGGATCACGTGCGGGCGCCGGGAACTGCGCCGACGGCCGGAAGGCCGCCCGATACGCGCGAATCGCCGGGCCGGGCGGCGCGGGACTGAAGTGCCGCGCGAACCCGTAGCCGAGGCCGAGCGCGCCGGCAAACGCCGCCGTGGCGCCGCTCGACGCCAGCACCCAGATCGGCGGCAGGCGGACGTCCGCCGGCACGACGCGCACGGTGGCGAAGGGATGCTCCGGCGGAAGCGTGCGCGCGCGACAGCGCCAGCAACTCGCGCACCTGCTCGGGAAACTGCGTCGCGTCGAACGGCCGCAGCGCGCGCGACGTGGCCGGATCGGTGCCCGGCGCGCGGCCGATGCCGAGATCGATGCGGTCCGGATGGAGCGCCTCGAGCGTGTGGAACGCCTCGGCGACGCGCAGCGGCGCGTGGTTCGGCAGCATGATGCCGCCCGAGCCGACGCGGATGCGGCGTGGTCGCCGAGGCGACGTGCTCGATCAGGATCTCCGGCGACGGAGCTGGCGATGCTCGCCATGCCGTGGTGCTCGGCGAGCCAGTAGCGCGCGTAGCCCAGCCGCTCGCACAGCGCGCGCCAGCTCGACCGAATCGCGCAATCGCATCTTGCCGTCGACAAACCGGCGCGCACCGGCACCAGATCGAGAACCGACAGCGGAACCATCCAGCGTAGGATAACTTCGCGTGTCCTCGACGGTCGGCGAACCGCCTCGCACGGCGATCGATTTCCGGCGCTCGTATCGCGAGCGTCTGCGTCGCCGGTGCCGCCCTCCTCGTGCTCGCCGGATGGGCCACCGGCAACGTCGCGCTCACGTCGCTCTACCTTCCCGGGCCGACGATGAAGACCAACGCCGCGCGTGTGCGCGCTCTGCAGCGCGCTCGCGAGCCTGATTTTCCTCGCGCCGGCCGAACGGCGGCTCCTCAGGCGCATCGGACAGGGTCTGGCGGTCGTCGCCGGGGCGATCGGCGGGCTGACGCTATCGGAGCACATTGCCGGCTGGGACCTCGGCATCGATCAGCTGATCTTCACCGAGATGCCCGGCGCGGTGGCCACGGCCAGCCCCAACCGGATGGGACCGCCCGCCTCCCTCGCGCACGTCCTGCTCTGCGTGTCGCTGCTCCTCAGCGAAATCGGGATCGCGGCGGCGGCGCACCCAGGGTCAGTTCGTCGCGCTCTTCGTCTGCGTCATCACGGTGCTGGCGCTCATCGGGTTCGCCTACGGCGTCGACGAGCTCTACGACATCGCCCGCCTCACCGGCATCTCCCTCGCCAACTCGCTGGTGGTGCTCGCGCTGGCGTGCGCCGCCCAGGCCGGGCGCCCGGATGCCGGCCTGCCCGCGCTGATGTGCCGCGAGGACGAAGTGGGCGTCTTCGCACGACGGCTGCTGCCGGCCGATCGTGCTGCTGCCCTTCGGCATCGGCTGGTCGCTGGCGCGGATGCTGAACGCGGCGTCGTGGACCGGCCGTTTGCCGTGTCGGCGATGGCGCTCGTGCTCATCGTCGTGCTGCTCGTCATCATCTGGCGGACCGGCACGCAGCTCGATCGAGTCGCTCGACGCCGCGCACGCCACCGAACGCGCGCTCAGCGAGAGCGAGCGCACGGTGCGTGAGGCGGACCGGCAGAAGACCGAGTTCCTGGCCACGCTGTCGCACGAGCTGCGCAATCCGCTGGCGCCGATCCGCTTCGCGGTGGAGCTGCTCAAGACGGCCCGGGCCGCGGCGGAGCGCGCGCGGCAGACGATCGACCGGCAGGTGCAGCACCTGACGCGGCTCATCGACGACCTGCTCGACCTGACGCGGATCACCGGCGGCAAGCTGGAGCTGCACCCGCGGCCGTGCGAGCTCCGGCAGCTGGTCAGGACGCCGTCGAAGCGGTCGGCGGCGAGATCGCGCGCCTGCAGCACCGCTGACGATCGACCTGCCGCCGCAGCCGGTGTGGCTGCAGGCCGATCCCGATCGCGTGATCCAGATGCTGGTGAACCTGCTCACCAACGCCGCGCGCTACAGCGAGCCCGGCGGGTCGATCACCGTCGGCACCGAGCTGGACAACGCCGCCGTGACCATCTCGTGCGCGATTCCGGTCACGGGATCGCCGCCGGCAGACCTGGAACGCGTCTTCGAGCGGTTCGTGCAGGTCGGGCCTCACGCCAGGGTGGACTGGGCATCGGGCTGGCGTTGGTGAAGGCGCTCGCCGACCTGCACGGCGGCGCCGTGAAGCGCGGAGCGACGGGCTCGGGCGGGTCGGAGTTCCGCGCTGCGCTTGCCGCGGACGATGTCGCCACCGGCGCTCGCGGCCGACGCCGAAGCGGCCGCCGCCGCGCCGTGCCGGGTCCTGGTGGTCGACGACAACCGGGAGCGGCCGAGATGCTCGCGCGTGATGCTGACGTCCAAGGGGCACCAGGTGGCGGTGGCCTACGGCGGCGAGGAAGCGCTGCGGACGGCGGCGACGTTCAGCCCGCAGGTCGGGCTGCTGGACTGTCGCATGCCCGGGCTCGACGGCTACGAGCTCGCCAGGCGCGCTGCGCGGCGACGCCGCGAGGTCCGCGATATGCTGCTGGTGGCGATCACCGGCTGGGGGCAGGAGGAGGATCGCCGCCGCGCGCTGCGCCGCGGGCTTCGACGCGCACCTGACCAAGCCGGCCGATCCCGCCGCCGTCGCGGCGCTGCTCGCGTCGCGATCGCCCGCCGCCTACTCGGTGAGCCGATCGCACCGCCAGAAAGACGTAGAGCAGCAACGCGGTGCCGAGCACCGTGTTGACCATGCGGCCGTTGCGCACGCGCGCGCGACCATGCGGCTCGAGTTGTTCAGCCAGAGCAGCGTCGAGATCACGAACGGGAAGAAGAGCGACCCGACGACGGTGTAGGCGAACACCAGCCACACCGGGCGCCGGACCAGCAGCGCCGAGATCGCCGCCAGCGTCCAGGTAGACCGCCCACGCGCGGTAGGCGCGGCCCTGCTGGCCGTCGGCCGGCTGCCGCCGCCACACGTGAAGCATGTCGTCGAACAGGAACGGCACGCCGTGGTAGACGCCGAGCACCGACGAGAACGCGGCGCCCCAGAATCCGAGCAGGAACACGCGCGGCCGATCGGGCCGATCTCGCGGCCGATGCGATCGGCGAGCAGCAGGCAGAGGCGCGGCCCTTCCTCGAGGATCTGCCCGGTCCACTCGATCTGCGTGGACAGGAAGATCATCGAGAAGCAGAAGATGAAGACCAGCGATGAACGACAGCGTCAGGTCGGTGCGCGCGGCGCGCACGCGCTCGGGCCCGGTCCAGCCCGCTTCGCGCATCCAGTAGCGCGTAGGACAGCAGCGTGACGGTGCCGCCGACGCCGCCGATGAGCGACAGCGTGTAGGCCACCGAGAACGCGCGACCGGGCGCCGAACCGCGACCAGTCGGCGCCGGACCAGGCGACGATGAGCAGGCACCGAGGCGATGATGGCGCCGAACTTCAGGCCGACGAACCACTTGATGACCGACGAGAAAGCGCTCGTAGCGGCCGAACCACACCATCGCGACCGCGGCGACCGCGTGGATGAGGCCCCAGACCGGGAGCGGCACCGCCCGGCATCATCGCGGCCGGCACCAGCGCGCTCGCGGTGACGAGCGCGCTCGAGACGAAGTAGCTCCAGATGATGAAGTAGAGGAAGAAGGCGGCGACGAGCCGCGCGCGGCAGCGTGTCGCGCCAGCCTTCGATCAGCGTGGCGCCGGTGGCGAGCTGCCAGCGCGCCGCGCCCTTCGGTGATCGCGAACTTGATGATGACGCCGACGACGAGCGCCCAGACCAGCGTGAGCCCGTACTCCGCGCCGGCAATGGTGGACGACACCATGTCGCCGACGCCGATGCCGGTTGCGGCCAGCAGCAGTCCCGGGCCGAAGTCGGACAGCTTCACGGAGCGGCGATTATGTCGTATCGGGGACGGCTTAGGGCTTAGGGCTCAAGGCTTAGGCAGTAGGAGGGTCCAAATGCCCCACGTCGAGCTGTTTCAATCGTCGCGCAACTGTAACAAGGCTTCGGTGCTCGTGACAAACCCCATCGACTCACGCTCGACCGATGCCAGATGCGTTGCGATTTCGGACTCGGACGCGCCGTTCGCAAGCAGGCGGTACACGCCACCAATATAACTGTCGGACTCGTCCTGCGCCTCTGGGACGCCCTGAACGTGAATAGGATCCCACTCGCGAATCAGTACTTCGTGAATCGAATCCTGGATCTCACGTGCCCGCCGGTCGCGTGGCGCCCTCCATGTTGTACGCACCCTGGGTTGGGCGATCAGTATAGAGGCGGGATCGACACGCCGCTCATGTACGTGTGCGCGAGGCCCAGCGGACGTCGTCCTTGGGCATATCTGCCGGAGTCCGGCGTGCCTGTACATCGAAGTCGCGCCGGCGTAGGCAGATATGCCTGAGGACGGCGGACGGAGCCGAGCGAGCCGCTGGTCGGGCCATCTGAAGATGGCCCCCACGACGACAGGTACAAAGCAAAGGGCGGTCTGAAGACCGCCCTCTACATCGACAAGGGCCGGCGTCGAAGCCGGCCCCACGACTGCCTTACTTGAACAGGTACCGCAGGCCGCCCCAGAACTGGTAGTTCGTGTCGGGGTCACTGCCGCGGTCGAAGAACTGGCGCCACTCGACCTGGAAATCGAGCTGGTGCTTCTTCGTGTCGTTCTTCCACATCGGGAACCCGACCTCGCCAAGCCAACCGAAGGTCGTGATCTTGTCGTGGGCGAAGTCGTAGAGCGTCAGACCGCTGCCGATGTGCGTGCCACCCTTGAAGTTGTAGGAGATCGGCGAGTCGAACAGCAAGGCTGAGCGCGAGCCTTCTTCGAGGTTGGCAGCAAAGCCGATCGACGGGTCGTACGACCACTGGCTCTGCCCCAGGCGCAGTGCTACGCCGACTTTGGCGCCGATCTGCGCCTCGCCGTAGCGGCTCACCGGGTTGAGTGCCGCACCCAGGTCGGCCGGATCGGTCTGCGTCGTACTGCCGCTGCTGCTTGCCGAAGTAGAAGCCGACGAACGGCCGGACGCCGAGCGCCTTCTGTTCGGCAGCGAGCCGATCCGCTTCGGCCTGACGCGCCGCGGCTTCCGCGGCCGCCTTCGCATCCGCGGCCGCCTTGTCGGCAGCGGCCTTGTCGGCAGCAGCCTTGTCGGCGGCGGCCTTGTCGGCAGCAGCCTTGTCCGCGGCAGCCTTGTCGGCCGCGGCCTTGGCAGCGGCGGCAGCCCGCGCGGCTTCGGCGGCCCGTGCGGCTTCCGCGGCCCGCGCCGCTTCCGCGGCCCTGGCGGCTTCCGCCTCGCGTGCGGCGATGCGGCTCGGCTCCTGCCTCAGAACCGCCAGGTTGCCGCAGTCCTCGGGCACGATGAACGTGTACGTGTTCACGCGGTCGTCGATCTCGAACTGGAACGCGCGGAAGGGACGGCGGCCGTCCCACTGCAGGTTGCGGATGATGCGCGGCCCGCCGCGGCGCAGCGCCATCCACTCGATCCGCGTGCCCGGCGCAATCGTCACCTGCGTGACGGTGCCTTCCGTGATGTTCCGCAGCACCTCGGCCCGCAGCTGCGGGATTCCGGCTTCGGTGAGCACCGTGCCGACGTCGTTCTGGATCCGCATACGACTGAACGAGCGCTTCATGGCATCCACACTGCGGATGGGAGCGGTGAAGCGCGTGGAGCCGCCCAGACGCGTCATGTGGCGGATGCCGTCGGCGCCCTGCGCCGACACGGCGAGGGGAAGAGCCAGAGAGAGCGTGAAGACGAGGCCGGCCGAAGCGGCGGCCGCGCGTAAGCGATAACTCATCGGTTAGTGTCCTCGAGAAAGCGCGTCCACACGGGACCCGCGACGCTTCGATTGTAAACCGGCACGCTGGTAAATTTACGGATTGAGCCAGTAGGACATCTTGACAAGGACGGTGTTCGACGCCGGCGTGCTGAAGATGTCGCCGTAGTCGTTGCCGAAGCGGAACGCGACTGTTGGGTCGGAACCCTTCGCGGCCTTGCTGCCACACCACGAACAACGCCGAACCCGGCTTGAATTCCCAGCGCAGCACGTTGGTGGTGCGGAACGAGAGCACGGTGAAGTCGGCGTTGCCGTCGTAGTCATATGGCGCATACCGGTCGGCGTAGCGCTCCGCGCGGCCGTCCACCAGCTCCTTGTAGTTCTCGTATCGGCCGGTCGACGAAAAAGGCTGCCCATAGAGCTGCAGCGACAGGGTCGGGGTCAGCGTGTAGCTCAACCGCAGAGTCAGATTGGTGGTCGTCTGGTCAGCCGGCCCAGCACGTAGTGCGTGCCCTCGCGCGCCGGTGAGATTGGTCACCCATTGGGCGTCCTCGGTCTCGCGGGCCTGACCGATGCCGACTTCCGCCGACATCGCCGACATCGGGCCGGAACTGCACGCGCGGCCCCATGAAGAAGTTGTGGCTGCGGGCGCGGCGCCCGAGTCCGGGAAATCGACGAAGAAGTTGCTGTCCCAATGGAAGCTGATCGGGCGGCTGGTGTCGGTGTTGAAGTAGTACCAGCCGTTGACATTCGGTGCGGTGAGGCCGCCGGGACCGCCGCGCGTGAGACGGTCGTCGAAGTTCGCGGGGTTGACGTTGACACCGCCGCCGGTGGACCAGCGGTTCATGAACTGCCAGTGCGAGTTGACGTTGCCGCCCAGTTCCAGCCGATCGCCGCCGAAGTTGTGGTTCGACCACTGGTTGAAGTTGATGGTCTTCTCCCGCACGTACTTGCCCGGGGTCATCCACCGGCGCTGCACCCAGGCGCGCTGCTTGATCTCGTCGGCCCGGCGCATGAAGCCGAGCTCGTTCACGTCGAAGCCGGGCGTCTTGTAGGCCGCCATCACGTTGCCGCGCACCTTGTCGCCGGCAATCTTGGCGAAGGACACCGACCCGGCATGTCCGCTCATCGAGCGCGCGAACGGATCGATCTCGACGTAGTCGGCGTCGGGACGCTGAAAGCTGTGCACGTTGCTCTGCTGCAGCGCGCCGATCGCCACCGGGCTGCCCGTCACGTGAGTCCCCGTCCACGAGCCGTTCAGCCCCCAGCGCTGCCCCAGGCGCCAGTCGTAGTCGACGCCCGCGGTCACGGCGCTGTCGGGCAGAAAACCGAGCACGTCGGTGTATCCACGATTCGCGCTCGTGAAGATGGCGCCGACCGACGACTGGTCCGCGAACTCGCGGCGCACGCGCGACACGCTATAGAAGGTCTGCGGTTCGACCGGCTGACGTACGCGCGCATCGCCGAACGCGAGCACGGCGTGCTCTTCCTCCGTCACCGCCACCAGCGTGCCCACCGAGAACGGCCCCACGCGGCCGGTGAGCTTTCCGGCGCCGAGAATCGTGGACTGGCCAGGATGCACTTCGTAGCCGCCGGTCGCGTCGGGCACGCCACGCGGCGTGCGGCCGATGCGGCGGGAGTAGAAGATCGAACAGTCGTCGCACTCGAACTGATAGGCGCCCGACCCCTCCACGAAGAACGGGCGGCGCTCGTCGAAGAAGGTCTCGAACGCCGACAGGTTCACCTCGGCCGGATCGGCTTCAACCTGGCCGAAGTCCGGGTTGACGGTCCCGGTGAACGACAGCGACTTCGTGACGGCGTACTTCATGTCGAGCCCGACGGCGCCGCCGGGGTCGGGCGTTTCGAGCAGCGGGTTGCCCGGCTGCTCGGGCACCGTGCGGATCTGCCCGAGGACGTACGGCGCCACCTCGAGGCGCTTGCCGCCCGAGGGACGGACCACGCCCGACAGCTCGCCGAACGACGACACGTAGCCGCTGGCGCCGCGCGGCAGCAGCGGCCAGGTGGACGTCTCGTTCAGGCGGGGGATCTCGCGCACGATGGCAAACCCCAGCGTGGTGTCGGCGGTGCCGCCGAAGCGCAGCTGGGAGTACGGGATCCGGAACTCGGCGCTCCAGCCGTCGCGGTCGCGTTGCACCGCCACGTCCCACACGGCGTCCCAGCTGCCGTCGTTGTTGTTGTCGTTGAAGTAGTAGATGTCGCGCTTGACGCCCACCGGATTCACCATGAATTCGAAGGCCGTGCGACGGTCGTGAAACGAGTCGATGAGGACACGGATCCAGTCGGACGCCGAATCGTTGTCCCGCCGCGTCAGGAACGCGAGGATCCGATCGGGATCGGTGTCGAAGGCGCGGACACCGACGTAGATCGCCACGTCGTCGTAGAGCACGCGGGCTTCGGTGCGGAGGGTGGGTGGCGCGCCCTCGGCGGGCTGGCGCTGCACGAAGTCGGTGATGACGCCGGCATCGCGCCACGCCGCGTCGGAGAGGTCGCCGTCTAGCCGGATGGGCGACGGGCCGATGCGGGTGGCCGCATGGGGATCGGCGGCGGCGGCGGGCAGCGACACCGCGGCCAGCAGGCCCCAGGCCAGCAGAACGCACGCCATCCACCTGGGCGCCCGCACTGGCCGATTAGACGTACGAACCTGGAAAATGGCTCGTCCCGGAAACGGGACGACTGGTATCAGCGCAGCGGACGCCCGTCGCGGTGCCAGGGCGCGCGTCCCGAGGCGCCGTTCGACAGCGTCCGCGCCGGGTTGAAGATGATCCGCAGCGAGGCGCTCAGCACCCGGTTGCGCACGCGCGCTTCCACCCATTCCACGAAGTAGCGATCGAGGGCATCCTCCGCCACCATCAACCCGAGGGCGCCAACCGGTGTGACGACGTGGTCCACCCATCCCGTGGTCTCCGGACGCATCCCGACGTTGCCGATCGAGGCTTCGCTGAGCGGCCCGATTTCGAACTGCAGGCTGTAGGCGGCGGCCCAGGCCGTGGCGCGGCCTTTGGCCGACCAGTACCGGGGACTGCGCCCGAACGGCACCGCGCCGTCGGGTCCGTGATCGAGCCAGTTGTAGCCGGCCGCCGCGCCGTGAATCGGATGCCCGACGTAGTTCACGTACCAGGCGTCGGTATCCTCCCACTGGTTCGGCACCCGCACCGAGCGGCGGTAGTCGCTGACAGAACGGGCCGCCGAGCTCCTTGCGGGTCTTCTCCTGGAACGAGATGCGGATCACGTGCTCGATGGCGAGCAGCTTGAACGAATCGCCGATGGCGGCGAGCACGTCGGTCCGGCGCGACGGAGACTGCGGCCTGCGAGCGAGTCGGCGTCTCTGCAGTGGCGCTACGCGCGAGCACGCACCTCCAGCGCGCACGCGCACACGAGGCACGCGAGGAAGGAGGAGCACGACGCGGAGCGTCCCGCGGCGTGCAGCGCGGTCGAGTATCAGAATGGACCGCGTCTACCAACGCGGCTCGGAGCGACGACTCGGCACACGCCCGCCGCCGCCGCCCCACCACCGTGGGAATCCTGCGGCCGCGCCTCGTTCACTTTCATCGAGCGGCCGCCGAGCGACTGCTGGTGAAACTTGTCGATGGCCACCTGCGCTTCCGCGTCGGTGCCCATCTCGACGAACGCAAACCCCCGACCCTGGCCGGTGAACTTGTCACGCGGCACGAACACCGAAGCCACCGAGCCCGCCTGCGCAAACAACTGTTCGAGCTCCGACTCCTGCACCTGGTAGGAGAGATTTCCGACGTACAACCTGCGACCCACGATGACGCTCCTGACGCGTGCGCTCCACTCGCGCCGCCTTGACCCACGCGGACTCTCCGGCGGAAACAGACCGGCGAGTCGGCCTATTCTAGCCCTCGGCGCCGAGGCTTCGGGGAAAGAAAAGGTCAGCGCGTCAGCGTCTCAAGGATGAGATCGCCCAGCTGTTCGGGAGTGAACCGATTGCCTTCGACGTTGGCCACGAGGCGCCCGCGACGATCGACGACGGCGGTGTGCAGCGAGTGGTTCACGAGCCCCTCGTCGAGGTAAGACTCGACGCCGAAGAGCGCGCACACGCGCCGCACGTCGGCCACCTTGCCGGTGAGGAACCTCCACATCTTGGGGTCCGCGTTGAAGCGGGCCGCATAGGTTGCGAGCACCTCGGGCGTATCGCGCTCGGGATCGAACGTGACCGTGAGCAGCACCAGATCGCGGCCGAATTGCCGCGCGAAGCGGCGCTGCATCGCACTGAAGACGTTCGAGGCGCGCAGGCAGAATTGCGGCAGTGCGCAGCGCGTATAGACGAAATTGAGCGCCACCACTTTGCCCGTGCTGACAGTCGAGAAACGGACGGGCTGGCCCGACTGATCCGTGAGCGTGAAATCCGGAACCGGCTGTCCCGCGGCGAGCGGGGGCACGGCGCGGCCGGCCGCCTTCTTCAGCAGCGCGAGCCGTCGCGCCGTGAGCGGGTCCTGCTCGGCGGTTTTGTACTTCAGCACGCGAATGCCGGAGGCATAGCCCGCTTGCGGGCCGACGACCAGCGTGAACTCGACGAGCGCGCCGGGCGCGAGCGGCGCCAGCTCGCCGGCCTCGCGCACTTCGAAGGGCATGATCATCGCGCTCATCAGCCCGTCGATGGCTTCGTGCGAGACGACGAACGTGCGCGTGGCCGGATCGACGCGCAGCACCATGCCGCGCACGGCGTAGCGCTTGTCCTGCGCGAACACAGCCGCGCCGAGCACGCCGCAGACGAGCACGACGGCAAGCACCTACGGAGCACGTCTTCACCTCCGTGTACCCGTTCGTCACCCTCACGGACGCGCAACACCCGGTTGCGGGTGGACGTTCTGGAACCGCTGCATGGTCCGGCTCACCGGCCACGTAATCTCTGACGTCGACGCGACCATTGGCCGGGTCTGAAGACTCGACGCGCCACGGCACAGTGCCGAGGCCGATGTGCTGCTGCAGCGGCGACGCGCCGAACGAGCCGCCGCGCGTCACCGTGCGATGCACCGTGCGCGTCGCAGCCGTCGGCGTCGCACCGTGACGGTGATGCGTGCGCCAATGGCCGCGCGATTTGCTCTTGCCCACCAGGTCCAGGCCGAGCCAGTCGCTGCCGTGGCCGGGGTTGTCGAACAGGCGGAACACGTGCGCGTCGCCTGGCGTGGCGCCGCCGACTTTGAACGCGATGTCCTGATCGCCGTCGCTGTCGAGGTCGGCGAACGCCACGCCGTGCCCCTTGTGCAATTCGCCCGTGCCCGACGACGCCGTGATGTCCACGAACGTCCGGCCCTCGCGGTTGCGCAGCAGCACGGCTCCGCACCGTGGCGCCGTACGACGGGCTGCCGGTGCCGAGATAGATGTCGGGATAGCCGTCGTTGTCGACGTCGCCGAAGTTCGAGCCCATCGGCATGAACACCCTGTCGAGGCCGACCTGCGCGGTGACGTCGGCGAAGGTGCCGTCGCCGCGATTGCGATACAGCTTCATCGTGGTGGCGTTGGGCGCAGCCGAGGTAGCGCCGCGCGGTCTCGTCGACCGAGAGAAGTAGCTCGACACAAGCAGATCGTCCCAGCCGTCGTTGTCGTAGTCGAAGAACCATGTGGCGAAGCCGCGCTCGGGCCCGGCACGCCTGCCGCGGCCGCCACCTCGGTGAACGTGCGGTTGCCGTTGTTGCGATACAGGAAGTTGCCGCCGCCGAGATTCGACACGTACAGGTCCGCGTCGCCGTCGTTGTCGTAGTCGGCGGCGGCCACGCCCTTGGTGAACGCCGCCCGGGCCACGCCGGCCGCGCGGGCGATGTCCTCGAAGGTGCCGTTGCCCTTGTTCCTGAACAGCTGCGCCGGCCGGTTCTCGTTGCCGACGAAGAGGTCGAGCGAAGCCGTCGTTGTCGACGTCGGCCCAGGCGGCCGTCTGCGTGCTGGTGGCGGGGATGGCCAGGCCGCTGGCCGCGGTGACATCGGTGAACGTGCCCTCGCAGTTGTTGCGCAGCAGCGACTTCCGCTGCGGCAGCTCCCACCCGCCCCGCAGCACGAGGACGTCGATGCAGCCGTCGTTGTCGTAGTCGGCCTGCAGCAGGTTGAGGCCGCCGAGCTCGCCCGCCAGCCCCGCGCGCGCCGCCTGGTCGTGAAAGCGGCCGTCGGCGCCGCGGCGGAAGAGCTGCATCGCGCCGCAGCTGTCGAAGTTCGACGTGAGGATGTCGAGCGCGCCGTCGTTGTCGAAGTCGTCGACGATGACGCCGCCCGCCGACGAGAACGAGTCGACGCCGAGCGCGGCGCCACGTCGACGAAGCGGCCGATGCTCTCGCCCGACTCGAACGCCGCGGGCGGAATCGAGCGCCGCGGCCGGCACGCCGGCCGGATAGGACCCCGCCGCCATGTGCGCGAGGTTGAGCAGCCAGGTCAGCTCGACGTCGCCGGGCCGGCGCGCGAGCGCCTTCGTGAAATAGTCGATGGCCGTGCGGGCGCCGCGCGGATCGGCGAGCGCGGCCGGCCTGGGCGACAGCAGGCAGCGATCGCCGGGCGCGCGGTAGACGCCGTTGTCCATCTCCGCCTTGTGCAGGTGCGCGACGCCGAGCATCTCCTCGAGCTGCGCCAGCGCGTCTGGAAAGCTCTTCGCCGCGCTGGGATAGTGCCTGCTCGAAGCGCGCGATCGTCTCGGCCATGCGGCCGTCGTACGCGTGGATCTGTCCGAGGATGACGTCGGCCTGAATCACGTCCACCGGGTCCGGCGCCGGCGAGGCGCCCGGCGCCTTCATGGCCACGGTGAGCTCCGTCATCGACGCGATCATCTCGGCCATCGACTGCACGCCGCACCTCGCAGATCTGCTGCGGGTGCATGTTCCAGTCGTCGCCCGGCTTCGGCGCTTCCTGCAGGATGGTGTTGGCCTCGGCGAACCCGTCCACGCTCACGGTCGGCTGCACGGCGCCGCTGGCGGCAATGCCGGCAATCTCGGTGGAGCGGAGCCGGCGGCCCGATCGCGGCTCGGCCAGCTGCACGATGCCGAAGCCGGTGGGCAGGCGGATCACGCCGCTGGTGGCGCCCGGCGTCAGCGCCGCCAGCGCGTCGCGCAGCTCCACGCGCAATTCCGCCAGCACGACCGGACCGATGAGCGCCGCCCCGGGCCGCCGACGGGTCGATCGACTCGGCCGCCGCCAGCGCGTCGGCGTCGGCGCCGCGCCGCAGCCGTTCGGCACGTCGCGCGCGCCGGCCTCGGTGCTGACGACGATCAGCCGGAACGTCACCTGCCGATCGAGCGGGGCTTGTGCGGCGCCGCGCCGCGCGAGCTGCCAGCGCGAGCACGGCGACGGCCGATGCGACGGCGAGCGCGCCGGTCCGTGCGAAGCATGCCGCGTATCATAAGTCTCTGAAGACCCGCTCACTCCGGTAGGGGACTTCTGGCGCTGGGGGTCGACTTTCGGCATCTCGGTCTGCGACTGGCCTCCCCCTCGCGTCCGCCCAGCCGGCGCCTGACGGCGCGGCGCTTCAACCGCGCGTGCGCGACCTGCCATCGCGAAGATCGGAACACCGCGCCCACCCCGACGGTGCTGCGACAGCTGACGCCGGAAGGCATCGTCAACTCGCTCACCAACGGACGCATGCAGGTGCAGGGCGCCTCGCTGTCGCGAGGCCGAGCGCCGCGCGATCGCGCGAGTTCCTCGCCGGTCGCGCGCCTGCGGCGGCCGCCGCCGTGGTCATCGCCAACCGGTGCACGGCGTCGCCGGCCATGGCCGATGCGGCCGCCACACCGGGGTGGAACGGCTGGGGCAACGGCGTCGCGAACACGCGGTTCGCCGCCAACGGCGGGCTCGCCGCCGCCGACCTTCCGCGCCTCAAGTTGAAGTGGGCGTTCGGCTACGCCGGCGTCAACGCCGCGCGCGCGCAGCCCACGATTGCCGGCGGCCGCCTGTTCGTCGCGAGCGAGAACAGCGAGGCGCACGCACTCGATCCAAAGACCGGCTGCACGCACTGGACCTACAAGGCGCAGGCCGGCATCCGCACCGCCCTGACCGTTGGGCCCTACAAGACCGCGAGCGGCGCGGGTCAGGCGGTGTTCTTCGGCGACGTCAGGACCAACGCCTACGCCGTGGACGCGAACACCGGCCGCGAGGTGTGGGTGCGCAAGGTGGACGAGCACGTCGCGGCGTCGCTCACCGGCGCGCCCGCCGTCTCGGGCGGCAAGGTGTTCGTGCCGGTGCAGGGGCTCAACGAGGAGGGACAGGGCGGCACCGGCAAATATCCGTGCTGCACGTTCCGCGGCAGCCTGGTGGCACTCGACGCCAACACCGGCGCGCTGCTGTGGAAGACCTACATGGTGGACCCACCACAGCCGCGCGCCAAGAATGCCGCCGGCATTCAGATGTCGGGCCCGGCGGGCGGCGGCATCTGGGCGGCGCCGACCGTGGACACGAAGCGCGGCCTCGTCTATGTCGCCACCGGCAACGGCTACGCCGATCCCCGCAGCCGATGACGAACGCCGTGGTCGCGATGGACATGCAGACCGGCGCCGTGAAGTGGGTGCGGCAGACCACGCCCAACGACAGCTGGACGCTCGGCTGCCCGCCGAAGAATGCCGGACAATCCCGCCTGTCCCGAGACGCTGGCCCGACTACGACTTCTCGGCGTCGCCGTCGCTCACCACCGTGAACGGCCGCGACCTGCTGGTGGTGCCGCAGAAGTCGGGCATGGCCTGGGCGATCGATCCGGACAAGGCCGGCGAGGTGGTCTGGCAGCGGCGCATCGGCGTAGGCAGCGGCCTCGGCGGCCAGTGGGGCGGCGCGGTGGACGGCCGGAGCGCCTACTTCGGCGTGTCGGACATGCTGTCGCCGAAACCTGGCGGGATGCGGGCGGTCGAATCTCGCCACCGGTGAGATGGCGTGGAGCGTGGAGCCGCAGAAGCGGCTCTGCGGCGAAGGGCCGCACGTGCCGCGCGTCGCAGGGCGCCGCGGTCACGGTGATTCCGGGCGCGGTGTTCTCCGGCTCGCTCGACGGCGGCATGCGCGCCT
>CAVSWX010000027.1:0-23269 GCA_963731785.1 uncultured Acidobacteriota bacterium
GTGGTTCAACGCGCGCGTGTTCTTGTGCGAGAGCGTCGGCACCTTGAGATCGAGGCTCTCGAGCGTCTCGATCGCGATCGGGGCGACCGCCAGCCGCGTGAACCACTTGTTGTCGGCCGGCAGGACGTACCACGGCGCCTCCGGCGTGCTCGTGGCGCGCATCGCCTCCTCGTACGCGGCCATGTATTCCTTCCAGCGCAGCCGCTCGTTGACGTCGTTGACCGAGAACTTCCACCGCTCCGGGGTCGTGCAGCCGCTCAGAAAACGCCGGCGCTGCTCGCCTTCGAAACGTTCAGGAAGATTTTGCGGAGACGGTGCCGTTGCGGGTCAGGTAGCGCTCGATGGCGCGGATGTCCTCGAACCGTTCGCGCCAGATGTGCGGCTTCACGCAGACGCTGGCAGCTGGCGCTCTCGAGCAGCTCCGGGTGCACACGCGCCACCAGCACTTCCTCGTAGTACGACCGGTTGAAGATGCCGATGCGGCCGCGCTCGGGCAGGCTCTTGAGGCAGCGCCACATGAAGTCGTGCTTCAGCTCCTCCTGCGAGGGCGCCTTGAAGCCGAAGACCTGCGTTGCCTTCGGATCGAGGCCGCGCAGCACGTGCTTGATCGCGCTGTCCTTGCCTGCGCCGTCCATGGCCTGAAAGATGAACAGCACCGACCATCGATTCTGCGCGTACAGAGTTCGGTCAGCTCGAAGAGGCGCCGCACCCGCTTTGAGGAGCTTGCGCGTGCCCTCCCGCGATTCGAACGGCGACGTATCAGCCGGGTCGAACTCGGCCAGCGAAAAACGGCTTGCCGGGCTTCACGCGAAAGCGCTTGAGGTCGATGCGGCCAGCTGCCATTGCTGATCAGGTTTTGCAAGACCATCACCAATGCGTGGCCCAGGCGCCAAATGCCAGCAAGGACGCCGTAAAGCCTTCCATTGGTGGCATGTAAACCCATGCGTTGTAATACTCACTACGCCTCCAGCTGTAAGAACGGGGCCGGCTGGACCGGGCAGGCTGGCGGGGCCGCCGGGCAGCTGCAGCGACAGAGGCGATGACAGTCAGGCAGGTAACACACCCTGGGGCACGACGCTTGCACCGGACGGGAGGGGAGCCCCGCACTGTGACTCGAGACGACCTTCGACAGTGGATCTTCAGCCGCTGGGCCTTCGGCACGGTGTGCTGTGCCCTTGCGGCCATCACGGCGGGTGCGCAGTCGCAGAGCGGCACCAGGCCGCCCGACCAGGGCGCGGCCACCGCGTCGGCGCAGGCCAGGGAGAACCGCGACGCGCCGGAGCTGGCCGAGTTCAAGAAACGGGTGGAGGACTTCACCGCGCTCCATCGGAAGCTCGAGGCGACGCTGCCAAAGCTGCCGAAAGAGACCACGCCCGAGCAGATCGATCGCCACCAGCGCGCGCTGGCCAGGCTGATCTCGTCGAGCCGGCCCAAGGCCCGCCCGGCGACGTCTTCACCCCGGCGGCGCCGGCCTACGTGCGGGCCCTGCTCAAGAGGCTCTTCGCCAACTCGAACAGGCGTCAGCTGCGCGAGCATCCAGGACGAAAACACCGGCCCGGTGAAACTGGTCGTCAACGGGCGGTATCCTGATGAGGTGCCGTTCGCGACGATGCCGCCCGAGGTCCTGGGGGCCCTGCCGGCGCTCCCGGTAGGAACTGGAAGACCGGTTCGTCGGCGACGCGCTCATACTGCTCGATAGCATGCGCAGTCGTCGTAGACTTCTTGCCGGACGCGCTGCCGAAGTAACGCACGTTGTCTCGACTCAAAGCAGGCGTAATGCGGCTGGTGCCGTTCCGGCAGTCAGCTTCGCCGCCCTGCTCGCGGCGTGCCTGGGCTGTGCTCCGCCGGCCAGCCGACCGCCCCGGCAACCGGCGTGGCCGTCGCCGCCGCGCAACCGGCCGCCGCCGCGCCCTCGACCGAACTGCCCAACCGGGCCGACTCGCTGAAGTTCCTCGTGTTCGGCGATTCGGCACCGGCAAGCGGCCGCAGTACAGCTCGGCGTGCAGATGGCCACGCTCCACGGCCGGTTTCCCTTCGAGATGGTGGCGACCGTCGGCGACAACCTGTACGGGTCGCAGCGGCCGCAGGATTTCCGGACCAAGTTCGAGGTGCCGTACAAGCCGCTGCTCGACGCCGGGGTGAAGTTCTACGCGTCGCTCGGCAACCACGACGGCCGCGAACAACGCTACTACAAGCTGTTCAACATGGACGGGAAGCTGTACTACTCGTACAAGGCGCCCAAACAGGACGTGCGCTTCATCGCGCTCGAGACCACCTATCTGGCGCCCGTACAGGTGAAGTGGCTCGAGGAAGAGCTCAAGTCGTCACGGGAGGAATGGAAGATCGTCTACTTCCACCATCCGCTGTACTCGTCGGGCGGGACGCACGGGTCGGACCTCAAGCTGCGCGAGACCCTCGAACCGCTGTTCGTGAAATATGGCGTGAGCGTCGTGTTCAGCGGGCACGACCACATCTACGAGCGGACCCTGCCGCAGAAGGGGATCCAGTACTTCGTCACCGGGTCGGGCGGCCAGCTGCGCCCGGGGGACTACCGGAGAAACCAGCCCTTTTCGGCGCGCATCGTCGACAACGCGCAGGTGTTTCTCGCCGCGGAAATCTTCAAAGACGAAATGGTGTTCAACGCCATCTCGCGCACCGGCCGGGTGGTGGATTCCGGCGTGATCCTCCGCCGGCAGGGCAGCTAGTCGCCTAGACCGCCACCTCTTCTGCCACCGCCTTGGCCTTCGGCTCCGGCTTCGTCAGTGGCGTCGCTCCAGTCCTGATCGAAGACCCGCGCGAGCGCGGCGGCGATCTTCTCGTTCGGGGCAATGACGCCGATTTCGCGCCGCCCGTCGATTTGCGGCCGGCGCAGGCTCTGGCTGCCGACGAACGCCACCTTGCGATCGCGCACCATGGCCCGCACGTGCAGCCGCAGGCGCGGCGACTTCACGGTTTCGATGCCCGGCACGGGCGGGACGACCTTACCGATCACCTTCACTTCGACGCCCGCCGCCACGCGCTCGCGCAGCAGCTTCACCATCGCCTTGTCGGAGACCTTCTCGTCGTAGATGAGCAGCTCCTTCTTGGCCCCCTTGATGAACTCGGTCAGCAGCTTGCGCGTGGTCTCGGGGCTGATCACGAGGTGCTTGTGGTTCGCCTCGAACGGCTGCCGGGTGGAGTCGGCCTGGAAGAGGGCGCTGGCCGCCTTGACCAGCGACGCTTCGCGCGTGACGATGCCGAAGCTGCGGCTGCGGTTCATGTCGAGCTCGGTGTAGTTGAAGCCCAGGACGTAGAGCTCGCCGTCCACGATCATCATCTTGCCGTGGTGGCGCGTGAGGTCGTCGGCGGTGCGGCACACGGCGACGCCCGACTGCAGAAAGGCCATCTCGAGCCTGCGCAGCCGCTTCTCGCCGCCGCGGTTGGTGTGCGCGACGAGGGCGCGCACCACGACGCCGCGGCCAACGGCCGCGGCCAGCGCCTTTTCGAGCTCCATGCGGTCGAACCGGAAGATGACGATGTCGATCGTCTTCTTCGCCTTCTTGATCGCCACCAGCAGTGGGGCAATGCCGTCGTCGGGTTGGATGATGAGCTTCACGTCGACCTACTTGGATTTGGGTTTCTTGTCGGTCCACTCGACGCCCATGTCGGTCTTGGGCGACACCGAGACGATGCCCTGCGTGATCGGATCGGTGAGCGCGTCGAACGGCATCTGCACTTCGTAGCTCAGCTCGTTCGAGTTGAGCGAGCGGCCCTCGAACGGCAGCCGGAACCGGTTCAGCACCCCCTCGATCCGCGGGCGCAGGCCTTCGGCTTCGTTTTCCGCGGTGATCTTCAGGTCGAAGGTCTTGTAGACCGCCGGCTGGAACGATTCGATCACCCAGAGCAGACCGAGCAGGAACACCGTGGCAATGGTGGCCAGCAGGTAGAGGCCGACGCCCGATGCCAGGCCCACCGCGAGCGCGCACAGCATCACGACGGCATCTTTGGGATCGTCGATCTTCGAGCGGTAACGAATGAGGTTGGCGGCGCCGACGATGCCGAACGCGCGCGCCAGGCTCGTGCCGACGATGAGCATGATGACGGCGCCGACGCCGGCGAGCACGATCTGCGTCTGCACCACCGCGATCTGCCGGGGCGGCGTGCCGCGCCGTCTCGGCCGCAGGGCCAGCGCTGCACCCAGCGCGGCCGCCAGCGGCAGCCGCACCAGCGCGCGCCGCACCTCCTGCACCGTCGTCAGCTTCACGTCTTCGCCCGAACGGGGCAGTTCGACCGGCAGCGGAATCGGAAACGGCGAGGGTGCAGGCTGGGACGGGTCCTGCTGCGCCGGCGTCGGGGCCTGAGCCTGAGCCGGCCTGGGCCTGCGCCTGCGCTTGTGCGAGGAGCGAGGCCGGTGCCACGGAGGCCGACAACCAGATGACCGCGCAGACGGTCCAGGCGACGCGAGCGTGACGGTTGTGAGTAGGCATGGTGGACGGACGTCGATCCGGTTCTGCCCGGCGCGGCTGCAAGCCAGAGGCCACCGCTCGGTACAAGCAAAGTGATGCGGGGAAAGGCGTTGGGCGCCGGGCTACCGCTGGGTCTGTAGCTCGTACAGTGCAGCGTTGTAGGCCTTGCTTGTCGAGGTGGCCTGCGCCACCTCATGCGCGTCCGCGCTGAGAGCTTAGAAGGCGGTGCCGATGAAGGGCAGCATCCGGCCCCAGTAGAGCACCATGAACCACGAGACGATCGACACGGCCGCAATCACCTTCAGGCGGCGCGGCGTGTCTTCGCCCGCGCCGATGGCCAAGGCCCGGGTGGCCTGCGTGGTCTCGAAGTAGAGGACGTTCAGGCCGGCGATCGCGAGGAAGGCGATCTTCGCCCACCAGGCGACGTTGTCGATGTCCTGATCCGGGGCGCCGACGAAGAACAGGACGCCGGTCACCAGGTTGATGACGAATCCGAGGATGCCCCACGGGATCAGGCTGTGCACCGCGGCGACCGGAAGCCGGCGCACGAACCCGAGGAGGCGCAAATCCAGCAGGCCGACCACGCCGACAAGCAGCGCCAGGCCGACGAAGTGCAGCGTCTCGCAGAGCGGCCACAGCCACGGCGACTGAATCATCCAGTGCGAGACCGCGGTGGCCTTGAGTGTCGCGACGATCCAGGCGCTCATGTCGGTCCTCTCGCGGTCAGATGCCGAAGAACAGGCCCGGGTACGCCATCAGACGCCCGGCGGCGATGGCCACGATCCAGATGGCCAGCGACGCCGCTGCCAGCGAGCGGGCGGCGGGCGTGATGACGCCGGGCACCACCGCCGGTCCGAAGACCCGGCGGTCGAGTGCCCTGATGACGGCCACGCCGGCCACGACCAGCCCCAGCTTGATGACGAACATCGGCGCCACGGCCTTGGTAGTGGCGTCGGCTCCGAGCAGGACCACGCCGCTCAGTGCGTTCACCCAGAACCCGATCCACATCCACCGCACGAGCGGGCGGAGGTCGGTCACGGCGATGGCCCTGCCGACGCCCAGCACGCGCAGATCGAGGGCGGCGTTGGCACCGACGAGGAGGGCGAGGCCGATCGTGTGCAGGGTGAGCACCGTGGGATAGGCCCAGATGGAGTTCGACTCGCGCAGCCAGGTCGACAACCCGGAGTCTCGAACGCCGTCAGGAGTGCGGTCATCGTGTCCAGCTCTGAAGGGTGCGGATGTAGTGGGCCCGCTCGAGCGACGCGGGGTTCGGGCTCGTTTCGAAGCTGGCGCGGCCGATCATGGCGGCCGTCGAGTCGAGGTGCTGCCATTCCAGCCAGCGCTCGAGGCCCTGCCGCATCGTCGCGACATGCCCGGGGCCGTGCCGGAGAAGGGCGGACACCAGCTGCACCACGTCGGCGCCGGCCAGCAGCGCCTTGATGCCGTCGTCGGGCGTGGCGACACCGCCGCTGGCCGCGAGCGACGGCCGCACCCGGCCGTGCAGCAGGGCCAGCCAGTGCAGGCGCAGCGCGAGCTCGGCGTTGGTGGAGAGCTCCGCCTGCGGCACCAGCGCCATGGTGCGCGTGTCCACGTTCGACTGATAGAACCGGTTGAAGAGCACCAGCCCGCTGGCGCCGGCGCGATCGAGCGCCGCGGCGAGGTGGCCGAAGGCGGTATAGAACGGCGTCAGCTTCACCGCCACCGGGATGGCAATGGCGCGGGTGAGATTCGTCACCGCGTTCACGAGGTGCTCTTCGATCGCGGCCGACGGCACCGTGAGCGACGTCGCGATGTCGTAGTAGTTGAACTCCAGCGCGTCGGCGCCCGCCTGTTCGATGATGCGGGCGAACTTCAGCCACGACTCGCCGGTGTGCCCGTTGAGCGAGGCGATCACCGGGATGCGCACCGCCTGCTTGACCTTGACGATGTGGTGCGCATAGCCGTCGGGGCCGTGCGCGTAGTCGGACGGCGGCGGGTAGTCCGCCAGCATGGCGGCCATCTGCGGGTCGAGCGGATCGACGTGCGCCACGTGCCCCTCGGTTGCGAGCGAGATCTGCTCCTCGAACAGCGAGTGCAGCACGATCGCGGCACAGCCCGCGTCCTCGAGCCGCTTGATGGTGTCGAGGCTGTAGCCGAGGGGTGAGGCGCCGGCGATGAATGGATGCGCCAGCTTCAGCCCCAGATACGAGGTGGCGGTGTCCATGCCCATGGTCATCGCATCAGTCGTGCCAGGCCGCAACGGCGTCCGCTCGCGGCCAAACCCGCGATGCCCGCGCTGGAAGCGTGACCGTCTGCGGAAGTTTCCCCACCGGGCGCGGATGCGTCCCCTTCCTCGCTGACCGCTGAGAGATATCGCACGCAACCATCGGGCGAATTCGATGGATCGAAGGACGGAACGAATGTTGTAGCCCCGGTACCGGAGGAACCCACGATGCGGAGCGAATGGGGCAATAGATGGACGCGGAACACGGCCGCCTGGGGGATCGCGGTCGGTGCGCTGTGGGTGATGACGGCGAGCGCGCAGGGCCCGCGGCAGGGGTTGCCGCCGCTCGTGCCCGAGTCGCTCGTCGGCTCGGTGTCGTTCGACCTCTATTGCGCGAGCTGCCACGGCCGTCAGGGCCGCGGCGACGGCCCGACCGCCGCCTCGTTGCGCACCCGGCCCGCCGATCTGACCCTGTTGGCGCGGAACAACCGCGGCACGTTCCCGCGTGACCGCGTGCTGTCGTTCGTCGAGGGCTCCGCGCGGGCCGCGGCCCACGGCACCTCCGACATGCCGGTGTGGGGGCCGACGCTTCGCGCGCTCGACGGGTCGGACGCCCGCGTCACCGTGCGCCTGCAGAACCTCGTCGCGTTCATCGAGTCGATGCAGCAGGCCGCGGCCCCGGCGCCGCCGGCTGCCGCCGCCGCCCCGGCCGACGGCGCGGCGCTCTTTCGCGCCTACTGCGCCGCGTGCCACGGAGCCAGCGGGCCGCGGCGACGGCCCCATGGCCGGCCAGTTACGTCGCATCCCGCCCAACCTCACGACCTTCGCGACGCGCAATGGCGGCGTGTTCCCGGCCGAGCGCGTCCGCCAGGTGATCGACGGCACTGGCGTCGCGTCGCACGGCGATCGTGACATGCCGGTGTGGGGCGCGGTGTTCAAGCGCCTGCCGGTGGGCGGCGACGGAGCAGAGGACCGCATCGACGCCGTCGTCCGGTTCCTGCAGGAGATTCAGGAGCGGCCCGCCGAGTAGGCGCGCCGCGCATCGTTCGGGAGGAGGCGGTCATGAGCGTGAGCGTCGCAAGCCAGGCATTGACGGGGCAGCCCACCTGACGAGGTGGTCACTCGGGCGCAAGACCCGCATCGCGGCCGCGATCGCTGCGGTCGTGGTGGTGGCGGTTGCGGTCGGCGTCGTGACGGGCGGGGCGCGATGGACGCGCGAGACGAGCGACGCGACCGCGCGGCTGACGGCGACGGCCGCCGCGCCCGCGCGCGCCGTGGCCTTCTCCGATCTCGAGGGCCTGCCAGCGCCGGTGCAGCGCTATCTGCGGATGGCCCTGCGCGACGGGCAGCCACGCGTGGCCAGCGTGCGCCTGCAGCAGTCCGGCCGGCTGCGCACCGGCGTCGAGAGCGATCAGTGGCTCGATTTCGAGGCCACCGAGACCATCGCGCCCGAGGCGCGCGGGTTCGTCTGGGACGCACGCATCCGCCTCGCGCCGTTCCTGCATGCCGCGATGCGCGACACCTACATCGGCGGCACGGGTAGCGGCGCAGTGGCGCTGCAGTCGGCGTTCACGCTGTCGGCGGCGCAGGGCGGTCACGAGCTCAACGCCGGCGAGCTGTATCGCCTGCTCGCCGAGGCGCCGTGGGCTCCCACCTTCCTGTTGCCGCGCGAAGGTCTGAGCTGGGCCGCATCAACGAGCACCGCGCGCTGGCGTCGTTGACGCAGGGCGGCGAGACCGCGACGGTGGAGTTCCGCTTCAACGCGGCGGGTGAGATTGCCGCCATCCATGCGGCCGAGCGCCCGCGCAGCTACGGGACCACCTACGTGAACACGCCGTGGGAGGGCCGCTTCGATCGCTACGTGACCGTGGACGGCATGCGGGTGCCGCAGGGCGGCGAGGTCGGCTGGTGGGTGGAGGGTCGGTGGATCCCGGTGTGGCGGGGCACGGTGACGCGGTGCGACGTTCGATTTCGCTGGCCGCTGACGGCCCGCGCGGCGGCGCCGGCGTAGAATGGCACCACAGTCGGACGGCCCCGTCCCTTCGATGCCCGCCCAGTCCCGTCCCACGCGCGTGCTCGATCCCAGCGAGCGCATCGCCGAAGTGCTCTTCGGTCTGATCATGGTGCTCACGTTCACCGGCTCCCTCAGCATCGCCGAGGCCGGGCGCGAGGACATCCGCGCCATGCTGATCGGGGCCATCGGGTGCAACATCGCCTGGGGCATCATCGACGGCGTGTTCTACCTGATGGGTGTGCTCGCGGAACGAGGGAGTCATCTGACGACCTACCGCGCCGTGCGGCAGGCGGCCGATCCGCGAGAGGCCCACGGCCTGATCGCGGCGGCGCTGCCGCCGGCGATCGCGACCGTGCTGCAGCCGGAGGAGCTCGAACGTGTGCGTCAGCGGCTGTTGCAGCTGGACCCGCCACCGGCCCATGCGCGATTGCACGCGGCAGACTGGCGCGGCGCGTGTGGCGTGTTTCTCCTGGTGTTCTGCTCCACGTTTCCCGTGTCGGTGCCGTTCATGGTCATGGACGACGCCATGATGGCCATGCGCGTGTCCAACGCCGTGGCCATCGCCATGCTCTTCACCGGCGGGGTCCTCTATGGGCGGCTCGTCGGCCTCACTCCCTGGATTGTCGGCATCTCGGCGGTGGCACTCGGCAGCGTCCTGGTGGCCCTCACGATCGCGCTGGGCGGATGATGCTGACGCGCTCCGCCACGACACTTCTCGTGCTCGTCCTCTGCTGCGCATCCGCTACGTCGGCCCAGACCGCGGCGAGCCCGACCCAGGTCGCGACGCCTGAAACGCCCGCGGCCCCCGAGAGCGAGGGGGCCAGGGAATGGACGTTCTCCGCCGTGCTCTCCATCTATCAGGTGCCGGACGACCGCATCTACGCGCAGCCGACCGTGACGGCCGACCGCGGCTGGCTGCACCTCGAAGCCCGCTACAACTACGAAGACATCGACACCGGTTCGGCGTGGGTCGGCTACAACCTCGGCGGTGGCGAGAAGGTGGCGTGGGAGCTGACGCCGATGTTCGGCGGCGTGTTCGGCAACGTCGCCGCCGTCGCACCGGGATACAGAGGCTCGGTGAGCTGGTGGAGGCTCGAGTTCTCGAGCGAGGGCGAGTACGTGTTCGGCTCCAAGGACGAGGAGGAGCGGTTCTTCTACAACTGGTCGGAGCTGACGGTGGCGCCGGCGGACTGGTGGCGAGTCGGGCTGGTGACGCAGCGCACGCGCGCGTACGCCGCCGATCGTGACGTCCAGCGTGGCCTCCTCGCCGGGTTCTCGTACCGCAACTTCGACTCGGCCGTCTACTTCTTCAACCCGGACGACGGCGCGCCGATCGTGGTCGCGGCCGTGACCTTCGCGTTCTAGCGCGCACTAGCTCCCGCCCGGGCACATCCCGGTCCCGCCTGACCACGGCCTTCTGTCCCCGCAGCTTCGCGCCGCGCATGGCCGCGACGATGCCGTCGGCAAGATCCTCCGGCACGTCGACGACCGAGAAGTTCTCGGCGATGCGGATGGCGCCGACCGCGCTCGCGGGCACGCCAGCCTCGCCGGTAATCGCCCCGACCAGGTCCGCCGGCCGGATTCCGCCCTTCTTGCCGGCGCCGATGAACAGGCGCACGGCGCCGGCCTCGACATCGGCAGCCCCGCGCCCACTTCGCGGCGGGCGCGTCGTGGCGTCGCGCGACGGAACCGCGATCTCCTTGTCGTCGCCGTCGCCGACGGTCGCCAGGTGGGCCATCTTCACGGCTGCCGCGGCGATGTCCACCACGTCGAACTCGTCCGCCAGCGATTCGACCACGACGCGAACGTCGTCGAAATCCTTGGCGGCCAACCGCTCGCGCAGCGAGGTGGCCGTCACCTCGAGACGGCGCGCCCGCAGATCGGCGACGGTCGGAACCGTCGCCACCTCGATCTTCTGCTTCGTGACGTGTTCGATCGAGCGGAGCAGCCGATGCTCGCGAGGCTCGGCCAGGGTGATGGCCGTGCCCTCCCGTCCGGCGCGGCCCGTGCGCCCGATCCGGTGCACGTACGACTCGGCGTCGGCCGGCAGATCGTAGTTGACGACGTGAGAGACGTGCCGGATGTCGAGCCCGCGCGCCGCCACGTCGGTGGCGATCAGCAGGTCGGTCGTGGCCGCTCGGACGCGCTGCATGACCGCGTCGCGCTGGCGCTGCTGCATGCCGCCGTGCAGCGCCTCGGCGCGGTAGCCGTGGGCGTTGAGCGTCTCGACGAGCGTGTCCACCTCGAGCCGCGTCCGGCAGAAGACGATCGCGGACGTCGGGCTCTCCATGTCGAGAATGCGGTCGAGCGCCGCGGCCTTGTCGCCATGGCGGACGATGTAGGCGACCTGGCGGACCCGGGGAACCGTGCCCGCCGCCTTTTCCCGGGCGACCGTGACGCGTCGAGGGGCTTTGAGGTGGCGCTCGGCGATCTTCAGGATCCGGGCGGGCAGCGTCGCCGAGAACAGCGCCGTCTGCCGCGTGTCCGGTGTTTCCTTCAGGATGGCGTCGAGATCCTCGGCAAAGCCCATGTCGAGCATTTCGTCGGCCTCGTCGAGCACCAGCACCCGAATGGCGTCGAGGAGGAGCGTCCCGCGCCGGATGTGGTCCAGCGCCCGGCCCGGCGTGGCGACGACGATGTCCGCGCCGCGATCGAGCGCGCGGAGCTGCTGCTGCATCGAGGCGCCGCCGTAGAGCGGCACCGCGCTGAGCCCGGTGCCGCGGGCGTACTTGTGAATCGCCTCGCACACCTGCATCGCCAACTCGCGCGTGGGCACGAGCACGAGGCCCGCGGCGCGTCCGGGCGCCACGGCTTTCTTCCGGCCCGCCTCCCGGGCCGCGCCTTTTCGCTCGCCTTCCACCTCCGCGGGCAGCGCCAGACGCTGAATCATCGGCAACGCGAAGGCGGCGGTCTTGCCGGTGCCGGTTTCGGCCTGCGTCAGCAGGTCGCGGCCGGCGAGGATCAGGGGAATCGCCTCGCGCTGGACCGGCGTCGGCTCTTCGTAGCCGAGCGCCGTAATCACGGCGACGAGCGGGTCCGCCAGCCCGAGCGCTGAGAAGCCGATTGCGGGCGGCGTGGTGCGGGAGGAAGGCATCCCGCCATTGTGCCCCGTGCGAGGCGCCGTGGCTACGCGCCCGCGAGGGCGGGCCTCGGCGACGGTGGCTCGGGGTGCGCGGGCCGGCGCTCGCCGATCTGCTGCCGCCACATCGCGTAGTACAGCCCTTTCTGCGCCAGCAAATCTGCGTGCGTGCCCGCCTCGACGATGCGCCCGCGCTCGAGCACGAAAATCCGGTCGGCGTGCATGACGGTCGAGAGCCGGTGCGCGATGAGGATGGTGATGACGTCACGGTGCGCCGCCACGTCGCGGATCGTCGCCGTGATGTCCTCTTCGGTGAGCGAGTCGAGCGACGACGTCGCTTCGTCGAAGACCAGCAGGTGCGGGCGGCGCAGCAAGCGCGCGCGCAATCGACAGCCGCTGCTTCTCGCCGCCCGACACCTTCACGCCGCCCTCGCCGATGACGGTGTCGAGGCCGTTGTCGGCGCGCGCCAGCAGGCTGTCGCAGGCCGCCTGCCGCAGCACGTCCAGGCACTCGGCGTCGGTGGCCGAGCGGGTTCACGAACAGCAGGTTCTCGCGAATCGTGCCCGGAGAAGAGCTGCGTGTCCTGGGTGACGAAGCCGATGCGCTTGCGCAGCTGGTCGAGATCGACGGTCGTCGACGGGTGGCCGTTGTAGAGGATGTGGCCCGTCTGCGGCGGGTAGAGGCCGACGAGCAGCTTCACCAGCGTGGTCTTGCCCGAGCCGGACGGCCCGACGAACGCCACGGTGTCGCCGCGCCGCACCTCGAACGAGATGTCCGTGAGCGCCGGCGTCGTGGCGGTCTGGTGCGTGAAGCTCACGCCATCGAAGGCGAAGCGCTCGAGATCGGGCAGCGGCACCGGGTGCGCCGGGCGCGGCTCGATCGGCATGGCCATCACGTCGGCGAAGTTCTTCAGCGACACCTCGGTCTCGCGGTAGACGTTGATGATGTTGCCGAGCTCCTGCAGCGGGCCGAAGATGAAGAACGAGTAGATGAAGAGCGAGAAGAACTGGCCGACGGTGATCGCCTGCGTGTAGATCAGGTACAGCATCAGGAACAGGATGCTGGTGCGCAGCGCGTTGACCGTGGTGCCCTGGACGAAGCTCAGGCTGCGGATGTAGCGCACCTTCTTGAGCTCGAGCTTCAGGATCTTGCCGGTGGTGGCGTTCAGCCGCGCCACCTCCTGCTGCGCCAGCCCGAGGCTCTTCACCAGCTCGATGTTGCGCAGCGACTCGGTGGTCGAGCCGGCGAGCGCCGTCGTCTCGGCGACGATGACCTTCTGGATCGTCTTGATCTTGCGGCTCAGGACCGAGCTCAGCACGCCGAGCAGCGGCACGGTCAGGAAGTAGACCGGCGCGATGACCCAGTGCACGCTGAAGGCGTAGATCACCACGAAGATGACGCCGACGAGCGACGTGAACAGCACGTTGATCGACACCTGGATCAGGCGCTCGACGTCGGTGCGCACCTTCTGCAGCTTGCCGAGCGTTTCGCCGCTGCGCTGGTCCTCGAACACCGAGTAGGGCAGGCGCAGCGAGTGCGCGATGCCGTCGGAGTAGATCTGCGCGCCGAGCCGCTGGGTGATGACGCTGATGAAGTAGTCCTGGAAGTTCTTGGCGACGCGCGAGACGAAGGCCACGCCCACCGCCGCCGCCAGCAGCAGGCTGACGCCGCGGAAGAACTCGCCGGTCGTGTACTCGGAGAACCGCGTCGCGTACTCGTCGATGACGTAGCGGAAGATCAGCGGATCGAGCAGGGAGAAGATCTGGTTGATCGCCGCGAGCACGAGCGCCAGCGTGACCAGGCGCCAGTGGTGCTTCAGGTACGAGGCGAGCAGCTGCATCGTCCGCTCAGGTCCGCGATCCGCGCCAGAGGGCGACCAGGCCAGCCACTCCCGCCGCCACGCTGAGGGCCAGCACGGTGCGGCTGGCGAAGGCCTGCGCCGGGGGCTGGTTGGCCGCGGCCCAGCTCCAGCCCAGGCCGGCAATCACGAACAAAACGCCGATGAACGCCGACATCGCGGCGCGGATGACGACTGGAAGCGCGCACCAGGGGATCTTAGGTCAGGTAGGTCAGGTAGGTCAGGGTCAGGTGGGTCAGGTGGGGGAGAGCGGAGTAGTGCTTTCGCATGATGGGGAGCTCCGCCGTCGGTAGGTTACGATTTACGAGCGTTTCGAGGACCCATGTCTGCCGCCCACGCCCTGCACGCCGATGCCGCCGCTCCGACGACGTTTCTCGATCGCCTGAACGGCCCCTGGCACGAGCGGGCCATGCAGCTCTTCATGGTGGTGGTGCTGGCGCACTGGGCGGAGCACCTGCTGCAGACCCTGCAGATCTACGCCTTCGGCTGGCCGGTGCCCGAGGCGCGCGGCCTCATCGGCTACTTCGTGCCGTGGGTGATCAAGTCGGAGCTGCTGCACTACGGCTACGCCGTGGTGATGCTCGTGGGCCTGTGGGCGCTGCGCCCGGGGTTCATGGGGCGGGAGGATCGGCGCTGGTGGACGGTGGCGCTCGGCATCCAGTTCTTCCACCACGTCGAGCACTTCCTGCTGCTCGGGCAGTATTGGACCGGCGTCGAACCTGTTCGGCGCGCCGGTGCCGACGAGCCTGGCGCAGTTCTTCGTACCGCGCGTCGAGCTGCACCTGTTCTACAACACCATCGTGTTCATCCCGATGGCCGTCGCGATGTATTACCACATGTTCCCGCCGCGGTCGGCCGCGAGGCTGAAGTGCACCTGCAGCTGGGATCATGGCGTGACCGCCACCGCGTGACGCGGCGGCCGGCGCCCGCGCGGCGTCCGGTCACGGCCGGCGCGGCGCTCGCGCTCGCCGCGTGTCTCTCGGCCTGTGGGTCCGATCCCGCGGCCCAACCCCGGCTCTCGATCCAGTGGACGCCCGTGCCCGCCGCCGGCGTCGAGTCGGTCGCCGACATCCGGTTGCGCGACGCGGCCGGGCGCCCGCTGCCGCACGCGCGTCTCCGGGTCCTCGCGTTCATGACCCACCCGGGCATGGCGCCCGTGGCGGCCGCGGTCGACGAGCAGGGCGAGGGGGCGTATCGCGCCCGCCTGCGCTTCACCATGGCGGGCGACTGGGTGGTGCGTGTCCAGGGCACGGCGCCCGACGGGCGGCCGATCGATCTGCAGGAGGAGCTCCGCGGCGTGCGGACCGCCCAGTGACACCGTCCGCCACCGGTTCCGACGTGTTCACGTGGCCGGTCATTGGACCGGCGCTGCGATGGCGGCACGCGCGGACCGCGCTGCAGCTCGTCCTGCTGTCTGGTGGCGGCCGCGCTCGTGGCTCACGGACTGTTCGGGCCGCAGCTCGCGCCCGCGAATCTCGCCACGGTCCTCACGTGGGTGCACTACCGCGGCCTGCTGATCGTCGCGCTGCTCGCCGCCGGCAACCTGTTCTGCACCGGATGTCCGTTCATCCTGGTGCGCGACGCGGCGCGCCGGCTGCACGCGCCGGCCGCGCGGTGGCCGCGCTGGCTGCGCCGCAAGTGGCCGGCGCTGGTGCTCTTCGTCGCGGTGCTCTTCGTCTACGAGCTGTTCGACCTGTGGGCGCTGCCGCGGGCGACCGCGTGGCTCGTGCTCGGCTACTTCGGCGGCCGCGCTCGCCATCGACGTGGCGTTCGCCGGCGCCAGCTTCTGCAAGTACGTCTGCCCGGTCGGGCAGTTCAACTTCATCGCCTCGACGCTGTCGCCGCTCGAAATCCGCGTCCGCCGGCCCGGCACCTGCCAGTCGTGCCAGACCGTGGACTGCATCAAGGGCCGGCGGGCGCCGGAGGCGCCGCTGCGGGTGGTGCGGCGTGGCTGCGAGCTGAACCTGTTCCTGCCGGCCAAGGTGGGCAATCTCGACTGCACGCTCTGCTTCGACTGCGTGCAGGCCTGCCCGCACGACAACATCGGCCTCGTGACCCGCACGCCCGGCGCGGAGCTCGCCGACGCGCGGCGCCGCTCGGGCATCGGCCGCCTGGCCCAGCGCCGGGATCTGGTGGCGCTGACCGTGGTGTTCGTCTTCGGCGCGCTGCTCAACGCGTTCGGGATGATCGCGCCCGGCCGCGCTGTCGACGCGTGGCTGCGCCGAGGGCTGCTCGGTGCAGGCCGAGGGGCCGGTGCTGGCGCTGCTGTTCGTGGTCGCGCTCGTCGCGGCGCCGGCGCTGCTGATCGGAGCGGCGGCGTGGGCGTCGGCCGCCGCGTCGGGGCTGCCGGTGCGCCGGCAGCTCGGCGCCTTCGTCTATGCGCTGGTGCCGGTCGGCGCCGGCGTGTGGGCCGCGCACTACGGGTTTCATCTGCTGACCGGCGTGTTCACCGCGGTGCCGGTCCTGCAGAGCGCGGTGATCGACGCCACAGGCCGGGCGTGGCTGGGAGGGCCGTACTGGACGTGGGTGGGCCTGCAGCCAGGAGCAGTGTTCGCGATTCAGCTCGGATTGATTGCGCTCGGGGCGATGGGATCGGTGGCGGTGGCCCGGCTCGTCGCCGAACGCGAGAGTCCCGTCCCGTCCCGCCGGCGCGGCGGCACCGTGGGCCGTGCTCGCGATCGTGCTGGGGGCGCTCGGCGTGTGGATGCTGGCGCAGCCGATGGACATGCGGGCGGTGGGTGCGTTCGGATGATGCCGCACCGCGCGTCGGCCGTGCGCGTCGCCGGTCGGGCGGTGCTGGCGACGGTCGCGACGCTCGCGCTCGCCGCGCCGGCCGTGGCGCACAGCGGCCCGCCGTATCCCGTGGTGTCGAACCAGGTGGCCGGCCCGTACCGCCTGTCGGTGTGGACCGACCCCGACGCCACCGACGACGGCAGCGCGGGCGGGCAGTTCTGGGTGACGATCGAGCCGGCGCGGGCGGGCGCTGCCGCCGCCCGACACGCGCGCCCACGTCGCGATTCGATCGGGCGGCGAGGCGGCCGCCTGGGTGGAACGGGCCGCGGCGCCGGTCGACGGCGATGTCTCGCGTCAGTTCGCGGCGCTGGTCATGGATCACGAGGGCCCGTTCGGCGTGCGAGTCGTCGTCACGGGCGCGTGGGGCAGGGCCGAGGCTGAGACGCAGTGGAGGCCACCTACGATCTGCGGCCGGCGCCGGCCGCTGCTGCTGGTCTATCTGCTGCCGTTCGTGCTGGTCGGGATTTCTGTGGACGAAGCGGCTGCTCCGGCGGCGGCGGGCGCGGAAGGAACTATCCTAATAACCCTTCATGATTCGCGTCGAAAACCTGGTCAAGACCTTCGGTGACGTCAAGGCCGTGGACGGCGTGTCGTTCCACGTCACCGCCGGCGAGATCTTCGCGTTCCTCGGGCCCAACGGCGCCGGCAAGACGACGACGATCCAGATGCTGACCACGCTGCTGACGCCCACGAGCGGACCGATGCGTCTCGACGGCCTCGATCCGGCGGCCAACCCGCTCGAGGTCCGGCGGCGGTTCGGCATCGTCTTTCAGGATCCGAGCCTCGACGGCGAGCTGACCGCGTACGAGAACCTCGACCTGCACGGCGTGCTCTATCACGTGCCGCGGCGCAGTCCGCGCCGAGCGCATCGAGGTGCTGCTCAAGCCGTTCGAGCTGTGGGACCGCAAGGATCCACGTGAAGAAGTTCTCCGGCGGCATGAAGCGGCGGCTCGAGATCGCGCGCGGGCTCCTGCACACGCCGAAGATTCTGTTCCTCGACGAGCCGACGCTCGGCCTCGATCCGCAGAGCCGCAACCAGCTGTGGGCGCACGTGAAGCAGCTCAACGAGACCGAGAAGGTGACGGTGTTCCTGACGACGCACTACATGGACGAGGCCGACCGCGTCGCGCACCGCATGGCGATCATCGACCACGGGAAGATCGTCGCGCAGGGCACGTCGCAGGAGCTGAAGCAGCAGACCGGCGCCGATTCGCTCGAGGGGGCGTTCCTGGCGCTGACCGGCACGACCATCCGCGACGAGAGCGCCGACGGCGCCGATCAGATGCGCCAGATGGTGAAGATGTGGAGGCGATGACGGCGTGAGCGCGATCTACGTCCTGTGGCTGCGGGAAGTGAAGCGCTATCTCCGCTCGCGCCCGCAGATCATCGCCTCGCTGGCGCAGCCGCTGCTGTATCTGCTGGTGCTCGGGTTCGGGCTCGGGCCCGTGTTCCAGCAGGCGGGGCAGGGCAGCTACATGCAGTTCATCGCGCCGGGCGTCATCGCGATGGGCATCCTGTTCACGTCGATCTTCTCGGGCATCGGGCTGCTCTGGGACCGGCAGTTCGGGTTCCTGAAGGAGACGCTGGTGGCGCCGGTGCCGCGCCTCCAGATCATGATCGGCCGCACGCTGGGCGGCGCCACGATCGCGATGATCCAGGGCATGCTGGTGCTCGTCGTCTGCATGATCGCCGGGTTCCGGCCGCAGGGGCTGGCGGCCGTGCCGCTGGCGCTCGTGTTCATGGCGCTCATCGCCATCGTGTTTGCCGGCGCTCGGCACCGCGATCGGCTCGGCCTGCGCGACATGCAGGGCTTCCAGCTGATCATGAACTTCCTGGTGATGCCGATCTTCTTCCTGTCGGGCGCGCTCTTTCCGCTCGACAACCTGCCGCGGCGCTGATCGGCCGCGACGCGCATCGATCCGCTGTCGTACGGCGTGGACGGCCTGCGCGGCGCGCTGATCGATCGCGCCACGATCGGTATCGGCGTCGACGCGATCGTGCTGGTGGTCGTGGCGTCGGTGTTTCTGGTCCTCGGCGCACGCGCGTTTTCGAAGATTCAGGTCTGACGGGCGCAGGTCTTCAGACCTGCCCGAACTTCTCCAGATCGGTCCCATCCAACCGGCACAGCTGCCATTCGCGCAGGCGCTTCGCGCCCAGCGATTCGTAGAACGCAATCGCCGGCGCGTTCCAGTCGAGCACGGCCCACTCCATGCGTCCGCAGCCGCGCGCGTTGGCGAGCCGGGCCAGGTGGACCAGCAGCGCCTTGCCCAGGCCCGCGCCGCGGAACTCGGGCTTCACGAAGAGGTCTTCCAGATACAGCCCGGGCGTGCCAGGAACGTGGAGTAGTTGAAGAAGTAGAGCGCGAAGCCCGCGGGCACGCCGTTCACCGACCCGATGACGCAGTGCGCGACGGGCGCGCCATCGGCGGGGAAGAGCGACGCGCGGAGCCGTTCGGGCGTGGCCTCCACCTGATCCAGCAGCGCTTCGTATTCCGCGAGGCCGCGGATGAAGTCGAGGATGAGCGGGATGTCGCCCGGGGTCGCCGGACGGATGTCGTGCGCCATCCAGAGATTATGAAGGCTCAGGCCTCAAGGCTCCGCTCGGCCAGGAGGCGGCCAAAGGCTAAAGGCAGCCCTCAGGGAATGACGCGCACGTCGTCGAGCGGCAGCCGGCGGGCATGTCGCTCAGGAGCGGCGGACGATCGCCGATGTAGCAGTGCGGCACGATGTAGAGCGTCTTGTGCGGAATCTCCACCGGCGGGGCCGCCCGAGGCGGCTCGCGATCGAGCGGGTCGAGCTCGCGCGTGAAGGTGACGGTGTCGTTCGCCGGCACGCGGACGTCGAACGTGAGCGTGTCGAAACCCGGCGCCACGATTTCGACCCGGTGCGGACCGGCCGGCAGCATGCGCTCGCCGCTGCCGCCGAAGTCGTCTACCGTGCCGGCAAACGCGCCGTCCACGTAGACGTCGGCGGTGCGCGGCAGGATCCGCAGCCGCAGGAACCCGAGCGGCTCGTCGTCGACGTCGGCGCCGACGTCGTCACGGCAGACCCCACGATGGTCTCTTCGTACGAGGTACAGCGGGTACGTCGCGTAGCCGAAGGGCCCCACGTAGGGGTAGCCGTAGACGATGTTGTCTGACCGCTTGCCGCCCCGGCGCGGGCCGTCGTCGTGACGCCCGTCGCGCCGGTGCGAGCGGTCGCGCGGGGTGTAGGTGTCCGGCGAGGCGCGGAACGCGTCCTGTCCGGGTCGATGGGTCGAGCCCGATCGTTGGTCGAGATCTCGCCACGCCGGACCAGGCGAATGCCAGGCCGGAGCGGGATCTTGCCAGTGACCGGACGTGCCGGACTGCCGCTGTGGTTCGGGCTGGCGGCGCGGCTCTGCTTTTCGCGCCGGCTCCGGTTGCCGCTGGGGCTCCGGCTGCCTGAGGGTGACCGGCTTGGGCGCCTCGGTCTGACGCTGCGAGTCGTTGTGCCGCTGGGCGCTGTCGGTCTGGCGGCGCTCGGCGCGCCGATCGGCGGCTTGGCGGCTGACGCCGCTCCTGAACTCGGCTTGTGCGGCCACTGAACTCGCCGCGCCGGTCAGGGCCAGAGCGACCATCGCGCTTCGGACTCCAGTCATGCCCCAGCCTCCATCCGACAAGGCCCAATCCGACACGGCAAATGTGCAAGCCGTCTGCCACGGCTCTTTCGAGAATTCCTCAGGGATTGTGCGCCGACCGCTCCGGAGGCCCTGCGCATGACCTACTTCGTGGGCACGCGACGGGACAGGTCGTCGACCCAGTGCTGCACCACCGCCAGCGTGCGTTGCGGGGGTTCGGTCACCCGGAGCATCACGAACCGGCGGCCATCGGGTGTCACGTCGTAGGTCCGGTCCGAAATGCCTGTGCCGGCGCCGCGATACGCTGAGTTCTCGAACAGCTTCCGGCCCTGCCCGGCCGTGAACGTCGGCGACAGGGTCACGGGGACGCTGATGAGGGCGCCGGCGAAATCGCGGTAGAAGAGTTCCTTGCCATCGCGCGACCAGGCGGGCTGCCGGCCGCCGCCCGACGAGATCTGCCATCGGCCTTGCGCGTCGGGGTACGAGGTGACGTAGACCTCGAACTGACCGGACTGCGTCGACGCGTACGCCAGCCAGCGGCCGTCCGGCGACACCTCGGCGTTGACGGCGTTCTCGAGCAGCGGCCGCACACGTCGAGGCGTTGCGAGTGTCATGACTTTTGCGCCGCGACCGCGGCCCGGCGAGAGCTCGGACACGACGAGGGTGCCATCCGGTCCGAACGAGATGGGGTGCTGGAGTACCGGGCTCTCGAACAGGCGCTCGGGAGCACCGCTGCCGTCGGCGGCCTGCCAGAACACGTTCGGCACGCCGTGGCGGCTGTTGGCGAACGCGAGCTTCGACCCGTCTCGCGTCCAGCGCACGACGGCGTCCTCGGCCGGATCGGTGGTGAAGCGCTCGAGCACGCGGCGCGCGATGTCCCAGATGTAGATGTCGCGGTTGGGGCCGCCGACGTCGAGGGCGAGCCGCCGGCCGTCGGGGGACAGCGCGGGTAGATGTACGGCATCGGGGGTGCGCCCAGCGGCTCTTCATGTCCCTCGCGATCCACCCACACCAGCGTGGCCATGCGGTGGCCGTGCCCCCCCGCGCATGTAGATGAGCGTGCCGTCGTTGGCGACCTCGAAGTAGTCCGAGCCGCTGTCGCGCAGCACCTCGACCGGCGTGCCGCGGACCTCCAGCGTCTGCGGGTCGAAGGCCACCGCCCGGATCCAGCCGGCGGCGCCGAACACCAGGTGACCGCTGCGCAGGTAGCGTTGATGTCCGCCCCACGCACCAAGGTCTTTCGTCGTCCGGTCACGAGATCGACGGCGTCGATGCGCGACCCGGGGTCCACCGCCGAGAGGCCGGCGTATTCGATCGCGTGGCGATGACCGTGAAGAGGACCACACGTCCCCCCGGCAGGATTTCCGGAAACGTCGGCTGCTCGTGGTCCGCGAGATCGAGCGGCACCATCACCGGGCGCCCGCCGTCCTGCGGGCACGCGAAACATCCCCTGCTGATCGGTGTAGACGATCGTGTCCGGTCCCCACGCGCCGATCGCGGCGTTGCCCGTATCGGCGACGAGCACCGAGGGGCCGCCGCTCACGAGCACCTTGCGGAGCGTGGACGCTGCGCTGGTGTAGCCAATCCAGCGCCCGTCAGGCGAGAAGAACGGCGAGTTGGTGCTCTCGCCTGGCAGATCCAGAAACGTCACGTCGAGCTGATCGCGCGACCGCACGGCGAGCCCGCGCGGCGTCGGGTAGACGATGCGGGAGCCGTCCGGAGAGATGGCGAGCTGCCCGAACTGGACCCCGCCCACGGCGCCCATCGGGGCGTGGCGCGGAAACGGCAGCTCGAAGCGAACAGGTTCGCTGGGGGCAGGCGCCGTCGCCGGCCGCCACGCCATCCACGCCCATGTGGCCGCCAGCGCCGCCGCGAACAGGGTGGCGGCGAACTGCCAGGACCGCAACGACCGCGCCGCCGGAGGTGCCGGTGCACGCGAATCCGGCGCCGCGCTCTCGAGATCGTGAAGCGCATCGCCGATGTCACGCAGCCGCCGGCGCGGGTCCTTCACGAGGCAGCGTTCGAGCAGCCCCCGCAGCGGGGGTGGCGTGGACGCCGGCAACTGCGACCAGTCGGGTCGTGTTCGAGCACCGCCGCCACCACGTCGGACGCCGTCGGGCCCTGGAAGGCTCGCCGGCCGCTCAGCAACTCGAAGAGCACACAGCCCCACGCCCAGATGTCGGTGCGGCGATCGACCCGGTAGCCGCGCGCCTGTTCAGGACTCATGTACGCGGGCGTGCCCACAACGTCCCGCACGGGTCAGGGTGCTCGACACCGCCGCTGGCGGTTCGGCGTCGAGCCTGCATCGCCAGTCCAAAGTCGAGGACTTTGACGGTGCCGTCGGGCCGGATCATGACGTTGCCGGGCTTCAGGTCGCGGTGGACGACGCCATGTTCATGGGCGGCGTCGAGCGCCTCGGCAATTGCGTCGCGATCGAGACGGCCTCGGCCACCGGCAGCGCCGCCCTGGCAATCCGGGCGCGAGAGGTGGTCGCCGAGCGACTGGCCGTCGACGAGCTCCATGGCCAGCGCCTGCGTGCCGCCGACATCCTCGAGCGAGAAGAGCGTGGCGATGTTGGCGTGGCTGAGGCGGCCAGCGTGCGCGCTTCACGTTCGAATCCAGCGATCCGCACCGCATCGAGCCGCCCGTCGGGTGGAAGGATCTTCAGCGCCGCCTCGCGCGAGAGGCGGGTGTCGCGCGCGCGATAGACCTCGCCCATCCCGCCCGCACCGAGCGGACCGACCACCTCGTACGGTCCGAATCGAGTGCCTGGCGCCAGCGTCATCGGCCTGTTTACTAAACGACGGAGCGGGGCCTGGCGCACCAGTCCTGGTCTCGGTCGAGAGCGCCGCGGTCGACGAGCAGTAGGTGAGCGGCACGTGCCAACCAGAAGCCGGACCCCGTCGGAAGCGTCACCGGGTCCCGGACCGCCGACCCGTTGACGGTCGTCCCGTTCTTGCTGCCGACGTGGGCGAGCCTGGCCTCGCCGAAGGCGACGGTGATGGTGGCGTGGCGGCGCGAGACGCCCGCCGAATCCAGCCGCACCGACGAGCGCGGCTCACGGCCCAGCGAATTGTCGCCGTCGGTCAGCGGAAACGAGCGTCCGTCGGCGACCAGCCAGTGGGGCTCGCGAAGCGGGCGGGAGGAGGGCGCCAGCGGCGCCGCCAGTGCGTAGCCGACACGGGTGACGGTCCGGATAATTGGGGCATCGGGATCGGTGTCGCCGAGCACGCGCCGCACTTCCTTGACCAGCCCGACAAGCGTCGAGTGGGCCACGAA
>CAVSWX010000028.1:0-138200 GCA_963731785.1 uncultured Acidobacteriota bacterium
GCAGCCGTGTCCAGGAAAATTGGTGTACCGAGATGGTGCCACGGTTGGCTTCGACCGCCTCCCGGCTGAAAGCAAGGCCCAGGCCCAGCCCGCTCCGATCGCGTCCTTGCTGCTCGAACGGGCGAAACAGGTCTGCCGGACATGCCGAGCAGAGGCCGCCGCACTGATCCCGGACTTCGAACACCACGCGATCGGCGCTGGCCCGGACACGCAGTTCCACCGTGGTCTCCGGCCTGGTGGCCTTCAAGGCGTTCTGCAACAGGTTCCGCACCACGGCGGCCAGTGCGTGCCGGTCTCCAGACACGACGACGCGTGCGTCCACGGGGGACACGACCAGCCGGATGCCCTTGGCGCGCGCCTCGAGCATGGCGCCGGCTTCGATGTCGTTGATGAAATCGGCGACCGCGATCGGGCGCTGCTCGTCCCGGGTGTGCGCGATCCGCACCTCGGACAGTGACCGGTTGATCAGCGTGCGCAGGTCGTTGAGGCTGCGATTCAGCACGTGGCCACTGCTGCCGGCGACATTCCCGCCAGTGGTCTTCAGCGTCTCGAACGACAGAATCGCCACGTTCATAGATTCCTCACCTCGTGCGCGAAGAAGGCATTCGGGTGCTGAAGGTTCGAGACAGACGTGGCGAGAGCGTCGTTGGTCATGGTGTGGGTCTCGGGAGGCAGGTCTGCCGGCATCATCTGCGAGATGCAACCCAGCCGCTGTCCCGGATCGAACACCGATGCGGAATCTCCGCTCCCGCGTAGCCAGGAAGGGCTGTGCACAAGCGGACAGACCGCGCCGCCGCGAAGTGCCAGGATCCTGCCATGAATGTCAGACCGCTTCACGACCGAATCATCGTTCGACGCCTCGAAGAGGCGAGCAGCGTCGGCAGGATCATCATTCCTGACTCCGCCAAGGAGAAACCGCAGCGGGGCACCGTCATCGCCGCCGGCATCGGCAAGATCAAAGAGGAAGGCACGCGGGTGCCGATGGACGTCAAGGCTGGCGACACGATCCTGTTCGGCAAGTACGCGGGCCAGGAGATCAAGCTCGATGGCGAGGAGTATCTCATCATGCGCGAGAGCGAAGTGCTGGCCGTCATCGAGCGTCACCACGAACGAAGGCAGCTAATGGCAAAAGAGATTGTGTACGGCGACGCGTCGCGGCAGGCGATTCTGCGCGGGGTCAACAGCCTGGCGAACGCAGTCAAGGTGACGCTCGGGCCGCGGGGGCGCAACGTCATCCTCGGCACGGCCTTCGGGTCGCCCACCATCACCAAGGACGGCGTCACGGTCGCGAAGGAGATCGAGCTGAAGGACGCGCTCGAGAACATGGGCGCGCAGATGGTCAAGGAGGTGGCGAGCAAGACGTCGGACGTCGCCGGCGACGGCACCACGACCGCGACGGTGCTGGCCCAGGCGATCTATCGCGAAGGCGCGAAGAACGTGACCGCCGGCGCCAACCCGATGGCGCATCAAGCGCGGCATCGAGCAGGCCGTCGACGGCGATCACCGCGGAGCTCGACGCGCATGTCCAAGCCGGTGAGCGGACCGATGATCGCCCAGGTCGGCACCATCTCGGCGAACCACGACGAGACCATCGGCGAGATCATCGCCGAGGCCATGGAGAAGGTGGGCAAGGACGGCGTCATCACCGTCGAAGAGGCCAAGACGCATCGACACCTCGCTCGAAATCGTCGAAGGGCATGCAGTTCGACCGCGGCTATCTGTCGCCGTATTTCGTCACCGATCCGGAGCGGATGGAAGTGGTGCTGGAGAACCGTTCATCCTGATCCACGAGAAGAAGATCAGCGCGATGAAGGATCTGCTGCCGCTGCTGGAGCGGTCGCCCAGGCCGGCCGGCCGCTGCTGATCATCGCCGAGGACATCGAAGGCGACGCGCTGGCGACGCTGGTCGTCAACAAGCTGCGCGGCACGCTGCAGGTCGCCGCGGTCAAGGCGCCGGGCTTCGGCGATCGCCGCAAGGCGATGCTCGAGGACATCGCGGTCCTGACCGGCGGCAAGGCGATCACCGAGGACCTCGGGCATCAAGCTCGAGAACGTGACGCTCGAGGACCTCGGCCAGGCCAAGAAGATCACCATCGACAAGGACAACACGACGATCATCGAAGGCGCCGGCAGCCAGCGCGATCGATCGAGGGCCGGGTCAAGCAGCTGCGCGACGCAGATCGAAGACACCACGTCCGACTACGACCGCGAGAAGCTGCAGGAGCGGCTCGCCAAGCTGGTCGGCGGCGTGGCGATCATCAAGGTCGGCGCGGCCACCGAGACCGAGATGAAGGAGAAGAAGGCGCGCGTCGAGGACGCCATGCACGCGACGAAGGCCGCGGTCGAAGAGGGCATCGTCGCCCGGCGGCGGCGTGGCGCTGCTGCGCGCGGCCAAGGTGCTCGACGCAGCTGACAGCTCGAGGGCGACGAGCAGATCGGCGTCAAGATCATCCGTCGCGCGATCGAGGAGCCGATGCGCTGGATCGCGACCAACGCCGGCCACGAGGGCTCGATCGTCGTGCAGCGGGTGCAAGGAGATGACCGGCGACGAGGGCTTCAACGCCGCAGACCGAGCAGCTACGAGAACCTCGTCGAGGCCGGCGTGATCGATCCGACCAAGGTGGTCCGCTCGGCGTTGCAGAACGCCGCGTCGATCGCCTCGCTGCTGCTGACGACCGAGGCGGTCATTTCGATGATTCCCGAGTCGTCTCAGAGTGGCGCGGCCGCGATGGGCGGCGGCATGGGCGGCATGGGCGGGGGCATGTATTGACCGTGGCAGGGTGACGCTGGCCGTATGAGACATCAACAGGGCGACGGCGTACCGCCGTCGTCCCACATCATCGCCACGCTCCGTGAACTCATCGACGCGCTCGATCGCCGGGTCCCGCGCGTCGAGCGGGCGGGTGAGGCCCAGATCGCCAAGGACGCTGCGGTCTTGCGGAGACACGCCGTGCACCGCATCGGGGAGCTGAGTCACGCCGGATCGGACTACCTCTATGACCAAACATTCTGATGCCATCATGAGCGACGACGGGTCGCCACGCCCATGACAACCGCGCTCAGAGGAAGGCCCCTCGCGTCCGTCGCGCCCGAGCCGCCGCCATTCAGTGCCAGGGCCTTTCTCGAATCGGCGGGAGGCGACGGGGCCATGGTGCGCTACGGGCGGGGGGACGCGATCTTCACGCAAGGCGATCCGGGCCAGCACGTGCTCTATATCTGGTCTGGCGGCGTCACCGTGTCGGCGCAGTCGACGGTCGGCAAGGAGGCGGTCGTCGCCGTCCTCGGGACGGGAGACTTCTTCGGCGAAGGCTGCCTGGCCGGCCAGCCGCTTCGATCCGGAGCGCCGTCGCCATCAAGCCGAGCGCCGTCGTGCGGGTCGAGCGGCGCGCGATGGCTCGCTTGCTACACCATCAGCACGGCCTCGCCGACCACTTCATCTCCCACGTGCTGATGCGCAACATCCGCATGGAGGAGGACCTGGTCGACCAGCTTTTCGGGGCCGCAGAGACAGGGTGGCGCGCACGTTGTTGCGGATGGCGCGGTACGGCGAGGTGCCGATCCGACGTGGATCGTGCCACGCATCCCGGCGGAACGGCTGGCTCAGATGGCGGGGACGACTGGAGCCCGGGTGAAGGCGTGCCTGGAAAGGTTCTGCAGACAGGGGTTTATCGCATATCGCGCCGGTCGGCGCCTCCAGATCAACCGCTCGCTCGTGACGGTCGTACTGCGCAATTGATGGTCAGGAATCGTTCCATACCGCACAGTCCGCTGGGCCGTTCGGTGTCATGCTTGGTTGATGCGAGCGTCGACGCCAGTGCCTGACGACGTCACGGCCTCCGACTTCAACGCCCAGGCGTTCCTCGACTCGGCGGGCCTCGCCAAGACCATCGTCGAGTACGGGCGCGATGAGGCGATTTCACCCAGGGGGACGCCTGCGAGCACGTGCTGTACATCCAGTCCGGCGGCGTCAAGCTGTCGGTGCTGTCGAAGACCGGCAAGGAAGCCGTGGTGGCGATGCTCGGCCCCGGCGACTTCTTCGGCGAGGGGTGCCTGGCCGGCCAGCCGCTCCGCATGGGCAGCGCCACCGCGATCACGCCCAGCGCCATCCTGCGCGTCGAGAAGGAGCAGATGGTCCGGCTGCTGCACAAGCAGCACGCGATGTCCGACCGGTTCATCGCGCACATGCTGGCGCGCAACATCCGCATCGAAGAGGACCTGATCGATCAGCTCTTCAACTCGAGCGAGAAGCGGCTGGCGCGCACGCTGCTGCTGCTGGCGCGCTACGGGAAGCAGGACAAGCCGGTCCGCGATGGTGCCGCAAGATCTCGCAGGAGACGCTGGCGGAGATGATCGGCACGACGCGGTCGCGCGTGAACTTCTTCCTGAACAAGTTCAAGAAGCTCGGCTTCATCGAGTACGACGGCGAGCTGCCGCTCAAAATCAACAGCTCGCTGCTGAGCGTCGTCCTGCACGACTGAGCCGGCCCGGGCTCAAGGCTCTGGCGCTACAACCGCGTCAGCCAGGGCTGGATTGCGTATGCGGCCGTGTCTTCGTCCGTGAGGCTGGACGTGAGCCACCGTCTGCCACCATCCGGTACGCCGGCCGTGCCCTCGTTCGCGCGCACGCACAGCTCGGCGCCGGCAAGCTCCATCGTGAGCGTCTGACCGCCGCTGGCGACGACCTCGAGGATCAGGTCGTGGCTCTCGCGGTCCGCGTAGTCGACCACGGTGAGCACGTCGACGCCGGCCCCTTCGTTGTATAACCCCGACGAGGGCGCGCATCGCGGCGACGATGCCGGGCCAGCGACGCGCACGGCGATTTGCCCTTCCCGGTCGCGCTCCAGGAACGCGGCCACTTCGTGGCGCGCGGATTCATCCCGCCGCCGCTGGATCGTTCCCAGCTGACGGCACCACCGCGCGCGCGGGCCGCCGTCATCGGCGAGGGGTTCAACCTCGACGGCCAGGATGTTCGCGGCAGACAGGGTGGAAGCGCTCACGATGCCTCTACTGGATCAGTATCGAGCGAGCGTGTCCCGGATGAACGACACGCCGGCGGTTATGGCTTGCACCGCCAGAACCGGCGCCGCGAGCAAGGCGAGGACAACCGCTGCGCGCAGCAGGACATCGCCCAGGGCGACGACGAAGCCTCAAGGCTCGGCGGCCGATGTGCGTGTGTGGTGTTGGAGGGAGCAGCGATCATCGCCATTGATCAGAGCGCAGATCAGGGCGGGCGGCTATGCCGAAGCGCACACGTCAGTCCATGGGCGATTTCCGGGCACAAATCGCCGGCCTGCGCTCGCGCGCGCGCGATCGCGTCGGCAAGCGGCATCTCGCGGCCTGCGGCGCGAGCCGCATCGAAGTCCTCGGCCCGAGCGACGTGTCGCGCCGGCTCGAGGTAGCGAGCCCGGATCCATCTGATCTCCTGCGACAGCGCACCGCCCACGCTTTCGAGCAGCCGGTCCGCCGCGCCCCAGACCGCGCGGCTTCGTCCGCGCGTCCGCCGGCGGCGAGCAGCCCGGCGAAGACGTCGAGGCTCCAGGCGATCCACGCGGGTCTTCGAGTTCCTGACAGATCGACAGGGCTTCCGACGCCTGCGCGTGCGCCTGCGCCAGTTCTCCCCGCACGATCCGCAGGCCGGCGGACGCCGAGAGCAGGATGCCGAGGCTCCACGCCTCGCCGCTGCGCCGGCTGGCGTCGATGGACTCGTCGTACAATCGCTGGGCCGCGTCGTAGTCGCCGCGCGAAACGGCAATGGTCGCCAGGATCAGCAGCGGGCCCGAATGCTGGATCAGGAGCTCCTCGCTGGAGCCGGCGGCGGCTCGCGCGCTTCGTCCGAGCGAGCGCCGCCTGGGCATGATCGCCACGCTCGAACGCCGCCAGGCCCTGCATGAACAACGCGAACGAGATGGTCCACGCATCGCCGTCGCGCTCGCCGCACGCCAGGGCTTCGCTCACCAGGTCCTCGTACGGACGGCCCTGGAAATGGTGCATGTGCGCGAGGCCGATGAGGGCTCTGGCCCGGAGCGTGCCGCGGCTGGGGTGCGGCCGCCACCGCCCGTTCCAGCCACAGCCGGCCTTCTTCATACAGCCCGCGCTTGGTCCAGAACCAGAACAACGCTCCTGCGAGCTCGACGCCTCGCTCGTGCCTTCGGGAGGGCCAGGCCCCAGTCGAGCGCCGCGCGGAGGTTGTCCTGCTCCAGCCCGACGCGCCGGAGGCAGGCGAGCTGGTGGTGGTGGCGGAGCATCGGCAACGCGCCACGAAACTCCTGGTAGAAGAACTCGAAATGCCGACGCGCGACTCCCTCGGCTTCTCCGCTGTGCAAGAGGCGCTGGCGCGCGAACTGGCGGATCGTTTCGAGGAAGCGATAACGGCGCTCGCCGGGGGCCGTCGTCGACGACGACGAGCGACTTGTTGACCAGTTCCGCCAGCAGATCGAGCACGTCGCGCGCGTCGATGCCGCCGCTGCCGCACACGTATTCGGCGGCGTCGAGCGACCAGCTGCCGGGAAGACCGACAGCCGGTTCAGAATCAGCCGCTCGGTATCCGACAGGAGCTGACAGCTCCAGTCCACCGTTGCCTCGAGCGTTCGCTGCCGGGCGACGGCGGTGCGGGCGCCGCCGGTGAGCAGCCGGAACCGGTCGTGCAGGCGCGCCTCGATCTGCTCGGGTGAGAGCACGATCACGCGGGCGGCCGCCAGCTCGATCGCCAGTGGAATGCCGTCGAGACGGCGACAGATGCGGACGATGCATCGGCGTTGTCGCTGGTGTGCCTGAAATTCGGATCGACCGCTCGTGCGCGATCGACGAAGAGGCGGGTGGCATCCGACTCGGCGGGCTCGCCGCCTTGCACGGACGATCCGGCACGCGCCAGCGAGCCGACACGATAGACCGTCTCCCCTTGCACGCCGAGCGCTTCGCGGCTCGTCGCGAGGATTCGCACCGCCGGCGCCCGGCGCAGCAGATCGTCGGCGAGCGACGCACACGAGTCGATGAGATGCTCGCAGGTGTCCAGCACCAGCACGAGCTGCCGGTCGCGTAGCGCGTCGAGCAGGACATCGCGGGCGGACCGTTGCCCGCCCTCGCGAATGCCGAGCGTGGTGGCCACCGTCTGGGGCAGGAGGTCGGGCACGGTGAGCGGCGACAGGTCGACGACCCACACGCCGTCGGCGAACTCGTCCACGAGACCCGCGGCCACGCGGACGGCCAGCCGCGTCTTGCCGACGCCGCCCGCTCCCGTGAGCGAGACGAGGCGGGAGGCGGCGAGGATTCGCGGGACCTCCAGCAGCTCTGTCTCACGGCCGACAAAGCTGGTGACTTCGGCGGGCAGATTGTGGCGCCGTGGCGGTCACGACCTCGGGCCTCGTGAGCGGCGGGGCCGGTGACCTCCACGGCTCCGACGAACCGGTAGCCCTTTCCTGGCACGGTCTCGACGATACGCGGCGCGTCCCGGGAGTCGCCGAGCGCCTGACGAATCTTCAGGATGGCGGTGTGGATGCCGGCGTCGGGGTCGGTGAAGACTTCCGGGCTCCACAGCCGCTTCGCCATCTCGTCGCGCGACACCAGCTCCTGCCGGCGCTCCAACAGCAGCAGCAGGATCTCCATCGGCTGACGCGTCAGCCGGATGCGCGTCCCGGCCTGCCGTACCTCGTAGGCGGCGGCGTCGACTTCGAATTCGCCGAAGGGGTAGGTCATGGCCGGCGCCCGACACTGTGTCACACGCGCTGCGCCCACCAGCGTCCGGGCAAAGATTCCAGATTCTTTCAAGACGCCTTCAATGGCCGTTTGGTGGCTGCGCTGGCCAGAATCCGGGCGTCCACACCTCGAAGGAGATCACCATGCGTTCAGCCATGCAACACCACATGCGCCCGCTGCTCACCCTCGTTCTCGCGGCCGTGCTGGCAACAGGCGGCTTCGCCCCGTGCCGCCCTTGCGAAAGACTCGGCGGGCAGCCGCCACTGGGTGGCCACGTGGGCGGTCAGCCCCCAACGGGCTCCGGCACCCCTCGCCATTGACGGCCAGACCCTGCGCCAGGTCGTCCACGTCAGCCTGGGCGGAAAGACCGTGCGGGTGCGGCTGTCCAACGCCTATGGCACGACCCCTCTTGTGATTGGCGCGGCGCACGTGGCGCTGAGCGCCGGGAATGGTGCCATCGTGGAGGGCACCGATCGCGTGTTGACCTTCGGCGGCGCCCCTGCGATCGCCATTCCCGCCGGCGCGCTCGCGGTGAGCGACCCGGTCGCGCTCGCCGTACCGGATCTTGGCGACGTCGCCGTCAGCCTCTTTCTGCCGGACGATGTCGTGGCGGCGACCCAGCACGAGACCGCGCTGCACACCACCTATCTCTCCGTCCCGGGCGATTTCACCGGTGCCGCGACGATCGCCGGCAGCACCACGGAGGCGTACTACTTTCTTTCCGGGATCGAGGTCCTCGCGGCGAAGCGGGCGCGAGCCATCGTGGCGCTCGGGGATTCAGTCACCGACGGATTCCGTTCGACGGTGGACACGAACCACAACTATCCCTCGTTCCTGGCCGCGCGCCTGCAATCCGATCCGAGCACTTCGCAGATTACCGTGCTGAACCAGGGCGTCGGCGGCAATCGGCTGCTGCACGACTTCGTCGGGACCAGCGGCGCGGCGCGGTTCGATCGCGACGTGCTGGCGCATGAGCGGCGCCGCCTATGTGATCGTCCTCCAGGGGAACGCTGACCTCCTCATTCCCGGCTTGATCGGCAACCCCGCGGAAGTCGTGACCGTGGCCCAGCTGATTCAGGGGCACCGGCAGATCATCGAGCGAGCCCATGCCCTGGGACTGAAGGCCTTTGGCGGGACCCTGTTCCCGCTCGAGGGCTACCCGTTCCCCGGCTTCTGGACTCCCGAGCTCGAAGCGAAGCGGCAGGCCTTCAATCAGTGGATCCGGACCAGCGGTGCCTACGACGCGGTGATCGACTTCGACCAGGTGCTGCGCGATCCCGCGCAACCCTCGCGTCTGCTGCCCGCGTACGACAGCGGCGATCACGCACATCCCAACGATGACGGGTATCGGGCGATGGCGGATGCGATCGACCTGTCGCTGTTCAGGGATTCGTCCGTGGATTGATCGGTGCCGAGAGTCAGTCCTCGGCGGCCGCTCGACGCGGCCAGACGATGAAATCGACCGTTGGCTGGACTCCTGTCTGAGGATTCCGGCATCGGAGCCGCTCCGACGCGATCGACGACGATGAGCTCGAGCCGGTCGTCGAGCTGGCTGCGAGCATCGCCGCCGAGCGAAGCGCACGTGGCGATGTTCGCGACGCCAGCACCCACGGCGCTGCTCGAGACAGGCCCGGCCTCGAGCGGTAACCGTCCGGCTGCGTCGGCCTCGGGCGGCTGTCGTCGCTCGTCGGGTGGCGGCGAAGCTGCGGCCGGGGCGTCCGCAGCTCGGCAGGCGCGAGCGCGAACACCGGCAGCTGCCGCGTTTCGCGGTGCAACGTCAGCTTGAAGCGCTCGGCCAGGAGCGCCTGCAGCATCTGCGCTTCTGCTCCGTCGTCGGGATGCGGCCACCGCCGCCTGAATGTCGAAGCCGTCGCGTGTCGGCCCAGCCCGGCAAGCCGGCGATGACGGCACCGCGCCTTGGTTCACGTCCAGCTTGAAGGCGATCGGCCATCAGCAGCCGCAGCCGGGTGATTTCGCGATCGCTACCGGACTGCCGACGTTGGAAGAAGGTGGAGCCTGGCGCGGCGCCGCCGACGATGTTCGGCTTGCACCGTCGTCACCTCGAACGAGGCGATCGCCATCAGCAGCCGCAGCGGGTGGTTCAGGATGGAGAGCTGGCTGCTGCGCTGAAAGAACGTACTGGTGCTGGTGACCGCATCGCGCGGGCTTGGCTTGATCGAGGCGGCCTCGAACGACGACTGCGCCGACACGATCACGAGGCTGCCGATCACGAGCCGCAAGGTCCAAGCCGACGTGGGGGCCGGCTTTAGCCGGCCCAGGGCCGCCTGAAGGCGGCCCCTACGACAGTGGGCGCTCATCGCGGCAGCGACGAGCGCGATGAGCTCACCGGGATACTGTCGGCCAGACACGCCCACCACGATGTACTGGCGGCCGTCCGCCATGTAGGTCATCGGCGCGTTGCTGACGCCCGCGGGCAGCTCCATCTCCCACACGATGGCGCCGGTCTTCTTGTCGAACGCGCGGAACATCGGCCCGCCGCCGAGGCCGGGTGCCATGCCTCCGAGGCCCACGCCGCTGTCGCTCCCTTCGCCCATGAACACGAAGTTCTTCGTGACGAGCGCGGCGAGCCGTCCCGGCCGCCCCATGGCCGGCAGGTTGGGAATGCCCGCGAAGGCCGGATGGTTCTTGAGCCCGTCGCCGTTGGCGACCGACCAGAGGATGTCGCCCTTGTTGAGATCGATCGCCACCAGCCGCGAGTACGGCGGCTTGAACGGGTCCGGCAGGCCGCGCGGACCGACGAGCCGCGGCACGGCCTGCTTGACGAACGGCAGCGTGGACTCGGTGATGCAGCGACTTGCCGAGCGCGAGGATGTCCGGCAGGTGCGCCGACGGCACGTAGAGGATGTTCGTCTCCTTGTCGAGCGCCGCGCCGCCCCAGTCGGCGCCGCCGTTGGTGCCGGGCATGAAGACAGTGCCCTTCGGGCCGTCGGGGCTGCCGAGCACGACCGGCGGCGTGTAGAGCGGTCCGTACTTGTACTCGCTGAGGATCTTCAGCGCCTCGGCCTTCAGCTCCGGCGTGAAGTCGATGATGTCCTTGTCGGACACGCCCTGCTGATCGAAGGCGGGCGGCTTGCTCGGGACCGGCTGCGTGGGCGAATACCATTCGCCGGGCACGTTGCCCTTCGGTGCCGGCCGCTCCTCGATCGGCCACACCGGCTTGCCGTTGGTGCGATCGAGCACGTAGACGTACGCCTGCTTCGACACCTGCGCCAGCGCCTTGATGCGCCGGCCGTTGACCGTGATGTCGGCGAGCACCGGGGCGGCGGGCAGGTCGTAGTCCCACAGGCCGTGGTGCACGACCTGGAAGTGCCAGACGCGCTTGCCGGTTCTCGCGTCGAGAGCGAGCACGCTCTCCGAGAACAGGTTGGTGCCCGGCCGCGTGCCGCCGTAGTAGTCGCCGGTGGCGTTCTCGGTCGGCAGGTAGACGTGGCCCAGCTCCTCGTCGCCGCTGATGAGCGACCAGGTGCCGCTGTTGCCCGAGTAGGTCCACGAGTCGTTCAGCCAGGTCTCGTTGCCGAACTCGCCCTTGCGCGGCACCACGTTGAAGGTCCACAGGTGCTTGCCGGTGCGCACGTCGTAGCCGCGGATGTCGTCGGGCGGCATCTCCTTCGGCGCCCTGACGCGCTCGTTGAGGATGTCGGTGGCCGGCGCCGGCACGCCGGCGATGATGACGACGTCCTTCACGACCAGCGGCCCGCTGCTCCAGCGCCAGCCGGTGATCGGGCGCTCGAACCCTTTCAGCAGATCCACCTGGCCGCTGTCGCCGAAGTCGGCGTAGCGCTTGCCGGTCTTGGCGTTGAGCGCCACGAGATTGCTGCCGACGTTGGCGAGGATGCGCGCGTCCTTGCCGTCGCTCCAGTAGGCGAGGCTGCGCGTGGCCGCCGCCGCGCGACGGCTGTCCGTCGGGCCGCGGCGGCAGCGTGTCGAACCACACCGTCTTGCCCGTCGCCGGCTCGAGCGCCATCACCACGCCGACGGCCGTGCTCATGTAGAGCAGGCCGTCCACGACGAGCGGCGTGTGCTGGTAGTTGGCCGGGGCCTGCGCGTCGGGATAGATCGTGCGCAGTTCCTCGGGCAGCGCCGGAGCGCCGCCACGCGATCGTCAGCGCCTTGCAGGTTGCACGCGATCGATCTGATCGAGCGGCGAGTACTTCGTGCTCGCCTTGTCGCCGCCATAGGCCGGCCAGTCGCTGTTGGCCCCGGCTGCGCGCCCCACAAGGCTCCACGCGGCAACGGCAATCGCGACGACGAGCGCGGCGGTCGAGGCGGCGAACGCACGGGAACGAATCAGGGGCATCGGCGGGTCCTCCGGGTGCGCGGGCAGTGTACTCCGCGACCGCCCGCGCGAAGCGCGGGCAAGAGAGACTGCTATCGCGTGGCGTAGCCGCAAGCGTCAGTGACTGGCGAAGCCACGCGAGTAGAATGCCGCGCATGCCCGAGATGCCGATGGCCCGTGCCGGTCTGCGGCGGACCGCCGTGGCGGCCATGCTCGTGTCCGCGGCCGCGCTGCCGCCCGCGACTCGATGCGCAACGCAGTGAGCCGGCGCCGCCGGTGGAGCTCACCGCCCAGCAGGATCATCGAGCGCACGCTGCGGCTGCTCGGCATCACGTCGCTGCGTCGCGGGCCCGACGGCAATCCCGACTCGCCGAACGCGGCCAACGCCGACGAGTCGAAGGCGACGCCGTACACGAGCCTGCCCGATCCGCTGACGTTCAAGAACGGCCAAGCCGGTGAAGACGGCGCGCGACTGGACGCGGCGGCGCGCCGAGATCGTCGAGGACTTCGACCGGGAGGTCTACGGCCGTGCCCCGGCGGCGACGCCGCCGGTGAAGTGGGAGGTCACCGCGACGAGCACCGAAACCGTCGGCGGCGTGCCGATGGTCACCAGGCAGCTCGTGGGCCACGTGGACAACTCGTCGTATCCGCTGATCACGGTCGACATCCAGCTCACGCTGGCGACGCCGGCCAACGCGCGCGGTCCGGTGCCCGTGATCATGGAGTTCGGATTCGGCCCGCGGCCGCGAGCCGCGAACGCGCCGCCGGCGCCGCCTCCGCCGCCGGAAGGCACCTGGCAGGAACAGCTCGCGCGCAAGGGCTGGGGCTACGCCGTGCTCGTGCCGACGAGCGTGCAGGCCGACAACGGCGCCGGGCTCACGCGCGGCATCATCGGTCTCGTCAACAAGGGCCAGCCGCGGGACCTCGACGACTGGGGCGCGCTGCGGGCGTGGGCGTGGGGCGCCAGCCGCGCCCTCGACTATTTCGAGACCGACCGCACGGTGGATGCCTCACGCGTCGGCATCGAAGGTCTGTCGCGCTACGGCAAGGCCGCGCTCGTCGCGATGGCCTACGACCAGCGGTTCGCCATCGGCTTCATCGCGTCGTCGGGGGCGGGCGGGGCGAAGCTGCATCGCCGCCATTTCGGCGAGCAGGTGGAGAACGTCGCCGGTCAGGGCGAGTATCACTGGATGGCGGGGAACTACGTGAAGTACGCGGGCCCGCTCCAGCCCACGGACCTGCCGGTGGACGCCCACGAACTGGTCGCGCTCTGTGCGCCGCGGCCGGTGTTCATCAGCGCCGGCTCGCTCGAAGTGGAGGGCCGGTGGATCGACGCCAAGGGGATGTTTCTCGCCGGCGTCGGCGCGGGTCCGGTCTACCGCCTGCTCGGCAAGCGCGATCTCGGAACCACCGAGTATCCGCCGATGGAAACCGGGCTCGTGACCGGCGAGATTGCCTTCCGCCAGCACCGTGGCGGCCACACCGCGGGTCCGAACTGGCCCACGTTCCTGACGTTCGCGGAGCGGTATTTCGGTACGTAGGGCCGCCTTCAGGCGGCTCAACCCCGGGCCGGCTACAGCCGGCCCCTACGAGTCCAGCGCCGACAGCTCGTCGAAGATGGGCGAGACGCGGAGGAACGCGTCGACCACGGCGGGGTCGAAGTGCGTGCCGCGGCCACGGACGATGATCGCCACGGCCTCGTGCTGTGGCACGGGCTGGTCGTAGAGCTTTCGCGTCCGCACCGCGTCGTACACGTCCACCACGGCCATCAGCCGGCCGGGGATCGGAATCTCGGAGCCCTTCAGACCGCGCGGGTAGCCGGTGCCGTCCCACTTCTCGTGATGCGTGTAGACGATGTCCTTGGCCAGCGAGATCGTGAGGTCGTCGAAGATGCCCGTCTCACGCTCGGCCTTCAGCAGCACGTCACGGCCGTATTCGGGATGCTTGCACATCTCCTGCCGCTCTTCGGGCGTGAGGTGGCCCGGCTTGTTCAGCACCCGATCGGGCACGCCCACCTTGCCGATGTCGTGCAGCGGCGCCAGGCTGGCAAACAGCTCGATGCGATCGGCGGTCAGGTAGTCGCGGAACGAGGGGTGGGCGGCGAGCTGTTCGGCGAGCACGCGCGCGTAGCGCTGCGTGCGCCGTGAGTGGCGGCCGGTTTCGGCGTCGCGAATGCCGGTGAGCGAGAGCAGCGTCTGCACCATCAGGCGCTGCGATCCGGCCTTCTCGAGGCCGGCGCGATCGGCGCGCCGCCGCTCCACGGTGAGACCGGCCACGGTCATCATGGCCAGCGAGACGCCGACGCCCAGCGTGGGGTACAACGGCGAGATGTAGGTGCCGGACGACGACAGCAGGGCGCCGGCGCCCACCCACAGCGCCATGGTGCCCGCCACGGCGACGGCCGTGCCCCATGCGGCGCCGATCCGGCGCACCAGCAGCGTGGCGAGGACGCCCAGGACCAGCACCAGCTGCGTCTCGATCGACGACGCCGTGCTCGGGCCGGGCCAGGCCGTCGTGCTGCAGGAGGTTGTCGGCCACCGTCGCCTGCACCTCGACACCGACGAACAGCGTGTCGAGCGGCGTGGCGACCACCTCGCGCGTGCCGAGCGCCGTGGTTCCCACCATCACCAGCGTGTCCTTGAACGTCCCCGGTACGCACGCGGTTCTGCATCACGTCGGCCGCCGAGACGTAGCGGAAGGTGTGCTTCTTGCCGCGGTAGCGCACCAGCAGGTTGCTCTTGCCGTCCAGGGCGATGCGGTGGCCGTCGAGGGTGAGCGTGCTGGTGTTGGCGTTCTCGCTGCGCAGGGCGACGTCGCGCGTGCCGGTCATGGCCGCGACGGTTGCGAGCCCGAGGCTCGGATAGGTGCCCTCGCCGAAGCGCACCAGCAGCGGCACGCGGCGGAGGATGCCGTCGGAGTCCGGCGCGGCGTTGAGAAACCCTTGGGCGCCGGCGGCTTCGGTGAGCTCGGGCAGGCTGCACACGGCGCCGGTGGCGCGGAAGAACGGGTCGTCCTCCTGGCCGTCCGCCTGCACGATCGACAGCCCCAGCGGCGGCGGCGCGCAGGCCGGGCCGGCGTCGCGTTCGCCGTCGAAGCGCATGGCGTAGCCGAGCACGACGCGGCCGTCGCGCAAGGTCTTCGCCAGCGCGGCATCGGGCTCGCCGTCCTCGCCGCCGCGATCGGACTCGGGGAAGATGACGTCCACGCCGATCGTCGGCGCCCCGAGATCGCGGATGCGCGCCAGCAGCTCCGCCACGGTGTCGCGGCGCCACGGCCACTGCCCGATGGTGGAAAGGCTGCGCTCGTCCACGTCGACGATCGCCACGCGTCCGCTGGGCGGCCGCGCGTCGATGGCCCGCGCCAGCCGATCGTAGACGCCGTATTCGAGGTGGGTGAAGGCGGCCGGGCGCGCCAGCGACAGCAGCGGCCAGCGCGAGCGTCGGCACCAGCCCGCACAGCAGCACGAGCCGCCGCGGGGTGAGAGTCATCGCACCGTGATTTCGACGCGGCGGTTGCGGGCCTCGAAGACGCCGTCGGCGGTGCGGACGAGGAGTTCGCCTTCGCCGTGAGAGGTCACCGCGATCGACGCCGAGGCTAGCCCGGCGTCCACCAGCATCGCCTGTACAGCCTTGGCGCGGCGGAGCCCCAGCTCGATGTTGCTGGCCGGCGTGCCGGTCGTGTCGGTATGGCCGATGGCCGTCACGTCCGGTTCGGGCCGCTGCTTCACGGCCTTCAGCACGTCCTGCACCAGGCGGCGGCTCTCGTCGGTCAGTTCCTCGGACTCGAAACGGAAGTAGAGGACGAAATGCTGGGGGGCGGGCGGCAGGCTGGCGAGCGCGTCGCCGAACAGCCGCTGGATGTCACCCTCGTCGAGCGTCGTGCGGCTCGGGCGCGGCTCCGGGCGAGATGCGCGCGCCGGCGCCGGCCTCCGCCAGCTCCACCCGCCCGTGCGGGTTCGACACGATGGCGCGCCCGGCCGTGGTGGTGCCCGGGTCGGGAAGCAGGACGACGAGATCCGACGAGGCAGCTGCCGAGGCAGGCTGAGGCTGCGGCGTCTGCGCGCGCTTGGGCACGCACGCCGACGCCAGGAACCCGCACACGACCACGCACATCAGGGGGGAGAAGCGCGTCATGCGATGTCAGTCCGGTGTGACCTGTACGGCCACGGTCGTGCCGCGAACGCCGACGATCGCCGCCGGAGTTTCGAGGCGCACGGCGTCGGGCGCCAGCTTGGCGATGCGGCCCGACACGTACGCCGCGGTGCCGCGGATGAATTGGAGAACGAGTCCGAGCTGACCCTGTGTCGGCTCGTAGACGAACGAGTCGAGCCGCACCTCGCTGCGCGGTCCAATCGACACCTGCGTGTCGTCGGCGAGCGTGACGCCGACGCGGCCGTCGTTGCCGGTGCGGAGGCTGTCGGAGGCGTAGACGGTGACCCCGCTGTGCGCCGGAATCGTGGCGCCGTCGCGGACGACCACTGCCTCGCCGGACACCACCTTGATCCGCCCTGCCGGAGACGGCTGCTGAGCGAACGCGGGCGCTGCGGCGATGACGCATGCGCAGGCGACGACCCAAAGCCGGATGACGCGACCCATTTTGACCTCCCGAGCAGGGGAGCTCGTCCTTGTCTGGGAGGCAACTCCGGCAAGAAACGTTCAGCTTTACACTCCCGCGCGCGAGGGGCCGCCGTTGCGCATCGCAGGCGGGTCGCACGGGGCCGGTCAGCCGCCAGCGGTCGACGGAAATTGAACGCGTCGATACAGTTTTCGTCCGGGTTTTCTCGCGGTCGACGGACGTCGAGGGCGGTCTTCCAACCCGCCCGATTCGCAGGATATAGAGGGCGGTCTTCACGACCGATCCTGGCAGGCGGGTCTAAAGACCCGCCTCAACGTACACGGGGCAGGCGCGGCTGAAGCCCCGCCCTACGTACTACGGACGGGAGGCGCGGAAGGGCGGGGTGAGCGAGCGCGTGCCGGCGGACACGCCCACGAGATGGGAAAACAGTGATGGCAGATACGAGAGGCCGACGAGCGCGGCGTGCGCCAGCACCGGGCGGCGGGCCAGTCCCAGCACGCCGCGCGTGAGCAGTTGGTAATCGCGGAGCAGCGCCTGCCGTTCCCGTTCGAACGCCGGCAGCCACGTATCGGGGTTCCGGCCGCGATGGGCGTCGATGAACGCCGCCAACCGCTCCGACGTGATCAGCGCCTGCGCGATGCCGCCGCCGGTGATGGGATCGAGAAAGCCGGCCGCGTCGCCAAGCAGCACCGCGCCCGGTGCGTACCCGGCGCGCGCGCGGGCGGCCAGCGGCGTGGCGAGCAGGTCGCTGACGGGCTCTGCGCCTTCGAGCAGCTGGCGAAGACGCGGCGGCGCCGCACGCCAGCGGTCGAAGATCGGCTCGAGCGGCTGCGACACCGCGCCGGCTTCGGCGAGCAGCGCCACGAGCACTTCGCCCGCCGGCAGCGGCGTCACGTAGAACTCGTGGCCGCGCCCGAGGAAGATGTCTACCCACGGCTCGGCGGTGCGTCCCGCCGCGAGGCGGTAGTGACGGCGCGCCCCGATGCGGGAGCGCGGCACCGGCACGTTCAGGTGCAGCCGATGGCGGAAGCGCGAATGGGCGCCGTCGGCGGCGACGACGAGCGGCGCGCGCCGCACCTCGCCATGAACCTGCACCCCCACGACCCGGCCGTTCTCGACCTCCGGGCCCGCGACCGTCACCGCGGTATGCGCGCACACCCCCGGCGTTGCGGCCGCGATGTCGAAGACCTGCCGATCGAGCACCAGACGTCGCTGGCCCCGGCCGCACGACTCCTCCCCGGGCGCCGACGGAAACCGGCCCACCGCGACCCGAGACCCGTGGTGGTACCTCACGCCCCGAAACGGGACGCCGCCGCCGCCGTCCGGGAGCCCCAGGCGTTGCAGTGCCGCCACGCCCGCCGGCATGATGCCTTCGCCGCACGGCTTGTCGCGTGGGAAGGTCTGCGCTTCGAAGAGCTCGACCGAACAGCCACGGCGCCCCAGCGCGATCGCCAGCGACGCACCGGCAATGCCGCCGCCGACGATGACGACGTCAGTCACTTGGGGCCGGGGCCTTCGGCGCCGGTAGGGCGGGTAGGGCGGGTGGGGTGCAGGTAGGGCCGGTCAGGCGGGTAGGAAAGAAGCGGGGCTTGGTGCCCATCCGTGCGGCGTACTCGGGGTTGGCCAGGAGCACGCGATCCTCGATGCGGATGCGTGCGCGCAGCACGAACAGGTGCGCCACGGCGCCGAGTGCCGCCGTGATCCACGCCGTGTGCACCAGCGGCAGCGCCAGCAGCTCCACGAACACGGCGACGTAGTTGGGATGCCGAATCCAGCGGTAGGGGCCGGTGTCCACGACACCGTGTCGCGTCGAGTCCATGATGCCGACGTTCCACAAGCGCCCCAGCGTCTGGATCACCCACCAGCGCGTCCATGTGGCGAGGACCAGGCAGACCAGCGCGGGCAGCGCCAGCAGCGGCAGGAACGGGCGCTGCAGCCACACCACCTCGGCGGCCGCGCCCGCAAGGATGGCCGTATGGAGGAGCGCCATCCAGCCAAAGTTCCGCTCGGGGATCGGCACGGCCCCTTCGCGGATCATGGCGCGGCGGTTGCGGGCCGACACCGCCAGCTCCGCGAACCGCAGCAGCGCCACGGCGCCAACCACGATCATGCACGGTACGGGGACCGCGGAACGGTCGGCGCGGAGGCAGACTGTCAGTCCGGCAGATCCCACGCGAGCAGGCCGTCTCGGCGCTGAAGCCGGGGCCGAACGCCGCCAGCATGCCGTAGGCGCCGCGCGGAACGGTGCGGGTGCGCAGCCACTCGTCCAGCACGAACAGCACCGAGGCGCTCGACTGGTTGCCGCACTCGCGCAGCACGTTCCACGACGGCTGCGTGTCGGCCTCGGTCAAGCCGAGCTCGTCCTGGATCGTTTGCAGCAGCCGCTGGCCGCCCGGATGGATGACGAACGCCGCCACGTCCGCGATGCTGAGCCCGCGCCGCGAGAGCGTCGCGCACAGAATCGACGTGATGCGCTCGCGAATGAGCTGTGGCACGTCCTTCGACAGGATGATGTGAAAGCCGTCGCCCTGCAGATCGAACCCCATCGCGTCGATCGAGTCGGGCAGCAGGTAGCTCGCGACTTCGAGCACCTTGGGGCCGGGCAGGGGCCGGCCGGTCACGACCGCCGCGGCGGCGCCGTCGCCGAAGAGGATGGTGGAGATCAGGTTGGCCTGCGACGTGTCGCCGCGCTGGAACGTCAGGCTCGGGAGCTCCACGGCGACGACGAGCGCGGTGGCGCCGGGATACGCCCGCACGAAATCGGTGGCGCGGCCGATGGCGGCGGCCCCGGCAGCGCACCCGAGCTCGGTGATGGGCAACCGCCGCGTGTCGGGACGGAATCCCATCTGGTTGATGAGATGCGCGTCGAGCGAGGGAATCATCACGCCCGTGCACGAAACCGTGATCAGCAGGTCGACGTCGGACGGCGACAGCCCCGCCTTGCGCAGGCCGCCCTCGGCCACCTCGCGCCCGAGTGCGATGGCGTGCTCCTGGTACTCGCGAGTGAGCGTCGAGAGCGGACGCGGCTCGATGATGTAGTCGACGGGATGAATGAAGAACCGCCGACGCACCTGAGAATTGTCCACGATCGCCATCATGGCGTTGAGACGCCGTTCGTCGATCGCGAAGGTGCTGCCGAAGTAGCGTTTGACGTCGTCCCGGGTGATCTCGTTCGCGGGGAGGGCCGTCGCGGTCGCGGCAATGCTGATGGGTTGCTCCATGTCTGTGCCGCAAGTGTATCCACTCCTCGAGGGTCGTGGGCCTGCGAGCCGGCACGGAGCGCTCGACGAAGGCGGGCTCCAGCCATGTCGTACAGACGCCCGGCCCGCTTCGGCAGCGCACGGGAGTGAAGCGTGCGTGCCGGGCGGGCCGGGTGGTGGAGAGAGAGCGGTGGCTTACGCCGCGGGGCGCAGCGTCAGGAACAGGTTCCGGCCTTCGCGGTTCACCAGCACGAGCGCCGGCTTGCCGTTGGTGTGCTCAATCGCGGTCTTGAGCTCGGCGACGGTCGTCGTCGGCCGGCCGTTGACCTTTTCGATCACGTCGTTCGGCTGCACGCCGCTCTCGGCGGCGGCACCGTCCGGGTCGACGTCCGTCACCACCACGCCCTTGGTGGAGCGCGGCAGCGAGTACTCCTGCGCGAGCTCCGGCGTGAGCGGCGACACCGACATGCCGAACCGGCCGGGCGAGGCGGACTCACCGCGCTCGTCGCGGCTGTTGGCCTCGGTCTCCGCCTTCAGCTCGTCGAGCTTCGCGCTCACGTCGCTGGTGCGGCCGTCGCGGACGATCTTCAGCGCCACCGACGTACCCGGCGTCGTGTTGGAGATCGCGTTGCGCAGCTCGTTGCCGTCCGACACGCGCCGTCCCGCGACCTCGGTGATCACGTCACCCTGCTTGAGGCCCGCGCGCTCGGCCGGGCTGCCCGGCTCCACCTGGTTGACGAGCGCTCCGCGCACGTCGCTGAGGCCCAGGCTCGAGGCCAGGTCGGCGGTGATCGGCTGCACCGTGACGCCCAGCTTCGCGCGGCGCACGCTGCCGCTCGAAATCAGCTGGCCCATGACGTTCTTCGCCATGTTCGACGGAATCGCGAAGCCGAGGCCGATGTTGCCGCCCGATGGCGACAGGATCTGCGAGTTGATGCCGAGCAGCTCGCCCTGCAGGTTGACCAGCGCGCCGCCCGAGTTGCCGCGGTTGATCGGCGCGTCGGTCTGCAGGAAGTCCTGGAAGCTGCCGTCGCCGGTGTCGGTGGTGCGCCCCTTCGCGCTGATGATGCCCGAGGTCACCGTCTGCCCGACGCCGAGCGGGTTGCCGATGGCGAGCACCACGTCGCCCACGCGGGCCTTGTCGGAATCGGCCAGCGGCATGGTGCGCAGCCCGGTGGCCTGCACCTTCAGCACCGCCAGGTCGCTCAGGGCGTCATCGCCAACGACCGTCGCGGTCAGGACGCGGCGATCCGACAGCTCCACTTCCACCCGATCGGCGCCAGCCACCACATGGTGGTTGGTCAGGATGTAGCCGTCTGGATTGACGATGACGCCCGAACCAAGGCCTTCCTCGCGCGGCATGCGCGGCGTGCGGCCGCCGAAGCCGCGCTCACCGAACTCGCGGCCGAAGAACTCGCGGAAACGCGGATCGGAAAACGGCAGCGCCGCGGGCGAGGCCTGCGCCTTCCGGGCCACGCGGATCGTGACCACACTCGGAGTGACCTGATCGACAACGGTGGCGTACGAAGAGACGCCGGCGATGGCTGGCGCCGCGGGGGCCGGGGCGGGAGCTGCTGCCGCGAGGGCCGGACCGGCGGCCTGCACGGCGGAAGCGTCGCGCCACGTCGCGCCCGCAGCGACCCCGCACAGCGCGGCCACCACGCCAACGGCCGCCGCATAGCTACGCGCTGCCCGTCGCGTGCCCAGCGGCGATGTGAAATGTGTCATAGAACTGAAACCTCCAATGTCTGGTTGGACGACAGACCTGGCCACTTGGACGGCCCCGGGTCCCGGGGCCCTGGTCCCGTGGCGGATAGCGACGCCGGTTCCGTGGCGGACAGCGACGCCGACCATCGTCGCGACGGCTCCGCCCGCCGTGGCGCTCGACCTGGACACGACCGGACGGACGCACGGCCGGCCGAAACGGCCGATGCGGAGTCTTAGCGGCCGAGCCGGTCCGTCGCCCGAATCTGTACACTCGTGCCTGTGAGGGTTCGGAGGCCTCGAATCTCGACCGTTGCCGCCGTGGCGGCCGTGCTCGTGGCGCTCGCCGTTCCCGCGCGTGCGGCCGAGTACTTCGTGTCGCCAGGCGGGGTGGGCAACGGCAGCGGCAGTTTCCCGTTCGGCCGGATTCAGGACGCGCTGAACGCCGCGCGCGCCGGGGACGTCATTACCGTCGCGCCCGGCACCTACACTGAAAGTCTATCCACGGTCCGCAGCGGATCCGCACGCGCGCCGATTACGCTCCGGGCGGCGCAGCCGCGCACGGCGATCGTCACCAGCCCGGGCCGCCTTCTGCACGTCACCCACCCCTACCTGGTGGTGGACGGCCTGGTGCTCGACGGCCAGTATGCCGGCGACGATACGGTGCGGGTGACGAGCAGCGGCGACTTCCTCGTGCTGCGCAACACCGAGGTCCGCCGCAGCAGCAAGGACCTCGATCGACATGGCCGCGCCCGAAGGCGTGCTCATCGACGGCTCGCTGCTGCACCACGCGCTCAACGCCGCCGGAGGCCGCTCCGATGCGCATGGCATCGTGACCGGCGCCGTGCGCGACCTGACGATTCGCGCCACCGAGATCCACACCTTCTCGGGCGACGGGCTGCAGGTGGATCCGGGCCGCGCCGAGCCCGGCTGGGATCGGGTGACGATCGAGGGCTCGAAGATCTGGCTGGCGCCGCTGCCGGCGGCCGAGAACGGCTTCGCCGCGGGTGCCGTTCCCGGCGAGAACGCCGTGGACACGAAGGCCTCGGCCACCAACGTGCGCTCGCGGATCACGATCCGCGACACGATCGCATCCGGGTTCCGCGACGGGTTCATCGGCAACATGGCGGCCTTCAACTTCAAGGAGCACGTCGACGCCACCGTGGACGGCGTGACCGTGTTCGACTCGCAGATCGCCTTCCGGCTGCGCGGCCCCGACGACGGGGCGCGGGTGCTGGTGAAGAACGCCGTCGTCCACGACGTCACCACCGCGTTCCGCTACGAGGACGACATCCAGAACCTGCGCATCTGGAACAGCACCGTCGGCCGCAACGTGTCGCGCACGTTCCTCGCCGCGTCCGCGCCCAAGGCCACCCTCGACGTGCGGAACCTGCTCTCGATGCCTGCGCTCACCTCCGAGGCGAAGCCGTCGTCGAACCTGCGCGTCAGCGAATCGTCGTTCGTCGACGCGTCCACTCACGACTACCACCTCGCGCCGGGGTCGCCGGCCATCGACAGCGGCGAGGGCCTGGGCGAAGTGACGATCGATCGCGACGATCTCGCGCGCCCGCAGGGCAGCCGGCACGACGTGGGCGCCTACGAGCGCCCGGCCAGCACGGCCGGCGGCACGGCTCCTGCCGCCGGCGCCCCGCCACGCGTTAGCCGCGCGCCGGCGGCGGCACCCGGTGTATCGTCCTCTCGGGATGCGGAATCTGCTGATCGGGTCCGCGCTGGCGGGGGCCCTGGCGCTGGCGGCGTCGCCGGTGACCATCGCCGGCATCGACGCCTGGAAAATCGTGCTGGCCGCCGCGGGCCTGGTGTTGTTCGTGACCGCGGGACGGGGCCGCGCCTCGTCAACGTAGGGGCGGGCCTTGACCCGCCCGAAAGCCGGAGCCTACATCTTCTCGTTCAGCAGCTTGAGCCACGCCTCGGCCGCGGCCGTGGGCTCGACCTTCCGTTCCATCACGATGTTCCGCGTGCTGTAGCCCACGCCGTAGATGCGCTCGTTGGCGTCGCGGTCGGCGCGAATCGTCGACCCGGCCAGGCTCACCCCCGCAAACAGGCCGCGCGACCGCGAGTAGCTGAGAATCTGCGCCTGCATCTTGTAGTCGGTGGAGGCGGTGGCTTCGCGTCCCACCGGTCCGGCTGCCACCGACGCGTCGCCGCCGATCTTGAACGTGTTCTGCGTCAGGTTGGTCACGCCGCGCTCGTTGATCACGACCAGCACGATGTCGGTGGCCTGACCGCCGATCTGGAACCCGAGGCTGCCCCCAGTGAGCGTGACGAACGCCGGGGCCGACCAGCCGTTGGCCGACTTGGCGCTCATCACCCCTTTGCCGCGCTGCCCGCCGACGAGCAGCGCGCCCTTCACCGTGGAGGGAACGACGACGACGGCCTGCGCCTTCTCGATGATCGCCTCCGGCACACCCTTGTCGGGCGCCGACAGCACTTCGTCGAGCACCCGCGCGGCCTCGGCCACGCGGTCGGTTTCTTCCTGTTGCGCCAGCGCCAGCCCGGGCAGCAGCGTGAGCGCGATCGCCGCAGCGGCGGCGGCCAGCTTCGTCATGGGTCCTCCTCGGAGTCGACGGTTGGCCGTCGAGGCGAGAAAACCCGAGCGTATCACGAGGATCCGGGACGCTATGTGTTCACCGCCGACGGCTTCGTGATCGTCCCGAGATCGTCGACACGTGCCAGGTCTTTCTTCGGGTTGTTGTGCCGCCGTCCGCCTTCGCCGTCCGCAAGCAGCACGCTCTCGTGGAGCAGATCGCTGTCGCGAACCTGCCGCACGACCTCCAGATCGATCTTGTGTGCGCTGATGAGCGGCGGTTTCTTGATCCGCGCGAGGTTGTCCAGCACCTCGCTCTCGCGGATCGGCAGGCCGCAGCGCTTCGCGTTCTGGAACAGCCAGTTGAGGGCGATGCCGTTGAGGCTCGCGTTCTCGTTGCCGCCGCCCACGTCGGAGTGCACGCCGCGGAACCACACTTCCTGCAGCCGCTCCTGCGCGGGGCCGGTGCCGCCGAGACGGGTGAGCGGGAAGAACAGCCGCGTTTCGTCGAGCGCCATCGCGTGGAACACCTTCTTGGCGTTGGGCGGAAGGTTGAGTCTGTGCCCCGCGTTGACGTGTTCCCCCGGCAGCCCGAACTGGCCGACGACGTCGAACAGGCCGATGAAGCGCACCGACACGTCCGGCATCTTGCTCGCGATCTCGTTGGCGAACGACAGCGCGAGCGCCGCGCCGCGGCTGAAGCCGGCGATGTCCACGATGTCGTCGCCGTCGTCGATGTTGTTCTCGAGCCGCTCCATCGCCTGCCGCACCCGTTGGTGCCCGCCGATGCCGAACGCTTCCGAGAAGCTGCGGCCAATGAAGGTGCGCGCCCGTCTCCCGACACCCTTGAGGTAGAGGCTGCCGCGCGGCTTGTCCGGGTCGTCGTTCTTGTCCGGATCTTCATACGCGTTGAAGAACATGCACGCGTTCGAATCGCGTTCGAGGCCCTCCTGATCTTCCTGTCCGGTGCCGTCGAAGACATAAAGCGCCATGATGAACCTCGCTTGTGCTGTGAGAAAGGTGTGGCGGGACGGATCCTACTGAAAGAACGCCTCAGCCGCCGCACTCGAACGGCGAGGACAAGCTCGTCCGCTAAGGCGACGCGGGTCGGATCGAGGCGAAAGCTGCGACGCCGGTTCCGACGCCGCCGTAGTGAGGACGGATAGAGGGCGGGACCAGCGCGGCCGACACCGCGCCGCCCAACCCCAGTTGCACGCCGCCTCGCGGGGCGAACTGGCGCACGTAACCGCCCTGAATCTTGCCGACCGTGAGGATCGGCGAACGGCTGTTCGTGAATGTGCAGCGCGTGCGACGGTTTCCCGTTGAGCTCGGCGCGCCCGAACAGGATGTCCCGCGGGGTGAGACCAAGAGTGCCTTCGAGCAGACCGGCGTGCGTGCGTTGTCCCCGCTCGGTGTTGCTGCCCCAGGCGAGCGTGACCGCCACGGGGCGGCCCGCGGCCGCCGGGCGCTCGTAGCTGGCCGAGGCGGTGACGCGGGCGATGTCGTAGCGCGGGCCCCCGGCGAACTCCTGCTCGGCCGCCTCGAGCCGGCCCGCCGACACCTGCAGCGCGAGCGTGGGATGGGGCCGCAGCGACAGACGGGCGGCGAAGGAATCGAGCGGCGCGAGGTCGAAGCCGTGACGCGCTTCGTCCGGCTCGCGCCCGTTGAAGGCCGACGCCTCCACGCGCCAGCGCGCGCCGGAGAGCCCGCCAGTGACCACGCCGAAGGCGATGTGGGTGGCGTCGAGCCAGTGATGCGCGATCGGCGCCACCGGGTTCGGCATGGCGGAGCGGCGGTGGGGAAACGCGGGCGGGCCGAGCGCCGGCTCGCCGGCCGGGCCGCCGTAGACGTGCCACGCCAGACCGCCTTTCAGCGGACGCGTGTATTCGCCGGCGACCTCCATGAACAGATCGTGCGGGTGCTGCCGATCGTGCAGCCCGTCGCCGTCGCACAGCTCGCCCGTGGCGAGCAGGTCGGGGTAGCCGCAGCCGGCGATCGTCCAGGGCTCGAGGCTGATCATCGCCCGCGCGCCGACGCGTCCTCCGGCCAACGGCCGCCGCGCCATGGCCATGAACCAGTTGATGCTGCCGAATTGGTGCGCGCCGCGATGAATGGGCGCGAACTCGTGGAGGTATTGGAGGAACGCGACGCCGTGGAGCATCACGTCCCACTGGCCCAACCCGACGTGCGGTCCTGCCATGGGCGTGGTGTCGGGCACCCACGACGTGCCCGACGCCTCATGTGCGTCGAACAGCCCGCCGTGCGCGGCGTGCGCCGCGTGGTCACCGGCCGGTGGCGCCGGTGGCCGGATCGTCCTGGCCCGCGGCCGGCATCGGGCCGATCAGCAGGCAACAGCGCCAGGGTGAAACCTCGTGGGAGCGGCAACATCGAAGTATAGGCACGCGTCAGGTAGGTCAGGTCGGGTGGGTCAGGTGGCGTCAGGTGGCGTCAGGTCAGGTATCAGACCCGCCTGACATAATGCACACAGAGGGATCGATGACAGACAAGACGTATCCAGTCGAAAAGACCGACGCCGAGTGGAAGGCGCAGCTGACGCCCGACCAGTACGCCGTCCTGCGCGGCCACGGGACCGAGCGGCCCGGGTCGTGCGCGCTGCTCAACGAGAAGCGCGTCGGGACCTTCTCGTGCGCGGGGTGCGATCAGCCGCTGTTCATGACCGGACGGAAGTTCGAGAGCGGCACCGGCTGGCCGAGCTTTTTCGAGCCGCTCGAGGGGTCGATCGAGAAGACCGAGGACCACAGCTACGGCATGGTGCGGACCGAGGTGCACTGCAGCCGATGCGGCGGCCACCTCGGCCACGTCTTCCCCGACGGCCCGCCGCCGACCGGCCTGCGCTACTGCATCAATGGCGTCGCCTTGAATTTCGCCCCCGCCGACCACCAGACGGCTTGAAAGAGCAGCCACGCTTGTCAATTCGAGGCGAGCCTCGCTAGACTCGCGCCCATGCAGAAGCTGATTCGGGCCGGTCTGGTGTTGAGTCTGGTGGCTGCCGCGGTGCCCGCGCTCGCGGAGACGCCGGCCGGATCGCTGTCGGCGCTCAGCACGCAGCCGTCGATGAACGTGTTCCGGCGCTTCGCGGTGGATCGCGCGAAGATGATCGAGTTCTACGGCGAGGTGCTCGGCCTGAAGCAGCTGCCGTCGTTGCAGCTCGGTGGCGGCAACGAGATGATCCTGTTCGAGATCGGCACCGCGCAGGTGAAGCTGCAGGCGACGCCGGCCGCGAGCCAGTATCCGGGCGGCGGCGGTGAAGGACGCGACCGGCCTGCGCGTCTTCACCTTCTTCTATCCCGACGAGGCCGCGCTCACGGCGAGGTTCGCCGCCAAGGGCTACCCGGCGCCGTCGTTCACCGCACGCGCCGCCGGCGGCCGCGCCGCGATGGTGCTCGATCCCGAGAAGCAGTGGGTCGAACTGGTGGTGCTGCCGGGCGCCCCGGCCGACACCTACCGCCGCTTCGAGGTGGGCATCACCGCGTCGAACCTCGACCGGAGCCGCGAGTTCTACCGCTCGTTCGTGGGCCTCGAGGAGTTGCCGCCGATTGCCGACCCGGTGCTGGGCGCCACGCAGTACCCCTTCCGCCACGGTGACACCACCATCAACGTGTGGTCGTTCGGGCAGGCGGTGCCGGCGAACAAGAGCAGCGCTGGCATTCAGTACGTCATCAGCAACGTCGAGGCGGTGGATGCGAAAGCCAAGGCCGCTTCGGTGACGATCGATCGGCCGCTCGGCCCATTCGGTACCGGCCTGCGCACCATCTGGCTGTCGGATCCGGACGGCGTCACCAACTACTTCGCGCAGATCATGCGGCGGCCGCCGGCCGCGGCTCCCGCCACGCAGTAACCGTCGGGCGGTCTGAACACCGCCCGCCACGTGGTGCGCCGGTTCGGATCAAAGGGCGGTCTTCAGAGCACTCTGCCTACGCGGGCCCGGCTGGAATCTCGTCGTCGAGCTTCGACGCGAGTTCGTGGACGTCGGTTTCCCGAGACAGTTCCTCGATGTGAGGGCTCCCGGCGGCGTACTTCACGCCAAGCTGGCTGGCGATGTCCTGCACGATCTGCAGGACGGCCGTCATCTCGCGCTCGGCGAGCAGATCGATCTGCAGGTCGAGATGGGCACGCTTGTCGGCCTGGGTGGCCAGACGGTTCTGACTCGAGAGGACGAACAGCGCCAGGAAAATCGCCTCGAGCGACACCATGGTGGTGAGCAGCGGAAACGGGAACTTATCGAACGGCTCGATCCCGGGCAGCGCTTCGAGATTGATCGACACCCAGAGGCCGAACCACACCAGGTGCGCCAGCAGCACCGGGCCGCGGCCGGCCGTGGAGGTGATCCACTCGCTGAGGCGCTCGGACCGCGACCGGCCGTGCAGCGCCGCCTGCTCCCAGATCCTGATCGCCCGTACGTTTTCTTCCAGCGTGCGCGAAATGGATTGCGGCGGCCCCTGTTGATCGTCCGGACGTTCCGTCATGCCGTTACCGTTGCGTAACAGAGCATGTTCGGGGCCAACCCGGCACAGCGGTGCGGCTGGCGGAACGTCCGGGTTATCGGAGTGCGGCGTGCGGCGGAGCGTGCACCGCGGACTGCGGCTGGGCTGCAATTCTTGCAGCCGTGACGCGACGCTCAGCCCTGTTCTTCCTCTTCGTCCGAGGCCTTCTGGCCGTCTTCGTCCTCGTCGTCTTCCGCGTCGTCGTCCTCGTCGTCGTCGTCGAATCCATCGTCGTCGTCTTCTTCGTCCTGCCCGGGTGTGTTGTCCGGGGCTACCACGATGCTGTCAGGGTCGACACCGACGCTTTCGAGCGCCGGTTCGTCCAGGATGTCTTCGGGTGAGTCGGCGCCGGTGCCTTTGGTCGTGTCCGCCATGATGTGCTCCATTTCCGCCGGCACCCATGCGAGGAATGGGCGCGGCTCACGGGACATAGCAAGATGCCGGCCAGCACTGACGGCCCGGTAGGCAGGCAGGTGAGCCGGTGGGCTAGGTAAGAACTTCGTAGGTCTGACGTGGCCGCGGGTCTTCAGACCCGCCTTATTGCACCTTAATCGCCAGCGGCACGATCACGGTGCCCCAGTGGAGTCGCAGCGTGGCGTCTTTGCCGTCCACGACGGGGAAGTAGTACGCCATCGACTCCATGTGCGCGCCGGTTTCGGGGGTAACGTCCACCCTCAGCGCGTCGAGCGCCTCGCCCGGATACGAGGTGTGGAAGGCGTCGGCATTCTTGCTGAAGACGAACGTCCACGCCTTCTCTTGCGGGATCGTCCACAGGCTGTACCGCCCGGCGGGCAGCGGCTTCCCGTTCACCTCGATGGCCCGTGTAGTCTCGAGCACGGTGCCCTGGTCGGCGCCGGGGTGCCACATCCGCCCGTACGGAACCAGCGCGCCAAAGAGCGTCCGCCCCCGCGCCACCGGACGGCCGTAGGTGACCGTGATGTCGGTGTTGGCGATCTTCTGGCTCACCGAGCCGCGCTGGCTGCGGACGACCTTGTCGAGCGGGATGATGTCGTCTTTCTGGGCCGCGAGAGGCACGACCGCGAGCGACAGCAGAACGACAGGAATGATGTGGCGCATTGGAGTCTCCAGGTTGCCTGCAAGCGTTCTAACCCACCCGGCCCACCTGACCTACCTGACCCACCTGACCTTATGGCAGCGCAAATACGTACAGCTGCCCCGTGTTGCTGGGCTTCAGCTCGGGTGTGAGCCGCAGCGTCGAGTTGGCGACGAGCGACGGGCCGGTGGTCACGGCGACGTACTGCTTGCCGTCCACCGCGAAGCTGACGGGGAAGCCGCTCACCGGCGCCCCGAGGTTCTGCTCCCACAGCACCTTGCCGGTGCGGTCGTCGAAGGCGCGGAAGCGGCCGTTGGCGTCGCCGCCGAACACGAGGCCGCCGCCGGTGGCGACGAGCGACATCACGCCGGCGCGCTGCTCGTACTTCCACAGCGTCTTGCCGGTCTCCGCCGAGATCGCCCACACCACCCCCACCTTGTCGGTGTTGGGCGCCAGCTCGCCCGGCATGTTGAGGCCGTAGACTTTCGCCGGATCACGCGTGTCGGTGGTCGTCTTCGCCATCATGCACATGTTCTGCATCGGGTAGAACATGACGTTGGTGCGCGGGTTGTAGGCGCCGGCGGGCCAGTTCTTGCCGCCGTTGCTGCTCGGGCAGATCAGTTTTTCCTCGTCGATCTTCGTGAACAGCTTCTCCGGGTTGACCGTGACCTCACCCGTCGCGCCGTCGATCTTGGTGATGACGTTCTGGAAGACGGTGGGGCGTGCCCAGAGAAATTCGCCAGTCTGCCGATCGAGCGTATAGACCAGTCCCGTCTTGCCGGGAATGCCGGTCATGACCTTGCGGCGTTCTCCCGGCTTGATCTTCGGGTTGATCCACGGCACTTCCTTCGGATCGGGCGACACGGCCGTCTCGACCAGCAGCCGCTCGAACGGGTGATCGAGATCCCAGTGATCGACCACGTGCTGGTAGTGCCACTTGATCTTGCCGGTATCGGCGTCGATCGCCAGCGTCGAGTTGTGGAACAGGTACTTCTTGTCGTTGCCGGCGAGCGTGAACTTCGGCGCCGGAATCGTGACCGACGTGCCGACGAAGATCGGTGTTGGTCTCGGGGTCGTAGCTCGGGACCATCCACGTGCCCACGTGCCAGCGCTCGGCCATCGGCACGTCCCCCCAGGTGTCGTAGCCGAGCTCACCGGGCAGCGGAATCGTGCGCGTGCGCCAGAGCTCCTTGCCGGTCTTGGCGTCGTGCGCGGTGACGACGCAGGCGTCGTTGCCCGCCTGCGGCTGGCACTGCCGGCCTTCGATCACCTTACCGTTGGCGATGATCGGACCCGAGCTCGCCGACGCGCGCGCGGTCGCCTCGAGCACCTTCGTTTCCCAGACCAGGGCGCCGGTGGTCGCGTCGATGGCGTACATCTGGTTGTCGGCGCTGGCGTCGATGATCGTCGTGCCCCAGATGGCGATGTTGCGGTTGGTGCCGCCGCGGACGCCTTCGGGCAGCTTGCGGCGGTTCTCCCAGATCAGATCGCCCGTCTTGGCGTTGAGCGCCTGGATGTAGTCGGCCGGGCCCGGGGCGTACATCACGCCGTCGTAGACCAGCGGCGTCGACTCCATGTTGCCGTTGCCCATGCCGCGCGCCCACACCATCTTCAGCCTGCCGACGTTGGTGCGGTCGATCTGCTCGAGCGGGCTGAAGCCCTGGCTGTCGAGCGTGCGGCGCCACGACAGCCAGTTCGACGGGCTCGGCTTCCACAGCATCTCGTCAGTAACCGGCACGAAGCCACGGTTGCCGCCGTTCGGCGGCGGCGTCGACCCCGGCCCCGCCGCGCGCGCCGGCGTCTGCGCCTGGGCGGCCATCGCCCACATCAGCACCACCGCGGTCATCACCCATGGACTTGTTCGCTGCATGGCCCCACCCTTCGGCACGGAAACACGTTGCGACCGCCTGGCGACGTGGCCGAGGCGGCGCTCGAAGCGAGACTGGTATATCACGATCCGTGGGAGGCGCCACGCTCGGGCCGCGCACCTCTGCGTCGGGTTGGCGGGCGGAGCCGCATGTCGAACCGTTCCCACGCGCGGGCACCCTCCGGGTAGGATCAAGTGCGATGGCTTTGACCCGACTCCGTGCGCCGCATCGCGTGTTCCTCACGTTCGTCCTCGCGGCCGGTACGGCCGCGGTCCTGGCACAGGCGCCGGCCCCCGGGCGCGAGACCTCCGCAGCGTCGGTCCGATCGTATCTGCTGACGCAGCTGATGCCGGTGGATCCGGAGGTTGCGACCGGCACCTTGCCGAACGGGCTCCGCTACTACGTGCGCGCCAACGGCAAGCCTGCGCGGCGCATCGAACTGCGCCTCGTCGTGAAGGCGGGCTCGGTGCTCGAGGATCCCGATCAGCAGGGGCTGGCGCACTTCGTCGAGCACATGCAGTTCGAGGGCACGCAGCACTTTCCGGGAAACGGGATCAACAGCTTCCTGGCATCACTGGGGCTGGGGATTGGTCCCGACGCCAACGCCGCGACGAGCTTCGACGACACGCAGTACACGCTGCGCATTCCGGCCGGTTCGCCGCAGGTACTCGATCGCGCGCTCCTCGTGCTCGAAGACTGGGCCCACGCCGCCACCTTCGAACCGGACGCCATCGACCGCCAGCGCGCCATCGTGCTGTCCGAATGGCGGTTGAACCTCGGCGCGGCCGAGCGCACCCAGGACAAGATCCGGCGGGTCCAGCTCGAGGGATCGCGCTACGCGAATCGTCCACCGATCGGCGACCCCGCGGTGATCGAAAAGGCGCAGCGCGAACAGCTGGTGCGCTTCTATCGCGACTGGTACCGTCCCGATCTGATGGCGGTGATCGTCGTCGGCGACGTGGATCGCGACGCCGCCGTTGCGATGATCAAGGCGCACTTCTCGTCGCTCGTCTCGCCGGCGACGAAGCGGCCCCGGCCGGCGTTCGACGTGCCCGAGCGCGAGGGCACGCGCTACACCGTGATCACCGACAAGGAGGCGACGGCCTCTGCGGTCGCGATCAGCAACCTGCGGCCGGCGCGCCCCCAGGATTCGGTGGGCGGCTACCGGCAGATCATGATGGACCAGCTGTTCGGCGACATGCTCGACGCGCGCCTCGACGAGCTCGATCAGCGCGAGAACCCGCCGTTTCTGCGAGCCGCCGCCGGCCGCCGGCTGTTCGACACGCCTCGGACGAAGGACGAGGTCCTGCTCCAGGCGTTGGTTCCGAACGACGGTGTCACCAAGGGGCTCGACGCGCTCGTGACCGAAATTCAGCGAATTGCGCGCTACGGGTTCACCGCCACCGAGCTGGCGCGCGCCAAGCAGGCGAGGATGCTCAGCTACGAGCGCAGCGTGACGGAGAGTCCCGACCGCGAGTCGTCGAGCCGCGCCGATGAATACACGCGGAACTTCCTGCAGCGTGAAGCGCTGCCCACGATCTGGCAGGAGCTGGCCTTCCATCGCCGGTTCCTGCCCGGCATCACCCTGGCCGAGATCAACGCGCTCGCCGGCGCAATGGTTTCCCGCGCGGAATCGGCTCGTGATCGTGACCGGCCCCGAGGCGGCCGGCGTCGCCCTTCCCGACGAAATGCAGCTGGCGGCCGCGATCCGGACGGCGTCTGCCCGCCCCGTCGATCGCTACGTCGACGAAGGTGCCGACCAGGTGCTCATGCCGACGCTGCCGGCGAAGGGCTCGATCGTGAAGGTGACGCCGCGGCCGGAAGCCGGCATCATCGAGTGGACGCTCTCGAACGGCGCGACGGTGGTGCTCAAGCCCACCACCCTGAAAGAGGATCAGATCCTGTTTCGCGCGTTCGCGCCTGGCGGGACGTCGCTCGCGGCCGACGCCGACGTGATTCCGGCGCGGACCGCGGATTACGTCGTGCCGGCGGGCGGCGTCGGCCAGTTGAGCGGGGCCTCGCTCGACAAGCGGCTCAACGGCCGGGCGGTGCCGTGACACCGTTCATCGGCGACACCGAACAGGGTATGGCCGGGGGCAGCACGCCGCAGGATCTGGAAACCGTTCTTTCAGCTCCTGCATCTGCGGTTCACCCAGCCGCGCGCCGATCCGTCGGCGTTCTCCGCGCTGTCGGCGCAGGTGCGATGCCCTGGTCGCGAACCGGGCCGCGAGCCCCGACGTCGTGTTCCGGCAGGAAATCGACGCGGCGCTCACCCGCAACAGCCCGCGGCGTGCCCCCGACACCGAGGCGACGGTGGCGCAGTGGGACCTGGCGAAGTCGCTGGCCTTCTACAGGGCGCGCTTCGCCGACGCCAGCCGCTTCACGTTCGTCTTCGTCGGCAGTTTCACCCCCGATGTGCTCAGGCCATTCGTGGAAACCTACCTCGCGAGCCTGCCGGCGACGCGCGCCGGCGAAACCTGGCGCGACGAGGGCATCGCGCTGCCGCGAGGCGTCGTGGAGCGGAGCATCGAGAAAGGGATCGCGCCGAAGAGCCAGGTGGCGATCGTCTATTCCGGTCCCATCGTCTACGACGACGCCCACCTGCTGGCCCTGCGAGCCATGACGATGGTGCTGCAGGGGCGGCTGTTCGAAACCATTCGCGAGGAGCTCGGCGGGACCTACAGCATCACCGCCGACCAGCGGACGCAGAAGGTCCCGAGGCCCGAATACACCATCCGGATCGAATGGGCGTGCGACCCGGCGCGCACGACAGCCCTGGTGCAGCGCGTGTTCGACGAGATCCGGTTCGTGAAGGACACCTCGTTCACGCCGGAGCAGGTCAGGCGCGTCCGGGCCGCGCTGTTGCGCGATTTCGAGCAGGACAGTCAGGACAATGTCTACCTGCTCAACCAGATCGTGCGCCGCTATGCCGACGGCGACGCGGCGCGCATCGCGGCGGTGCTCGACCTGCCCGACCAGATTGCGGCGTTGACGGGCGACGCGATTCAGCAGGCAGCGCGGACCTATCTCGACAATGGGAACTACGTGAAGGTGACGCTCATGCCGGAGACGAAGTAGCACGTCGGGCGCTAACCCGGCCCGAACTGTGACGGTCGTCATCACCGGCCCAACCTCCGGCATCGGCCTCCAGATCGCGCGGGATCTCGCCGCGACGGGCGCGGCGCTGGTGCTCGCCTGCCGCGACCTGACAAAGGGGGAAGCCGTCGCGGCCGAACTGCGCCGGCTCGGATCCGCCGACGTCACGGTCAGGCAGCTCGACGCGGCCAGCGCGCCATCGATCGCGGCGTTCGCGCGCGCCTGTGCGATGGATCTTCCTCGCATGGACGTGCTGGTGAACAATGCCGGGGTGGCGCACGCGAACCGGCACGTCACCCCCGACGGCTACGAGCTGACGTTTGCGACCAACGTGCTCGGCTACCACCGCCTGTCGCTGGCGATGATCGAAAAGCTCCGGGCCTGCGCGCCGGCACGCATCGTGAACGTCGCGTCGACATTTGCCGGCGACCTCGACCTCGACGACCTGCAGTTCGAGAAGCGGCCCTACGACGAACTCCAGGCCTATGCCCAATCCAAAGCGTGCAACCGTCTCCTCACCTGGGCGCTGGCCCGTCGCCTCGAAGGGACCGGCGTGACGGCCAATGCGATGGCGCCGGGGTTCGTGCCGGCCACTGGCTTGTCGCGCGGCCTGTCGCCGGATCTGCAGCGCGCCTATGCCCGACGTACCGGACGCAGCCTGAAGCGAAGGCGCCGACACGGCCGTGTGGCTGGCGGCCAGCCCCGACGTGGCGGCGGATCAGCGGCCGGTTCTTCTTCGACCGCCGCGAGCGTCCGTGCGAGTTCCGCGACCAGCGAGATCGAGGAGCGATTGTGGAACTGGTCACGCCCGGTGACCCGAGGCGCGGTGCCGCATGATCGATGCGGCAGCGGAACATCCAGGCCGCCGGGTTCCTTTTCCTGCTGGTGCTGGTCACGCTGGCGTTCGGCGTGCTCATCGCCAACTTCGTCGTGCCGGTGTTCTGGGCGGCGGTGCTGGCGATCGTCTTCCGGCCGGTCGAGCGCTGGCTCGGGAGTGCGCTTCGGCTACAAGCGCCCGAACCTCGTCGCGCCGCGCTCACCACCATCCTCGTCATGTTCGTCGTCTTCATCCCGCTCGGCTTCGTGGCCGTCGCGGTGTCGCGCGAGGCGGTCGACCTCTACAAGCGGTTCACGACGGGCGAACTGGCCGTGTCGGATGCCGATGGATCGCTGGGTGCCGGCGCTGGTGCGGTTCGGCGCCGGGTTCGGCATCACGCCGGGCACGGTCCGCGCCAACGTCACCGAGGCGGCGACGTCGATCGCCCAGTTCCTGGCCTCGGGTGCGGTGACGTGCGGGCCAGAACGTCGTCCGCGCGTTCGGGCCAGTTCTTCCTGATGCTCTACGTGCTGTTCTTCTTCCTGCGCGACGGCGACCAGCTGCTGCTGGCGATTGCGCGCGCGCTGCCGCTCGGCGACGCGCGCGAGCGGGCGCTCTTCGAGCGCTTCACCGCGGTGACGCGCGCCACGCTCAAGGGCACGCTGGTCGTCGGCGCCGTGCAGGGCACGCTCGGCGGCGATCTTCTTTGCGCTGCTCGGACTCGAAGGCCCGGTCTTCTGGGGAGCGATGATGTGGGCGTGCTCGCTCATCCCCGTGATCGGGCCGACCATCATCTGGCTGCCCGCCGCGATCATCCTGATCATCAGCGGGTCGGTCGCCAAGGGGCTGCTGCTGATGGGGCTCGGCACGTTCGTCATCGCCCTCGCCGACAACATCCTGCGGCCCGATCCTGGTCGGGCGCGAAACGCGGATGCCCGACTTCCTGGTGCTGCTGTCCACGCTCGGCGGTCTCACGCTGTTCGGCCTGTCGGGCTTCATCGCCGGCCCGGCCATAGCGGCGCTCTTCATCACCGCCGTGGGACATGTTCGCGCGCGAGTACGCATCCTCCGATCGGACGACGAAACCACTGAAGCCGGAAGCCTGAGTCCGGGGAGTCTCCCGGCTACCGCCTCACGAGCCCCGGCCTAAGGCAGACCTGGCCAAGAATCAACAGCCGAGTTTCATTGCAAGACAGGGATGCGATTCCTGCCCGATCTTCTCTGACTCGACCGCGTCCAATACAGGCGCGCGCCGGCGCGATCGCCGGATCTTCCTGACAACAGAGCCAGATCACGATCCTGTCTCGACCCGATGGATCCGGCACGGCCGTTGCCTCTAACGTCGGCTGATGCTGCACGTGCAGCCGGCTCAACCGCACGTCAATTTCATGCCCAGCGCCGTCGCCGATCCCCCGGCGGATGGCCGCGTGCTGATCGTGTCCAACCGTCTCCCGGTGACGGTGCGCGACTCAGCCGCCGGCGTCGAGGTCGTGCCGTCGGCTGGCGGCCTCGCGAGCGGGTTACGCGGGTTCTACCAATCGGCGTCGGCGACGTGGATCGGCTGGCCGGGGCCGCTGTCGCCTGCGGCGGCGCGTCCGGGCCGCGGCAGCCTCGCGGCGCAGCTCGCGGCGCACAACCTCCGGCTGGTCGAGCTGGCGCCGAGTGACGTCGAGGGCTACTACGACGGGTTCTCGAACGCCGTCCTCTGGCCGCTCTTCCACTACCTGCTCGACCGCATCCCGCTGCGCAGCCAGAACTGGGATGCCTATCGCCGCGTCAACCAGCGCTTTGCCGACGCGGTGCTCGACGAAATGCAGCCCGGGGATCTGGTGTGGGTGCACGACTACCACCTGATGCTCGTGCCGAGCCTCGTGCGCGAGCGCTGCCCGGATGCGCGCATCGGGTTCTTCCTGCACATCCCGTTTCCCGCGCCCGAAGTGTTCCGCATCCTGCCGTGGCGGCGCGAGCTGCTCATGGGCCTGCTGGGCGCCGACCTCGTCGGCTTCCACACTCCGTCGTACGCGCGTCACTTCGCGTGCGGCCGTGCGTGCGCACTGCGGGCTCGACGCCGTCGCACGATCGCGTGCGCGTGGACGGCCGCACCGTGCGCCTCGGCCACTTTCCGATGGGGCCCGACGCCGAGCAGTTCGAGCGGCTGGCCCGCTCGCCGGCGGTGCGGGAGGAGACCGCGCGGCTCCGCGAAGACTCGCGCGGCCGCTTCCTGTTCCTCGGCGTCGATCGGCTCGACTACACCAAGGGCATTCCGCGCCGGCTGCTCGCGTTCGAGCGGCTGCTGCAGCGCGATCCCGAGCCTGCGCGACAAGGTGCGGCTGATCCAGCTGGCCGTGCCCGTCACGCAGCGAGGTCAAGGAGTACGCCAGCTTCCGCCAGCAGGTCGAGGAACTGGTGGGCCGCATCAACGGCGCGGTCGGCACGCTCGACTCGGTGCCGATTCACTACCTGCACCGCACCGTCACGCCCGAGCAGCTCACCGCGCTGTACTGCGCCGCCGACGCGATGCTCGTGACGCCGCTGCGCGACGGCATGAACCTGGTGGCGAAGGAATACATCGCCTCGCGGGCCGACGAGGACGGCGTGCTGCTCCTCAGCGAGTTCGCGGGCGCCGCCGAGGAGCTGGGCGAGGCGGTGATCGTCAACCCCTACGACGAGAACGGCATGGCCGACTCATGGCGCACGCGATGGCGATGGGCCAGGTGGAGCGCACCGCACGCATGCGGGCGCTGCGGCGCCGCGTGCTGTCGCGCCATGTGAACGACTGGGCGCAGCGGTTCACTGGCCGCGCGTCACGGAAGCGGCCGAGTCGCGCGGCGGCCCGGAACGCCTGACCGGCCCGCACGAGATCGAAGGCCTGATGCGGCGCTTCACCAGCGCCGCGCGCGTGGTGCTCGTGCTCGACTACGACGGCACGCTCGTGGGCCTGCGCGAGATTCCCGAACTGGCGGCGCCCGACGCGTCGCTGCTCGGCCTGCTCACCGTGCTCTCGACCACCTGCGACGTGCACCTCGCCAGCGGGCGGCCGCGCGAGGTGGTGGACGGCTGGTTCGGCGCGCTGCCGATCGGCCTGTGGGCCGAGCACGGCCTGTGGCATCGCCCGGCGCCGGAACAGCCGTGGGAAAAGCGTGCCGAGGTGTCCACCGAGTGGATGCCCGGAGATCCGCGCCCGCATGGAGGAGTTCGTCGCACGCGCGCCCGGCGCGCGCCTCGAGGAGAAGTCGGCATCGCTCGCCTGGCACTACCGGCTGGTCGAGCCGGCCACGGGCGAGCTGCAGGCCTCCGCCTTGAGGCGCGACCTCGAGCAGCGGCTCGCCGGCCGTCCGCTCGAGGTGATCGAAGGCCACAAGGTGGTCGAAGTGCGGCAGACGGCGGTGGACAAGGGCACCGTGGTGCGCGAGGTCGTGGCGCGCGCGCCCGAGGGCGCCGTGGTGGTCGCGATCGGCGACGACCGCACCGACGAGGACATGTTCGCGGCGCTGCCGCCCGGCGGCGTGGCCATTCGCGTCGGCGGCGGGGACTCCTCGGCACCCTTCCGCCTCGACTCTCCGATGGCGGTGCGAGCCCTCCTCGGGGCGCTTACGTGAGCGCCGGCGACCCACTCTGGTACAAGGACGCCGTCATCTATCAGCTTCACGTCAAGACGTTCTTCGACAGCGACGGCGACGGCGTCGGCGATTTCAGGGGGCTGACGAGCAAGCTCGATTACCTCGAAGCGCTCGGCGTCAACACGCTGTGGCTGCTGCCCACCTTTCCGTCGCCCTTCCGCGACGACGGCTACGACATCGCCGACTACTTCAGCATCCACCCGATGTACGGCACGATGGACGACTTCACCGACGTTCCTCGCCGCCGCGCACGAGCGGGGGCTGCGCGTGGTCACCGAGCTCGTGCTGAACCACACCTCCGACAAGCACCCGTGGTTCCAGGAGGCGCGCAGCTCGCGCGACAACCCGCGCCGCGACTGGTACGTGTGGAGCGACACCGACGACAAGTACCGCGGCGTCCGCATCATCTTCGTCGACACCGAGACGTCGAACTGGGCCTGGGATCCGGTGTCGAAGCAGTACCTACTGGCACCGCTTCTTCAGCCACCAGCCCGATCTGAACTACGACAACCCGGCGGTGCGCGAGGAGATGTGGCGGGTGATGGAGTTCTGGGCCGGGCTCGGCGTGGACGGCTTCCGCGTCGACGCCGTGCCGTATCTCGTCGAGCGCGAGGGCACCACCTGCGAGGGCATGCCGGAGACGCACGAGGTGATCAAGCTACCTGCGCGCGCAGCTCGACGCCCATTTCCCCGGCCGCATGCTGCTGGCCGAGGCCAACCAGGTGCCGGAACTCGTGCGGCCGTACTTCGGGGACGGCGACGAGTTCCACATGGCGTTCCACTTTCCGCTGATGACGCGCATGTTCATGGCGATCCGGCTGGAGGATCGCGGGCCGCTCGCCGACATCATCCGGCGCACGCCCGAGCTGCCGGCCACCTGCCAGTGGGCGGTGTTCCTGCGCAACCACGACGAGCTGACGCTCGAGATGGTCACGCCGGAAGAGCGCGAGTTCATGTACGACGAGTACGCGCGCGACCCGGTGGCGCGGCTCAACCTCGGCATCCGCCGCCGGCTGGCGCCGCTGCTCGACGGCGATCGGCGGCGCGTCGAGCTGATGAACGGCCTGCTGATGTCGCTGCCGGGCAGCCCGATCGTGTACTACGGCGACGAGATCGGCATGGGCGACAACGTCTATCTCGGCGATCGCAACGGCGTGCGGACGCCGATGCAGTGGAGCGGCGGCTGGAACGGCGGCTTTTCCAGCGCCGACCCTGAACGGCTCGCGTTCGCGATGATCTCGAACCCGGTCTACGGCTACCAGGCGGTGAACGTCCTGGCGCAGGAGCGCACCCACCACTCGCTGCTCAACTGGACGCGGCGGCTGATCCGCGTGCGCCGCTCGACGCGGGTCTTCAGCCGAGGCACGATTACCTTGCTCGATCCGCCCAACCAGCGCGTGCTGGCGTACGTCCGGACCTACGAGAAGGAGCAGGTGCTGGTGGTGAACAACCTCGCGGGCACGGTGCAGGCGGTCGAGCTCGACCTGTCGTCGCTTGCCGGCGCCATTCCCGTGGAGATGTTCGGGCAGAGCCTGTTTCCGCGGATCGGCACGCAGCCCTACCTGCTCACGCTGGGTCCGCACGCGTTCTACTGGTTCCGGCTGCGTCGTCTCTAGGAGCACTTGCGCCGTGGCGGACGAGAGCCTCCTGTCGGACGACCTCCTGCGCCAGCTGGTCGCGGTCGGCCACGTGGACATCCTCGTCGGCATCCCCACGCTCAACAACGCGACGACCGTCGTGGACGTCGTACGGGCGGCGCAGGCCGGCATCGGCAGCTACTTCCCGCGCGCGCGCAGCGCTCATCTTCAACGCCGACAGCGGTTCCGACGACGGCACGCCCGACGCTGGTCCGCGACGCGACCACCGACGACACCGGCACCGTGACCGCGTCGCGTCCGCTGCGCACGACGCAGCGCATCACGACGCCGTATCACGGGCTGCCTGGCAAGGGCAGCGCGCTGCGGATGATCTTCGCGGTGGCGGATCTGCTGTCGGCCGATGCGGTCGTCGTGCTCGATCCCGACGTCACCAGCGTGACGCCGGAGTGGATTCCGGCGCTGGTCCGGCCCGGTGCGCGACAGCCGCGGCCGACATCGTCGGCGCCGCTCTATCCGCGCGCGGCGGCCGACGGCCCGCTCGTCACGCAGCTCGTGCGTCCGCTCGTGCGCGCCGCCTACGGCTGGCGGCTGCAGGAGCCGCTGATGGGTGAGTTCGGCTGTTCGCGGCGGTTTGCCGGTCATTGTCTGGAGCGCCCGGTGTGGGGCAGCGGCGCCATCCCCGACGGCGTGGATCTGTGGATGACGGGCGAAGCGCTGGCCCACGGGTTCCGGCCGGCGCAGACGGCACTGGGGCCGCGCCTGCTCGCGCACGCCGCGCAAGCGGCCGGGTCTGCCCGATGTGTTCCAGCAGGTGATGGACGCCGTCTACGCCTGCCTCGAGATGCACGCCAGCTACTGGCTGACGCGCGGCCCCGCCGAGCCGGTGCCGTGCACCGGCACGCTGCCGGGCGCGGTGGAACTGGGCCCGCGCCCCGACGTGACCGGCATGGCGCAGGCGTTCGCGCGCGACGTCGCCGCGCTGCACCCGGTGCTCGCAGACGATTCTCAGCGACGCCACGCTCGCCGGCGTGACCGCGGCGGCCACGGCGCCGGGGCCGCTCGTGTACCCCGACGACCTGTGGGCGGCCACCGTCTTCGAGTTCCTGCTCGCGTATCACCGCGCGGTGATGACGCGCGAGCACGTGACGCAGACGTTGTTGCCGCTCTATCTCGGGCGGACCGCGTCGTTCCTGCAGCAGCACGGGTCGTCGGGCCCGGCCGTGGTGCAGGACGCGCTCGAATCACTGGGCCAGGCGTTCGAGCGGGCCAAACCTCAGGCGGCGGCGCAGTGGAAGAAAGCATGAGGGCACGGACATGACTCAGATGGTGGCGGATGCGGTGCGTCAGGCGGGCGTGAACTTCGTGGACACCGTGGCGATGCTGCTGCCGCGCATCCTGATCACGGTCGAGCATCGTCGCCGTCGGCTGGGTAATCGCGTGGGCGCTGAAGTGGGCGGTGCGCTGGCTGCTCATCTGGCTGCGCTTCAACCACGGCTGCGACCGCATCGGCGTGGCGGCCGTGCTCAAGACGGCCGACCTGCCGCCGGCCGACATACTGGTGAGCCTGATCGTGTTCTGGCTGGTGTGGGTCGGGTTCCTGCTCTCGGGCGTGGACGTGCTGGGGTTCACCGCGCTCGAAGGCATGGTGCGCAGCTTCGCGCTGTTCGTGCCGCGCCTGCTCGTGGCGATCGTGATCCTGGTGCTCGGCGTCGTGTGCGCCAACTTCGCCTGGCGCGCCACGCTCATCGCGGCCGTGAACGCGCGCGTGCCGTCGCCGCGCGTGGTGAGCGGCGCCGTGCGCGCGCTGGTGCTGATTCTCGCCGGGGCGATGGCGCTCGACCAGATCGCGCTCGCCCGCACCATCGTGCTGACCGCGTTCGCGATCGCGTTCGGGGCCGTGATGCTGGGGCTGGCGATCGCGTTCGGCGTCGGCGGCGGCGGCATCGCCCGCCGCATCCTCGACCACTGGTTCCCGGAGCACCCGCCGCGCCGAGCGGGAGGAGTTCCGGCACCTCTAGAGCCTGCGGTAGGAGGGCGGGTGGGCAGGCGGCGTAGAGGCGGTCTTCGACCGGCCTGGATTCACGTGACCGCGGCTCTTCAGGCCCGACCCGCCGTTACCTGCCAGAGTCTCGAGGCCCGCGGCTCGGGCCGTGGACGGCTCGATCACCATGAACGACACGGCGGCGCCGACGGCGAGCACGAGCAGGACGACGTCGAGCACCGACTGCGCCGCCACGAGGCCGGCGCCAATCACCAGCGACACGACGAGCAGGATGTCGGCGAGGCGGATCCACGGCGCCGACCGCCGGCGCGCCCACGCGCAGTTCCGTCGGGTGCTGCCGCGACGTGAACCACAGGTGCAGCCGCAGCATGCTGGCCATGACGCGCCGCGCACGCGGTGGCGATGAAGAATCTGCGACCCTCGACGCCGCCGATCGTCGTGCGCGCGCGAACCACGCCGGCACCAGCATCACGGCGTAGCTGACGGCCGCCGCGCCCTGGTGAAACTCCCACCAGAATCGGCTGCCGACGCGCCGGCTTCGCGGCCCGCGGCGCCGCCGGCGCGGCGCCGCCGCACCCGCCATCCCGTCGAGCCTGGCCACAGTTCCCGCGCGCGTGCGCACCCGCCTGGCCGGCGACGTCTGCCGGCAGTGATCGGCGATGCGCTGCAGCAGCCCCGCGAGCACGTCGTCCTCCGGCGTGCGCTCGCGCGCGGCCGGGGCGGCGTCGGCGACGCTCAGCGGATGCCGGCCCGACAGCATCTCGGCGAGGATGACGCCGAACGCGTAGATGTCGGTGCGGGCGTCCGACGCTCTGGCCCATGAGCTGCTCGGGCGCCATGTAGGCCGGCGTGCCGATCATCGCGCCGGCGCGCGTGAGCTTGGTCTGGTGGGTGCGTCCCGGACCTTCCAGCCACGCGATGCCGAAGTCCACGATCTTGGCCGCTGCCGCCCGGCGTGACGACGATGTTCTCGGGCTTCAGGTCGCGATGCACGACGCCGGCCTCGTGCGCGGCGCGCAGGCCCCGCGCCACCTGCAGCGCGATGGCGTGGACGGTGGCCACGTCCATCGGGCCTTCGTCGATCACGGTGCGCAGCGTGCGGGCCGTCGAGGAACTCCGAGGCCAGCAGCAGATGGCCCTCGACCTCTTCGAGCGAATACACGGTGGCGACCGCCGGGTCGGTGATGGTGGCCGCGGCGCGCGCCTCGCGCTTCAGCCGTTCGCGCAGCTCGGTGTTGCCGGCGAGCGCCGCCGGCAGCGACTTCAGCGCGACGTTGCGGTGCAGGCGGCGGTCGGTCGCCAGGTACACCACGCCCATGCCGCCGCGGCCGATCGGCCGGATGATCTCGAACTCGCCGACCCGATCGCCGGGCGTGCCCCACGGCGGCGCCGTCCGACGCCGCCCCCGGCAGCGCCGCGAGCGCGAGATCCTCGGGATCGACCTCGCGCCGGCTGATCGAGGAACCCGCCGAGCGTGTCGTGCGAGCGCAGCAGCTGCTCGGCCTCCTCCAGCAGCGCCGCGTCGCTGCCGCACTCGGCGCGCAGCCACGCCGCGCGCTCCTCGGCGGGACGCTCGAGCGCGCCGTTGAACACGCCCTTGATCTGGCTCCAGCGCTGCGGCGTCACGCCGCCACGCCTTCGAGCGCCTGCTTGAGCCAGGCGCGCGCCATGGCCCACTGCCGCTTCACGGTGGCCGGCGAGACGCCGACGGCCTCGGCGGTCTCCTCGACGGTGAGGCCGCCGAAGTAGCGCAGCTCGACGATCTGCGCCTGCTCGGGATCGAACGCGGCGAGGCGGGTGAGCGCCTCGTCGAGCGCGAGCACGTCGACGTCGCCGGGGCGGTCGGGGTCGGGGCGCTCGAAACCGGCGCGCACCGCCGACGGCGGCGCGCTCGACGTCGTCGAGCGTGACCTGCTGGCCGCCGCCGTCGCGTTTGACGGCGCGCTTGGCCCGGGCGCGCTGCACGAGGATCTGCCGCATCGACAGCGCGGCGATGGCCAGGAAGTGCGTGCGGTTCTGGAACTCGCGCGTGCGCTCGGCGGCCAGCCGCACGAAGGCTTCGTTGACCAGCCCGGTGGCGTGCAGCGTCTGGCCGGGACGCTCGCGGCCCATGTAGCGGGCCGCGATGCGGCGCAGCTCGTCGTAGACGAGCGGCATCAGGTCGTGATGGGCTTTCACGGCTGTCGGGGTGGCCGCCAGCACCTCGAACGCCTGCGAGGTCCCGGCGGCGCGCCTAGTGTGCCACTGGTGGACCGGTCAGCTGCGCGTAATCTTCACTGCGTTGATGACGACGTCCTTGACCGGCCGGTCCTGGCGGCCGGTGGGCGTGCTGCCGATGCGGCGGACGATGTCCATGCCCTCGGTGACCTCGCCGAACACCGAGTGCCGGTTGTCGAGGTGCGGCGTCGGCGCCAGGGTGATGAAGAACTGGCTGCCGTTGGTGTTGGGCCCGGCGTTGGCCATCGACAGGATGCCGGCCTTGTTGTGCCGCAGCGAGGGGTGGAATTCGTCCTCAAACTTGTAGCCGGGGCCGCCGATGCCCTGTCCGAGCGGGTCGCCGCCCTGGATCATGAAGCCCTCGATCACGCGGTGGAAGACGATGCCGTCGTAGAACGGCGTGTTCGTCATCTTCTCCTGCGTGCCGCGGGTCGGTCCATTCCTTGGTCCCCTCGGCCAGGCCGACGAAGTTGGCGACCGTTTCGGGCGCTTCCTGGTCGAACAGGCGCACCTTGAAGCTGCCTTCGGTCGTTGCGAACTCTGCGTGGACTGCCACTCGTAATCCTCCGTCGCGCTCTCCGCCGCTGGACACCAGTCTGGCGTCGCGTCGCGCTACCAGTATCTGCCGCCCCGCGTCCCGCCGGGCGTCGAGTTCGCGTTTCGATCGCTCCTGGGTCGCCTTTGGAGCCATCAGCTCGGTACAATGACCAGATGAGCCCCGCGAGGCGTGCCGAAGCACGAGCGCTGGGCGCCGTGGCCGAAGGGCTGAGCGACGATCCGTTCGCGGTGCTCGGCCGCCATCCCGCCCCGGCCGGCGGTCCCGCCGGCGCCATCATCCGCACGCTGCAGCCCGCGCGTCGGCGGTGGACCTGGTGGTCGGCGACCGGGTGATTCCGATGGAGCGGCGGCGCCCGAAGGGCTGTTCGCGGCGTTCGTGCCGTGGGAGGGGCCGCTCGAGGCGCTCGGCTATCACCTGCGCGTGCACGAGGACGGCGCGGTGCGCGATGTCGTCGACCCCTATCAGTTCGGACCCATCCTCACCGACTTCGATCTGCATCTCTTCGCCGAGGGCACCGCACTACCGGGCGTGGGAGCAGCTCGGGCTCGCGGGAGCGCACGGTCGGGCACGGTGACCGGCGTGCACTTCGCCGTGTGGGCGCCGAACGCGCAGCGCGTCAGCGTGATCGGCGACTTCAACCGGTGGGACGGCCGCGCCCACGTGATGCGCCGGCTGGTGCCGTCGGGCGTCTGGGAGATCTTCGTGCCCGGGCTGCACGACGGCACGCGCTACAAGTTCGAGGTGCGCACGCGCGACGGGCACCTGCTGGAGAAGGCCGACCCCTACGCGCGCACCTTCGAGACGCCGCCGCAGACGGCGTCGGTGGTGTCCACCGGCGGCACCTACGTCTGGGGCGACGGCGAGTGGATGCGCACCCGCGAGGGGCTCGAGCGAGTGGCACGAGCGGCCGATGTCGATCTACGAGGTCCACCTCGGCTCGTGGCGGCGGCGTGAGGGCGAGCCGCAGTTCAGCCTGTCGTACCGCGAGCTGGCGGCCACGCTCGTGCCCTACGCCCGCGACATGGGCTACACGCACATCGAGCTCCTGCCGGTGATGGAGCATCCGTTCTTCGGCTCGTGGGGCTATCAGGTGGTGGGCTTCTTCGCGCCGTCGAGCCGCTTCGGCACCCCCGACGACTTCCGCTACTTCGTCGACCAGTGCCACCAGCACGGCCTGGGCGTCATTCTCGACTGGGTGCCGGGACATTTCCCCAAGGACCCGCACGGCCTGGTGCGGTTCGACGGCACGGCGCTGTACGAACACGAAGACCCGCGCCGCGGCGAGCACCGCGAGTGGGGCACGCTCGTCTTCAACTACGGGCGGGACGAGGTGCGGAGCTTCCTCCTGAGCAACGCGCTGTTCTGGCTCGAGGAGTTCCACGCCGACGGGCTGCGCGTGGACGCGGTGGCCTCGATGCTCTATCTCGATTACTCGAGGCGCGACGGCGAGTGGCTGCCGAACCAGCACGGCGGACGCGAGAACCTCGAGGCCGTCGAGTTCCTGAAACAGCTCAACATCGTCACGCACGGCCGCCAGCCGGGCACGGTGACCATTGCGGAGGAGTCCACGTCGTGGCCCGCGGTGAGCCGTCCCACCTACGAAGGCGGGCTGGGTTTCACCTACAAGTGGAACATGGGCTGGATGCACGACATGCTCGCCTACATGCGAGAGGACCCCGTGCACCGGCGCTGGCACCATGGCCAGATCACGTTCTCGATGCTCTACGCCTTCACCGAGAACTTCGTGCTGCCGTTCTCGCACGACGAGGTGGTGTACGGCAAGAAGTCGATGCTCGAGAAGATGCCCGGCGACGTCTGGCAGCAGCACGCGTCGCTGCGCGCGCTTTACGGCTATCTGTACGCGCACCCCGGCAAGAAGCTGATGTTCATGGGCGCCGAAGTCGGACAGCGCCACGAGTGGAACCACGATGGCAGCGTGGACTGGGCGGTGCTCGGCGATCCCCGGCATCAGGGACTGCAGCGCTGGGTGCGCGACCTGAACCTCGTGTATCGCGCCGAGGCCTCGCTGCACGAGGTGGACTTCGACGGCCGTGGCTTCAGCTGGATCGACTGCCACGACGCCGACCACAGCGTCGTGTCGCTGCTGCGAAAGGCGAAGGACGAGGGCGACTTCACCGTCGCGGTGGTGAATTTCACGCCGGTGCCGCGGCCAGGCTACGTCGTCGGGCGTTCCCGAGGCCCGGCTGGTACCGCGAGGTGCTCAACAGCGACGCCGGCATCTATGGCGGGAGCAACATGGGCAACGACGGCGGCGTGCCGGCCGATGGTCCGCCGGCACACGGCTTTCCGGCTCGGTCCGCGTGACCCTGCCGCCGCTGGCTTCCTGCTGCTGAAGACGGGTTCGTAGAGGGCCGCCTTCAGGGGCCCGGGTCTTTAAACCCGGCCCCTACATCAGAAGCTGCTCGCACCGTCCTCCAGCGTCGGCACGCCGCCGAGCGCGCCGGGTCGGGTGCAGCTCAACGCGGCGGCGGCGGTGGCGAAGCGCAGCACGCGCTCCGCGGTGTCGCCGCGCAGCAGCGCCACGATGAACGCCCCCCTGAACACGTCGCCGGCGCCGGTCGTGTCGACGACGTCCACCGCCGGGGCCGCGCACCGGACGACACGATCGCCGTCGAGCAGCAGCGCACCCTGCGCGCCCATCGTGACGCACCGCAGCCGGGCGTGCGGCGCCGGCAGCTTGCGCAGCGCGCGCTCGGGGTCGCCCTCGCCGGTGATGGCCTCGGGCAGCCCCTGCGCCAGAATCGGGATGGTCAGCTCGGCGAGGAGCGCGCCAGTGCCCGCGCCGATCGCATCCAGGTCGCAGGTGACCTGCGCGCCGGCGGCGCGGCCGAGCCGGGCCGCCTCGATCGACGCGGCTTCGTCCACGCCGTCCACGTGCACGACGCGCGCGCGCGTTGAGCAGCGGGCGCGGCAACGCCTCCGGCGCAAGCGCGAGTGCCGCGTCGCGGTGCGCCATCACCACGCGATCGCCGTTGCGCTCGTCGACGAGGATGACCGCCGAGCGGTTGGCCGCCGGGCGCACGAGCGCGTGGGTGAGGTCGAGGCCGCGCGCCCGCAGCGTCTCGCGCAGCCGCGTCCCATCGTCGTCGTCGCCGAAGACGCCGATGTAGCTGGCGCGGAGCCCCATCGCCGCGCAGGTGCACAGCGCCGTCACGATCTGTCCGCCCGGCTCGTGCGTGGCGCTGCGCACCTGGATCTTCGTCGCCTCGGCGATGCCAGGCAGCGCCGGCAGCCGCAGCACGTGATCGACCGAGTTCTCGCCGACCCCGACGACGTCCCAGCGTTCGTCCATCACGTCACCACCGCGCGGTGCGCTGCAGCTCGTACAACGCGATGCCGGCGGCCATCGCCACGTTCAGCGAATCCACCGCGCCGGTCATCGGAATCCGCGCGAGGTGCGTGCACGCGCTGGCCGCGCCGGGCGTGAGCCCGTCGCCTTCGTGGCCGAGCACCAGGACGACGCGCTGTCCGTGCGCGGCGCCGAGCACGGGCGGCAGCGGTTCGGCGGCGGCCGGGGAGAGGCCCGACCACCATCCAGCCTCGATCGCGCAGCGCGGTCAGCGCCGCCGGCCACGGCACACCGGACGCGAACCGCACCTGGAGCGACGCGCCCATCGACGTGCGGATGGCCTTGCGGTAGAGCGGGTCGGCGCAGGCGGCGTCCAGCAGCACGCCGCCGGCGCCGAACGCGGCCGCGGCACGAAACGTCGCGCCGACGTTGTCGGCGTTGCCGACCCGTTCGAGGGCGACGAGGGATGACGCGCGCGCTCTGCCAGTTCGTCCCACGCGGCCGCCGCCGGCCGCTCGCCGATGGCCAGGCATCCGCGGTGGATGTTGAAGCCGGCCACCGCGTTCATCAGATCCTGGGGGACGACGAAGACGGGCAGACCGGGTCGCGCGTCCACCAGGTCCGCCACCGCCTCGAACGCCGTGGCCGTGACCATCACCGATCGCGTGACGAAGCGGGATTCGAGCAGGCGCCGGACGACCAGCCGGCCCTCGGCCACGAACACCCCGCGGGCGCGCGCCAGCTCCGGATCGGGAATGCCGCCGTAGTCGGCGAAGCGGGGGTCGGCGGCGTCGTCCACGGATACGACGGGCACCGGGCAATGGTAGTCCGTTGAATTTCCTGGGACGAATGCTGGTACCAAATGCACCGCCACGGTGTCCAGTTGCACGGAATCGGCGGTCAGGGTCGGTGGCCCAGGATGGGCCCGGGCGGGCTCGCCGCCAATCGCTGTGATCGTTCTTGACGACTCTGCGGCCACGGTCGATAGTGCCCTTATGCACCAGTTCGTCAGCCGCCGGACGCTGCTCTTCATCGCTCTCGGCGCGACGGTGCTTGGTGTCTTCTCGGCCATCCAGGCCTACAACTACGTCGCCCTGTTCAGCGAGAAGCCGCAGCCGCTCGCGGTGCTGCTCGGCCTCAACATGTCGGTACTGGTACGCGTGGGCGCTGCTCGCGCCGTTCGTGCTGTGGCTGGCACGCACCTACCGGTTCGAACGCTTCAAGTGGACCCGTGCGCTGGCCGTGCACGTGCCGGCGGTCGTCGTTCTTCACCTTCGTGCACGCCATGCTCCTCGGCGCCGGCCGCGTCGCCACGCTGCAGCTGCTGGCCGGCCGCGAGGTGGACTGGTGGTTCGGCGTCCGCGAGCGCTTCTTCCTCTATTTCGACTGGGAGATGATGACCTACTGGGCCATCATCGCCGCGAGCCACGCCTTCGACTACTACCGCGAGTCGCAGGAGCGCGCGCTCACCACGGCGCAGCTGCAGACCCGGCTCGCCGAGGCGCGGCTGCAGGCGCTGCAGCGGCAGCTCCACCCGCATTTCCTCTTCAACACGCTGCACACGATCTCGGCGCTGATGCACCGCGACATCGACGCCGCCGACAACATGCTGGCGCGCCTGAGCGACCTGCTGCGCCTGACGCTCGAGCGCGTCAGCGACGCAGATCGTGCCGCTCAAGGACGAGCTCGACTTCATCAACAAGTATCTCGACATCGAGCGCACCCGGTTCGGCGACCGGCTGCAGGTGTCGTTCGTCGTCGAGCCCGACACGCTCAGCGCCTCGGTGCCCAATTTCCTGCTGCAGCCGCTGGTGGAGAACGCGCTGAAGCACGGGATCGGCCCCAAGATCGGCGGCGGGCGCGTGGAGGTGCGCGCGCACCACAACGGCGAGTGGCTGCAGCTGGTCGTGCAGGACGACGGCCGCGGCGTGCCTCAGGACAAGCTCGATGCGTTCAACACCGGCGTCGGGCTGAGCAACACGCTGTCGCGTCTCGAGCACCTGTATCCGGGCAATCACACGTTCGAGTTCCAGACGCCGCCGGGCGGCGGGCTGGCGGTGACGATCGTCATCCCGTTCGCGGCGGATGCCGAGCTCGTCGAGGAGTCGCGGAGCGTCGCATGAACAAGATCCGAGCTCTGGTCGTGGACGACGAGCCGATGGCGCGCGACCGCGTGCTGTCGCTGCTCCAGCACGAAGAGGACGTGGAGGTGGTGGGCGAGTGCGGCGACGGCACCCAGGCCGTGACCGCGATCCACAACCAGGCGCCGGACCTGGTGTTCCTCGACGTGCAGATGCCCGGCCACAACGGCTTCGAGGTGATCGAGGCGGTGGGCGCCGATCGCATGCCGACCGTGATCTTCGTGACCGCCTACGACGAATACGCGCTGAAGGCGTTCGAGGTGCACGCGCTCGACTACCTGCTGAAGCCGTTCGGCCGCGACCGCTTCCAGCAGACGCTGCAGCACGCCCGCGCCATCCTCGAGCGGCGGCGCGCCGGCGATCTCGGCCGCCGGCTGCTGGCCCTGGTCAACGACATCAAGACCGAGCCGGGGCCGACGCGGCTCGATCGGCTGGTGGTGAAGTCCGGCGGCCGCGTGTTCTTCCTCAGGACCGATCAGATCGACTGGATCGAGGCCGCTGGCAACTACGTGCGACTGCACCTCGGCGAGGAGTCGCATCTCTTCCGCGAGACGATGAACCGCATGGAAGCGCGCCTCGACGGCCGCCGGTTCGTGCGCATCCACCGCTCGCGCATCGTCAACACCGAGCGGGTGAAGGAACTGCAGCCCTGGTTCAACGGCGAGCACGTCGTGATCCTGCAGAACGGCACGCGGCTGACCCTGAGCCGCGGCTACCGCGAGAAGCTCCAGGAACAGCTCAAGCGCGGCTTCTAACGCGGGCGTGGCCGCGGGTCTTCAGACCCGCCTCATTGACGACGTAGAGGGCGGTCTTCGCCCGCCGAAGGCTTCGGTGGACCGCCGTAGCTAGCGGAGGCGGTAGACTGTCCTGGCGCCCGCTAGAACGTCGGCACGAAGAATTCGGTCAGCGCCAGCGAGAAGCCTGGCAGCAGCGGCGACGTCAGCGTGTCGCCGTCTTCGGCGGTGAGCTCCACGACTCGCCGTGAACGAGCCGTCGGTGCGCACGTCGCGACACCTTGATCAGATCCGCATCGGGGTCGATGATCCAGTACTCGCGTACCTCGGTGCGCGAAAAGAGCCGGCGCTTCGTCTGCTCGTCTCTCTTGCGGGTGCCAGGCGACAGAATCTCGACGACCAGCGCGGGCGAGCCCTGCACGTTCTTCGGCGTCAGAATCTCGAGCTGGTCACCGGCCACGAACAGCAGGTCGGGCTCGACGACGTCGTGCGGCGAGAACACGACGTCGAGCGGCGACAGGAACACGTGACCTGTTCCGGGATGCACCGCCAGATAGTTGCCGATCGCGAGGTGCAGACGGCCGAGCAGGACCTGGTGACGGGCAGCTTCGGGGACGGCGTCACGAAGAGTTCTCCGTCGATGATCTCGCGGCGCTTCCGGTCGTCCGGGAAGAGCAGGAGGTCGTCGTACGTGAGGCGCGTGTCGCTGTCGGATCGGGCGGACGGCGGCATCGGGTCGCTCCCGGCCATGCGTGGATGGTACACCTGGCCACTGCGCGGGACCACGCCAACCTCGTGCCGCCAGCGAATCGTCCCGTTGTCGCGTGTCGGTGATCGATAGGCGCAGGAACCGCACGGGCGGTCGTGCAAACTCAACGCGGATTATGCCGCTCGTCGCTTCGAGGCGGCTGCCGCTTGCTAGTTGGATTTACTTGGCCCAGCGGCGCTCGGCGCCCTTGTAGGTGCCGAGCACCCGCAGCATCTGCGCGAAGTCGCCGAGCTGGGTGATGGCCTCGGCGCACGCCGGCTCGTCGGCGCGCGCGTCTACCTCGATGTAGAACAGGTACTCCCACGGGCGGCCGCGCATCGGACGGCTTTCGAGCTTCGACAGGTTGATCTCGCGCAGCGCGAACACGCTGAGCGCCTTGAAGAGCGCGCCCGGGGTGCTCGGCAGCGCGAACACCACCGTGGTCTTGTTGGCGCCCGTCGGCCGGCGTGCCGCCGATGATGGCGAAGCGGGTGATGTTGAACTCGTAGTCCTGCACGGCTTCCTGCAGCACCTCGAGCCCGAACACCTCGGCCGCCCGCCGCGACGCCAGCGCCGCGGCGCCCGCGAGCTTCTGCTCGGCGACGAGCTTGGCGCCGCCGGCGGTGTCGTAGACGGCTTCGACGGTGACGCCCAGCCCCTTGAGATACTTCTCGCACTGCGCCAGCGCCTGCGGGTGCGAGTAGACGATCTTCACGTCGGCGAGCCGTGGTGCCGGGCAGCGCCTGCAGGCAGTGCACGACGTCGAGCTCCACTTCGCCGGTGATGGACAGGTCGTGCTCGACCAGCAGGTCGTAGTTGCGGTGGATGGTGCCGCCGATCGAGTTCTCGAGCGGCAGCACGCCGTGCGTGGCCCGCGCCTCGGCCACCGCGGCGAACACGTCGTCGAACGACTTGCACGGCATGGTCTCGACGCCGGGACCGCCGTAGACGCGCGCGGCCGCCTCGCTGTAGGCGCCGGGCTCGCCCTGATAGGCCAGTCTCACGGCGTCTCCCTGCCGGCGTTCGAGCCCGTGCCGGACGCGGGTGGTGCCGCGGGCACCGACTCCAGCGCCAGCCGTGCCTGCATCCGGATCCAGGCGCCGGCCAGCATCGCCGGGCCGGTCGTACAGCAGGAGCAGGCGCGGATCCACAGCGGCAGGGCGGCGTACGGCCCATCGTGACCAGTACACCAGCGAGCAGCGTCTCGGTGACCGCTGCGGCGGCGATGCCGGCGAACGATCATCTCGCGCGCGCCGCGCAATCTTGCCCGTCAGGTATCCCGCCAGCAGCGCCAGCAGTCACGTTGAACGCCAGCTTTGACGGCGAGAATCGACGGGCGCGTCAGGACGGCCATGTAGGACGCCATGTCCTTCACGGTGTCGCCGCCCACCGCGCTCACCAGCGTGTACTCGAGCAGCTGGGTGAGCACGGAGAACAGCACCAGCGCGCCCAGGACCGGTGATGCCCACGCGCGATGATGCCGATCGGCGCGAGCCTGCCCCGCTCATCGACACGATCGTGACGATGGCCCGGACGATGCGGCGCCAGGATCGTCAACACCGATACCCGCAGGCAGATCGACGGCGATGACGACGTGATCGATGCGCTCGGGCTTGAGCGGATCGAGCAGGCGCCCGGCCAGGTAGCCGCCGGCAAAGCCGCCGACGTGCGCGGCGTTGTCCACGCCCGGCAGGATGAACCCCATCGCGCCCGCGGTGAGGGCGTACGACCACGCCTGGCTCGAGGCCATGCTGCTGCCCGAGCGCCGGCCGTAGTAGACCACGCGCGCCGAGCAGCCCGAAGATCGACGCCGATGCTCCCACCGTGTAGCGGAGCGCCAAAGAACGGCATCCCGGGAAGGAACCACCCGATCGTCGAGGACAGCAGGAACCCTGAGACCGACGCAGACCGTGTAGATGATGACGGTGCGTCCCGGGCCATAAAGATCGGCGGTGCCAGGCATGAGCTGCCGCACCCACATCATGTTGAAGACGATGTGGAGGATGTTGCCGTGCAGCTAGCCGGCGCTGAGCAGCGTGGACCAGCGGCTATATCCCCACACGGGATACGCGCCGCTTGTGCCAAGGTAGTCGAGCACGCGCGTTCCGGGCGCTAACAGGCCGCCGAACGAGCCGCCCGAGAGCGCCAGCGACAGCACGTAGATGGCGCCGCAGGCGCCGACGATGAACCGCGGTGAACCCGAGGTCTCGCCCCAGCGCGCGCAGGGCCGGCGCCCAGCCCCACAGGCCGGGATTGCGACGGCCGCAGTTGTAACAGGTGGCGTCGTCGACGCCGACGAGCACCCCGCACGAGGAGCAGAGGACCGAGCCGGTCCGCTGACGTTTCAGCACGCCGTCGATGATAGCCTGTTACGTCAGAGCCCCTTGCCCCGATGCGCCTGATCGTTGCCCTCAGCGGAGCCACCGGTTCGATCTACGGCGTCCGCCTTCTCGAATGTCTGCGCGACGCCGGCGTGGAGACGCACCTCGTCATCAGCCGCTGGGGCGTGCGCACGCTGCTGCACGAGACCAGCTATTCGAAGGAGCAGGTCGAGGCGCTGGCCACGAAGGCCTATGCGCCGGGCGACATGGGCGCGGCGATCTCGAGCGGCTCGTTCCGGACCGACGGCATGATCGTGGCGCCGTGCAGCGCCAAGACGCTCGCCGCGATCGCGCACGGCGTCGGCGAGAACCTGATTCACCGCGCGGCCGACGTGATCCTGAAGGAGCGGCGGAAGCTGGTGCTCGCGGTGCGCGAGGCGCCGCTGAGCGACATCCACCTCGAGAACATGCTGAAGCTGTCGCGCATGGGCGCCGTGGTGATGCCGCCGATGCCGGCCTTCTACACCCGGCCGCAGTCGCTCGACGACGTGGTGAACCACACCGTGGCGCGGCTGCTCGATCAGTTCGGCATCGACGTGCCCGGCCTGGCGCGCTGGAACGGCGAGATGGGCACCGGCGGCGAAGACTGAAGAAGGCCGGGCTACGGCTTCAGCTTCCAATTGCTCGCGCGCCGTTCTCGACGGCGCGCTCGGCGTCTTCGACGACCTGCGCCGCGTCGGCCGCCTCCGCCGCGGCCTTGCGCGCCGCCTGCCGCGCCGTCTCGGACGCCGCCGTCAGCCTTCTCGAGCCGCGCCTCGAGGTCCTTCTTCTCCCGCTCGACGTCCTTGAGACGCGCCGCGGCTTTCTTCAGCGCGGCTTCCGCCGTCGCGGCGTCGCGCCTGGCCTCCGCCAGCGCGCGCTCTGCCGCCTTGAGCGCGGCCTGTGCGGCCTTGCGGCGCTCGGCGTCGCGGGCCTTCGCGTCGGCGGCCTTCGTCGTTCCGACTTCGCAGCCTTCCCGTTGGCGGCGGGCGCGACGGTCGGCGCGGAACGCGAGCACGCGCGCGTCGCCGGCCGCCGTGCGCGGGCTTGTCGCCGGCCCTGCGCGGGGCCAGGGCCGCGATGGTCTCGAAGCCGGGGGGATCGACGTCGGCGGTGAGCCGTCCCGGCGCGGGCGCGCCGGCCAGCAGGCCCTGCGCCGCGAGCCCCTCGAGCGTCATGGTGACGCGGCGCATGACGTCGGGGCTGGCCTGGTGACCCGACTCGGACAGGATGGCGGCGGCCTGGCGCGACAGCTCCGTCGAGCGCCTCGCGGTGCGCGGTGAGCAGTTCGCGGAGGTTGGTGGCCTGGCCGGCCAGCTGCGAGGCCTGGGCCTGGCGCATGCGGGCGCCCGCCGTGAGCAGCCGATCGAAGGCGGTGCGGTTACGCCAGTAGAGCTGATTGACCACCCAGGCCGATACCGGGGGCTTGGCGAGCGCCTTCACCTCGGCCGCGGCACTCTTGTCGCCGGATTTCTGCAGCTGGGATGCGAGCGCGTTCCGCGCCGCCGTGAACTCGGGAAGCGCCAGCTTGAAGAGCGCGTCGACCTCCGAATCCTTGCTCGCCACGAGTGACCTAGTCTGTCACACCCCCTCCGTAGACTGTCCTCACGGCGGTACCAACGGCCGCCGCCGGCATCTCAGGGAGAGCATCCCGGTAGACCCGGTCCACAGCGGGTAACGGCATCCGGCCCACAGCGTGGCCGGCAACCAGACGGAGGACAGGTCATGGCCCAGGCTCAGGCGTTTCAGCAGGCAGACACCGAGGAACAGCTCGCTCTTCGCGGTTTCGTGGCGCCGGCCCGGGCCCTGCGGGCCAGGCCCGCGGCGTCGAGCGGACGCCGGAATGGAACACGCTGTGTGCCGGCTGCCGCGCCAAGGAAGCGCGCTACGGTTTCCGTCCCGAGGGCGCCGAGGCCGGCGGCATCGAACGCCCCCGCACCCTGTGCTTCGACTGCTTCCGGGTGGAGATCGACCGCCGCCGCCGGGTGGCCCAGCAGCTGGCCAAGGGATGGAACGCGAGCCAGGTGGGCCTGCCGCTCGAGGACACGCTGAACGAGCTGTCGCTCCGCCGCCGCCGCGCCCAGATTGCCGCCCGCCACGCACTGGGCCTCGTAGCGTGGCCGCGGGTCTTTGATGTGGCCGCGGGTCTTTAGACCCGCCTCAGTGGAAGTGCGGCGGTCACGGCGCTCCGCGAAACGTTTCGGCCGCGCCGGGGGCCGTGAAGTCGAGCGTCTGCCCGGCGGCGCGGCCGCTCACCGTGTAGCGGCCCTGCAGCTGCAGGAAGTTCACGTCGTTGGCGAGCGGCCCCTGCGTCATCTTCGTGGTGACGGCCGACGCCACGTCGAACCGCAGCGTCAGGTCCACGCCGGTGCCGAGCGCGCGCACGGTGATGCGCGTCGGCCGCCCGTCGGCAGCATTGGTTTCGTCGATGCGCACGTTGGTGGCAAAGCCGAGCGGCCCGTCGGGGCCGAGCACGCCGACGAAGCCGGGCAGCCGGTCGCGGTCGGCGGCATCGGCGGGCGGAAACACGCGCCCGTACACCACCGACACGCCATCGTGCTGCGCCTGGCCCCACTGCCACGACACGCCTTTCCAGAACCCCCAGTTGTGATCGTGATACCCGGTGCCGTCGAGCGCGATGGTCTGCGGCGGGCCGGTGCCGCCTGGCGTCACGCGTGATCGCGCCGGCGAGCGTGCCCGACATCACGGGCACGACGTAGCCCGTGCGCCAGCCCCTGGCGCCCATCATCTCGATCGGCGGTACCAGCCGGCCCGGCGCGCCCTCGAGGGTGATGTCGCCGGTGACGCGCGCACCGGCAGCGCCGGTCAGATCGAGATGAATCCGGTAGCGCCGGCCGTCGAGGCGCACGCGGCTGGCGCCGATGGTGAGGTCCGGTGCGGTGGCCACCTCGGCATCGGTCAGGCGCGCGCTGGTGTCGTAGTTCTCGGTCCGCTCTCCGCGCTGCAACTGCAGCCGCACGCCCGCGGCGCGCCGGCCGTCGGGCGTCCGCGGGCCGACCAGAAACGTGAGATAGAAGCGCGCGTCGGCGCTGCGGCCGTTGAAGTAGAGCCACTCGGCCCACGAGTCCGCCCACGCCGGCGCGTCGGGAATGGGATGGAACCGGTCGATCTCGCGTAACGCCCCCGCCGGATCGCTGCGTGCCCAGGCGCGGTCGGCTTCGGTGTCGCGCCAGGCGTCGACGCCGCTCGTCTCGCGATCCCCGAGCGCGCGCTCCAGGCTCGGGACGCCGCCACGTGCGGCCACGCGGATCCGTTTGCCGCCATGCGACAGATAGAGGTCTGCGGTCTGGGTCGGTGCCGCGGTGACGATCCGGGTGCGCAGGGCGTCGGCCTGCAGCGTGCCCGACAGAACCAGCGACGCCGGGATCTGCCGCGCGATCCGGATGACGACGTCCCCGCCGCCGACCAGATCGGGCGACTGCGCCTGCTGCAGCACGATCTGTGCGACTCCGAGCAGGATCGCCATGACGGCGACCCCGGCCCCGAAGCCGATCGACAGCACCGCGCTGCGCACCGGGTGCGCGGTGAGCGAGCGCAGCGGCCAGGCGGCTGATCACCGCGTGGACTCGCTTTCCACCCGACCGTCGCGCATGGTCAGCACGCGGCGCGCGCGGTCGGCCAGCGCGTGGTCGTGGGTGACGATCACCATCGCGGTGCCGTCGGCGTTCACGCGATCGAGCAAGCGCCGCGACGTGCTCGCCGGTGGCCTGATCCAGCTCGCCGGTGGGCTCGTCGGCCAGCAGCAGGCGCGGCCGGTTGGCGAGCGCCCGCGCAATCGCCACGCGCTGCATCTCGCCGCCGGAGAGCTGCGACGGCCGGTGGTCCGCGCGCGCCGAGAGTCCGACGTAGTCGAGCAGCTCGCGGGTGCGGCGGCGCCGGTCGGCGGCCGCCACGCCGGCCTCCGACATCGGCAGCTCGACGTTCTCGGCCGCGCTCAGCATCGGCAGCAGGAAGAAGCGCTGAAAGACGAAGCCGATCGACTGCAGCCGCAGCCGGCTGCGCTCGCGGTCCGAGAGCGCCGCCACGTCGTGCCCCTCGAAGAGCAGCGTGCCGCTGCTCGGCGTGTCCACGCAGCCGAGCATGTGGAGCAGCGTGGACTTGCCGCAGCCCGACGGCCCGCGGACGGCGACGTGATCGCCCGCGGCGATGTTCAGCGAGATGTCGCGCACGGCCGTGACCGGGCCGGCCGGCATCGCGAAGACGCGGCTCACGTGCGCCGCCGAGAGAATCACGACAGCACCTCGTTGCGCAGCGTCGCCGCGATCGGCAGCCGCGCCACGATCTGCATCGGGTAGAGGGCGGCGGCGACGCGCCGTGAGCCGTCAGCAGCGCGGCGTGGCTGACGAGCGTCGCCGGGGCGAGCACGAAAAAGGACATCTGCGCACGGAATCCCGGGCATCGATCTTCAGGATGCCGTCGAGGCCCTGGGCGAGCAGCCGCGCCGAGCGGCAGCGACAGGAGGCCGCCGAGCCCGACGATGAGCATCGACTCGCACAGGACGTCGGCGACCACGCGGCCGCGCGAGAATCCGAGCGCCCGCAGCGCCGCGATCTCGCCGAGCCGCTGGTTCACCGACACGGTGAGCAGCACGGTGATGAGCAGCAGCGCGAACGCCAGCGTCACGGTCGAGAGCACGGCCGAGATCTGGCGGAAGTAGGTGAAGCCGTTGCGCTGCAGCCGGCCGAGCACCTGCTCGTTGGTGGCGACGCTCAGGGCCCGATGCCCGGCGCGGATGGCGGCCGCGGTGAGGTCGGTTTCGCCGGCGCCCTTCGCCAGGATCAGGTCGGCCTCGTCCGCGCGCGCGCCGCCGCACGCCGCGTCGACGACCTGCATGCGGCCCGGACACGGTGTTGTCGCCGACGAGCTCGAAGGGGAATTCGGCGATCCCGCTGACGCGCAAGCGCGCGGGCGGCAGCACATCGTCGCGCGAGAGGCAGCGGGCGCGCACGGCAATCCGCCGCGCCGACGCCGACGTGCATCGCGTCGGCAAACGATCGGCTGACGACCACTTCGCCCGCGGGGCCCGGGTCGCGGCCTTCGAGCAGCGTCCACGGCGCGGTCTGCCCAGCACACCCTGAAACACCACGTCGATGGTGGCAGGCGCGGGCCACCGGCGTCGGGATCGCCGGTTCCCTCGGGTGCGGCCGCGGCGCCCCCCGGCAGGTCGGCCTCGGCATCGACGAAGCGGAGGCCGAGCACGGTCTCCACCTCCGGCACGCGACCGATCGACGCGACGACGCTCGACGCCTCGCGGATGCGGTCGCCATCGCGGCGCAGATCGCCCGAGGCCGTGATGCGCACGTCGAAGCCGGTGCGGTCGAGCAGATCGCGCATCGAGACGATCAGCCCGTCCGAGAGCATCAGCATGTCGAAGAGCAGCGCGCCCACGGCGGCCACGCCGAGGATGCCGAGCGCGGCGCGGGCCGGCTGCCGCACCAGGCTTCGCCAGGCAAAGCGCAGCGCGATCATCGGCGGGCCAGGCGAAGCGCGTTGCGCCGCAGGAGCAGCCACGAGGCGACCACCGTGGCCGAGACGCCGAGCGGGATGGCGATCATCACGCAGGTGGCCGCCACCGACGGCGTCACCTGCACGAAGAGCAGCGCGGTGTCGTAGCGCCACTGGAAGAACCGGTTGATGGCGCCTTCGGACGCCAGGGCCAGCACCAGCCCGAACGCCGACCCGGTACCCGCGACCAGCAGGCCCTCGAGCAGCACCTGCACCAGCACGCGGCTCGTGGGCAGGCCGATCAGCCGCAGCACGCCGACGGTCTCGCGGCGTTCGTCCACCAGCATCACCGTGAGCGCCACCAGGAAGACGGTGGACGCGATGATCGTGACGATGGCGATGGCGAGGTGAAAGCGCTCGAGCACGCGGAACGGCCCGGCCGCCGCGCCCGGCGTCGGTCGCCGGCCGGGCCGACACGCCGGGCAGCCGCGCGTTGACGTCGCGCGCAGAAGGCCAGCGCGTCGGTGCCCGGCGTCAGCCGGATGTTGATGGCGTCCACCGACTCGGCGCCCTTCGAACCGCGTCGGCGTGGGTTGGTCAGCGCGAGCAGTCCGGGAGGTGCAGCCGCACCGCGTGGATCGCGTTGCCGAGCCGCGACGGGTCGGGCGTGGGCTCGTAGATGCCGGCCACGCGGAAGTCGCGCGCCCGCGATCCGTCGGGCGGCGCCACCTGCACGATCGAGCCGACCGAGAGGTCGAGCGCGGCCGCGGCCTGCCGCGACACGAGGACGGCGGGAAGGTCGCGAGCTGGCCGTGGCTGCCGCAGTCTGCGCCGGCGTGGCGACGGGCAGGACGACGACGACCGGTGCCAGGACGACGACGAGCAGCGCCAGCAGGCGCGTCGAGCGCGTCAACGGCTCATCTTCTCGATGCGGTGCCACTCGGCATCGGTGACCGGCATGACCGAGAGCCGCGGCATGCGGGTGAGCGGAAACGACGCGAACGCCGGCACCGCCTTGATCTCGGCCAGCGTCACGGGGCGCGCGCAGCGCCGCCACCGGGGACGATGTCCACGACGTACGCCTTGCCGGTCTTGTCGGCCGGGTCGGGGTAGGCGTCGCTCGCCGCCCTGGCGATCGCCACGACCGCCTTCTCCTTGCCCGTGTGGTAGTAGAAGACGCGGTCGCCCTTGCGCATGGCGCGCAGGTGCTTCTGCGCCAGCGGGTTCTTCACGCCCGCCCACACGGTCTTGCCGTCGCGCTCCAGCTGGCCGTACCCGTAGTGATCGGGCTCCTCTTTGACGAGCCACTGCGCCATGGCTCGGATTATATCGGCGTGCCGATTTCCGGTTTTGCCGCACCCGCGTGCCGCGGGACAGGTCGCGGAATCTGCTGCCGGTCCGCGGCTCGGCCGCTTTGTTTGCAGCGGTTGCGGCAGTGGAACCGCCGGTGCACATCTGCCCGTTGAGCGCGCCGTCACGCGGCGCTATGCTCAGGGAGGTTGCCATGCCGACGCTCGAGGAACGAGTGGCCTACCTGGAGGGCCAGGTGAGCGAACACACCCAGACCCTGATCGACATCCGCGATTCGATTCGACAGCTGGAGCGGCGGTGCGACGCGCGGTTCGACGCCGTCGATCGTCGTCATCGGGGGACTTGAAGAAAAGTTCGACCGCCGGATCGACGCGCTCGAAGACAAGCTCGACCGCAGGGCCGACAAGTCTGATCGGCGGATCGAAGGGCTCGAAGACAAGATGTCGCGCCAGTTTTCCTGGCTGGTGGGCATCCAGGTGACGACGCTCGTCGCCATCGTGGGCGCGCTGCTCGCGCGGCCCTGAGCTCGTGCTCGAACGGGCCGACCGCGCGCGGACGGAGCAGTCCCCAGAAACCTGATGGCCACGACGCTCAGCTCGTTCCTCTTCGATCAGCTCTGGCAGCGCGGCGTCCGCCACATCTTCGGCATTCCCGGCGACTTCGTCCTCAATCTCTACGAGGCGCTCGAACGCGACGGGCGCTTCGGCCTCGTCCGCCTGAGCCACGAGCCGGCGGTCGGGTTTGCCGCCGACGGCTGCGCGCGCATCACCGGCGGGCTCGGCGTGTGCTGCGTCACCTACGGCGCCGGCGGGCTCAACATGGTCAACTCCGTGGCCTGCGCCTACGCGGAGGAGTCGCCGCTGGTGGTGCTCTCGGGCGGGCCCGGCCGCATCGAGAAGCGCGCGGGCCTGCCGGTGCACCACGAGGTGAAGTCGTTCGAGTCGCAGCTGCGCGTCTACGCCGAAGTCACCGAGTACAGCGCCATCCTCGACGATCCGCGCACCGCGGCGGCGCACATCGCGCGCGCCCTCGACGTGGCCGTGAAGATGAAGCGGCCGGTCTACCTGGAAATCCCCCGCGACATGGTCGGGGCCGCGATCGACGATCCGCCGCCGGACGCGGCGCTCGAACTGGCCACCGACGCCGGCGCGGTGGCCGAAGCGGTCGCCGAGATCACCGAGCGGCTGCTCGCCGCGGCGCGGCCGATGCTGATCGTCGGCGTCGAGGTGCACCGCTTCCAGCTCCGCGATCAGGTGGTGCAGCTCGCCGAGCGGCTCGGCGTTCCGGTGGCGTCGTCGTTTCTCGGCCGCGGCGTCTTCCCGACCCGGCACCTGCAGTTCGCCGGCACCTATCTGGGCGTGGTGTCGCCGCCGCCGCTGCGCGACATTGTCGAGAACTCCGACTGCGTGGTGCTGCTCGGCGAGCTGATCAGCGACACCAGCCTCGGCATTTCGGCGCAGCGCCTCACCGAGAGCAATCTGATCGTCTGCGTGGCCCGCGAGGTGTTCGTCGGCCATCACCGCTACCACGACACGCCGCTCGAGCGCGTCGTCGCCGGCCTGCTCGACTCGCCCGCGCTGGCATCGGCGCCGGCGCATCGCGGCCGCGGTGCCCGTGCCCGTGTCGTCGGGCGCCGAGCCGCGGTCGCCCGACAGCGCGCCGATGACGGTGCTGCGGCTCATCGAGGCGGCCAACGAATTCGTTGAAGCACATCCGGAGGTGCCGCTCGTGTCGGACACCGGCGACTGCCTGTTTGCGGCGGTCGAAATCCAGTCGAACGACTGCGTGGCTCCGGCATACTACGCGACGATGGGCTTTGCGATTCCCGCCGCGCTCGGCCTGCAGGTGTCGAGCGGCCGCCGGCCGCTGGTGCTCGTCGGCGACGGCGCGTTCCAGATGACCGGCTCCGAGATCTCGCACGCGCGCCGCTCGGCTGCAACCCGATCGTCGTGCTCCTCAACAACACGCGCTGGGAGATGCTGCAGGCGTTCTACCCGCACGCCACGCTACAACGAGACGGTGCCGTGGCCGTTCGCGCGGCTGGCGGAGTTGTGGGGCGGGCGGGGCGTCGTTGCCGCCACGCTGGGCGAGCTCCGCGCGGCGCTGCGTGAGGCGTGGCACGAGCCGCGGTTCACGCTCATCGAGGTGCCGCTCGCCAAGGGCGACATCTCGCCGGTGCTCGAGCCGCTTCGTCGAAGGCGTTCAAGGAGCGCGTCTACCGATGAGCGGCGCCGGCCTCGTGGGCCGACGCCAAGCGCGTCTTCGAGGCGGCGCTCGATCGTGCCCGAGGCCGATCGGGCCGCGTTCGTGGACACGGCCTGCGCCGGCAACCCGGCGCTGCGCGACGAGGTGCGGTCGCTGCTCATCTGGCACAACGGGTCCACCGGCTTTCTCGAAACGCCCGCCGGCCAGGTGGCGGACCTGCCCGCCGAAGCCGCATCGGCGGCGCGGCTGATCGGCACGTCGGTCGGCGCCTGGCGCATCCTCGACGTCATCGGCAGCGGCGGCATGGGCGTGGTCTATCGCGCCGAGCGCGCCGACGCCGCGTTCCGGCGCGCACGCCGCGCTCAAGGTGGTGCGGCCCGGCCCCGATTCGCCGCAGATCATCGCAGCGCTTCCAGCTCGAACGCGAGACGCTGGCCGCGCTCGACCATCCCAACATCGCGCGGCTGATGGACGGCGGCACGACCGCCGACGGGCAGCCGTACTTCGTGATGGAGCTCGTGGACGGCGTGCCGATCGATCGCTACTGCGACGAGCACGCGCCTGTCGATCGACGAGCGGCTCGATCTGTTCCGCAAGGTGTGCGCCGGCGTGCAGTACGCGCACGAGAACCTCGTCGTCCATCGCGACATCAAGCCCGACAACATCCTCGTGACGCAGGACGGCGTGCCGAAGCTGCTCGACTTCGGCGTCGCCAAGATCCTGTCGCGCGACGGCGCGCCAGCCGAGGATCCGGCGGCCGTCGGCGGCGACGTGGATGATGACGCCCGACTACGCCAGCCCCGAGCAGGTGAGCGGGCGGCCGAGCACCACGGCGACCGACGTGTATTCGCTGGGCGTGCTGCTGTACGTGCTGCTCACCGGCGCGCGGCCGTACACGCTGACCGGCACGACGCCGGCCGCCATCGAGAAGCAGCTGCTCGAGTTCACGCTGATTCCGCCCGAGCGAGCGCGCCGTCAGCAGCCCCGAGTCGAGCACCCGCGCCGCCCGCCGCGGGCACCACCCGCTCAAGCTGGCCAGGCGGCTGCACGGGCGATCTCGACGCCATCGTGCTGCGCGCGCTCGGACGCACTGCCGTCGTCGCGCTATTCGAGCGTCGAGCAGCTGGCCGAGGACGTCGCCCGGCACCGCGCGCACCATCCGGTGCAGGCCCGCGGCCGCACCGTCGGCTACGCCGCGCGGCTGTTCGTGCGCCGGCACCGCGCGGCGATCGCCGTGGCGGCGGCTGATCGGCGCGTGCTCGTCGTCGGCGGCATCGTGGGCGTGCTGTGGCAGGCGTCGATCGCCGCCGACGCGCGGCGCCGCGCCGAGCGGCGCTTCGACGACGTGCGCGCGCTGGCCGGCTCGTTCATCTTCGACGTCCACGACGCCATCGACAACGTGCCGGGCACGACGCCGGCGCGGCAGCTGATCGTCCAGCGCGCCGTGCAGTATCTGGAGAGCCTGGCGCGCGAGGCCGGCGGCGACGCCGGGCTGCAGCGCGAGCTGGCCCGCGCCTTCATCCGGGTCGGCGACGCGCAGGGGAATCCGACCCGCGCCAACGTCGGCGATCCGACCGGCGCGATTGGCCAGCTATCGAGCGCGCGATTGCGCTGGCCGAGGCGGTGCGGGCCGGCGGCGCCGGCGACGTCGAGGCGCGTGCGCACGCTGGCGCTGGCCTACCGGCAGCGCGGCGACGTGCTGGCCGTTGACCGGCGACAAGGCCAAGGCGCTCGCCGATGCCGCAGGACGTCGGCGAGACCCTGTATGCACAGGTCGGCCGCCCGCGACGACGCCACGCTCGAGGATCGCGTGGCGGTGGGCGTGGCGCCGATCAAGCTCGGCGACCTGCTGGGCAATCCCAACTTCGAGAATCTCGGGCGCGCCGGCAGCGCCAACCTCGCCTACGCGCAGGCGCTCGCGACGTTCCGCAGCCTCGATCGCGGCACGCCGAACGACCTCCGCGTCCGCCGCTATCTCGGCATTGACGCTCGAGCGCATCGGCACGATGCACGAAGACGCGAAGCAGTGGACCGACGCCGCGACGGCGTATCAGGAGTCGTTCGAGATCCGCGAGGCGCTGGCGGCGCGCGAGCCGACGCACCGTGACATTCAGCGCGACCTCGGCATCGCGCACGAGAAGCTCGGCAACGTGCAGCTGGCGCAGTCGGGCACCGCGCCGCGGCCGTGGCCGAATACCGCCAGGCGCTGGCGGTGTTCGAGCGGCTGGCGGGTGCCGATCCCACCGACGTCGAACGCCGCGCGCACCGTGGCGATCAGCCGCGAGAACCTGGGCGACGCCGCTGCGCGAGAGCGGCAGCGTGACCGAGGCGCTCGATCTGTACCGGAAGGCGCTCGACGCGCATCGCGGCTTCACGTCGCAGGACACCGCACAACGTGCGGGCGACGTGCGACGCGGCGCGCGTGGCCGAAACGCTCGGCGACGTGCTGGCCTCGGCCGAGGCGCCGGGCGCGTGCGCGGCCTGGCGCGAGAGCCTGCAGGCACCGGCCAGACGCTGGCGCGCGGCGCCGGCGGCGTGCGCGACGCCCGAGCGAGCTGTCGCGGGTGACGCTGAAGCTCGGGTAGCTGCTGAGTCACGGAGCTCCAGGTGGCCGACGCCGGCGAGGTGACGCGGCTCCTCGAGCGGGCGTCGGCGGGCGACGCCGCCGCGCGCGCCACGCTGTTCGACGTCCTCTACCACGAACTGCGCCGGCTGGCCGAAGCCGCCATGCGCGCCGAGCGCGCCAACCACACGCTGCAGCCCACCGCGCTCGTGCACGAAGCGTATCTGCGGCTCGCCGGCGATCACGGCCGCTTCGCGAATCGCGCCCACTTCCTCGGCGTGGCCGCCGAGCGCGATGCGGCGCGTCCTGGTCGATCACGCCCGCGGCCGCAACGCGCAGAAGCGCGGGCGCGGCGCGACGCTCGTTACCGTGGACGATCTCGACGACCTGCCGCAGCCGGCGGCCGAGGACGTCGATCTCGTCGTGCTCGACGACGCGCTCGTCGCGGCTCGCCGCGCTCGACGCCCGCCAGGGGCAGATCGTCGAGCTGCGCTTCTTCGGCGGCCTGTCCGTCGAAGAAACGGCCGCCGTGATCGGCGTGTCGGAGCGCACCGTCAAGCGCGAATGGCAGATGTCGCGCGCGTGGCTGCGCCGCGAAATGTCCCGCACGTCCGCTGATGCTCCCCCCGCCGATTAGCGTTCCGCCCCCCGGCCAGGTGCGAAATTTGCAGCACGTTTCTGCGAGCGTGGCCCCTGGCACCGGTATTTCTCGCCATCTTTAGCCGGTGGGGTGTCGGTTGCGGGGCGAACACGGGGGGCTGTGAGTGGATACCGAGACGATTGCGTTGCTCGAAGGATGGGTGAAAACGTCACCCCAGGCCCGGTTCAAACGCCGCAGCCGCATCATCCTGCTGCTGGCGGGGGGCTGTCACAGGCGGCGGTGGCGGCCAAGCTTGGGGTCAGCCGGCGCACCGTCGCCATCTGGCGCCAGCGCTTCGTCGATGGCGGCCCGGCGACGCTGCAGCACGATCGGCCGGGCCGCGGCCGGCCGAAGGGTCGCAACGCCGACGCCGTCGCGGCCATCCAGGCGCGCGATGGCCAACCCGCCCGCGGGCCACGAGCGCTGGACCGCGCGCGCCCTCGCCAAGCACGTTGGCGTGAGCCACTCCACCGTGCTGCGCGTGTGGCGCGACCAGCAGGGCTCGTGAGCCAAGCCCTAAGCCCTAAGCCCTAAGCCCTCGCAGCGCTCAGAACGAATACTTGATCGCGAACTGCATGATCCGCGGGTCGTCGGCCGCGGTAATCCTCCCGAACTGGACGTTGTTCAAGTTCACGATCGGCGAGTTGTTGATCGTCGCCGGGTTGGTGGACGGGTTGAACCAGTTGAACGCGTTGAACGCCTCGGCGCGCGCCTCGATCCGGTGGCTGCCGAACCGGAACAGGCGGACGAGCGCCAGGTCCACCACCTTGGTGCCCGGGCCGACGATGCCGTTGCGCTGCAGGTTGCCGAGCGTGCCCAGCGCCGGCTCGGCGAACGCGGCGCGATTCAGGTAGTTGGTGTACGACTTGTCGCCGTAGGGGTTGTCGAGCACCAGGTTGGGGCGCTGGTTGGCGATGCCGGTGCGCGCCGGGTCGCTCGTGAGGGTCACGTTGAGGCGGCGGCCCGAGAAGAAGCGCGCGATGCCCGACACGGTCCAGTCCGACGCGATCGCGCGCAGCCACGCGTTCTCGAAGTCCGGCGTCTGCACGCCCATCGTCATGTTGAACAGATGCCGCCGGTCGGTGTCGCACGGGCCGTAGTCGTAGTCGGGATTCGGTGGGATCGACGTAGCCGGTGCCGACGTTCGGCGTCGTGCCGCCCTGGGTCGGCAGGCCCATGCACTTCGACAGCGTGTAGTTGGCGCTCGCGGTGATGCCGTTCACGCTGCGCCGCTGCACGCTCAGCAGCAACCCGTTGTACTGCTGGTAGCCGAGCGCGGTGTGCTCGTCCACGACGCCCAGGTACTTGCCGGTCTCGTAGTTCTGCATCGTCAGCACGCGGCGGAAGTTGAGCGTCGCGTTCGTCGAGCAGGGGTTGAAGTTCTGCGGTCCCGTCGGCGTCTGCAGCGTGCACGCGCCCGGGATGTAGACCCCGGGATTGAGCGAGCGCACGTTCCACAGCCGGTCCGAGTAGCTGCCGAGATAGGTCGCTGACGCGGCCAGGTTGTCGCCGATCTGGCGCTGCAGGCTCACGTTCCACGCCTGCTGGCGCGGGACACGGATGTCCGACGGAATCGAGATGTAGGGGCCGGTGAGCGGGAACACCGAGTTCGGCCCGGTCGTGAACGGGAAGAACGTCTCGTTGCCGGTGCCCAGCCACGGGTTGTCGAAGCCGCCGGCCGGGTTGTCGACGCGCGCCTCGGCGTTGAACGGCGGCGCCACCGACGTGTTGAGGTGGAACTGCGCGTTCACGAAGTCGTACGACAGGGAATAGCCGGTCCGCACCGACATGCGCCCGTCGCCAGTGGGATCCCACGCGAAGCCGACGCGCGGGGAGAACTGCCACCAGTGGTTCTCCATGCCGGCCTGGTCGTTGGTGAAGTCCGGCGTCGCCCGGGTACAGGAAGCCGGGCGGCGCGTTGGCGTACTGCGTGGTACGGATGCCGGCCTGGAACCGATCGACGCTGAAGTTGTAGATCGCGCCGTTCTGGATCTGCTGCGCCAGGCCCGGCTCCCAGCGCACGCCGTAATTCAACGTCGCCCTCGGCGACAGCTTCCAGGTGTCCTGCGCATAGAGCCCGAGATACCAGCTGCCGCATGTCGAGCGAGTTCGGCGTGGCCTGAATGAGCTGCGCCAGGCTCCCGGTGAGGAAGTCGGCCAGCGGCAGGCCGGTGATGGTGCCGTTGAAGGTGAACTGGCCCGGGGAACGCACGTTGGCCTGCGACAGCGACGTCCAGCGCGCGATGTTGGCGCCGAAGCCGAACTGATGCGAGCCGCGAATCATGGTCAGGTCGTCGTTGACCTGCCAGGCGGGCGTGGTGAACCGCGCCTCGCTCTCGGTGCCGCCCCCGAGCTGGAAGCCGCCGCCGGTGACGCTCACCAGCAGGTAGTCCTCGAGATAGCTGTAGGTGTTCACGCCCACGTCGGGCGCCGAGAAGCCGATCGGCTCGTGGATCCGGTGGATGTCGGTCTTGTTGTAGGCGACGCGGACGGCATTGACGGTGTTGTTGTCGATCACCAGCGTGTCGCCGACGGTGATGGCGTGCGCCTTGTTGTCGCGCCCGCCCTGGCTCGACACCAGGAGGTTCTCGGGGCGCAGCTCCAGCGGTGGCGTCCACTTCACCCGCGTTTCAATCACGCGCCCGAACATCGAGTGGTTGGGCGTGAGCTGCAGATCGACCTTGCCGATGTATTGCGCTTCATCCTGCGGGCGGCTCTGGCTGTAGTTGAAACGGCCACAGGGGTCGTTGGTCGTGGGCAGCTGTTCGGCGATCTTCAGCGCCGCGGGGCTCAGGCGCGACGGCTCGACGCGGTTGTTGACGAAGGGCCCGCGGAGCGTGACGTTCCCGGCGGTGTTGCAGGCGGCCGACGCGTACTGCGTGAAGTCGCCGGCCAGCATGGCGGCGGTCGGCACGAAGGCGAACAGGTCGGCCGGCGTCTCGCGGAGCCGTGTCCCCTGAAACGCCGCCGAAGAAGAACAGCCGGTCGGTCCGCAGCGGGCCGCCGAGCGTGCCGCCGAACTGGTGGCGGCTCAGGCCGTCGCCCTGGCGCTCGCCGGTGGCCGGGTTCACGGCGTTGAAGCGATTGGTGGCGTTGAAGCGGTGGTTGCGGACGAACTCGAAGAGGTCGCCGTGGCAGCGTGTTGGTGCCCGACTTGGTGACCGCGTTCACCGACGCGCTCGAGTGGACGCCGTTGTTCGCGGTGGTGGAGCTCGTCTCGAGCTTGAACTCCTGCAGCGCGTCGGGGAAGGGGAGCGGCAGGTTCAGGTTGTCGTACGGATTGTTGTGCGTGGCGCCGTCGAGCATGTAGGCGACGCCGAAGCTCTGGCCTCCGGCCACGGCAATCGCGCGGCCGCCCTGCATGCTGCGGCTGGTCGCGTCGAGGGCCGGCTGCGGCACGGCGGCGCCGGCGAGCGTGATGAGATCCACCGGGTTGCGGCCGTTGAGCGGCAGCGCCTCGATGCGCTCGTTCTCGATCACCTGGCCGATCCCGGGGCTGCGGGTTTCGACGAGCGGCGTCGCCGCCTGCACGGCCACCGTCTCGGTGACCTCGCCGAGCGAGAGCGTGATGTTGATCTCGGGGTTGGCGTTGACCTGCAGCACGATGCCGGTCTGCTGGTAGGAACGGAAGCCGGCGAGCATGGCCTCGAGGCGGTAGGGACCGATCGGCAGGTTGGAGAGCACGAAGAACCCGTTGGCATCGGTGACGGCCGCGCGGCGGAAGCCGGTGTCGGTCTGGAGGGCGGTGACGTCGGCGCCGGGCAGCACGGCCCCGCTGGTATCCCTGACGGTACCGGTGATTTGCGCGGTCGAGCCGATCTGCGCCGCGCCGGGGGTGGTCACGAGCAGCAGCGCCGCACAGGCGCCGAGCAGCGGACGGAGCGCACGAGCCATCTCGATCCCTCCAGTTCTCCCCGGTTGCGCCATGGCTCACGACCGGGGAGCCAGCTCAACTAACCCGAACGAGGTACGAAAGGACGCGAAAGCGGGGCGGAGTATACATTCATTCGGGTGACCCTCGACGACCTGCGCCGGCACGCCGTGGCCCGCAGCCTGTTTCGCCCAGTCACGCTGCAGCAGGCGCTCGACCGGCTCGGCTTCGTCCAGGCCGACCCGATTCGCGCGCCGGCACGTGCGCAGGACCTGACCCTGCGCCACCGGGTGGCCGGCTATCGCTCCGGCGATCTCGAGCGCCAGTACACGCGCCTCGACGTGCACGAGGACTTCTTCGTGAACTACGGCTTCGTCAGCGGCTCGGTCTCGGCGCTGATGCATCCGCGCGGCGGTCCGACGCCGTGGTCGGCGGCGCGGGGCCGTCAGGTGCGGGCGCTGCTCGACTTCGTCCGATCGCGCGGCGAAGTGCATCCCCGCGAGGTGGACGGGCATTTCGCGCTCGGCAGCGTGACCAATTACTGGGGCGGGTCGTCGAGCGCGACCACCCATCTGCTCGACCAGATGCACTACCGCGGGCTGTTGCGGGTGGTGCGGCGCGACGCGGGCATTCGCGTGTACGCCGCGCACGCGCACGACGCCGCGGCCCGGGACGCCGCCACGCGGCGCGCCCGGCTCGACGCGCTCGTCGACGTCGTCGTCGCCAAGTACGCGCCGCTCACGGCATCGGGGTTGAACCGCCTCGTAAAGCGGCTGCGCTACGGCGTACCGCAATGGGCGGCCCAGCTCGATCGCGCCGTGCAGCGTGCCCGTCACCGCCTCGCGCACGCGCGGGTCGACGGCGTGAGCTGGTACTGGCCGGCCGACGAGAACCCCGCGGCGGCCACGGCAGACGAGGCCGTCCGCCTGCTGGCGCCGTTCGATCCGGTGGTGTGGGATCGTCCGCGGTTCGAGCTGCTCTGGGATTGGGAATACCGCTTCGAGGCGTATACGCCGGTACCGAAGCGAAAGCTGGGCTACTACGCGCTCCCGCTCCTGTGGCGCGACCAGATCGTGGGCTGGGCCAACGTCGGCACCGCCAACGGCGGGATCCAGCCCGTCTTCGGCTATGCCGCGGGGCGCCCGCCGCGCGAGCGTGGCGTTCCGTGCCGCGCTCGACGAGGAACTGCAGCGCCTGGCAGCAAGCCTGGTGCGCGAGCCCTGACCGCCAAGTGCGGCCGACGAGCGCGCTGCGCACCCGGCCGTGCTACCTTCGGGCCTCGCTTCCCGAGGAGGCTCGCATGCGTATCGTGAACAGCGCCGCCGGGCTCGCTGCCGGCGCGATCCTGACTGGCGCCGCGGCTGTCGCCCAGGCGCAGGTGATGTTCCCGCAGGCCGGGTGCAAGGCGACGCCCGCGGAACTCGAAGCCAATAAGAAAGTCGCGATGGAGTTCTTCCGCCCCGGCATCAGCGGGCCGGATCGTGTGGCCCTGGCTGATCCGACCTATAAGCAGCACAACCCGGCTTTCGTGAAAGGGGGGAGGGAGGCGGGGCTGGGCGACTACGACTACTTCAAGTCGCGCTTTGGTGGACCGCCGCGCCAGGGTGGCCCAGGCCCGGGACGTGGCCAGGCCGATGGCCCCCAACCGCCGGCCGGCAATCCGATTGAGATCGTGATGGCCGAGTGCGACGTCGTCAGCGTCATTCACAAGAACTTCCGCCAGGACCCGACCGCTGCACCCGGCACGTGGTACGAGGTGTTCACGTTCGACACGTTCCGCGTGCGCAACGGCAAGCTGGTGGAGCATTGGGACGGCGCGGTGATCAATCCGCCGGCGCCGCCCGCGGGACGGGGGAACTGAAGCTACGCCAGGTTACGCCGGTTCGTGGAAGATGGCCGACAGCGACAGTTGCAGGCCCGGCAGCAGCGGCGTGGTCAGCACATCGCCACGCTCGAGCGCCAATTCGTGGACCCGTTGGTAACGGCCGTGGATCAACCGGTACACCTTGACCACGTCCAACTCCGGGTCCACGACCCAGTATTCCGAAACCGCGCTGCGCTCGTAGAGACGGTGTTTGAGCGTCTCGTCGCGCCGCCTGGTCGAGGGGGAACCGATCTCGACGACCAGGTCCGGAGCGCCCCGCACGTGGGCCTCCGTCAGCACTTCGGATCGCCGATCGTTACGAACGAAAAGTATGTCCGGCTCGACGACGTCGAACTCCGAGAACACCACGTCGAATGGTGCCGAATACGCCTCCCCGACGGGATGCTGCTGCAGGTAGCTCCACAGCAGCCCGCTCAAGTTGAACGACACACGCTGATGTTTCCGGGACGGCGACGGCGTCACGTAGTGCGCTCCGTCGATGAGCTCGTGCCGCTTCCCGTCGTCAGGATAGAGCACGAGGTCGTCGTAAGTGAGCTTCACTCCGGACGGCGGTCGAAGCGAATCGCCGGGCACGAGGCTCATTCTAGCGCCGGTGTGTGCATGGGACGGGCCGCTGTCGCGCGTGCGCCGATTGCACCGGAATCGTGCGTGGCGCGGTAGCGGAGTGGCAGAAGTCGCTGCTTGCATTGGGGGCCGCCATCGCATGTACTAGCGAGCTCCGCCGCGGACCTTTCAAGACGTCTGCGGCGTCTGATCGCGTGAAGGAGCCGACCATGAGCGTTCGACCAGCGGGACTCTCGCGCCGCCGTCTCTTGAAGAAGGGCGCGGCCGCGGCGGCAGCCGGCGCCGCGCTGACGGTGGGCGGCGGTGCGCCCGCCCAGGCGAGCCCGGCGCAAGCATCCGGTCCGGCCGTCGTCACCGGCCGCACGTTCCGCGCCTGGGTGTCGCGAGGCACCGGTCCCGGCCGCACGACGCTGCAGGACGTGAAGCTGCGCCCGGTGACCGGCCGCATGGTCGTCGTCCGCACCGAGGCCACCAACCTCTGTTACTCCAACGTGGGCGTCGTGCTCGGTATCCAGGCGGCTCCTCCGAGCGGCGGTGCCGCTGCGCCCGCGACCGCCGCCGCCGTCGGTGGAACGCTGACGGGCACCGACAGCATGGCCCTCATTCAGGGCCACGGCGGCATCGGCGTCGTGGAGGCGGTCGGGCCCGAGGTCCGCCGCGTGCAGGTGGGCGACCGTGTGTGCGTGTCGGGCACGCCGCAGTGCGGCTCGTGCTACCACTGCCTGCGCGGGCGCGCCGACATCTGCCAGCTGCTCGGGCGCAACCTCGCGTCGGACCTGATCCCGGTCGCGGATCTGCGCGACGGCACGCCGGTCTACTCCAACTCGCACATCGGTGGCCTCAGCGAGCTGATGGTGACGTGGGAAGAGTGGATCGTGCCGGTCGTCTCGAAGGCGAGCAACGTCGATCTCGGCATGGTGTGCAGCTGCGTCAGCGTCGCCGGCCTGGGCGCCACCACCTCGGGCACGTTGGCCACGCTGGCCCCCGGGTCGGCGGTGGCCGTGGTCGGTTGCGGGCCGCTCGGGCTCAGCGCCGTGCAGGGCGCGCGCATCGGCGGCGCGTCGATCATCATCGGCATCGATCCGATCCGCGCGCAGGCGCGACGTGGCGATGAAGGTGGGCGCCACCCACGTGCTCGATCCCAACGTCGAAGGCGACAAGCTGATCGAGCGGGTGCGCGCGTTGACGGCCGGCCCGACGAACCGTGCGTGGAGCGGCGGCCGCGACTCGGGCGGGCGCCGCAGCGGTGCCGGCGCGGATCTGGTGGTGGAGGCGGCGGGCGCCGAGTTCGTGCGGCCGAAGCTCGAACAGGGTCCGGACCCGAGCGGCATCCTGCCGATGCAGCAGGCCTACCAGATGGCGTCGGCCGGCGGCCACGTCATCACCACCGGGCTGGTGCGCGGCACGATTGCGCTGCCGGCGTTCCTCTTCGCGATCGGCGGCGTGACGCACTCGGGCGGCCAGGCCGGTGGCGCCAACCCGATGCGCGACATCCCGCGCTTCGTCGAGATGCTCCATGCCGGGCGCTACGACGCGAAACTGCTCGCCACCCGCGTGGTCGGCCTGCGCGACGTGATCGGCGCGTATGAGGAAGTGGCCTACCGCACCACCGTCACGGCGCTCATGGTGTTGTAGAGGGCGGATGTGATGTAGAGGGCGGTCTTCAGACCGCCCTGGCTACGGCTGGGGAATCGTGCAGCTACGGGTCGCGTGGGCGCGGCACTTCTGGAAAAAGGCGTGGGTGGTGGCGACGTAGGAGCGGCCCTCGGCGACCGTGCCCCACCCGGGCACCTTCGAGAACTTCCCGGTCTCGTGCTGCTTGTAGCGCTTGAAGTAGTCGCCGATCCGCTGCTGCTCGGGCGCGGTGAGCGCATGCAGCGGCCGGCCGTCCGGCCCCACGCGCGCGATGACGACCTTCGAGTCGAGGCCTTTCTCGTCCTCCATGCGCATGACGCCGACGATGACGCCGCGGACAACCGTGCCGCCCTCGATGGGCGGGCCGAGCACGAGCACGTCGAAGGGGTCGCCGTCGTACGAGACGGTCTGCGGCACGAACCCGTAGTTGACCGGATAGCCGCCCACGTCCTCGGGCATCGTGCGATCGACGGCGCGCCGGTTGGCGGCCATGTCGAACTCCCACTTCCGGCGGTCGCCGCGCGCGATCTCCACGTAGCCGTTCACGGTGCCGTCGGCATTGACCGGCGGCGTGTCGCGCCAGACGTGGCTGGCGTGGCGGGCGGCCGCCTCGAGGCTCCGTGCCAGCTGCGTGGTGCCGAGCACCGGGAGCGTCGCGGGTGCGCGCAGGTCGCCCTGCGCGGCGAGCGTGGCGGAGACGGTGGCCAGGACGAGAACGACAGCAATACGACGCATGCGATCCCTCGCTGTTGCAAAGCGCGAGCCGGCTGCTTGCCCGATCAGCTGGCGCTCCGCCGCTCCGGACTACTTGTCGCGCGTCAGCCCGAGCGAACGGATGCGCTTGTGGAGGCTGGTGCGCTCGATGCCGAGCAGGCGCGCCGCGCTCGACACGTTCCAGTCCGTCTGGTCGAGCGCCTGGCGGATGCGGTCGCGCTCGGCCGAATCGCGCGTCTCGTGCAGGCCCGAGGGCCGCGGCGACGGCGGCATGCGGATCTCGAGCGGCACGGCGTCGGGGTCGATCGCATCGCCCGGGCTCAGGATCGCCATGCGCTCGATGGCGTTCCGCAGCTCGCGGATGTTGCCCGGCCAGTCGTAGCGCTCGAGCAACGGCAGCACGTCCTCGTCGATCGTCTTCGGGCGGAAGTTGTTGCGGGCGCAGAACTCGCCGAGAAAGTAGGCCGCCAGGTCGCGGATGTCCTGCACCCGTTCGCGCAGCGTCGGCACGCGAATCGGCACCACGCTGAGGCGGTAGAACAGATCCTCGCGAAACTTGCCCTCGGCGATGCGCTCGTCGAGCCGGCGGTTGGTGGCCGAGATCACGCGCACCGTCACGCGGATCGACTGCTCGCTGCCGAGGCGCTGCACCTCGCCGTCCTGGAGCACGCGCAGGAGCTTGGCCTGCGACGCCTCGTGCAGGTCGCCGACCTCGTCGAGGAAGATGCTGCCGCCGTCGGCGAGCTCGAACTTGCCGCGCCGCATCGTGGCGGCGCCGGTGAAGGCGCCGCGCTCGTGGCCGAACAGCTCGCTCTCGATGAGCTCGGTGGGGATGGCGGCGCAATTGACCTTGATGAAGGGCCGCGCCGCGAACGGGCTCTCGCGGTGGATGTGGGCCGCCAGCAGCTCCTTGCCGGTGCCCGATTCGCCGGTGAGCAGCACGCCGGCGTCGGAGCGCGCCACCTGCGTGGCCTCGTTGAGCGCGCGGCGGAAGGCGTCGCTCCTGCCGATCATCTTCGGCCCGTCGCCCACCAGCTCGCGGAAGCGCTGGTTCTCGCGCTGCAGGTCCGAGCGCTCGAGCGCGTTCTTGACCACGAGCAGCACCCGGTCGCGGGCGAGCGGCTTCTCGAGGAAGTCGAAGGCGCCGCTGCGCGTGGCCTCGACGGCGTCGCGGATGGTGCCGTGGCCGGAGATCATCACCACCGGCGTGGCGTCGTCGCTCTGCCGGATGGCGCGGAGCAGGTCGATGCCGTTGCCGTCGGGCAGCCGCACGTCGAACAGGTAGAGGTCGGCACGGCCGGGGCTGCGCTGGGCCTGGAACTCGGCGACCGAGCCGCAGATCGTCACGCCGTAGCCCTCGCCTTCGAGGATCAGGCGCAGCGACAGGCCGATGTTGGGCTCGTCGTCGACGATGGTGATGCGGTGTCTGCGGGTCATGTCACGGGCCGCCGAGTCCGGCGACACGGCGGGAAGCGTGACGCGGAAGCCGGCGCCGCCGAGCGCGCCCTCGACGAGCACGAGGTCGCCGCCCATCCGCAGCGCGTTCTTCCTGGCGATCGACAGCCCGAGGCCCATCCCGTGCTTCTTGAACGTGATCGTCGGCTCGAAGAGCGTGCGCGCCGCTTCCTCGCCCAGGCCGGGACCCGAGTCGTGCACTTCCACCACGACCTCGTGGCCATGCTGGCGCGTCGTCGCGTCCACCATGCCGCCGGGGCCCGCCGCTTCGGCGGCGTTTTCGAGCAGGTTGGTCAGGATGCCCTTCACGAGGTCGGCGCTGGCATGGACACGCGGAGCCTGGGCGTCCAGCGTACAGCGATAGGCGGTCTCGGGGTGCGCCGGCTTCAGCAGCGACACGCGCTCGGTGACGATGGCGTTGATGTCGAGCGGCTCGGGGTTGACCGGTGGCTCGCTGGCAAACTCCGAGAACGCGCGCACCCGCCGCTCGAGCGTCTCGATCTCGCTGATGACAATCTGCGCCGCCTGCTGCATGAACGCGCGATCGCTCTGCGGCTGCCGCGCCAGCATTTCTTCGACGGTCAGGCGGATCGGCGTCAGTGAATTCTTCAGCTCGTGCGCGGTCTTGCGCGCCAGCGTTTCCCAGCTCGACATCTGCGTCAGGTAGACGAGCCGCTCCCGCTGGCGCCGCAGCTGCTCGGCCATGTCGTTGAACGCCGTGATGGCGCTCCCCACCTCGTCGTTGCGCCCCGTGGGGAGCCGCTGATCCCAGTCGCCGCCGGCAAACCGCGTCAGCCCCGCGGTCAGCTCCTGGATCGGCCGGCTGATGCGGTGGGCGATGAAGACGAGCGGGGCGAGCGACACCATCCAGACCAGGGCGACGAGCAGCAGCAGCGTCAGCGTGAAGCCGCGCCGCAGGTCGCGTCCTTCCATCGACCCGACCAGTTCGCGCGCCTGCCGCAGCTGCGCCGCGAGCTCCTGCATGTGGATGCCGCCGAGGTCGCGGCTGTAGACGTCGACGCGCGCGCCGGCGCGGGCCATGTAATCGAGCCGGTCGCCGCCGGGGCCCGACAGCGCGAAGCGTTCGGTCTCGCCGCTGTCCCAGAACGCCCGCACCGCCTCGGGCGGGCTGCCCGCGGCGCGCCATGTCGAACGAGGTCGCGGCGACGCGCGCCGCGGCCGCGTCCTGCTTCAACGATCGCCGCTCGCGCTCGTAGAACTGCCGCATCGTCGCCTCGAGCGTCCGCGACAGCCCGTCGAGCTCCGCGGTCGTGGCATAGCCGAGGCTGCGCTCGAGCAGCGACATCGTGATCCAGATCGTGGCGCCGAGCGGCAGCAGCGTGGCGACCAGGAACGCGGCGACCAGCCGGTTGCGCAGGCTACTGCACGCCTCAATTGCCGATCCGGAAGGGGCCGGCCTCGAACGATCGCGCCAGCGCCTCGTCCGCACGCCGGCGGCTGAGCGCCTCGATCAGCGTGCGCAGCGTGAACGGCGACTCGGTCTCGGCGGCCGGCGGCGGCTCGTCCTGGACGCGGTACTCGACGCGGACCCAGAACGGGCAGATCGCGGGCGAAGCGGCCGAGGGCGGTGAGCGGGAGCGCCAGGTTTTCGAGGCACCACGCTTCGGCGTCGCGGGCGGCGAGGTGCGAGATGGATCGGGGCGCGGCGCCGGTGCGCGTCACCGCGTAGCGCTGCTCCCACAGGTCGAAGCTCAGGGTGAACGACTGGCGGTTCTGGGTGATCGCGGCGCCCTGGGCCTTGTCCAGGATCGTCATCTCGAAATCCACGCGCACCGATCGGCCGTCCTTGAGGTGCTCGGCGACGACGCCTTCGATGAGGCGCAGGCCGGTGCCGCGCACCTGGAGCATGTCTCCCGCCGCGCGCACGGTCAAGGACTGCGCAGCCGCGATGCCGCGGCGACGGCCGCGCAGGCGAGCGCCACGAGCGCGAGCCCGCCAGGCGCGACGCGGCCGAGCGGCTCAAAACCGCACCCCCATCATGAACGTCGCGTCGGCGCCCGGTGCGTCCAGCGGAAACGCGACGGTGACGAACGACGTGGTCGGTGTGGAAGCCGAACCCGGTGGAGGCGCGGAGCTCGTGCGGGCGCGCCGTCGTCCCACACCGAGCCGGCGTCGAGGAAGAGCGCCGCGCCGTGGAAGCGGTACTCGAGCGACTGGTGGAAGACGCGGTTGCCGCCGATCGGCGCCAGCTCGAACTTGTTCCAGCCGCGCAGCGTCGCCGAGTCGCCGAGCGTGAAGCGTTCGAAGAGCGGCGCCTGCGCCGGTGATGCCGCCGCCGAACACCTCCGCGATGATGCCGTGTTGTGGCGGCTCGTCGAACTGGTAGCGCGCCCGTCCGAGGTGCCGCGTGTAGTCGAGGTCGCTGCCGAGCCCGTCGACCGACGCCCGCAGCTCGTAGCCGGCCTCGACGGTCTGCCAGGTGCGCCGGTCGCGGTTCCACCGCTGGCTGTAGACGAGCGACGCCGGTGACGGCGCTCGCCATCTGCGAGTCGGGGGAGCTGGTGCAGCGACTCGAGGCTCGACAGGCTGACGCCGCCGCTCGCGCGGACGTGGCGGGTCAGCGCCACCGTCAGCGCCGGCTCCACCGTGATCCGCTGGCGGTAGGGTTCGGGGACGCGCGGGTCGGCCTCGAGCGCGGCGAGCGTCGGCGCCCGCCAGGTGTTGTTCAGCCACGACGCCTCGAGGCTGGCGGCGACGCGCTCGGTGCCGATGTGCCGGGTCTCGAAACGGAGGCGGACGCCGGAGTACTCCTCGACCAGCGTGTCGTTGTCGTCGAGCGCGAAGCCGACCGTGACGCGGTGGTCGCGGCGGCCCATCGGGATGTCGTGCAGGCCGCTCCACCCCTCGTCGGAGTGGTAGACGAACTTCGATCGCGACTTCGCGAACGGAATCCAGCGCAGCGCCTCGGTCTCGGAGAACTTGAAGACGACGCGGATCCGCCCGCGCCGCGTGCCGCGCTCGATGCGGCGCGACGACGTCGTAGCCGGGCCGCTCGGCCTTCAGGTCCTCGACGAGCTGGTCGGCCTCCGCGGGGTCGAGCCGGGTGCCGACCAGCGCCTGCAGCCGGTCGCGCAGCGCGGCGCTGATCTCGTGCTCCTTGAGGCCTTCGATCTCGACGCTCTCCACGGTGTAGCGGGCGTTGATGTTCGAGCCGAGGCCGGCGTCGTCGCTGATGCGGGCGACGAGAAAGATGACGCGCGCCTCGTCGCCGGCGCCGCGCGCACGATGCGGACCGCCACCACGACGTCGGGCTGCTCTTCCTCGATCCGGCGGGCCAGCTGGGTGACGTCCGGGCGCGCGAGCGGCCTGCCGGCGAGGCCGTCGATGTCACGGCGCAGCCCTGGACTGAGTTGGTCGCTCGGGATGCCGGAGACCTCCGCCGACTCGACGCGCGCGCCGTCCGGGGGTTCGGGGTCCTGTGCGGCGCGCCGGCGCGGTGACGCGCCAGGAGGCAGAGCAGGAGCAGGGTGAGGGTTCGCATGGACCGCCGACAGGGCAAGCAGCGGGCCATTCTACAAGTTGTTGATCGGCAACGGCTTCGAGCGGACGCGAGTGTGACGCGGCGGCACACCTGTGGAGCGCACGGCCCGTCGCCCGCAGCCGCAGGCCGCGGAACTCCGCGAGGAATCCGAGCGGTCGAACGCGGGCAAGCAACGTGCAGTGGAGACCGCCGCAACGCGTCACCCACTGGAGGCTCACATGAAGCTCGTGCTCATTGGATCGCTTGGCGTCCTCGTGCTCGGTTCGCTGGCGCTCGCGCAGGCGCCACCGCCGCCGTCGCCGCCGGTCGGCGACTACCGGTCGAGCGGCCGTTCGTCGAGGGTGGCCGCGTCCGTCTGCAGCTGGCCTCGGGCGACTACACCATCCGCGCCGGCGCGAGCGATCGCATCGTCGTGCGCTGGGAGGCCGGCGACGACGCGCGCGATCGAGCCGACCTGAAGAAGCTGGTGGTGGACGTGCACGCCGCCGGGCTCGATGGCCACCATCGTGACCGAAGGACCGGCCAAGCACATGGAGTTCACCATCGAGCTGCCCGCGCGGTCCGACGTGCACCTGCGGATGCGCGCCGGCGACATGCAGGTGCAGTCGGGATCGAGGGGCACAAGGACATCCGGATGACCGCCGGGCGACCTGAAGATCGGCGTCCGGCGCGAGTCGCTGGCAGCCGCGCACGCGTCGGTCACCTTCGGCGACCTCGACGCCCGTGCGCTCGGCATCTCGAAGAGCGGCATCAAGCGCTCGCTCGACTGGATTGGCGGCGGCACCTACGCCCTCGACGCCCGCCTCGGCGCCGGCGACCTCACCCTCGCCGAGATGCCCTGAGCGGGTCTTGTAACGAAACCGCGGCTCGCGCCACAAGGCAGGTGTAGCGCGGATCCGGACGGCAGGGGGTCCGCCCAACGAGGAGAGCCATCGTGATCGCACTCGATGTCATGCCCCGCGCAAATACCAGAAACGATTCGCCTTTCCGCTTCCTCGGGTGCCCGACCACCCTCCGCGCCACCGCCGCGACGACGGGCGGCGCCTTCGGCCTGATCGAGAACCTCATGCCGCCCGGATTCGCCTCGCCGTACCACGTGCACAAGAACGAGGACGAAGCGTTCTACGTGCTCGAGGGCGAGGTTGCCTTCGTCTGCGGCGGTGAGTGGCTGACCGGCGGTCCGGGCACCTACGTCTTCGGGCCGCGCGGCGTGCCGCACGGGTTCAAGGTGGTCGGCGAGTCTGCGGCGCGGATACTCCTGCTGTGCGCGCCGGGTGGCTTCGAGCAGTTCGTGCTCGAACTGGGCGAGCCGGAGCCGGCACGTGGGGCGTCGCCGTCGGCGCCGGACATGGGCAAGCTGATGGCCGCCGCGGCCAGATTCGACATTCAAATCCTGGGGCCGCTGCCGGAATAGCGCCACCGAATGGGCGGTTCCCGCAGCCCAGCCACGGCCGAGGGCAATCATCGCCAGGGCCCTCGGTAAAATGTCTGGCGATGGGCGTCGAGCTGAGCGAAGCCGACCTCGCTCGGCGCATTGCCGAAGGCGATGGTGAAGCGGAAGCGGAGGTCTGCCGGCGGATGGGCCCGCGGATCCGGCTCTACGGCCTGCGTCGCCTCCGGTCGCCTTCCGCGGCTGACGACCTCGTGCAGCAGGTGCTGCTGAAGCTGATCGAGTCGTTGCGCGCGGGCCGCCTGCGAGAGCGCGACAAACTCGTGCAGTTCGTGCTGGGGACGTGCCGGATGACCGTGCTCGACCTTCGCCGCACCGCGCGCCGCCAGGAGCGGCTGCTGGAGGAGTTTGGCGCCGACCTGGTGCCGGCGCCACCGGCGGAGCCGGCCATCGACCACGAACGGCTGGCGGGCTGCGTCCAGGCGTTGAAAGAACGCGAGCGCAGCGTCGTCGTGCAGACTTTCTATGACGAGCACAGCTCCGCCCAGGTCGCGCGCGCCCTCGGCATCTCCGAGGCCAACGTCCGCGTGATCCGCCACCGCGCGATCCGGCAGCTGCACGCCTGCATGGAGGCACGTCATGACGGCGCCGGCCGGACGGCGCGCCTGAACGCTGCGCCGCTCCGATCGACGCGGTTGTCCTGATGGACTACTGGCTGGGCGCGCTCCCCCCGCCAGACGAGGAAGCGGTCGAAACGCATCTCCTGATGTGTGACGCGTGCGGCGACCGCCTCCGTCATGCGATCGCGCTCTCGGACAGCCTTCGCGGCCTGGCTCGATCGGGCACGCTGCGCGTGGTGGTGAGCGACGCGTTCGTCCAGCACGCGGCGCAGTCGGGTCAGCGCATCCGGGAGTACGGGCGATGCCGGGAGACGTCGTGCAGTGCACGGTGTCGGCGGAGGACGACTACCTCGTGGCTCGGCTCGGCGCCGATCTCACCGGTGCCACGCGCGTCGACCTCAGTTTCTCCACGCCGCAGGGCGTAGAGATCGGCCGCCTCGCCGATATCCCGATCAACCCCGACACCGGCACGGTGCTCTACCAGGAGTCGATCGCGTTTGCCCAGGCCTCGCCCGACAACTCGATGATCATGCGTCTGCTGACGGTGGACGCCGACGGCGGCGAGCGGCTGCTTGGCGAATACGCGTTCCACCACACCCGCACGATCCCCGGCCCGGCCGGCTGGTAGCGCGCCGCTACTGACCCTGGACGCGGCTCACCAGCTCGCCGAACCGCGGATCGCTGCGGATCGCGGCCGGCCATGGCAGCAGCTTCACGCGCACCAGGTCGCTGACGCGCTCGTCGACCGCGTGGTGCAGCTGCGCGAACGTTTCGTCGCTTTCGCCGAGCCCCGCGTGCACGAGGGCGAAGTCGAGCGGCGACGTGTAGTGCTTCGAGGCCTCGTCACGGAGGCCCGCCAGCACCGCGCGCGCCTCGTCCAGCCGCCCGGCCACGCCGAACGCCTGGCCCAGATACCCGACGCCAATCCGCCCACTCGAGGCGTCGACCGCGGTGCGCAGCGACTGCACCGCGTCCTCGTAGCGCCCCTCGACCAGGCGCAGGCAGCCCAGGTGGAAGTGGGCGAGCCCGAACGCGGGGTTGAGCAGCAGCGTCGTCTTCAACTGCTCGACCGCCTCGCCGCGCCGCCCGACCAGCTCGAGCGCGTAGGCGTGATGGCAGCCGATCACCGGCGACAGCGGATCCAGCACAGCGGCCTTCCGCACCGATTGCAGCGCTTCCTCGAAGCGCTCGCGGGCGAACAGCACCCAGGCGAGCCACTGGTGCCCGCTGGCATAGGCGCTGTCGAGCTCGATCGCCCGGAGCAGCGACGCTTCGCTGCCCGCGTAGTCACGATCGAACATCAACTGGGAGAAGCCGCGCGACGCGTGCGCCTCGGCAAGCTCGTCGTCGATCTGCCAGGGCCCGCCCCGACGCGCTCTTGGCCTTGGGATAGGCCTCGGAGCGGCGGCAGCACGTTGTAATACCCCAGCAGGTTGAGAGTGTCGGACAGCCCCGTATAGGCGAGCGCGTACCCGGGATCCTGCTCCACCGCCTTCTGAAAGTGGCCGATCGCCTGCTGAAAACGACGCCGGGGTGCGCTTGTTCCAGTGAAAGCGCCCGCGCAGGTACGACTGGTAGGCGTCGGGGTCGTCCGTGCGCCGGCGCGACCGCTGGTTCATGATGCCGGAGAGATCGCCGCGCGCGAGCTGGCCGCGCATCTTCTCGACGATGGCCCGCGCAATCTCGTCCTGGATCGCGAACACGTCGTCCAGGTCGCGGTCGTAGCGTTCGGACCACAGCTGCCGCCCGTCGCGCACGTCGGTGAGCTGCACCGTGATGCGCAGGCGGTTGCCGGCCTTGCGCACCGAGCCCTCGAGAATGGTCGCGACGTTGAGACGGTGGCCGATTTCGGCCACGTCCGCCGCCTTGCCCTTGTACTGGAACGCGGCGATGCGCGACGCCACGCGCACGCCGTCGAGCGCGCCCAGATAGGAGATCAGCTCGTCGGCGAGGCCGTCGCAGAAGTACTCCTGGTCGCGCCCGGGGCTCATGTCGGCAAAGGCCAACACGGCGATCGATGCGCCCTGGCGTCCGCTTGTCCGGGCGCGGGACGTCCGACAGGACGATCGGAATCGTGTCGGGCACCACGACGTCGCGCAGCGTCTCGTCGAGCTGACGCGCCAGTTCCCGCGTGGAGTCGTAGCGTCCGGTCGTTTCTTTCGCGAGGCAGCGCAGCACGATGGCGTCGAGCGCCTTCGGCACCGGTTGCTGCGACGAGAGCGGCGGCGGCATGTCGCGCAGGATCGCGGTCAGCACTTCCACCGGCGAGTCGCCGGCGAAGGCGCGCCGGCCCGTGACCATCTCGTAGATGATCGCGCCGAGCGAGAACTGATCGGTGCGGAAGTCGACCGGCGCGCCCTTGCACTGCTCGGGCGACATGTAGCCGACCGTGCCGAGCACCATGCCCGGGTTGGTCGTGATGTTCGGGCGTCGAGAAGATGCCGGTGCGGGCCTCCGGATCCGGCGGCGGCGTGCGCTTGGCGAGGCCGAAGTCCAGCAGCTTCACGTAGCCGTCGCGCGTCACCATCACGTTCTCGGGCTTGAGGTCGCGGTGCACGATGCCGGCGTCGTGTGCCTTGGCCAGGGCCCGGCCGATCTGCGCCGCGAGCTGCAGGCTCTGGGCGAGCGGCAGCAGATCGTGGACGATCAGCTGGCGCAGCGTGGAGCCTTCGATGAGCTCCATCGCCATGTAGCGCAGCGAGTCGGCGCCGCCGATGTCGTAGATCGTGACGATGTTGGGGTGGTTGAGGGCCGAGGCGGCGCGCGCCTCCTGTTCGAAGCGGTGCAGGCGTTCGGCGGTGTCGCCGCCCGCGACGGCGGGCAGGACCTTGAGCGCGACCTTGCGGTTCAGGCGCAGGTCGAGGGCGCAGTAGACCTCGCCCATGCCTCCGACGCCGAGGACCGAGACTACCTCATACGGTCCAAGCTGCGTTCCGGCGGCGACGGGCATTCCCTCGGATTATATCGGGCCCCTGTCGAGGACGGCCCTAGGCGCGCCCCTGCGAAAAATCCAACCCCACCGTCGTCTTGCCATCCCCGGATGGAATCTGCATCAGCGCCCGCGCCTGATCGCGCAGCGCGAACATCCGCGCGATGCCCTCGGTCATGCGATCGGGTGCGCCGGTGAACGCCGCCTCGAGCGCCGCGAGCAGCTGCCCGTAGCCGTGCCCGAACGCGTCGAGCGCGCCGCGCACCTGCGACCCCTTGGGATAGCCGTGCGCCCGGGCATTCGGCTGTATCGGATACACGGCGTCGAAGTCGACGTCGATGCGCGCGCCGCTCGGCCCGCTCTTCGGCGTGTCGCCCTCGCGGTACCGCCGCCCCTTCACCAGCTGCATGAACCGGTAGTAGTGCGCCGGCTCGCGGCCCTCGCCGCAGATCGACCGGTCGGCGTCGAACACGCTGCCGTGCGCGCCTTCGCCCTGATCGGCGATTTCGCTGATCGCCCGGTGCGCCGTGTCGCGCCCGGTCACGACGATCAGCTCGCCGGCGGCGTAATAGGCCGCCGGCTGGACCTGCCGCGCCACGGTGCCAGTGAACACCGCCTGCTCACCGAGCCGCTCGCACAGCTCGTCGATCCCCTCCCGCACGGCGGCATAGAACTGCGCGATGGTGTGGAACTTCTTCGCCTCGGGCCGCGCCCGCGGGCCCTCGGGGCGCTCGATGGCCAGAAACGTCTCGAGCGCGCGCTTCGAGAACCGCTCGATGTTGATCTCGAACCGGTCGCCGCTGAACGGCAGCCGGTGAGGGTAACGCGGCACGAAGCCCTCGTGCGTCAGCGACGGCCGGCCGCCGACCGCGTTGAGCAGGTTGGCCGCCAGCGTGAGGTGCAGCATCTCCTCGAGCATCACGCTGCGGACGATCTCCGCCGCCTCGACGTTCGTGGTGTCCTTGATCGAGATCCACGCCGTGAAGTACGGCGGGATGGTGGCGTGCTCGACGGCCAGCGCCGCCTGCAGGTGCTCGCGGAGGCTGTCCAGCGTCCAGCTCACCGCAGATCCCTCAGCATCGCGTCGGCGGCGCGAATCGACAGTGCCGCGGCCGTGAGCGTCGGGTTGGCCGTGCCGATCGTCACCTGGTTGCCCGCGCCCACCACGTAGAGGTTGGGGTGGTCCCAGGCCTTCATGTTGCGGTCGGTCACCGAATCCTTGCGGCTGCTGCCCATCCGGTGGGTACCCACGATGTGGCCCGACCCCATCAGGTTGTAGCCGGTGCCGTTGTAGGTGACGCGCTGATAGCCGCCCGGCGCCGGGTCGACGTACACCGTCTCGTCCTGCACGTTCGCGTAATTGGTAATCGTCGGCCACACCGTCTTCACCGCGGTTTCGACCCCTTTGAGCGAGTAGTCGGCGTAGCCGTAGGACAGCACCGGCCTGTAGTTGCCGAGCTCGTCGCGGTGCTTGGGGTCGATCGTCACCCGGTTGGTGGGGGAGGGCAGCTGCTCGAACATGAAGCCGATCTTCACCATGCGGGACATCCGGTGCGCGAGCTCCCGGCGCAACGCGGCGCCGTAGGTTTGCTGGCCGAGCAGGAGGCTGATTTGATTACCCGGCTCGCTGCTCCAGCCCCAGTTGGCGAGGCTGGCGCGGAAGGAGGCGTGCACCTGGCGGAACCTGCCGTCGCGGAGACTCTCCACCCCGCTGGTCGTGTCGGGCCCACGGAACGGGTAGACCGGCGTCGGCGAATAGCCCCACACGTAGAGGTAGGGATGGTCCATCAGGTTGCGGCCGACCTGGCCGCTGCTGTTGGCCGCATTCGACGCGAGGAGCAGGGTGGCGTTTTCGATGGCGTTGGCCGCCAGCACCACGAGTGTGCCGTGCGCCGTCTCGACCCGGAACTTGCCACCGCCCGGTTTCTCGTAGTGCTTGTATTCGACGCCGGTGATGCGCCCGCTCTCGCTGTCGATGATCAGCTTCGACGCGACGCACTGCGTCCGGATCTCCACCGTCGGCTTGCGCGCCAGCACCGCAATCGTCTTGAGGGCGCTGTACTTGGCTTGCACCGGGCAGAGCGGCATGCACACCGAGTTGCCCTGGCAGCGCTGCCCCTGGTCGCGATCGCCCACCGCCGGCACCGCCTCGTAGCCCTCGCCCAGCGCGTATTTCGGGTTGGGCGTCGAGTTGCGCGCCACGGGAATCGAGATGACCTTCAGGGGATAGTTGCCGCCAAAGAGCTTGACGCTCTTGCCGGTGAGTGCGGCGTCGAAGAACTGATCGACGCGGCTCTGCGGCATGCGGTGCATCGGGTAGACGTAGCCCTCGGGGAACCAGACGCCGAAGAAGCGCTGGTCTTCGACGTCGGCCGCCACGCCCAGCTCCGCTTCGGCGCGCCGGTAGGCGGGCTCGAGGTCGTCGTAGGTGATCGGCCAGTCGAGCGCCTGCCCGTAGGTGGACTGCATGCGGAAGTCGTTCGGCACCAGCCGCAGCGACGTGCCCTGCCAGTGGAGCGTCGTCCCGCCGAGCATGCGCAGGTAGTCGCTCATGAACTGCATCGGCGTGTCGTACTGGTAGTAGGGGCGGGGCGCGTTCGGGATGCCGGGCGACGGCGCCGCCGCGTTCCACGGATACGGACCGTTCGGCATTCCGCGCACGCCGCCCTCGGTGTACAGCGTCTGCAGGTACTGGCGGTAGGTGTCCGGGTTCATCGCGCCCTCGATGCCCGCTTCGAGGATCAGCACCGACCGGCCCGCTTTCGACAGCTCGCGCGCCACCAGCGCCCCGGCGACGCCGCCGCCGACGATCACCGCGTCGTAGTGCGGCGCGCTCATGAGCTGTGCTTCCCGAGCGTCTGAAGCCCGTGCACGGTCACCGAAGACCGGGTCGATCGACCAGCTGCCATGTCCCGTCGGGTTGGCGCCGGGCGGATGCGCGCCGGCCGCGCGATAGGCGAGCTGCGCGGTGTAGGCCTGCGCCGACGGCACGATCTTCTGGGTCGCCGACCAGCCCTTCGGTTTCGGGCTGCCAACACCGCTGTACCAGGAGGCCGCCAAGGCCGGCCAGAAGCCCTGGTACCACAGCATGATCAGGCTCGCGCACATCGGCCACACGGTGGGCGAGGGGAGGACGTCGATGCGCATCGCCTCGGCCCGTGCCGCCGCCGACCCGTGCTGCAACACCGCCGCCGCGGCGTCGTAGAACAGCGTCATCGGCCTTGGCCCCCGTCTGCTGCTCGAGAACGCTGAGAAACGAGTCCACGTTGCCGGTGCCTTCGAGATCCGTCTCGGTGTAGCCGGTCAGCTCCGCCGAGAAGGCGAGGAACAGGGTGCGCTTCGCGCTGGCCTTCATGGCGGACCCCTACTTACGCTTGTCGGTCCGCCTGAAGGCGGACCCTCCGATGGTCGCGGCCAGCAGCGTGTGGCCCGACGCGGCCGCCGGCTGCGACTCGTAGAGCAGCACGCCCACCGCCGGCGGGTTGCTCTTGAACACCGCCTCCATCTGCTTCTGCATCACGTGCTTGGCGTTGCCGACGACCAGTTGCACGGCGGCGGCCGGGAGCGGCGCGATCGGCGTCGTCGGGGCGATGTTGAACCAGCTCCTGAACACGCCGAAGATGACCCGCGCCGAGGTCACCATGTGTTTCTTCTTCTTCACCACGAGGTTGGCGTAGGCCGGCACCGGTGAGAACGCCACGATGCCGGGTGCGGGCACGCCCGGTCGCGTTGGTGTTCACCTTGAGGTCGAAGATGTAGGGGAGCTGCGACTTGGGCGCGGCGGGCGTGGCGTAGCAGCGGATCCACCAACTGCTGACCAGCGGGTCGTTCACGTCCGGCACCGTGAAGTCGAACGACGCGACGAACTTCACCTCGCCGTATTTCTGGCTGCCGGCCTGCACGGCCACCGCGCTGTCGCAGGGCACGTTGATCCGGTAGTTGCCGTAGGTCTTCGACTGATCCTCTCCGGTGAGATATTGCGCCACCGTGAGCGCCGGCTCCTGCCCCGCCTTGTACTTCGGGAAGACCACGGCGTTGAACTCCACTTCGTCCACGAACGAGGAGTAGTTGCTGCCAAAGCCGGCATAGCGCTCGAAGTTGAGGTTCACGAGCGCGTTGCCGTCGAAGATGCCGGGTTCGAGCCCTGTGCCGGCGAGCAGCGGGCGCACCACGCTGGCCGGGACGCTGAAGAACACCATCAGGGATTGCAGCGACCCGTAGTTGAAGTTGCCGAGCGAAGTGGTTTGTTGCGCTTTTGCCATGCCGTCCTCCCGGTGAGCGGGTATTCTACCGGCCAGCTCATGAAGAAATCGAAAAGAACGTCGTCGCTGCACACAACAATCGACCGCGCCGCCATCGACGGCGTCATCCAGCGGAATCTTTCGCAGTTGAAGCGTCCGGGCGTGCTGACGGTGCGTCCTGGCTACGAGTTCACCGATGGCCGTCTCACCGGGCGGCCCGCCATCGTGGTCACCGTGCAGCGCAAGCGGCCGCGCGTGTCGCCGGCGCACCGGCTGCCGGAGGAGATCGACGGCATTCCCGTGGACGTCCGCCCGTCCACGGCCATGCAGCGGCTGCGGGCGAAGGCGCCGGCGAAGCATGCCCTGCTGGCCCGGTTCGGGCCGCAGAAGTATCGCGAGCCGGAGTGGCCCTACGAGCGCCGCGTGTCCGACGGCAGGCTCGTCGTCCTCGACGCGCGCCCCGCGGCACCCGGCGTGGAACGCGATGGCGAAGAAGCCGCAGATGCCGTACACGCCGGCCAAGCCGGCGCTCGCGAAGGTGTCGCGCCCGATGACCATCCTGGCGTGCGCGAGCCCCGACGCCGGCTTCACCGTCCTGGCGGAGTTCCTCGAAGCGGCCAGCAGCCGGCTCACGGTCGGCCTCTACGACTTCACGTCGGGCGACATCCTGCGCACGCTGACCGGCGTGATCGCGAAGCGGCACCTGCCGTACACGATGGTCCTCGACCATCCAGCGCTCAATGCCACCGCCAACCAGAGCGACGAGCAGACCGTCCAGGCGATTGGCAAGGCCGACCGCAAGGCCGCCGTGATGTGGGCGCTCACCGAAACCGACCCCGACACCACCAAGTGGATTTTTCCGAGCGCGTATCACATCAAGGTGGCGGTGCGGGACAGCAATGCCTTCTGGCTGTCGAGCGGCAACTGGAACGTGAGCAACCAGCCGAATCTCGCCGCCAGGACGCCGAGCCGCGGCGCGCTCGACACCGCCGATCGCGACTGGCACGTGGTGGTGATGGACGAGGGGCTGGCGAAGCTGTACGAGGCCTACATCGCGCACGATTTCCAGGTGGCGAGCGGCGCGCAAGCCGCCAAGGCGGTGTTGCAGAAGCAGCTCAAGGCGGCCATCGAGGGCGCGGTGAAGGTGCACCGGTCCGAGCAGAAGGCGAAACCCGTGGCCCCCGTCAAGTCGCGGGGCGTGCCGTTCACGCTGGGCAGGCCGAAGACGTTCACGAAGGCGCGCGTGACCCTGCAGCCGCTGCTGACGCCCGATCGCGGGCGGACGACGACGATGTATGCGGAGAACGTGCTGGCGCTGATCAAGTCGGCGCGGAAGCGGCTCTACATCCAGATGCAGTACGTGCACCCGACCTCGCTGCCCGCCGACCGCGGGTTCACCGCGCTCGTGGATGCGGTGGCGGACGCGGTGCGCCGCAAGGTGGACGTGCGCGTGATCTGCTCGCAATACGAGAACACGCCGCAGTACGTCGAGCTGATGCACGAGGCGGGGCTGTCGAGCGTGCTGCGCGTGCAGGACCGGGTGCATAACAAAGGCATCGTCGTCGATTCGAAGACCGTGCTGGTGAGCAGCCAGAACTGGTCGTCGGCTGGCGTGCTGCAGAACCGCGACGCCGGCGTCATCATCGGCCACCCCGGCATCGCGCAGTACTTCGAGGCCAACTTCCTGCAGGACTGGGAGGACCGCGCCGACGTCCGCGTGAATCACACCTGAGCGAGGCTAGCTGACCCGCGATCAGGGTGGCGATTCGCTCACCAACGCCCTGCGTCTGCCAGTTGAACCGGATGGTGAGCGCCCGGATGACGAAGAACAGCGCCATCGCGGCCAGACCGGCCGGCGTCGCAGCCATGCCGCTCCAACGCGTCAGGACGACGAACATCACGCAGGCGAGGAGCAGGACCAGCGTGGTGTACTGGCCCGGCAGCAGCAGATGTGCGGGTTCATTCGCCAGCACGTCGCGCAGCACGCCGCCTCCGACGCCGTTGAGCACACCCACCAGGACGACACCGGGAGTCGACAGTCCTTGCGCCTGGGCCAGCTGCATGCCGACGACCGCGTACGCGGGTACGCCGACGGTATCGATCCACTCGACGAGCTTCACTAACGTGTGCCACTTCGGAAGCGTCACCTGGGTGCTGATCGCAACCAGGGCGGTGGCCGCCGCCACCAGGATCAGATACAATGCCATTCGTCAGGAACGCCGGCGTCCTCTGCAGCACGATGCCATCGCGCAACAGACCTCCGCCGACCGCGGATACCAGGGCGATGACGAACACGCCGACGAGGTCGTATCGCCGGTGCGCACCGATGAGGGCACCGCTCACGGCCCACGTGAAGGTGGCGAAGTAGTCGAAGTAGACCGGAATCGTGAATTCGCGCGCGTCCGGCCACAAGAACGCCTGCAAGGCCGCAATGGCGTCGTGCACGAACTCGAGGACGGTGGCGCTCATCGGCCGATCGTCGCGTCCGATCAGCGGCGACTGCTAAGGACTGCTGAAGGAATCAGCTGTGGCGATCGCTGTCACTCGTTCTTCCCGACCGCAGCCTTTGCCGCGTCGCGTCGGTCCAGCTGAGCGCTGAGCAGCGTGTAGGTGACGTAGTACTTGTAGATGTTGCTGACGTAGGTCACCGTTTCGCGGCCAATCCGCTCCGAGGCGATGCGCTCGACGTTGCCGAACCACACGTTGGGATTGAGCCCCCTCTTTTCCGTCTCGCGCCGGAGCTGTCGCACGCGTCCCGGCCCGGCGTTGTACGACGCAAACGTCATGAGGCCCTTGTTCAGGTGGTCCATCGGCTCGTCCTTGAAGTACCGGTCCATCATGAAGCGCATGTACTTCACGCCGGCGTGAATGTTCGGCTCGACCTCGGTGATGTCGCCGACGTTCAGCTCCTTGCCGGTCGGCGGCATGACCTGCATGACGCCGATCGCGCCAACGGGGCTCTTGACGCTCTGGTCCAGCGTCGATTCCTGATAACCCTGCGCGGCCATCAGCAGGTAATCGAGGTTGTATTGGGCCCCGTACTTCTTGAAGAGCTCGACGATCGCCAGTAGCTTCTTGCGCTCGGCGTCGGCCGCGGCGTTCTTCACGAACTTGGTGCTCTGGAGATACTTGCGTTCGAGCACGTTCCGGAAGGCGTCGCCCTTGCCGTGCTTCCGGATCCACTGGTTGACCGTCTCCCGGAGCCGGGGATTGTCCTTGCGGAAGGCGACGGCCAGCTGGCCGCCGGTGCGCAGGGCGACGTCGCGATGCAGCGTGATGCCGGTGTAGACCTGGCTCCAGAACTCCGCCAGATAGTCGTTCACGACGGTGATCGGTGCAAGGCCGGCGTTGACCATCTCGAGCACGTCGTCGTCTTCGAGCACGTCGGGGGCCTCGTTGATCACGACCGCCGGCTTGCCGCGCGCTTTCAGCTGCCCGTTCAGGCGGGTCAGGCTCTCGTAATAGGCGCTCGCCTTGCGGACGAACACTTCCTGGCCGGCCAGATCGTCCACCGTGTTGATCGGCGGCGCTCCTGGCCCGGTGACCACCACCTCGTTCACGTTGGTGCGCGTCGGCTCCGAGAAGGCGGCGAGTTTCTCCAGCTCGGGCCTGACGGTCACCATGGCCGCGACCATGTCGACATTGCCGCTCGCGAGGGCGGGATACAGCTGATCGCGCGACATCGGCAGGATCACCACGTGCACCTTGAGGTTGCCCGTCTTCAAGTCCGTGTTCAGATCGGTCTCGAACGCCTTCAGCGCCTCGTAGGTGATCCCGCGCTCCTGTGCCGGTCGATGAAGTAGTGCGTCCGGTTGAACGTCACCGCCACACGAATCGTGCGCCGCTTGACCATCTCGTCGAAATCGCCGGTGAACGGCTTGTCCACCAGGCTCCGCACGGCTTCCGGCAGCGCATCGAGCGGTGAGCCGTGTCCGGGATGGGCGCGTCGTCCGTCGGGGGCGGTCGCCTCCGTGGAGGGGGGCGCCTCCGTGGCGGGGGGCGTCGCCGCTGTCGTCGCCGGCGCTGCCTCCTCTTGCCGGCCGGTGCAAGCGGTGGCGGCGGTCAGGGCCAGCAGGGCGACAACACCGAGGCAGACGCCAGATCGCGGGCACCGAGTCTTCATGGTGGTCATCGTGGTGTTCCTGTCAATTCACGGCTGCAGGGTGCCGATGTGACAGCTGACCGGGCGGGTGCTGCACCAGGGCAGCAAGTGGTTGTTGCGTGAGGGGGCGCTGCCGCTGAACGAGTCATTGAACGGCATGAAAGACACCGTCGGGTTAGAGCAAACCGCGGTCCAGGGGTAACAGCCGGTGCCGGCTCAATCTACCGGGCTTCCGGAGAACCGGTTTGTCTACTCACGACATATCGTGACTAATTCGAACGGCAGGTCGCCTCAGACGCGTTAAACTCAACGGTAAGGAAGGCGTTCGTCGAGCTTCTGCCCCCTGCTCGACGAGTTCCCGTTCTGGTCTGGAGTCGTGAGCCATAGGAGCACCCATCGATGGTCGAGAGCGTCATGAGGGCAAGGACCGGGCTGGCGACGGCGCTGCTGGCTGGCATCGTGTTGGCTGTCGCGGCATGTGGCGACAAGGACAAGAGCGCGTCCGCGCCGCAAGCGACGGGGGCATCCGCGTCGCAAGGGGCCGATACCGCCGAGGAAGCGCTGCCGCCCTCTCAGCTCGAAACGCAGCTGCCGCCGCAAGTACGCGACCTCGTCCTGAAGCCACTCACAGGCGACCTCGACGCGCTGGTCAAACGGCGGATGGTGCGGATTGGCGTCCCGTTCAATCGCACCTTTTATTTCATCGACAAGGGCGTGCAGCGTGGCGTGGCGTACCAGTACGGGCGGCTCGTCGAGGAGCGGCTGAACAAGCACTTGAAGACCGGCAATGACGACAAAGTGCACGTGGTCTTCATGCCGCTGCCACGCAACCTGTTGCTGCCGGCGCTCGCCGACGGCAAGGTCGATCTGGTGGCGGCGCAGATCACGGTAAGGCCTGAGCTCCAGAAGATCGTCGACTTCACCAATCCCACCAGGATGAACGTCAGCGAGATTCTCGTCACCGGCCCCGGTCAGCCGCCGCTGGCCACGGTGGCGGACCTGTCAGGGCGGGAAGTCTTCGTCCGCGAGCTGGGCAGCTACCACGAGAGCCTGGTCGCGCTCAACGAGAGGTTCAAGGCGCAGGGCAAGCCGCCAGTAGAAATTCGCCTCGCGCCGGAAAACCTCGAAGACGACGACCTGCTCGAGATGGTGAACGCCGGTCTGATCCCGGCGATTGTGGTCGACGACTTCCTGGCGAACTTCTGGAAAAAGATCTTTCCGAATATCACCGTTCACGAAAACGTTGCCGTCCGCACCGGCGGAACGCTGGCCATCGCCATCCGGAAGAACAGCCCGCAGCTGTCCAAGGCCCTCAACACGTTCATGGGCAACTATGGGCTGGGCACGGCCTTTGGCAACATCGTCGAGCGGAAATACCTTGTCAGCACGACCTACGCGAAGAGCGCCGCGTCCGAGGCCGAGCGCAAGAAATTCGCGGCCGTCGTCCAGCTCTTTCGGAAGTACAGCGACCAGTACGACCTGGACTACCTGCTCATGGCGGCCCAGGGATACCAGGAATCTCAGCTCAATCAGAACGCCAAGAGCGCGGTCGGCGCGATCGGCATCATGCAGGTGATGCCGGCAACCGGCAAGGAGCTGAACGTCGGCGACATCAGGCAGATCGAGCCGAACATCCACGCCGGGGTCAAGTACATGCGCGTGACCGCGGACACGTTCTTCAAGGACGAGCCGATGGACAATTTGAACAAGGCGCTGTTCACGTTCGCGTCCTATAACGCGGGGCCGGGCCGGGTTCGCCGGCTGCGCAGGGAAGCGGAGAAGGCCGGGCTCAATCCGAACGTCTGGTTCGGCAACGTGGAAGTGATCGCGGCCGAGCGGATCGGCCGGGAGACCGTGACCTACGTCGCGAACATCTACAAGTACTACGTGGCGTACCGCCTGGTCGTCGACGAGGCCGAGCGCCGGGCGGCCGCCAAGGCGGCATTGCAAGACACCGAGGGCAAGTAGCCCCGCATCGACGGGACGTGTCGCGCAACCGCAAGGCCGCGACACGCTCGTCGAGCCGACGCGCATTCCCCGACCACTCGAGTCCACAACGACGTGCGTCGAAGTGCGTCCGTCCGGCCCGCGCGCGCCGAGCAGCCGAATCCCCGGATCTCACTCGAATGTCACGAACCGCTCACGATGCGGTGAGGACTTCCCGCCCGCCTTGCGTCACCCTTCGAAGCCAGAACGTGCCGATGCGGCCGTATGACGCGCACGTGGAGGGGACATGTTGAAGAGTCGGGCGGAAACCTGGGCGGCACTGATCGTCGTGGCCGTGGGGCTGCTCCTCGCGGCGATTGGGGGGCCTTGGGTGTACATAAGCGCCACTGCGACGCCCCTGCATCCGAACCCGCAGGACGTGCCATCCGTGACGCATTCGGCCCCGCGGCCACAGTGGGCCGGCGCCGTGGAGCAGGGGCGGCAGGTCGTCCGTGCGGGTCTCACCGAGCAGAACCTGCCGGGCCTTTCCGTGGCGGTTGGAGTCGGTGGCGACATCGTCTGGGCCGAAGGCTTTGGCTGGGCGGATCTCGAGAACCGGGTGAAGGTCGCGCCAGATACGCGCTTCAGGATCGGCACCGCCTCCATGGCGCTCACGTCGGCCGCGGTCGGCCTGCTGCTGGAGAAACACCAGCTGAACCTCGACGACGAGATTCACACCTACGTGCCTGCCGTGCCTGCGTTCCCGGAGACACAGCGGCCCGTGACATTGCGCCAGTTGATGGGGCATGTGGCGGGCGTACAGCGAGTGCGCGTCCAACAGCCGCCCTTGGGCGACGGCGATGAGGCCTAGGAACCAGGTCGCACGCCCGGCTGCGTAGAGGTAGTTTCGCGAGAGCGCCTCAGCGTTCGCCGCTCGCAAAACACTATCCGCGGCTTTGTACGCCCCCTACGAAGTACGCGGTGGCTCCCAGATGGAGGGCCACCATCACTGCAAAGGGGTTGCGCGCCGTCCGCATCTCGCCATCGACCTGGGTAAACGCCGTGGCAGCGTCGCGAAAGCGGTCTTGGTTGAAGAGGTTCGTTGCGCTGGTGTAAGTCCGGGACGCTTGCGCGAATCGTCGCGTGGCTTCAGGTGAAGCGAGACGATTAATGTCGGCGACGGCGTCAACGTACAGCGCATCACCCGCTACCCGCAACATGGCTTCCGCCATCAGCCGCGCGCGATCGAGCTCGGCGGCGCCGCTGTTGCCGGCCAGCACCGCGTTCGCCCAATCCACGAACAATCGTTCTCGATGAAGTTGCGCGCTTCGGTGGTTTGCGCGCGCACCGCGGCGTCGGCGGAGGCGGCGTCGATGGATTGTTCCAGCCGGCCTTCCATTGCCGCCCAGGCGGCGGCGGGCGTCGGCTTGGCCAGCTCCTCGAGCCGGGCGCGGGCTTCGGTGGCCCACGGCGACACGCTGTCGCGCTTGAGATATTCCGTCCAGGCGGTCCGCGCCTGATCGGTCAACGACAGCGCGCTCACCGCGAGCGCGCGATTGAACCAGGCTTCGTTCAGCGACGGGTCGAGGCGGCGCGCGCGATCGGCGGCCGCAAGGGCGCGCGGCAGATCGTCGGGCCGGAGTCCGAGCCGCGCGCGTTCGAGCTGCACCGCGGCCACGTCGCTCAAATACTGGGCATTGGCCGGCTGCTCGCGCGACGCCGCCAGCAGCGATTGCACGGCATCGTCATGCCGGCCCGCGAGCAGCTGCGAGACGCCCAGCGCGTGCAGCCGCGACGGTGTTGCCAATTCGCCGAAAGACTCGCGAATCCTGCCGGCGGTCAAAAGAACACGATCGGTCTCGGCGGCCTGGCCATCTTGCCCCCCAGCAGATGACACGCGCAGGGGAGCATGCGGGAACCCCCCCGTTAACCGGCCGAGAACCGATCGTTGTTCACCGACACTGTCGACAAGACTCACGAGCCCCGCGTCGCGTTCCAGCCATGGCCTCACGAATGGAGGCACAACCAGCACCGCGAATACGGCAGCCGCAGCGCCCAGCGTGACCAGCGCGGTCCGGCGGGTTCGAAACGGAGTGGCCTCCGTAACGCCGGTGTCCGGGATGAACGCTGAAACGTCCGCGACCGTTCGCACGACCCCGGCCAGCAGTGCAGTGCACTCCCGGCACGAGGCGAGATGCGTTTCCACCTGAGCGCGCTCCGCGAGGCTCAGACCGTGGTCGACGTAAGCCGCCACGACCTCAGGCTCGAGGCAGCCGGTCGGGTGGGAATTAACCATCTCGCTTGGATAGACGGACAAGCCCCAAAAACTTCTCAACCTCCGCGCGCAACAGCGGAGAAACGATGATCGACGAGTGGCCAATCAACCTGGCGACCTCGGCGGGAAGAAAGCCGGCATCGGCAGCTCTTTCTTCAAATGCTTCAGGCTGGCATCCAGACGCCGATGCACGGTCGGCACCGAGCTCTGGCGTAATTTGGCGATTTCCGCGACTGAGAACCCGCGATCGTAGCGAAGCGCGATGATTACGCGATCTTGTGTCGCAAGTTTCGCCAGGGCTTTCGCCAGGGCGCGTTCCAGTCGTTCGATGGCCCGCTGCCGCTCAGCGTCTTCGACGAGGTCTTCGGCGGTGTCGTCGGAAAGCACCTCGTCGGCCGCCTCGTCACTGACTTCGATGGCTTTCCCGCGCGCCGGGAGTTGCTCCCAGATTGCGCGCAATTCCGCGTAGGTCTTGCCGACCTCGTGGTTCGTGCGCACGATTTCCATCGCTTCCTCGAGCGTGTGCCCGTCCCGGGTCACCAGGCGCTCCAGCAGGACCGCAATCGGGCCGAGCGTGTCGGCGGTCGCCGACGGCCGCCAGCGGCCCCAGCGCTCGTAGATGAAATCGAGCAGCTGCCGCTCGATCACGGCGGCCAGATACGTCCACATCGAGCTCTTGCCGCGAAACTTCCGCAGCACGGCGCAGTCGTTCTCGAGCAGGCGCACGTTGACGAACGCCCGCAAAATCTTCTTGTTCAACGAACGACAGGTGATGACGCCGGCCGGCGGTCCGTACAATGCGCTCGATCAGTTCGAGGTTGTCGAGGAACAGCCGTTGTGAATCCACGCGAGTTGTTGGGGGGAACCCGACTCGATTATCGGTACGGTCAATCGCGAAACACAAGCACTCTCGCCGCAATTCGCGTATTTTTTGCGCACTCTCGTTCGCGGTGAGAATCTTTTCGCGCGCGTCCGTCTATACAGCCGAGAACGCAAGTGGAGGACTCGAAGGTTCGTGGCATGACTCCTGTATCACTCGTGACTAACAGGAGAGCAGCCGACGATGAGCACCCTCGCAAAACGTGGCGGGATTTCGTGAACTTCACACGTTCGCACACGTGCGACGAAGCGTGCGCGCCCATGTGCGGCGCCGGCGCGACGAGGAGTGGAAGCAGGATAGTATGGCTGTAAGTTTTTTTGGCGGGCCAGATGGGGCCGGTGCTCGGGTCTGGTCGGCAGGCAAATTCGTGACAGACCAGCAGGACAAGGAAAAACTGCGCGCTCGCATTCGCGAGCTCGAGTCGCTGTGCACGGACGTGCTGGTGGCCGGCGTCGACATGGGTCTGCCGCAACAGCTTCTCAACCAGTTATGGGCGGCCGTCGGTCACGGCGAGATGCCGCTCGCGTATCACGTGGATTTGCCGCCCGCGCCGCCGCGGCCCGTTGAAGGCAAGAAGGAAGCGGCCACGGTGTCGATGCTGACGCCTGCCGCCGACGTCAAGGCCGAGCCGCACCGCCGCGCCGCGAGCCGATGGAAATCCCCGACATTCCCCTGACCACCAACCCGTTGATGTCGGCGTCGGATCCGTCGCGTCCCAAGCCGCCGCAGGCCGAGCTCAAGCCGCTCGGCGTGAAGAAGACCGTGGCCGTGGTGGACGACGATCCGATGATGCTGGATGTGCTGGCGCGCATCCTCCAGCGCGAAAACTACGAGCTGGTCATGGCCGGCGGCGGTCCCGAGATCATGGAAAAGCTCGAGGCGCACAGCGGTCAGGTCGATCTGCTGGTCACCGACTATGCGATGCCCGACATGCAGGGCCGCGAGCTGGCCGATCGCGTCCGCCAACGGTTCCCCTCGGTGAAAGTGCTGTATCAGACCGGCTTCAGCGACATGCTGTTCGAGAACCGCGTCGAGCTCGAAGACGGCGCGGCCTTCGTCGAAAAGCCGTTCACGGCGCGCGGGCTTCGCGAAGCGGCGCGGCTGGTCCTATTCGGCTCGATAAATCCGTAGCGCACCGGCTATAGTCTCGGCGTGCAACGCCTTGTGAGGCTGGCCACGTGGCTGCTGATCGCCGCGGGCGGAGCCGCGCTTGGCCGCCTGGCCGTTCCGCCGACCGGCGTGCGCGGTCATTACTTCACCAACCTCACTCGCAGCGGCACGCCGATCGTGGTCACGATCGATCAATCGCTTTCCACCGACACCCTGGATAACGGCACCGCCGGCGTGTGGCCGTCGTATCCGTCGAGTGGTCCGGCTTTCTCGTGATCGACGAGGCCGACACCTACGAATTCTCCACGCTCTCCGACGACGGGTCCGAGCTCGAGGTGGCGGATCGGATCGTGGTGAGCAACGGCGGCCTGCATGGCCCGCAGGAAGCGCGCGGCAGCATCGCGCTCGACGCCGGCGTGCATCCATTCAAGCTGCGCTACGAGCAGGCCGGCGGCGGCTTTACGCTGGCCGTCCGATACGCGCGCGCCGGAGGGCGGATGGTGGACATTCCAGCGTCACGGCTATTGCCGGACGCCATGTCCTACACCGAGTATCGGCTGCGTCGCGCGATACCGCTCGGCGGCGCCGTTCTCGCCGTCCTCTTGTGGATTGCCGCCCGCCGTACGCAGTCCGCCTTCGCGAAGACGCTTCGGCGCGGCAGGCTCGCGACGCAGCGGCCGACAGGCTGCGCGAGGACGCATCGGCCGCGCATCGAATCGGCCGAGGCGTGGCGATCGCCATCATCGTCATCGTCGGTCTCGCCGTTCGCATCTTGATGATGCTCGGATCGGACGCTCTCCTGTGGGGCGATTCCGACGTCTTCATCGAAACGTTTGGCGCGATCCGATCCGGCCGGTTCCTCGACCACGATCCGCACCGCACGCTGCTGTACCCGTATTTCCTCACCGCCTTCCTGATCTGGAGCGGCGAGCCGCCGATGGATCAAATCATCGTCGGCGCGCAGCACCTGCTGGGCATCGTGACGGCGGTGTGCCTCTTCCTGGCCGGCCGGCCCGTGTTCGGCTCACGAGTGGCGCTTGCCGGCGCGTTGCTTCTCACCGTCCACACGACGCAGCTGTTCTACGAGGTCAGCATTCTTTCGGAGGTGTTCTTCGGCTGCCTGCTGGCGATCAGTCTCGTGCCGATGACGTCGTTTGTGGCCAGCCCGACGGTGCGCGGCGCCGTCATCACGGGCGTGCTGTGCGTGGTGCTGACGTTGACCCGGCCGGTCGCGGAATGGTTTTTCGTGGTGCCGCTCGCGTTGAGCCTGGTCATCGTTGGGGATGGCGCCGCCGCGCGGCGATTGCCGGCGCGATGATCGTCATGGTCGTCGCGGTCATGCTGCCGTGGTCGTTGCTGAACCAGCGGCAGTTCAACTATTTTGGCGTGGCGATCGGCCGCGGCTTTGGGTTGTTCATTCGCGTGTTCGACATCGATCGCCTCGAACCGCCGCCGGACACGCGGTTGCCGGAAATCCGCAAGATGCTCGACTACGGTGTGGCGACGCAGTATTCGCCGGCCACCTTCGTGCAAAGACGAGCTCAGGCGCCACCACTATTCGGCGGCGCAGGCGGATCAACTGATGGCGCAATTTGCGCTCGAAACCGCCGCTCCATCATCCGTGGACGTTCGCCGCCAATTCGGTGAAGCAGTGGGCGATCCAGCTTGGCGGTTCGATGCAGGACGAAGCCATCTGCAACTCAGCCCAGGGCGCCTACCTGTGCAGCAAGCGCACGCGAGGGCTATGCGCGCGAGCCCTTTCTCAACCGGCCGCGCTACGAACATGAACCAGTGCGGCCGTGGGTGGTGGCGTACATGCGCCACTTTCAGATTCCGATGGCCATCGTGGCCTCGCTCGCGTTGTATGGCCTCATCGCGTACCTCGGCGAGCGCCGCCCGGACTGGGTGAAAGGGCTGTTCCTGGCGTCGGTCATCGCCTACTTCACGTTCCTCCCGGCTTTCGCCCAAAGCCCCCAGGATCGATACCGGCTCCCGATCGACGGGTTGCTGTTCACGTTCGCCGTGTTTGGACTGACCCGGTTGGTGAAGCAACTTCAGCCGGCAGGCTCCGCCTCCGCTAAAGCTACGGCGAGACAGGCTAAACTGATCGTGTGAAGGGTGTCCGTTTCGTCATCGGGTTCCTGTTGATCGCGACCATGGTGTCGGTGGTCGCGATGCTGCTGCTGTATGTGATGGTGGGGCGGGAGCCGGACGTGCCCGAGTCGCGCGACGCTGGTGCTGCGGCCGTCGGGCGACATTCCCGAAGTGCTGCCGCAGGTGATTCTCGGCGCCGACGAGCTGACCGTTCGCGCCTACATCGAGCTTATTCGCAAGGCCAAGGGCGATTCACGCATCAAGGGCATCCTGCTGCGGCCGGGCGGCCTCAGCTCGCCGTTCTGGGCCAAGCTCCAGGAGATTCGATCGGCGCTCGAGGATTTCAAGACCAGCGGCAAGTACCTGCACGCCTGGCTCGAATACGCCGGCGATCGCGAGTATTACCTCGCGTCGGTGGCCGATCGCATCTACCTGCTGCCGTCGGCCTCTCTCGATCTCACCGGCGTGGCGACCTACGAGATCTTCCTGCGCGGGACGTTCGACTGGATCGGCACCTATCCGGATTTTCTCCACGTCGGGGATTACAAGACCGCCGTCAACACGTATCTCGAGAAGTCCTACACGCCCGCGCATCGCGAGATGAGCGAGTCGCTCAATCGCAGCCAGTACGATCACCTCGTCCAGACGATCGCCAACGCGCGCAAGAAACCCGAAGCGGAGGTGCGCGCGCTGATCGATCAGGGCCCGTTCCAGCCGGAAGATGCGTTGCGCGTCGGGCTGATCGACGAGGTGGCCTACGAGGACGAGCTCGACGATCTCATCGACGACCTCGACGACACCCGCTATATCGACGCCGAGGACTACGCGCGAGGTGTCGTGGGAAGCCACCGGCGTGGTGCGCCGCTCGAAGATCGCCGTGATCAATGCCGCGGGCGTGATCAATTCCGGCGACAGCGGTTTCGATCCGGTCAACGGCGCGGTGATTGGCGCGGATTCGCTGGTCGAATACATCAGGGAAGCGCGGGCCGATCGCTCGATCAGGGCCATCGTGCTGCGCGTCGACAGCCCGGGCGGCTCGTCGACGGCGTCCGACGTGATCTGGCGCGAGCTGTCGATTTCCAGGGAGAACCAGCGGCCGGTGATCGTGTCGATGTCGGACCTCGCCGCGTCGGGCGGCTACTACATCGCGCTCGGCGGCGACGCCATCGTCGCGCAGCCCGGCACGCTCACCGGGTCGATCGGCGTCTACACCGGCAAGTTCGTCACCACCGGAACGCTCGACAAGCTGGGCGCCAACATCGAGAGCACCAGCAACGGCAAGAACGCGGAGATCTATTCACCGGATCGCCGGTTCACGCAGGAAGAGCGGTCGAAGATCCAGGAGTCGATGCAGCTGGTCTACGACCAGTTCATCGAGCGCACCGCCGCCGCGCGCCACATGCCGCCCGAGAAAGTCGACGAGGTCGCGCAGGGGCGCGTGTGGACCGGCGCGCAGGCGAAGCAGCTCGGGTTGATCGACGAACTCGGTGGTTTGTACAAAGCCATCGATCTCGCCAAGCAGCGGGCGCGCATTGCCGCGGAAGAAGAAGTGCAGTTGGTGGTGTATCCGCCGCGGCGGAGTTTCTACGAGGTGCTGGCGGACGAACTGCAATCGCCGATCGGCCGCCTGCGGAGCGCCCACGCCTCGGACGCGTTGATGGAGTTGCTCGGCCCGCGCGAGCGCCGCGCCCTCGCCGCCGTCCTCGCGCCGTCGCGTTTGTTTCGCACAGGGCAAGTGCTGGCGCACATGCCTTACGTGTTTGTTCGCTAGCCGTCCGGTGCGCACGTTGAAGAGCGCCACCCAGTGACAGCCCCATACGTTCCGTAGCGCGACCCTCTCGAACAGATCAGCGGTCAGGTTCCGCAGCATCCCCTCCGAGAACGCCTGAAGGTGCCATTCGCTCTGGCCCGCTTCGATGCCTCGGAACAGCACGTTCAGGAGCCCGAGGCGGTGCAGAATCCGCTTGCTCCAGACCTTCGGCATCTCGATCGGCACCGTGACGACGATGCGCGTGTCGCGGTCCGCGATGGCCCGGATGTTCTCCAGGACCGATCGCGGCTGCCGGACGTGCTCGAGCATCTCGGAACAGATGATCACGTCGAATTCCCCGCGCGTGAAAGGGAGAGGGTTCTGTGCGTCCAGGTGATGAAGCTCGATGGGTTCGAGTCGCGTCTTGAGCCTGCGCTCCGCGTCGTCCAGAGCAGCCGACGAAATGTCCGCGCCGACAATGCGTCGAACGCTCGGAAGACTTGCGATCAGGCGGCCCGCCTCGCACCCGATTTCCAGGACGGCATCGGTGGTGACCAGGCGCGCCAGTCTGAGCACCGTCCGGACACGCGCCCGTTGAATGGCGCCGGCAATCCCGTTTTCGTAAGGCGTCGGATGCTCGAGGTACATCCGATCGTTCCAGGCGGCGAGCGGCGCGTCGACGGCGGAACCGGGGCCTTGTGGAAGGCGCGGCTCTCGGCGAATCACTCCTAGACGCCCGTGATCCTCGCGAGGACCTCGTCGCGGATGGTGATCGTCAGGGTCTGCTTCGCCTTCTGCATGTAGGCGCCGAAGAACTTGTCGCGGCGCTGGTTGACCAGCTCATCGCGCATTTGATCGCGGCCGGTCTCGATTTCCGCATCGGTCACGTTCACCTTTTCCGCCACCCGGATCACCGCGGTGGCCGTCGGCGTGGAGATGACGTCGCTGACGCCGCCCTGCGGCAGTGAGAAGGCCGCCGCCTCCACCGCCTCGCTGATGCCGAGATCGGGAACCGCGGCGCCGCGCGCGATCAGCTCCGTCGTCTTCACTTCGAGACCGGCGCGCTTGGCCTCGGCAGCGAAGTCTTTCGCGTTCTTCAGCTCGGTGGCGAGCGTTGCCGCGCGCTGCTTGACCAGCTCCGCGGCCTTCTCGAGCTTCACGTCGTCGCTGACGCGCGTCTTCACTTCGTCGAGTTTGGGCACGTAGGCGTCCTGGCGGGCGGTCACGGTGCCGAATACCCACCCGGTGGCCACGCGCATGGCCGGCGTGACCTCGCCCTCTTTCATGCCGAACAACCGGCTCGCAAGCTCCGGCTGCGGGCCGACGCCCTGAATCGGCTCGTTGGACTGAATGAAGGGGGTCTCGGTGATCGCGTACGAGCGTTCCTTCGCCACGCGGTCCAGATCCGCCGGCGTCTTGAGCGTCGCCTCGAGCGACTTGGCGATCTTCTCGGCTTCCGCCTGCGCCTTCTGCCACTTCAACTGTTCTTCAAGCTCGGTGCGCACTTCGGCGAGCGGGCGAGTGGTATCGGGCTTGTTATCCACCACCTTGATGATGTGAAAGCCAAACGCCGTCTTCACGGGGTTGCTGATTTCGCCCGGCTTCATCGCGAACGCCGCCTGCTCGAACTCGGCCACCATGCGGCCGCGGCCGAAATAATCGAGGTCGCCGCCGGTGCTGTTGTTGCTGTCGTCCTCGGAATACTGCTTGGCGAGCGCGGCGAAATCAGCGCCCGGCGCCTTCGCCTTCTTCGCCACGTCCTCGGCCAGCGCCTGCACCTGCTTCTCATCCTTGCCTTCGAGCTTCAAGAGGATGTGGCTGGCGCGCACCTGCGCCGGGGTCTGGTACTGCTGGATGTTCTGGTTGTAGAACGCCTGCAGGTCGGCGTCGGGGACTTTGATGGTCTGGCGCACCTGATCGACATTCACAATCGCGTACTTGATCCGCCGCCTCTCGCCGATGCGGTACCTGTCCTTCGACTTCTCGAAATACGCGTTCAACTCGGCGTCGGTCACCGACACCTGGTCCTTGAACGCCTCGGGGGTCACGATCACCACGTCGAGTTTGACCTTCTCATTGCGGCGGCGGTACTCGGACGCGACGTCGGCATCGTTCACCGACATCCAGCCGGTGATCGCGTTGCGGAGCTTTTCGATCTGCAGCGCGCGCCGCAGGGAGCGCTCGAATTCAGCCGTCGTCATCGGCGGGTTCTGCATCTGGAGCAGCGAGCGATAGCGCTGCTCGCCGATGAACCGGCCGTTCTCCTGGAAGCCGGGCAGCGCCAGGATGCGCTCGCGAATTTCGATGTCGCTGACGGTGATGCCCTGCTTGCGCGATTCGGCCACCATGGCTTCTTCGTCAACCAGCTGCTGCAGGATCTGGCGATCGATGCCGAGCTGCTTGAGCAGCGCATCGTTCATCTGGCCGCCGTAGGCGTTGCGATACGCGGCCACTTGCGCGTTGTAGCGGCGGGTGAACTGGCCGACGGTAATCGGCTCGCCGTCGACGTCGGCGAGCACCTCGCTCGGGGCGGCGCCGGTGCTGGTGGTGAGAAAATCAGGGATGTAGAAGACCACGAAGGTCAGGACGACGAGCGCCAGGCTCCATTTCAGCCAGCCCTTGTGCCGCCGCATCCGGTCGAGCATTGTCATTCGTTAATTCCTCAGAGAAACACTAATCCTAACGTACACGCGAGGTTCCACAGGTTCCAACAGTTCCAGGGTTCCAAGGGCATCGTTCTGCGTGCGAAAGAACCCTGCCTATGGAACATTTGGCACCATTTGGAACCCTTTGGAACCCTTGGACCCGTGATATATTCAGTCAGTTGAATGACTTACGGCGGTTCTCGCCGTCCGGATCTAGCTGCCCGCCTGCGACGCGGCCAGCGCGTGCTCAAGAGCCGACTCGAGCGGCCTGAGAACGTGCTGGCTTTGTTACGTGCCTCGCACGATTCGCTGGATCCGGAAAGCATCGGCAAACTGGTCGTCAACCGAGCCGAAGAGTGGTTCAAGGCGCCGGCGTGCGGGATATTTGCCGCCGACCTTGACGGTCAGGTGGTCGGGTTGTCGTCTAAAGGGATGGGCCCCGCGCTCGCGCCCGTCGCCACGAGTGTCGCCCGCTGGGTGATTAGCCACGGCCGCGAGCTGGCCACGGCGGATTTACGGAAAGACACGCGCGCGGTGGGACACGCCGGCGCCGTGATTGGATGGCCACTACGGTGCCGCGCCCAAACGGTGGCGGCTCTGGTGGTGCTGGAACGTCAGGCGGCCACGCAAACGCCGCACATTACGCCGGCGATCGGCCAGCTGCTCGGGATCATGCTCGAGGGGCCGGCGCAGGCGCTCGACAACGCGTTGCGATTGAGGCGGTCGGAGGCCCTGTCGGTCACCGACGATCTCACGCAGCTTTACAACTCCCGCTACCTGAACCAGGTGCTGCGCCGTGAAGCCAAGCGCGCCTCCCGTTCGGGCCGACCACTCTCGCTGCTGTTCATGGACCTTGACGGTTTCAAGGGCGTCAACGACACCCACGGGCACCTGGCCGGCAGCCGGGCGCTCGTCGAAGCGGCAGCGGTGATCCGCCGTTGCGCGCGTGAAACCGACGTTGTGGCCCGGTTTGGTGGCGATGAGTTCGCAATCATCCTGCCCGACACCGGCTCAGAAGGCGCCGCTCAGGTAGGAGACCGCGTCCGCGAGCGGCTCGGCGCGCACCCCTTTCTAGCGGGGTACGGGTTGAGCCTGCATCTCACGGCGTCGGTCGGTGTCGCGACGCTCCCCGATGTCGCGGCTTCGGCTGAAGAGTTGGTACGTGCGGCCGATATGGCGATGTACCAGGTTAAAGATTCGGGCAAAAACGGAGTTCGCATCGCCCAGCCGGAATAGCAGGCGCTGCATGGTTCTGCACACATGGGTCTTGGTTCGCTGCTTTCGTTTCTCTCCACCGACTTAGCCATCGATCTCGGGACGGCCAATACCTGCGTGTACGCGAAGGGCCGCGGCATCGTGGTCAACGAGCCGTCGATGGTCGCGGTCAACAAGGTCACCGGACGCGTGGAGGCGGTCGGCACCGGCGCCAAGGAGATGCTCGGCCGCACGCCGGGGAACATCGTGGCGATCAAGCCCATGAAGGACGGCGTGATCGCCGACTTCGACGTCACCGAGAAGATGCTGACCTACTTCATCAAGAAGGCCCACAACGGCAACGTGTGGGTGCGCCCGCGCATCATCATCGGCGTGCCGTCCGAGATCACCCAGGTCGAGAAACGCGCGGTCAAGGACTCGGCGTATCGCGCCAAGGCGAGCGAAGTGCACCTGATTGAAGAGGCCATGGCGGCGGCCATCGGCGCGGGACTGCCCATCACCGAACCGGCCGGCAGCATGATCGTCGACATCGGCGGCGGCACCACCGACATCGCCGTGATCTCGCTGGCCGGCATCGTCTACAGCAAGGCCGTGCGCGTGGCCGGCAACGAGATGGATGAAGCGATCATCCAGTACATCAAGAAGACCTACAACCTCCTGATCGGCGAACGCACCGCCGAACAGATCAAGATGGAGCTCGGCTCGGCGTATCCGCTCGACGAGCGGATGACGATGGAGATCAAGGGCCGGCACTTGATCGAAGGCGTGCCGAAGACGATCACCATCACCGACGAAGAAATCCGCGAGGCGCTCGCCGAAACCGTCAACGTCATCGTCGACGCGGTGCGCGTGGCGCTCGAGCGCACGCCGCCCGAGCTCTCGGCCGACATCGTCGATCGCGGCATCGTGATCACCGGCGGCGGCTCGCTGCTGCGCAACCTCGACAAGCGCCTGCGTGAAGAGACCGGCCTGCCGGTGTCGAGCGCGGAGGATCCGCTGTCGTCGGTCGTGCTGGGCGCGGGCAAGATGCTGGGCGAGTTCGATCTTCTGCGGAAGATCGCAATCGACTAGCACCCGGAGTCCGATGGCAATCGCGGACATCAAACAGCGGCCGGGCGTCATCCTCGCTGCCGCCCTTCTCCTGCACGTGGTGCTGATTTCAGCGCAGGTCAACACCGCTTCGGGCCTGCCGGTCCTCCAGATCGTGACGTTCGGCGCGTTCTCCGAGGTGCAGCGCGCCACCATGGCGACTGATCGACGGCGTGCGCGGCCTGTGGTCCGGCTACGTCGCGCTGCAGCAGGTGGAACAAGAAAACCTGGCGCTCAAGCAGGAAGTGCAGACGCTGCAGATTCGCCTGCAGCAGGAACGCGCCGAGGCGCAACGCACCGACAACCTGCGCCAGCTGCTCGAGCTGCGCGAGCGCGCGCAGCTGGATACGACCGCCGCGGAAGTGATCGCCGGGCCGGCCAGTCCTGAATTCCAAACCGTCACCATCGATAAGGGCTCGTCGGACGGTCTCGCCACCGACATGGCGGTGATTTCACCGGCGGGCGTGGTGGGCCGCGTGATCATGCCGAGCCGCCGCGCGTCGAAGGTGCAGTTGCTGATCGATGTCAACGCCGCCGCGGGCGCGCTGATCGAACGGACCCGCGTGCAGGGCGTGGTGGTCGGCGCGGGCGGCGGCATGCTGAAGATGCGCTACGTGCCCGGCACGGCGGATGTGAAGACCGGCGACCTGGTCGTGACGTCGGGGATCGACGGCATTTATCCGAAAGGGCTTTGTGATCGGCACCATCGATCTCGTGGCAGGCAGCATTGGCGAGTATCACGAGATCAACGTGCGGCCGGCAGTGGATTTCGCGCGGCTGGAGGAAGTGCTGATCGTGCGCACGCCGTCCGCTTCTCGTGGAGTATCCGAGGGTGTGCAGTGAGAAGCGCCGCCGCCATTTGCGGCGATCTTCGTCGCCCTCGCCGCGCAGACCACGTTGGCGGGCTACGTGTTCCGATCGAGCACGCCGATCGACCTGGTGTTGATTGCGGTGGTGTATGTGGCGATCAAGTCCGGTCCGGTGACGGGGCTGATGGCGGGCACCGTGGCGGGCCTGATCCAGGACGCGCTGGCAGGGGGCATCCTCGGGATTGGCGGCCTGTCGAAGACCATCATCGGCTTCCTGGCGGGCGTGCTGGGCACCCAATTCATCGTTACGGCCCCGCTGCCGAGGTTTCTCATCGTGCTGGTGGCCACGGCCTTGCACGCGGCCATTTTCATGGGGTTGTACAGCCTGCTGGATTTCCGGCAGTTTCCGTCCCGCTACCCGTCAATCCTAGGGCAAGCGTTCGGAAATGCCTTCGTCGGGGTCGTGTCTGTTCCAGATGGCGGAGTGGTTTCCCGGTTTCGTTGACAGGCGTCGCGCAGGCCGGTTTTTGAGACGATAATTACGTTTATGGCAATTGCCGAAGATCGCCGGCGGCTGACCACGCGCCTCAACATGTTGAGGGTCGCGATTGGGGTCGCTTTCGGTCTTCTGGCCTGCGGGTTCTGGTTTTTTCAAGTGGTGCAACACGCCAAGTTCAAGGAAATGGCGGAAAACAACCACCAGCGCACGCTGACGCTGCGCGCGCCACGCGGGGTGATCTTCGATCGCACCGGCCGGCTGCTGGTCGAAAACCGCAACTCCTTCAACATTTCGATTGTCCGCGAGCACACCAAGGACCTCGACCGCACGATACGCGTGTTGTCGACGGTCACCGGCTTCGACGAAAAGGCGATTCGCGAGATCGTGGAACGTCATCGGCGCGAACCGAGCTATCGCCCGATCGTCGTGATCTCCGACGCCACGCTGGCGCAAGTCGCGGCGGTGACCGCCCGGCGTCTCGACTTCGAGCTGCCGGATGTGATCGTTCAGGAAGTCCCGACGCGCGAGTATCCCGATGAAGCCATGGCCGCTCACCTGATCGGCTACGTCGGCGAAGCGAACGAAGAACAGATGGCGTCCGACGGCGTCAGCACCGGCTCCATCGTCGGCCAGTTCGGCGTCGAGCGCGTCTACAACAAGCTGCTGATGGGCGCCGACGGCGCCAAGCGCGTGGTCGTCAACAGCGTGGGCCGCGAAATCCGGACGCTCGAAGAAATCCCGCCGGTGCAGGGGCGTCGTGTCCAGCTCACGATCAACTATGCGATGCAGAAGGCGGCCGAAGAGGCGTTTCACGCCTACGGGTATTGGGGATCGGCGGTGGTGCTGGAGCCCAAGACCGGCGAGGTGCTGACGCTGACGAGCCTGCCCGCCTTCGATCCGAACGCCTTTGCCACCGGCATCGATCGCGCCACGTGGGCGCAGCTGAATACCGACAAGCTCCGCCCGCTGCAGAACCGCGCCATCCAGGGGCGCTATCAACCGGGCTCGACGTTCAAGATTGTGGTGGCGACGGCGGCGCTCGAAGAGGGCGTCATCACGCCCGAGCGCACGATTTATTGCCCGGGCGGCGGCACCTTCTACGGGCGGTTCTTCAAGTGCCACCTGGCGGGCGGACACGGCAACGTCGACCTGCGCCACGCCATCGAGAAATCCTGCAACACCTACTTCTACACGGTCGGCAACATGCTCGGCGTCGACAAGATGTACAAGTGGTCGGAAAAACTGGGCCTCGCGCTGAAGAGCGGCATCGACCTGCCCAACGAGGTGGAGAGCATCGTGCCGTCCACCGAGTGGAAGCAGAAGCGGTACAACGAGCGCTGGTATCCGGGCGAAACCATCTCGGTGGCCATTGGCCAGGGCCAGCTCGCCGTGACGCCGATGTCGATGGCGGTGATGATGGCGACGGTGGCCAACGGCGGCACGCGCGTGGTGCCGCGGCTCGTGAAAGCGTATGACGAAGGCAAGGGATGGCAGCCGGTCGGACAACACGCCCTCGCCGTACTTGCCGTTCGTGATGAAGCCCGAAACCATTTCCGCGGTGCGCGACGGCTTGTGGCTGGCAGTGAACGGCGCGGGCACGGCGGTGTCGCGGGCGGATCGCCGGCCGCGACGTGGCCGGCAAGACCGGCACCGCGCAGGTCATTTCGAACGCAGGGCAAGGAACGCGCCCGCGGCAAGACCGATCGCAACTTGAACGATCACGGCTGGTTCGTGTTCATGGCGCCGAAAGACAATCCCGAGGTCGCCGGCGCGGTGTTCGTCGAGCACGCCGAGCACGGCTACTTTGGCGCGACCGTGGCCAAGCACATCATGGAGACCTACTTCGCCCAGCGCGACGGCGTGCCGCTGCCGGTGCTGAAGGTGCCGCCGCCGGTGCCCGCCACGCCGCCGGTGCGAACCGTGGTCGCGACCGTCGCTCCGGTGGGAGGGACGCGCTAATGTTCGAGCGGCGTCTCTACTACCACATCGACTGGGTGCTGATCGGCGCGGTCCTCGCGATTTGCGCGCTGGGCCTGTCGATGATCTACAGCACCACCGGTGGCGCGGGACGCGTGTATTGGACGCAGATCTACGCCCTCGGCCTCGGCCTCGTCGCGATGGCCGTGTGCCTCACGTTCGACTATCGCTCGCTCGCCGACAAGTCGCATTGGATTTATCTCGCGATGATGGTGCTGCTCCTCGGCGTGCTGTTCTTCGGCGCCGTCCGCGGCGGTTCCCGCCGCTGGATCGATCTCGGCTCGTTCAACCTGCAGCCGTCGGAATTCGCCAAGGCGATCCTGGCGCTGATGCTGGCGAAGATGCTCGGCGAAGAGCGGCGGCCGGCGCTCACCAACAACGATCTGTTCATCGCCGCCACGCTCACGGCGGTCCCGTTCCTGATCATCGCGCGCCAGCCCGACCTCGGCACGGCCGTCACGCTGCTGCCGATCCTGTTCGTGGTCGCGTACGTGGCCGGCATGCCGATGAAATACATCTATGCCGCCGTGGTCGTCGCGATGCTCGCGGCGCCGATCGCGTATAAGTTCGGCCTGCAGGATTACCAGCGCGAGCGCATTTCCACCTTCCTCGATCCGGCGCAGGACCCCCGCGGCGCCGGCTACCAGCAGATTCAGGCCCGCATCACCGTCGGCTCCGGCGGCGTCTGGGGCAAAGGCTATATGGAAGGCACGCAGGGCCAGCTGCGCTTCCTTCCCGTCGCGCACAACGACTTCATTTTCTCGGTGCTCGCCGAGGAGCAGGGGTTGGTCGGGGTGCTCGTCGCGCTCGGTTTGTACTTCTTCGTGATTATGCGTGCGCTCGATGCGGCCCGGCTGGCCAAGGATCGACTCGGCGCCTATTTAGTGCTGGGCGTGTTATCCAGTTTCACGTTCCAGGTCATCTACAACATCACCATGTCGGCGGGTCTGGCGCCGGTCAAGGGACTGACATTGCCGCTGATGAGTTATGGCGGCTCTTCCCTGATCGCGACGCTGGCCGGATTCGGGCTCATCCTCAACGTGAGAATGCGCCGCTTTACGAACTAGCCATGCTGCCACGTCCCGCGCGGAGTCTTCCCCATGAACAAGGAGATGATCATCTCCTCCAACGGACACGAAACACGTGTCGCCATCCTCGAGGACGATCAGCTCGCCGAGCTCTTCGTCGAGCGCGAACAGAATCGCGGGGTCGTCGGTAACGTCTACAAAGGCCGGGTCTCGAAAGTCCTGCCCGGCATGCAGTCGTCGTTCGTCGACATCGGCCTCGAGCGCGATGGTTTCCTCTACGTGTCGGACGTCATCGCCAATCTCGACGAGTACGACAAGGACGACGAGGAAGAACAGGGTGCCAAGGGTGCCAACGGTGCCAATGGTGCCAATGGGACGGATGGTGCGGCGGAGGGCTCATCGGCGCCGCCCGAGCGCCGGCGCGGCGGCCGCGAGCGGCGCGGCGAGCGTGACGAGAAGGATCGCGGGCCTGAACCCAAGATCGAAGAGCTGCTGAAGGAAGGCCAGGACGTGATCGTCCAGGTCGCGAAAGAGCCGCTCGGCACCAAGGGCGCGCGGTTGACGTGCCATGTCACGCTGCCCGGACGTTTCCTGGTGTTCATGCCGACCGTCGATCACATCGGCATCTCGCGCAAGATCGACAGCCGCGAAGAACGCTCGCGCCTGCGCGGCATCGTCAAGGAGTTCCGCGATCAGCACAGCTTCAACGGCGGCGTGATCATCCGCACCGCCGCCTCGGGCCGCTCGAAAGACGACATCCTCGCGGACCTGAATTACTTCTACAAGATCTGGGTCGACATGCGGCAGCGCGGCGAGCAGCGCCGCTCGCCGGTCACCGTCTACCAGGAACCAAGCCTGGTCGCGAAGCTGCTGCGCGATCTGCTGACCGACGATTACTCCGCGATCCGCATCGATAATCCCCTCGAGTACCAGCGCGCGCTGGAATTCATCGGCCGCATCATGCCGGACCTCGCCCCGAGCGTGAAGCGCTACGACAAGGACTTCCCGATCTTCGAGGAGTACGGCGTCCAGGCGGAGCTCGACAAGGCGCTGCGCAGCAAGGTGTGGCTCAAGTCGGGCGGCTCGATCGTCATCAACCAGACCGAAGCGCTGGTGGCCATCGACGTCAACACCGGCCGCTATGTCGGCAAGAAGACCGCCGGCCGGCTCGAAGACACCATCATCAAGACCAACCTCGAAGCGGCGAAGGAAATCGTGCGGCAGATCCGGCTGCGCGATCTCGGCGGCATCATCGTCTGCGACTTCATCGACATGGAAGAGAAGAAGAACCGCCAGAAGGTGTTCCAGGCGGTGGAGCAGGAGCTGCGCAAGGACCGCGCGCCGTCCAAGGCTCTCCAGGTCTCGGACTTCGGCCTCGTCATCGTCACGCGCAAGCGCGTCAAGCAGAGCCTCGAGCGCGTGCTCACGGAACCCTGTCCGTATTGCACCGGCGCCGGCACCATCAAGTCGAGCGCGACGGTGTGTTACGAAATCCTGTCGGAAGTAAAGAAGGTCGGGGCCGATCTCGACGGACCGGGTGTGCTGTTGCGCGTCAATCCGGATATTGCCCGCGCGCTGCAGGAAGAAGAGCGCGGCGTGCTGAAGGATCTAAAGAACATGCTGCAGAGGGACGTCATCGTGAAGCCTGACGTCCATCTGCATCATGAACAATTCGACGTGATGTCGATCGGCGGCTAACTGCGAAGTGGGAAGTAAGAAGGGAGAAGTCTGAAGCTTGTGACTTCTCGTCTTCTCGCTTCTCACTTCTAAGCCGGTGGCATGTGGATCAGGTAGTGGACGCCGCCACGATTGATCCACACCCGCAGGTAGTCGTCGCCCTTCAGCATCTCGACGCGTGAGCTGCCGCTGCCCGCGCGCGGAAGACTGTCGGGGCCGGGCATCAGGTCCTTGAGTTCCGACGCCGGCACGATGCTGACGACTTCGCGGCCTGCGACCTTGCCACCTTGCAGGAACTCGACCCAGCGCTCCATTTTGATCCCTGGCACGGCCGGGGACGCGTCCTGGGAGGTCAAACGCACCTGATAGGTGCCGGCCTTGAGTGGCTTGCCATCGGCCATCACGCTGCGCGTTAGGCGCACGGAGCCCAGCGCCGTCTCACCGGCGGGCGCCTGGCCTTGCTGAGCTGTTTGCGCGGACGCGCCCGCAACCAACGAGCCCACCAGTACTGCAACGAATCCGAACTTCATGTGAGTTCTCCTCCGGGGCCTATTATGCCAGAACGGTGCCACCCGTCGACTCGGCACACTCCCGCATATACATGAGTTTGCCCGGCCCCTGGCAGGGCTCCGTGTGGAGGTAGCTGCTACTTCTTGGTAATGACGACGGACCCGCTATGGCTCCGGACCGAGAGGATGGCGCTGGCGTCGCCGAAGGTGCCCCGGATGGCCCGGGTGCTGCCGCGGCGTTCGCGCTCGGTGCGGCCGAGGGTGCGGAGCGTGACGGGCACGTCGGAGCGGACGCTGCCGCTGAACGTATCGGCGTCGAGCTCGAACCCGGTGTTGCCGGACAGCAGGACGCGGACGTTGCCCGAGTGCGAGGTGAACTCGTAGCGGCCGCCTTTCACGAGGGGCGCGTCGAATTCGATGTTTCCCGACACCGAGCTCGCTTCCAGCCGTTCGATCTGTGAGCCGGTCAGGCGAACATCACCGCTGACCGAGCCCGCGTCAAGCGATCGCACCTTCAAGCCGGTGGCGATGACGGTGCCGCTCACCGTGCTCAACACCAGCGCGGTTTGCGAGCCGATGTCGCGGGCCGTCACGTTACCGGACACCGTCTTCGCGATCGCCACGTTCGGCGTATTGGTGATGCTGACGTTGCCGCTGATCGCTTCGAGCCGCACTTCACCGCGCACGTTCGACACGTGAGATCGCCCGACACCGATTTGAGCGCCACCGCGATGCCGGACGGCACTTCGATCACGTAGTCCACGTTCGCAGAGATGCTATTGCCGCGGGTCGACGTGCGGCGGGGGTAGATGGTCCGCACTTCGACGCGGTTGTTGAAGGTGTTCACCTCGATCCGCAAGGCCTCGAGCAGCCGCTTTGCCTCGTCGGCATCGCGATGCCGCACGCGCTTGGTGGCGTCGATCTTGATTTCCGATCCGCCGCCGCCGGTGACGAGCACGTCGCCGGCCAGGTGCGACAAATCGAGCACCGCGCCGTCGCCGACCTTGACCGACCGCGTGAACTTTTCGACCTGCTCGGGGCCCTGCCGCTGTTCGCTGTAGCGATCGAACCACGCGCTGCGCGGGTTGTCGTCGACAGCCAGGCCGCGCAGGGTCACGGCCGCGCGCGCCGGCACCGCCGTCGCGGCGAGCGCGGCGCCGATAATCACGTGGGTAAGGACGATTCTGATCCGCATAGCGCAGCTACTGTGACAGGGTCTGGAACCGGCGCCCGGCCTCGGCTTGATTGCCCTTCCGCATCTCGTTGATCAACTCCACGGTCTGCTGCAGCAGCGCGACCTTGGTCCGTAGCGCGACGAACAGCCCGTCCTGAGCGTTGGTGCTCGACGGCTGGGCGCGCAGCGCGACGCGGCTTTCGGTGATCGCCTGATCGATGACGGTCAGGTTCTTCTGCAGCACCGCGGCGACCTCGGGATCGAGCTCTCCGGTGTCCTTGTTGGCGATGGTCTGCAAATCGTCGATCGCCTTCTGATAGTGCTGTTCGGCGGCTTCGAACTCCGCGGCCACCGATTCGACGGTGACTTCGGGCGCAGCGTCATTGGCATTGGCGGCGGCGTCCGGCGCGGCGTTGCGGTTCATCAGCGGCAACAAGCCGATCACCGTGGCGAGAATCAGCGCCGCGGCTGCGCCCAGCCACACCGGCCATCCGCCTTGGCCAAGGCTGCGGCGGACCGCGGCCGGCATCATCAGGATGCGCCCCCTGGCCGTGGGTTCTGCCGCGACGGCGGCCTGCAGTTTCGACCACGCCGCCGCGCCGGGCTCGCGGCGATCGAGCATGAACGCCGCGGCGCGAATGCTGCGCAGGTCGGTCACCAGCGCGCGGCAATCGGCGCAGGCCTCGAGATGCCGCTCGATGTCCCGCTGTTGGGCGGGGTCGAGACGCCCGTCGACCAGGTCGACGAGGACATCAGTCTGGAGATCTGCGCACTTCATATCGGAGTGAGATTCCTTCTTCGCACCGTGAGCCAAATACCACCGAATCCGCATCCGCGCCTTGTGCACCTGCGATTTCGACGTGCCTTCCGAGATGCCGAGCATCGTGCCGACTTCCTGGTGACCGAACCCTTCCACATCGTGGAGCAGGAACGCCGCCCGGCAGGCCGGCGGCAGCGATTCGATCGCGCGTTCGAGGTCGATGCGGCTGACCGCGCCGACTAACGGCACCGGCGATGCGACGGGTGGGGCATCCGGCTCGTCCAGCGAATCCGTCTGCTGGCCCATCCGCGTCTGGCGGTTGCGCAGCACGTCGAGGCAGTGGTTCATCGCCAGTCGATACAGCCACGTGCCCAGAGACGACTCGCCGCGGAAGCTCCCCAGCTTGCGAAACGCCAGCAGGAAAATGTCCTGCAGCAAATCGTCCGCTTCGCCGTGCGTGCCCATCATCCGGCTCGCCAGATTGTAGAGCCGGGTGGCATGCTGCCGGTACAAGGCCTCGAATGCTGACCCATCGCCCGACCGGATACGCCCGACCAGTTCGAGGTCGGCGTTTCTCACGTCACTTGTAGGGTTAGACGGCGGCATGTCAGGGGAGGTTGATGCTCGCCCGGCATTAGGTGCGTACGGTGCGTACCGGTGCGTAGAGTGCCAAATGGTTGGTGCCAAAGCCGTTCCCCACGTCCCAACAGACGTGCCAGACGGCGGAATGGTTCGTATTTATTTGGCCTTTTCCCCTTTGCGGTCCAATTTCAGGCCGCTTCGGCGTGACGGGCCAGCGTATTTTCGTGAATCCCACGACACGGCCGGGCGCGACCGTGAGGCCTTCAGCCGCCAACAACGATCGTTTGAGGGCCAGGCTTGAATAGCCGCCGAGGCGGCCGCCGGCGGCAATCACCCGATGGTAGGGCAGCCCCGGGCGATCGGCTTCCCGCAGGATGTTGCCGACCGCGCGCGCCGCGCCGGGCCGTCCGGCCAGTTTCGCGACGTCACCGTAGGTCGTCACGCGACCGACCGGAATGCGCGACACCACTGTCAGGACCTTGCGCTCGAACGGCGTCATCGCCCAATCGTGATCTTCACCCTGAAGCTCGTGCCGCCTAGATCCGTTTCGTCGAATTCGGCGCTCACACCGGATTCACCGATCGCGTCCGGCACCGTCGTCCAGGTGAATTCGCCGCCGAGGCCGAGCCATTGGGCGATCCGGTATTCGACGCCGCCGCCCAGGTGGTACCGGGAAACCGTTCGTCGACATTCTCGGCGTCGGTGGCAAACTCCGACGTCTCCTTGTAGCTGTACGAGGTGTAGCCGCCGGCCACGTACGGCCGCAGCTTCGGCAGCTGCCGGAATCGAAACTGCCAGCCCGCGCTCAACTCGAGCGGCGTGACGGTGATCTCCACCGGAATGCCAAGCGCGAACTCCTGGCCCCCGAACACGAACACGCGCTCGCCGTCCCCGTGGAAGCGCCAGGCGCCGACGTCCACGAACAATCCGCCGAGCGGCAGTCCGACGCGCGCGCCCCCGCCATAGATGGTGCCGGACGGCTCGCCGAGGATCACCTCGAAGCTGTCGGCCGCGGTGAAGTTGATCCGCCCGAACATCGCGTAGCCGTTGATCTCGACGCTGCGTGACCGCGGCGGTGGCGGCGGGGGTGTGCGCGGCCGTGGCTTCGCCTGGGCGAGCACGTCGCTCGCACCGGCCAAGGTCAGCAGCATGACGAATGCGATTGCGCGCGTCATCGGGCCAGGCCCAGCCCGCGCAGCGTGGCTCGAGGGTTGATCAGGCCGATAGCCGAAATTGATCGTCTCTTCCCGGCGCGCCCTTGTCGGTCGCGAATTGTTTCATCGCCGCCTCGATCGCCGCGGGGCTCGTGATGCCCTGCTGCATCAGCAGCGCCGCAAATCCCGAGACGTGTGGTGCGCCATCGACGTGCCTTGGAAGTAGTAGTACGCAAACGCATCGGCGCGCGGCGGTCCGAACTGCGAGACCGGCCGCTCGTAGGTCTCGAGCAGATCGAGGTCGAGTGACTGCTGCAGGATGCCGGCGCTCGAACCGCCCTGCGCGCTGATCGCCGCCCGGCGCGGCAATCTCCACATACGATCCCGTCGTCGAGTAGTAGGCGAGGTCGAGCGTACGGCCGACGGCGGCCACTGCCACCATGCCGTCGATCTCGGGCGCCGGCTGCGCCAGGCGATTGGGCTGGTTGCCGGTATCGCGCGTGTTGCCCGAGGCCACGGACGATGAAGCAGCCGCGGCTGACCGCATAGCGGAGGGCATCGGTCACCACCGGCGCGGGGCCGCCCTGGGTGCGGCCGATGCTGAGGTTCAGCACCTTCGCGCCGTTGTCGGCGGCGTAGCGAATGCCGCGCGCCACCACATCGTCGGTGCCATCGAACGGGCTCGAGAAGATTTCGTCCCACAGGCCCTGGATGATCTTCACCGGCATCAGCCGCACGTTGTAGGCCATGCCCGCGGTGCCGCTGCTGTTGTTGGTGAGCTGGCCAATGGTGCCGGCCACGTGCGTGCCGTGGCCATCGAGGTCGACCGGCAGGTCGTCGTTCCAGATGAAGTCCCGCGGCGCGACGAAGCGCTCCGATCCGTTCGTGCCGAGCTCGGGCGCGGCGGCAAACGGCACGTCGACGACGCCGAGCGCGGGATAGAGCGGCCCGTTCGGGGTCACCCGGAAGGGGAACCGCGAGTTGTAGCGCAAGGTGCCCGTGCGATACGCCATGCCGCTGTCGAGCACGGCGACGATGATGTTGCTGGTCGCACCGGGTTGAATGTCCCAGGCGCGCTCCATGTCGATGGCCGGGAAGTTCCATTGATTCGCGTACAGCGTGTCGTTGGGCCGCGCCATCGCGTAGTTGCGATAGCGCGCCTGCGCGTATTCGACATCCGGCCGCCGCTGCATCGCCGCGGCGACCGCTTCGGGATCGGTCGTCATCGGGATCGGCACCACGTCGAAGTCGGCTCGCGGATCGGTCGGCATCGCCGCGACCTGGCGGTCGCCGCCAGCCCCCGTCCTTGAACTTGACGATGATCGAGCCGGGCACGTACGGGAGCGGTCGACGCCATCTCGAAGCGATCGGCGCCTGCGCCCGCGCGGCGCGCGGCGGATCCTGGCCGCGCAGGCCGCGATCCATCGCCGGCAAACCGAAGTCCTTGACCATCGCCTTGGACGGCGGCGACGCCAGCTGCCGGCCTTTCGCCGGCCACGGTGAAGATCGCCACGACGGCGGCGACATGGCCGCCACATACTCATGAACGTCAATGGTAGTTCAGAGGAAGGTCAGCGGATCGATCCGTACTCCGCCGGATCGAGCACCGCGGTGACGGATTTGGGACCGGGAATATCCTCCCGCGCCTCGAACAGGTTCACGTCAAACGGGGTCGCGAGACGTTCACCAGCGCTCGTGACGATGATCTTCACCCGCGGCTTGAACGGATCGGGCGCGTGCACGGCCGTCACCACGGCGAGGGCGCCGTTGTCGAGCCGCACCAGGTTGCCCGGCGGATAGATGCCCAGCAACTGTGTGAAGCGCCGCACCAGGTTCTGATCGAACTGGTGGCCATCGTTGCGTTTCAGCACTTCGAGAATGCGATCCGACGGGAACGCCTGCTGGTAGGAGCGCTGCGATCGCATCGCGTCGTAGACGTCGGCAATGCCGCACAACTGCGTGCCGATATTCAGCGTGCCCCGCTTGGCGCCGAACGGGTAGCCGGTGCCATCGAGGCGCAAGTGATGCTCGAACGCGATCACCGGCGCCACCGGCGGTATCTCGGGCGTGCGCCGCAGGATTTCGGCGCCATCGACGACATGCATGCGCATGATCTCGAACTCGGCGTCGGTCAGCTTGTCGGGCTTGTTCAACACTTCGGTCGGCGTCCGCACCTTGCCGATGTCGTGCATCAGCGCGGCGAGTCCCAGCTCCCGCAGCGGCGTGCCGTCGATGCCGAGCGCCCGCGCCTGCGACATGGTGAGCACCGAGACGTTGACCATGTGCGTGAACGTATAGTTGTCGTAATTTTTCAGCGCCGTCAGGGCGATCAGGGCGGTGCGATTCGCCGACACCGCCTGGGCGAGCGAATCGACGAGCGCCCGCGCCGCTTTCGGATCGGGCGAGCCTTCGGTCTTGGCCATTTCCCAAACCGAGCCGGCGAGGTTGGTTGCGTCCGAGTACATCCGGCGGATCGTGGCAATGTCCGCGGACGACTGCTCCGTCGTCTCATCGGTCTTGATGCGGCCGACGCGAATGTGCGGAAGGCTGCTGAACAACGCCAGCGGATCGGCGGGCTCCGCCGTGGCAGCGGACTGTCCCGGCCGGCGTTCGGGGTGCGCGATGGTCATCGCCAGCGTCTGGAGTTCTTCCGGCGTGACGCCGCGCTCGAACGCGATCCGCTCGATGCCCAGCGACTTGAACCGCCGGATCAGTTCGCCCATCATCTCCGCGGCTCTTGGCAGCGGGATGTCGCCGACGATGATTTCCTGGCCGATGATGCCGATCGCGATCGACGGTTGCTCGGTCAGCAACTGGGTCAGCGATTCGTTCAGGGCGTCGAAGGCGCGCTGCACGAGCGGGTGCGACGGCGAGTACAGCTGCGCGCCGCGCACGGCGGCGCCGAATCGCTTCATGAAATCGTCGGCGTTTCGCAGCCGGGCGAGCTCGTCCGACATTACTGGTTCCTCCGCGCCGCCGGCCGCACCGGCGCCGGCTCGGCGAGCGCGGCCTTGGCGATCTTGCGCACGCCGCCGGGCCCCGACGCCGCGGCCTCCTCGAGGACCCGCTCGGCGCTCGGGTGAGCCCATGCTGCGCAGCGCGCGGGCGGCCGAGGAGCGGATGCGCCCCGTGCGTCCGGGCGCCCACCACTCGCCGCGATACAGAATCTCCTTCAGCGTGGCGACCGACCGCTCGTCGGTGGCGACGCGGCCGAGGGATTCGACCGTGGTCGTATACGTGCCTTCCATCTTGCCCGTGTACGGTGTGTTGTTGAGGATGTGCACGAACAGCGGCGCCGCCTTCTCGTCGCGGAAGGCGCCAAGCGCCTGCATGATCGCATCGCGCGTGTGCGGCGCGCCGCTCTTGCAGCGCGCGCTCGAGCATCTGGTAGGCCTCGCTGGTGCCGATCTGCAAGATCGCGCGCAGGGCTTCGCGCTGGACCTGCGTATCGGAGTCGTCGAGCATGGCGCGCAGATCCGGCAACGCCGCATCGCCGCCCAGGGCGCGCAGCAGGTCGACCGCGGCGCGCCGCACCGCCGGGTTACGTGAATTGCGCAGCTCGTTGGCGTACTCGCGGGCCGCCGCGCCGAACGAGATCAGGATGTCGCTCAGACGGCGCACCGTGCGCGGCATTGTCTTCGCCCATCAGCGCGTCGGACATCGGCTTCACCAGCACCGGGCCGATCGTCTTGCACATCTGCTTGGCCATGCCGAACTCCGTGTCGGTGGCCTGCTTCAGGAAAGTCGCGAGGTGGCGCACCATCGGCCCCTCGACCAGCTTGGTGACGCCGGCCTCGGCCGGCGCCTGTGAACGGTGACGCCTCGTCTTTCGCCATCGCCGACGATCGCGTCAAGCAGCTGCGCGGCCAGCGCGAGGTCGCCGACCAGCACCAGCTGTTCGATGTGCCGATGGCGGTGTCGAGCACGCCCGACCAGGCGTCCGGCCGTATTTCGATCGTCAGCAGGTCGAGCAGCAGTCGCTGATCGAGCGCGCGCACTTCCTCGTCGCTCGATCGTCGACAGCCACGCCCGGATGCGCGCCGGCGGGTCGTCGCCGATCTTCTCAACGTCGATCGCCTGCGTCTGCGCCGGGGTCAACTCGCGCGCGTAGCCCTCGGACACGAACTTCTCGTCCGAATACGACATCAGCATCTCGGTCGAGCTGGTCCACACGCTCTCGAATTGCGGATCGTCGGGGAACATCGCCGTCGCCTGTTCCGTCGCGGCGGCGAGGATGTCCTGCTGCTTCGAGGCATCAGGCACCAGGGTATGGAACGCCGTGGCCAGGCGATTGCTGGCGCCGCGATCCTTGACGACGTTGTCGACCAGGAACTTGGTGAGCATCTCGTCGGTGAGGCGGGACTGCAGTTCGCCGGCCAGGTCCATGCGCGGCGCGCCGGGGCCGCCCGGCACCGGCGGCGGATCGGTGATCAGCGTGAGCAGCATGTCGGGCGACATCTGCGCTGCGGCGCCCGCCATCTTGGTCAGCACCGTGTTGAGCTCGCCGGGCTTGCGCTCGGCCGCGTAGTTGGCGAGGCCGTGCATCAACTCGAGCAGCGACTTGCGCTGCTGCAACGAATCATCGCCGCTGGCAATGCCGACGTCCTGGAGTTTCTGCGCGAATTGCGCGAGGCGCTCCGGCTCGTCGGCGAGCGCCATCATGCTCTCCATCGTGGCGGCGCCTTTCCCGCCGTGCTCCTTGTCGTCTTCCTTCAGCGCGGTGAGAATGCGGTCCCACGTCGCGCTTTCGCCGGAGCCGGCGCGCTCGCGCAGGACCTCGGCGTAGTCGATTTCCTGAATCTCGATGGCCTTGTTGCCAGTGGCCTCCCAGGCCTTGGCGACGCCGCCCGATCGGCGCGCGCGTCCTCCGGCGACTTGGCGAGCAACGAGAGAAACTGGTGCCAGCCGTCGACGTCGAGCGACTCGATCAGCGTCAACTCGCCGATCAGCTGCTGATGCAGCAGCGTGGCCAGTTCGACGACCGATGACTCGGGCTTGGCGAACCCGCGTCCGCCGATCATCAGCGAGTCAGGCAGCACGGTGATCGCAAACGGTCCGTAGGAGGTCGCCTGATTGCCGGCTTCGGCAATGCGGGCGAGCGCCGCCTGAATCGCCGGATGTGTCGAGGGATACATCGAGACGATTCGCGTCGCCGCCTTGCAGGCCTTGGCAAATTCGGCGAGTCGTCCGCCGAGTTCGGGCGAGAGCGGCTCAGGAGGCGCTTGCGGAGCGGCCATGTCGTGAGCGTAGCGGTTGAGCTTGCGTCGTCATTATAAGTAGGCGAGCGGGTCGATCCCCACCAGTTGGCTGTCCACGGCCTCGACCACTTCCCTCGGGAATTCTCCGCGCCCGTCGCGGTCCCAGGTGTTGGTGAGGAGCGGGGTTTCCAGCTTCTCACCCTTGCGGTCGCTGATCAATTTAACCTGCGGGCGGAACGGATCGTCGGGGTGAGTTTGGGTGACCACCCCGATCTCTTCGGTATTGAGCCGCACCAGCGTGCCGATCGGGAACAGGCCCATGAGGTTGACGAACCGTCGCAGTAGCGTGCGGTTGAACGCCGTGCCGTCCTGCTGTCCCATGATGTGCTTGATGCGATCGGTCGCCATCCCGGCACGATAGGCGCGGTTGCTTCGCAGCGCATCGAAGACGTCCACCACGCTCACCACCATCGTGCACAGGTTCAGCTTTCGCGATCCGATGTTCTCCGGATAGCCGCTGAGATCCTGCTTCAGGTGGTGCTCGAAGGCGACGATCGGTGCGAGCGCGGGCGTTTCCGGCGTGCGACCGCAGGATGTGGGCGCCGTCGACCACGTGCCGCTTCATGATGCGAACTCTTCGTCGGTGAGCTTGTCGGGCTTGTTGAGGATCTCCAGCGGCGTATGCACCTTGCCGATGTCGTGCATCAGCGCGGCGAAGCCGAATTCGCGGAGCAGCGGTCCTTCGAGATCCAGCGACTGCGCCTGCGCCATCGCGAGCACCGACACGTTGACCATGTGCGTGAACGTGTAATTGTCATGGCGCTTCAGCGCCGTGAGTGCCATCAGCGACGTGCGGTCCTGGTGACCAGCTGCGACAGGTGTCGACGATGTGCCGCGCCGCCGCGGGATCAGGCTGGTTGCCGGCATTCGTCTCCGCCCAAATCGTCTCGGCGCCGGCCACCGCTTTGGAATACATCTGTTTGGCGGCCTCGAGGCCGACCGGCTCGCCCTCGTCATCCTGGGCCGCGACTCTCGACACCAGGATGCGGCGGACGCCACGCCCGGTCAGGCGATCGCCGACCGAGGTACGCGACCGGCGATCGGCGAGCTCGTCCATCAACGCCCGAATGTCCGAGACCTCGACACCGCGCGCGAAGGTGATCTTCTTGACCTGGCGATCGCGCATGTCGCGGAGCAGGCCGGCCATGTTGGCCGATCCGCGCGGCAGCCGGGAGTCGTTGACCACCACATCGTCCTCGAGGAAACCGACAATCACCGTCGGGGCGTCGACCAGGTCCGGGGTCAGGGCGCCATGCAGGGCCACGGCGGTCCGCATCACAGCAATACGATGAGTCAGTAGATGGACATACAGCGCCGCCAATTGCTGTCGTTGCGCTCGCCGTCGGCACGGGCGATGCTCAGGCACACGGTCCCGACCGGCTTCTCCGGGCGTGCCGCCGCCCGGGCCCCGCGATCCCCGTGATCTCCGATGCCCAGCGACTGCGCCGAAGCGCGCGATCGCCCCGTCGGCGAGCGCTCGCCGCCACCTCCGGCGAGACCGCGCCGTGCTCGCTCGATCAGCGCCTGCGGGGACGTCCGGCGAACGCCATCTTCGCCTCGTTCGAGTAGACGACGACGCCGCCCAGCACGTAATCGCTTGGAGCCCGGCCCGATCCGTCAGCCGCGCCGCCATCAGCCCGCCCGTGCACGTTTCTGCGACCGCGATCGGTGCGGCCGGTTCGAGCGCCACCTGCGACCTGATTGTCCACCGACCCGCCGTGGTCGGAGAAGAGCGTGTCGCGTGGCGCCCCCGCACGACCGCGGGTCGAACGCCCGTACACCTCGGCGACCCGGCGGAACACCGTGGCGATCTCGATCTCGCCCCGCCGCAGGCAGGTGGTGATTTCCAGCCGGTCGAGCGGCACGCCCTCGCGTCCTCGATCGCCACGCAGCGTCAGCGCGATCTCCGGACTCGGGGATGCCGAACAGCCGCAGCATGCGCTGCTCCAGCGTCCCCGCCCGGCGAGCGCGCGCGCGAAGCCCGGGGTCTCCACCGCCGCCGGCCACATCGGCTGCAGCTCGCGCGGCGGGCCCGGCAGCACGACGACCGTCGGCCCGCGCCCGGCGGCGGCACCACGAGGCCCGGCGCGGTGCCGACCGGCTGCAGCACCGTGGCGCCCTCGGGCACCACCGCCTGCTTGCGGTTCCCCGCGCGCACCGCGTCCTCGGTCGAGGTTCGGCCAGCGCTGAGGAGCGGCTCGAGGATCGCCGCGATCCGCTCCTCCAGCGCCTCGTCGAGCACCATCTCGCGCCCGCGAACCCGCCGACGACCTCGGCGGTCAGGTCGTCCGCGGTCGGCCCGAGCCCGCCGCAGGTCACGATGAGGTCCACGCCCTCGCGGCGAGGAACCCAGCGCCGCGCGCATGTCCTCCGGCCGGTCGCCGACGACCATGATGTGCGCGAGGTCGACGCCGTGCTCGCGCAGCCGCTCGGACAGCCACGGGCCGTTGCGGTCGGTCACGAGGCCCGATAAGCACCTCCGTGCCGGTGACGACGATGCCCGCGCGGAGCTCATCCCGCGCAGGTCGGGCGCTCGGACTCCGGCAGCCGGCGCGGCTTCCCGCCGGCCTGGACGGCGTAGCCGACCGGCGCGTCGTCGGACACCTGGTACGCCCTGCCGTTGACCCCGCATCACGCGCCGCGCCCGTGCCGAACGACATCTGAACGCTTGGAGCGGAACACCTCCGTGTCCTGGCTGGCGTCGAGCGTGACGTTCGCCGACCAGCGGGGCGCCCGACGCGTCCTCCACGCACACGCTGACCGGCCCGGGCGGCTGGATCTGCAGCCGCACCACGGTCGGCTTCGGCGCGCGCCTGCCTCTTCTCCTTCTTCTTGCTTCCTGCCGCCGGCTCGGGGGCGCGGTCGGCGTCGGCGTCGCCGCCCGCCTCCTGCTCGGGGTCGTCGTCGCCGAGGTTGCCGAGCAGGTACAGGACGGCGACCAGCGCGATCACCCCGAGCACGACCGCCATCCACGGCGCGAAGATCCGGACGGCGCGGCCGGGTCGGCGCCCGCCGAGGTGGTCCCGAACGGCGTCAGTCCTGCGCCGCGGGCCGCTCGTAGCGCTGCGGTACTCCTCGACGAGCTGGCGCGGGTCGAGCCCGAGGTAGTCGGCGTAGGTCCGCAGGAACGTCTTGACGAAGGTGGGCCCGGGAGCAGGTCCCACTCCTCGTTCTCGAGCGCGCGCAGGTACTTGGCCCGGATCTTCGTCGCCGCCTCGACCTCGGTGATGTCGATCCGGTCGCGCATGCGCGTCTCGCGCAGCTGGTCACCGATCTCCGGCATCCGGACCGCCCTAGGCTACGTCACCGTCTCCGTCGTCGTCCGGGACCGGAGACGGCCGTCGTCGTCGCGCTCGCCCGAGCGCGGCCGGCAGCACCCGCGGCACGTCGGCTTCGGAGATCAGCACCTGCCGCGGCTTGGAGCCCTCGTAGCCGGAGATCACGCCGCGCCGCTCGAGCATGTCGATCAGGCGCCCGGCGCGCGTGTAGCCGAGCCGCAGGCGGCGCTGGAGCATCGACGTCGACGCGGTCTGCATCTCGGCGACGAGCCGGATCGCGTCGCCCAGCAGCGGGTCCTCGTCGGGGTCGAAGCCGTCCTCGTCGCCGCCCTCGACCGCCTCCTCGGCTCGGCCTCCTCGAGCAGCTCCTCGCGGAACTCCGGCTCGCCCTGGCGTGCGCCACTGGTCGGTGAGCTGCTCGATCTGCGCCTCGTCGATGTACGCGCCCTGGATGCGCTGCAGGCGCGAGGAGCCGACCGGCGAGAACAGCATGTCGCCCTGGCCGAGCAGCGTCTCGGCGCCGTTCTGGTCGAGGATCACGCGCGAGTCGGTCTGCGAGGACACCGCGAAGGCGATCCGGCTCGGGACATTGGCCTTGATCATGCCGGTGATGACGTCCACGCGCGGGGACTGCGTGGCGAGCACGAGGTGGATGCCGACCGCGCGCGCCTTCTGCGCGAGGCGGATGATCGAGTCCTCGACGTCGGCGGGCGCGACCATCATCAGGTCGGCGAGCTCGTCGATCACGCACAGCACGTAGGGCAGCGGCGCCTCGCCGCGGCCGCGCGCGCACCTTGTTGATCTCGATCAGGTTGCGCGTGCGCGCGAGCGCCATGTACGAGTAGCGCTGCTCCATCTCGCGCACGAGGTTCTGCAGCGCGGTGGCCGCCTTGCTCGGCGAGGTGATGACCGGCGTGAGCAGGTGCGGGATCGACTCGTAGTGGTTGAGCTCGACCTGCTTGGGGTCGACGAGCACGAGCCGCACCTCGTGCGGCGTCGCGTGCAGCAGGATCGAGGCGAGCATCGCGTTGACGCAGCCGGACTTGCCGGCGCCCGTCGTGCCGGCCACGAGCAGGTGCGGCATCTTCGCCAGGTCGGCGCCGATCGCGCGGCCGGCGACGTCCTTGCCGAGCCAGACGGTCAGCGGCGACCAGCCCTCCGGCGGCGCCTGCAGGACGTCGCCGAGGTGGACGATCCGGCGGCGCGCGTTCGGGACCTCGACGCCGACGGCCTGCTTGCCGGGGATCGGCGCGAGGATGCGGATGTCGGACGCGGCGAGCGCGTAGGCGAGGTCGTCCTTGAGCTGGGCGACCTTGGCGACCTTGGTGCCCGGCGCGAGGCGCAGCTCGTAGCGCGTGATGTGCGGGCCCGGCGACCATGCCGACGACCTGCGACTCGACGCCGAAGTGCCCGAGCGCCTCGACGAGCTGGGCCGCGACCTTCTCCTGCCCGGCCGTGTCGGGCTTGTTCGCGTCGCCGTCGAGCGGGTGAGGAACCGCGGGTCGGGGACGCTAGCAAGACCAACCTGAACCAGGTACGACAGAACACTGCCAATTGCTATCGCGCTTGTGGTCTACGTGCTCATCAGCCTCGTCGGCTATTTCATGACGAATATATGGCAGTTCTTTCTGCTCTCGTTCATGGTCGCCACCGTCCAGGGTGGCAGCCAGGCGCTGTCGCGGTCGCTTTTCGCCACGATGATCCCGAAGCACAAGTCGTCGGAGTTCTTCGGCTTCTTCGGCGTCTTCGAGAAGTTCGCCGGCATCATCGGGCCGCTGCTCTTCGCGGTGACCGTGCGCTCGACCGGGTCGAGCCGCAATGCCATCCTCTCGGTCATCGCGTTCTTCGTCGTCGGCGCCGCGCTGCTCTGGATGGTGGACGTCGAAAAAGGACAGAAGGCGGCGCGACGCGTAGCTACGAGTTCCGAGTGCCGATCTACGAGTGACGGATTACCACGCGACTGCTCGATTGCCGCTCTACTCGTAATTCGTGATTCGTCACTCGTAACTACTGTTTTTTCGATGGCAACTGGCCGTGACAGCGCGTGCTGCAGTCCGTGGCCGTTGAGCTTCAAAATCTGCTGCCAGTATCGGGTGGCGGCCGCCTTGTCGCCTGCCTTCTCCGCCGCTTCGGCCTCCAGCATCAACACAAACGGATCTTCCTGGTTGGCCTTTGCCAGCTCAGCGCGCGCGGACGCGGTGTCGCCCAGATAGAGAGCGACGTAGCCGGCGAGGTAGGCCACCGTCGGGCCTTCGTCTTTCAGCGCCGGCGTCGAGGTCACCAGCGCGCGAACCGCGTCCACATGCTTCCGCGCCGTGGCGGCGTCACCCTGACGAGCGGCGATGCGGCCCTGCGCGTGGTGCCACCGCAGCTCCCACAGCGCCAGCTGAGAGGCCGGCTCGTCGGGTTGCCGTCTCGCCATCTCGTAGCCGGTCTCGTACCACTTCCGTGCGTTGGCAGTGTCGCCGGTCTCGAGATACAGCCGGCCGAGCGCGTTCGCGGTGGCTGCCGCGCCTGCCGGACGGCCGCCGGTGACGTCCAGGTCGTAGACCTGCTGGAAGAACTTGGCCGCGTCGCCGGTTCGGCGCTCGAACACGTACGACGTGGCCATGGCGTTCAGCGCGTTCGCCTTCATTTCGGGCGGCGCCAGCTCGATGGCCCGCGTCAGGTGCTTGCGCGCGTCGGCGTAGCGGCCCATCAGGTCGAGCACGATTCCCGCGGCCAGATGTGCTTCGGCAGAGGCCGGCTGGGCGGCGAGCGCCTGCTCGTAGAGCGCCAGGCCCTCCGCATACTGTCCGTCCGCGACGAGCCGGCGGCCCTTCTGGACGAGCTGCGAGGGATCGGTGGATTCAGCGGCGGGCGGTTGCTGCGCGAACGCCGTGGACGTGGCGAGCAACACGAGGACGATCGCTCGGAAGAAGGTCATGCCCGCATTCTAGCCGCTGGGCCGCGGACCGGCGCCAGACGCCCGCGGCCGAACCTGTAGTATTGGGCACGATGCTGTTTCGAGCGCTCCCCCTCGCCCTCATCATCGTCGTCGTCCACGCCGCAATCGCTGCCACTGGATTAGACCCGCGACCTGACGTCCCACCGCAATCGGCGGCCGGGCGCCGTGTGATTTTCCTGTCGTTCGACGCCGGTGCGGACTGGATTGTCGACCGCCTGATTGCCGAGGGGAAGGCGCCGGCGCTGGCGCGGATGGCAAGTGAAGGCGCGCGCGCCGATTCGATGATCTCGGTCATCCCGTCGCTGACAGCCGTCGCGCATGCGACGCTCTGGACGGGCGCGTTTCCGCGGTCTCACGGCGCCACGGACAACTCGATGCCGATGTCGCCGACGCGCGAGCACACGCTGCTCGAGCGGCAGTCGGGCTACCTGCGCACCGTCCTCCGCGCCGAGCCGATCTGGGAAACCGCAGCCAGGCATGGGAAGCGGGCGGTCGTGATCCAGGCGACCAACGGATACCCGTTCTCCGGCCTCTATCCGGATCGCCTGCTGCAGTTCGACATCTACGCCAACGAGCTGCTCCACGGTCGGATCGTGACGGGCACACTCGGCGCTGCGCCCCTGACGTTCGCCGTTGGCGACGCGACCGGGCGCGTCGATTGTGGAACCGACGGCGGCGTGGTCCTGACTCTCGGAGATGCGCGTGTCAGGCTCGCCCCCGGCGCCGGTGGGTTCTCGCCGCCCTTGTCTGTCACGGTGAACGGGACCGCGGGCAAACTTCGCGTCGGCCTGCTCGAGTACGACGCGGCGTCCGGTCGAATCCTGCTCCAGCTCGGCGACGTGGTCCGGCTCGTCGCGACCGAATCGAAGGCACGCGATGCTCTGTTCGCCGAAGCCGGGGTCACCGTCGGCGAGGCCAGCTCGGGCTTCTACTCGACCGGACAGTTTGGCAAACCAATCGCCGAGGGCGGTGACGGCACCGCCGAACGCCATTTGATCGCCTCGACCGCCGCCAACCAGGAGTACTTCGATGGCGCGATCCGCTATGCCGCCCGCCAGCCCTGGGATCTGCTGGTGGTGTACGTTCCGAACATGGACATCGCGGGACACTCGCTCGTCGGCATGCTGGACCCCGACGCGCCCGGCCACGACCCGGCGCTGGCGGCGCGAATCTGGCCGGTCTACGAGGAGATGTTCCGCCGCTGCGCAGACGACTACGTCGCGGCGATTCGGCGTCTGATGCCCGACGCGACGCTGGTCATCGGCGCCGACCACGGCGTCGAAGGCAACCGCAGGCTCTGGTATCCGAATGCCGTGCTGCGAAAGGCGGGACTGCTCGCCGAGGACGAGACGGGCAAGGTCGATCTCAGCCGTACCAAGGCGATGTTCCTCTACTCGCACGGCGGCGGCATCTTCATCAACACGACGCGCTACAAGGGCGGAATCGTCAGCGACGACGAGCGCGCGGACGTGAAGGCGGCGGTGCGCGAGGCGTTGCTGTCGGCGCGCGATCCCGCGGACGGAACACCGTTAGTGCGGGCCGTCATCGACACCGACCTCGACGGCGCGGCGCTTGGCATCGGCGGCGACGTGGCTCCCGACTTGTACTTCGATCCGACGCCCGGCTATCAGGCCAACGCGCCGTTCGGTCAGAAGGCAATCACGGGCACCATGCGTGCGGGCGGCGTCGGGGCGCACGGCCCGTTTCCCTGGAGGCGCAGGCTCCAGGGCATCTTCTACGCGGCTGGCCCAGGCGTTGCGCCCGGGCGGAATCTGGGCGTCGTGCGCCAGGTTGACGCCGCGCCGACGGCCGCGGCGCTGCTTGGCATCCCGCCGCCGGCGCAATCGGTTGGGCGCGCCCTGCCGCTCGACTAGGCGAAGGGACAGACCCACCCGCGCACGCGGCTCCCGACCGTCTGCGGTGTCAACTCGTCCCTCGGGTCGCTCGGCTCGCGTCATTCTTCCCACGGCTGTTACCGTCGAGGCTAGGCTCCCGGCATGACCACACGTTGCGTCCTGCTCGTCGCACTGTTGCTGCTCGTGCGCGCCGGCCATCCAGCAGCCCAGACACCACTGACCATCGGCGAGATGTTCACCCTCGACTCGAAGGTGATGGGCGAACCACGGAAGGTGCTCGTCTGGACGCCGGGCGACGCCGCGAACGGGCGTGCGTATCCCGTGCTGTACCTGACCGACGCCGAGCGGCAGTTCGGCCACACGGTCACGACCGTCGAGTTCCTCTCGCGCAACGGCCGCATCCCGCCGATGATCGTCGTCGGCGTGTTCAACACCGACCGGACGCGCGACCTGACACCCTATCGCGACAAAGACGACGAGACCACCGGACAGATGGCGACGGCCGGGGGCGCGGACCGGTTCCTGAAGTTCATGGAGACCGAGCTGATCCCGTGGGTGGAGTCGCGCTACCGGACCCAGACGTTCCGCGCGTTTGCCGGCCACTCTTTCGGCGGCCTGTTCGGGATCGCACGCTCTCGCGACACGGCCCGAGCTTTTCGACGCGATCGTTGCGGTCAGCCCTTCCCTGCCCTGGCGTCAAGGCGAGCCGGTCAAGCGCGTCGAGACGATGCTGGGAAGCCAGCGCAACCTGACGTGCAGCCTCTACGTCACGCTCGGAGACGAGGGAGCGGCGATGCAGACAGGCTTCGACCGGCTTCGCACGGTACTCGAGGATGGCGCCGGCAAGTCGATGCGCTGGAGCCTCGTCCAGATGCCGGACGAAGACCACGGCTCGATCGTCCTGCGCAGCCACTACCAGGCACTCGAGCATGTCTTCGACGGTTGGCGCCTCCCTCGGAAATCCGACGGCACGTACTCCGGAGGACTGCCCGCCGTTGAAGCCCACTTCGCCAGGCTCTCGACCCGGCTGGGCTGGACCGTTGTGCCGCCGGAAGCCACCGTCAACGCGCTCGGGTATGCCGAGCTGCAGCGGCGCCGACTCGACGACGCGCTCGCTTATTTCCGAGCGAACGTGCGCAACCATCCGGAGAGCGCGAACGTGTACGACAGCCTCGGAGAAGGCCTCGAGGCAGTCGGGCAGCGCGACGAAGCGCTGGCGCAGGTACGAAGAGGCGCTCAGACGCGGCGAGGCGTCGAAGGACCCGCTCACCGACGCCTTTCGCGAGCACCGCGACGCACTGCGCGCGAAGATGGGATCGAAGCCGTAGCTACATCAGGTACACGCCGCCGTTGATGTCGAGCGTGGCGCCGGTGATGAAGCCGTCGAACTCGCTGGCGAGAAAGACGACGGCCCGCGCGACGTCTTCGGTCGTGCCGGCGCGGCCGAGCGGGATGCCGGCGATGATGCGCCGCTGCGCTTCCTCCGGCGTGTGAATGGCGTGGAAGGTGGATCCGAGAATCAGTCCGGGGGCGACCGCGTTGACGCGCACGCCTTTCGGTCCGAGCTCCGTCGCCATGCCGCGGGTCATCGTCAGCATCGCGCCTTTCGCCGTCGCGTAGACGATCGCGCCGGGGCCGCCGCCATGCCGGCCGGCCAGCGAGGACAGGTTGACGATGCTGGCGCCGCCGCGCGTGCGGCCGGCCTCCGACAGGTGTGGCAGCGCCGCCTGGCTGACCCATCGCGCGCTGTCGAGGTTCAACCGCATCACCTCTCCCCAGAACGCGTCGTCGGTTTCCGCCAGCGGCTTCCTGGCGAGAAGTGAGCCGGCGTTGTTGACGAGGACGTCCAGCCCGCCCAGAAACGCCACCGCTTCGTCCACCGTGCGGTGACACCCGTCTGAACGCGTCAAGTCGCCCGGCGTGCAGCCCGACCGGACGCCGCCGGCGGTCAGCTCGGCGCACAGCGCTGTCGCGGCGTCGTGGCTCGTGTGGTAGTGCACGAACACGTCGCATCCGGCGGCCGCGAGCGCGCGGCTGATTGCCAGCCCGATGCCTTGCGCGCCGGCCGTGACGAGCGCGCGCTTTCCGAGAAGCTTCCTCTGAGTGGTGGTCATGACTTATCTGATGACGATGCGAGCCTTCAGTCTTGTGTCGTTGGGATTGTCGTGGTCGTGAAAGCCGCACGTCCGAACAGTGATGAGGTTGCCGGTTTCGCGGCGCTGGCCTTGCGCCGAGCAGGCCGACCTGATTGATCTCCGGGCAGTCCTGGTGGTCCGGGTGCGGATCGGAGGTGATGTGGTGCGGTCGCGAGTGGTTGTTCACGAACAGCACGCGCGTGCCGGGCGCACGATCGAGGTCGGACGGGCTGACCACGCCATCGGCGGAAATGGTCATGCGGTTCGGGTTGTCGAGGGCGACGGCCTGGGACCCGAAGCGCCCGCCGCCGCCGCAGGTGGTCGCAAGGCACGCCAGGCACACCAGCAGCGAGCATGACGACCGCACCTTAAAACCTGAACCCGGCGGTGATCGACACGGCGCGGCTCGTCACCTTGACACTGTCGCTCTTGTCCTTGTCGATGTCCTTCAGGCCGTGCGTGTAGCGCCCGTCGAAGACCCAGGACCCGATCTCCACGCCGCCGCCGCCGGTCAGGCCGAAATCGAGACGCTCCACATCCTCGCCGATGTCGATCTCCTCGGTGGCGCCGCTGAACGTCGCGCGCGTGCGGGCGCGCAGCCGGAACGCGGCAAAGGGTCCGCCCGCGAAGTAGTAGCCGTTTCGCGCCGCGCCGCGTTTCGAGAACCGCGCCAGGACCGGCACTCGAGATAGTCGATCTGCACGCTGCCGTGACCCCCTCCTCGTCGACGCGCGATCCCTTCACCGAATAGAGCGCTTCGGGTTGCAGTTCGAGCCACGAGGCGACCGGCAGCGTCACGAACGCGCCAGCCACCAGCCCGGTGAGCATTTTCAATCCGGGTCGCTGTCGTCGTCGCCGACGATGGGCTGGTTGGCGAGATTGACGCCGCCCTTTACGCCCAGACGCAGAATCTGCGCGAAGAGCGGGGCCGCCGGGCAGCAGCATGAGGGAACCGATGAGATGTGCGGAGGATGGCATTCTCCGCGATCACAGGATGGCGGGTCCGCCGCCGAAGTTGCCGCCGAGGACGGCGGCCGCGTCGCCGCCGAGCCAGCGGTCGATCACCGTCGCATACACCGAGCGGAAGTCGGTCTCGAAGCGGACGTCGCGCGTCGCCGTTCTCGAGTGTGGGATTGTCGGGCGCCGTGCGCAGATTCGGGGCGGTGCCGTAAAGCCCGCCGCGCACGCCGCCGCCCATGGCGATCATGATCCCGGCCGCGCCGTGGTCGGTGCCCTGAGCTGCCGTTCTCGTCGATGCGGCGGCTGAACTCGGAGAACTGCAGTACCAGCGTGTCGCCCAGCAATCCCTGGTTGAGCAAGTCGGTGTAGAACGCGGACAGCGCGCCGTCAAGCGTCCCCATCAGGTTGGCGTAGGTGCCGTTCGCCGCGTTCGTGCCCTGTCCGGCGTGCGTGTCGAACCCGCCGGTCTGGACCCAGAACACGCGGGTGCCGATCTGATTTGCCATCGCGCCGGCGACCGTCCGGAGCGCGAGCGCGAGACCGTTGTTCGGATACGTGACCGTCGGCCGGTAGGCGGCGACCAGTCCGACGCGGTCGAGCGTGGCGAACGCCGCCTGCGGAGGTCGCGTTCACGAAGGCCAGGTGCGGCTGATCGACCGGGAGGTGCGACGAGATGCGCAGCGCGCTCTGGCGCGCGAACTGCGCGTCGGTCGCCGCCGTTCGGGACTCGCAAACGCGTACTGCTGCGCGTTGGGAATCGCCGGCACGCCGACCGTGCGCGCCAGCAGCGTCCGCGGAATCTCGCGGACCGTGGACCACGCCGGTCAGCGGATCGACGGGCGACGGCAGCCGATCGAGATAGCGTCCCAGCCATCCCGTTCCCTGCGGCGCTCGCCGGATCGCCGGTGGACCAGATGTCGGTGCCTTCGAAATGCGAGCGGCTCGAGTTGGGATAGCCGGTCCGCTGCACGATCGCCAGCCGGCCCGCGTTGAAGATCGTGCGCAGGCCGGTCAGCCGCGGATGCAGGCCCGAGCGGGCGGCCGGCGACTGTCGGAGCCGATCTGCAGCACGTTGCCGGCGGGGATCGCAAGCGTCGGACGGCGCGCGTAGTACTGCGGGTCGGTGTAGGGAATCAGCGTGCTGAGCGCGTCGTTGCCGCCGCTCAGATAGAGGACGACGAGGTTGCGGCGCGACTGGCCCTGGGCCAGCGCCAGGTCGCGAGAGGAAGCGCGGCGCGGCGAATCCGACGGTGAAGGCGGCGACGCCTCCCCGCACGAAATCGCGTCTGGTCATGGACATGCGCCCTGGTCTCCTAAATCAGCTGATACTCGCCGGACCCGACGATCAAGTGCACGATGCCGGACCCCTTGTTCGCGAGCTGCGTGTCGGACCCGCGTCCAGGCGCCGCCGGCGTTGACGTAGTCGAGCAGGGCGGCGTGCGCGCCCGCCGTGTACTCCGTCGGCGAGAGCCGGTCGAGCGCCGTCGCCACCAGCGCATCGGGCGTCGCGGCGTGGCCGCGGAAGGCGTCGCGCAGGTTGAACTTCTGATTGGTCGCGAGCTGCGAAGCGAAATTCATCCGCGCCAGCATCGCCGCCGGTGCTGAACCAGCCGCGGCCGAGCTCCCAGCCGTTCACGTCGGGCGGCTCGAGCAGTTGCTGGCCCATGTTCACGAGCGGCGTCAGCGCGTCGTTCACCGAGAAGCCGGCCCAGCCGACCTCCTTGATCGCGCGCACGACGAATTCGACCGGCCACGAGTAGCGCTTGTAATAGTTGGACGGATCGCGGAACTGCGGCGACAGCAGCAGCCGCCGCACCATCGGCTCGATCTCGAAGTTGCGCGCGTAGTAGATCCGCGGCGATCTCGTCGATCAGCGCCGCGTCGGGCGGATCGACTTCGTTGATGAAGAAGCCGTACAGCTTGCGCGCGAGCCGCGGGCCGGTCAAGGGATGCCGCGGCCACCGCGGTCGATCAGATCGAGCCCGTCCTGCATGCCCGGCGGCCGGCGCCCGCGCCGGAATGACGACTGGCTGCCGTTCGGATAGATCGGGAAGGTGAACTCCTTGGCGGCGGTGTCGTGCTGCCCGGCGTTGAAGTTGAACTGGTAACGCGCCGCGGTAGCGCCGGCGCCGGGACGGCGCAGGTTCCAGCCCGGTGAAGACGCGCGCGCCGGCGTAGACGTCCGATTCCGTGAACGTGTCCACGCCCATGGTGAAGAGCTCCATGAGCTCGCGCGCGAAGTTCTCCTGCGGCCTGGCGCGGACGTTCGAGCGGCCGTCGAGCCAGCAGAGCATCGCCGGGTCCTGCGCGATGGCCACCAGCAGGTCGCGGAAATTGCCCAGCGCGTGCTCGCGCAGCAGCTCGAGCTGCCCCTTGGCGCCGCCGGGATCCTCGGACGGCTTGGCCGCCATCATCCGCGCGGCTTCGGTGGCGCCGGCCTCGCCCGCGATCTTGCTGTACGCGGTGGCGAAGTGGTTGTGCCAGAAGAGCGCCATCTTCTCCTGGAGCGGGCGCCGGCTGTGCACCATCCGGAACAGCCAGCGCTGGCGGGCGTCGTTGATGTTCGCGGCTCGGGGCAGGCGCGCCTGCGCGGCGGTGACGCCGACATAGCCGCCCGTCCCGATGTTCTCGTCGACGTCGTCGGGGATCTCGCTCGTAGTCCAGGAGATGGGCCGCGCCGGCGGTGAAACTGAGGAGGCCCAGCCGGGCGTAACTGGTCGACTTCGGCCGGGCTGGCGCCGAAGCCGGCACGCCGGAGGAGATGCTCGAGTGCTTCTTCTCTTTGTGGGGCCACGTCGACGACCGCAGGGAGGCCTCATCATAACCTGCGCTGGTCTACGTGTGACCCACGGTCCCGGCGCCCTCTCTACGCGAGCGTC
>CAVSWX010000029.1:0-27752 GCA_963731785.1 uncultured Acidobacteriota bacterium
GATACGTCGCGATCTCAGAACCGTGCGCCACGGCCGATCTGGAAATGGAAATCATGGCTGAAGAACGAGTCGACTTGCACGGTGCCGTCGTTGTCGATCATGGGCCCTGGATATCGCACGGAACGATCGCCAGCATCGGCGCGCACGAAGGTGCTGCCGGTTGGTTTGGAATTCGACGCCGCCGCCGATGTCGAGCGCGAACACCGTAGGCCCCGGCGGCCCAACTGGCACGCCAGTGGTGGTGGAAAGATGGCGATAACAGGGTAACGGCTCTGGCGCTGCCCCGAACCGGACGAATCGTAGGTGAATCCTCCGATTCCGCCGCCAATGATCATGGGTTGTTTGAACGTGACCATGAGGGGGGAGGTTGGACCCTCGTGAAGTGAGTCACCGCGAGCGAATGCGGGCCTGCGCGTTTGTGACGCCTTCGGCTTCAAGGTTGCAACGAGGCACATCCTCAGATGACGTGCTTGCGGCACTGTCCGTGCCGACGCGCGCCGGCTGTCCCGCTTGGCGTCCCAAGGGAGCAGGAGACCGCCGGAGCGTTTCTGCGGCGACGACCAGGGGGCATAGTGGGGAAGCAGGCGTGCCGGGGTGGGACGTGTAATCTGTGGTTGACAAGTGATCTGTCCGCTGTTCAGACGGAGGCCTGTGGGAGCTGTGGAAAAACGCGCACTCTGCGTCTTTCAAGGTGCGGTGGCGCGTTCTTGACGGCCACGGCACCGGCAGCTTCCAGAGGCAGCACGGCGGTTCGGCGATCGCGAAGGCGATCGGGGAGGGCCGGATACCGGCCCGGCTGGCGCGCCGCGAACCAAATCGAGTACTTGCCGTTGAGGTGTCGCCGGATGGTGACCTCGACGATCAACGCCCCGGCTGCTGCGTCAGCTGGAATGTCCGCCCTCGAAGGCCACCGTGTTGTCACGTGCGACCAGCCGCGCTTCCTGATGACACAGCATCTGCCCGAGATCGATCTTCCCCAGCGTCACGAACGCGTTGGTGGGATCTGCCGCGGGCAACTGAAGGTCGCGTGTAGTCGGGAATGAAGCCGTCGCGGAGGTACCCATTCGCGGCGGTGGAGTGTCGTGACCGTGGCGACGCGGAGCTCGCTCACCAATCGGTCTTCGAACGGGCGATTGAGCCGCTCCACCTCCGGCGCCGCGATGCGCCGAACCGACGGAGTGCCGTCGCGTATCGACCAGGCCGAGATAGCCGTGCTGCTCGGTACCGCTCGCGCCAGCGTCGGAGCGTCCGGCGGGACCAGCCCAGAATGTCAGCCGCCCGAAACCAATGCATTGCTCCGCTCAGGGCCTTCACGATGACTTCCTGCACTGCCATCGCCCGCTCCCAGACGGCATTGGGATACGACATCGCGCCTTCTCGCGCTGTCGTATCCCAGCCGCGACTGAAGCGGACAGATCACTTGCTCTCGGGAGCGGTGAGATCATGTACTCCCTACAACCTCCCTCCGCGTCCTTGACAACACCGGAAACGCGACCATAATCCGACTGCTTGAGCCCCACACTTGAGGCGGCCGCGCGGCCGTCCGACGCTCCCGAGCTGCTCTCGATCATCGTGCCCGTCTACAACGAGGCCCGGACGGTGCGTGCCGTGCTCGATCGGCTGGTGTCGATCGACCTGCCGCTGGCGCGCGAGATTCTCGTGGTGGACGACGGCTCGACCGACGGGACGGCGGACGCGCTGTCCGCCGCGGTCCGCGACGGCCTGGCGGTCACGGTGATCCGGGCCGAGCGCAACGGCGGCAAGGGCAGCGCGCTGCGCATCGGGCTCGCGCGCGCGCGCGGCACGATCGTCGCGATTCAGGACGCCGACCTCGAGCTCGATCCCGCGCAACTCGGCATGCTGGTGCAGCCGATCGTCGCCGGCACGACACGGGTGGTCTACGGCTCGCGGTTCCTCGACGGCCGGCCGCAGGCGGCGTGGCTGTCGGTGGCGGCCAACCGGCTGCTCACCGGCGTGACCAACGTGCTCTACGGCGCGTCGCTCACCGACATGGAGACCTGCTACAAGATCATGCGCGCCGACGTGGCGCGCTCGCTCCGCCTCGAAGCCAACCGCTTCGACATCGAGCCGCAGATCACGGCGCGGCTGCTGCGCGCCGGCCACCACGTGACCGAGCTGCCGGTACGGTTCGAGGCCCGGACGCGCCAGCAGGGCAAGAAAATCGGCTGGCGCGACGGCGTCCGCGCGCTCAACGTCCTGGTCGCGGAGCGGTTCCGATCCCCGCGGTGAGCACGGCATGCGCCGGCTGATGCCGGGCCTGGCGCTGGCCGCCATCTGCGCCGCCCTCCTCGCCGTCGCGGCGCGCGCCGGGAGCTTCGTGGCCGGCGGCTCCGATTCGTACTGCTACGTGCACCAGGCCGAACGGTGGGCCAGCGGCCGGCTCCTCGTGCCCGAGCCGCTCGCCGTGGCCGCGCCGTGGCCCGACGCGCCGCTGACCTTCGCGCCCGCCGGGCATCGGCCGTCGCCGACGGTGCCAGGCGCGGTCGTTCCGATCTGTCCCCCGGGCCTGTCGCTGCTGATGGCGCCGTTCCTGATCGCGGGCGGCCCCGTCGCGATGTTCCTGGTGATCCCGTTGTGCGGCGCCGCCCTGGTGGTGGGCACCTACCTGCTGGGCAGCCGCGTGAGCCGCGGCGTGGGCCTCGCGTCGGCAGCCGTGACGGCGGCCAGCCCGATCGTCCTGTACCAGGTGATCCAGCCGATGAGCGACGTGCCGGCCGCGGCCTTCTGGGTGCTGGCGCTGGCTGCGGCCACGTCGAGCGCGCCGGCGCGGGCCGGCGCTGGCCGGCGTCTGCGCCGGGCTCGGCATCCTGATTCGCCCCAACCTGCTGCCGCTCGGCGTGGTGATCGGCGTCTATCTCCTGACGCGGCCCGGCCCGGCGTGGCGTGCGCGCGGACTCCACGCGTCCGTATACGCGGCCGGGTGCGCCGTGGCCTGCATCGCGGTGCTGCTGGTGCAGCGCCACTTCTACGGGGCGCCGTTCACGTCCGGCTACGGCGGCCTCGCCGAGATCTTCGCGGCCGATCACGTCGCGCCGAACGCGGCGCGCTATCTCACCTGGCTGGTGCAGTCGCAGACCCCGCTCGTCGTGCTGGCGCTCGCGTCGCCGTTCGTGCTGCCGCGGGCCTTTGCCGGTGCTGTGCGTGTCGTTCTGCGCGGTCACGATCGGCGTCTACCTGCCGTACCTCGTGTTCGAGGACTGGTCCTACGTGCGCTTCCTGCTGCCGGCCATTCCGGTGCTGAGCGTGCTGATGCTGGGTACGCGTTGCGGCGCTGGCCGCGCGGGCCGGTGGGCGGTGGCGAGCGGTGGCGCTGGCGCTCGTGGCCGCCGTCCTGGTCGCCTGGGGCATTCGCACCGCCGAGGCACGGCAGATGTTCCAGCTCGCGAACCTCGAGTCGGTGTTCGCGCGCTCGGGCGACGTGGTGGCGACGCGTCTGCCCGGGAACGCAATCGTAATCACGAGCCGCTACAGCGGCAGCGTGCGCTACTACGGCGGCCGCCGGACGATCGTCTGGGACGCGCTCGACCCGGCGTGGCTCGATCGCGTGGTGTCGTACACCCGCGAGCGGGGTTTCGACCCGTACTTTCTGATCGACAGCAGCGAGGAAGCCGCGTTCCGGCAGCGATTCGCCGGCAGCGCGGTCGCGCGGCTCGACTGGCCCCCCCTGATCGAAATCGCGCCGCAGGTGCGCATCTATCGTCCCGCCGATCGCGAGCGCTACCTCCGCGGTGAGGCGCCGCCGACCGAGTACGTGCGATGAGCCTCCAGCACACACTAAGATCTGGGAAGTGTCTCATCGCAGACTGCTGGCCGCGCGCGGCGCTGGCCGGAATCCTCACGCGTGGGTGCGTGCACGAAGACCGACGAGGTGCAACCCCCGGTCGCGTCGATCGCGGTGACGGCTGGCGAAAGCCGGCGCCGAGGCCGGCGAGCCGATCGAATTCACCTACCGCTTCACCCGCGTCGCGGGCGCGCCGGCGCTGTCGGACGATCTCTGGGTGTTCGTCCATGTCGTGGACGAGGCGGGCATGCTGCTGTGGACCGACGATCATCGGCCCGCCGGTGCCCCCGTCGAACGTGGGGCGCCGAGCCGGTGGACCTACCGGCGGACCATGTTCGTGCCACGGCTGTCCTACACCGGTCCGGTGCGCGTGGAGGCCGGGCTCTACGCGCCCGACGGCGGCGCGCGCGTGCCGTTGACGGGCGAAGCGCGTGGCAACCGCGTCGTACCCGGTGGCCTCGTTCACGGTGCTGCCGGCGTCGAAGGGCGTGTTCGTCGCCTACGGCGACGGCTGGCACGGCGCGGAGCGCGCGCCAGCAGGAGCCGCTGCGGGAGTGGCGCTGGTCGAGCGGCGACGCGCGTCTGTCGTTCCGGCATCCCGGGGGTGACGCCAGCGCTCTGGCTCGAGCTCGATCAGCCGGTGGCGGCGGTGGGGGCGCAGCGTGTCGAAGTGCGCGAAGGGCCGACGCTGCTGGCGACGCTCGCGATCGAACCCGGCACGCGGCACGTCAGCCGAGGTGCCGGTGCGGCGCGGGCCAGGTTCCGCCTCGGATCGTCGAGCTCGACCTGCACGTGGAGCCGACGTTCGTGCCGGCGGCCGTCCCGTCGCTCGGCAGCCAGGACAGGCGCGAGCTCGGGACCCGCGTCTTCAACGTCTACGTCGCCCTCCAAGTAGGCCGTGACGACGCTTCCGGTCATCGTCGTGCTCGACAACGTGCGCAGCCTCTACAACACCGGCGCGTTCTTCCGGACGGCCGACGGCTGCGCGGTGGAGAAGCTGGTGTTGTGCGGCATTACCCCTCGGCCCGATCAGGGGCGGAGGCAGCAGCACGCGATCGCCAAGACGGCGCTGGGAGCCGAGACCGCGGTGCCGTGGGAGTACGAACCGGATACCGCGGCGGCCGTGACCAGGGCGTCGCGGCGGGCTACCACGTGGCGGCGGTGGAGAACTCCGCCGGCGCGATCGACCTCTACGAGTGGACGCCGGCGTGGCCGGTGTGCCTGGTGTTCGGCCACGAGACGCCGGCGTCGCGGCCGAGGTCGCGCGCCGCATCGACACCCACGTCCGGATTCCGATGCTGGGCCAGAAGCGCTCGCTGAACGTGGCGTCGGCCGCTGCCGTGGTGCTCTACGAGCTCCTGCGCCGCCGCCTCTCCGCGACGCGAACCGTAGAGGGCGGTCTTCAGACCGCCCTCGACGCCGTCACCGAGACCGCCCTTTACGGAGTGCTACGCGGCTTCGGTGGCGGCGGCCGTCGCGTCCGACGCCGCGCAAGGCGCGGACATGGGAACGGGCGAGGTGGTACACCGCGACGCCGTAGGCGGCGCCGGCGGTCGCGAGCACGCCGCGTAGCAGCGACGCGCCGGGGCCTGACAGCCAGCCCTGCGCCAGTTCGAGCGAGCCGGCAAACAGGGCCGCGCAGCCGACCACGAGCGGCAGGTCGCTGCCGAGGGACAGTTCGCGACGGCCGCGCCACTCGGCCATCGCGTAGCCAAGCAGGGTGAAGCCGCCCACCTGTTCGAGCAGGATGAGCACGTCCACCACCCCGGCGCCGTTCAAGCGGTTGGCGAAGCCGACCGCGCCGTGCCATGGCACCACGGTCCGGAACGGCGGCCAGAGCGAGGCGACGACGAGATAGAGCGCGAACACCGGCACGAACCGCTGCAGCGTCGTGATTTCGAAACGCTGCTGGTCCGACGCGGCCCCGCCGCGCAGCAGCCACCACGTGAGCACGACGACCAGCGCCGCGAGCGCTCCGAACGCGCGCGGCGACGCGGTGGCGGCCGGCAGCGCGCCTACCATGAACCAGATCAGCGCCAGCGGCGGCACCACGTGCGCGGCCAGGCGCAGGCCGTTCCGCCAGCGGTGACGGTAGAGCGCGACCAGCACGAGGCTGCCCGCACCGCCGAGCAGCAGCGTGGTCATGCTGCGTCGTGCGTCCTCGATCATGCCGACGCTGCTCAGCCAGAGCTGCGGCACGAGCAGGTAGAGCAGGCCCACGAGCGGCACGTCGAGGCCGATGCGCCCCACCAGGCGCGGATGCCAGACCGCCCACCGCTCGAGCCGGTCTCGCAGGACGACGCCGAGCCATGCGCCGCAACTGTTGCTGACGACGTCGATGGGGGAGACGTAGCGGCGGCGAATGAAAATCTGCGCGGTTTCGATCAGGAGGCTGCACAGGGCGGCGAGCCAGACCACCCGGCCGCTTCCCGCGGAATTGCCCATCGACCCCGCGGCCGAGGAACCCGAGCGGCACGAACAGCGCGATGTTGGCGAGGATGTCCGACGGCACCAGCCGGACGTGGACACGGAACGGCCGTGGCGAAAAGTCGAACGGGCTGAGCGTGATGACGGCGGTGACCAGGACGAAGTAGCCGAGCAGCGCCAGCGTCAGGTGCGCCGCCGTGCGCTGCGGATCGGGGCCGGCGTTCGAATCCGCCATCGTCCCGGTATCGGCACGGGGGATGCCCGTCTGGAGGCCTGTCGTAGCGGAGGGCCGGGTCTTCAGACCCCGGCTCTCGATCAGTTGGTGGCAGTGGTCAGCGACTTCATCACCTCGGCGTACTTGGCGTCGTAGGCGTTCAGCACGTCGTTGCCGGGTATTCCTTGATGTCGCCGATGACGTGCGGCGGCGCGTTGCGGTCCTTGAACCGCGCCCACGCCGGCAGCCCCTTGCCGTTCGGGATCGCCGGTCCGCGCGAAGTTCACCCAGTACGACGACATCAGCTCGGCCACCGCCTTGTCCTTCTCCGACGCCATGGCCAGCTTCGGCGAGCTGGAGTCGGGGAAGACGCGCGGCGCCCACAGGTTGTTGAGCGCGTAGACGATCTCGGCCGCGTGCGTCGCTTTCAGATCGCGCGCGCCCGGCTCGATCGGCGGCTCGTGCGTGAAGGTGTACCAGTAGGCCTTCTTGCCGATCGCGTTCTGGCGTTCGGCGAAGAGCCGCATGCCCCACGCCATCGTGTCGCGGAAGGCCGGCGTTGCCGCCCAGGCTGCTGTGCTCGTCCTTGTTGAAGCCGGCAATCACGTCCACCGGGTTCTGCTTGCCGTTGGCGAAGGTGATCGACAGATCCTCCGGCACGATCCAGCCGTCGATGATCATGCCCGCGCCCCGCAGGGTCTTGACGACCTCGTCGGTCGGACGCGCACGCAGTTCGGCGAGCGGCGGCAGGGGCGGTGGCGGCGGCGGGGGACCCGCCGGGGCGCCGTCGCCGCGGCCGCGACCGCGGGCGCCGGGCACGATCACGGCCGTCTGCTCCGCGCGCGCGCGCGGCAGCATCGGCGCCCATGCCCAGCCCCATCCACGCGCCGCTCTGGCTGATCGCGCGGTGGAACAGGCCCTTCGCGACCGGCGAGCCGGCCAGGCCGCCCACCATGGCCGCGCCGGCCGACTCGCCGAAGATCGTCACGTTGTTCGGGTCGCCGCCGAACGCCGCGATGTTGGCCTTCACCCAGCGCAGCACCGCGATGCTGTCGGCGAGCGCCTGGTTGCCCGACGCGTTCCGGCCCGACTCCTTGGTCAGCTCGGGATGCGAGAAGAACCCGAACGCGCCAAGCCGGTAGTTGAAGCTGACGAGGACGACGCCCTTCTTCGCCAGCGCCTCGCCGTCGTTGTGCGGGCTCGAGCCGCCGCCCTCGGCATAGGCGCCGCCGAAGATCCACACCATCACCGGCTGGCGCGCGCCGGCGCGCGGCGCCGACGTCCAGACGTTCAGATAGAGGCAGTCTTCGCTGATGGCCGGCGAATCCGGCAGGTCCGTGGTGACGTTGTTCGGCACCCGGCCGGGCTGCTTCGGCTGCACGCAGACGTTGCCGAACGCATCCGCCTTCCGCACGCCGTCCCACTTGGCCACCGGCTGTGGTTCCTTCCAGCGCAGATCGCCAACCGGCGGCGCGCCGAACGGGATGCCCTTGAAGGCGCGGACGCCCGAGGCGAGCGTCACGCCCGAGAGCTTGCCGGCGTCGGTCGTGACCGGGTCGGAGACCGCGGCCGGCATGCGCGCCACGGAGACGGCGACGAGTGTGGCGGCCAGTGCGACAGCGACTTTGTGCTGCATCGTCCGCACCCCTACTTGCTCTGCGCCTGCGCCGCGCGCTCGGCGCGCGACGTGCGGATGTAGTCGCCGATGGTGCGGTTGCCCTCATGGCACCCGTATTCCCACCACTCGTAGCTCAAATCGTTGTTGAGCGGATACCGCGCCGTCCACGAGCGGGTGAGGATCACCGGGTCCTCGGTCTTGATCTCGTAGAGCATCATGTCGTCGTTGAGGCGGGTGAAGCGCTCGGTCGTCTTCATCTGCTCGCTCACCGGCATGCGGTTGCCGGCTGGCGAGCCGGCCACGCCGATGTTGGTGGCCGACGGGCCCGGCTTGTAGTTGGTGGTCACGACGACCAGCGTGTTGCCTTCCCAGTGGCCGCGCGACTCGCCCATGTAGTGCTTGAAGGCCTTGCCCAGCGCCGGACGCCCGTCCACCGGCACGATGCGCGTCTCGTGCACCATCTCGAGGTCGAGGATGACGTAGCCCGGCGTCTGCATGATCCGGACGCCGTTGTTGTAGCGATACGGCATCATCGACGACGGCATGCCGCGCGTGATGCAGCGGTCCCACGAGTCGAAGTCCTCCCAGTGGTCCCAGGTCTGGGTCTCGCCGGGCAGCGCCCAGCTGCTCTTCATCAGCGCCGACAGCCGCTTGCCCTCCGCCGTCATCTCCGGCAGCCGGCCGTCCGCCGGATCCACGATCAGCGAGGTCTGGCGCTGGACGGTGGTCGGGTCGGTCACGCCCGACTGCAGCGCCCGGCCGAAGTTGCCCGCCGCGAGGGCCGCCGCATGCGCGTCACCGCGTCCGGACGCCGCCGCCAGCCGCTCCTGGTACTCGGCCTCGGTGTAGAACGCCTTGCTGGTGTCGCAGGGCGGGGGCGGCGGGCCACCCGGGCGGCCGCCGCCGCGGCAGCGCTCGAGCGGCACGGTGCCGACGAACGAGATCGGCCACATTCCGGTGAGATCGGGGTCGCCCCACGGCGGTCTTGGGGTGCGCCCAGCCCTTGGGCGTCTCGATGAAATGGTTGGCCTCGCTGGGCGGCCCGGCCTGCCCGCTGGCGGTGACGACGAAGAGTGCGGCGGCGAGGCCGCCAAGCACGAGGTGCCTCAGGGCACGAAGGGTCGTATGACATCCGAACGATCCTACCAAGACTGCGAGGCTGCGGCTAACCGGTGAACCCATCGACGCGCGTGAACCTTACGCCACTGGCTCGTATCTCCCCTTGGCAATCTACAAGAGGAGCCGCGTGAGCGACCAGACCGACCTCCTGCAGGGCACGCTCGACCTGCTGATCATGCGGACCATTGCGCTCGAGCCGCTGCACGGCTGGGCGATTGCCCAGCGCATCCAGCAGATCTCGGACGACATGCTCCGCGTGCAGCAGGGGTCGCTCTATCCGGCGCTGCACCGCCTGGAGCATCAGGGCTGGATCACCGCCGAGTGGGGCGCGTCGGACAACAACCGCCGGGCGCGGTTCTATTCGCTGACGCGGGCCGGCCGCAAGCAGCTCACGACCGAGGTCTCGAAGTGGGAGCGGCTCTCGGCGGGCGTCAATCTCGTGCTGCAGCGGACGTAGCCCGTGCGCAGCTGGCACATCGTCATCGCCTGGCTCCGTTCGGTGTTCTTTCGCGGCCGGCGCGAGGCCGATCTCGGCGAGGAGCTGCAGTTTCACCTCGATCGCGAAACCGAACGGCTCGTGGCTGCGGGAGTGGACCCGCATCAGGCGCGCCTGCAGGCGCGGCGCGACGTTTGGAGGCGTCGAAGTGGTGAAGGAGGAGAGCCGCGACAGCCCGCGGCACGGCCTTCGTCGACCACCTGGCCCGCGACACGCGGCACGCCGCGCGGCGGCTGCGTGCGCGACTGGCGCTTCACCGCTGGCGGCGGTGCTCATTCTCGGGCTCGGCATCGGCGTGAACGCCGCGATTTTCAGCGTGATCAACGCCGTGCTCTTCCGGCCGCAGGCCGTCGTGAATCCCGACACCCTCGTGGACATCTATCAGAACGCGCCCGGCGGTGCCCCGAACCGGGCAGCTCGTACGCGGCGTATCTCGACATGGCGGCGTACACCGACATCTTTGCCGGCAGCGCCGTCGACCTTCATTCCCCATCCGGTCACCTACGCCGACGGCGGCCCTCCCCGGCAGGCGATCGCGGAGAACACGTCGGCCGACGTACCTCGACGGTGCTTGGGCTGCGCCCCGCGCTCGGACGCTGGTTCACCGAGGCGGAGGACGCCCTGAACGCGCCTCCGGTGGTCGTCCTCGGCTACCGCGCGTGGACGACGCGGTTTGCGTCCGACCCCGCCGGTCGTCGGGCGCATCATCCGGATCGAGGGCATGCCCGGTGACGGTGGTGGGCGTCGGTCCCGCGAATCACGCGGCGTCGATGAACTTCGGCGCTCATCACCGACTTCTGGATGCCGCTCGAGAACGCTCGTCAGCGCTCGGCGCGCCCGCCGCGGATGTTCGAGCGCGGCGTCGCCGAGGCGGCGTTCATGGTCAAGGCGCGGCTGCGGCCCGGCGTCACCGTGGCGCAGGCGCAGGCGGCGATGACCGCGCTCGGCTCGCGTCTGGCGCGCGAGTTCCCCAAGGAAGACACAGAAGGCGGGCATCAGCGTGTTCGCGTCGCGCGACGTGCGGATTCACCCGCAGATGGACGCCATCCTCGCCGGCATTCGCCACGGCGCTCCTGGCAATCGTCGGGCTCGTGCTCGCCATCGCCTGCAGCAACCTGGCCACGCTGCTGCTCGTGCGCGGCGCCGCCAGGGTGAAGGAGGTGTCCGTGCGGCTGGCCGTCGGCGCCACGCGTGCGCAGCTCGTGCGTCATCTCCTGACCGAAAGCGTGCTGCTGGCGCTGGCGGGCGGCGCCGCCGGCTGCGTGCTGGCGTGGTGGACGATGCGGTGGCTGAGCACGCTGGATCTGCCGGTGGTCGTGGACTTCAGCCTCGACTTCCGCGTGCTCGGCTTCGCGCTGGCGCTCTCGTTCGTGACCGGAATCCTCTTCGGGCTGGCGCCGGCGCTGCACTCCACGCGGGTCGAGTTGTGGCAGACGCTGCGCGACGACGGCGAGGTCCGCGCGTCCGGCCGACGCCGGTTCAGCCTGAAGAACTCGCTGGTCGTGTTCCAGGTCGCCGTGTCGGTGTTCCTGTTGGCGGGACCGGGCTGGCGCTGCAGATGGTGGCCGCCGGCCGGGCGCAGCGGGTCGGGTATGCGGTGGACGGCGTGGCGATGCTCCAGACCGACGCGCGTTACGTCGTCGAACACGCCGGCCGACCAGCCCCGTCTGTTCGAGCAGCTCCTGACGCGAGTGAGAAGCGATTCCGGGCGTGCAGGCCGCCATGCTCACGCGCGATCTCCCGATGGAGGTCGCGGGCTTGCCGATTGCGATCGACGGAGCGGCGGACGGAACGACGCAGGACGCGGACGCCGCCAGCATCTGGGCCGGCCCCGGCTTCTTCGAGACGCTTCAGATCCCGATTCTGTATGGCCGCGCGCTCGACGCGCGCGATCGCGAGGGCGCGCCTCGAGCCGCCGTCGTCAACGAGGGGATGGCGCGGCGCTACTTCGGCACCGCCAACGCCGTCGGACGCCGCTTCCGCATCGAGCCGGGCGATGGTCAGTGGATGACGATCGTCGGCGTGGCCCGCGACACGTGGACGAACGATCTGGGCGACATCGTCGATCCGGTGCCCTACCTGTTCTACCGGCCCATCGAACAGTGGAACGTGATGCCGACGACGGTCGTCGCGCGCACGACGCTCGGCAGCGCGCCGCTCGTTCGCGCGATGCAGGTCGAGCTGCGGCGGGTGAACGAGCGCCTGCCGGTGCTGACGGCCAAGACGATGAGGCAGCTCCTGGAGGATTCGCTGCAGGTGGCCCAGGGCATGGCGGCGTTCTTCACCGGCCTTGGTGTGCTGGGGCTGACGCTCGCCGGAATCGGCCTCTATGCCGTGATCGCCTTTGCCGTCGCGCGGCGGTCGCGCGAGATCGGCATCCGCATGGCGCTCGGTGCCGGCAGCCAGCAGGTGGTGTGGTCGGTGGCTCGCGAAGTGGCGGCGCTCGTCGGCGTCGGCACGGCCGTCGGTCTGGCCTTGTGGCTCGTCGCCGTGCTGGTGATGCGGGTGGCGCCGGTCCAGACGTCGGGCGTCGCCAATATCCAGCTCTATCAGCCGGACGTCGATCCGCTGGCGATGGCGACGATTGCCGCGTTCACGGCGCTCGTCGGTCTCGCGGCGGCCTACGTGCCGGCGCGGCGCGCGGCCCGCATGGATCCGCTCGTCGCGCTCCGGCACTACTGAAGGAATTGACGTAGGGGCCGGCTTTAGCCGGCCCTGGCCCGCCTGAAGGCGTAGTGGGGCTCCGGCTGCGCGGAAGTGCGGACGGGGAATCAGAAGTGGGTTCCGTAGATGCACGGTATTTTCTTCTCCGAACCGGGCTGTTCGGGACCGAAGCGTCGGTAGAATTTGGGCCACGCGAGACAACTTGGCCCGTGTCGATCTCCCCTGTGAGGATTCGATGACCGCTGCGCTTCGGGTACTGGGCGACTTGCGCCACGATATTCGGCCTGCTCTCCGGAGCGGTCACATTCGCACAGTCCGGCTCGTGGACCAGCATCAGCGCCGAACGCCTGCGCAAGCCCGGGACGGGTGATTGGCTCTCCTACCGCCGCACGGACGACGTCACGGCGTTCAGCCCACTGCGCCAGATCGACCGCACGACCGTGCGGCAACTGCGTCCGGTGTGGTCCTTCTCGATGCGCGACAATCGGCGATGGCTCGCGACGCCGATCGTCGCCAACGGCCTGATGTACCTCCCGGAGGGCAGCGGCCGGGTCACCGCCTTCGACGCGGTGTCCGGGGATGTCGTCTGGATCCACGATCGACGGTTTCCGTCCGACATCGCGATTTCAGAAGGTTACGCGCGTACGCGCGGGGTCGCGATCTATCGCGACACGCTGTACTGGGGAACGGCGGATTCGTATCTGGTCGCGCTGGATGCACGAACGGGCAAGTTGCGTTGGGAGGTGAAGACGGGTGACTACCACTCCGGTGAAGGGCACGCCCATCCGCCGCTGATCGCCGAAGGCAAGGTCTTCCTCGGACAGGCGGGCGGTGACAACGGGGCTCCGGGCCGTTTCCGCGCCTTCGACGCCGAGACCGGCGCGCTGCTCTGGACCGTCAACACGGCACCGGGCCCCGGAGACCCCGGCTACGACACCTGGACGCCCCGCGACGTCCCGCCGTTGGGTGGCGCGCCGTGGAATACCGTCAGCTACGATCCCGATCTTCGCCTCGTCTACTTCTCCACCGGACAGCCATCGCCATGGTCGACCGCGCTGCGCGGTGGCGGCGATGCCCTGTACACGAACACCGTGCTCGCCGTCGAAGCGCAGACCGGCAAGATCCGCTGGCACTTCCAGCTCAATCCCGCCGACGACTGGGATCGGGCGGGCTACGAGAACATGCTCGTCGATCTCACGATCGCCGGACGGCCGCGGAAGGCGCTCATTCAGACCGGCAAGATGGGTTGGGGCGTCGTCCTCGATCGGCAGACCGGCGAGTTTCTGCATGCGTTCAAGACCGCGTACGACAACGTCGTCACCGGCTGGACGCCGCAGGGCCGTCCGATTGTCAATCCGGCGCTGATCCCGACGGTGGCCGACGTCGACTCCGGTAAGGTGTTCGAAGTGTGCCCGCACTTGCACGGCGCCCGAAACCTGCAGGCGCCGAGCTACAGCCCGATCACCCGACTCTATTACCTGGGCATCAACAACAGCTGCATGGACGCGAAGGTCGTCTCGATGCCGTACGTGCGCGGTCGCGCCTATACCGGCGTCACATTGACCCCCAAACGCGCACCCGGCTACGACTACGTGGGCGAGTTCGTGGCGTTCGATCCGGTGTCCGGGAAGCGAGCCTGGACCTACCGTTCGCCAACTGGTGCGGCCATGACGGGTTCCGCGCTGGCGACCGCCGGCGGCATCGTCTTCGGCGGTACCGCCGACCGTGAGTTCTTCGCGCTGAACAGCGACACCGGTGCCTTGCTCTGGCAGACGCGCCTGAACGGCGATGTCTCCGGAGCACCAATCACCTTCGAGGTGAATGGCCGGCAGTATGTGGCCATCACTGCCGGTGGCCGCACGGGGCCGACGACGTCCTTCGGTCCACTGACGAACGTGACGCTCTCGGAAGGCACAGGAGCGGTGTGGGTGTTTTCGGCGTCGGACCCTGTGCAGATGCAGTCGTCTCGCGTCCGGCCGGCTCCGGTGTCGATGTCGTCGTCGGGCGTAGCCGCTGCAACTGCCGCCGTTGTCCCGCAGGCTGCGTCGGCCGTGTCACTTGGTACTCCGTCGGCGTTGAACGGCGTATTCAGCAGCGCCCAGGCGGCTCGGGGCGCGCAGCAGTTCCGTCAGGCGTGTGCGACCTGTCACGCCATCGAAGACCAGGCCGCAAGTCTGCGTTCGAAGTGGGGTAACGGGACGCTGCGGGATCTCTTCACCGTCGTGTCTACCACGATGCCTCAGAACAACCCGGGCAGCCTGTCGCCCGACGACTACGCCAGCCTGATCGCCTACTATCTCCAGCAGAGTGGATTTCAACCAGGTGCAAGCGACCTGGCTGCCGATCCGGCGGCGCTCTCGCGGTTGCGCGTCCCCGCTCCTTGAGAGGGCGGTCTGAAGACCGCCCTCTACGGGGCCGGCTAAAGCCGGCCCCCACGCAAGAGGCTATTTGGGCGTCCAGTCGGCGGGCTCCCACTTGCCCTTGTTCGGGCCGACTTCGTCGGGCCGTCCGGGCGGCAGCACCTTGTCGGCGCGGGCGCGCACGTAGACGTAGAGCTGACCCATCTGCTTGGCGTCGAGCAGCTTGTCCCAGGCCGCCATGCCCTTGTCCTTGACGCCCTCGCGGACGATTTTCACGAAGGCCGCCCGCGACATCTTCTCGTTGGTGTCGATCAGGCTCGGCGCGTTGGTGGTGCCGATCGCGTCGGTGCCGTGGCAGCGGTAACAGTACACGTGCCACCACTTCCAGCCGTTATAGACGTCCGTATAGATGTCGGCGGCGGGTGCCGCCTGCGCGGCCCGCGGTTCGGCTCGCACCGGCGCGTGCGACGCGGACCACAGGACGACGCCAACGAAGCAGACTGCCACGGTACCCAGGATCCTCATCGTGCGGTGCTCGCCTTTCGTTCGAGAAGTGGAACGTTGAAGTCTTTCAGGATCTGCTCGATCTCGGCGCGGTGTCGTGTGAGGGCCTGCTGCACGCGCGCGTGCAGCGCGTCGTTGCCCTTCTTGACGCCCATCGCGATGTCGAACGCGAACGGCAGGTCGCCCGGCTTCGACGGAATCGGGGTTACCTGCAGCGGCGTCTTCTGCCGCGCCGCGAAGTAGCCGCCGACCGGCCCCCACACGATCGCGACGTCGATCTTGCCGGCGGCCACCGCGTCGACGATCGCGCTGGGCGGGTTCTCGGCCGAGTAGAACGTGTTGAAGCCGACCACGTTGTCGACGATGTGGCGCTTGCCGAGCTCGTGCACCGGCGGCGGGTTCTCGTAGTCGTTGCCCAGCAGGTGCACGCCGATCTTCAGCTTCTTGAGCACGGGATCGTCGAGCGACGTGATCGGCGCGCGCCCGCGCGGGTAGACGAACACGTAGGTGGAGCGGTAGTACGGCGCCGTGGGGCGGACCAGGTCGTAGCCGGCGGGCACGCCCATCACGATGTCGCAGCGCCCTTCCTCGAGCGTCGCGTTCATCGTGTTGCGGATGAAGCCCTGCCGCTGGCCCCACCACACGTAGGTCGGCGCCGCCGCCCCGAAGTCCTTGGCGAGCAGCGCCGCGATGCGGTTCTCGAGCCCCTCCATCTGCTGGTTCGAGAACGGCATGTTCTCGGGATCCGCGCAGACGCGGAATCCGCTCGCCGGCGTCGGGCGACTGCCGGCTTCGGCGACGGCAGGCTCTGCCTGCCCGGCAGCGAGATGCCGGGCAGACGAGAGCAGCAAGACCGACGAGCGAGTGAGCCCGCGCGCGCGTCACGAACCGGCTAGGGCAGCGAGAAGACCGTCAGCACGCCGCCCTGGTTGCTGAACTGCGGCCAGATCCTTGAAGGCGCCGATGGCGCCGAGGCCGGCGCGTCTCGTCCTCGAGGCTCATGTCGGCGGCGACGCCGATGCCCGACCAGCCGCCGATGCCCGACAGCACCGCGACGTACTGCTTGCCGTCGGGACCCACATAGGTCATCGGGTTGCCGATGATGCCGGACGGCGTCTTGAACTTCCACAGCACGTCGCCGGTCTTGGCGTTCACCGCCTTGAGCCAGCCTTCCATCGTGCCGTAGAAGACGACGTCGCCGCCGGTCGCCAGCGCGCCGCCCCAGGCCGACAGCGTCTTCCTTGATGCCCCACACCTTCTTGCCGGCGACCGGATCCCACGCGAGGAACTCGCCGCGGTGGCCGCCGGGACCCGCCTTGCTCACCACGATCGCGCCCACGTAGGGCTGGCCGGCCTGGTACTTCACTTCCACGCCCTCGTAGTCCATGCACAGATTGTTCGACGGCACGTAGAACAAGCCGGTGCGCGGCGAGAACGACACCGGCTGCTGGTTCTTGCCGCCCATCGCCGAGGGGCAGATGTCCTTGGTGTTCTTGGTCGCGGACGTCCGCTTCTCCGGGTCCTCGACCGGCTTGCCGGTCTTGAGGTCGATGCTCGTGGCCCAGTTCACGGCCACGAACGGATCGGCCTTGAGCAGCTCGCCGGTCTTGCGGTCGAGCACGTAGGCGAAGCCGTTGCGGTCGAAGTTCACGAGCACCTTGCGGGTCTGACCGCCGATGTTGAGGTCGGCGAGCACGTTCTCGTTGATGCCGTCGTAGTCCCACGCGTCGTGCGGCGTCTTCTGGTAGGCCCACGCCGCCTTCCCGGTGTCGGGATTGCGGGCGAAGATCGTCATCGAGTACTTGTTGTCGCCGGGACGCTGATCGGGGTTCCACGATCCGGGGTTGCCGGTGCCGTAGTAGAAGAGGTCGAGCTCGGGGTCGTAGCTATACCAGCCCCAGGTCGTGCCGCCGCCGCGCTTCCACTCGTCGCCCTTCCAGGTTTCGACCGAGCCCGGGAAGCCGACCTCGGCCTCGGGGCCGGTGCTGTACATCCGCCACACCTGCTTGCCGGTGTTGACGTCGTTGGCGGTGACGAAGCCGCGCACGCCGAACTCGCCGCCGCTGATGCCGGAGATCACCTTGTCCTTGATCACCATCGGCGCCGACGTGATCGTCTGGCCCTGCTTGTAGTCGCCCTGCTTGACCTTCCACAGCTCCTTGCCCGTCTCGGCATCGAGCGCCACGGTGTTGGTATCGAGCTGGTTCATGAAGATCTTGCCGTTCGAGAACGCCACGCCGCGCGCGACGGTATCGCAGCAGGCGATCGGAATGACCGCCGGGTCCTGCTTCGGCACGTACTTCCACTTGATCGGCGCGCCTTCCTTGCTCAGATCGAGCGCGTAGACGATGTTCGGGAACGGCGTCTGCAGGTACATCGTGTTGCCGATGACGAGCGGCTCGCCTTCGTGGCCGCGCAGGACGCCGGTGGAGAAGGTCCACGCGACCTTGAGGTTCTTGACGTTGTCGGCGGTGATCTCGCCGAGCTCGCTGTAGCGGGTGGCCGACGCGTTCTTGTTCGGCATCGCCCATTCCTTGTCCGCCGTCGGAGGCGGAGGCCGACCCGCCGCGCCGGTGCGGTGGACGAGGCCGGTGCCGGCGCTGAACCCGAGCTGCACGCGGCAGCGACGACCGAGAACGCGAAGAGCGACGAGGATAAACAACCGGGACGATCTGCTCATATGCGCTCCTCTCCAGGGAGGATGAAGGTGGTCGCGAGCCACAAGGCCCGCCTCAGGCACGCGATCAGCGCTTGCTGGCGCGGACGTTCTTGTTAACCCAGTTCAGCATGATGTCGGCGATTTCGAGGTTCGCTTGTCGAGCATCATCATGTGCGTGACGCCCAGCATGCCCCATGTCATCGAGCTTCAGATATTCGGCTTTCGCCGTGCCCTGCTTGGCGGCGCGGCGCGCGTTGATCGCGTCCACGGTCTCCTGGCACACGGTGCTCGTGTTGGCGTAGTCGCCCTTGAGCGCCATGTACGGGATGTTGTCGAAATCGGCGGCGGTGAGGCCGCTGTTCGGCAGCGAGCACGAGCCCTCGAGCGTGAGCAGGCCCTTGAGCAGGTCGAGATGGCCGCGCTCCTTGAGGATGCGCGCCATGTGGTGCCCCATGATGCCCGACTGCGAGTGCGTCACCACGATGGCGCCGCCCAGCCGCTCGACGAGCGCCGCCAGGTTCTGCGGCGTCCAGGTGTTGGCCGGCGAGAGCTCTTTCGGGTCGCAGTTCGCGCAGGTCGATCCGGGGAGCGTCACTTCGGCGTTCGGCACCAGCTGCTTGTAGTACTCCAGCGCATAGGCGTTTCCGGGCGCGGCCGGCGCCGGGCCCAGCGCGCCGGTCCGCGACACGGCATGCGCATCCACGGCGTCGAGCGGGAAGAGCGGGGCGACGTGCTGATACGCGTCCGGTTTCGGATTGGGATCGGCGGGGTCGCCGTGCGGAATCAGCCGGCCGGTGAGCACCGTCGAGCCGGCAGGCACCAGGTGGCCGAACCACGCCGTCCAGGCGCCGTTGTCGGTGATCCGGCCGAAGCTCGGGAGCAGGTCGGCGGCCGCCTTCGTATCGCCGCTCACCAGCCTGGCTTCGCCCTCGTGGATCACCGATTGGTCGAAGCCCGAGCGTCCACGCCCGGCCTGATCGACCACGTAGCTCGGGACGCCCTTTCGGACGAAGTAGGGGTACCACCCCTCTCGGCCGTCGGGCGTGGCCTCGAGGCACGCGCCGGTGTGGGTGGAGCCGTGCACCATGATCACGGGCCAGCCGCCCCCGTATTTCTTGGCCGGAATCTGGAACTGCACGTACATCTGCCCGATCGTGATCTGCTGCGGCACCGGGCCCGTGGGCGCCGCGGTCCCGGGCGCGGCCGGCGGCGACCGCTGCCGCGTGCTCCGTGATCTTCTGCACGCCGCCGACGAAAAAGCTGCCCTGGTCTTCGATGACCAGCGGGCCGCCGAGAAACTTCTTCGATTTCGGAACGGTCTGCCCCGAGACCGCCGGCGTCAACACACCCAGCAGGACGACGAGCACCGCGACGGTTCTCATGAGGTTCTCCGTGTGAGTCCGGTATTCACGAACTAAGCGAGCGCGAACCGACCCAGGGTCTTGCACGACGGGCTGCGAACGACGACGTGAACCGAAGGGCGAACCGGGGGGACGCCGCCAGCGTAACCGCTGGCCGGATGGGATTTAACAGAAAAGCGAAGGTGATTACAAGGACGGACCCGCCCGCTCCCTCACTTGGGTTAGGCGCGGGCTTCACCGGCGAACCTGTCGCTCACGGCGAGCCAGCCCGACATCGCCAGCGGGATCAACCACACGTCGAACGGCACGCGAAAGCGGATCTCGCTCTTGAAGACGTAAACACAGAGGGCGAGCGCGATGACCGGCAGCGCCCACGCAATCGCCTCGCCATGCACGTCGCGGCGCCACGGCCGCCGTGCCGCCATCCACATCGCCAGGCCGGCCATGAGCCAGGGTCCGAAGAAGAGCTCGTAGAGGCGGACGTAGGGCCGGACGGAGAACTGCGTCGCCGGCCACATGAAGTTGCCGGTGAAGAGGAACGGCACGTTCTCCACCGACACCAGCAGGACGGCCGGATTGCGCTGAATGCACTTCAGGCCTTCGCCCATGTAGTAGCCGGAGTCGGTGAAGGGGCGGTCCCAGATCTTCGCCGACGTCATCCCGAGCTGGGCGTAGATCGGCGAGAGCCAGGTGGATCCGTTCGGGTCGTAGTTGCGCTTGCTCGGACACTTGCCCTCGATGAAGTTCAGGCCGCCGGCGAGCGAGCTCATGCGGAAGACGCCGATCGTCCGGTAGGTGAGCACGCCGTGGAGGATCAGGCCGGCGCCCACCACCGTGCAGATGGGCACCGCCACCCGGGTCATCGACGCCCACGACCAGCGGCGCATCGCCAGGATCGCAAGCAGGAACAACGGGCCGAGAAAGGCGTGCGTCCCCTTCACCCAGAACCCGGCGACGAAGATCAGGCCCCAGAGCGCCGACCAGCGGACCGTGGGCCGCTCGACGACCTCGAGGCCGGCCCAGACGAGAAGGGCCATCTGGAAGGTGAACGTCGTTTCCGACAGGTTCACCGTGGTGAGGACGATCCACGGCACGTGCACGGCCGCGACGAAGAGCGACCATCGCCCGACGCGTGGTCCGAACGCGCGCTCGGCGGCCTTCCACACCAGCCACACCGTCGCCGTGGAGATGACGATGTGATAGATGCCGACGGCGCCCGCCCAGTTGGTGCTGATCTGTTTCAAGGCCGCGACGACGAGCGAATACCCGATGGCGGGCAGGAAATGCGCCGGCGCCCAATTGCCCGCCAGGATGTCGTCCGCGATCCGGCGATAGTTGTTCATGTCGGCGAACAACGACCGCGAAATCGGGTGGAACTGCACGGCCAGCACTCGCAGTGTCAGGGCCAGCATCATGAGCAGTGGACCGGCATTCCGCGCGGAGAGGATGGACATCTACGGGGTCGACGAGGCAGGAATCATGGTCGTCGCCGAGGAGACGGCGGCGCGTGCGCCATCATCATAAGCCTGGCTGCCATACTGGGCGCATGGCGGCTCGCGGGGAGGGTCTCTTCGGCGCCGACGCCCCGGCCGGCTTCGAGTACGCGCCCGGCTTCATCACGTCGGTCGAGGAGACGCAGCTCGTCGATGCAATCGCAGGAGTGACGTTCTCGGCCTTCGAGATGCGGGGCGTGGTGGCGCGACGCCGCGTCGCGTTTTTCGGCGCGTCCTACGACGCGGGCGACTCGCCGTCGCCGCCAATCCCCGAGTTCCTGGAGGCGCTGCGGGCGCGGCTGGCGGCATGGGCCGGGCGCGAGCCGTCGGCGTTCGCGATGGCGCTCATCAATCAATACCCGCCTGGCGCACCGATTGGCTGGCATCGCGACGCGCCGCAGTACGACCTCGTGGCCGGCGTCTCGCTACTCTCACCGTGCCGGATGAAGTTCCGTCCCTATCAGCCGCCGCGGGCCACGCCGGCCACGCCTCGGACGCGGCGCACGGCGACGCACGAGCTCGCGCTCGAGCCCCGCTCGGCGTACCTGATGGGCGGCGAGGCGCGGAACGCGTTCGAGCATCACATCCCGGCCGTGAGCCGTCTCCGCTATTCCATCACCTTCCGCACGCTGCGCCGCTGAGGCGCGCGGTCGCGGCGCTGCGCCGTCTGTGACGATGCGGAATCGAGGCGCGCGAGCGCGGCCTGCACCCGCTCCCACGCTTTACGCGCTTTCCGGTCGTGTGGGTCGGGTGCCGGCGCGTTGCGGTAGAAGGCGTCGAGCGTGCGCCGCACCTGGGGTGTGGCGCCCGCGAAGTCGCGCTTGGCGAGCTCTTCGAGCCACTCGGCGTGGGTCTCGTCGGCGAGCGCGTAGTCGATGCGCGTGCGCCGGCTCGCCGGTGTCGAAGTTGGTGTTGGCGAGGTCGAGGCGGCCGCTCCGCACCTGGCGGAGCAGCGTCTGGAAGCGCGCATGCGACTGGGCGATGCTGTCCTCGAACAGCCGATCCACGTCCGGCGTCGGCGCCTTGAACGCGAGCGGCTTGAGCGGACCAATCTTCGGCACCAGACGGTAGACCACGCCAGGAAGCGCGCGAACCGCGCCGGCTTCTGGTAGTTCGCGCCCGTAAGTCCCGTTCGTAGTCGCACGGGCTGGTAGACGAAGACGACGTTGCTCGCGATCGGCGTCCGGAGTCTGCCGCCAGGATCTCGTCGCGCTTGTCGCGCCAGGCCGCCTCGGTCAGCGCCGGAATCATCTGGCTGACCGCGTAGCGGTAGGTCGAGATCGCGCGCTCCTGGTCGGCCAGCACGTCGCCCATCTCGAGGCCGTAGGTGTCGCGGAACGCGCGCTCGAGCAGCGCGCGTCGCCACCTGGAAGTCGAGCAACGAGCTGGTAGCTGCGGTGAACGAGTAGCGCCCGCGCGCCGTCTGCGCCACGTCGAACGAGAACTCGACGATGACGTGCTGCTTCGGCGCCTGGACGTAGGTGACTGTCGTCGCCGAACTTCGCGCGCAGCTTCGGGAAATCATCGGCACCGACCGGTTGACCGCCTCCGGGTGCCCGGCGATGTCGTTGGCATAGTGCGCCAGCGCGCCGAGCGCGAAGGCGAGCTCGTCGACCGTCGCGCGCCTGCGCGCACCAGCGATTCGACGAAATCGCCGGTGCGCGCGTAGTGCAGCAGGTTGCTGAAGAACTTGTTGCCGAACGGGTAGTAGCCGAGATCCTGGATCACCGAGCCGCCATAGGCGAACGAACGCGCCCGTTCGAGATCCGCCGGCGGTGGCGCGCGGAAAGCGCCGGAGCAGCAGCGGGCGCAGCTCGCGCCTCCCACGCCACATCGATCGCCGACTCGTGCGCGAGGACCGAGTACGCGGCGCCGGCGCCGGAGCTGCCGAGCAGCAGAGCGATCGCGATTGTAATCGCGGGGACGAGCGCTGGGACGAACGCGCGGCTGCGCATGCCCGGCCGTGTGCAAGGCCGGTGCCTCGTCGATTTCACGCGGCTTTTGGCTTGACTGCCACCTCGTGCAGTGCTGAATTTGCAGAACGCTCTTCCACTGAGGTGCCCATGTCGATCGCCGCTCGCGCCCGCCGGCTCTGCTTCGTCAAGGTGTCAGCCCTTGCCGTCTGCGCATGGCCGCCAGCAGTTGCCGGCCGTCGGGCTCCAACGCGACTGCCGCCGATGCGCCAGCCGCCGCCACGTCGCGGCGTGCGTGGCCTCGATCTCGCGGCGATCGACCGCTCGGTCCACCCCGGCGACGACTTCTACAAATTCGCCAACGGCACGTGGCTCGCCACCACCGAGATTCCTCCCGATCGCAGCACCTGGGGACCCACCGAGAACATGGCCGAGGTCGCGGCCGAGCGCACCCGCGCGTTGCTCGAAGCGGCAGGCACGGCGTCGCCCGCCCCGGGCACGATGCAGCAGCAGGCGGCCGACTACTACGCGAGCTACATGGACGACGCGGGCATCGAAGCCAAGGGCCTGGCGCCGCTCCAGCCGATGCTCGCCCGCATCGCCGCCATCGACTCGCATGCCGCGTTGTCGCGCGCCCTCGGCGAGGAGCTGCGCGCCGACGTGGACGCGCTCAACAACACCAACTTCCGGACCGATCGGCTGCTCGGTGTGTGGGTCACGGCGGCGCTGGACGATCCCGCGACGAGCCGGCCCTATCTGCTCCAGGGCGGCCTCGATCTGCCCGATCGCGAGTACTACCTGGAAAACTCGCCGCGCATGGCCGGCGTTCGCAAGGAGTTTGCCGCGCACGTGGCGCGCACGCTGCGGCTGGCGGGCGTGGCGGATGCCGACGCCGCGGCGGCCGCGATCGTCGCGCTCGAAACCAGGATGGCGCGCGTGCACGCCAGCCGGGCCGAGTCGATCGACGTGCTCAAAGCCAACAACCCGTGGAAGCGCGAGGAGTTCCCGGGGAGAGCGCCCGGCATCGACTGGGGTGCGTTCCTGGCCGGCGCGCGCCTCGACACGGCGCCGGTGATCATCGTGTGGCATCCCTCGGCGGTGCGCGGGCTGTCGGCGCTGGTACACAGCGAGCCGCTGGCCTCGTGGAAGCACTGGCTCACCTTCCACGCCATCGACCGCAACGCCGCGGTGTTGCCCAAGGCGTTCGTCGACGAGCGGTTCGCCTTCCACGGCAAGGTGCTCAACGGCACGCCGCAGCTTGCCGAGCGGTGGAAGCGGGGCATTGCGGCGACCAGCGCCGCGATCCCCGAGGCGGTCGGCCAGATCTACGTCGCGCGCTACTTCCCGCCCGAGACCAAGGCGCAGATGCAGGCGATGGTCAAGAATCTGATCACCGCGTTCGGCGCCCGCATCGATCGGCTCGAGTGGATGTCGGCGGCCACCAAGGTGAAGGCGCGGCAGAAGCTGGCGACGCTGCGCGTCGGCGTGGGGTATCCGGATACGTGGGTCGATTACCGCGGCTTGCAGATCGTCCGGGGCGACGCTTTCGGCAACCGGCAGCGCGCCGAGCGCTTCGAGTACCAGCGGCACCTCGCCAAGCTGGGCAAGCCGGTGGACAAGGGCGAGTGGTGGATGTCACCGCAGACCGTCAATGCGCTGAATCTCCCGCTGCAGAATGCCCTGAACTTCCCGGCTGCCATCCTCGCCCCGCCGTACTTCGACCCGGCGGCGCCGGCGGCCACCAACTACGGCGCCATCGGCGCCGTGATCGGCCACGAGATCACGCACAGTTTCGACGACATCGGCGCGATGTTCGACGCCGGGGGGCGCCTGGCGAACTGGTGGACAAGGAGGACTGCAGCAGTTCCGCGCCGCGGGGGCGCGGCTGGCGGCGCAGTACGACGCCTACGCGCCGTTTCCCGACCTGCACCTCAACGGCCGGCAGACGCTCAGCGAGAACATCGCCGACGTCGCCGGCCTTGCCACCGCGCACGACGGCTGGCAGGCGTCGCTTGGCGGCACGGCCGCGCCCGCGCTCGGCGGCTTCACCGGTCCGCAGCAGTTCTTTCTCGCCTACGCCCAGGGCTGGCTGATCAAGTGGCGGGAGCCGGCGCTGCGCCAGGCCGTCATCACCGACGGGCACGCGCCCGGCGAGTACCGCGCCGACACGGTGCGCAACCTCGACGCGTGGTACGGCGCGTTCGACGTGAAGCCGGGCCACGCCCTGTATCTCCCCCCGGACCAGCGCGTGCGCGTCTGGTAAGGATGAACGGTCCGTCGATCGTCGCCGCGAGCGTCAGGGCACGCGAGCCGATCCCGATCACGCGCCGCGCGGGTCCGTGCCACCCGACGTGCGGAGAGGGCGGCGGCGCCCATCCCCATCAACGCCAGCAGCGCCGGTTCGGGCACGTCATCGGGCACCGATGCGGGAGTGAAGCTCACGGACACCCAGTCCATCGTGTCCACGCCAGACCCGTCGCTCAGTCCAAGCTGGAAGCCGTAGATCGAGAACGGCTGGTCGAGCGGCCCGAAGATCTCGTAGTTGGCGTGTTGCAGCGGGTTGAGATCGTCGAACTGCACGTTGAGCGCCGCGATCGGCAGACCGCCGGCGTCGAGCAGCGAGATCGCGCCCATGTGCTCGAGCCCGGTGTGCGTGCCGGTGAACTGGAACAGCACCTGCATGTTCCAGTGGCCGCCGCCGGGATCTTCGTCGAGCATGATGAAGTCGGGGCCCCAGAAACGCTCGAGCGTGAAGCCGAGCGGATCCACGGCCACCGGCCCACCATCAGGGGCGGCGGTGCAGCCGCCTCCGACGCATCCGACCACATGCGACGTGATCGGCGCGGCGGCGGCTGGGACGGCTGCGCCGGTAAGCGCGGTTACCGCGAATGCACCGGCCACTTGAACCAGGCCGCGCGCCCAACGCGCGGACGACATTGCGAATGCGCTGCGGATCATCACGACGCCTCCCAGGCGTAACGGGCCACGCGCCGGTTCAGGTGTGGACGAGAGGCGCATTATGGGGGCGAGTGGCTGCCGAGACCGCCTTTCGCGCGGCTGAGTTTGAAGAAAGCGTGCAATTCGGGTCACAAGTAGTGTGAGGAGGGCGGACGCGATGGACGTGACCACTGGGGGGCCTCCAACGCACGAGCTTTCGCAGATCGCCACGAAGCCGGCCGGGCGCTGGCCGAACGGCTGCAGCGTTCGCGCGCCGCAACGACGTCGTCGTGCTGGCGCTTCCGCGCGGCGGCGTGCCGGTCGGCTACGAGGTGGCGACCGCGCTCGCGTTCCGCTCGACGTCTTCACCGTCCGCAAGCTCGGCGTGCCCGGCCATCAGGAGCTGGCGATGGGCGCGATTGCCAGCGGTGGCGTGCAGGTGCTGAACGAGGACGTGCTGGACTGGTACCGGCCGTCGGCGGACACGGTGGACGCGGTCGCGCAGGTGGAGATGCGCGAGCTCGATCGCCGCGAGCGGGTCTATCGCGAAGGGCGCCCGCTGGTGCTCGTGGAGGGCCGCACCGTGATCCTGGTGGACGACGGGCTGGCCACCGGCTCCACCATGCGCGCGGCCGTGCAGGCCGTGCGGCAACTGCAGGCCGGCCGCGTGGTGGTGGCGGCGCCGGTCGGCGCGCGCGACACCTGCGAGGCGATGCGGCGCGTGGCCGACGACGTGGTGTGCGTGCTGACGCCCGCAATCGCTTCGTCGCGGTCGGCGCCTGGTACTGGACTTCAGCGAGACGACGCGACGAAGAGGTGCGTCGCCTGCTCCAAGACGCGGCGGTCTGAAGGTCGGTGGCTACGGTACTTTTCCGCGGCGCACTTGCCGCCCGGGCAGCGGTTGTTCTCCTCGCAGACGTACTCGAAGAGCCCGTCCTTGTCCCATTCCGGCTTGGCCAGGATCTCGAACTCCTGCGTCCACGGCGCGTGAAGATCTTCGGGATCGTCGATCGTCAGCGTGTAGGAGATCGCGGCCGGGCTCTTCCAGCGCAGCCGCTCGACGGTGCGCAGCGCGTCGCTGTGCATCCGGTACTCCTTGGGGTTCGTGTAGTAGTAGTCGTCGAGCGCCCAGCGCTTGAAGTTGGTCGTCTCGATGACCAGCGTGTCGCCCTCCCAGCGGCCCACCGGATCGCCGTAGAACATCGGCTCGAGGCCCTCGCGATGGGCCCGGCCGTCGAGCGGGATCACGCGGCTCATGCGCTGGAACTCGTGCACCATCACGAGGTGGTTCTTCGTCTGGAAGAACTGCATCGCGTTGGCCGACAGCATGCCGCCGGGGAAGCCGGCCGGCATGCAGAAGTCGCGCGGCTCGTCGTGCCGGGGATCGCCGGTGCGCGGTTCGAGGAACGGTTCGCCGCCCGGCTTTAGCGGCGCGAACCGCTTGCCGGTCGAACACGGTGGCCGACGAGCGGCCGCGCTCGTCGCCGGGCAGATAGGTGGGCCACTGATAGGTGCCGGTGAAGTCCGGCTTGCCGTCGGCGGTGCGCGGGATGCCCGCGGGGCTTGCGGTCTGCTGGGCGTCGAGCGCCGCGACAAGCGACAGCCCGCAGGGGCACGCGACGGCGAGCGCAAGCAGCAGCCTGGAAGTGAGAGGCGCTTCATCTGTCGTCCTCCTCGCGCTATTGCTGCGGCGCGCGCCCGGCCGGGTCGGTGGCCGTGAACACGTTGCGGCCGTCCGGGTAGGTGACACGCTGGCCGAACCCGTTGTTGGTGCCGTCCTTGGCGCGAAAGCCTTCCACGTTGACGGATGCACCGAGGACCAGCAGATCCTTCGTGATGCCCCGTCGCATCAGCTGACCCGGTGCGCCACCCGAGATGGCCCAGGTGGTGACCGAGCCGTCGGGGTTCTTCACGTCCACGTAGTACCAGATGTGCGGGTTCATCCACTCCACCTTGGTCAACGTGCCCGTGATCTTCAGCGGCTTCTGATCGTCGTATCCGCCGCGAACGAATGGTGCGCCTGCCGGCGCGCGCGGCGCCGGCCACGACGCAAGCACGAGTGACACCGATACGAGTGCCTTCATGGACTCCTCCCTGGCCTCGAGAGACCGCTGCGCGGATTTTATCGCGGCCCGGTGGCCGGCGCCGCGGGTGCCCTCACCGCGGTTCAGGCTCGTAGATCTCG
>CAVSWX010000030.1:0-88365 GCA_963731785.1 uncultured Acidobacteriota bacterium
GCGTCCAGCGCACGAGCGATTCGAAGCCGACGCACCGGCGCGAGGCCAGCGACACGATCGGCTGATAGTGCACGACGAGGTCCTGCTGATCGATGGCGCGCCGCAGGTCGTTCTCGAGCCCGAGCCGGTCCAGCACGCGCGCGTGCATCGTCGGCGTCGAACAGCTCGTGCCGCGCCTTGCCCCGCGACTTGGCGTGGTACATCGCGGTATCGGCGTCGCGCATGATGTCTTCGGGGCTGTTGTAGTCGCGCCCGGCGAAGGCAATGCCGATGCTGGCGGAGGTGAAGACCTCGCGCCCGCCATCACCACGGGCGACTTGAGGGAGTCCTGAATGCGCATCGCCACGGCATTGGCCTGCGTTTCGTCGCTCAGTCCGTTCACGAGCACCGCGAACTCGTCGCCGCCGAGGCGCGCCAGCGCGTCGCCGGGCCGCAGGCACCCCTCGAGCCGCCGGGACACGGCGGTGAGCAGCTGATCGCCGACGATGTGCCCCAGACTGTCGTTGACGACCTTGAAGCGGTCCGAAATCCAGGTAGAGCGTGGCGAAGCGCGGGCCTCGGCGCGCCTTCAGGTCCTCGAGGCGGCGGCCGAGCTGTTCGACGAACACCGCCCGGTTGCACAGGCCGGTGAGGGGGTCGTGCGTGCCGACGCTCCGGAGCTGCTCCTGGACGGGCACCCCGCGTTCGGTGACGTCGGTCAGCGAACCGGCCAGACGAACCGGCCGCTGGTCCGGCCCACGTCCCGCCACGGCACGGCAGTGGAACAGGCGGTAGGTCTTGTCGTCCACGCGGATGCGATGCTCGTGTTGAAAGGAGTCCGTGGCGCCCGACAAGTGGGCCTCGATGGCCGCCTTGAGCGAGCCGATGTCGTGAGCGTGGACGCGGTCCAGCCATTCCTGGGGACGGCACAGGCCGGCCACCCCGCCCAGTCCGACGAGAGCGCGCCACCGCGCAGACGCATAGAGCTCGTCGCGCCGCAGGTCCCACTCCCACAGCCCGTCGTTGGCCGCGTCGGCAATCTGGGCAAAGCGCTCTTCGCTTCGCCTCAGGCGATGCTCGGCGCGCCACGTCGCCGTGACGTCGCGCCACTGCATGGTCATGCCTCTCGCACCCGGCAGGATGCGCAGGTCCACCATGCGCGTGCCACCCATCCCAGGGAGATCCGAGGTTCGCGAGCCGCACCGGTTTCTGCGTTCGCGCCGCCTCCTGCAGCGCTCGCGGCAGCTCGGTCTCCGAGAGGACGGGGACGACGCTCCAGAGCGGCTGGCCGAGGGCGCGATCGGCAGGGCAACCGAGCAGGCGCTCGAGCGCGTGGTTCCACAGCGTGACGATGCCTGCCTGGATCGACCATCGACACGCCGTGGTCGAGCGACGCCAGCGCGTCCTGGCAGCGGTCTTCCTGGTCGTGGCGGCTCGAGGTGATCGGCGTACGCCGGTAGATGAAGTACACCGGGACGACGCGACGAGGGCGACGGTCCACATGCGCCGCTCAATCAGCTCGACCGTCGCGACCGCCAGCCCCGCGGCCGTGAGATAGCTCGGACAGCCGGCGAGCACGACCGCGGGCCAGGACGCGGTGAGCGGCCGGGATGAGAGCAGCGGCAAGGCGATCTCGAAGACTGCGCTGAGCACCAGGCAGTACGCGAGGACCGCGGCGGCAATCGGCACGGCCTGCCACGGCCACGCGAAGCTCCCGATCGTCCCGCCCAGCGCCAGATGCGTGAAGGCGGCCGCCTCGAGCGCGAGCAGGGGTGCGGTGGCCGGCAGCAACATCTCCGCCGGACGCGACCGGCCCGGCGACTCTCCCAGCAGCCGCGTCACCGTGCACGCGGCGCTGACGATGACGCCCGCGCCCGTTCCGAGGAGCAGGAGTGCGGTGAGATCGACGACGAAGGTGGGCCGCACGGTGGTCCAGTCATCCGGCGCGGCCGGCGGTCTGGCAGGGCGGCCAGCAGGACGTTGGTCAGGGTGAGCGCGCAAAAGGCGATCGCCGCGGGCGTGGCGGCCATCCGGCGAGCTCGGGCACGGCAAAGGCGCCGCTACCGACCGCGGCGCAGACGACGAGCGCCGCCTCGCCGTAACCCAACGTCCGCGGATTCCTGGTTCCCAGTGGCATGGCGGGTCTCGAACTTCTGAAGGAGCAACGGCCGTTCCCGCCACGCCCCGTCCCCGCAACCGGTTACGCCACCGCGCATTACGGAACGGCGGCTCGGCTATTCGCGCGTCAGAACCGATTACAAGTCCGAACTCGACTCGACGGGTTTGAACTTTTCTGAGCTGGACGCATTGCTGCGCAACGAGGAGTCCTGTGCCGCTTGATTCCGGGCCGCTCTCCGCGTAAATTCGTCGGGCTCGTGCCCGGAGGCCGGCCGCCGGCGTTCCCGGGTCCACGGGGAGAGAAAACAGGAAAGGAGTCTGATGTGCGACCCCGACGTGACCGTTGGCGCCTGGCTCTCGGGCGGTGACCGCGTTCGGCCTGATCTTGATCGTCCCTGCCCGCGCGCACCACTCGTTCGCCCCCTACGAGACGACAGCTCCAGATCAAGCTCGCCGGCGTCGATCACCGACTACAAGTGGGCCAACCCGCACGTCTATTTCGAAATCGATGCCCCCGATGCCACGACCGGCGCGACGCGGCACTGGCTGATCGAGTGCGCGAGCACGAGCATCCTCAACCGCGCCGGATGGAAGTTCAACATGCTCAAGCCGGGGGACAAGGTGACGGTGATCGTGTCGCCGCTCCGCAACGGCGAGCCGGCGGCGCTGCTGAAGCAGATCACGCTCGCCGACGGAAGGAAATTCTCGAAGGGGCCGCCGCGGGGACGGCGACGATCGAGTGAGGCCGGCCATGAGAGTCAGAGTCATCGCTGCCATCCTGGCTGTGGCCGCCGCGGCCGCTGCGACCGGATTCGCGCAGACACCACGGCCGGGCGCACCATCACCGGATCGTGGGAGATCTATCCGCTGCGGGGCGAAGGCTTCGGGTCCGGCGTGCCGCCGAAGACCCCGATCGCGCCGCCGAAACCGATTCCCGAACCGCCGCTCCGCCAGCCGCATCTCGACCAGTGGCGCGCGCGTACAGGCACGGAACGCGGAGCTCACGCGCAAGGGGCTGCCGCCGCCGTCCACGGGGATGGCCTGCATGCCGGATGGGATGCCGGGCATGATGCAAGCGACCTTTCCCATGGAGATCCTCGAGACGCCCGGCCAGGTGACGATCATCGAGGAGGCCTACAACCAGGTGCGCCGCATCTTTCTCAACGTGCCAGGACCAGCGCCGGAGGACGCCGAGCCGCGCTACGCCGGCCACTCGACCGGGCGATGGGACGGTGGGACGCTCGTCGTGAACACCGTCGGCGTCAAGGAATCGGTCCGGTTCCGGAACGTCCCGCATTCGGCGCGGATGCGCATCACCGAGCGCATTCGATTGATCAACGACGAGATGCTCGAGAACCAGGTGACCGTCGACGACTCCGAGTACCTGACGGGGCCGTGGACGTGGACGTGGATGTACAAGCGTTGGCCGACCTACCGGATCGAGGAGTACGTCTGCGAAGACAACCGCTACTTCGAGGACCCGACGCTCCGCTATCAACGGCTGCGGGTGAATTGACGCCGCCGATTCAGGCTTCGGCGGGGAAGGCGCAGTGACCGGAGTGCCGGTCAGAAGCGTTCGATCAGCGAGTCGGCTTCCTGTGGCTCCGGCCCGGCATCAGGGATGTCAGCGAGCTGCACCCGCAGGTTGCCGGGGTTCGTCGCGTGCAGGAGCCCCGTGGCCATGGAATCGCCCCGGTTCGAATCAGCTTCTCGAGCTCGGTGTCGAAGCACTGCATGCCTTCGAGTTCGCCGTCACGCATGGCATCCAGCAGCGTCTTGCCCTCGGTGTCACCCGCCTGCACGTACTCGCGCGTCCGCATGGTGGACTTGAGGATCTCGAGCACCGCCTGGCGCCCGCCGCCCTTCTTCGGGACCAGCCGCTGGGAGATGAAATAGCGGAACGAGGCCGCCAGCCGCGAGCGGACCGTGTGGTGCTCCCCGGCGTCGAAGGCACCGACGATGCGCTCGACCGTCTTGGAGGCATCGATGGTGTGAAGCGTGGAGAAGACCAGGTGCCCGGTTTCTGCGGTGGTCAGCGCGATGTCGATCGTGTCGCGGTCCCGCATTTCGCCGACGAGGATGACCTTGGGTGCCTGGCGCAGTGCGCCGCGCAGCGCCGCGGCAAACGTCGGGGTGTCGCTGTGCAGCTCCCGCTGGTGCACGGTCGCTTTCTTGTGCGGATGCATGAACTCGATCGGATCTTCGATTGTGAGGATGTGCTCGGCGCGCGTCTCGTTGATGCGGTCGATGATGGCGGCCAGCGTCGACGACTTGCCGGAGCCCGTTTGACCCGTTACGAGCACGATGCCGTTCTTGAGCGACACGGTGTTCTCGAGGGAGGCGGGAAGCCCGAGCTCGGCCAGGCTCGGAATGCGTGAGGCGATGACGCGCATGACCACGGCGAAGCTGCCGCGCTGTCGAAACACGTTGACACGGAAGCGCGTGCGTTCGGGGAGCGAGAACGAAAAGTCGCAGGCCCCCTGCTGCTTCAGCACGCCCAGCGCATGGTCGTTTCCACCGATCAGATGCGCGCCACCTGGGCGGTGTCCGTGGCTCGCATGACCGGGTAGTCGGGAATCGCGACGGCCTGCAGCTCGCCGTGGCGTTCGACCTGCGGCGGGCGGCCCGGCGAGAAGATCAAGTCGCTGATGCCGGGGCCGGCATCGAGCATCGCGGCAATCAGCGCCGTGGTCGTGATGACGGGCGGCTGCGCCGATGGCGCGCCGAAGAGTTGCGATTCGCTGGCGATGTCAGCGGGTTCGTGGACGGCGGTGGTCATCTGTAAGCGGGTGCCTCGACGGAGTTCATGGGTAGCCAGCCGTTCGCGGCACCCTGTCCCTGCGTTATCGGCCGCGGCGGTGGGGGTCTTGATAGGCGTCGCTCCAACATCGCGGCGCACACCGCGAATTTGAGCGCGGATGTGCGCACCGGTGCAGACCGCTGACCGCGATGACCGCGCTTTCGCCTCACAGACCCGCCACCAGGCGATCGGACGGGCGATGGATCCGGTCAGGCGAAGAGCTGCCGATCGCGCTTCCTGACGGGATCGTCCCAGTCCTTCTGCCACCAGGGCTTCTCCGAGGCTTCGCCGGCGGGAGCTTCAGCTCGAGGACTTTCAGCCCCTTCCCCTTGGCGTCCTGCCGCAGGCTCCGCAGCCGGTAGTGGTCGTAGAGACGCACAGCCTCGATCATGTAACTCGTCGCCACGGTGCGGTCCTTGACCAGGAGCAGGTTCTCGCCGTTGGTGCCGTCGGCGGGCTCGGAGAAGTTGTAGGAGCCGAAATACACGCGCGCATCCGCCCTGTCGAAATCGAGGACCACGAACTTGTGGTGCATGCGCGTACCACGCTGGTTGCCACCTTGCCCGACAGCCCCGAGGGTTCGGTGCGGAACGGCGCCGGCACGTTGCGGTGAGCGCGGACGATCGGACGACGCGCCTCTTGTTGTCGGGACTGAGCACGGCCACGCCGAGATTGCCTTCCTTCACGCTCGCGTCGGCGATGCCGAGCGTATGGACGGTCTTGCTCTTGATCTGCTTGCCCAGCGCCGGGCCAATCGGACCCTTCGTGGTCTGCCCCAGGAACGCCAGCGAAAACAGCACGCTGGATTTCGCCTGGCCGATGTCTTTGCCCACGTCCGTCAACACGCCGTTCGTCTTGCTGTGCGGTGAGAAGGCGACCTTGGCGTCGAGGCCGGCGACACCGAGCGGGTGCCAGCCTGCCGGCGCCTTCGAGTTCCGGAAGTCGTCGGCGTCCGGCGCCGTGAAGTAGTTGTCGAAGGCGGTGAGGTAGTCGTCCACGGCCTTCTTGCTGTTCACGACGACGGCGTTGTTCGACTGCACGTAGAAGCCGCGCCACGTGAAATTCGTCGAGCCGTAGAGCACCTTGTTGATGCCGGGGCCCCGCACCGCGATGGACTTGTGGTGCTGCAGGTTGGCCATGTGCTGGCGCATCACGTTCGCCGTGCCGGCGCTCTTCCTGAGGCGTGCGGCGGACTTGCTCTCTGGAGTCGCCGTCGCCTTGTGATCGGTCGAGTCGTCGATGATGACCTTCAGCCGCGACTTCAGCTTCTCGAGGCGCGTGACGATCTCGGGCAGGTTGAGGTCGTAGGCGATGGCGCGCACCTGGGCCTTCTTCTTGATGGCCTGGTCCAGCAGCTCGCAGATCGCGGACGCGGCCTTCGAAGCCCATCCACGCGTGCGCCTCGTCGGCGTTCTTGTGCGTGGGCTTGAACTGCAGCCCCTTCTTGTTGTCGTCCGGCAGCAGCGTCGAGAGCTTCGCATCGGGCGCGAACTTTCTGACGAATGCCTGCGACGAGATGAAGCCCCGGGTGAAGGCGACATTGAGCTTGCCTGGAATCGTCTCGCGCATCAGGGCGATGGCCGCAGTCTGGGGCTCGCCGCGGCTCAGCGTGCCCTGCGTGTCCATGAAGCACGGCGTCACGCGATAGGTGAACTCGCCCTTCTTTTCGGCGTTGCCGGGGAAGTGCACCCAGCGAAACTTCTGGATCGGCGCCTTGGTGCTTTCGATTGGCGGATCCGAGAACGTCTTCCGTTGCCCGGGAAAGCCGAGGCTGTTGAGGACCGGCCAGAACTCATCGCTCCCGGTTCGCGAAACTCGATGGAGAAGCCGACGAAGTTCCGCGGCGGCATCCCGCTTCGCCAGTTCATCGCCAGCAGCGCCATGCCGTCGCCGCGGTGCACTTTCAGAGTGAAGGGAGCCTTCGAATTCTCGCCCGTGGCCTGGAATCTGGTCTTCGCCATAGCTGGAACAACGTTCGGGGCGTCCCAATCGTACGGCCGACGTGGTGGAATCCTGCGCACCGCGGCGGCGGTCCACCGGCGCCGATTCAGCCGTGGATTCGAGGCCCGTCCGCTACCGCGTCACGGGACGAATTCCACCTTCGTACCCGAACGGACCATCCCGGCCAAGCGCAGCGCATCCCAGTTCGTAAGCCGCACGCAGCCGTGCGAGACGGTGTAGCCCACCGAGCCGGGTTCGGGCGTTCCATGAATGCCGTAGTGCGGCTTGCTGAGGTCGATCCAGACCAGTCCGACCGGGCCGTTTGGCCCAGGCGGGATCGTCGCCTTCCTGTGCGAGGGGTCAGCGTCCCAGAACAGGCCCGGGTTGTAATTGAAGGGCGGATTGTGGGCCACCGCGGTGACGGTCCAGGAGCCGATCGGCAGCGGATCGTCCGTGCTGCCCGTCGTGGCCGGCGCATACATGATCACGTTTCCCGCGCGGTCGGTCACGGTGAGCGCCGCCTGAGACTCTGACACCCTGACGACGATGTCGCGCGGCGGTCTGGCCGCGCGGGCGACACGCACGTTCGGCACGACCAGTTGAGCGCCCGCAACGATCTTCAGCCCTGGATTCAACCGTGTCAGCAGGTCCGGGGAGGAGTGGAAACGCTCGGCGAACATCTCGAGGTGCGAGGTGTAGTCGAGCCGCTTGAGCTTGGACTTGGCCATCATGTCGGGCGGGATCACCTTCACGATCGGCGTGGCCATGTCGGCGGCGGTCACGGTGTAGCGGACGGTTGTCGGAGCGGTGGAGGCGGTCAGCAGGTCGGCGACGCGTCTTCCTCGCTCACGTTCGAACGCATCGATGGCGTTCAGCGTGTTGAGCCCGGCGGTTCCGTCGATTTCGCCCGGCGAGAACTGCAGGCGATCGAGCAGGACCTGGATTGCGAGCGCCTCGAGCGAGCCGGGCGGATCGGGCGGTGCAGACGGATTCTGCTGGGCGCTCGGACTCACGGCCAGGAGGCCGGGAAGGGCCCAGCAGGCCACACGTTTCCAAAGAGGGCGAGCCGTGTTCACGACGGACCTGGGAGGGAGGAAGAGTGATCGCGGTGCGCCAGAGCCGCGAGGGTTCAGGTCGGGTAACGGGTCTTCGGTCATCATTCGCTGGCGCTAGTCTAATGCTGTCTATCCTCTGTGGAGGCGACGCGACGTGAACGACATTACGGGCGAGCGCCTGCGCGTTTACGGAGTTCGTCGAGTGCCGATCGACGCTCCGGACGAAGGAGCCCCCGGCGGTTCAGATCCTCGGCGAACGCCAGCGCGCGCTTCCAGTGGTTCAGGTCGACGGTGAGACTGGCGATGCGTATATGGGCTGCGAGCACCTCTTCCTGGACATCGGGGCTGTCTGGGAGTGAAGAAGCGAGGCGCTGGATAACGGTGAGACTCTCTTCGAAACGGACTAGCGCAGCACGCTTGTCGCCGGCGTGCTCGGACAACTCGCCGAGTCGAATGAGAGTATCGGTCAGATCGCGGACCACTCTCGCACTTGTCGGACTGGCCGCGGCACGACGCCGGTCGATGGCCAGCGTCGCTTCGAAACGCTCGCGAGCGCCGGCGAAATCGTTACCTATCAGAAGTACGTAGCCGAGCCCGGACAGGCTGTCGCGGAGGAAGAGATTCGACTGTGCGCTTGGGTGCGCCGCGGCGAGGCGCTGGGCAATCGCGAGGCTTCTCTCATAGTGCGCGCGTGCCGTCGCGACGTCGCCGATCGCGGCGAGCACGGTGCCGAGGAAGTCGAGCGTGACGCTGACATCGCTCTGGGCGTCAGCACTGTCTGGATTGGCGGCTGCGAGTCGTTCGACAATGGCGAGGCTCGCCTCCAGTCGCGTCTGGCCGCCGCGGAGGTCTCCGGCTACGGCCAGGACATGCCCGAGTCTGTTGAGTGTGAGGCTGACATCGCGTTGCCAGACGGCATTCGTGGGGTTGGCGGCGGCGAGGCGCTGGGCGATCGCGAGACTTGCTTCGAAACGCGCCCGGGCGCCAGGAAGGTCGCCGGCCCGCTCGAGAACATCGCCGAGCCGGAACAGATCAGCGCTGACATCGTGTTGAGCTCCAGCGCTCGCCCGGTTCGCCGCGGCGAGCCGTTCCGTGATCGCGAGAGTGGCTTCGAAGCGGGCACGCGCTCCCGCAAGATCGCCCGCCTCGACGAGGACGAATCCAAGCCGGCCGAGTCCGACGCTGAACTCGCGCTGCGCTTGCACGCTCTCGCGGCTCTCGGCCGCCAGGCGCTCGAGGGTCGCCGCGCTCTCTTCGAAGCGGGCTCGGGCAGCCACGAGATCGCCGGCTTGCAAGAGAAGGTCGCCAAGTCTCATCAGGCTGACGCTGACGTCCCGCTGGATTTTCGCGTCGCTGGGATCGGCGGCCGCACGCCGCTGGTCGATCGCGAGACCGCTCTCGAACCGGACGCGAGCCGCGGCGACGTCGCCGGTCTGTGCCAGAATGGCGCCCGCCTCCATCAGCGCAGCCACCTGGTCGCGGGTGCCTTTTTCAGCCGAATCGATCGCGCTCGTGCTGGCGGAGAGCGCCTCGTTCAGGCGCCCCGCTTCCTGATACAGCCGCGCGAGGTAGATCCACGTCCACGCGTCTCGCTTGTCGAGCTCTGCGGCTTCCTTCCAGGCCTCAATCGCCTGAAGCGTGGTCTTCTCGCCCCGGTCTTTGGCGTCGACGACCAGGGCGGCCACGGCGCGCTGCTCCCTGGCATTGGTCAGCTGCGCCCGCAGCCGCGCTTCGGTCACCAGGGCCACTTCGCGCGCCGAACGCTCGGCCCGGACGATCTCCTGCAGATCGTCGAGCGCGGAAGCCTCTCCCCGCAAGTAGCGGTCGAGGGCTGCGCGCTTGGCAGGCGAAGGCGCCTCGGTCAACCCGGCGATCTGCCGCCGGAACTCGTCGACGGCGGCCTTGAAAATCGGATCCGACTGTTCGAGAAGGGCCAGTGTGTCGTTTCGCTCCCGGCGAAGTCGATCGTTTTCGGCCTCGAGCTGTTGGCGTCTTCTGGCGTTGACGTCGCGAAGGCCAAGGAGCCGGCGGTTCTCGGCAATGGCCGAATCTCGTTGGCGAAAGGCCGCATTCAAGGCCGCGTCAGCCCGGCGTTCGAGAGCGGCCTGCGCCGCCGCCGAGCGCGCCACGAGATCTTCCTGCAGGCGCCGCGTCTCCGCCGCGGCATCAACACCGGTCTGACCGCTGGCGACGCCCGGCCAGTTCACAGCCGCTGTGCTGACCAGAGCGATGGCCAGCAGACAACCACACCGGTGTGCGGACATCTTGGGGCGCTCATGAACGAAAGGCTCTGCGACCGACGTGCTCATTCACAGACCTCACGATTGAGCGTCTGCTGCACATCGACCTCGCACCGCGCGCGTCCTTCGAAGCTGCATCGGACACCATCGGTATGACGCGCGCAACGCCACTCCAACGAGGTGGTGTCTACGATCGCGGAACGAAGGCGATACGACCCGGCGGTGTACCCCTCGCACGCCAGTTCTGCGCCCTTCGCGCCACGCGACAGCGCATCGGCTCGCGCGGCGTCCTCGGTGGAATCCGGGCCGCTCGGGCAATCCCACGAAGAGCGGAACGGGGCGGGTCTCGGGACGCCAGGTGTCTTCCGCCGTTCGACGCAAGGCCTGAAGCCGCCGGCCCGCTTCGTCGGCGTGCGCACCGGCCGGAAACCGGACGAGAAAGCCGCGGAGCCACTCGCAGTCTCCCAGCGGACGGGCATCCCACATCGCCTGCTCTGCCGGACTGGGAATACCGCCGAGGCCCAAGTTCGCGCAGGCGTATCTCAGGCCTGGAGCGCGGCACACAGTGTGCTGAAAGCTGGCGACATCAGCGAAGAAGCCGAGGCCGGCGAGCGCGGATGCGACGAAGGCGCCCATCGTCCACTGAGAGAGAGTGACCGCTCGCGGACGTGGCCGGGGCCCGCCCTGAACGAGCGCCCGAGCGGCATCGGCGATGTCGGCGACTCGAGGATCGTCGGATCGTCCCGACCACCCAATCAGATCGAGCGACTGAATCTCGCCGAAACCGAGCGGAGGTGCGACGGCGTCGAGCCGAACCGGGAGGAGGCTGCCGCGCGCTTTCGCGCGAGCGGCCTCTTCGTGCACGAACCCGCCAGCCTCCGACACGGAACCGGCGCTCCACACGACGATGACACAGCTCGAGGCCTCGAGGTGTTCGAGGATCGTCGGTCGCCAATTGACACCGCCGGGAATGTCGGCGTCCCACCACACGGTGAGCCGTGCCGTCCGGAGCCCTTCCACGAGCGGGGCGACGCGCGCGCGGTCTTCGCGCTTGTAAGACACGAAGATGGTGGAGGTAGTCGGTTCGGTCACGTCCGGCTCTGGCGTCATACGCTCGTGTCACGAATCAACAGTCGCGTACCGAATCGTTGAACCAGGGTTCGGTCGAGTTCGGTAGCCGCGGCAGCGTGATGAACTCGTCCCACGTGAGCGTGAAGGGATGTTCGACGAGGCCGCCCACTTCCAGCTTCCATTTCTGGAGCGGTACGTCAGGCTGCTCGGCGAGGTCCAGTACCAGCCAGTTCTTCGCTTCGTGCTGATCGACGGGGGAGCTTCGGCATCCCGTGACGATTCGCGGGACCCGCGCCTTGCGATGCCCGGTCGCGAAACCTGATGTTGACCGCGCTCTTGTCGAGCTCAATCTGGCGCTGGATGTACTTCTCTCGCCTCTGAACGAGATCGGACCTGTTGGCCACGCCCCATCTTATCCTCGGAGGCTGTGCTGGAGGGGGCGGAAGGGGGCGGTCGCATAACGGGTCTTCGGTCAACCTTCGCTGGCGCTAATGCTGTCTATCCTCTTAGCGAAGACGTGCTCGACGCAGGCGAGGTGCCGACGGACCTGGTGGCACTGGACGATGCGCTCCATGCGCTCGCCCCAGGTTGCGAAGGCGCGCCAAGCAGGCCGAACCTGTTTTCAAGGAACCATCCTGGTTGGGCGTGTCCCAAGTCACTGAACAGGCAGTCATCCCTACGACGCGGCCGTTGCCGATAGGGCAGCTTCCCACGATGCACCGGCGGCAAGCAGCTTCCTGTATTTGATCAGCGCGCGCGGTTGATTCACGGCGAGACATGCCACCACGCGATCGGCACGCCGATAGAGCGCCGTCAGCCTTCGGTCGGCGAGCGACCCGTCGACGATCACGATCTCGTCGTGCGGCCGTGCGCGACCGATGAACTGAATTTTGCGATCGTACTGGTCGGACCAGAAGTACGGCACGGACGAGAAAAGCGTAGACGCCTCAGGGCCGGCGAGCGCATTTTCCGCCGCGTGCACAGCTTGCTCGACTGCGTTGGTCCAATGCTCGATTCGCGGTGAGTCGCCGTGCCACCGGTTCGCGACCCTGGCCACGTCGCCTGCCGCATACACATCTGGCGCGGCTTCACCGGAGCCGTTGCAGACGATCCCGTTGTCGAGCGTGAGGCCGCTGCCGTCGAGCCACTCCGTGTTTGGCGTGACCCCGATGCCGACGACCACCACGTCGGCCTCGATCCGTGAGCCGTCGGAGAGCACGACCCCGGCGACGCGCGACTCGCCAACGACGTCGGTCACCATAACCCCGGTGCGAAGATCCACGCCGTGGTCGCGGTGCATGGCCGCAATCATTTCGCAGAGCGTCGGTCCCAGGATTTGGGAAAGCGGGGCGGGAAGCGCCTCGATCACGGTGACGTCCAGGCCGCGCGCACGGCAGGAGGCCGCGACTTCGAGGCCGATGAACCCTGCCCCCACGATCGCCACACGCGTCGCGTGCATCAGTTCCCGGCCGAGCGCGACGGCGTCGTCCAGACTGCGCAGGACGAGCAAGCCCGCCCGTGGCGCAATGCCCGGGAGAGTCCGGACGCGTGCGCCGGTGGCGATGATCAGACGGTCGTAATCGGCGAACGTGCCATCGGCTAGCGCGACGCGCCTGGCGCGGAGGTCGACCGACATCGCTCGCACGCCAAGCCGCATGTCGAGCGCGAGCGCGTCGTATCCGTCCTTCCTGCGGAAGAAGGTCTGTTCCGGTTCCCAGACGCCTTGGAGCACCTGTTTCGAGAGCGGCGGGCGGTCGTAGGGGCGATGCGGCTCGTCGCCAATCAGCGTGAGCTCACCATCGAAGCCTCGCTGGCGCAGTGTCTCGGCCGCGCGCAGGCCGGCAAGCGAGGCGCCAACGATGGCGATTCGGCGCAGCATGGGAGCACGTCACTCTTCGATCCAAATCGCTCCCGTAGGACACTCCCGCACGGCTCGGTCCACTTTCGCGCGCAGACCTCTTCTGGCGTCTCATTCAGGACGTGCAGTGCGCCGTCGTCGCCAATCTGGAACACCTCAGGCGCTGCCTCCACGCAGAGCCCGTGGAGATCGCAAATGCTGAAATCTACAACGACCTTCATGTCATCTACCTGGTGTGCGATGCGACAGATTCTTTTCCTTATCTTTCTTGCCACCCTTGTCTCCCATGCGTCCTCCTTGTCGGCCATTATCTTCCCGCGTAGCACCATCTGCACCTGTATTCAAACGTACAGACACCTGCGCAGCGCGGCGTTGAGATCGACGCTCGGTTCGAGTCCCGTCCACCCCGCCAGTTACAGCCGAAGCCTGCTGTCTCAGGGCGGTGCCTACCTCAAACGCTCGACGGTGGCCATGAACTCCACGAGACCCGGCAACAGGTCTCGCGAGAACGCCAGGTTGAGCAGGCTGTTTTGCATGGTGCGGACATCGTCGTTCAGCTCCGCTTCCGGTTCCGGCTTGGTGATCGCGCCGTCAACCGTTTCGAGGCCGGCGCCGAGGATGTGGTTGGGACTGATCTCGTCGGCCTTGCGGTCCGCCAGCAGCGGATGGCCCAGGATCTCGTAGATCGTGCCGACCAGCGACGAGCAGAACTCCCCCGGATTGGTCGGCTGGTTTTGCAGCACCCGGTCGAGAAGACGCAGGAACGGCGCGAACACGAGCCGTCCCACGGCCTGGTCCCTGAACACCGCGGCGGTGCGGGCGAGCTGCGGATACTCCTTCCACAGGAACGGGCGCGACAGAGTGATAAGCAGCTGCGTGAGATCGGGCGCGACGTCGGCGAAGCCCGGCTTGCGGAGCACCAGGGCTTGGCGCGTCGCGTCGGGCAGCCGGTGCAGGAACCGGCCGCGCCGCGGCTGGTAGAGCTGCTCGACACGGTCGAAGAACATCGGCGTGTAGCCGGTGCCGTCGCCCGCGGCCTCGAGCCGGAACGTCATCGCCATGATGAGCGCGGCGTGCGAGAAGGGTCCGCCGGTCCCCGCCCTGATGCCCGCCGAGACGAGCGCGCTGTCGGCGGTGAGCAGGATGTCTCCCGGCAGCAGGGTCGCGCAATCGAGATAGAGGCCGGTGGTGTCCGGGTCGTTCGTGGACGCATGGGCGTTCAGCCTTGCGTTAACATGACCGGCGTCCGTGCGCTACGCCCACGATCAGGCTCACCACACGGTCTTGACGCGCTTCGCCTCGACGATGGCCTCGTCCCGCGTAATCAGCGGCAGCGACAAGTCGAGCGCAGCCGCACAAATCAGGGCGTCGAACGGGTCGTGCAGGAGCGTCAGTTCTCCTGCGTCGAACACCTGGGCGACTTCGAGCGAATGTGGCTGGTAAGACGGGTTGCTGAACAAGTCGCCGAAGAACTCGCGTGCCGGGCGGCGAAGGTTCACGCGGCCCCGATGCGCGAGCACCGTGACCTCCCACACGACCGCAGCCGGCACGTAAATCAGGGCGCGCCGTGCTTCCGCATCGGCGAACAGTGCGCGCCCAACCGCGCCGAGCCGCCGGCCGCCAGATGCATGGAAGAGCAGTGCATGCGTGTCGGTGACCGCCGCCGATTCAGCCACGGGTTCGGGCCCGGTGCCCGACAGACACCCTGTTCGCTGCGCTTCGACGCGACGTTTTGTAGGCGGCCGGCTTCTCGCCAACCGCTAACGGTCGACTGAGCGATTTCTCGAAGAACGAGCGGACGTAGCGGTCGGCCTTCTCCAAGTCCGGATCGTTCGCAGCAATGTCGATGGTTCCGGCTACGGAACGAGGAGCTTCGAGCCCGCCGCTGGCGCGCGCGGCCGTGATGATCTCGTCGAGCGCGTCGCTGAGGCTTCGCCGTTTGCGGCGGGCCATGCGCCCTCGAAGCCACAGAAGGTTGTCTTCGTCCAGCGTGACCGAGACAGGCCGCTTTGGCATGAACATACGATATCACATGAACATGCCATAATTGACCGCCGAGCGCATCAGCGCGGCGCGATCAGTCGACCGCGATGCTCGGTCAGGGCCGCCACGAGCTTGTCGCGGAGATCGCGCTCGAACTCGGCTGGCTCCGTGCGCCTGACGTTCAGCAGATGCCGGCACGGTTCACGGTGACAGCCCTCCACCGTGACCAGGAGCTCGACGCGGTTGCCACCACCCTCGGTGAGGGTGACGCCCGCGACGGAGAGCCGCTCGTCCACCTGAGTAGCGACTTCGCGGCTGATGCGCGTGACCCGATCGAGATCCAATCGCATATCCCACCCTGATCGATGGCCGCCGGCTCCGCCCGGACACTCCGGAGCCGCGCGGGCGTGGTGCCCGCGCGGGCTGTTCATCCTCAGCGACTACTTCTTGGCAGTCGCTGTGGCTGGTTCTGACTTCGCCTCGCCGATCTGCAGCTTGCGGCCCCGGGACGGCGGCGCCGGAATCGTGATCTCCAGCACGCCGTCGCGGAAGGTGGCCTTGGCCTGATCGGTGATGGCGCCCTCGGGCAGCGGAATCACGCGCGAGAAGCTGCCGTAGCTCCGCTCGCTACGGTAGTAGCCCTGCTGCTCGTCGTGATGCTCCCGCTTGCGCTCGCCTTGGATCGCGACCGCGTTGTCGGTGACCTCCACCGAAACGTCGTCCTTCGACAGGCCCGGCAGATCGGCGTGGATGAACACCTGGTCGTCCTTCTGGTGGACGTCGACGCTCGGCGCCCAGGCGAACTCACCGGCGCCGCCGCGGCCAAATGGCGTTGCCCAGTTGCGGCCGAACCCGAAGTCCTCGAAGAAGCGGTCCATCTCGTCTGCGAACCGCTGCAGCGTCCCAAACGGATGACCACTCCAGGAGGAACCAGGGCGCGTCAGCCCTCGCTCCCGCTGAGGTGTAAGTTCGTTGTGCCGTTCAGCCATGAGTTTCCTCCTTTCCGGCGCGTCAATGACGCATCGAGTGGAGATGCAAGGACGGCACCACGACGGGGCGGAGGCTGGTCCTTGCCGCGGGAACGCGCAGATAATCACCCATGGCCAGACGACTCTTCGTTGCCTTCGCGGCTGTGGTCGCGGCAGTGGTCTCGCTGGGCGCGCAGGCGCCCGCTCCCACCCAGCCGCTCGATTGGGACCGCCTCCGCCCCGAGATACTCGAGCGCTATCGGGACCTCGTCAAGATCGACAGCACGCCGGGCCGCGAAACGCTGGTCGTCAACTACCTGAAGCAGGTGCTCGAGGCCGAAGGGATCCCCACGCAGACGTTCGCGCAGGATCCCGACCGCGCCAATCTCGTGGCCCGGCTCAAGGGCAACGGATCGAAGCGGCCGCTGCTGATTCTGGCGCACACGGACGTGGTGCCGGTGCAGCGCGAGAAATGGCCCGTGGATCCGTTCGGCGCGGTGCTGAAGGACGGCTACATCTGGGGCCGCGGCACGAATGACGACAAGCCGGTGCTGGCGGCGAACCTGATGACGATGCTGCTGCTCAAGCGGCGCGGCGTGCCGCTCGATCGCGACGTGATCTTCCTCGCCGAATCGGCCGAAGAGGCCGACACGACCGGCGCAGGTATCAACTTCATGGTGCGGGAGCACTTCGACGCCATCGACGCGGAGTTCGCGATCACCGAGGGTGGCGCGCGCCACCCTCGACGGCATCGCGCGGTGACGCGGGTGAGCATCGGGACGGCCGAGAAGCTGCCGACACGCGCGCGGCTCGTCGCGACGGGCACCGCAGGGCACGGCTCGGTGCCGCGGCTCGACAACCCGCTGCTGCACCTCGCGGCGGCGCTGGACAAGCTCGGTCGGTGGCAGACGCCGATGCGCCTCAACGACACCACGCGCACCTACTTCGAGCCGGCTGGCCACGATCGCGCCGCCCGAGCGCGCGGCGGTGTATCGCACGCTCGTGGACCCGAACGCCACGCCGGCCGCGCTGGCCAACGCGCAGCGCTACCTCCAGGAACACGATCCGGCCTCCTACGCCATGCTCCGCACCTCGATCGTGCCGACGATCCTCAAGGCCGGCGTCGGCGCCAACGTGATCCCGTCCGAGGCGGAAGCCACGCTCGACATCCGCGCCCTGCCCGGCGAGGACATCGACCGGTTCTACGCGCAGATGGCCGAGATCATCGCCGACCCGGCGGTGAAGGTGGTGCCCGATTCCGCCGTCGCGCCCGCCGTCGCCGGCGTCGCGCATCGATACGCGAGATGTACCGCGTGCTCGAGCAGGTGGCGCAGCGCATGTATCCCGGGGCTGCGGTGCATGCCTGGCATGTCCACCGGCGCCAGCGATCAGGCGCAGCTGCGCGCGAAGGGCATTCAGTCGTACGGCATCGGTCCCGCCTCCACCGAGGACGATGCCCTCAACTATCCCGCGCACGGCGACGTCGAGCGTCTGGCCGAATCGTCGCTCTATCCGTTCGTCCAGTACGTCTGGACCGTCGTCAACGAGGTCGCCGCACACAAGTAGTCCATGCGATGCCGCCGCCGGCTACTGCGTCCGCTTGCGCGGCACCTCGGCGCGAAACGAAATGCGAAACCCGCGCCTGATCAGCGTGTAGACGAGCCAGGCGACCACCGCCAACGCGGCACCCGGCAACCCGTACTGGGCCACGGCTCCAAGATCCATGGATCTACTGTTGATCCGGTCAATGACAACCCAGGTCACGCGCGAACCCGTTGATACGTCGAGGGTTGCGTGCCCATAACTTTCCGCCCCCTCCGCCCGTTCCTGTGATCGGATACACGGGTTCGGAAGCAGCGTGACGGCCACCATCGACCAGGACGACGAGCGGGCGCTCATCGCGGCGGCGCAGGACGACCCGGCGCGCTTCGGCGACCTCTACGACCGCTACGTCCATCGCGTCTACGGCTTCGTCAGCCGGCGCGTCGGCAACCGTGCCGAAGCCGAGGACATCACGTCCGCGGTGTTCGAGCAGGCGCTCGCGAGCCTGCCGCGGTTCGAGTGGCGGGGGGTGCCCTTCGCGGCCTGGCTGATCCGCATCGCAGCCAACGCGCTCGCCGACCACTGGCGGCGCGCGGCGCGGGAAGCCGGCGAGCCGGCCCCCGAGGTGCCCGACGTCGCCGAGATGGCGGCGATCGAGCAGCGCGCGATGCTCTTCCAGCTCGTCGACGGCTGCCGGACCTGCAGCGGCGCGTGATCGAGCTGCGGTTCGGCGAGGAGAAGAGCATCCGCGACATCGCGGCCGCGCTCGGCCGATCCGAAGGCGCCGTGAAGCAGCTGCAGCTCCGCGCGCTGGAGAACCTGCGGAAGGGGATGCGCCATGGCTGAACGCGCGCTCAGCGGCCGTCTCGATCGGATGGTGGACACGATCCTGGCGCGCGGCGACGCCACGGCGGCGCTGCAGGATCCGGAGCTCGCGCCGTTGGCCGGGCTCGTGGTGGAGCTGCGGCACTACCCGAATCCGGCGTTCACGGCGCGCCTCAAGGCGCGGCTGAAAGAGAGGACGACGATGTCAACAGCAGTTGCGACGGCGGCTCCAACGACGACCCGGGCCCGCGAGGGGTTCACCACCGTCACCCCGTACATCCAGACCAGGGACTCGGCGCTTCACCGAGCTTCGTGAAGCAGGCGTTCGGCGCGGTGGAGACCGAGACCACGACGCGGCCCGCACGGCGGTGCACCGCGAGCTGCGGATTGGCGACTCGATGCTGATGGTGGGCGAGAGCGCCGAGGAGGGCGTGGTGCCGGTGCGCCCGGCCGCGTATCACCTCTACGTCGAGGACGTGGACGCGACGTATCGCGCGCGCGCTCGCCGCCGGCGCGACGTCGATGCGGCGAGCCCGCCGATCGGCCCTACGGCGAGCGCTCCGGCTTCGTCCAGGACGCGATGGGCAACTACTGGTACATCGGCCGCGCCGCTGAGCGGACCAGCGGTGCCCGGAAGGGCTGCGGACGGTCACGCCCTATCTGCACCCGACGGACGCGCCGGCGTACATCGAGTTCCTGAAGCAGGCGTTCGGCGCCATCGAGGACGCGCGGCACCTGGCCCCGAGTGGCCGGGTGATGCACGCGCAGGTGCGCATCGGCAACGCGGTGCTCGAGCTCGGCGAACCCGATCCGGCGGTGCCGATGCCGACCGACCTTCTATCTCTACGTGGACGACGCCGACGCGCCTCTATCGCGCGCGCGGTGGCCGCGGGCGCCACGCCCCTCACGCCGCCGGCCGACCAGTGGTACGGCGATCGCGTCGGGAGCGTGTCAGGACCCGATGGGGACCCTGTGGTACATCGCCCGCCCGGCGTAGCCGGATTGAGCGAGTGACGGGAGCAGGCGCGGGCCTGCTCCCTCTGAACGCGCTCGCTTGCGTTACGGAATCGAGGCGACCTTCTTGCGCGGGTTCGGGATCGTGACCCGCACCTCGCTCACATTCGAATAGCGGTTCTGCCCTTCATCGAAGATCGGCGAGAACTCGCCGGTGTTGATCGACACGCGGACGATGTATTCGCCTTCAGGGACGCCGGTGATGTCGATGAACTGGCCCACGAGCTGTTTGTAGTACCAGTCGCCCCAGCCCGACGTGATGCCCTGGTCGTGGCAGTCGTAGCCCTTGCTCTTGCCGCCATCCTCGTACTTGAACGAATCCTCGAAGCAGAACCCCTGCTTGGTGCCCGCCACGACCAGCGTGCCGTCGGGCGTCAGCAGTTCGTAAATCGAGAAGAACCGGATGTGATAGTGCCCGTGGCAGCCGTGAAACACGAAGTACGGCGCGTAGGGGTTGTCCGGATCACTGCGGTCGCCCACGACCAGGTCCCCGTCGCCGCGGTTCATCAGCACGGTGTCGAACCGCAGCAGGCGGCGGTAGCCGGGGGCGCCGATGACGCCCTCGGGGATGGCGCAGTCGTCAGGCGAAAAATAGCGGTCGACGATTTCCATCTGATTGGCGAAGCGCTGCGGATCGACCGCGAGGTCGGGCTTGCCGCCGTTGTCGTACACGGGGAAGTCGCGGGCGACGCCGGTGCGCTGCGCAAAACTCTCGGCGGGCAGCAGCACGGCGGCCACGGCGACGGCGAAACAGAACGAACGAATCATGGGAAGGGAAGTGGGCATGCGAGTCTCCTGAGCGGGTCCGCCCCGGGGGAGCCACGGCGCTCGTGGACGGGGGGCCGACGGTCGAGCATACCTCAGCCGTATCGCCGTACCGACGCCGGTGCAGCCGTGTGTAGGGAGGCGCTGCCGTTCGACCGCCGCGCGGCAGAGCGGAGCGCCCGTTTTGCGCGCATGCCCGATGCCTGTTACAACCATCTACATGGACGCGGTGGTCGTGCCGGGGTCGTTTCTCGAAGTTCTGGGGCGCCTGCTGCTGGCGACGCTCTTTGGCGCGTGCATCGGACTGAACCGCGAAGCCGAGGGCAAGCCGGCCGGCCTGCGAACGCATGCGCTGGTCGCGCTCGGCGCGGCCACGCTGACGATCGTCGGACTGCTGCTCCAGGGCAGCGATTCCGGTGCTCCCAGTCGTGTAGTGCAGGGGATCGTGGCGGGCGTCGGCTTCATCGGGGCCGGGGTGATCCTGCATCGTCACGACGGCGGCGGCATCGAGGGGCTGACGACGGCGGCGGCCATCTGGGTGGTCGCCGCCATCGGCGTCGCGGCTGGGGCCGGCTTGTGGCGAACCGCCGGGAGCGCGGTCGTAGTGGCGCTGGTCCTTCTGGTCGTCGGCGAAACGGTGGACCGCTGGGTCCACAAAGATCAGCCGCGTTCCTGACCTCCCGTCGCCCGGAATGCGAGCGCGAAGCAGACGAACGACACGAGATCGAGCGGCGCGCGCCACCACGTCCACCAGATCCACCGCGCCACCCGCATCGAGAGCTCGGCGCTCGGCGCGGCTGTCGGGGGCGATGTCCTGGAACGCCAGCATCTGCGGGATGAAGTAGACGCCGCTCCAGGCGCGCATGACGGCGTACGACGCCAGCCCCACCAACAAGACCCGCCGGACCACCCCGTTCCGCCACGCGGCTGCAAGCGCCGCGAGCGCGAACACCGTGATGCCAGCGTGTACCGGAATCCAGAAGCGCTGCAACGGCACCCCGCCCGGCGGCTGGATGACGGCGAACGACGCCGGTGGTGACGCGCTCCAGAGCGGGTTGACGACGACGCCTTCGTAGATGCCGCCGCCGACCGCCGCGGCCATCGACAGGCAGAGGCCCAGCAAGGCCCACGACGCCACCGCCGTACGAGAGGTGCTCGATTCCATCTGCAGTCTTAGTGTGCGCACGTAAGAGCTCCGACTCTCACTGTCACAGATGGGCCGTCTGCCGTCTTGCCGGTTGTTGCGGCGCTTTGCTGGATCTTGCGCTGGCCTGCGGCCCGTGCGTTGCTGCCGGATCAGCGCGGAGACAATATGAGCGCATGAAAACGATCGTCAAGCGGGTGGCGCCCGCCGGGATCAGTCGTGACGACCTCAGCCGATCCATCGGTCGGACGGTCTCACATTTCCAGGAGTCGTCCAACGCCTTCGATGACGTCGCCGCGGAGATCCTCGCGCTCGACCGTCGCGACCTGGCGTGCATGACCATGCTGCTGTTCGGCGGGGCCGCCAGCGCCGACGAGCTCGCCAACGTGCTCCACGAGCGTCGAGCCATCGTCAGCACCACGCTCGAACGGCTGCAGTTGGCGGGATATGCCCGCTTCCAGCACGGTGCCGGCACGCGCATCGAGCTGACGGAGCATGCGCGCACCTGGATCGAGCGGATCTGGGCACCGCTGCGCCAGGCCGGGAGCAACTTGCAGGCCACCTATTCCACGGCGCAGCTCGCCGTGATTGCCGGCTTCATGCAACGGGCGTGTCAGCTGCTCGAGGACCAGACCGGGCAGCTGCGCACCTGGCTCGAGGTGCCGTCGGCGTCGGCCCGACGCGCGCACTTGCGCGGCGGCCTGTCCCCGGCGGCGTACCGCCGCGTGCAGCTGTTCGTGGAGGCCAAACTCGGCACGTCCATCCACCTCCGCGACCTGGCGGCCCGCGCCGCGCTCAGCCCCTATCACTTCGCGCGCGCGTTCAAGACCTCGGCCGGGATGACGCCGCGCGCCTACGTCGAACGGCGGCGCATCGAGCAGGCCAGGCGCCTGCTCTCGGAGTCGTCGCTGCCGCTGGCGCAGGTGGCCGTCGAGGTCGGCCTCGGGACGCAAAGCCGTCTCACCTCCACGTTCAAGCGCAGCACCGGCTTCACCCCGGGCCGGTTCCGGCGCGATCGCGGGCGAAATTGACCCTTGGCGCATCGAGCGTCGCGCCGGGGCCATGCGGCCAGCGGACGGCCGCTCGCGCCCGCTCAGAACTGCAGCTTGTCGACGAACGCCACGACCAGGCGGTTGAACTCGTCCGGCTTTTCCATCATCAGGAAGTGACCGGTGCCAGCCACCTGCGTCTGCTCGTACTTGGGCAGCACCTTCCGCGTGGCGTCGAGGCTGGGCAGCTGCTGATTCGTGCCGGCCCAGATCGCGAGCGCGGGCATCGGCGTCACGTCGTCCTTGCGCAGCGACGGGTCCATCATCGATCCCATCGCGCCAATCGCGGTCGCCTCGGGCGCCTTCAGCATCATCGTCAGGATCTTCTGCTGCAGCTCCGGCGGCGTCTGCGGCGTGAACATGCCGCGAATCATGCCTTCACGGGCCTTGAGTCCTTCGGCGCCGGTGAGAGCCGGCGGCTTGAAGTCGGCGGGGAACTGCCGCATGTCGAGCGGGCCGTCCACCGCAATCAGCCCGGCCACGCGATCGGGATACAACCGCGCGTACTGCCGGATCACCGGCGCCCCCATGCTGTGGCCGACGAGCACGATCCGGTTGGCCCGGGCCTCGGCGCGCACGGCTTCGACCGCTCGGGCGAAGAGATCCATCGAGAACTTGCCGTCGGCCGGAGCGCCGCTCCGGCCGTGTCCGGGCAGATCGACCGTGATCACCCGGTACTTCTTGGCGAGCGCCGGCACCTGTCCCGCCCAGGACGATTCGTCGCACGTCCACCCGTGCACCAGTACCAGCGTGGCCGGGCCCGTCCCGGTGGTCGTCGAATGGATGTTCAGGCCGTCGACCGTGGCGGCCGACGCCGTGGCGGTGACGAGCAACGAGAGCGCGACGACGGACATCCAGCGCATAGAAGTTCCTCCAGCGCGGCACTGTACTCCGCTTCGGGTCGCCCCGTGCCTCGACGGCTGAGGTTACAGGCATCATCGCAACTCGCGTGCTGCGTGATCGGCAAACCGTCAGCACGGCGAACCTGCGCTAGACTCCCGCCAGGTCGTGAGTCTCATGACAGGAGCAGGCGTATGACGCGGATTCTGGCGCTGGTGTTTGGCCTCGTGCTGCTGGCCGTTCCGGCCGTCGCGGCCGACGTCGACGGCAAGTGGACCGGCTCGATCGAAACGCCGATGGGGGCGGTGCCGGTGGGCTTCACGTTCAAGGCCGACGGCGCCACCCTCACCGGCACGTCGCTGGGCCCCGACGGCGGCGAGATCGCGATCAAGGACGGCAAGATTGACGGCGCCAAGATCGCGTTCACCGTCGCGCTCGATTTCGGCGGGATGGCCGTGGTGATCGGCTACAGCGGCGTGGTCGCTCCGGACAAGATCCAGTTCTCCGGCGATTTCATGGGCATGCCGTTCGAGTTCGTGGTCACCAAGGCGCCGTAGGCCCGGCCCGCGGGGCCGCTCGGCGCGCGGCCGGGCGTCACCCCTCGCCGGCGCGGGGGTCGTAGTCGCTCGCCGGCGTCCCCACGATCGCGTGGATGCGCTCCTTCATGTCCTTGAAGCGCGGGTCGTGCTTGAACTGCCAGTACACGGCCACCATCCAGAACTTCTCGTCGGGCGTCGACCGGTCCGCCGCGATCGAGGATGCCGTTGGTGTAGCCCAGCATGTACCGCCCCCAGTGCGGGCGCCCGCCGTCGATGTCGATGAAGCCGTACTCGTCCGACAGCGTCCAGCTCGCGTAGGCGCCGCCCGCTTTCGTGTGCACGTTCGGGTCGGCGGCAAGCGCCGCCACCGCGCGCCCGACGAAGCATGGCGTTTCCGACGCTTCGAAGCCCTGCACCTTGGCGTCGCGCCAGTTCGCTTCGGTCACGCCGAAGCGCTCGAGCATCGCTTCCGATCGCAGGAAGCCCGGTGTCACCGCCAGCGCCGTCACGCCCGTGCCGATCAGCTCCTCGGCCATGGCGAAGGCGAGCCGGATGGCGCCCGTCTTGGCCAGGTCGTAGTAGAGCGCGCCGCGATAGCCCGGGTGGTCGCCGTCGGTGATTTCGACCACCAGCCCCGAATGCTGCTCGATCATCAGCGGCACGCCGAAGCGGCTGGTCAGGATGTGGGTGCGCACGGCGCTGTCGAGAATCGCGAAGCCCTTGGCCGGATCGAGCGCCCAGAACTTCGTGCCCCACTCGGTGAGGTCGTCGCCGCCCCAGATGTCGTTCACGAGGATGTCGAGCCGCCCCGACTCCTGCTTCACGCGCGCAAAGAGGCGCTCCACCTGATCCACCTGCAGGTGATCGGTCTGCACGGCGATGCCGCGCCCGCCGGCGGCGGTGACCATCTCGGCCGTCTGGTCGATCGTCTCGGGCCTGGTGCCGGTGGCAGGCCGCCCGGCAACGCTGCGGCCCGAGCAGTACACCGTGGCGCCGGCCTCGCCCAGCATGCGCGCGATGCCGCGCCCCGCCCCGCGCGTCGCGCCGGCGACGACGGCGACACTGTCCTGTGAGTGGTTTGGCCGATGAGCTTTCGTAGGGGCCGCCTTCAGGCCGCCCGTGAGGCCGGTCTAAAGCCGGCCGCTACGTCGGTTCACAACAACGTGCCGCGCAGCACCACCATCGCGACGGAGAAATAGAGCACGAGCCCGGTGACGTCCACGAGCGTCGCGACGAACGGCGCCGACGACGTCGCCGGGTCGAAGCCGAGCCGGCGCATCAGGAACGGCAGCAGCGACCCGCTCAGCGTGCCCCACAGCACCACGCCGACGAGCGACACCGACACGGTGATGCCGACGAGCATCCAGTGCTCGCCGTAGACGGTGGAGAACGCCGACCACACGGCAATGCGCAGGAAGCCGATGCTGCCGAGGATGGCGCCGAGCACGAGTCCGGCCATGCAGCTCGCGGCGCATCACGCGCCACCAGTCGCCCACCTGCACTTCGCCGAGCGCCAGCGCGCGGATGACCAGCGTGGAGGCCTGCGACCCGGAGTTGCCGCCGCTCGAGATGATGAGCGGCACGAACAGCGCCAGGATCACCGCGCGCGAGATCTCGGCCTCGAAGGCGCCCATGGCGGTGGCGGTGAGCATTTCGCCGATGAACAGCACCGTGAGCCAGCCGGCGCGCTTCTGCACCATCTGCCAGAACGACGTCTGCATGTAGGGCTCGTCGAGCGCCTCGGAGCCGCCGATGCGCTGGATCTCGCGCGTGGCGGTCGCCTCGGCCACGTCGAGCACGTCGTCGATCGTGACGATGCCGATGAGCATGCCGGCGGTGTCGGTCACCGGCAGCGCGCTGCGGTCGTACTGGCGGAAGACGGCCACGGCCGCGTCCTGATCGTCGGTGGCCGTGAGGGTCACGAACCGGCGGTCCATCAGCTCGACGATCCGCTTGTCGAGCGGCGCCAGCAGCAGTTCGCGGATGCGGATGTCGTCGATCAGCAGCCCCTGGTCGTCCACGACGTAGATGACGTTCAGCGTCTCGCTGTCCTGGCCGTGGTTGCGCACGTAGTCGAGCACTTCCTGCACGCTCCAGTGCTCGCGCACCGCCACGTAGTGCGGCGTCATCAGACGCCCGACCGAGCGTTCCGGGTAGCCGAGCAGGGTGAGCGCCACCGAGCGCTCGGCCGGCGTGAGCAGCGCCAGCAGCTGCCGCGTGGCGGTCGCGGGCAGCTCTTCGAGGAACTGGGTGCGGTCGTCCGGCGCCATGTTGTTGAGCAGCGCCGCGATGTCTTCCTGCGCCATCGCCTTGAGCAGGCTTTCCATGGCGTCCTGCGAGAGGTACTCGAACACCGCGGCGGCGTCCTTGCGGGGCAGCACGCGGAACACCACGACCTGGTCCTCGATGCTGAGGGCGGTGAGCAGCTCGGCGACGTCGCCCGCGTGACGGTTGCGGAGCAGGTCGCGCAGGCGTCCGTATTCCTTCGCCTGCAGGATGGCGGCGAGCTCGTCGGCGGGGCGGGCGACGTTGCGGATCGCCGCCAGCGCCTCGTCCCGGGATGGGCCGGTGAGTTGTTGTTCCATTTGTGTGAGCGCCGCGCGAACGACGTCGTGGTGGTGGACGTGCGGGTCCGACGGCCTTGACGGCGTCGAGCCATACCCGGTGGATCAGATCGAGATCGACGGGCGTGAGCGAAGGCGGGTGCGCGCCGATGTGGTAGGTGTCGGTGCGGCCGCTGCGATGGGCGATGACCAGCCGGGCGGTGCGGGCGTCCGCCTTGTCGGCGCGCTCCCACGCCTCGCCGAGCAGGCGCGCCTGATCGGCGCTCGACAGCGTGGACGGATTCGCCGACGAACACCTCCGACGCCTGCAGCTGCAGCATCGTGGTGGCAATGGCGTCGACGACGCTGCGCGCGAGGACGATGATCGGGCGCACCGGATGGCCGAGCCGCTCCGCCAGGGTGGCGGCAGCCTCGAACACCATCCGCTCCTGCGGCGTGGGCCCGCGTCCCGCCACGGTGGCCGGCGACTCCACGTCGGGCTCGAGCAGCCGCACCGTCATGATGACGACGTCGCGATCGCCGGCCGATTTTCAGCGCCGCGGCCACATGATCGAGCGCGTGCGGGTTGCGCACGGGCGCCAGCACGCACCCCGGCCGCGTGCCCAGTTGTGCCGGTGACACGTGCGCGTCGCTGAGGACGTCGAACGCCGGTTCGGGCTCGCCGGGCGTTTCCGGCTCGACGGTGCGCCCGGTGGTGAGCAGCACCAGCGCGATCGACACGAGGAGCGCGGCCGCGGCGACGGCCGGAGCGTCGCCTCGCATGAGCGCTGCCAGCGCCGCACCACCAAGTGCCACCCCGGTGGCGGCCAGGCCGAGTGGAACTTCGCGGCCGCGGACGCGAAAGCTGAACGGCACTCGATACGGCGCGTCCCTGTGGGCGCCGCGGAGGCGGACGAGCGCGGCGATCTTGATCAGCAGGTAGGCCGCGATCGTCACCGCAAACGCCCGGGCCAGCCACTCCACGCGGCCGCCCGCCAGGAGGATCACGAACACCGTGCCTGCCGCCGTGGTGTCGATGACCCGCACGGGCGTCCCCAGGCGCTGGTGCAGCTCCACGAGGCCGCCGGGCAGCGCGCCCTCGATCGAGAGCCGCTGCAGCAGCGCCTCGGCGTCGCCCATCGAGAGGAAGATGCCAGGGACCAGCAGCAACACCGCCGCCGCGGCCAGCGCGATCGCGAACGTGTTCTGCACCCAGCCCGGCGCCGTCAGGTGATACACGAGGCCGGCCAACGGCGTGCTGGTCCATGCCGCGAGCTCCGCTGGCGGCACGAGCAGCACGTAGCAGAGCGTGCCGCCGATGCCCGAGGCTGGCCGTCACCAGCCCCACGAGCATGCGCATGCGGCGGAGCGAGGCGAGCCGCGGCGGCGCGAACTCGTGCGCCACGCGCGAGAGTGCGTCACCGCCGCCGATAGCCGGGAGCGTCAGCAGGAGCGCGGACCAGCCGACGACGAGTGCCTGCAGAACGCCGAACAGGCTCCACTGCGGCAGGGCCGGCGGCTGCCACAGTGCGGTGAACGGCAGCGCCGGGCGGCTGAGGCTGGCGACCGCCCACGCGGTGAGCGCGATGAGCAACACGACCGCCGCCCACACGCCGCGGGCGACCGCGTCGCGCGGCCACGACAGGCCGATGCGCGTCCGCATCCACAGCAGGCCGATGATCGCCACGCCAATCACCGTCGCCAGTTCCTGGCCGGCCACCGCGCCCGCCACCGTCCCCCGCAGCCGCGGCGCGAGCACCAGGGCGACGTACTGTCCGGTGACGACGGCGGCGAGCGCGGCGAAGACGGTGCGATCGACGACGGCGACGGCGGCCGCGACGCGCCCGGCCCGCGGGCCGAACGCCTGCTGCACCCGCGAGGCCGTGCCGCCCGGGATGAGGAGCGCCCAGCTCTCGATGTCGATCGCCCGCGCGAACCAGCCGATGACGGCGGTGGCGAGGACGGCCCACACCGTGTACGGGCCGAGCACCGGCGCGGCCACGCCGGCCACGAAGAAGAGGCCGGCCCCGAGCTGCGCGATGGAAAGCGCCGCCGCCTTCCACACCGACACGAACGACAGCACGGCCGGCGTGGACAGCACCACGCGGACCGGAAGCGGCGTGCGAAGGCGCGGCGTGAGCGGCATGATCTGGAGCCGGAGCGCCTCTAGAGTGTTCCGGCGCGCCCCGTTCCGGCAAGCTCGAACGCGAGCTGTGGCGCCGCGGCCACTGGAAGAAGCCGTTCCATGAGGCGGGTCTGAAGACCCGCGGCCACGTCACAGATCTGCGAAGCGGTAGCCGACCCAGGGCTCGGTGAGAACGTAGCGCGGCGACGACGGATCCGGTTCGATCTTCTTGCGCAGCGCACCCACCAGCACGCGGAGGTGCTCGGGCTGGTGGACCGCGTTGACGCCCCAGATGGCGCGCAGGATCGCCCGATGGGTCAGCACGCGGCCGGCGTTGGCCGCGAGCAGCGCAAGCAGCTCGAACTCCTTGGGCGTCAGCCGGATTTCTTCTCCGTCGCGCTGCACCCGAAAGCGCTCGCGATCGATGGTGAGGCCGCCGCGGACGAGCGGCACGGCAGGCGCCGCGGCCGCATCGCTCCGACGCAGCGCCGCCCGGATGCGCGCCAGCAGTTCCTCGGACCCGAAGGGCTTGGTCACGTAATCGTCGGCGCCGGCGTCGAGCGCCCGGACCTTGTCCGCCTCGCGTCCACGAGCGGAAAGCACCAGGATTGGCACCGGCGACGAGGCGCGGACCCGTTCGCACACGGACACGCCGTCCAGATCCGGGAGACCCAGATCGAGGATCACCAGATCCGGTTGCGCCGCATGTATGAGGTCCAGCGCGGCGCGGCCCGAAGTCGCCGTGGCGATGTCGTAGCCATGGGCACGGAGCAGCGGCGCCAGCGTGGTGAGGATATTCGGTTCGTCGTCCACGACGAGGATGCGCGCGGCCATCGTTACGGCTGGGAGGCCGTGCGCCGGACCGGGCCCGGCACGGTTAGCGAGAAGCGGGCCCCGGCCCCGGGGGCGTTCTCGGCCCAGGCGCTGCCCCCGGCCGCGGCGAGCAGTCCGCGCGCAATGGTGAGGCCCATGCCGGTGCCGTGCGCCGTGCGCCGGCCAGCGGCTCCCCGATACCAGCGGTCGAAGAGATGCTCGATTTCCGACGGCTCCAGGCCGGGACCCTGATCGGTGACGGAGAGGTGCAATCCGTCGCCCTCGACGCGCCCGGCGACGACGATACGGCCTCCGTCGGGCGAGTAACGCGCGGCGTTCTCCAGCAGGTGCGACAGCGCCGCCGACGTGAGCCGCGGATCGAGCTCCACTTCGCGATCGCCGCCGGCCTCGACGACGACCGGGTGGCCGGCAAGCGCCTGCCTGACGTGGGCGAGCGCCGCGTCGACGATGTCCACGGCGGCGACCCACTGCCGTTCGACACGCACGGCCCCGGCATCGATCTGCGCCATGTCGAGCATGTTCTCGAGGAGCAGTGTGAGCCGTTCGAGCTCCGCGGCGGCGGCGGCGCCTTGGGCCGCCCGTTCGGCGTCGTCGAGTGGACGGCGCAGGTTGTCGACCGCGACCCGCACGGCGGTGAGCGGTGTTCGCATGTCATGGCTGAGTGAGGCCAGCAGCGTCTCGGCCAGGTGGGCCCGCGCGCGGTCCTGCGCCGAGGCGGACAGTTTGCTCGCCACCACCGCCACCGCGAGGTACACGCCCAGCACGATCCAGTTCTGCGGATCGGCGATCGCGAACGTGCCGACGGGCTGGAGAAAGAAGAAGTTGAAGGCCAGCGTCGACACGAGCGCAGCGGTGACCGCCACCCGCAGCCGTGCGAACGTCGCCGCGCCCAGGACGATGAGCAGCAGCACCAGCGCGACCGCCGCGGTGCTGATGGCGGGAACGCTTCGGAGGAGCTCCGTGGCGATGCCGATCGCGGCCAGTGCGCCCAGCAGCACGACCGCATCGCGCCGGAGGGTGGGGGACACTCGAGCTCATTCTGCACCGGGCCGGCCGCGCGCGGGTCAGCCGGCCGCGAAAGGCATAAAGAGTTCATAAGTTCGCGGTGCTCGGGCGGTGATTCGGCGCCAGCCGGCGCGATACTGGGGATACGCCAAGTTCGCTCCCGTCGCGGAGCGATACGGGGGACCCACGTGGAGCATGCGCTCACCGGGGCGAATCCGGCGCGGGCCGCTCAGCCCGCGCGGCGCCGGTAGAGGACTCCAACCTCGAGCCCGTCAGCTAACCCCGTCGGCGGTTGGAGGGTGTGTGCCCGATCAGTCGTTCCTGTCGCAGTTGAAGCGCGTCGTCGTCGGCGCGCCGATTCCCTCGTACCACGCGCACCACGAGCGCTTCTCCCGGGTGACCGGGCTGGCGGTGCTGTCGTCGGATCCGTTGTCGTCGGTGGCCTATGCCACCGAGGAGATCCTGCGCGTGCTGGCCATCGGCGGCGTCGCCGCGCTCGGCCTGGTGACGCCGATCGGAGCGGTCATCGCGACCATGCTGGCGATCGTCGTGTTCTCGTACCGCCAGACGATCCACGCTTACCCCAACGGTGGCGGAGCCTACATCGTGGCCAAGGAAAACCTCGGCCGCGCGCCGAGCCTGGTGGCCGCGTCGGCCCTGCTCATCGATTACGTGCTCACCGTGTCGGTCAGCATCGCCGCGGGCGTGGCCGCCATCACCTCGGCCCTGCCGTCGCTGCCACTCAGCCCCGTCTGGCTGTCGCTGGGGTTCGTGTTCGTCCTGATGCTCGGCAACCTGCGCGGCGTGCGCGAATCGGGCCGCCTCTTCGCGGCACCGACGTATTTCTTCATCGTCAGCATCCTGGCGATGCTGGCCGTGGGCGCCTGGCGGCACCTGACCGGGACGCTCCAGCCGGTGGCCCACGCGCCGGACGCCCTGGCCGCGGGCCAACTCGAGCTGATTACCGCGTTCGCGCTGCTGAGGGCGTTTTCGAACGGCTGCACGGCCATGACCGGCGTCGAGGCGGTGTCGAACGGCGTGCCGGCGTTCCGGCCGCCCGAGAGCCGCAACGCCGCGGCCACGCTCGTGGCGATGGCGGTGATGTCGATCACCATGTTCATCGGCATCACGCTCCTGGCGCACGCCTACGGCATCCTGCCCAACGAGGGCGAGACCGTCGTGTCGCAGATCGCCCGCGCCACGTTCGGCGGCCGCGGGGTGCCGTACTACGCGGTCCAGGCGGCGACGATGGCGATTCTCGTGCTCGCCGCCAACACCGCCTACGCCGACTTCCCGCGGCTGGCGTCGATCGTGGCCCGCGACCGTTTCCTGCCGCGGCAGTTCATGAACCAGGGCGATCGGCTCGCGTTCTCGAACGGCATCGTCATCCTCAGCGCACTCGCGGCGGTGCTGCTGGTGGTGTTCGGCGGCGACACGCACGCGCTCATCCCGCTCTACATGATCGGCGTCTTCGTGTCGTTCACGCTGTCGCAGGCCGGCATGGTGGTGCACTGGCGGAGCGCTGCGCACGCCGGGATGGCGGGCCAGTGCCGCCGTCAACGGCTTCGGCGCCGTGGTCACCGGCATCGTGCTCGTCATCGTCGCCGTCACCAAGGCATTCGAGGGCGCGTGGATCATCATCGTGATGATTCCGTGCCTCGTCGCGCTCTTCACGATCACGCGGCGCCACTACGACCAGGTGGCGTCGGAGCTCACGCTCCAGGACTGGGCGCCCGAGCGGGCGGGACGGCACGTGGTGCTGGTGCCGATCGGCGGCATCCAGCGGGCGGTGGTGAAGGCGCTGCAGTACGCCGCCGGATTGTCGCGTGACGTCCGCGCGGTCTACGTCGAGCTGGATCCGGCGGGCACCGACGCCGTACGGCGACTGTGGCCGGCGTGGGGCCAGCGCGTGGAGCTCGTAGTCCTGGCCTCACCGTACCGGTCGCTGATCGAGCCGCTCCTGGACTACATCGAACAGCTGCGCCGCGATGATCCGGCGACGTATGTGACGGTGATTCTGCCCGAGTTCGTGCCGCACCGCCTGTGGCACCACCTGCTGCACAACCAGCACGCCCTGCTGATCAAGGGCGCGCTGCTGTTCAAGCCGAACGTCGTGGTCACGAGCGTGCCGTTCCATCTGGGACGCCAAGCGCCAGCGCCCGCGGCGGAGGCGGCGCCGCGGTCGCAGGTCTCAGTGGGATGACCCTTGGGACGGCGCTTCGCGCCGGTGAGGCGGGTAAGGCGGTGGGCGGGTCTCAAAGAGCCGCGGCCGTGAGGAAAGCGTAATCCTGGTGTGTTCGATAGACTACGAGGCGATCTGGAGGGCGTATGCCGACACGCCGGACGTTCCTGCTCGCCAGCGCCGCCGCGCTCTTCCCACGTCATCCGTTCGCAGCGCCGCCGTCGCAGACCGGCGCGTCCGGACCCTCTTCCATGACCTCGATCAAGGCTCTCGTCTTCGATGTGTTCGGCACCGTGGTCGACTGGCGCACGTCCGTCGCGCTCGAAGTGGAGGCGCTGGCGAGGCGGAAGGGCGTATCGGTCGACGGGCCGCGCTTTGCCGACGCGTGGCGCGCGGGCTACGCGCCCAGCATGAACCGAGTCCGCACCGGCGAGCTGTCGTGGACCAAGCTCGACCGCCTGCACCGCATGACGCTCGATCGCCTGCTCGTCGACTTCACGCTGACGCTCTCCGAGGCCGAGACCGATGCGCTCAACCGCTCGTGGCACCGGCTGCGGCCGTGGCCTGATTCAGTGGGTGGGCTCACCCGCCTGAAGCGGAAGTTCACGATCGCGCCGCTCTCGAACGGCAACATCTCGCTGATGACCGCCATGGCGAAGCACGCCGGCCTGCCGTGGGACTGCATTCTCGGCGCGGAGCTGGTGCAGCACTACAAGCCGGACCGGGAGGTCTATCAGTCGGCCGTGAACTTCCTCGACCTGCCGGTCGGCGACGTGCTGATGGTGGCCGCGCACCTCGGCGACCTGCGCGCTGCGAAGGCGGTGGGGCTGCGCACGGCGTTCGTCCCGCGGCCGCTCGAGCTCGGCCCGGGAGGCAAGCCCGACCTGGTCGCCGATGCCTCGGTGGATCTCACGGCCAAGGACTTCAACGACCTGGCGCGTCAACTCGGCGCGTGACCCCGGAGCGTCTTCGACCCGTTGCGCGCGGCCGGGCACCCGCCCTTACGGGAAGCCGTTGGTCCCGTCGATGATCCAGAGCTCGCCGGTGCCCTTGCCGAACGGGGCGGTGGACGGTGGCGTACCGCCGAGACAGGTCTGCTCGAACGTGAGATGCAGCCTGGTGACGATGCCGGAGGCGTTGGACCTCAGTTCGTGCACCGTGAAGGCGCTGGAGTTGTCGCCGCAGGTGGTGCCGCCGCGGGCACAGTTGATGAAGAAGCCGGCGGTGTCGCCCGTCGGCGAGAAGGCTGCTCGCGGATACGACCCGACGCCGAACGAACGGCCCATCGGCGCGAACGCCCAGAGCACGCATTGCCGGCCATCGGTGCCGCGCACGCCGACCATCAAGTCCGGACACACGCTCCCGGCGATGTTGGGGTTGGGTACGCACGTGGTGCGCGCGACGCCGCCGAACGTCGCGTTGGCCGTGGTGTATGTGCCGCTGTCGGCGCCGTGCACGGCGCCCGCCGCCACCTGAAACGTGAGCGTCGAGGTGGCTGGTGCGGGTGCCGAGGGCTGGGTGGGCGACTTGCCGCATCCGCCCGCGGTCATCAGGGCCACGAGCAGCGCAGCGCCCCCAATACATGTCGGAACGTCGCGTCGAATCATCAAACGTCATATCGGCGCTAGACGGTCCGTTCTTCGCGCAGCGGAATCACCCTGGGCTGCGCGTGCTGCGCGGATGTGGCGGGTGAGCCGGCCACGGACGACGCGGGCCGTTTGCCGAATTCGCTGAGGATGCCCTCGAGCACGGGCAGCATGGCGCCGGCCTGTCTGGCGCGGATGATCAGATCCCACAGCGGCTCGAACTTCTTCCAGCCCGACGCGTAGGCGAAGTGCCGCAGCCCCGGGACGAGGCTGCCGTGCGCCGCCGCGCCGCGGGCGATGTTCCGCCACGTGTAGAACTCGCGGTAGGCGCGCCAGTAGCCCTGCTCGAGCTCGTCACCGGACATGCGTGCCGGGCGGAACACGGTGTGGCGCGTGTCGTACAGGTCCCAATTGGTCTCGGTGATGCGCCCCTCGCCCGCGATGCGCTTGTACAGCGCCGTGCCGGGATAGGGCGTGAGGATGTGGAAGGTGGCGGTCTCGATCCCCTGACCGATCGCCCATTCGACGGTGCGGTCGAAGACCGATGGCGTCGTCGCCGTCCATGCCGAAGACGAAGCTGCCGTTGATCATCACGCCGAGGTCGTGCAGGCGGCGCACCGCGGCCGCGTAGTCGCGGCTGCATGTTCTGATACTTGCGCTGCTCGACCAGGTTGTCGGGGTTGAGCGTCTCGAAGCCGACGAACAGGCTGCGCAGCCCGGCGTCCACGGCTTTCTCGAGCAGCCCGGGCGCGAGCACGGCGTTGACGGTGCCGGCCGCCTGCCACAGGCGGCCCATGCCCCGCATGCCGTCGAAGAGCGCGGTGGCGAACCGGCGGTCGCCGAACAGGTGGTCGTCGAGAAAGTAGAGGTGCCGCCCGGGCAGGCGGTCGATTTCGGCGAGCGCGTCGTCCACCGTCTGCGTGTAGAACGACTTGCCGCCCTCGAAGAACGCCTCCTTGTAGCAGAAGTCGCAGACGTGCGGGCAGCCGCGCGACACGACGATCGAGTTGGGCACGAGATAGAGGCGCCGCTTGATCAGGTCGCGGCGAATCGGCGGCAGTCCGGCCAGCGTCCGGGTCCGCGACTGGTAGACGCGCCCCGGGCGGCCGGCGCGGTAGTCGGCGAGGAACTGCGGCCAGGTGTCCTCGCCAGGGCCGAGGAAGATGGTGTCGGCGTGCGCCGCCGCCTCCTCGGGCAGCGACGTCACGTGCAGGCCTCCCAGCGCGACGTGCGCGCCGCGGCGGCGGTAGTGGTCGGCCAGGCGATAGGCCCGGTTCGCCGACGTGATGTAGACCTGGATCACCACCAGGTCCGGCGTGTCGCGTGAGATCCAGCCGCTCGACGTGCTCGTCCTGCAGATCGATCTCGTCGTCCGGGGTCGAGATAGGCGGCGAGGGTCGCCAGACCGAGCGGCGGAAACAGCGAGTACTTGATCGGACGGAAGAACGGACTCGTGGCCTCGGTGAGCGCCGGCAGGATCAGCTTCACCTTCATCGGTGGTGCTCCAGGCGCCTCACACTCGCCGCGGGCCGCGGGCCGTAATCGGCAAGCTGGCTCGACGCCGGTTCGCTGTTGCCGACGAGCAGCACCGTGACCTGCCGGCTGCGCGGGCCGTCGAGGTCCACGAAGAAGACGCGCTGCCAGCGTCCGAGCTGGAGCCGGCCGTCCACGACGTTGAGGCAGGCCGACGGGGGCAGCAGCAGCGCCCGGCAGTGCGCGTGGCCGTTGGGACGTTCGCCGAGCGTGACGTTCACCGTGCGCACGCTGGCGTCGTCGTGCCGGTAGCCGGTGTGGGCCGGTGCGACGTGCTCGAGGAGCGTGGCGAAGTCGGCGAGCAGCAGCGGCTCGTGCTCGTTGACCACGATTGCCGTCGTGGTGTGCAGCGTCTGCACGTTGATCAGCCCCAGGCGAATGCCCGAATCCTCGACGAACGATTGCAGCCAGTCCGTGAGATCCACGAACTGGGTCGGCCGCTCGGTGGCAATGGCGATCGTGGCCAGGCGGCAGGCCGGGGCGGCCGTCAGGGTGTCCATGAGAAGTCCTCCGCGTGAAGACACGCCGCTCTGGTGCGGCTGGTGTCGTCACCGGCAGGATCGGCGGCTGCGGCGGGGAAGTCTTGAGGCCGCGGTCAGGGAGTTGTGAGCAGTGCGTGAGATGTGAGGCAGTCAGGTGCAGGTGGGTCAGGTAGGTCAGGTCGGCCAGGTCGGCGCCGGCTGAGGAAGCGCTTGCAGACCCTGCCTACCGCGGTCTTCGCGTGAGCCCCAGCGCCAGGCCGGCGCCGAACAGGAACCCCTCGCCGGTGCCGAGGACGGCGGCGGAGACGCGACCGAAGTCGGGCTCGCCGAGCAGGCGGCCGAGCGGGGTGAGGACGACCTGCGAGCCCTGGGATGCCTCGGCAATGAGGTGCACCGTGCCGCCGACGAGGGCTCGGCCCGCCAGCGTGAGCGCGAGGGTCGCGGCGGCGCACGCGAGCCCCACCACCGTTGCGGTCGCGGCACGGCGCCAGCCGCGCGGCGCCGCCAGCCCCCCTTCGGCCAGGGCCGTGGTACCGGCGTAGCCCAGCCCCGCCGCGGCGCCAATCGCGAGTCCTTCGACGCCGCCACCGACGTCGAGCTGCACACCGACCAGTGCGGCCAGCGTCCACCGGCTCAACCACTGCGCAGCCAGGCCGATCGAGGCCGCCGCCGAGGGCGCCGCCGCCGACGAGCGCGATCGTACGCCGCGAGCGGAACGCCGCCTCCGCCACCGACAGCCCCGCGCCGACGCCGGCACCACCGGCCGCGCCGCAGGCGGCCCCCACCACGGCGAGCACCGGGATCACGGCGGGTGACGCGGTCCCCGCGGGAGCCGTCGCCAGGAGCACGCCGCCGAGGCTCCCTCCAAGCGCGCCGGCGACACCGCCGCCCAGCGCCGCACCGGCCCAGCGCGACGCGGCAATGCGCGCCGCACGGCGCAGTCGCAGCGTGACGAGCTGCCAGGCCGCTTCGGCCGACGCCGGCGCCCCCAGGATCGGCACCTCGCCGGCGCCCGCGGCGTCCCACCGCGCATCGCGCAGCAGCGCGCGGGCGCGGGCGTGGCCCGGCCGTACGGCCAGGCGCGCGAGCGCCTCCGCCGGTGCCAAGCGCGTGCAGCAGTTCCGCCGCCTCGCGCTGATCCTCTTCGTCGGCGGCGCTCGTGGGCACGCGGGTGAGGCGCTGCAGCAACGGTTCGAACGGGTCTGGAGCCGTGACGGCTTCAAGCGAGACCGCTGGCACCGCCGGCGGCGGGGTCTCGGCGGTGGCCGGCCCGCCGTGCTCGTCGTCTTCCTCGGCCACCTCCGCCCAGACGAACTGGTAGCCGTGCCGCGACACGGTGCGGATGAAGCGCGGCTCGCGCGAGTCGTCGCCCAGCGTGCGGCGGATGGTGCGGATCGCCTGGCTCAGCGCGCTGTCGGAGACCACCACGTCGCTCCAGACCCGATCGAAGATGTCGCGGCGGTGCACCGCCTCGTGGCGGTGCGCGACGAGGAAGACGAGCAGGTCGAAATAGCGCGGGATGAGCGGCAGCTCGCGTCCGTCCCGCACCAGCACGCGGCGCCGCGGCGACAGGACGAATTCGCTGAAGCGGTAGCGCGCCACGGTCGTGCGGCGGGGCCCTTCGGCTATGGCGCCGGGACCACCGCCACGCGATCGCTCAGGTAGGAGCCGACCCAGAGATCGTTGCCCGACCTCCACGGCGACGGTGCCGGCGCGGAACGCGGCGTCGTCGAGACGGCGGTACACCTCGCGCACGGCCAGCGTGTCGGGATTGATCTTCACGATCACCGAGGAGGTTTCCGGCACCGTCCCGCGAACCGGTCTGGCCCGCGGCGAGCAGCGAGCCGTCGCTGGCCCAGCGGATGTTGTCCACGCGGAAGCCCGAGGCGGATTTCGTCGCGCACCGGGCGCGACCGCCGCTGCGCGACAGCCGGAAGAACGACTGGCTGCCCCAGGCGGCGACGTAGTACCACTTGCCGTCGTTCGAGATCTCGATGCCGTTGGCGCCGGCGGCCTCGCTGCCCGGCACCTTCTTCCAGCCGCTGCCGGTGTGCCATTCCCACAGCTCGCCGTTCTTCTCGCCGCCGAGCATGCGCTCGCGCGCCTCCGGCGAGATGTTGCGGGCGAGGAAGTTGGTGGCGATGAAGCCGCCGTCGGGCAGGCCGCGCACCGAGTTGAGGCCGATCGGCTCGGGCGCGATCGCGCAGCCGACCCAGGTCAGGATGGGCGTCGCGGGCCGGGTATCGATCTCGAACACCTCGATCGACTCGCGGCTGCCGTGGCCGACCACGAACAGCGTGTGCATCGGTGCCCGTGCCCGGCTGCAGCCACAACCCGTGGGTCGTGAACCTGGCATCCGGACCGGAATCGGGCGGTCCGGGGCACTCGCTGTATTTCTTCTCGTCGAGCCGCCTGCGGGCGGACGCGGCCGGATAGGCGCGGATGCTCGCGCGGTCGCGCACGCGAATCAGCGCGATGCCGCCGGTGCCGCTGTAGGCGGAGGCCACCACCCACTGCGCGCCGGGGACGACGACCAGATCCTCCGGCGCCTGCTGATTGCAGATGAGCTTGATGCCCCTGGGGCCTGCCGTGGCGCAGTCGGTCATCGGCGGTGGCGGGGAGGCGCCTGCGCCGACGACCGTCGGCGACGAGCGCAAGCAGTCCTACAATGGCCAGCACCAACCGCGCGCGCATGCATGCTCCTTGAGTGAGAGGGCCTCGATCGAGGCCGTGGCCGAGCGGGCCTGATCTTATTGCATGTGCCGGCGCCGGTCCGCGGTGGCCGTTCGTTTCGTGTCGCGTGCGCGTTATCTCGTGGGGGAGGGTTCTGATGCGCGTCAAGGGTTGGCGGGTGCCGGTCGTCGCGGCGGTGGCCATCGTCGCGTGGGCGGTCGCAGTGTCTTCGCAGAGCACGGCGCCGATCACGCTCGAGCAGGGGTGGAGCGACCGCGATCGCACGATGTTCTACACGACGTCGCAGGGCTCCCAGTTGCTGCCGTACAGCTGGTACCTGGCGCTCGAGCAGCCGGGCGGCGGCGCGCCGTTCAACGCCGACCACCTCGCGCGCTACGGGTATCTGGAGAACCGCGCGTCGAACCCGGACAACCTGCCGCTCGGATTCGTGAAGGACCTCGAGCAGGATCAGATCGGGCTCACCTGCGCGGCCTGCCACACGAACGAGGTGCGCTTCGGCACCACCACCTGGCGCATCGACGGCGCGTCCCACCGACGCCGACACCTGGGCGTTCCTCTTCGACCTCGGTGTCTCGCTGGCCGAGACCGCGGCGTCGCCGTCGAGCGATCGCTTCAAGCGCTTTGCCGCCAAGGTCAACACCCGGACGAAAACCCCGGAAGCCGCCCTCTACGCCGAGCTCAAGAAGTTCTCCGAGTACTTCACGCGCTTCATCGACTCGAGCCGCACCGACGACCCGTGGGGCCGGGCGCGCATCGACGCCTTCGGCATGATCTTCAACCGCGCCACCGGCATCGACCTCAACGACTGGAACAACACCGCCAAGCCGAACGCGCCGGTGAGCGTGCCCTTCCTGTGGGACACGCATTGGCACAACGTCGTGCAGTGGAACGGCTCGGCGCCGAACACGCTCGCGTTCCATCGCCTCGGCCGGAACGTGGGCGAGGTGCTCGGGGTGTTCGCGTCCGCCGACATCCGCAGGCGCACGCTGCCGACGGTGTCCGTCCGCACGTCGGCGCGCCGCGCGAACCTGCTGAAGATCGAGCACCTGCTCGGCAGCCTGCGCTCGCCGCGCTGGCCGGCCGAGCTCCCGGCCATCGACACGACGCTCGCGGCGCAGGGCCAGGGACTGTACGACACCTATTGCGTGGGCTGCCACGCGATCACGCCGCGCGATCGGCCGCTGCAGCGGATGACCGTGTCGATGAGCCCGATCTCCGAGATCGGCACCGACCCGATGATGGCGATGAACGCCAGGGACCGCATGGCCAAGAGCGGCATCTTCGAGGGCGTGCGCGTGCCTCTGCTCACGGGCACGCCCACGCCCGCCGAGGTGCCAAGCGTGGAGCTGACGCTGCGCGTGGCGGTGGGCGCCATCCTGGCGCCCCCGAGCCTGCGGTCGTTGCGCGAGCAGGCCGAGGCCGACGAGGGCGGGCTGCTCGAGGATCTGAAGGCCGACCAGGACGACAACGAGAGGGAGTCGCGCGACGGCATCCGGGGACGGCGCGATCGCCTGGCGGATCTGCGCCAGGCCGCCGGCCAGCTGGCGCAGCGCCCATCGCGACGAGACGCTGAAGCTGCAGTACAAGGCGCGGCCGCTCGACGGCATCTGGGCCACGGGCCCCTACCTGCACAACGGCTCGGTGCCCGACGCTCAACGACCTGCTCAAGCCCGAGAACCAGCGCCCGGCCCGGTTCTTCGTCGGCAACCGCGAGTTCGATCCGAAGAACGTGGGCTTCGCGAACGCCAGGAGCGAAGGCACCTTCGAATTCGACACCACCAAGCCGGGCAACCGTAACACCGGCCACGGCGCCTACCGTCCGAAGGGCGGCGGCCCGCCGCACGAGTTCACCGAGGCGGAGCGGATGGCGCTCGTGGAATACATGAAGACGCTCTAGGGCAGGTAGGCGGGTGGGCAGGTAGGGCGGGTAGGGAGAACGCGGACTGTAGAGCGGCGGTCTTCAGACCGCCCTGCGACTACAATCCCCGGCCATGTCCGACGGCTTCACCGGCTTTCCGCCCGAGGCGTTCCGCTTCTTCGCAGATCTCGCGAAGAACAACAACCGCGACTGGTTCCAGGCGCACAAGCACATTTACGAGCGCGCGTGCCGCGAGCCGATGAAGGCGCTGATGGCGGCGCTCGATCCGCCGCTCGTGGCCGGACGGCTGTCGCGGATCAACCGCGACATGCGCTTTGCCCGCGACCGCGAGCCCTATAAGTCGCATCTCGCGGCCGGCGTGCGCGGCAACTACGTGTCGCTTTCAGCGCAGGGCCTCTACGTCGGCGGCGGGATCTACCGCCCGGAGCCGCCGACGCTGCGGCGGCTGCGCGAGGCGATTGCCGCCGACGCGTCGGGCAAGGCGCTGCAGACGATCGTCCGCGCGCTGCGGCGTCAGGGCTACATGGTCTCCACGCACGAAGCGTCGGCCAAGCCCCCTCGCGGCTACGACGCGGATCATCCCCGGATCGATCTGCTCAAGATGAAGGACATCCACGCCGGCCGGCTGTTCGAACCGGCCGCGTGGCTCTCGACCCCGAAGGCGGCCGGCCGGGTGGCCAAGGCCATGAAGGACCTGGAGCCCTTCAACGGCTGGATCAAGAAGCATGTGGCAGGTGGGCAGGTAGGCAGGTAAGCGGCAGGTGGGTCGAGAGGGCGATCTAAGATCCGGAGATGCCCCTTCGGGATGTCGTCGGCCACCGCCGGCTCGTGTCGCTGCTGGCGCGCGCCGTCGCCCGCGACACGCTGCCGCCCGCCCTGCTGCTGGCCGGTCCGGCCGGCGTGGGCAAGAAGCGCGTGGCGGCGGCGCTGGCCACGGCCATCAACTGCACCGCGCCGCGGTCCGAGGACGGGCTCGAGCGCGACGCCTGCGGCGCCTGCGCCGTCGTGCCGCCGCATCGCGCGTGGCGTCCATCCCGGACGTGGTGGTCGTGGCGCCCGGCGACAGCGGGTCGATCAAGATCGAGGCGGTGCGCACGGTCATCGATCAGGCCAACTACCGCCCGTTCGAAGCCCGCCGGCGCGTGGTGATCATCGACGAGGCCGATGCCCTGGTCGAGCAGGCGCAGCACGCGCTGCTCAAGACCCTCGAGGAGCCGCCGTCGGCGTCGATCTTCCTGCTCGTGTCGTCGCTGCCCGACGCCCTGCTGCCGACGGTGCGCTCGCGCTGCCCGCGGCTGCGGTTCGGCCCGCTCACGCCGGGGGAGGTGGCCACCGTCGCTGGTGCGCGATCACGACTACAGCGAGGCCGAGGCCCGCGCCGCCGCGGTCGACGCCGAGGGCAGCGTGGGGCGCGCGCTTGTCGTCTGCGTCGGCGGATCTGGTCGACGCGCGCGAGACCGCCACGCGAGTGCTGCACCAGGCCGCGCGGGCGGCCGACCCGTCGGCCCGCCTCGGGCACCGCGCAGGATCTCAGCCCCAAGAAGGGGTCGCCGATGGGCGAGCGCGACCAGCTGGCGGCGTGCCTGCGGATCATGGCGTCGATGCTGCGCGACCTCGGCATGATCGCGTCGCAGGCCGACGCGGGCGTGATCGCCAACGCCGATCTGCGCGCCGATCTCGAGGCGCTGTCGCGCGCCTACGACGCCAGGCGCAGCGTGCGCGCCTATACCGCCGTCGACGAAGCGCTGGCGGCGCTCGAGACGCAACGCCAACGCCAAGGTCGTGGCCAACTGGCTCGTCCTGCAGTTGTGATCGGCGATCCAGATGGCGGGTAGGCAGGTGAGGAGCTGGGCAGGTAACTGCACGCCGGCTCGTCGGCATCTATGAAGCCCCGCGTCGCCATCACGGTCGGCGATCCGGCCGGCATCGGGCCGGAGATCGCGCGCAAGGCCGCCGCCGACGCGCGCGTGTGCGAGGTCTGCGAGCCGGTGCTCTACGGTCCGCCGCCCGAGCACGCCTTTCCGATCGGGCAGCTCTCGGCCGACGCGGGGCGCGCCGCGTTCGACGCCGTGTGCGCGGCGGTGCGCGACGCGCAGGCCGGCGCGGTGCACGCCGTCGCGACGGCGCCGGTGAACAAGCTCGCGTTCTCGCGCGCCGGGCTGCCGTGGAAGGGGCACACCGATCTGCTCGCCCATCTCACCGGCAGCCCCCGCGTCGCGATGATGTTCTGGAGCGAGCCGCTCAAGGTGGTGCTGGCGACGATTCACGTGCCGCTCGCGTCGGTGCCCGGGGCGCTCACCCGCGAGGTGCTCGACGGCATCGTCGATCTCAGCGCGGCCGAACTGCCGCGCTTCGGCATCCCGCAGCCGCGGCTCGCGCTCGCCGGCCTCAACCCGCACGCGGGCGAGGACGGGCTGCTCGGGGACGGAAGACGAAACGGTGCTGCGCCCGGCCGTGAATGCCGCCCGGGCGCGCGGCATCCACATCGACGGGCCGTTTCCCGCCGACACGCTGTTCGTGCGCGCGGCTCGCGGGGAGTTCGACGCCGTGATCGCGTGCTATCACGATCAGGGGCTGATTCCGGTGAAGCTGCTGGCGTTCGGGCGTGCGGTGAACGTGACGCTCGGCCTTCCCATCGTCCGCACCTCGGTCGATCACGGCACCGCGTTCGACATCGCCGGGAAGGGCGTCGCCGATCCGTCGAGCATGATCGAAGCCGTGCTGCTGGCCGCGCGCCTGGCGGTGGCGCGATCCAGGGCGGTCTGAAGAGGGCACCTGGGCAGGTCGCACTCGAGTCGGTCCCTCCGCCGAAGGCCGTTCTCCCACCCGCCTCTCGTTTCACCGTGCCGTGGCGAGCCCCGTCCGCGCGAGAATCGCGGCCGCGATCCGGTGCAGCGGCAGCGTGTCCTCGACGGCGCCGCGCTCGATGGCGGCGCGCGGCATGCCGAACACCACCGACGTCGCCTCGTCCTGCGCAATCGTCGCCGCGCCGGCGCGCTTCATCTCGAGCAGGCCCTCGGCGCCGTCGTCACCCATGCCGGTCATCAGCACGCCGACGGCGTTGGGGCCGGCCGCCTGCGCGACCGATCGGAACAGCACGTCGACGCTGGGACGGTGCCGCGCCACGAGCGGGCCGTCGGTGACGCGAATCGCGTACTGCGCGCCGTTCCGCACCACCAGCGTGTGGCGGTTGCCGGGGGCAATCAGCACGCAGCCGGGCCGCACGCGGTCGCCGTCCTCGCCTTCCTTCACGTACACCTGGCAGTGCTGGTTGAGCCGCTCGGCGAATGCCGCGGTGAACATCTCGGGCATGTGCTGCACCACCACGAACCCCGGCGCGTCGAGCGGCAGTCCGGTGAGCAGTACGCGCAGCGCCTCGGTGCCGCCGGTGGAGGTGCCGACCGCGACCACCTTGTCGGTGGTCACCGAGAGCGGCCGCGACAGCGGCGGCAGGACCACGTCGGCGGTGTGGCGCTTCGACGGCGCCATCGCCGGGGCCGCCTGCGAGCGGACCCGGGCACGCGCCCGGGCGGCGCCGCGCACCTTGTCCACGAGCAGCACGGCCGACTCGTAGAGAAAGTCCTGGATGCCGCTCGCCGGCTTCTGCACCACGTCCACCGCGCCGTACTCGAGCGCCCGGATGACGGTGTCCGCGCCGCCCTTTGGCCAGCGCCGAGCACACCAGCACCGGAATCGGATCGGTGGCCATGATCCGCTGCAGGAACGTGAGCCCGTCCACGTGCGGCATTTCGAGGTCGAGGACGATCACGTCGGGCCGGTGCTTCTCCATCTTGGTGCGCGCGATCAGCGGGTGGGCGGCCACGTCCACGCTGATGCCGGGCTCGCGCGCCAGCACGCTGGTCATCACCTGGCGCATCACCGCGGAGTCGTCCACCACGAGCACGTGGATGTGCTCGGCCGCCCTCGCCTGGGGCATCGTGGCGCTCACGCGCGCACCAGTCTCCACGGCCGCGCCGAGCTCGGCGCGGGCGTAGACGTTGGGCCCCACGCTCGACCAGCTGGTCGTTGATGCCGGTGGCCGTCTCGGCAAAACCGAGGAAGAGCCAGCCGCCGGGGGCAAGATGATCGAGCAGCCGCGCCACCACCCGCGTCTTCGACGGCAGATCGAAGTAGATGAGCACGTTGCGGCAGAAGATGAAGTCGAACGGTCCGTGCACCGGGTAGATGTCGTCGTTCAGGTTCAGGCGATCGAAGGTCACGACCGACCGGATCTCGGGGCCGGCCTTCATCTTGCCGGCCTGGCGGCCGGTGCCCTTGAGCATGAACGCCTTCCGGTGGTGGACGGGAATGTCGTCGGCCTTCTCGATCGGCCACAGCGCGGCCTGGGCGGCGCGCAGCACCTTGGTGGACAGGTCGGTGGCCGTCACTTCCACCTGCCAGCCCGCCTCGGGCGGAAAGCGGGCGAGCAGCGCCATGGCCAGCGAATACGGCTCCTCGCCGGTGGAGCAGGCGGCGCTCCACGCGCGCACGCGTCTCGGGTGACCCGCCTCGGCCCGCGCGTCGAGCGCGGGAAACACGCGCTCGTCCAGGTACTGGAACTGGCGTCCGTCGCGGAAGAACTGGGTCTCGTTGGTGCAGATGCGGTCGAGCATCCGCTTGCGCTCGTCGGCGGCCGCCGGGTCGCTGACGATGCGCGTAGTAGCTTTCGAGCGACGGCAGGCCGAGCTCGCGCAGCCGTCCCGCCAGACGGCCGACCAGCAGCGCCTTCTTCATGTCGGTGAGCGCGATGCCCGCCTCGCGGTAGATCAGGTCGCGGAAGCGCGCGAACACCGCGTCGTCGACTGACAACCCCGGATCATGGGGCGGGTCTGACCTGTCCGCCATGTCGGTCCGCGTTGCGGACCGACTGGTCAGCTCTGCTTCGGCGGCTCGCACGCGAGCCGCCCCGGCAAAGGCGGAAGACCCGCGGCCGAGAGTCACGGTGCGGCGTCTTCACGCCAGCCTCAGGCTGATGCCGGCGCCCGCCGGCGCGGGACCGGCACTGCGTCCGGCTCCGCCAGTTCGGGCGCCCGCGTGCCGCCGAAGGCGCTCCGCGTCTCGTCGCCCAGCACGCTGTCCATGTTGAGCACCAGCACGAAGGCCGTGCCCATCTTCGCGATGCCGTCGAGATAGTGGAGGCGCACGCCGGTGCCGAACGCCGGCGGCGGCTCGATGTCGTCGGGCGAGAACTCGATGACCTGGTTCACCGCGTCGGCGACGACGCCGGTGACCACGCGCTCGCCGGCGAGGCCGGTCTCGACGATCACGATGCACGAGCGGCCGCTGAGCGGGCTCTGCTCGCGTCCCAGCTTCACCGCCAGGTCCACCACCGGCACCACGCTGCCGCGCAGGTTGATGACGCCGCGCACGTGCGACGGCGTGCCCGGCACCTTGGTGACGTCGCCGTACTCGATGATTTCCTTCACGCTCAGCACGTCCACCGCGTACTCCTCGCTGGCGAGGAGGAAGGTGAGGTACTGGCGGCGGCTGGCCGTCCGGTCGTCGTTCTGCATCGGCGGATCCTCAGAAGCGCTGGAACTCGCCGTCGTCGGGGAGCGACGCGGTGGACGTCGCCGGCTGCCGCGACATCAGCGCGTGAAGCGCCGCGGCCGGGAACCCGGCACCGTTCGCCTTGCCCGTTTCGCCGGAGCCGGGCGCATGGTGCCCGTTGCCCTCTCGGCGTGATGTTGAAGAACGAGATCAGGCGCTGCAGGCTCTGCGCCTGGGCCGCCAGTTCCTCGGCGGTGGAGGCCAGCTCCTCGCCCGCCGCGGCGTTGCGCTGCGTCACCTGGTCCATGTGCCCGATCGCCTTGTTCATCTGGCTGATGCCGGTGGCCTGCTCGCGCGAGGCCGCCGCGACTTCCTGCACCAGTTCCGCGGTCTTGCGGATCGCGGGCACGAGCTCGGCCAGCAGCCGGCCCGAGCGCTCGGCGATGCTGACGCTGGAGGTCGCCAGGCCGCTGATCTCGCGCGCCGCGGTCTGGCTGCGCTCGGCGAGCTTGCGGACCTCGGTGGCCACCACCGCGAAGCCGCGGCCGTGATCGCCGGCGCGCGCCGCCTCGATGGCGGCGTTCAGCGCCAGCAGGTTGGTCTGGTAGGCGATCTCCTCGATGATCGAGACCTTCTCGGCGATCGACTTCATCGCCTCCACGGTCTCGCGCACCGCCAGGCCGCTCTCCTCGCCGTCCTTCACGCCCTTGGCCGCCATCTGCTCCATCTGCCGGCTGTTGTCGGCGTTCTGCGTGATCGAGGCGTTCATCTGCTCGAGGCTCGACGTGGTCTCCTGGACGCTGGCTGCCTGCTCGCTGGTGCCGCGCGACAGGCTCTGCGTGGTGGCCGACACCTGGCCCGACGCCGACGCCAGACTCGCGGCGCCGGTCCGTACCTCGGTCACCACCTCCAGCAGCTTGCCGAGCATCGTGCCCAGGGCCTCGGCGACCTGGCCGACCTCGTCGCCGCGGCTCAGATCGACGCGCGTCGAGAGGTCGCCGGCCGCGATGCGTTCCGCCGTGCGCGCCAGCTGGGTGAGGGGCCGGACGATGTTGGCGCTCAGCCACAGGCCGAGGCCGATGGCGAGCACCACCGAGACGACGGCCAGGATGACGAGGATCGGCGTCTGCGACTGCAGATCGAGCTGACGGTCGTTCTGCTGAATCAGCTGGCCGAGGTCGCCGACGATCTCGCCGGCCTTCACCGTGACGCGTCGTCGAGGCCGACTGCGCGATGTCGGGCTTCTTCTCCTGCATCTGGGTGGCGACGGTGCGGAAGCGGCGAGTCGTACTGGGCCAGGTTGGACTTGATGCGCTCGAGCGCGGTCCGCCGGGTGGCGTTCTCGTTGGCGTTGGCGCGGCGGATCTCGTCGTCGAGCGCGGCGCTCACCTGCTGCACCAGGCTGGCGTGCAGGTCGAGGTGCGAGAGGTCGTTCGACATCACCGCGGCCTGCTGCTCGCTGATCATCTCGAGCGCCTGCATCTGGATCTGCTGCAGCCGGCCGCCTTCGCGCGCTGCCTGCGTGATGGCGTTGGCCTCTTCGCGCACGCGGTTGATGTTGACGGTGGCGATGCTGCCGACCGCCGCGACGAGCGCCGACATCAGCAGAAAGCCGCCGGTGATCTTCTTGCCGATGGTCCAGTGCCGGAATGGTGCCCTTCATTGCGTTCTGCCTTCTGTTGAGACGGGCCGACAGGCCCGCTCGAATCGCGGAGTAACTCGCCGAGTCAGCGAGGCTTCGCCTCGCGAAACCAGTGTCCATTGGCGCGCCCTCCGGGCGGGCGGCGCGCGCGGCCCTGGCCCCGCGCCCGATCTCCGCGCCCGTCACGCCGCAAGTCCATCCTTCAGCGCTTCGCGCAGCAGCGTGTCCACTTCGAGAATCAGGGCCACGCGCCCCGACCCCAGGATGGCCGAGCCCGAGAGCCCCGGCACGCTCGCCCAGTACGCCGTCCGAGCGGCTTGATCACCGTCTGGCTCTCGCCGATCAGGCGATCCACGACCAGGCACACCTGCTGGTCGTAGTAGCGCATCACCAGCACGTTCTCGCGCTCGGGCGGCGCCGCCGGCGCAGCGGAAGTGGTTGCGCAGCCGCAGGTAGGGCAGCGGCCGTCCACGCAGGCTCAGCACGCCGCGCCCGGCGTTGCCGGCGTCGCGGGGGAACTCGAGGCACTCGACCACCGAGTCGAGCGGCACGACGTAGGTGTCGTCGCCGACGCCGACGGAGAAGCCGCGGATGATGGCGAGCGTGAGCGGCAGCCGCAGCGTGATGGTGCGTGCCGGCGCCCGGGCTGGCCGTCCACGCCAATCGACCCGCGCAGGCGCTCGACGTTGCGCCGCACCACGTCCATGCCGACGCCGCGGCCGGAGTACTCGGTGACGCGCTCGGCGGTGGAGAAGCCGGGCTCGAGAATCAGGCGGAACAGCTCGCCGTCGGGCATCGGCCTCGAGGTCGCGGCGGTCGCCTTGCGCGCGCGCGCGCGCGATGATCCGCGACGCGGTCGAGCCCGGCCCCGTCGTCCTGCACCTGGATCACGATGGAGCCGCCCTCGTGGCGCGCCTGCAGGTGCACCCGCCCGCTCGGGTCCTTGCCGGCGGCGAGCCGCACCTCGGGCGACTCGATGCCGTGGTCCACGGCGTTGCGCACCAGGTGGGTGAGCGGATCGCGCAGGTGCTCGATCACGTTGGTGTCGACGTCCACGTCCTCGCCCGAGAGCTCCAGCGTGCGCCTGCTTGCGGCCGGCCGTCGCCACGTCGCGCACGGTGCGGAAGAACTGGCGGAAGGTGGGGCCGAGCGGCACCATCCGGATCTTCATCACCTCTTCCTGCAGATCCAGGAACAGGCGATCGGCGGCGCGGTGCGCCTCGACCACGGCTTCGACCTGCGGGTGCGGGCGCAGCGGTCGAGCAGATCGCCGAGCCGCTCGCGCGCCACCGCGATCTCGCCGGTGAGGTTGAGCATGCGATCGAGCTTCTCGATGTCCACCCGCAGCGTCTGCGAGCGGCTGAAGGCGCCCTCGAGGTCCGCCCAGCGCCGGCCGATGCTGGCGCGGCGATCGTCGCGATCCTGCGCCGCGGCGCGGCAGGGCGTCGCCGTGCGGCCGGTCGGCGTGTCTCCGCGACCGCCTCAGCCGCTCGATCAGATCGAGATGGTCCTGGCGGAGGCCGTCGTGGCCGGCAATGGCGGCCCGGACGAGCTCGCGCAGGCCGTCCACGGCCTCGAGCAGCACCGTGGCGATCGACGTGGTGAGCGCCAGCGAGCCCGAGCGGATGCGGTCGAGCACGTCCTCGAGCGCATGCGCGAACCGGGCGAGCGCGGGAAAGCCGAGGCCGCCGGCGTTGCCCTTGATGGTGTGCGCGGCGCGAAAGATCGGCCTGCAGCGTCTCGACGTCGTCGGGCGCCGACTCGAGGCGGACGAACGCCTCTTCCATCTCGCGCAGGTTCTCTTCGGTCTCGGCGCTGAAGATGGCCAGCAGCTCGTCGCGATCGAAGTCCATCGGCTCCATCAGAGGCTTCGCACCCAGGCCGAGCCGTCGTGCGTCTGGAAGATCAGCTTGCGGCCGCGTTCGCCGTCCACGTCCTCGGCGACGATCGGGAATCCCTTCGGCGAGCAGGAGGGCGCGGGCCGTCTGCACGTTCTTCTGCCCGAGGTTGCCGGCCGTGGTGCGGAAGGCGCGCAGGACGCAGGCGCCGCCGAACACTTTGGCCTGCAGCTGGCGGCGGCTGGCGCCGGCGGCGACCAGCGCCTGCGATCAGCCACGGCACCGCCGTCTGGCCGAAGCGGGCCGACGGCGCCGTGTTCTCGGGACCCTGCGGCAGCAGGAAGTGGTTCAGCCCGCCGACCTGCGCCACCGGATCGAAGAGCGCCACCGAGACGCACGAGTCCGAGGATCGTGGACACGCGGCACGGGGTGGCCGACACGAAGAGGTGTCCGGCGTGCAGGTAGGCGTTCGGCAGGCCGCCCGCCGTCGGCGTGCGGGATCCAGTCCACGACCGCGGCGGCGGTCTGGCTGGCCGAGCGTCCTGTCTCACCAGTGGCCCCCGTTGTAGACCCGCGAGAAGAGCAGCGCCGGCGCCACGTGGGCCGACAGCAGCTCGAAGAGATCGCAGGTCGCCGTTCTCGAGCGTGCCCTTGTGCGGCAGCAGGCGGAAGATGGCGAGCACGCCGACGACCGAGGTGCCGATGCGCAGCGGCAGGCAGGCGGTGATGGACTCGTCGCTGCCCGGGTCGACCGGTCCCGCCCTCCGGCGCACGAACGGGCGGCCCGTCTCGGCGACCGCGCCGATGACACCGGTGCCGACCTCGAGCGAGTCGAAACGGAACGCGGCGACGCCGCAGGCGGCGACGAGGTTGATGTGGCCGTTGCGGGCTCGCTCTCGAAGAGCGCCATCTCCTCGGAGCCCATCAGGTTCGCGACGATCTCGCAGACGGTCGCCACGACCGCGTGCGGATCGGTGGCGCCGTGGAGGCTGTTGACCGCCACGTAGAGCGTTCGCGAGGTCGCCCACCTGCTGCTCGGCGGCGAGAGAGCGATCGGTCAGCCGCTCGTTCTCGCGCAGCGCCTCCCGCAGCGCGTCCAACGCGTCCGCTGGTTCGATGCCGTCTATTGCGCGCATGTGGCTAGTCCCCGAGCAGGTTTCGCACCTTCGAGAGCAGCTCGGGACCGTTGATCGGCTTGGTCACGTAGTCGTTGCACCCCAGCTTCGTAGCCGCTCTCGACGTTGTGGGGCTCGCCGCGCGTCGTCACCATGATGATGGGCGTGTCGCGCGTGGCGTCGAGCTGCCGCAGCTGCCGGCAGGCCTCGAAGCCGTCCATGTTCGGCATCACCACGTCGAGGATGATCAGGTCGGGGCTGGCCTCGACCGCCTGCTGCACCGCGTCGTAGCCGTCGGTGGCGACGATGACGTCGTACGGGCTGCCGACGAGCAGCGCGCGCTCGATCATCAGCGCCGTCCGGGAATCGTCGGCGAGCAGAATCTTCTTCCTGCGCATCGCACTTCGCTCCTCAGCGCGCCCGGACCTCGAGGGGCATCTCGTTCACGACCACGGTGCGGTAGGCCTGCTCGTCGCCCTGGGGTTCGGCTCGGGGCGCCCAGCCCGCCGGCAGGCGCGTCACCTTCGGCATCTCGAGGGTGAAGGACGCGGTCTCGTTGGCCTTGCTCAGCCACGCGCCGCACACCATGTTGGCGAACTCGCCGACGCCGTCGAGCAGCTGGTTGTCCTTGAGGGTCGTGTCGGCGGGGAGCCCGAGCAGCGAGACCACCAGCCAGGTGCCGAGCCGTTCCGGCAGCACCACCTCGACCTGTCCCGTGCTGTGCGCCGTTGAACGCAACCGACGCGTTGAGCCAGCGGCCCGAGGGGCCGCGGCCGCTCCTCGGCGCGGACCTGTTCGACGAGCGTCGCGAACTGCGGCGCGTCGCACGGCTCGACGAACACGAAATAGGCGTTCTCGCAGACCTCGATGACCGCGCTCTGCAGCGCGTCCTGGTCAGTGGACGTCAACGCTGGCGATTTGACAGAGGACATCGCGCACTACCTCCGGGCGAAACGGCTTTTCCACGTACAGGCTCACCTGGAGCTCGCGGGCTTCTTCGCGGCGCAGTCTCGACCCGTCGGTCGAGATGATGATGCGCAGGATGTTCTTCCACTCGTCGCGGCGGGCCATCTCGCGCAGCAGCTCCATGCCGTTCATCACCGGCATGTTCACGTCGGTGAAGACGGCCTGGATGCTGTGGGTCTCGAGCACCTTGAGCGCTTCCGCGCCGTTGGGCGCCTGGTAGATGGCGCCGATCGGCAGATCGGCGAGGCCGACGACGCGGTAGAGCAGCGCCCGCATGGTCGCGGAGTCGTCCACGATGAGTACGTTGAGCGGCGTCATCGCCGCCGTGCCCGAGCTGTTGGTCTGCATCATCTCTCCTGCTGGTGCCCCCGCCCGCCCGGAGGGCGGGCAATCAAACACTGCCTAGCGAAGCGGAGCCTTTGTCGCTTCCATCCGAGGCGGAGCGTCGCTCGCGTCGTCGAGCTCCACGACGAGCCGCCCGCCCTCCACCGTGACGGTGGCGCGTCGCGCTTTGGTGCCGCCCACGTCCTCGCCGTCGAGGAAGACGCCGCGGCGCCAGAGCGCGCTGCGCGCCGCGAGCAGATTGCGCTTGGCCACCTTGTCCGAGCCGGTCTCCGCGGGCACGGTGGCGGCGCCGACCAGCCGCACCTTGCAGCGGCCGCTCGCCACGCCCAGCCGCTCCGCTTCCTCGAAGAGCAGCGCCAGCCCGGTGTCGGCGAAGCTGGCCGGCTGCGTCGCCGCCTCGCCGGGCGCCGCCTTGGAATCGGGCCGCGCGAAGTGCAGCAGTGCCGCCACCCCGGCCGCGTCGTTGGTCAGGCAGACGAGCACGCCGCTGCCGACCGGCACCGCGGTCGCAATCTCGTCGCCGGGACTGTTCGACAGCGCGAACGTCCCCGCTTGGACGGTGAGCCGGCGCCGGTTACCAGTCATTGGAGGTGTCGATGACGTACACGTCGTCGTCGCCCGGCGGCGCGGCGCGCCCGTGCGGTCCCGCGGGCCGGCGCTGGCGAGGTGTCGTCGCCGTCGATGGGGTGCGGACGCTCGAACTCGATGGCGGTTTCGTAGGTCAGCGAGCCGTCGCGATGGATGGCCGACACGCGCGAGCGCACGATGTGGCCTTCGAGGCCCATCACCGACGAGCCTTGCACGCGGACGTTGACCGTCGATCCGACCGGCAGGCGGGTCTTGTTCTCGACCAGGAGCCCGGTGTGCGAGATGTTCAGGATGTTGGCGTCGCCGCCGGGCAGCAGACGGGCCTGGCGCACCACGCCCGCTTCGGCCGCGCCCAGCCGGCGCGCCCGCTTCGGCGCTTCGAGATCTTCGGGGGACGGGTCGGTCATTACCATCACCACGTCACTTCTCCCTTGTTGGGCGCCTCACCCGCGCACCGCCACATCGCCCGGTGGTGCTGTGTGAGTCGTCGGTCAGGATCGCTACCGATGCCTGGGGCAGATAGATGCGGAAGGCGAGCGATTCGTCGGACACGGCCTCCACGGTCAGCACGCCGCTCAGACCGCTCGATGGCGCGCTGCGCGGCCGTGACACCCGCGCTCGACTCCGGCCCCCTGGTCGCGGCGCCCCATCCTTGTGTGATGAGCGACAGCGCGACGTACTCGCCGGCCGGAGGGCCGGCGCTCGTGGACGTGCTCACGTCTCACAGCTGGCCGTGGCGATCCGCACGCGCCCGCCCGCGGGCAGCGCGTCGCCGGCGGCCACCGCCAGATTGACCAGCGCCTCTTCGAGCACCGCCCGCTCGCCGTCGACGAGCTCGAGCGACGGCGCCAGGTCGAGCGAGAGCTCGATGTGGTCGTCGACCAGGCGGCGCATCAGGTCTTCCACCGCCCGAACGACCGCGTTGACGTCGAGCGGTTCGGGTGCCCGGACGCCGCGACGCCCGAACGCGACCAGCTGGCGGCTCAACTCGGCGGCGCGCGCCACCGCCGCCTCGAGGGCCGCGGCCTGCTGCCGGGTCGTGGCATCAAGTGCGGTGTCCTGCAGTACCTGGCGCGCCGACTCGCTCATGCCGTCGACGAGCCCGCGCAGATCCGCGGCAATGCCGGTGGTCGAACGCGCCACGTCTTCCCACCTGCGCGCCCGCCGCACCTGGGCCTCGAGCGCCCGCAGCGCGGTGAGGTTCTCGGCCACGATCTCGATGCGCGCGTCGCCCGGTTCGGGCTGGTGCCGGAGCTGGCCGGTGAGCCGCAGCACGGCGAGGGTGCCGTCCTTGCGCTTCCAGCGGGTCTCAATCGCGGCGCGGTGCGGTACCGGCGCACCACGATTCCACCGCGCCGGCCCAGGCCACGGGATCGGTGAAGCGGCGCGCCCGCCGTCAGCAGATCCGAGGGCGAGTCGTAGCCGAGCGCCCGGGCAAACGCCGGGTTGGCCTCGACGACCGCGCCCTGCGCGTCGACTTGAAAGATGCCGAGCTGGGCGCCGCCCACGAACGCTCTCGTACGACTGCCAGCGTTCCCGGTGTGCGGCCTCGAGCTGCGCGTAGGATCTCGTGCTGACGGGCCAGCGCGGCGTCGTGCTGCGCCTCGGCGTCGTGCAACGCGTCTTCGAGTTCCTGGAACGTCACCCGCGCCTGACCGCAGAGGCGCGTGAGCGCAGCCTCCATGTCGCGCAGCTGCCCTGGATCGACCGCGGGCGGCGCTGCTGGCGGCGCTGCAGCGGGCCTAGAGACAGGCGACTCGGGCGGAGCTGCGACCGCGGCAGGCGCCGCCGCGTCCGTCACGGTGAGCGCGACCGCCTGCGAATGCTCGACGATGAATGCACCGGAGGGCGTCGGCGCCGCCGCCGGCTCCGGCGAGGGGGTCTCCGCCTGCGGCGTCTGCTCGAGCGCGGTTTCGAGCCGCTTCTGGTCGGTCACGTCGCGCAGCAGCATCAGCACCGACCCGGGGCGTCCCTCCTCGGGCGGCCACCGGTACGGCTTTGGCCTCGACGACGCGGCCGGTGCCGGTCAACGTCGTCAGCGACAGCTCGGATCGACCGCTGCTCGCCGCCGGCGACGCGATGCACGAAGTCGGTGCAGGCGTCGATGTCGAGCGGGTTCACGAGCGCCTGGAACGGCTTGCGCAGAATCTGGCGCGGCTCGGTGGCGCCGACGAGATCGAGGGCCACCAGGTTCATCGCCAGCATCGCGCCGTCGGCCGAGAGCCGCACCACACAGGCGGGCAGCCGATCGACGAGCGCGCGCAGGCGCGCTTCCTTGCCGCGCAGCGCCTCGAGCTCGCGCGCCTGCTCGAACCGCGCACGCACGGTGGTCAGCCGCCGCGCCAGCCGGGCGGTCCAGCCCGGCGTCTTCACGAGGCATTCGTCCACGGTGCCGTCGAAGTTCCTGAGCGCGGCGGTTTCGTCGGGCGGATCGACGAGCAGCGCGACGGGCACCGCCCATCCCACCCGCTTCACCTCGGCCAGCGACGCCCCGGTATCGGCGTCGCGCGCGCTGTGATCGAGCAGCACGACGTCGACGCCGCCGCGTCCGGCGTCCGCGTCGGCCACCGCCTGCGCCAGCGGCGTGATGTGAAGGAGCGTGCGATCCGCGCCCAGCGATCCCTTGAGGAACTGCACGTCGCCGGCATAGGCGACCCGCAGCGGGCGCGGAGCCTCGACGGCTTCGTCAGGGCGTGCGGCCGCCGCCTGGAGCTTCGCGACCGCGCCGTCGATGGCGTCGGGCAGCCGCGCGAGGAACGAGGCCCCGCGGGCGACGCACTCGTCGGCGCCGGCGTGCGCGTAGCGTTCGAGCGCGTCCTCGCCGGCGGCAATGACGGCAATCGGCAGCGACTGCTGCCGGACGTGCGCGATGAGCGCGAGCGCGTCGGTCTCCGGCGACGCTCCAGCCGACGAGCAGCGCGTCGATGCCGCCGTTCTCCTTGAGATGGCGGCGCGCGTCGTTGACGTCGTTGGTGAACTCGAGCGTCAGATGCGGATGCGATTTGTCGAAGGCGCCTCTGGCGAGCTTCGCCTCGCGGCCCTCGGGGGCCACGTAGAGCACGTTCGTGCGTCGCGCCGTCTGTGCAACGAGCTTCATCGGTGTGTCTGCGCCTCGACGCGGATCCCAAGGTGCGACGTCCCGGTGTCTCGTTGGCGTCGCGGCCACCCGTGGTCGGCAGCGGTGCCAGGCCCGTGCCCGAAAACACCGGTGCTCCAGGTTTGTGTGTCGGATGGACGATTACGCGGCGTTAGGTGACGGAAATCCGTCCACCCGAGGCGGCTGGTCCCGCGGAATCATGGGCGATCCCGTGCTGACGCCGCGTGGAGCAGCCGCCGATAAATCCGCCGATCTCCATCGTCGAAAGAGGCGATGCAGTCGCAACAGGAGGCGCTCATGCCGCCGCTCACAACCATGCCGCCGGTCACGATCGTCGAGACGCCGTTCGCCACGCTGTGGTACCACCCGGGGCCGGGCATCGTGCACCACCAGATCCACAAATTCATCAGCGGTCAGGTGTTCCGCGATCTGCTGCTCGCCGGCCTCGACGTGCTGCAGAAAAACCGCGCCCAGAAGTGGCTTTCCGACGATCGCGCCAACGCGGTGCTGCGTCCGGAGGACGTGGACTGGAGCCATCAGTACTGGTTTCCGCACACGGTGAAGGCGGGCTGGAAGTACTGGGCGATCGTGCAGCCGGACAAGGTCGTGGGTCAGGTGACGATGAAGGGACTCGCCAGCGAGTACGGCCGGCAGGGCGTGACGTCGAAGACGTTCACCGACCCCGAGTCGGCGCTGCGCTGGCTCGACCCGCTCTAGGAACGCGCGCCGGTCGATTTTGTGCCGCCGCGCGCACGTGACGGCGCGCCGACACGTGCCGTAGATGCGGCGCGGCGCCCGCACCCGGCGCTGCGCTCGCTCCTCGCCTGCGCCGCGCTCGTGCAGCCGCGTGTCAATGCTGCCGCTGTAGCCGCGGGTCTTCAGATCGCCCGCCTCTCGAGGTCTTCAGGGTTCCCGGAACGCGTTCGTGATCGGATAGCGGCGATCCCGCCCGAAGCCCTTGCGCGTGATCTTCACGCCTGGCGGTGCCTGGCGGCGCTTGTACTCGGCGGCGTAGAGCAGGTGCTGGACGCGCAGCACCGTCTCGCGGGGAAAGCCGGCGTCGGCGATCTCCTGGACGCTGCGCTCGTCTTCGACCAGCCGGTGCAGGATGGCGTCGAGCACCTCGTACGGCGGCAGCGAATCCTGGTCGGTCTGATTGGGGCGCAGCTCCGCGGTGGGCGCCTTGGTGATCGACGATTCCGGAATCACGCGTCCCTGGCGGGCCGAGCGCGCCGCCGGGGTGCTGGGCGTTGCGCCAGCGGGCGAGCGCGAACACCTCGGTCTTGTAGATGTCCTTCAGCACCGAGTAGCCGCCGCACATGTCGCCGTAGAGCGTGGCATAGCCGACCGACATCTCCGACTTGTTGCCGGTGGTGAGCACCATCTGGCCGAACTTGTTGGAGAGGGCCATCAGCAGCAGCCCGCGAATGCGCGCCTGCAGGTTCTCTTCCGCGATGTCGCGCGGCCGCCCGGCGAAGCCCGGCGCGAGCGCGGCCTCGGCGGCGCCGACGACCGTCCTCGATCGGCAGCGTCTCGAGCGCGATGCCGAGCAGCCGCGCCGACTGCCTCCGCGTCGTCGAGGCTCGGCGCCGACGTGAAGCGCGAGGGCAGCCGCACCCCGGCGACGCGCGACGCGCCAAGCGCGTCCACGGCCACCGCGGCCGAGAGCGCCGAATCGATGCCGCCCGACATGCCGAGGACCACGCCGGGAAAGCGGTTCTTGCGCACGTAGTCGCGCAGGCCCGAGCATCATCGCCTGGTACACCGCCTGGAGCCGCGGCTCCTCGTTCCACGCGGCCCGGCCCTCGCACCGCAGGCCGCCGCCGTGGCGCTCCCATCGCGTGAGGTGCGTCGTTTCCGTCCACGACGGCAGCGCGCACGCCAGCTCGCCGCCAGGGTTGACGACGAACGACCCGCCATCGAAGACGAGCTCGTCCTGCCCGCCGACCTGATTGACGTAGGCCAGCGCCAGCCCGGTCTCGGCGACGCGCTCGCGCACGAGATGCAGCCGCTGCTGCGATTTCTCCACCTCGAAGGGCGAGCCGTTCGGCACGAGCAGCAGCTCGGCGCCCTGGCGCGCGAGGTGCTGCGCGGTCTCCGAGAACCAGACGTCCTCGCAGATCGGCAGGCCCAGGCGCACGCCGCGGAAGTCGACCGGCGACGACAGCGGGCCCTGGCGTGAACACGCGCTTCTCGTCGAAGACGCCGTAGTTGGGCAGCTCGCGCTTGAAGCGGAGCTCGCTGCGCCCGCCGGACGACGAGCGCGGCCGCGTTGTAGAGGCGGCCGTCGTCGCCGCGCCAGGGGAGCGTGACGACCAGGCCGGGGCCGGTGCCGCTTTCGCGCTCGAGCGCGTGCAGCGCCTCCGCCGCCGCGTGCACCAGCGCGGGCCGCAGCACCAGGTCCTCCGGCGGGTAGCCGACGAGGAACAGCTCGGAGAAGACGACGAGGTCGGCGCCCTGGCGCGCCGCGGCGTCGCGCGCCTCGCGGACGCGCGCGAGGTTGCCCGATACGTCGCCGACGATCGGATTCAGCTGCGCGAGCGCGATGGCGCAGGCCCACCGGTGGATCGTACATCGGAACTCCGCGGTGGCCCGGCGGCGGGGCGGGGGCGGCACGATAGAATCGCGAGGTCCGTCGATGAGACCACCCCAAGGCCGTCTGTGGAGATGGCGCCGCCGCCTCGCGGCGCGCCTGCTCGTCCCGCCGGCCGGGCCATGGGACGACGACGCCGTCCGAAGCGCCGCCGGTACCGGCTCGACTATCCCGAGCACCGAGATCTGGCTGCGGGCGACGTCGATGCCGGAGCTGCGGTGGCGGGCGCGGTCGTGCGCCAAGGAGCCGTGGACGGTGCGCTGGATTCAGGAGTCGATCCGCAAGGGCGACGTGCTCTACGACATTGGCGCCAACGTCGGCACCTTCGCCCTGCTGGCGGCGCGCGAGCCGCGGCGCGTCGGTCGTGGCGTTCGAGCCCGGCTACGCCAACTTCGCGCGTTTGTGTGAGAACATCCAGCTGAACGAGTGCGGTGGAGCCATCGTGCCGGTGCCGCTGCCGCTCAGCGACACCACCGGGCTGCTGTCATTCAAGTACCGATCGCTCGAGCCGGGGCAGAGCCGTCATGCGCTGGGCGAGGCGCCCTTCGTCGTCGCGCGGCGCCGTGGCGGGGCCCGTTTCGTGCAGCCGGTGTGCGCCACGACGCTGGATCGGGCGGTGCTGGACTTCGGGTTTCCCGCGCCGCATCACCTCAAGATCGACGTGGACGGCAGCGAGCTGCGGGTTCTGCGCGGCGCGCAGGCGGTGCTGCGAGGCAGCCAGCTGCGCACCATCCTGATCGAAAGCGATGCCGACGCCTGGGACGCGCTTGCCGGCGAACTGACCGGCGCGGGATTCGCGCTGCAGTCACGACACGATCGCGTCGGCAAGGACGACGCGCCGTCTTACGGCGCTCTGGGCGCGCTGAGCCCGCGCCAGCCATCGACCCACGCATGCGGATCCTCATCGCGCTGAAGCAACGAAACTACCTGAATGCGTTTGCCGGCCTCGTCGACGAGCTGCTCGGCCGCGGCCACGCCGTGCGGCTGGCATGGCCCGACGAGGACGTGTCGCGACCGGAAGAGGTCACCGCGACCGGCGACCTGTCCATCGACGCCTGGAAGCCGAAGCGGAGTGACGAATGGGCCCCGGTGGCCGCCACCGTGCGCCGCGCGTCCGACTACCTGCGCTATCTCGAGCCGGCGTACCGGGACGCCGGCAAGCTGCGCGCGCGGGCGTTCGAGAAGCTGCTCCACTCGCTCTCGCACGGCGAGCGGCTGCCGGAGCCGGGCTGGGGCGATCTGGGCCTGGCGCTCTCCGAGGTCGAGCGCGGGCGCCTGCAGACGATCGCCCGGTTGATGGAAGACGCGATGCCGAGCGACCCGGGGCAGGAGGCGCTGCTGCGGGAATGGCGGCCCGACCTCGTCCTGGTGTCGCCGCTCATCGACCTCGGCTCGGCGCAGACCGACATCGTCAAGAGCGCGAAGTCTCTGGGCATTCCCACCGGGATGCTGCTCTTCAGCTGGGACAACCTGAGCACCAAGGGGAGCCTGCACGTCCTGCCCGACCGGATGTTCGTGTGGAACGAGCTGCAGCGGCAGGAGGCGGTGCAGCTGCACGGGTTTCCGCTGGAGCGCACCCATGCCGCCGGCGCGCCACGCTTCGACGAGTTCTTCGGGCTGTCGGCGGTGACCGATCGCGCCGCGTTCTGCGCCCCGCTCGACTTCGACCCGCGGCAGCCGATCCTCATGTACCTCGGCTCGTCGAAGTTCGTGATCACCAGCCGGGAGCTGCCGTTCATCGCCCGGTGGATCGCGGCCATTCGCGAATCGGCCGATCCGCGGCTCCGAGCAGTGCAACATCCTGGTGCGGCCGCACCCCGACGTGAAGAGCGGCGACGACGAGGGCCCCTCACAGCCGGTGCGATGGAGCGGCCTGGAGGGCAAGGGCGTGGTGACGCGTCCCTTCGCGGATCCGCGCGCGCTGGTGCTGCGGACGCACTACCGCAGGGCGCACGGCTTCTTCGAGGCGCTCACCCACAGCGCCGCCGTGGTCGCGCTCAACACCAGCGCCGCGCTCGAGGCGGCGATCGTCGGCCGCCCCGTGTTCACGATTCTCGCCGGGGAGGCCGCTGACGGCCAGGCGAGCACGCTGCACTTCCGGTATCTGCTCGCCTCGGAAGGCGGCTGCGTGACGCTGGCATCGACGCTCGATGAGCACCGGACCCAGCTCACGGCGGCGCTCGACGATCCGGGACAGTCGCAACGCCTGCGCGCGTTCGCGACGTCCTTTCTCCGTCCGGCCGGCTGGAGCCGGCCCGCGTCGCGCGTTCTCGCGGACACGATCGAATCCGTCTACGGAACCGCCGCCGTATGAGCACCGTCCGCCGCGTGATCGTGTGGGCGGTCGCCGTGGGGATCTTCACCTTCACCTGGCTGCTGCGCTTCAACGACCCGGGCGGCTCCTTCGCCGGCCTGACCGACGATCACTTCTTCTACCTCGCGCGGGGTTGGCAGATCCTGTTCGGCGATCTGCCGGTGCGCGATTTCGTCGATCACGGGGCGCCGCTCTACTACTACCTGGGCGCGGCGGTGCAGCTGATCTTCGGGCGCGGAACGCTGTCGGAGGTCGCCTTCTCGGTGACGATGCTCTCGCTGTGCGCCGCGCTGGCGTTCTGGCTGGCGGCCGAAGCCTCGGGGTGGATCGCGCTCGGTGTCGCTGGGCATGTTCTTTCACGTTCTGCTCGAGCCGCGCTTCTACAACTATCCGAAGCTGCTGGTCTACGCCGTGGCCATCCCCCTGCTGTGGCGGTTCCTCGATCGTCCGACCCCGCGGATCCGGTGTCTGGATCGCGGTGGTGACGGTGGTGGGCTTTCTCTTCCGCCACGATCACGGCCTGTTCGTCGGCCTGGCGATGGCGATGGCGATCGCGCTGCTCGACGGGGCGACGTGGCGGCAGCGCCTCCGGCACGCGCTGGTCTACGGCGCGATTGTCGGCGCCCTGCTGCTGCCGTATTTCGCGTTCATCGAGTTCAACGGCGGCGTGGTCTCGTACTTCCGTCAGGCCTCGGCCTGGGCCGAGAAAGACCGCAACCGGGCGCCGGTGGTGTTTCCAGGGCTGTTCGACAACCCCGACGGCGTCTCCGACGCGGCGCGCGAGGGCGGTCCGCTCCCACGGGCCGTGGCGACCGTGCGCGACAACCTCGTGGCCTGGATGTTCTACGCCGAGATCGCTCTGCCGCTGCTCGCGCTCGCCCTGATCTGGGGGTCGCGGGCCGCCTGCCGGCCCACCTGGCCGCACGCCCGCGCCAAGCTCGACGATGGTGGCCGTGCTCGCGCTGGCGCTCGACGCCTGCTTCCTTCGCAGCCCCCTGGAGGCGCGCCTCGCGGACCCGTCGGTCCCGCTCGCGATCCTGGTGGCGTGGCTGTGCGTGGCGCTGCCGCAGCTGCTGCGTCCGTCCCAGTGGCGGTGGCCGGCCGGTGCCCCGGCCTGGGGCTTTGCGGCCGCCGCGCTCGTCGTGGCCGCGCCGGTCGCGTTCACGCTGGCCTCGGGCATGAGCTGGGACTTTTACCGCCGGCTCGACAAGGGAGGGCTGACCGAGCGGGTCGGCAAGGGCTTCGAGCGCGCCTCGGGCGTGGCGCGCCAGCTGCGCGACGACTGGCGTCTCGAAACCTGGTTGACACGCCCCGACCGGCCCGATCTCGCTGAACCTCTCGCTGTACGTGAACGCCTGCACGAAGCCCGACCGACCGTGTGCTCATGCAGGCCTACATGCCGCAGGTGCTGGCCATGGCGCGCCGCGCGTTTGCCGGTGGCCATGCCGATTTGCGGCCCGGTTTCTTCGGCACCGAGGACGCGCAGCGGCTGACGGTGTCGCGGCTCGAGCGCCAGTCGGTGCCCATCATCCTGTTCGAGGCCGACCGCGAGTTCGAGAACTTCCGCAAGCGGTTTCCCCTGGTCATCGCCTACGTGGACGCCCACTACCGCCCGGCGGGGGTGCGCCGGTTCGACGGCCGCTTCGGGACGACGCTGTACGTGCGCAAGGACCTGACGCCGACCGGGACCTACGCACCGCTCGACTGGCCGTGCTATGGGTCGGGCACCGTGCAGTCGTAAGGCGGCGCGCTCGCCAAAGGCCGCGCGAATCGCCCTGCGCGCCTCGCTACTGCGGGTCGAGCACGGCCAGGCCCACTCCGGTGCGGCCGTAGCCGTTGCCGTTGTAGAGCATGTACTGCCGCCCGCCGTGGGCGAAGAGCGCCGGGTATTCCACCATCTCCGAGTCCCAGCCGGTGCCGGAGCCGCTGCAGGCCGCCCTCGGCGCGGCGCGTCCAGCGCACCCCGTCGGCCGACTCGGCGAGGCCGATCGCGTAGGCATCACCGCGCACCGCGAACCACATGCGATACCCGCTGGCCTCGCGCACGACCCACGGCCGCGCGAAGGCGTATTCCTCGGGCGTCGCGTAGTCGAGGCAGACGGTGCCGTCGCGGGTCCACGCCGACCCGTCGGCCGACTCGGCGTAGCGGATGTTGTAGTAGTGGCGCGGCCCCGCCGGACCCTGGCGCCACTCGGTCGCCGACACGTACCACATCCGCCAGCGCCCGTCCTCGATCGAGACGAATGGCGAGGCGGTGAGGAACGGATCGGCCGGCGAGCGATCGAGGAGCGGCGCCGCCGAGCGGCGCACGAAGGGCCCGCCGTCGACGCTGACCGCGACGCCCGCCGCGAGATAGAACGGCACGGTGACGCCGCGGCTCCAGCCGGTGTAGTAGAGCAGGCGGTCGCGGCCGTGCGAGACGACACACGACGTGGTCACGCCGCTGTCGTCGAACGCGCCGAGGGGCCCGAGGTCGAGCACCGGGTCGGGATCGAGCGGCGCCAGCGCCGGCGTGCCGCTCATCGTCAGCACCGTGCGGCCGATGCGGGCGCGTCCGTCGGCGTCGCGCAGGCTCAGATACACCGCCCAGCGATCGCCGTCGAGCGGCTCGAGGGCGGGCAGCGCGGCATGGCTCGCGGCCCACGGGGCGTGCGCGACCTCGATCGGAAGGCGGCCGAGCCGGCGCCAGGCGCGGGTCACAGCTCGATCTCGTCGCTCGTCTTCTGAAACAGCTTGGCGCGCTCGGGCAGGTACACGCTCTTGGGCGCCGTGTCCTTCATGATGATCGCGCCGGCGCCCACCAGGGTCTGCTCGCCGAGCGTGATCGAGTTGCGCAGCGTCGCGTTGACGCCGAGGAACGATCGCGCGCCGACGCGGACGTAGCCGGAGACGACGACGTGCGAGGTGATGAAGCAGTGGTCCTCGATCACGGCGTCGTGGCCGATGTGATTGCCGCTCCACAGCGTCACGTCGTTGCCGATGGTCACGAACGGCTGCACCGTGTTGTCCTCGAGGATGAAGCAGTTGTCGCCCGGCGGCGTCTGGGCCAGGTAGCTGCAGCGCGAGCTGACGTAGCTCTCGAGCCGGTAGCCGGCCGCTTTCATCGCCGCGTACTTCTCCGCGCGCAGCGCCGTTCATCCGCGCATAGCTGAGCGCGACGAACATCGCGTACTCGCCGGGCGGATAGCGCGCGACGGCGCTCTCCGCGTCGCTCAGCGGCAGGCCGAGAAACGTGTCGGCGGTGCGGTAGGCGGCGTCGACGACGAAGCCGGCCACCTCGTGCGGGCTGTCGGTGGTGAAGTAGTGGTGGGCGAGCCTGGCGATGTCGCCGGCGCCGAAGATGACGAGTCTGGCCATTGCGTTACCGTCGCACGAGAATCGTGAACTCGTAGAGCGGGTAGTCGTGGAGCAGGGTGACGAACCGCGAGTAGGTGCGCTTGCAGTGGTCGAAGAGCTCCAGCGGATCGGCGTAGTACAGGTCGGGCCGCCGCTTCTCGGCGTCCGAATAGAGCGTCAGCGCGTTGAACCCGAAGCCGCGCCCACCGAGCGCGGCCAGGTCGGCGATGGTCTCGTGAACATACGACGCCCACTCGGCGTCGCTGGCCTGTTGCTTGACGTTGAGCACGCCGCTGGCGACCGCGTAATCGGCCGCGGTGAGCTCGGCGCGCTGCCGATGTGACCCGGCAGTGCGCCGAGCGTCGCCACGTGCGCGCCCGCGGCCTGGATCATGTCGGCGCTGACGTCGAAGCCGACGGTACGGCCCCTGGTGTCCGCGCCCGCGCAGGTACGTCGCCAGCGCGGCGTAGCCGCAGCCGTAATCGACGATGCCGGCGTGCGGCTCGTCCTCCCACAGCCGCGCGAGCTGGCGGAACCGCAGCTCCTGCGAGGCCTGCGAGTTCCAGTCCATGCCCGCCGGCGTCGCGCCGTGCGCCCGCAGCTTCGCTTCGTAGTAGGCGCGGGCCTGGTCGCGCAGCGTCTCGGGGGTCACGCCGAATCACGCTCCCGGCCGTACTCGGCGCGGACGATGGTGTACGGCCGCTGCTTGGTTTCCGTGAAGATCTTCGCCAGGTACATGCCGATGACGCCGATGCAGAAGATGATGAGCCCGCCGAGGAACCAGATCGACACCATGATCGACGCCCAGCCCGGCACGCCGATCTCGCCCGAGAGGCTCTTGTAGAGGAGGACGCCGCCGGCCGCGACCGACAGCGCCATCACCGCGACCCCGATCTGGAAGATGTAGACCAGCGGGCGGTTGCTGAACGAGGTGATGGCGTTGGCGAGCGCCGAGATCCGCTTGCGCACGGTGTAGGTGGACTCGCCGCGGTCGCCCTTGCGCACGCTGATCGGCTGCTGCTCGAAGCCGGTGATGGCCCACAGGCCGGCCAGGCACAGCTCCCGCTCCTGATGACTGACGAGCGCCTTGACATAGCGGCTGGTCATCAGCCGGGCGGTGACGACGTTCACGGGAATCGGGTGCGCTCAGCATCCGGTTGAAGACGCTGAAGAAGATCTGTCCGGCGGTGCGCTCGACCCAGCCGCCCTTGCGCGCCTCCTGCACGCCGTAGACCACGTCGGCGCCGCTCGTCGTCATCGTGTCGTGGAAGCGCGACAGCCACGCCGGGTCTTCCTCGAGGTCGCAGTCGATGAGGAAGACCAGCTCGCCGCGCGCGTGCGCCAGCCCGGTCATGAGCGCCTTGTGGTGGCCGAAGTTCCGCGACAGATCGATGACCCGCACGTGCGGATCGCGCTCGTGCAGATCGAGGGCGACTCGGAGCGAGTCGTCGGGCGAGCCGTCGTTGACCAGGATGATCTCGTAGTCGCCGCTCAGCGCCCGGGCGGCCGCGGTGCAGCGCGCGTGAAAGTCGGGCAGGAACCGCGCCGACCGGTACATCGACGTGACGATCGACAGCGCCGGCGCGCTCATGCGTGCACGCGCTTCGGGCAGACGTCCTTCATGAAGTCCACGGCGCGCGGGCCGCAGCAGAACACCAGGTCGAGCGCCGACACGAAGTGCTCGAACGGCGGGTAGGGCTGCGGGTACTCGGGGTAGCCGTCGTAGTCGGCGAACGCGACCGACACGCCGGCCGCGGCAAACGCCGTCTCGTCGATGTAGTCGCGTGCGGCCGGTCCGGACAGATACTCGGTCGCTCCCGCCTTGACGCACAGGTCGATCAGGCGCTCGTTGCGTCCTTCGCGGGGGTGATACTCTGACGACCACGTGATGCGCGTGGTGATGCCGAGCGCCTGGCACAGGGCGCCGATGAACGCGCGATTGATGTCGCTGAGGCGGTCCGACGGCGGCGCCGCATACAGCGCCTCGAACGGCCCCGCATACGCCTCGAAGTACGGCGCCCGCGCATACGCGCCGCGAATCGTCTGCCAGTGACGCCGCGCCCACTCCGCGTCCGAGACCGTCGTCTCGGCAATCGTCTGCAGGTACTTGCCCTTGGTGTGGACCGGAATCGTCAGCCAGCCGAGCCCGTCCTTGGTCTTGATCCGGTTGCGGCTGCGCCAGTCGCGCTTCGTGAACTGGACGTCGTCGAGCAGGATGAACTCGTCCGCCGCCCTGATCAGGTCGAAGTAGCCTTTCCAGGGAATGTAGCTCGATTGAACGATCGCGACGCGTCGCTGCGGCATTCGGCGGTGTTGCGGCCAGTCTACCATGCGGCCTGCGGGGCTCCGGGCTCGTGAGCGCACCGCCGCCGACCTCGCCGTGCGTGGTCTGTGGCGCGTCGCGATGGATGCCGCTGCCGGATCCGGGGCCGCAGTCGATGGCCAGCGACTGGCGCGTCGTCCACGAGCCGCTGGCGCGCCACGCCTGCGCCGCGTGCGGCCTCGTGCGCCGCTGGCCGGGCCCGCTGCCGCCGACGAGCGTTCTATACCGCCGGCTACGGCCTCTACGCGCACGCGCCCGGCGACATCCGCGAGCGGGCGCGGCAGGCGCAGTATGCCGAGTGGATTGCGAGCGTCGTGCCACGTCCGCCGGCGCGCGTGCTCGACGTCGGCTGCGGCAACGGCTCGCTGCTGCTCGCCCTCGGCGAGCGCTGGCCTGCGGCGTGACCTGGCCGGCTGCGATCCGTCGGCGGAGAGCGTGGCGCACGGCGCCGCGCCGGGCCTGCACCTGTGGCAGGGCACGGCGGCCGATCTGCCGGCCGACGCGGCATCCGATCTCGTGGTGTCGGTGAACGTGATCGAGCACACGCACGATCCGCTGGCCTTTCTTCGCGGCCTGTGCGGCGCGCTCACCGCCGGCGGCCTGCTCGTCCTCATCTGTCCCGACGGGGGCCGGCCGAACCTCGAGCTGCTGTTCGCGGACCACGTGTTCTCGTTCGTGCCCGAGCATCTCCATGCGCTCTGCGCCCGAGCCGGGCTGGTGGTGGAAGCGGCGGGGGCCGCGCCCGCGACGCTCGGCGCCATTCCAGGCGGTCATCGCGCGGCGAGCCCCGAAGGACGCGGGCGTGACGCCGCGGCCGTCGGCGCCGTGCCGCCCGGCGACCGGGCGCGCTATCTCGATGCCTGGAGGCGACTCGATGCCCGGCTGCTCGAGCGCGTGGGCGAGCACGCGGTCTGCTTCGGCGCGGGCGAAGCCGCCGGACTGCTGCGCGCCTACGCGCCTCGCACGTGGGCTCGGGTGCGCGCGTGCATGATCGATGGCGCGGCGGCGGGCCGCTTCGGCGAACTGCCGATCATCGGGCTCGACGCGGCCGGCGCCGGCGAGACTGTGCTGGTCGGGCGTGCGGCCGCTCGATCAGCCGCGCGTCGTCGAGCGTCTACGGCGCGCGGTTCGCCCGCATAGCGGCATGGTACGATTTGCTCGACGGAGGTGACGGTGGCTGGTAGGCGCGACCGACGGCGACGGCGTCCAGGTACGGCATCGTCGAGCAGGCGCCCGACGGGACCGCCGCCGCGCCGCTGGCGGGCCGCATCCGCCTCGTCGGCTACGCGGTGCTGCCGAGCGGCACTTTCCGCCGCCGCCGTGGCCGAGCTCGGCGAACGTCTGGATCGCGTGATGGCGCGCCAGGTGGAGGAGTTCGGCGGCCCCGAGCGCATGGCTGCCATCGGCGATACGCTCACGGCGCGGTGTCCGCTCGTCTACGACGACGCGTTCACCGCGCTCGCCGCGCATCCCGCGCTGCTCGCCCTCGCCCGCGAACTGCTCGGCGACTACGTCGTGCTGATGCAGCAGAACGGCGTGATCAACCCGCCGAAGCAGGCGCACACGCAGCTCTCGTATCACCGCGACCTGCCGTATCAGCACTTCGTCTCGAGCCGGCCGCTGGCGATGAGCGCGCTCTTCTGCATCGACCCGTTCCGCGTCGAAACCGGCGCCACGACCGTCATTCCCGGCTCGCATCGCATGGAAGCGTTTCCGTCGGCGGAGGTGGCCGCGGAGCTCGACACGCCAGTCACCGCCGAGCCCGGCTCGTTCATCGTGTTCGACTCGATGCTGTTCCACCGCGCCGGCACCAACGTCTCGGATCGGCCGCGGCGCGCGGTGAACCAGGTGTTCTCCGTGCCGATCATCGCTCAGCAGGTGTCGCTGCCAGACGCGCTGGATGGCCGCCACGCCGATGATCCGGCATCTGGCGCGTCTGCTCGGCTACGAAGTGGCGCCTCCGCGTTCGGTGCTGGCGTGGCGCGAGCGTCGGCTGGCCCGCACCGCGAAGAGCGGGATGACCTCAGACGTGCGATGACACGGCGGCCGCCAGCTCGGCGACCACCTCGCGCGGCGCGTCGTCGCCCATCCCCACCCATAACGGCAGACGGACCAGCCGGGCGCTGCTGTCGTCGGTGACCGGCAGCGGGCCGGCGGCGCGCCCGTAGAGCCGGCCCGGCGGGCGCCGAGTGGAGCGGCACGTAGTGGAACACGGCGTTGATCGCCGCGCCGGTTCAGGCTGGCGAGGACGTCGGCGCGCGGCACGTGGCGCGGCAGCAGCACCCGGAAGAGATGCGCGTTGTGCGCGCAGTCTGGCGGGATGACAGGGAGCTCGATGTCCCGCGTCCACGCAGCTCGCCGCAGGCCTGCGCGTACGACTGCCACAGCGCCATCCGCGCCGCGGTGATCTCGGCCGCGGCCTCGAGTTGGGCCCAGAGGAACGCCGCCGTGAACTCGCCCGGCAGGAACGACGACCCCACGTCCACCCAGGTGTACTTGTCCACCTGCCCGCGCGTGAATTTCGAGCGGTCGGTGCCCTTCTCCCAGAGGATCTCGGCCCGCTCGGCCCAGCGCGCGTCGTTCATCACCAGCGCGCCGCCCTCGCCGCACTGGATGTTCTTGGTCTCGTGAAAGCTGAACGCGGCGAGATCGCCGAGCGCGCCGAGCGGCCGTCCCTGATACGACGCCATCAGCCCCTGGGCCGCATCCTCGATCACGGTCAGCCCGTGCCGGCGTGCGCCGCGGCCGCCACGTCGGCCATGTCGCAGCCGACGCCCGCGTAGTGGACGACGACGATCGCTTTGGTGCGCGGCGTGATCGCGGCCTCGATCAGCGACTCGTCGATATTGAGCGTGTCGGAGCGAATGTCGACGAACACCGGCGTCGCGCCGCGCAGCACGAACGCGTTGGCGGTGGACACGAAGGTGAACGAGGGCATGATGACCTCGTCTCCGGGACGGAGGTCGAGGAGCAGGGCGCACATCTCCAGCGCCGCCGTGCACGAGTGGGTCAGCAGCACCTTCGGCGCGCCAAGCTGATCCTGCAGCCACGCCTGGCAGCGGCGGGTGAACTGGCCGTTGCCGGCGAGCTGGCCGGCCGCCACCGCCTCGCGGATGTAGCTCGAACTCGCGGCCGGTGAGATAGCGGCCGGTTGAACGGAATCGTGCCGCGCATGCGCACCGAATCGTACAACGACCGAGGCGTCCGGATGACTTTGATTTGTCACCGCATCCCTGAACCGGGGACACTAGCGCCGTGACGAGACGCCACTGCCGGACAGGGTGCGCCGCTCCCGGTCGAAGGCACGCCCCGGTGGGCCCGGCATGAGCAAGCGACTGGCCCTGCTGGCTGGGCAGTCGGCGGTGTCGATTGCGCTGCTGGCGTGGCTGGTGCGCGGCCTCGACACGCACGCGCTCGGCCGCCTGCTGCTGACGCTGCCACTCTGGTACTACGTCGCCTCCCTGGGTGTCATCGTCGGCGGGCAGATCCTGTATGCCTGGCGGTGGTGGCTGCTGCTCTCGGTGGCCGGCGCTGGACGTGTCGCTGGGAGCGGCCATCCGCTCGTACCTGATCGGGGTCTTCGCCAACAATTTCCTGCCGAGCACCATCGGCGGCGACGCCACGAAGATCTACTACCTGGGCCGCGAGCACGGTTACCGCACGATCGTCGCGACGGTGGTGGTCGATCGCATGCTCGGTCTCGGCAGCCTGGCCGTCGTTCGCCGCCGCGGCCGCGTGGTTCGTGCCTGCCCTGTCGGCGCGGTTCGTCGCCCTGCGTCTCGTCGTCACCGCGGTGGCGGTCGGGGTCTGGGCGGTCATTGCCCTGGCGATGGTCGGGACCGGGGGGGCGCAGCGCTGGCTGTCGCCGTTCGGGCACACGGCGATCGCGCTGGGGGAGCAGGCTGCAGCGGCTGCGGCTCTCCATGGCGCTGCTGCTGCGCCAGCGGCGCGTCATCGCCTATGGCGCCGGGCTCGTGCTCGTCTACTTTCTCGCGCTCTCGCTCGTCTACCTGTGGTTCATGGACTCGGCGGCATCGCGCGGCCGCCACTCGTCGCGGTGTTCACCGCTGTGACGATGACCGGCGTGTTGAGCAACGTGCCGATCTCCCTCAACGGCCTCGGCGTGCGCGAGCAGCTGCACGTGTGGCTGTTCGCGCCGCTGGGGGTGCCCAACGAGGCGGCGGTGGCCATTTCCCTCCTGCTGTTCGGCCACATCCTCGTCACCAGCCTGGCCGGCATGGTGCTGTGGATGATGCAGCCCGCGAACACCGCAGCCGCGACCGCCGATCCGCGCGGCTGACGCGTGCCGGTGATCCGTCGAGGACCACGCGCGCGAACACCGCGGTCACCAGGATGGGCGGCGACGCGATGAGCGCGATGGCGGCGCCGCCGAAGGATCGCCGGGGAAAGAACTATAGTGGTTCACGCCATGGCCGCCGAACGCAGCGAGCGCGCGAAGGCGCAGCGAATCGTCGCCGACAACCGCAAGGCGTTCTCACGACTTCCACGTCCTCGACACCTTCGAGGCGGGCATCGTGCTGCTCGGTACCGAGATCAAGGCGATTCGTGAGGGCCGGGTCAACCTGCGCGACAGCTACGCGCGGCTCGAGAACGGCGAGAGCGTGGCTGCTGAACGTACACGTCAGCCCCTACAGCCACACCGGCTACGCGCACCACGAGGAACGCCGGCAGCGGAAGCTGCTGCTGCACAAGCACGAAATCATGAAGCTGGCGGGAAAGCGTGCAGGAAAAGGGGCTCACGCTGGTGCCGCTCCAGCTGTATTTCAAGGGCGGACGGCTCAAGGTGGCGGTGGGTCTCGTGAAGGGCAAGCAGGAGCACGACAAGCGCGAGACCATTCGGAAGCGGGAGATCGATCGCGAGACCCGGGCCGCGATCAAGTCCCGAAGCCGCTAGCCTCCGGCGGGCCAGGTGGAGGTGGCGTGACCCTCGGGGTGCGCATGCACGCTGGTCAAGCTCTATCCCATTACACATCAATAGTTTACGCACTTTGTCGGCCTGAACAGTCACCCCGATCACGGCCCGCGTTCGGCCCATCGCCTGAGGTCACTTCCGGCACCAAGGGCCGCATCGCCGTGCTGCTTGTCCAATCCGATCCCGGTATTTTCGGCCGAATTCGACGGATCCTACCCAAAGCCGTCCCGGCCCCGATTGACAGATCGCGATAAATAACCAAGAATTCCCATGTTCAATCCGTGAACGAGCCGTTCATCCTGTGAACGACACGTTCACGGCATGAACGCCCCGGCGCGCCGCGGCCGAGGCCTGTGACCGACGGGCCGGAGGTCCCTTCCCCGGCGCCCCTTCCCGCAGCCCTATGGACGTCGAATCCCGCCGCGATCTGCAGCTGCTCGAGGCGCTCGAGCAGGAGTCCACGATCACCCAGCGCACGCTCGCCGACGCGGCTGGGCATCGCGCTCGGCCTCACCAACCTCTATCTCAAGCGACTGATCCGCAAGGGCTACGTGAAGTGCGTCACGGTGGCGCCCAACCGCCTGGTGTACTCGCTGACGCCGCGAGGGCGTGATGCCGCAAGGCGCGGCTCACCTACGAGTTCATGAAGTACTCGCTGGACTTCTACCGCGACGCGCGCCAGCACCTGCGCCGCAGCCTGGTGCAGGCGGTGGCGCAGCGGCGCCGCATTGCCGTCTACGGCACCGGCGATGCGGCCGAGCTCGTGTTCCTGCTGATCCGCGAGATGGGGCTCGAGCTCGTGGCGGTCTTCGACGGCGCATCGGACCGGCCGTTTCTCGGTCACCCGGTCCTGCCGATCGACCGCCACGGCGAGGTGGCCTACGACGTGATGGTGGTGGCGGTGCTCGAACGGCCGGCGGGGACGATCAAGCTGCTGCGACAGCACGGCGTGCCCGACACCAAGGTGCTGATGCTGCGGCCGGACTGGTCGGCGGCGCAACCGGCCGCCAATGGCACCGCCGGTCAGGGCGCGTGATGGCGACGCTGACCACGGCCTCCTCCGACCTGCAGACGCGGCCCACCGAAGAGTGGGTCATCGAACCGCGCGGCCGCAGCGCGCTCGGCCAGGTGCGTGAGATCTGGGTCTACCGCCGCCTGTTCGTCTATTTCGGCAAGCGCTCGATCGAGCGCCTGTATCAGAACACCGCCCTCGGTCCGATCTGGCTCTTCATCCGCCCGCTGTTTCCGATCGCGATCCGCACGCTGGTCTTCGGCGGCGTGCTCGGCGTGGCGGCCCCGGGCGTGCCCTATTTCCTCTTCGCCCTCGTGGGCTCGTCGGTGTGGGATCTGTTCAGCAGCTGCCTGATGTGGGCGACGCGCAGCCTGCAGATGAACCGCGGGTTCCTGGGCCGCATGTACTTCCCGCGGGTCATCGTGCCCGTGGCGACCATGTCGCTCGCCTTCGTCAACTTCCTGATCATGCTGGCGGTGATGGCGGTCGCCCTCGGCTACTACTACGTCACCGACGGCCGGCTCTACCTCGCGGGATGGTCGGGGCTGCCGTGGGCGATCGGGGCGGTACTGGTGGCGGCGACGTTGGGCCTCGGCATCGGCCTGTGGACCTCGCCGATGAACGCGCAGTACCGCGACGTGCGCTTCACGCTCGCCTACATCCTCGAGTTCTGGGCACTGCTGACGCCGGTGATGTACCCGCTGTCGGCGATTCCGCCGCAGTATCACTGGATCGTCTTCATCAATCCTCTCGCCGGCGTCGTCCAGGCGTTCAAGTGGGGCGTGCTCGGCATCGAGGCGCTCGATCCCACGGTGTTTCTCGTGGACGTCGGCCTCACCCTCCTCGTCCTCGTCTCGGGCCTGTGGTACTTCACGCGGGTCGAGGCCCAGGCGGTGGACCGGAGCTGAGCGTTCGGCGATGACCAGCATCACCGTCTCGAACCTCGGCAAGTGCTACCGCACCAACAAGGCGCCGTCGCCGTTGCAGCAGCTCGCGGCGAAGTTCACGAAGAAGGGGAAGGACGCGCTCCGGCCGGCGCGTGAGCTCTGGGCGCTGAAGGACGTGTCGTTCTCGCTCGAACGCGGCACCATCCTCGGCGTCATCGGTCCCAACGGGGCCGGCAAGACCACGCTGCTCAAGGTCCTCGCCCGCGTGACGCCTCCGACCGAGGGCCGGGTGGTGGGCCACGGGACGGTGGCGCCGCTGCTCGAGCTCGGCGCCGGACTGCAGCCCGAGATGACCGCGCGCGAGAACATCTCGATGTACATGGCCTGGAACGGCCTGTCGCGCGCCGACATCGAACAGCGCACCGGCGACATCGTCGCCTTTGCCGAGATCGAAGAGTTCATCGACACGCCGCTGAAGCGCTTCTCGAACGGCATGTACGTGCGGCTGGCGTTCTCGATGGCGATCAACATGCAGCCCGACGTCCTGCTCGCCGACGAGATCCTGGCGGTGGGTGACCTCACGTTCCAGGAACGGTGTCTGCAGCGGGTCGAAGAGGCCGGCGCCGCGGGCATGACCGTGTTCTTCGTCTCGCACGACATGGCGGCGATTCAGCGGCTGTGCACGCGCGTCATCCTGCTCAACGGCGGCCGCCTGGTGCTCGACGGCGATCCGGAAACGGTCGTGAACCACTACGAGCAGTCGGCCTGGACGATGGCGGCCGGCGGCGCCAAGCGCGGCAAGAAGGGCAGCCACGTCAGCGAGCATGGCGAGATCCTGTCGGTGCGGCTGCTGTCGTCCGAAGGCCGCGAGATCGGCGCCGTCCAGCACGACGAGGACATCCACCTGCGCGTGTTGTTCAGCGCGCTCACGCCGGGGATCACGGTGCGTGCGGTGATTTCGATGATGGCGCGCGGCGTGGTCGCCTTCCGCACGCCGCAGCCGGCCGACCTGACGGTGGAGGAGCCGGGCATCTTCGCCATCCGGGTCCGCATCCCTGCCCACCTGCTCGCCGACACCATCTACACCGTGAAGGTCGGCATCCTGCTGGTGGACGACGGGCAGCAGAGCACGCTGGTGATGGACCACGCGCTCGTCTTCCGCGTCTACGCCGCACACGACGCCAACGACAAGAGCCTGCTGACGCTCTACCACGGCTCGTCGTGGTCTGGCGTCGTCATGCCGCAGCTCGAGTGGGAGGTCGCGCGCGAGCGCGACATCGTCATCGCCCCGGTCTGATTGATGGAATCCCCGACCGCCGTGCCGTCAGCTACCGTGTCCGGGAGCGGCCTGCGCATCCTGATGGTGGCGCAGCACGTCAACTTCTTCCGCAATCTCGACACGATCATGCGGGACCTGTGCGGTCGCGGGCACCAGGTCACGTTCCTGCACGGAACGCGTCTCGAGGATCCGGGTCTCGAACTCAAGAAGAAGAGAGCGATCTTCATGGGGCGCGGCCTCAAGGCCGTCGAGTCCGAGATCGCCGGCGTGGCGAGCGGTTATCGTCCCGAGCCGCCGGAGCGTTGGCAGCGGTTGCTGAGCCTGGGCCGCCAGGTGGTCAACCGCGCGATCTACCTGCGCAAGGACCACCCCTCGCCCGAGCGCGTCGTGGCCGGGCTCGAGAAGGACATGGGGCCGGCACTGGTGGCGCGCTTCAGCACGCCACGCTGGCAGCGGATCCTGGCGCGACCAGCGGCGCTGCGCACCTGGCGGTGGATCGAAGAGGCCGGGCCGGCCAGCCCAACCCTGGTCGCGTTGCTGCGCGAAATCGATCCGCACGTGCTGCTGGTGGCGCCGACGATCTGGCCCAAGACGCCGATCGAGGCCGACTACTTTCGCGCGGCCCGCAGCCTGGGCATCCCGACGATCGGCTACGTGAACAGCTGGGACAACCTCACCAGCAAGGGCACCGTGCACGTCGTGCCGGACATCTACATCGTGTGGAACGAGCCGCTGGCCCAGGAAGCCGTGGAACTCCACGATCTGCCGGCGCGCGCGATTCGCGTCACCGGCGCCCCCCACGTCGATCGCTTCTTCACGATGCGGCCCACCGTCGCCGCCGAGGCCATGCGGCAGGAGATGGGCTGCGCCCCGGATCGGCCGTACGTGGTCTTCCTCTGCAGCTCGCGCACGCTGATTGCCTCGGAAGTGGATCTCGTGACGCGCCTGGCCGACGCGCTGGCGCACCGTTTCCCCGAAGGCGCGCCGACGCTGGTGGTGCGGCCGCACCCGACCAATCCCGACCCGTGGGCGGAGTATGCACACCCGGGGGTCGCGGTGTACCCGCGGCTCGGCGACCAGGCCGACTCGCCGAAGTCGTGGCAGGACTACTGCAACCAGCTCGCGCACGCCGCCTGCGTGTTCGGTCTCAACACCACGGCGTTTCTCGAGGCGGTGGTGGTCGACCGCCCGTGCCTGACCATCGTGGCCGACGAATTCTGGGCGTCACAGGCGCGTACCGGCCACTTCCGCCATCTGCTCAAGGGGGACTTCCTCGAGGTGTCGCGCGATGCCGCCGAAGTCGCCGGGCGCGTCGCGCGGATTCTCGCCGGCGCGGACGAGAAGAAGGAGGGGCGCCGGGAGTTCACGCGCTGGTTCCTGCGACCGTGCGGCCTCGACCGTCCAGTGTCGGCGATCGTCGCCGACGTGATCGAGCGCGCGGCGCTGCCAGCGGCGGGGGGGAGCGCGCCCGCCGCCGTCGATCTCGTGCCGGGGCTGACGCTGGCGTCCGAGGGCATCGGCCGATGAGCACGCGGCCGTTCTTCTCGGTGGCGATTCCGTCGAAGAACCGACCCGCCCAGGTGTGCCAGGCGGTGCGCAGCGTGCTGGGGCAGACCGATCCGGGATTTCGAGAATCGTCGTCTGCGACAACAGCGACGACGCCGAGGCGGAGGCGACCGCCCAGGCCGTGCGCGGGTTCGGCGACGGCCGAATCGTCTACGTCCGGACGAACGGCCGGCTGTCGATGCCCGACAACTGGGAGCGCGCAGTCGAGCGAGGCCCGCGGCGAGTACGTCGGCATCCTCACCGACCGATCGGTGTTCCTGCCCCACGCGCTCGCGCGAGCGCGGCGCGAGATCGAAGACAAGGGCGTGCCGCTCGTCGCCTGGTTCGGCGACTCCTACGGCCGCGGGCCGAGCCGGCGCGACTTCCGCCGCCGCGTGCGGTCGGGGCAGGCGTGGCACGTCGAGAGCCGCCGGCTGCTCGAGTACTTCGTGCACGGTCACCCGAAGCACACGTCGAAGCGGCTGCCGAAGTTGATGACGTCGGTCTGCTCTCGCGACGTCATCGAGCGCATCCGCGCCTCCGCCGTCGGCCGCATCTGCCCGCCGGTGTGCCCAGACTACACGTCCGGTTACCTGATGCTGGCGCACACCGATCGCATCGTGCTGCTCGATGAGGCGCTCTTCCTCAGCTGCGGCAGCGGGAACGGCTCGTCCTTCCGCCGTCGTGGCGCGCTCGCGGACCGCTTCATGCGCGACCTCGGCATGACGTGGCAGGACCTGGTGGATCGGATGCCGACCCGCGCCTGCTTCACGTCGGCGCTGGTGTTGAACGATCTGATGCGGCTGAAGGACGCGCCTTCCGGATCGCTTCGCGGGGCTCGAGGTGGATCGCGTGCAGTACTACCTGGGCTGCATCACCGATTACGAGCGGTCGGCGCGCGCCGGGGCCGACCGGTTCGAGGATTACGACGAGCTGCTCGAGGGGCTGAGCCTGGAGATCCGGCGGAGGTCCAGCGGGCCGTGCGCACGCGGCACATCTACGTGCGAGCGGCGACGACGTTGCCGCCGCACACCGCGGATCGGGATCGCGCCACCGGTGAGCGCGAGGCCGAGGACGACGAGCCGAGGCGCCACGCCGCAGTTCGATACCGTGTTCGACGCCATGGCGTGGGCCGCGGCGCACCCGTTTCCGGAGCAGGAAGCGCTGGCAGCGGCCGAGCCGCTCGAGATGCCGCCGATCGCCGACGTCGAGCCGGCGCGGATGAAACCGAAACACCGTCCGGCCGGGACGCGCAAGCTGGCCGTGACGGAGCAGGAGCGCGCAGGGATGCCGCAGCGATGAAGGTCGTGATCCTGGCAGGCGGCCGCGGCAGCCGGCTCGCGGAGCTCACCGAGGTGGTGCCGAAGCCGATGGTGCAGATCGGTGAGCGGCCGATCCTCTGGCACATCATGAAGCACTTCGCCCGCCACGGACACACGGAGTTCGTGCATCGCGCTCGGCTACAAGGGCTACGTCGTCAAGGAGTTCTTCCTCAACTACCGCATGCTGAGCGCGTCGCTCACCGTGGACCTCGCCAACGGCGCGACGAGCGTCCACGACGGCGGCGACGTGGCCGACGACTGGAAGGTGCACCTCGTCGAGACCGGTCTCGAAACCGGCACCGGCGGACGTCTGCACCGGCTCGCGAGCTTCCTGCGCGACGGGCCGTTCTTCCTGACCTATGGCGACGGCGTGTCCGACGTCGACCTTGGCGGGCTGCTCGATGCGCACCGCCGATCCGGCTGCCTCGCCACCATTACCGCCGTCCGTCCGCCGTCGCGCTTTGGCGGTCTGGCGTTCGACGGCGAACGGGTGAGCGAGTTCATCGAGAAGCCGCAGATCGGCGAAGGCTGGATCAACGGTGGGTTCATGGTGCTCGAGCCGGGCGTGTTCGACTACACGAGCCACGCCACCGACAGCCTGGAGAAGGAGGTGCTCGAGCGGATCGCGATGGACGGCCGCCTCGGCGCCTTCCGTCACCAGGGGTTCTGGCAGTGCATGGACACGCTGCGGGAGCGCGACCACCTCGAAGGTCTGTGGCAGAGCGGCAGGGCGGCGTGGAAGAGCTGGCGGTGAGCGTCGCAGGGGACGCGGTGGCTACGCAGCACGGCGTGCCTGTCCTGCGGTCGCGACCGTCTCTCCGACGTGCTGTCGCTCGGCGCGTTGCCGCTCGCCAACGCGTATCCCGCGCTCACCGATCCCGCTCGACGAGCCTCGCTTTCCGCTCGACCTGGCGTTGTGCCCCGCGTGCGGGCTGGTGCAGCTCCGCCACGTCGTACCGCCGGCGGCGATGTTCTCGGACTATCTCTACTTCTCCTCGTACTCGGCGTCGATGCTGAAGCATGCCGAGACGCTGGCGCAGTCGCTCGTCCGGGAGCGCGGCCTCGGCGCCGGCAGCCTGGTCATGGAGGTCGCGAGCAACGACGGCTATCTGCTCCAGTACTTCGCTGCCGCGGGTGTGCCCGTGCTCGGCATCGAGCCGGCCGTCAACGTTGCGGCGGTGGCACGCGACACCCGCAGCATCCCGACGCTCGTCGAGTGGTTCGGGCGCGACCTCGGGCGCCGGCTGGCGGCAGAAGGGACGCAGGCCGACGTGATTCTCGGCCTGAACGTCATGGCCCATGTGCCGGACTTCAACGGTTTCCTGGCGGGCCTGGCGGCGCTGCTCAAGCCGTCTGGCGTGGCGGTGATCGAGGTGCCCTACGTCCGCGACATGGTCGAGAAGACCGAGTTCGACACCATCTATCACGAGCACCTGTTCTACTTCTCGGTGTCGGCGGTGGCGGCGGCCGCCGCGCGGCACGGGCTCGTCGTGCAGCGTGTGGACCGCGTGCCGGTGCATGGCGGGTCCTTGCGGCTTTTCCTCGGGCGCGGCGCCGGCCACGGTCCCACGGCCGAAGCGCTGCTGCGGGAGGAGGCCGCGCTCGGCCTGACGACGCCGGCGTATTACGCCGGGTTCCGCCGCGCCGTCGAACAGATCCGTACCGATCTGGTCGAGACGGTCAGACGTCTGCGCCGGGAGGGCGCCACGATTGGTGGGTACGGCGCCGCGGCGAAGGCCACCATCCTCTTGAACTACTGCGGCCTCACCGCAACCGACGTCGCCTTCGTGGCCGACCGCAGCCCGCACAAGCAGGGGCGCCGCATGCCCGGCTGCGGCATTCCGATCGTCGGGCCGGAGGCGATCGCCGGACGGCGCCCCGACTACGTCGTGCTCTTCGTCTGGAACCTGAAGGACGAGGTGATGCGGCAGGAAGACCCGTATCGGCGCGGCGGCGGCCGATTCATCGTCGCCGTGCCCGAGGTGCGGATCGAGTGACCGTCCGGACTACGCGTATACCCGGCATGCTGGTCATCGAGCCGCCGGTGGCGGCCGACGAGCGCGGCACGTTCGCGGAGCTGTTCCAGCAGCGCGAGCTCGCCGGTCATGGATGGAAGGGCGGCTTCGTCCGCAGCGCCCTGTCGCACAACCGGCGCCGGGCGACCCTCCGCGGTCTGCACTATCAGCAGGCGCCCCACGCTGACGCCAAGCTCGTCACCTGCATTCGCGGCGCGATGTGGGACGTGATTGCCGACGTCCGCCCCGACTCACCGGCCTTCGGCACCTGGGAGAGCGTGGAGCTGACCGAAGACAACCGCGTCTGCGTGTTCCTGCCCGAAGGCGTGGCGCACGGCTTCGAGACGCTGGCCGACGACACGACGGTGCTCTATCACCTTGGCGCCTACTACGTCCGCGACGCCGCGGCCGGCATCCGATGGGATGACCCGACGCTGGGCATCGCGTGGCCGCTGTCGCCGGAGGTGGTGTCGGAGCAGGACCGATCGTGGGGGCGGCTGGCGCGATGAGCCTGCGCCGCGCGCTCGTGACCGGCGGGACCGGCTTCATCGGGCGGTGGGCCGTGGCCGCGCTCCGCGACGCGGGCCACGAAGTCCATGCGGTCACCCACCGCGAGGCGCCGGCCGTGCGCGGCGACGGCGTCATCTGGCACCGTGCCGATCTGCACGACGCCGCGGCGATACGCCAGCTGCTGGCGGACGTGCGGCCGTCCCACCTGTTGCACGCGGCCTGGTACGTCGAGCCGGCCGACTATCTGCGCTCGCTGGAGAACCTGCGATGGGTGGCGAGCACGCTGCACCTGGTCGAGGCCTTTCGTGCCGGCGGCGGCGAGCGGATCGTCGGCGTCGGCACCTCGGCCGAGTATGGGCCCGCGATGGCGCCGTGCCGGGAGGACACCACCCCGCTGGCGCCGGCCACGCTCTATGCGGCGTGCAAGAGCGCCGTGCACACGATGCTGACGGCGTGGTCCGCCCAGGCCGGTGTGGCCTTCGCGTGGGGGCGCGTGTTCAACCTCCACGGGCCGCACGAGGCGCCCGGGCGGCTGGTGCCGCAGCTGATACGCGCCGGCGTCACCCGGACGCCGTTTGCGATGCGCTTCCCGGCCCAGCGCCGTGACTACCTGCACGTGGCCGACACCGGTGGCGCGCTGGCGGCGCTCCTCGGGTCGGATGTCACCGGCGCCGTGAACATCGCGTCCGGCGAGGCGGTGACGCTCGGTGATCTGGCGCGCGAGGTGGCCCGCTGCGTGGGCCAGCCGATCGCGCTCGTGCCGGCCGCGGCCGCCGTCGATCCGGCGCCGATGCTCGTGGCCGATGCGACGCGGCTCCGGCGGGCCGTCGGGTTCGCGCCGCGCTATTCGCTGTCCGCCGGCCTGGCCGACAGCGCCGGCTGGTGGACCGAGTGGTGGAAGGCCGATTCCGATCCGGTGCTGACATGACGGGTGCAGCGATGACGGTGTGTGCATGACGTATACGGTCGACACCACGGCCGGCGTGATCGTCGCCCAGGGCGACGGCGCCGAGTCGCGGGTGCCGCTCTACTCCAAGGAAGGCTTCGAGCTGCTGTCGCGGCTCTGGCTCAAGGTGGGGTGGAACCAGAAGTACACCTACACCTTCAGCTGGATGGGACGGCCCATCATCCAGCTGCCCGACGACATGGTGCGGATCCAGGAAGTGATTCACGCCACGCAGCCCGACGTCATCGTGGAGACCGGCATCGCGCACGGCGGGTCGCTGATCTACTACGCCAGCCTGTGCAAGGCCATGGGCCACGGCCGCGTCGTCGGCGTGGACGTGGAGATCCGGCCGCACAACCGCCAGGCGATCGAGGCGCACCCGCTCGCCTCGTCGATCACGATGATCGAGGGCGGCTCGACCGATGCCGCGATCGTGGAACGCGTGCGCGCCGAAGTCGCCGGCGCGCGCTCGGTGCTCGTCCTCCTCGACTCGAACCACTCTCGCGCGCACGTGCGCGCGGAGCTCGAGGTCTATGCCCCGTTCGTCACGCCCGGCTCGTACCTCGTGGCGACCGACGGCGTGATGCTCGAAGTGGCCGACGCGCCGCGCGGGAAACCGGAGTGGGCGGCCGACAACCCGGTGTCGGCGGTCCACGATTTCCTGAAGACCCACCCCGAGTTCGGGCTCGAGCAGCCGGCGTGGCCCTTCAACGAGAGCGCGCTCACGGACAACGTGACCCATTGGCCGCAGGCCTATCTGCGGAGGACGCGATGAGTCACGGCGCCTTCCTGGTCCGGGCGGCGCGTGCTCGTCACCGGCGCCACGGGGATCGTCGGCTCGTGGGCGGTGAACGCGCTGCTCGCGCGCGGTGCCACCGTCGTCGCGCTGGTCGTCGATCGCGATCCGCAGTCCGAGCTCGTGCGCAGCGGCGACATCGATCGCATCAAGCTGGTCTACGGCGCGCTCGAGGATGCGGCGGCGGTCGAGCGAGCGGTGGGCGTGTGGGAGGTGGACACCGTCATCCACCTGGGCGCGCAGACGCTCGTCGGCCCGGCGAAGCGGTCGCCGGTGCCGACTTTCGAGGCCAACATCCGCGGCACCTACCATCTGCTCGAGGCGTGCCGCGTCCACGCCGCGGTCGTGAAGGCGGTCGTCGTCGCCTCGAGCGACAAGGTCTACGGCACGGCCACCCAGCTGCCGTACACCGAGGAGACGCCGCTGCGGGCGCAGCACCCCTACGACGTGTCGAAGGCGTGCGTCGATCTGATCGCGAACACCTACCACGTCACCTACGGCCTGCCGGTCGCCATCGCGCGCTGCGGCAACATCTACGGCGGCGGCGATCTCAATTGGAGCCGGATCGTGCCGGGCACACTCCAGTCGCTCTTCCGCGGCGAACGTCCGATCATCCGCAGCGACGGCCAATACGTTCGCGACTACCTCTACGTCAAGGATGCTGCCTCGGCCTATCTCGCCCTCGGCGAGGCGCTGCACGCCGGCCGCATGGCGGGGGAGGCGGTGAATTTCAGCGGCGATGCGAAGCGCACGGTGCTCGAGATCGTGGCCGACCTGCAGCGGCTGACCGGCCTCACCGCGCTGACGCCCGACATCCGCAACACGGCGACGGCCGAGATCCGCGAGCAGTGGCTCTCGTCGGACAAGGCCCACCGGCTGCTCGGATGGCGCCCGTCGTTCACGCTGGCGGAGGGGCTGGCGGAAACCGTGGCCTGGTACCGGCAGTGGTTCGGCGTCTGGGAGCAGGCGTGACGCATTGCCACGTGTGCGGCGCGGCCGGGCCGGTCACCACGGTGACCCGCGACCGCCTGCCGGCGATGCAGAACATGGTGCACCGCACCCGCGAACACGCCCGTGCGGCCACCGAGGGCGCCTTCGCGCTGGCCGCCTGCGCGGCGTGCGGCTACGCGTGGAACGCGGCGTTCGACGAAGGCCGTCTCACTCTACGACGACAGCTACGACAACGCGGTGCCGTCGGCGGTGATGGCGCGCTACTACGACGAGATCGCCGAGTACCTCGGGCAGCAAATACGACCTCGCGCGCGGCTACGTGGTGGACATCGGTTGCGGCGACGGCACGTTCCTGAAGGCGCTGGCGCGGGTGTGGCCGGAGTGCCGTGCTCTCGGCGTGGACCCGGCGTTGCCGGGTGACGAGGTGCACGCCGGTGGCCGGGTGCGGTTGGTCAAGGGCGTCTTCGACGCCTCGCAGCTCGAGGCGGCGCCGTCGCTCTTCGTGTGCCGGCACGTGCTCGAGCACATGCCGGATCCGGTGGCATTCGTGCGCGCGCTGCGCGACGCGATCGGCGATCGCGCCGGGCGTGCCGCTCTTTGCCGAAGTGCCGGACCTGGACTGGATCGTGCGCCACGGCGCGTTCTGGGATTTCTGCTACGAGCACTGCAACTATTTCCGCGAGTCGAGCCTGCGGACCGTGTTCGCGCGCGCCGGCTTCGAGCCGCTCGACAGCCGCGCCGCGTTCGGGTCGCAGTATCGCTGGATTGAGGGCCGGGCCGCCGGCGGGCAGGCGACGCTCCGGCCGGGCAGGATGCGGCCTGGGTGCCGTCGCTCACGGCGTACGCGGCGAAGGAGCGCGCCGACATCGACGCGGCCCGGCAGCGTCTGGCCGCGGTCAAGGCCGGGGGGAGCCGCGGTGGCGGTGTGGGGGATGGCCACCAAGGGGATCGTCTACTCGCTGCTGGTCGACCCGCAGTGCACGCTCATCGACGTCTCGGTGGACATCAACCCGAACAAGCAGGGGTGCTTCGTCCCGCTCAGCGGCCGCGCGATCGAACCGCCGGCGGCATTGGCCCGGGTGGCGAACGGCGGAGCGCGGCGCACCGCCGTGGTGGTGATGAATCCCAACTACGTCGATGAGATTCGCGGGACGTGTGCGGCGATGGGGCTCACCGCTGATTTCTTCGACGCCTCGGGCGCGCCGGTGTCCGGCCCGATGACTCTCCTCGTCATCGGCGCGACCGACGCCAACGCGCGGCAGATCGCCTAGGACGGCGTCGTCCTCGGGGCGTGCGCGTGGCCACGCGGTGGACGACGGGGCGTCCGGCATGGGTGCTGACGGCGTCGGCGTCGCAGCGGCGCGACGCGCTGGCGCGCTACGCGCTGCCGGCTTTCGGGTCATCGAATATGCGGGTCTCGCGCGAGCCGGCGGAACGCCGACGTGTTGACGGCGGGCGTTGCGCGGATGGCCGAGATCGGCGACCGCGTGCCGCGCTTGTCGCCGTCTGGCGTCGCGCTGACGCGGCGGCTGCTGCCGTGGATCGCCAGGATGCTCGAGCGTGGCTCGGCGGCGATGTGCCCGACAAGGCGGCGCGCAAAGCCGCCACGGAGAAGGCGAGCCGGCGGGAGGCGGTGCTGAGCGAGCGCGCGCCCGCGGAAGACAGCGAAAGCAGATGCGCGGAGCGGGCCGAGCGCAGGGCGGCGCGCAAGGCCGGCCGGCGGGCGGAGAAACCCAGCGTGATCGATCCGCCGCGGGGGCCGCGAACCGCATGAGTGCATCCGTTGCGGAGCGCGGGTCTACGGAAACGCCGATGGCCGCGCGGGTGATGGTCGTGGTGCCCGACGCGGAGGCGCATCCGCCAGATCGCGGGTTCGCTCGGCTATCTCGTCCGCCCGCAAGCGGCAGGTGTTCGTCGGCGTGCAGCACGATCCGCCGAACCGCGCCACGTTCGACGGCGCGTACCACGGGCTCACGGTGCGTCGGCTCCCGAACCCCGAGGACGACAGGTGGCAGACGTTGTCGGCCGTACTGCGGCAGCGGCTCGAGCGTCGCCGGCGTCTGCATGGGCATCGACGCTGCAGGCGATGGACGCGGCGATTCCGCCCTCGCGCGCGGCGGTCGGGCTACTCGAGCGGCAGGCGCCCGACGTCCTCGTGGTGTGCCGTCTGCGGCGCGGCGCGCATCGCGACTACCTCCGCGCCGCGCGGCAGCTGGGCGTGCCATCGATCTACCTGGCGCTCGACGCCGATGACGTCGCGCGCGGCAACCTCGACGCTCGACGTGCCCGACTGCGTGGCGGTGTGGAATCGCGCGCAGCGGCGGGAGGCGGTGGAACTCGGGGTTTCCGGTGCGCCGTACCGCGCTGGTCGGCGCGCAGTTGTGGACCGACGTGCTCGAAACGCGCGCGAGCCCGTCGCGCGACGACGTACTCTGGCGTCGACTGCGCTCGACGGCGCACGCCGGCTCGTGGTGGTGCACCCGCCGGCTGACGATGGGGCTGCGGTGGAGCGCTGGTTCGCGGCGTGGGAGGCGGCGAGGCGCCGCGTCGACGGACCCCGCCGTGCGTCATGCGGCCGCGGTGGTCGTCGCGGACGCCGAGGCGAGCCGAGTCCCGATCTTCGGCTGCCGGGCGCCGCGCGCGGTGATTCGCACGGGCGACGATCTCGTCGATCAGGACGAAGCGGCCGGGGCGTCTGCACGACGCGCTGGCGAACGCGGACGCGGTGATCGCGGGCGAGGCGTCGCTGGCGCTGGAAGGGCTCGCGCGGGCCGTGCCGGTGATCGCCTGGACCGGACGGCCGACCGCGAGATGACGGCGTTGGCGGCGGCGCTGCGCGCGCAGACCGAGTGGCCGTGGACCGCGGCTTCGATTCAGGACTCGATCGGCCTGCTGGCGTCGTCTGTTTGGCACGGCGGCGATGCGCGCGCCGGACTCGCGCTCGCGCGTGGGCTCGTCCGGCCGCACGGCGACGAGATCGAACCGGGGTTCCTGCTCGGCCGCGTGGTGCGGGCGGTCGAGCCTCGTCCGGTCGCCGAGGTGGTGCTGCCGCGGCCACGCCGTACGCTGGCCGCCTGGGCCGCCGCGTGGCCCTGGCCGCCATCGCCGCCGGTGCCGCGTGTTGCGAGCAGTGGCCGCCTCGTTCTGCTGGCGCTGCCGCACGGCGGGTTGGCGCACTGGCTCGCGCTCGCCGAAGTGCTGGTGGAACGCGGGCATCGCGTCGCTCTGGTTTCAAACATCGATGAAACGGCACTCGCTTCAGAGATCGGCAATCTGCAGGGGGTGTGGGTGGCGGGCCGTCTCAGCGCGCACGTGCCGAGCGCGTCAGAGCGCGCGGTGGCGGCTCTCGGGCTGCGCCTGCCGGAACTGGCGGGCGCCGAGTCGCCGGACGAGGTGCGGTGGCGCAGGCGCGTCGATGGCGTGCACGCTGCCGTGGTACGTCCGCGGCCTGGAAGAGCTGGCGGGGCTCCCCGGCCAGTGCACGAGTGCGCCTGAGGCACGACGTCCTCGATCGTTCGCTCGCACCGTCGCGTGCGGCCAGGCGTGTCATCGACCGCGAGGGCCCGGACGCGGTCGTGCTGCTCCCGGCGCTCGATCCCGGATTAGCGCTGGACAGCTGGGTGGCGCATCTCGATCTCGCCCGGGCTGCGCAGGCGCGCGGAATCCCTGCCGCCGCAAGCCGGATGGGCGCGGCGGCGGTAGAGGCGGCGCTGGCGCAGGGCGCGCTGCGGCCAAATGGCGTGAGCCGATCCACGGCCGTGGCGATCGTGGAAGAGCTGGAGCGGTGGCTGCTGGCGCGCCCGCCGGTGGCGCCGCGGCCGCGCCTGTCGGCGCTCTCACGGGTGAGGGCCACCGCCGCGCTGATGACGACTGCCGCGTTCGCGCCCCGGCGCCGCACGCTTGCGGCTCCGAAGCAGACGGCGCCGCCGACGCGTGAGGATGCGCAGCGTGCTGCGCCGCTCGAGCGGGCAGTCGAGGGAGACGCGATGACGCCGGCCGCTGGCGGACACGCAGCGCGAGACGCCGATCGCTATCGGGCCCTGAAAACGGCCTACGACGATCTCGAACGGCGTCACGCCGAGCTCCTGGCCAGCTATTACTTCAGCGGCGCGCGGAAGAAGATCGATATCTCCACGCTGCCCGGCTTTGGCGAGATTGCGGCTCGCGTGCGCGCCGAGGGACGGGCCGGCATGCACGACGACCGGCTCTACACGCTCTGGCAGGCGGTGCAGCGCGCGCCGGACGGCCTGCCGGTCGTCGAGGTGGGCGCGTATCAGGGCGGCTCCGCGAAGTTCATCGCCGAGAGCTTTCGCGCGCGCGGACAGGCGCCGCACTTCTACGTCTGCGACACGTTCAGCGGCCACGCCCGTACCGACGATGCCCGCGACGATATCCGGCATCGGACGCGCGGCAAGTTCCTCGACACGTCGGCGGCGCGGGTGGGGGAATATCTGGCCGGTTATCCCAACATCGAGCTGGTCGTGGGCGACATCATGGAGACGGCGCCGGCGCGTCTTGCCGGCGTGCCGGCCTTCGCCCTGGTTCACGTCGACGTGGACGTGTACCCGCCCACCGAGTTCTGCCTGCGCTTCTTTGCGCCGCGCCTCGCGCCCGGTGCGCTGCTGATCGTGGACGACTACGGCTTCACCACCTGCCCCGGCGCCAAGGCGGCGGTCGACGAATTCGTGGCCGCGCATCGCGAGTTCACGATGGTGCACCTGCTCTCGGGGCAGGCCCTCGTCTTTCGAGCCGCGTGATGCAGTCCGAGGATGCGGCCCGGCAGGAGCAGCATCGGCGCGAGCGCAAGGCCGCGCTCGTGGCGCGGCGCGTCGAGGTCAAGGCGGCGAAACAGCGCGAGGAAGCGGAGCGCGCCGAGCGCCGGCAGGCCGAGGCGGCGCGGCTCGAGACGGAGCGGCTGGCCACGGCGGCGACCGCGGCCCGTGCCTTCGAGATCTATCGCGACGTGCGGGCGCGCGCCGCGCGCATGCGTGACACCGGCGGCGCCGACGTCGAGCGCTCGCCCGCCGAGGTGCAACGGCTCGCGCAGCTGGCTCCGCTCTGGGACGCCGGCCCCGACACGATCGGCTCGCTGCGCCGGGCGTGCGCGCCGATCTCCGGCGTGCGCGCCGACGACTACGCGCCGCCGTCGCCGGAATCTGATGCTGCGGCTCAAGCAGGGCTACCGGGTGTTGCGTCAGCAGGTCGGCGACGCGCTGTTCGTCGAGGAGTCGCCGGCTGCTCGGCGGGTTTGGCTATCGCCGCGACGGACAGCTGTTCAACGAAGACACGCTGATGTTCTTCAACGCGCTGGTCGCGCTCGACGACGCCGCCGTGCTGCCGCGCGTTCCGGACGGCACGAGCGGGCCGCGCCGCCTGGTGTGGGAGAGTGGCGGCGGGTGGGGAGGATTCGCCTATCAGTTCACGCGCGTGTGTCCCAACGTCACCTATGTGATCACCGCGCCGCCCGAACTGTTCCTGGTCTCGGCGGTCTACCTCGCGACCGCGCTGCCCGAGGCGCGCTGCCGGTTCTTCGACGCGGCCTCGCCTGACGCGACCTGGGAGCAGTGGGAGACCGTGGACTTCGTGTTCGTGCCGGATTCAGAGGTCGGGCGCTTCGCGCCGCCGCGGCTCGATCTCACCGTCGATCTCGGCGTCGGCTGCTGATGACCGCCGGCCGCGTCCGCGATCACGCCCGCCGCGCCTTCGAGCTCGGGTCGCGCTACGTGTTCTCGGTGTTGCCGGCGCGACGCGTCGGCGGACGACGTGTCCCGCGTGTGGGGCAGCGTCGAAGCGTGGTACTCGGCTGCATCCGGTGCCGCCGCGCGCCGAAACCATGCCGGCGGTTCCGCCGCACGGTGCGGCGCCGGTGCCCGACGACGTCCGGCACTCGCATGTGGCGGGCTGGCGCCGCCTGCGCGCATGAGCGGA
>CAVSWX010000031.1:0-53698 GCA_963731785.1 uncultured Acidobacteriota bacterium
CGTGTGTCTGGCGGTGCTGCTGCCGCGCGCGGTGTTCGCGCAGACGCCGTCGCCGGCGCCTGCCGAGGACCGGCGCGCCTCGCGTCTCGATCGCCTGGAACAATGGACCACGGCCGTCGAGCGCCACGTGCCGGGGCGGGCCGACGACGCCCTCGGCACCTTCAGGGGATGGAGCTCGACCGACCTTAGCGAGCTTACCGTCAGCGTCTATTCCGCGCTCAGCCTGCTGCGACTTCCACCCGCATCTTCATGCGGCCCTCCGGCACCACCCGCAGACCGGTCCAGGTGTTCTACAGCCCGGCGAGGTTCGTCGGCTGCTGGACGGTCTCGAGGCGGTTCGGCGCGATCGGTGAAACCGCCGTGCTGCGCCGCGGCGCGCTGCTGCACATGGACGTCATCGTGCTCGGGTCGGGCGTGGACGCCGCCAGCAGCAGCCGGAACCGCACCAGCTCCTCCTCTTCCAGTTCTCGGACGGCCAGCTGCTCGCCACCGTGGACGCCGCGGGCCATTGGGACACCGGGCAATTCCTGCTGGACCGGGTGTGGCCGGACAAGACGCGCGACATCAGGCCGAGGCCCGGCGCGACGACTGGGTGCGGCGCTGGTACCGGACGGCGACCTTGTTCATGCTGGGGACGATGCAACTGCACCCGGGCATCGTCGCCCGCGGCCTCGAGCTCTTTCCTTCGGATCCGGAACTCCTGCTTCTCGCCGGCGCCTTTCACGAAACGCTGGCCTCGCCGGCCGTGCAGGAGCCGCTGCGTGCGGCCGACCTGCCGCGCGACGCCACCCCGGCCGTGAGGATCGGCGCGCACCGAACTGGGGCTGGCGGAGGACCTGCTCAGACGTGTCGCCGAGGCCAGGCCCGACCTCGACGAAGCGCACCTGCGTCGCGGCAACGTGCTCGCGCGTCTCGGCAGGCACAAGGAGGCGCTGACCGAGTTGCGCCAGGTGACGGAGTGGAAGAATCCGTTGCTCGAATACTACGCACGTCTCTTCATCGGCCGTTCGGCCGCGGCGCTTGGCGACGACGCGGCGGCGCGAGCCGCGTTCGACGCGGCGTCCCGCCTCTCGCCGGCGGCCCAGTCCCCGCTGCTGGCGTTGAGCCAGCTGGCCCACGCCCGCGGCGATCTCGACGGCGCGGCGACCGCGCTGGCGCGGGTTTTCGCGCTGCGCGACACCGACGACCCGGGCGGTGACCCCTGGTGGACCTATGCGGTGTCGGCGGGGCGTGTCTTCGAGATATCGAAAGCCGATCTGGCGGCTCGGGTGGGCGAGGCGCTGCCGCGATGAGGGTGAAGCGGGCCGGCGCGTGCGCGGTGGCGCTGGCGGTGGCGTGCGGTGCCGCTCCGGCCGGGCAGCAGCCGACCTTCTCGAGCCGTCTCGAGGCGGTGCGCGTGGACGCGCTCGTGACCGAGCGCGGCCGGCACGTCACCGGGCTCACCGCCGCCGATTTCGAGGTCGTGGACAACGGCGTGCGGCAATCGCTGGACCTCGTGAGCTTCGAGACGCTGCCGCTCGACGTCGTGCTCGTGTTCGACCTGAGCGCGAGCGTCAAGGGCGAGCGGCTCGAGCAGCTGCACGCGGCGGCGCCGGCGGTGCTGGGCGGCCTGACCACGCGCGATCAGGCCGCGCTCCTCACCTTCAGCCATCGGGTCCAGCTGCAGCAGCCGCTCACCCGCGACATGCGCGCCGTCGGCGACGCCCTCGCCGGCGTGGAACCGCGTGGCGAGACGGCGCTCTTCGACGGCACCTATGCGGGACTGCTGATCGGGGCGCGCGACGCGGCGCGAACCTTGGTGGTGGTGTTCAGCGACGGCGTCGACACCGCCAGCTGGCTGTCGCCGTCGCAGGTGCTCGACGCCGCCAAGCGCACCGACGCGGTGGTCTACGCGCTCTCGGCGCGCGGGTCGGGGTCGGCGCCGTTCCTGCGCGATCTGGCCGATCAGACCGGCGGCTCGGCAATCGAAGTGGAGTCGTTGCGCGAGCTCTCGGCGCGGCTTCTCACCATCCTCGAGGAGTTCCGCCACCGCTATCTCCTCAGCTACTCCCCACAAGGCGTGACCGGCGCCGGGTGGCACCGGCTCGAAGTACGGGTCAAGGGCCGCCGCGGGGCGACGGTCCGCGCACGGGCCGGCTACACCGCCCGCTGAGGCTTGCAATCGGCGCCCGCCCCTTCTAAGGTTGCTCGTCACGAGGAGGGCCATGCGGCAAAGCGCCATCGTCATCCTGATCGCCGGAGTCGCCGCCACCCTCGGCGCCCAGGGGCCGGCACCGAAGGCGTCGCCGCCTCCATCGGCGCGGCTCTACGTCCTCGACTGCGGGATGCTGACCATGACCGCCGAAGGCGTCGCCCGCTATCACGTCACGCCGGCCGAAACCGGCGAGACGCGCATGCCGGTGCCGTGCTACCTGGTGGCGCACCCGAAGGGCACGCTGATGTGGGACGTCGGCGTCATCCCCGACGACACGGTCGAACAGGCAGGGGCGGCCGGCGCCCGCTACGACGTCAATCCCACCGCTGCGGCGCTGGTGCGCCGGACCTTGCGCAGCCAGCTGGCGGCCATCGGCTACCGACCGGCCGACATCACCTACGTCGCCGTCTCGCACGCGCACAAGGACCACACCGCCAACCTGAACCAGTTCGCCGCGTCCACCTGGCTCACGCCGCTGGCCGAGCGCGAGTTCATGTGGACGCCGGGCAACGAGCGCGTCGAGCCGCGCTTCTACGCCGCGCTCGAGCGCAGCCGGTGGATGCCGCTCGCGACGGACGAGCACGACGTGTTCGGCGATGGCACGGTGGTGATCAAGGCTGCGCCCGGCCACACGCCGGGCCATCAGGTGCTGGTGCTGCGGCTGGCCGCCACCGGCCGCGTGATGCTGGCCGGCGACCTCTATCACTACCGTCCGGAGCGCGAGTTCCAGCGCGCGCCGCCCGACAACGAGTTCGACGTGAAGCAGGCGGTCGCGTCGCGGGCGAGAATCGAGGAGTATCTGAGGCGGACGAAGACGGCGATCTGGATTCAGCACGAGTTCGCGGCGTTCGCCAGCTGAAGAAGTCGCCCGAGTACTACGACTGAGGCAGAAATGTAAGGGCCGCCTTCAGGCGGCCCTGCGGCCGTCCGTAGGAGCTGGAATGCGGCATCTGACTGTGGGGCGAGTTCTCGTGGCGGCGTTCGGTCTGTCGCTGTGCTGCGTGAACGGCGACGTGCTCGTCGTGCGGGCGGCGCAAGGCGCGCGCGAGAGCGACGCCGGCCGCACCGAAACTCACGTTTGCGTTCGAGCTGCGAGCCACGGTGGCGACGCCAACCGAGCTCGGTCAGGTGGCCAACGGCCGGCGGCGGATCATCGACATCACCGGCGGCATCGTCGAAGGGCCCGGCTTCAAGGGCAAGGTGCGGCCCGGCGGCGCCGACTGGCAGATCGTCCGCGCGGACGGCTTCACCGAGCTCGACACGCGTTACACCATCGAGACCGACAAGGGGCAGCTGGTCTACGTGCAGAACCCCGGCGATGCGCCACGCGCCGCCCGACGTGATGAAAAAGCTCCTGGCGGGCGAGGCCGTGGACCCCGCGCTCGTCTACTTCCGGACGCAGCCGAAGTTCGAGACCTCGGCGCCGGAACTGCAGTGGCTCACCCGCTCGCTGTTCGTCGGCCTGGGCGAGCGGTATCCCTCCGAGGTGGTCATCCGGTTCTTCCGCGTGGAATAGGCCGGCGACCGGCGGAGCCGCTACAATTCCCCTTCGAGCTTCGAGGGCCGGTCGATCGGCCGGAGGAGGTGGGGTATGGGACTGCTGGATTCGATTCTCGGCGGCGGCGCGGGTCAGCTCCCGGGAGGCTTGGGTGGGGCGCAGAGTCCGCTCGGCTCTCTCGTGGCCAGCCTGACGGGCGGCAATCAGTCGGCGGGATCGGGCCTGCTGTCGGCCGTGATGCTGCTGGTGCAGCAGAACGGCGGTCTCGGCAACGTGATTGCCCAGTTCGAGCAGAAGGGGCTCGGACCGCAGGCGGCGTCGTGGGTGAGTACGGGCGCCAACCAGGGCATCTCGCCCGACCAGCTTTCCAGCGTGTTCGGATCGGGCGCGCTCGGTCAGATCGCGGCGCAGCTCGGCATGGACCAGGGTCAGGCCAGCCACGCCGTGGCGCAGGTGCTGCCCGAGGTCGTCAATCAGCTCACCCCGCAGGGACAGGTGCCCTCCGACAGCGGCGACATGCTGTCGCAGGCGCTGTCGATGCTGCGCGGCTCGTAGGGAACGGTCGTTCGATACTTACTTCGAGGACTTACATCGATGGTCAGCTTGAGAGTGAACGGAACGGCGCGGTCGTTCGACGGCGACGACGACATGCCGCTGCTGTGGTACCTGCGCGATGAACTGCGGCTCACCGGCACGCGCTTCGGCTGCGGCGCCGGGCTGTGCGGGGCGTGCACCGTGCACGTCGACGGCCGCGCGGTGCGCTCGTGCCAGACGCCGATGCGCACGGCCCAGAACAAGAGCGTGACGACCATCGAGGGCCTCAGCGCCGACGGGTCGCACCCGGTGCAGCAGGCCTGGGCGCGAGCACAACGTGCCGCAGTGCGGCTACTGCCAGAGCGGCCAGATCATGCAGGCCGCCGACCTGCTGTCGCGCACGCCGGAGCCCGGCCGACGCGGACATCGACCGCGCCATGGCCGGCAACATCTGCCGCTGCGGCACCTACCAGCGCATCCGCGCCGCGATCAAGACCGCGGCGAACCTGCGGAAGGGAGCGCGGGCATGAGCCTCATCGAAAACGTCAGCCGCCGCCACTTCCTCGGCACCACGCTCTCCACCGGCGCCTTCGTGCTGGCGGCGCAGGTGCTGCCGAAGTCGGCCTTCGCGCAGGATCCGGCCGTGCGCACCCGCGCCCAGGGCGCGGCGCTCAACCCGAGCGTGTATCTCGGCATCGAGACCGACGGCACGATCTACATCATCACGCACCGGTCCGAGATGGGCACCGGCATCCGGACCACGCTGCCGCTCGTCGCGGCCGACGAGCTCGACGCCGACTGGAGCTCCGTCCGCATCGAGCAGGGCCTCGGGGACGCCAAGTACGGCGACCAGAACACCGATGGCTCGCGCTCGATCCGCGACTTCTACGACGCGTTCCGGCGCGCCGGCGCCGCCGCGCGCTCGATGCTCGTGAGCGCCGCCGCGGCGCGGTGGCAGGTGCCCGCGTCGGAGATCACCGTCCAGAACAGCACCCTGATTCACGCCCGGAGCAACCGCCGCCTGGCGTTTGCCGCCGTCGTGGCCGACGCCGCCAAGCTGCCGGTGCCGAAGGACGCGGACCTGGTCTTCAAGCCGCGCAGCGAGTGGAAGTTCGTCGGCCAGGAGCGCGGCATCTACGACATGCGCGACATCGCCACCGGGAAGGCGCCGTTCGGGCTCGACACCTTCCGCGAGGGCATGGTGTACGCGTCGATCGAGCACCCGCCGGTCGTGCGGCGGGTCGGTGAAGAGCGTCGACGACAGCGGCGCGCTGGCGGTGAAGGGCGTGCGGCAGATCGTCAGGCTGGATCCGCCGAAGGGGCCGGTGAATGTTCCAGCCGCTCGGCGGCGTGGCGGTGATCGCCGACAACACGTGGGCGGCGTTCAAGGGCCGCACGGCCTCAAGATCGAGTGGAACGACGGGCCGAACGCGTCGTTCGAGTCGGGTGCGTTCCAGAAGCAGCTGATCGCCACCGTGGGGCAGCCGCAGAAGGCGGTGCGCAACCTCGGCAACGTGGACGCCGAGTTCGCCAAGGGCGGCAAGGTGATCGAGGCGACCTACTCGACGCCGATGCTGGCCCACGCGGCGATGGAGCCGCCGGCGGCGGTGGCCGAGTTCAAGGACGGCAAGGTCGAGGTGTGGACCTCGACGCAGAACCCGCAGGCGGCGCAGGAGACGGTGGCCGCGGCGCTCGGCATCGACAAGAAGAACGTCACCTGCCATGTGACGCTCCTCGGCGGCGGCTTCGGGCGCAAGTCGAAGCCCGACTTCGCGGCCGAAGCGGCGCTGCTGTCGAAGGCGGTCGGCAAGCCGGTGAAGGTCGTCTGGAACCGCGAAGACGACCTCAAGTTCGACTTCTACCACGCGGCCGCGGCCGTGCATCACAAGGCCGTGGTCGGCGCCAACGGCAAGCCGACGGCGTGGCTGCACCGCTCGGCGTTCCAGCCGATCGCCTCGACGTTCGCGGGCGACGTGGACTACCCGCTGCCGTTCGAGCTCGACCTCGGCTTCACCGACGTGCCGTACGACGTGGCCAACATCCGCGCCGAGAACGGTCCGGCCAAGGCGAACGTGCGCATCGGCTGGTTCCGCGCCGTCACCAACAACTTCCACATCTTCGCGCTCGGCAGCTTCGTCGACGAGATGGCGCACGCGGCGGGCCGTGACCCGCTCGAGTTCCTGCTCGACATGCTCGGACCGGGCAGGATGCTGGATCTCAAGGCGCAGGGCGTGGAGTACTCGAACTACGGCGCGCCGATCGACAAGTACCCGATCGACACGCGGCGGCTGCGCCGGGTGCTCGAGGTGGCGGGGGAGAAGAGCGGCTGGGCGAAGCTGAAGTCGGGCAACGGCAAGGGCTACGGCATTGCCGCGCACCGCAGCTTCAACAGCTACGTCGCCTCGGTGGTGCACGTGGAGATGGACGGGCGCGGCGGCTTCCGCGTGCCGCGCATCGACCAGGTGGTGGACTGCGGCGTCGTGGTGAACCCGGATCGCGTGCGCGCGCAGATGGAAGGCGCGGCGGTGATGGGTGTCGGCCTCGCGCGCACCGGCGAGATCACGGCGAGCCGACGGCCGGATCCAGCAGACCAACTTCGACAAGTTCCAGGTGGCGCGCATGACCGACGCGCCGTACCAGGTGAACGTCCACTTCGTCGAGAGCGACGCGCTGCCGACCGGCGTGGGCGAGCCGGGCCTGCCGCCGGTGATCGCGGCGCTCGGCAACGCGCTCTACGCCGCCACCGGCAAGCGCGCGCGCGAGCTGCCGCTGTCGAAGATGAAGTGGACCTAGACGTGGGTCAGGTGGGCAGCGGGTAGGACAGGTAGCGCAGGTCTTAGCGCCTCGATGGAAGCGCGGGGCTTCAAGCCCCGCCTCTTACTCTCGATGTACGCCGCTGAGCATGACACGCCAGGGCGCGCTCGCTATCCTGCGATCACGCCCCCCAGTGGATCGGATCACCTGAACAACAGCACTGGAGATCTCGATATGGCCACTGCACAGCGCGCAACGTTGCACGCCACTGGCGTGATGCCCAGCCTGACGGTGAACAGGATCGACGAGAGCTTGAATTTCTTTTCCCGGCTCGGCTTCGAAGTCGAAGACAAGTGGGAAGAGGGCGGAGCGCTCGTCGGCGCGATGCTCAAGGCTGGAGACGCCCAGCTCGGCCTGAGCCAGGACGACGGCAAGAAGGGCCGCGACCGGATGAAGGGCGTCGGGATGCGGATTTACATCGAAGCCAAGGACAACATCGACGAGGTCGCGTCGCGGGCCAAGGCCGCCGGCATCAAGCTGAAATCGGAACCGCACGACCACCGAGTGGGGCAGCCGCGCGTTCGACGTCCAGGAGCCCAGCGGATTCCTGCTCACCATTTCATCGCCGTCGTCGCCGTCCAAGTAGCGTCATCGTCGGCTCGCGTCGGTCGTCGGGGCAGGTCTACGGGCCTGCCCCGCATTGCGCGGTTTAGAAGAGCCCTACCGCCTTGAACGCCTGGGCGACGATGACGACCCCGTACACGCCGACGGCGGCAGCCAGCAGCGCGTCGACGATCGATGCCGAGGCGGGTCTGAAGACGCGCGGCCACGACAGCGGCACCCGCGGCCACGACTGCGATGGCCGCGGGTCGCGGCGCGACATCGCGGCGTGGCATCGAGCACGGATGCGCGCGTCCGGCGCCGCGTCCGGAAGGCGTGTCGGCAGGTCGGCGAGGGCCGCAAGCAGCGGGTCGGGCTCTTCGAGCGTCATGGCTTCACCTCACGAAGACGTGCGACCGGACGACGGGTCGGCGTCGGCCAGGCGTGCCGCGAGCAGCGCGCGCGCGCGTTTCAGGCGCTGCCGCATCGCCTCGGGTGTCACGCCACACACCGCCGCCGCCTCGGACGGCGTCAGACCCTCGACGCCGACGAGCAGCAGCACCTCCCGCGCATCCACCGACAGGCTCGCCAGCGCGACCTCGACACGGCGCTCGAGTTCGCTGCCGGCGGCCCGCTCGAACGGCGACGCGAAGCCGATCGGCGCCGGCCAGAGGTCCAGCGTGGCCGCGGCGCGAGTTTCCACCGCCCGCGCCCGGCACCACGTCACGTGCACGTTGCGGGCGACGGTGAAGAGCCAGGGGCCCAGCCGCGTGTCGGCGCGGAGCTGGTCGGCGTGGGTCACGAAGCGCAGCCAGGTTTCCTCGAGCAGGTCCTCGGCCACGTCGCGGCGCCGCGTCAGCCGGGCGAGGAAGCCGTAGAGGCGACCGTTGAACGCGCGCATGAATGGCGTCGAACGCGGCGGTGTCGCCAGCCCGCACGCGCTCGACCAGCGCCAGCTCGCACTCGCGGTCCATGCCGTTAAAACGTACCACGCGGCCGTCCGTGACACCCCGGTCACGCCCGGGCGCCTCGAGCGTTTCTACCCGTGGTGCGCCGCGCCCCGGCGCCGGGGGAGGATGTTGTGGGAGCGTTGAGGAATCTGGGTATTGTGGCGATTCTGGGCGCGCTCGTGTGCGCGTCGCCGATGGTGCTGGGGGTGATGTTCGCGGCCCGCCCCAACGACCGTTGGCTGGCGCTGATGCGCCCGTTGTCGCTGGCGGCGGTCTTCGCCGCCGTCTCCAACACGATGTTGGGCTTCGTCAACATTCTGGTCGGTCTGTCGTCGCGGGCGGAGCCGGCGACGATCAACCTGCTCGCCGCGCAGCTGGCGGAGACTCTGGTCGTGCCGTTCGTCTCGTTCGGCTGTCTCTCCGTGGCCTGGCTCGCCGTGGCCGTGGGAATGCGGAGGCAGCCCGTGATCTAGCGCCGCGACGCCGCGGCCTCGAGCTGCGCCAGCAGCTGGCCCACTTCGGGCGAGGCCGGCGCCAGACGCCGTGCGGCTCGCGCCCGTGCGAGGGCCTCGTCGAGGCGCCCGCGCAGGCCGAGCGCCATGGCCAGGTTGCGGTAGGCGTCGGCGTGCCGCGGGGCGATGGCAACCACGCGCTCCAGGTGTCCGATGGCCGCGTCCACCTGGCCGCGCGGTCCGAGAATCATCGCGAGGTTGAAGTGGGCGTCGGCGTTCTCGGGGTTGAGCGCGACGGCGCGGGCGAGCTCGCGTGCCGCCTCGTCGCCGCGTCCCACGGCCAGCAGGCCATTCCCGAGGTTGAAGCGCACCGCGTCGTCCGACGGGCGCAAGCGGGCGGCTTCCTGCAGCTCGCGCAGGCCGTCCAGGAGCAGCCCGCGCATCTGCAGCGCCGTGCCGAGATTGCTGTGCGCCTCGGCGTCGTCGGGCGCCGCAGCGACCGCCCGCCGGAGCAGCGCGATCGCCTCGTCGAGCCGTCCGCCGCGCAGGTAGGCCCGGGCGACGCGGTTCATGACGGTGGCGTCTGCCGGCTGGTTGCGCAGCGCGAGCTCGGCCGACGCGGTCTCTGCGGCCAGCGCGCGCGTGTCGTAGTCGCGGGACAGAATGGCCGCGTCCTCGGCGCGCCTCGGCACCACTTCGAGCCACAACGCGCCCATCTCGTCGGTCGAGAGCGGCCCCCAGTGCACGCGCCGCGGCGGCCGGAAACGGTTGTTGGGATTGGCGGCGGAGTTGTCGTAGACGAAGCGCATGCGCAGGGTCGTGCCGCGCGGCAGCGGCACGGGGGTGCGATAGCGGTACTGATCCTGCCAGCGGATGTTCCAGCGCGGAATCGACAGCAGCGGCACCTGCGTGCCGTCGGGCAGCGTGGCGGTCCCCTCCATCCGCGTCGCGAGGTAGTGTGCGTGCGGGTAGACGCTCACCGCCTCGACGTCCACCGGGAGCACGTAGCTGGTCTTCGACGGCGTGGGCCGCCTCGCCGGCGGGGATGTCGATCGCCTTCGATTCGAGCTTCACCACAATCGGCACGCGCGTCGGCGGCGTGTCCGAAAAGTAGAGACCCACTTCGGGCCTGCACGGTCTGCGCCGTCGCCGCCGGCACCATGTGCAGCTGCACGACCAGGTCGCTGCCTTCTTCGAGCGCCCACGCGGTGTCGGCCGGCTCCATCAGCGGCACCTTGCCCGGGCGACCAGCCGTAGACGTCCTGCACCTGGTCCTCGGGCATGGCGGCGAAGCCCGGTTCCCGGTCGGCGCGATCGAGCTTGCGCCCGGCGCGGCGCAGGTCGAGGCCGACGTTGGCGTGGTGCAGCACCTGGTCGTTGCCGGCGCGGAACTCGATGCCGCGGACGTAGCGCGTGACGCCAGCCGGCACGGGCAGCACGAAGGTGCGGAAGGTGTCGTCGCGGCCGGGGCGCAGCGTGTACGCCTGTTCGCTCGTGACCACGAGGTCGGGCGTGCCGAGCTGCCAGCCGCTGGGAAACGACGGCGGCGCGGGCGTGCGGGCCGGGTCGCCTTCGGGCGCGCCGTGCGAGGCCCAGGCCGTGATCGTGGCGATCTCGTCGTCGCGCAGCCGGCGCTCGTTCACGAACGCGCCGTGCCCGGGTTCGGGCAGCCACGGCGGCATGCGGCGCTGCTGCACGGCGCTCGCGATCGCGTTGGCCCGGCGCGCCACCGAGGCGTAGTCGAGGACGCTGAACGGCGCGCCGGCGACGCAGATCGGGATCGTCGGGCTGGCCGGGTCTAAAGACCCGGCCACGCAGGCCTGGCCTGACCCGCGCCACCTACCCGACCCACCTGACCCTGTTTCGAGGGGCCGGTGGCAGGTGGCGCAGCGCGCGAAGAGAATCGGCGCGACGTGTTCGTTGTAGGTGGGATTGGCGGGAACCGTGGCGGCGGCGCTGCCGGTCCGTGGAGCCGGGTCTTCAGACCCGCCGAAGCCGGGGAGGAGCGTCGCGGCACGCCGCCAGCAGGCTCAGGGCGCAGAGCAGGCTGGCGGCGCGCATAGTCATCCTTCTAGAAATCTATTTGGACTCCGATGTCGATGAAACGGGCCTGCAGGATCACCGTCGGGTTGAGCCACGTCGCCCCGTAGGTGTTCACGTAGGTCTGGACCGGGTTGGCGTTGAACAGGTTGTAGATCGACACGGTGGGCCGGATCGACGTCGTGCCGTAGCGGATCTGCTTGCTGAACCGCAGGTCGGTCTGGTACACGCGGTCGCCGTAGAGGCTGCCGACCGGCATCAGGTCCACCGTCGGCGGCACGCCGGTGAAAGGCCGGCCGAGCGACGGCCCCGCGATCTGGTTGGTCAGCGGATACTGCGCGCGCAGCTCCGGCCCCAGCAGGCTCTGGAACGTCGCCGAGAGCGCGATGTCCCAGGGCATCGTGTACGCCGCCTGGCCCTTGACACTGTGGCGACCACGGCGGGCTCACGTTGCAGAACTCCTCGGTGCGCGGATCGTTCGCGCGCGCCGTTCCGGTCTGCGTAAGCGAGAGATCGTCGACCAGGTTGCAGGTGTCGACGCGCTCGCGTCCGACGCTCACGCCGCCAGAGAGGATCAGGCCGGCCGAGAGCCGCGCGTTCACGTCGAAGTCCACGCCGTCGTAGACGTCGTCGATCCCTCCCACCTGACTCGAGTTGAAGACCAGGTTGTTCGGCGCGATCACGCGGTTGACGTCGTAGAGCCCGCACTGCTGCGTGCCGCCGGTCGGCAGGCGATCGTCCGCCGGGCACCGGAATGCAGTAGTGGGTGAAGTCCGCGTTGGTCACGTTGAGGTTCCTGGTCGCGAACAGGTTGCCGAACCAGCGGCGCGTGTAGCCGCCATACACCGACACGCGGGGGACCAGCTCGCGCTGGATGCTCGCCTGGAACTCCCAGTTGTTCGGCCGGACGTGCCAGCCTTCCACCACCTCGGGATCGTAGTTCGTGGTGCGCGTGGCCACCTGGCCGAAGAGCGGGTTGTTGATCGGCCCGCACGCCACCGCGCCCCGGGCGCTTGCGTGTTCGCGTGCCGGGTTGATCAGGTCGCAGTCGTCGAACGGGTTGTAGGTGCCGGTGTAGGCGACGCCGGCCGGCGCGGCCCACGTGCGGGTCACCTGTGTTCACGGTGGACTGCATCGGGTTCAGGGCGCGGGCGATGGTGTACGACTCGCCGATGACGTAGCGGCCGATACTGGTCTTGATGGCCGTCTTGCCGTCGCCGGACAGGTCGTAGGCGATGCCGAACCGCGGATCGATGTCCTTCCAGTTCGGCACGTTGCTCGGTGCTCGCCGAAGTCGCGCTGCGGCGTGAACGGCCCGCTCTCGATCATCTGCTCGTCGACGCTGGCCTTCAGCATGTCGAGCCGAACGCCGTAGTTCATGGTCAGCCGCTTGACCCGCCACTGATCCTGCGCGTAGATGCCGGCGTTGTAGTTCAACGTCTCGTGGAACTGGATCGGCGTGGCGTACTGCGTCAGCGAGAACGGCTGCTTGGCGCGCAGCGCCAGCGCCACCGAGTTGTTCGACCTCCTGCGTCGTGTAGCGCCACGAGTGCATGAGGGTGAACCCGGTCTTGATGTTGTGCGAGCCGGTGACGTACGACACCGAGCCGCGGAAGTTGAGCTGGTCGCTGCGGTTGGCGCCGTAGGCGGTGGACGAGCCCCAGGTGGTGGGATAGCCGGCCGGCGCCAGCGGGTCGGTGACCGAGAACTGCGTCAGCGACACGCCGTCGCGGCGGTAGCCGTGGAAGTCCTGCGGCGTGATCGTGCCGCCGGCCTCGATGAGCAGCTTGTTCGTGACCGGCGAGCTCCAGCTCGCCTGGATGATGTACTGCGGGATGTTCTTGTACTCGGGGCAGGCGCTGATGGCCGTGAGATACGTCGGGACGAAGCAGTTGCCGAAGTAGGTGTACTGCCAGTCGTAGTAGACGTTCACCTTGTTCTTCTGGTTGATCTGCGTCGTCAGGCGGGCCGCGGCGCTCTGGTGCCACACCGGGAACAGGTTCTGTTCCGTGCTCGGCTCGTAGAAGAACGACGAGAAGTCCGCGTCCTTGAACGACCCGGCGACCGTGTTGTACGTGCCCCAGTGCCGGTACGAGCCGTAAATCCACACCCTGTCCTTGAGGATCGGGCCGCCCAGCGCCGGGTTGATGTCCCAGATGCGGTTGATGCGGTTGCCGCTCAGCAGCCCCTTCGATTTCTGCTCGTCGTCGAGGTTGGCCGACTGCCAGCCCTCGCCGGCGTAGCGCGCGCCGAAGAAGCCGCGATAGGTGTTCGACCCTTCCTTCGGGATGAAGTTCGAGTAGACGCTGGCGCGCTCGAACTCGGCGTTGTGCGAGTCGGTCTGGAAGGTGATCTCCTGCGCCAGCGCGTTGTTCAGGTAGTTGCCGTACTGCAGGCCGCCCGAGCCGCTGCCGTTGATGATCGGCATGCCGTCCACCTGGATCAGGCTGTCGCTGGCGCGGCTGCCGTGCACGACCAGGTTCATGCCGGTCTCCGGGAATCGACCCGCCGACGTTCTGGCGCACGCCGGTGACCAGCACCGACGGCGTGAGCGCCGCGAAGCTGACGAAGTTGCGGTCGGTGGGCAGGACGTCCATCACCTCGCGCGACGCGGTGGCGATCTTGGCCACGTTCTGCGTGTCGACGATCGGGGTCGCGCCGCTCACCGTGACCGTTTCTTCGAGCGCGCCGACCCGCAGGTCGGCGTTGACGTTGGCGGTGAACGAGGCGGTGAGCACCACGTCTTCGCGCCGGACGGTGGCGAAGCCGGCCAGCGAGAAGCTGACGGCAGTAGGTGCCGGGCCGCAGGTCGATGATCTTGTACTGCCCGGTGCCGTCGGTGACCGCGGTGCGCACCTTCTCGATGAGCGCCGGGCTCGAGGCCTCGACGGTGACGCCGGGCAGCACGCGCGCCCGAGGAGTCGCGCACGACGCCGGCGATGGTGCCCGATCTGCCCTTGGGCGTAGGCAGAGGGAACGTCGATCCAGGCCGTCGCGGCCACGAGGGCCGCGAGGGTGATGATTCGTGTGCGCCACCGTCCGACGTGGGACGTACGCCCGTCGTGTCATGGGTGCCTCCTGAGCTGCAGTATCGTCGCGCGGCGATTCTTGCCTTCCGCTCCGCGAACGTCAATCACCTGAACAGGCGGTACAATCGCGCGTCGTCGTCCCGTTCATCCCGAGGAGCCCTGCATGAAGCGACTGATCGCCGTGTCGTTCGTCGTCGCCGCCCTGATGCTCGCCGCCGTTCCCGCAGGCGGCCTCGCGCACGTTGCCCCCGGCGGGCGTGAACGCGCTCAACAGCTTCCTGAGCGGCCAGGTGAGCCGCGGCGTCATCCCCGGCGTCGTGGCCGTGGTCGTCAACCAGGAGGGCACGCTCTACTCGGGAGCGTTCGGCAAGCAGAAACACGGCCAAGGACGTTCCGCTCGCCGCCGATTCGCTCTTCCGCATCGCGTCGATGACCAAGGCGGTCACGTCGGTCGCCGCGATGATGATGGTGGAGCAGGGCAAGCTCAAGCTCGACGACGACGTGTCGACAGTATCTGCCGGCGTTCAAGTCGATGCCGTGCTCACCACATACGACGAGCAGGCGGGCACCTACGAGACGCGGCCGAACACCAGGCCGATCACGATCCGCCAGCTGCTCACGCACACCTCCGGCATCGGCTACAGCTGGTCCGACCCGGGCCTCGCGCTCGTGCAGCGGAAGACCAACCAGGGCAGCGAGACCGCGCTGCCGCTCGTGCACGAGCCCGGCGAGAAGTGGACGTACGGCGCCAGCACGAAGGTGCTGGGCGACCTGGTCGAGAAGCTGTCGGGCGAGCGCATCGACGTCTTCACCGACCGCCACATCGCCAAGCCGCTCGGCATGGTCGACACCTTCTTCGAGGTGCCGCACGGCCAATTACGCGCGCGTGGTGACCACCAACCAGAAGGACGCGGCCGGCAAGATCACCGAGACGCAGAACCCCGAGACGCTGCCGGTGCAGCTGCGCGGCCGACGGCGGGCTCTTTTCCACCGCGCCCGACTACGGCAGGTTCCTGCAGATGCTGCTCAACGGCGGCCAGCTCGGCAACGCGCGCATCCTCAAGGCCGGCACGGTGGCCGACATGCTGAAGCCGCACACCAACGGCGTGCGCGTGCGGCCGCAGCCGAGCGCCAACCCCGGCCTGTCGAAGCCGTATCCGCTCGGCGCCGGCGAGGACATCTGGGGCCTCGGCTTCCAGCTCGCCGACCCGAAGAAGGCCGACCCCAGCATGCGCCGCCCCGGCAGCGGCAACTGGGCCGGCATCTTCAACACGTTCTTCTGGATCGACCCGAAGGAAGAGCTCGGCGTGATCGTGATGATGCAGATGCTGCCGTTCTACGACCAGGCGGCCATCGAGACGCTGCAGGGCGTCGAGCAGCGCGTCTACTCGAACCTGAAGTGACAAGGGCTCAGGGCTTCGGGCTGTCCAAGTGGCGCGACGAGGCCATGCAGTCGCGGCGAGTCTGCTCGCAGGTCCATGATCCGGCCGCGCCGTCGCGACCCAGCATCGATCGCTCGTCCGGTCGCGCCCGATACGCGTCGCAGACGCCGCGCACCTGAACTTCCACACCGCTGACGAGGGCTATGCGCCCTTCGCGAAGTTGTTGCGCCTCGACGGCTATCAGGTGGACTCGAACCGCGCTCCGTTCGCGGCGGGCGCGCTGAAGGGCGCCGACGTCCTCGTCATCGCCAACGCGATGCACAAGCAGAGTCGAGGCGGATTGGGCACCGCTCCCCACCCTCTCCGCCTTCACCGAGGCGGAGATCGCCGAGGTCGAACGGTGGGTTCGGTCCGGCGGCTCGCTCTTGCTGATCGCCGACCACATGCCGCTGGCCGGCCACGCCGAGGCGCTCGCGGCGGCGTTCGGCATCCGCTTTCAGAACGGCTTCGCCCAGGACGCCAAGGGAAACGGACAGATGACGTTTCGCCGGTCCGACGGCTCGCTGCCCGCGAGCGTCATCGCCGACGGGCGCGGGGCCGCCGAGCGTGTCGACTCGGTGACGACGTTCACCGGCCAGGCCTTCCGGCTCGATCCGGCGGTCAAGGCGCAGCCGCTGCTGGTGCTGCGCGATGGGGACCGGCTGTTGCTGCCGGAAGTCGCCTTCAAGTTCTCCGACTCGACGCCCAGGATTCCCGCCGCGCATCTCCTGCAGGGGGCGATCGTCTACCACGGTCAAGGACGCGTTGCCGCGTTCGGCGAGGCCGCGATGTTCACGGCCCAGGTCGCCGGGCCCGACCGGCGACCGATGGGGATGAACGCGCCCGACGCGCGTGAGAACGCCCGTTTCGCGCTGAACCTGCTGCACTGGCTGACGAGGGTGCTGTAGGTCGTACGGCACGAGGCGTCACGCACTCACAAGGATTCGCATGACGGAGAACAAGCACGCCGTCGAGGCGTACATCGACGGCTTCCGGCGGACCGATCGCGCGCAGATTCTGTCCAATCTGACCGATGACGTCGAGTGGGAGATTCCGGGCGCCTTCCACCTTCGCGGCAAGGACGAGTTCGCCCAGCACATCGTCTCGCCAGGCTTTGTACCCAATCCGGCAATCACCGTGACGCGCTTGACGGAAGAGAACGAGGTGGTGGTGGCGGAGGGCACGGTGCGCACCGCGCGCACCGACGGCGTCGTGATGACTCTGGCCTTCTGCGACGTGTTCGAAATGCGGGGTGGGAAAATCCGGCGGCTCGTCAGCTACCTGATGGAGACGCGCTAGCCCGCCCTGCCTCCGCGGCCGATGGCCGAGGACGTACAATTCTGGCTGGCGCTCTGATGCGCCGGAAGGAACCTATGTCTCGCTTCTTGAAGGTCACGCTCCTGGCGGGGCTCGCCTGTGCCGCCGGCATCGCCCCGCTCGTCGCGCAAGCGCCCGCTCCCGCATCGACGTACCAGCCGCCGAAGACCCCGTGGGGCGACCCAGACCTGCAGGGAATCTGGCCCAGCACGGACATGGTGGGCGTGCCGTTCGAGCGGCCCAAGCAGTTCGGTACCCGCCTCTTCCTCACCGATGCCGAGTTCAAGGCGCGCCAGGAAGCCGCGGCCAAGCAGTCGGCGCTCGACGTCCTGGAGTTCGACCTGGAGAAGCCGCCGGACGAGGTGGTCGCGCTCGGCGACGTGGGCGGCGTGACGTCGCCGCCGCCGCACTGGCTCGAGCGCGGCGAGCCGTCGCGGCAGTCGTCGCTGATCGTGGAGCCGGCCAACGGCCAGATGCCGCCGATGACGCCCGAGGGCATCGCGCGGCAGAAGGGGAGCGGTGGCACCTACACGAAGCAGACCGGCTGGAACAACGCCTCCGAGCTGAGCGCCTACGACCGCTGCATCTCGCGCGGCCCGGTCGGCTCGATGATGCCGGTGGTCTACAACAACGGCAACGAGATCATCCAGGCGCCCGGCCTCGTGGCGTTCCGCAACGAGATGATCCACGAGACGCGCATCATCCCGCTCGACGGCCGGCCGATGCCACCCTCCACCTTCAAGGGCTACATGGGCTATTCGCGCGGCCACTTCGAGGGCAACACGCTGGTGGTGCGCACCACCAATCTCAATGGCAAGACCGGCATGCAGGGCAACGGCAGCATGCTGATCAACAGCGAGGCGCTGGTGCTCACCGAGCGGTTCACGCCGATCAGCAAGGACGTGCTGCAGTACGAGGTGACGGTCGACGACCCGAAGACGTGGACGCAGCCGTGGAAGGTGTCGTTCCCGCTGAAGCGCGAGAGCGACTACGGCTTCTACGAGTACGCGTGCCACGAAGGTAACTACTCGATGCGCAACACCCTGTCGGGGTCGCGCGCCGACGAGAAGCAGTGATGCGGCGCGTCCTGCTGACGACGGCGGCGGTGGCCTGCTGCGTGTCGGCGGGCGCGTTGCGCGCCCAGGAGACGCCGCGCCTGCCGGATCCGGCGGGGCAGGACCGGGTCGTGCCGGTCTACGAAGAGCCGCGCCACCGCCAGGTGTTCAAGTCGGGCACCACGCGCATACTCGAGCTGATCGTGCTGCCGGGCGACACCTCGCTCTTCCACTCGCACGAAGATCCGATCGTCTACATCAACCTCAGCTCCGGCGCGCTTCGCACGCAGGAACTGGGCAAGGACTGGTCGCAGCCGGGCGGCCGCGGCGGCGCGCGCGGCGCGCCCGCCGCCGGCGCTGCGGCCTCGCCACCCGCGGCCCCGGCGGCGCCGGCTCCCGCCGTGCGCGTGACCAGCACCACCAGCTACGCGCAGACGCCGGTGACGCACCGCATCACCAACACCGGCACCGGCACGGTGCACGCGCTGGTGGTCGTCAACCAGACCAAGGGCACCGACGCCACGACGCCGAAGGACGCCGGGTTCGAGGGCATGCCGGAGCTGACCAACAACTGGTTCCGCGCCTATCGCTTCTCGCTGCCGCCGGGCCAGTACGGCACGCACACGCACAAGACGCCGGCGTTTCTCGCGCAGACCAGCGACGGCACGGCGGTCGCCCAGGGGGGCCGCCTCTGGGCGCTCAACGAACCGGGCGACTGGGCCTTCTTCGACGCCGGCACCGCGCACGAGATCCGCAACACCAGCACCGCCACCGTGGAGTTCGTCGAGATTGAAGTGCGGCAGCCGGCGCGCTGAGCTCGGCCGCCGCGCGGCCGGTGTCGCGGCGGCACTCGTGCTGGCCGGCGCCGCTGCACGCCGCGCAGGCGCCAGCCGCCCAGGCTCAGAGCCTGCCCCCGTGGGCAAGCTGCGCCCCGCCGTCGGCGGGCGCGGCGATCGAGCGGCTGCGCCGCCTCACCGCGCTCACCGATCAGGCGCTCGTCGAGGCCGTGGTGAAGCGCGTTTTCGCCGAGCGTGAAAAGGAGCAGCGCGTGTCGGCGCCCAACCTCGCGGGCGCGCGGCTGACGATCGACTTCCTCTACGCCGCGGGCCAGGGGGCCTCGCGTGTCTTCTACTACGAGGCGTCGAAGACGATTCCCGACGCCGAAGGCGCTGCTGCGCGTGTCGGTCGCCGGCTGGGTGCGCGGCGAGGGCGCGGCGCAGCGGTCGCTCGGGTCGAAGAGCGAACTGGAGTGGGCCGAGTTCGCCGATGCCGGCGACGATGAGGAACGGATCATCCCCGAACCGCGCACGATTCCCGACGCAGCGCCCGGGCTCGCCCCGCTCGGCGTGCTGTCGCGCGCCGGCCAGCAGACCTGGGTGATGCGCCGCGCGCGCGGCGCGGGCGCCGTGCTGGTGTACGACGTCGGCGCGAACGGCGTCGGGACGCGGCGGCCCGCTGCCGGCTGCAAGCCTTAGGGCGGTCCAAGGCCCGCCCTCTACGCTCTGAAGACCGCCTTCCAGGGGCCTAGCCGCCAGCCTTCGACCGTCCCGGCAGGTACTGCCCGTGCTCGACGCGCAGCGTGGTCAAATCGTGCGGCAGGATGCGCAGCTGGTTGAGGATGCGGTGGATCTCCGCCTCCTCGGGCATCGAGATCTGGTGATCGCTCGACGCCACCGCGAAGAGGCAGCGCCCCAGCGCCAGCTTCTCCTCGTAGCTCGCCGACTCCCCGAACTCCTGCGCCACCTGGTAATCCGCCGTCCCGCCGAACAGGAGGTTGCTCGTCTTGGCCAGGCCGATGACGACCGTCGCCTGATCGGGCGACAGCGCCCCCTCGCGCACGACCAGCGCTTCCATCGCCCGCGTCTCGTCCGGACTGACGTGCCGGTCGGCGTGCGCGACGCGGCCGAGCAGATAGGCGAAGCGCGCGAGGTGCCGCGCGCGCGGGGGGTCGAGCCGATCGAGCGATTCGATCAGGTCGCGCAGCGGCGTCGGCTCCGGGGCGCTGGACCCGCCCAGTCCCAGGAAGTCGCGGATGGCCTGAAAGCTCACTCGCCGGGCTTCGGAGCCGGGATGTACCCGACGTTTTCGACCTTGAGCGCGCGATCGGCCTCGATCTTGATGGGCCGGTCGGTCTCGATCTTGACGGGCCGCGTCACGTCGACGCGCACCGGCTGCCCCACGACCCCGACGGGCAGGTATTCGTTGCTCGCGGCCGGAATCTGGATGCCGCGGATGACGACCTGCGTCGGCTGGCTGGCCTGGGCCTGCGCCTGCGCGGCGACCGGCGGCGCCGTGTCCTTGACGCCAATCCAGAACAACTCCAGGGCGATGATCGTCAGTACGGCTTTGACGTAGCGATCGACGGCCATGAATCCTCCTCCCGGGGAACGGGTGGGGATATTCTACGTGCTAGGCATTTGATTGCCCGCCCTCCGGGCGGGCGAGGACAGGCGTGAGCGACATCGTCAGCGACAGCAAACCATGCCCGGTGTGCGGCGAAACCATCAAGGTCGCCGCGCTCAAGTGCCGCTTCTGCAACACCGACCTGGCCGCGTTCGAGGCGTCCCGGCACGCGGAGGTGGAACACGAAGTGTTTGCGGGTCATCCGGCCGCGATCTATTCGGCGTGGCAGTGGATCCTGGTGGTGCGTGACGCTCGGGATCGCCTACCTCGTCCTTTGGATCAAGAGCCTGTCGGTGACGTTCCGCATCACCAGCCAGCGCGTGCAGGTGGAGCGCGGGCTGTTCTCGACCATCAAGGACAACATCGAGCTCTTCAGCATCGAGCACTTCGACGTCCACAAGCCGCTCGGCATGCGCCTGGCCGGCTACTGCATGTTGCACCTCCGGTCGGCCGACGACCACGCCACGTCGCTGATGCTCTACGGCATTCCGCAATCTCGAAGGGCTGGCCGATCAGATGCGGGAGAGCTCGCTGCGCGAGCGCACGCGGCGCCGGGTCACCACCTTCATCGAAACGTAGGCTCGCGCGCTCCGCTTCTGCAACGTGGAGATCATCGAGACCGAGCGTCTCCTCCTCCGGCGTCCGCGGGTGTCGGACGAGCCGGCGATCTTCACCCGTTACGCCTCCGATCCCGACGTCACCCGTTACATGAGTTTTCCCACGCACCGATCGCTCGACGACACCCATGCCTTTGTCCAGTGGAGCGACGCGCTGTGGGCGCGCTGGCCGCAGGCCGGCCCGCTCCTCGTGTTCGCACGCGACGGGGTCACGCTGATGGGCGGCGCGGGCATCGTCAACGACACCGCCACCGTGGCGCAGATCGGCTACGTGCTGGCGCGCGACGCCTGGGGCCGCGGCTACGCCACGGAGGCCCTCCTGGCGAGCATCGAGGCGGCACGGGCCGCGGGTGTGCGCCGGCTCGAGGCCGGCGTTCACGTGGACCATCAGGCATCGTGCCGCGTGCTGGAGAAGGCCGGCTTCGTCCGCGAGGCCATCAGGCCCGGCGGGCCGGCCGATTTTCCCAACCTGCCGGCGGACACCACACGCGACGCGGCGCGCTACGCGTTGAACCTGTAGGCGGCGCCCGCGGATGCCTCCCGTCCTCGAACTCACCCACGCGACGGTTCTGCGCAGCGGCGTCCGCGTGCTGCACGACCTGTCGCTGCGCATCGACCAGGGCGAGCACACGGCCATCCTCGGGCCCAACGGCGCCGGCAAGACCTCGCTGATGCGGGTGCTCACGCTCGATGACCGCGCGCGCGCCGCCGAGGACGGGCCGCCGGCCCTGCGCCTGCTCGGGTGTCACACCTGGGATCTCACCGCGCTGCGCGCGCGGTTTGCCGTCGTGACCGGCGATCTCGACGCGCGGTTCGGCCTGGAGATGTCGGGCGGCCGCGTGCCGGGGCTCGACGTCGCCACTTCGGGCCTGCTCGGCAGCCACGGGGTCTTCTCGCACCACGAGGTCACGCCGGAGATGCGCGACGCGGGCCGCGAGGCGCTGGCGCGCGTGGACGCGCTGCACCTGGCCGCCAAGCCGCTCAACCAGATGTCGGCGGGCGAGCGGCGCCGGGTCCTGATCGCGCGGGCCCTCGTCACGCGTCCCGAAGTGTTGCTGCTCGACGAGCCCACGACGGGGCTCGACTTCGTGGCGCGGCACGCGTTCATGGAGAGCGTGGCGGGGCTGGCCCGCGCGGGCACCACCGTGATCATCGTCACCCATCACATCGAAGAGGTGATCCCCGAGACACGTCGCGTGGTGCTGCTGTCGGAGGGCCGGATCGCCTTCGACGGTGCGCCCGAGGCCGCGCTCACGGCCGAGCGCCTCGGCGCGATTTACGGTGCGCCGCTCGAAGTGCTGAAGAGCGGCGGCTACTATCACGTGCGGGTCGTCCGATGAGCACCTCAGGGCCGTTCGGCACGTGGACGTCGCCGATCACCGCGCAGGTGGTGGCGACGCAGGGGCTGCGCCTCGGCGCGCCGGTCGTGGACGGCAGCGACGTCTACTGGCTCGAGGGCCGTCCGGCCGAAGGCGGGCGCAACGTCCTGGTGCGGCGCGCCGCCGACGGCACGTTGCGCGAGCTGACGCCGCCCGGCTTCAACGTGCGGACGCGCGTGCACGAGTACGGCGGCGGCGCCTACGTCGTCCATCGCGGCCTGGTCGTGTTCGCCAACTTCGCGGACCAGCGCCTCTACCGGCTCGACGCAGGGCCGGCGGCCGGCGGCGCGCTCACCCCGGTGCCGATGACGCCCGAAGGCCGCTGGCATTTCGCCGATGCGGTCGTGGACGCGGCGCGCAACCGGCTGGTCTGCGTGCGCGAGGATCACACCGTCGAGGGCCGCGAGTGCGTGAATACCCTCGTGGCCGTCCCGCTCGACGGCAGCGGCGGCGCCGGGCAGGTGCTGGCCGAGGGCTACGACTTCTACGCGACGCCGCGCCTCAGCCCCGATGGTGCGGCTCTGGCGTGGATCTGCTGGCGCCACCCCCAGATGCCGTGGGACGGCACCGAGCTCTGGGTGGCCGACGTGGACGCCGAGGGCGCGCTGACGAACGCGCGCCGCGTGGCCGGCAGCGAGACGGAGTCGATCTATCAACCAGGCTGGTCGCCCGGCGGCGAGCTGTGGTTCGTCAGCGACCGCGACGACCGCTGGCGGCTGTATCGCGTCGTGCCTGGCGTACATGGGGCCGGGGCTGGCCTGTTGGTGGGGCCGGGTCTTTAGACCCGGCCAACGGCGCGACGATGCTTCCCGTCGAGCCCGCACCGCCCGCCGACGCCGAAACCGGTCGCCCGCTGTGGATCCTCGGCACGTCGTGCTGGGCGCTTCACGAGCGCCGCGCGCGTCGTCGTGTCGTTCACGCGCGAAGGCCGCTGGCACCTGGGCTCCGCCGATCTCGGCACCGGAGTGTTCCGCGAGCTCGTGCCCGGGCTCGAGCCGGGCCCGTGGCTGGCGCGCGGCCGATGGCGAGGTGGTGCTCGTGGCGGGCAGCGCCACGGTGCCGGATGCGGTCATGGCGGTGCACGCCGAGTCGGGCGCCACCCGCGTGCTGCGCGCGGTGGGGGGCACATCGATCGACGCGGGCTACCTCTCCGTGCCGCAGTCGCTCTGGTTTCCCACCGACGGGGATCGCACGGCGCAGCTCTTCTACTATCCACCGCGCAACCGCGACTTCGGGCCGATCGACGGCGAACGGCCGCCGCTCATCGTCATCAGCCACGGCGGTCCGGTGGCGGCCGCCGACTCGACGCTGGACTACACGGTGCAGTTCTGGACCAGCCGCGGCTTCGCCGTCGCCGACGTGAACTACGGCGGCAGCACCGGCTTCGGCCGCGCGTACCGCCAGCGGCTCAACGGGCAATGGGGTGTGGTCGACGTGGCGGATTCGATCAAAGCCGCCGAGTTCCTGGTGCGCGAGGGCAAGGCCGACCCCTCGCGGCTCGTCATCCGGGGTGGCAGCGCCGGCGGGTTCACCACGCTGGCGGCGCTCACCCTCTACCCGGACGTGTTCAAGGCCGGCGCGAGCTACTACGGCGTCAGCGATCTCGAAGCGATCCTGCACGACTCGCACAAGTTCGAGGCGCGGTGCCTCGATATCCTCGTCGGTCCCTACCCGGCGATGAAAGCGCTCTACGAGGCGCGGTCGCCGGTGCACGCGGTGGATCGGCTCTCGTGCCCGCTGATCCTCTTCCAGGGCCTCGAGGACAAAGTGGTGCCGCCCAACCAGTCGGAGATGGTGGCCGACGCGCTGCGGCGTAAGGGCCGTCCGGTCGCTTACCTCGCCTTCGAAGGCGAGCAGCATGGTTTCCGCAAAGCCGAGAACATCATCCGCAGCCTCGAAGCCGAGCTCTACTTCTATGGCGCAGTGTTCGGCTTCGCACCCGCCGACCGCATCGAGCCGGTGGCGATCGAGAATCTGCCGGCTCGAACGTAGCGGTCGGTCTTCAGGCCGACCGACGGTGGATCAGCCGCGGGTCCGGACGTGGATCAGCGTGAACTCGGTGCCGCTGCTGCGCGGCTTCACCGACACGATGTGGTTGTCGGCTTCGGTGCCGGCGCCGAGCTGCGTCTCGCCGCGCGACCGTTCCTTGCAGCGCGGCGGCGCCGAGTCCTTGAAGTCGAGGTCGCCGCGGCATTCGGTCACGCTGCCGTAGCGGGCCAGTTCCTGGCGGTAGTAGTCGAGGATGGCCTCGGGCGCCTCGTCGTGCTCGTACTTCGCGACCTGCACCCTGACCGCGAACGAACCGCTCTGGACGTTCACGTTGGCGTTGTCGTGATCCTCGTCGCGCGAGACGCGGGCGCCGGGCCGGACCGGCAACCCGGTATCGGGCGGCGTGTCCTTGTCGGCCTGCACCGACACGGTGCCGAAGGGACTCTTGATGTCGACGTTGGCGTTGCGGCCGTCGTCGTCCTTGTCCACCGTGATGCCACAGGCGGCCACCAGGGGCGCCGCTGCGAGGGCGGCCACAAGGAGGAGAGCGCGAGGCACGGCAGTCTGCATGATCCAGCTCCTGTGTTGCGTGAGGCCCAGGGGCCCGGCGCCATCTCGCCGGTCGGTTCTTCTTACGGCCGCGCCGCGCCGCCGGTTCCCCGCTACATGAGGTGGGCCCGCACCACGGCGTCGTTCAGTTCGACGCCGAACCCCGGGCGGTCGGGCACGTCGATCGCTCCTCCGGCGAACCGTTCCGGCGGTGACAGCACGTCGCCGCGCCATGCCGCCTCGCCCCACTGAAGCTCCAGCAGCCGGAAATTCTTCAGCACCGCACACGCCTGCACCGTCGCGGCCGTGCTCACCGGTCCGCTCGGGTTGTGCGGCGCCACCGCCACGCCGTCGGCGTCGGCCATCGCGGCAATGCGGGTCAGCTCCAGCAGGCCGCCGCAGTGCTTCACGTCGGGCATGATGACGTGCACGGCCCTGGTGCGGCTGAGCGGCGCGAACCCGGCGACGCCGAACAGCACTTCGCCGCCGGCCATGGGCTGGCGGATGGCGCTCCGGATCGCCAGCGTGTCGTCGAGCCGCTCCGGCGCCACCGGCTCTTCATACCAGGCCAGCCCCAGCGGCTCGAGTGCCTTGGCGACGCGCGTCGCCAGCGCGACGTCGAAGAAGCTGTGGCAGTCCACCATCAGCTCGACGTCCGGGCCGACCGCCACCCGCATGGCGCGGGTGGCGTCGATGCCGGCCTGCACCGCGGCCTCGATGCGATCGGCCGGCGAGCCGGCGGGCGGAAAGCCGTCCCACGGCGCCGCCTTCACGGCCTTGAATCCTTCGCGCGCCGCCCGCGCCGCGGCCGCGGCGAATCCCGCCGCGGTCCGGGGGCTCGTCGCGCGATTGACGTTGGCGTAGGTCGGCGAGCCGATCGCGCACGCGCCCGCCCAGGAGCGTCGCCACCGGTACGTCGAGCGCCTTGCCGGCCAGGTCCCACAGCGCCTGTTCGATGGCGCTGTACGCGGTGGCCTGCACCAGCCCGCGCCGGGCAAGCTGCAGCCCCTGCTGCCGGTAGGGCTCGATGTCGAGCGGCGACCGGCCGGACACCAGCTCGAAGAGGCCGCGGAGCTCGGCCTCCATCCGCGCGGCGTCCTCGCGGGTGGTGTTGGCGAAGCCGAAGGCATCGGACGCCTCGCCGAGCCCGGTGAGGCCGGCATCGGTGCGCAGGCGGACGATCAGCCAGACTGTACGCTCGGTGGCGCGGACGGGCAGCAGCTCGAATCCGGTCACTTTGAGCCGCGGCGCCGCGTGCAGCCACGCCGGTGCGAGCACGGCGCCGGCGGCCGCACCGCAGGCGTGGAGAAACCGTCGCCGCGGGACGCGAGAGGAATGGGTCATGGTGAACCCGGGCCACGACGACCGCACCGGGGTGGTGCGAATAGTAGGTCGAAGCGGCGTCCCGACGCATCCCTGTGATATATCCACGCCACCTCGAACGCAGGAGCGCATCATGTTGAGAATCGCCGGGCGCGCAGGCGCGGCCCCGCAGTAGCGGGCGGCTGGAGCCACCGCATGGTCTCGCACCGCGTCAACGCGGAGCGTGTGATGCTGCTGGCCTGGCCGCGCGCCATCCTGCTGCAGGTGGCGCACCCGCTGGTCGCGGCCGGCGTGGCCGCGCACAGCTCGTTCGACAGCGGCGGCTGCGCCGCCGTCCACCGGCTGTGGCAGACGGTGCAGGCGATGCTCGCGCTGACGTTCGGCGACGACGCGTCGCAGCGCGGGGCGATCGACGGCATTCGCGCCATCCACCGCCGCGTGCACGGCACGCTGCGCGAGACCGTCGGGCGGTTTCCGGCCGGCACGCCCTACTCGGCCGAGGACCCGGACCTCGTGCTGTGGGTGCACGTCACGCTGCTCGAGTCGATGGTGATCGCGCACGATGCGCTGCTCGAGCCGCTCTCGGCGGACGAGCGCGACGCCTACTGCGCCGAGTCGGCCTGGGTGGCGGTGGCGCTCGGCGCCCGCGAGGAGGACGTGCCGCGCGACCTGGGCCGCGACGCTCGAGCCTTCTGCGGCGCGTCCAGGACGCGGGCACGCTGGCGGTGGGCGACGACGGCCGGGCGATGGGCCAGGCCGTGCTCTCGCCGCCGCTCGGGACCGCTGGCGGTGCCGCTCACGCCGTTCGTGCGCTTCCTGACGCGGGCGTGGCTGCCCGAGCCGGTCCGGCGCCTCTATGGGTTGTCGTGGACGGAGGCAGACGCGCGGCGGCTGCCACGCGTCCTGGCGATCCTGCGCGCGGTGCGGCGGGTGACGCCGCGCCGGCTCGCGCACTGGCGCGCTTAGCTCGAAGCGCCCTTGAGCTCGGCGTAGACCTGACCGACGAAGCGGTCGGCGCTGGCGGCGGCGTTGCCGGTGGCGTCGTCGAAGTCCTTGGTCACCTTCGCGGCGACCACCTGCTCCAGCGTCTTGCCTTCGGCCACAGTTTCGCCACCGATCGCGGACCGCGACCGCCATGCGCTGGTGCGCGCACCATGCCGGCGCGATTGGTGATCGGGCCGTGCCCCGGCAGCACCTTCGTGTTCGGGCCGGCCGCGGCGATGAGGGTGTCGAACGCCTCCAGGATGCCCTTGAGCGAGCCGCCGTTGGCGCGGTCGATGTTGGGGTAGCCCACCGACCGGTACACGTCGCCGGTCATCAGCACGTCGTTCTTCCGGAACTTCACCGCGGTGTCGCCGTCGGTGTGCGCACGCGGCAGCGGGATCAGATCGATGGTCTCGCCGTTCATCGACATCCGCGTCACGGCTGTCGGGCGTGTAGGTGGGCAGGGCCGCGGCGGGCGCCGAGGCCGGCGCGGGGCCGCCCGCCGCCGGCGGGTTGGGCTTGATCAGCCGCTGGCGCAGCATCGGCCGCGCGATGATCGTCGCGCCCATCTTGCCGAAGTTCTCGTTGCCGCCGGTGTGGTCGCCGTGCACGTGGGTGTTGACCAGGAACTTGATCGGCTGGTCCGACACCTTGCGGATGGCCGCCACGATCTTGTCGCCGAGCGGCGCGAACTGCGAGTCCACCATGAAGATGCCCGTCGGGCCCGTGCAGCACGCCGATGCGCCCGCCCTGGCCCTCGAGCGCGACGAAGTTGTCCGAGATCTTCGTCGTGACGATCTCGACCTTGCTGAAGTCCTGCTGCCCCTGCGCCGCCGCGGGAGCCGCGAGCAGCGGCGATGAGGCCGGAGCGATGCCGCGTTCGAAGCGATGCGCATTCGACAGACTCCTCGTGACGAAGCCCTGAGCCCTAAGCCCTGAAGCCTCAGCCGGCTCACTTCTTCGCGCCGGAATACTCCAACATCTGCGTCGTCAAGTCCAGCGGGTACGACACCGTCACGTCGGTGATCGTGCCGCTGGCGTCGGTCACCGGCGTCAGCTTCGGCATCACGAAGCCGCTGTACGACGGCAGCTTCAGCGCACTCGACCCGGGCCACCACCTCGTCGCGCAGCTTGGCGTCGAAGTGGATGCCGTGCGCGTCGAAGAGCGCCTTGGCGGCGGCGTAGTCGCCGGTCGACTTGATGCGCTGCACTTCGGCGAGCAGCCGGCCGGCGCCGTCGCGGAACGCCTTGGGGTCCACCAGTCACGTAGTAGGTCTTGTTGTCGCGCTGCCGCACCTCGATCGCCTTGGTGTTGGCCATCAGCCACCGCACCACCATCTGGCGGTTGCGCATGTGGTCTTCTTCGATCTGCGTGCCGCGCCGCACCCGCCGCAGCTGGGTGATGGCGTTGCGCGTGTAGGCCTCGTACTCGGCGCGCGCGATCGCCTCCTGCTCGGCCGCCGGCACGATGCCGAGCTCGGCGAGCTTCGGGTCGGTGATGAAGTACAGGCCGACCAGGTCGGCGCGGCCTTCCTCGAGCGCCGAGAAGTACTCCTTGATCGCGTCCTGCGGCGAGCCCTTGAAGCCCTCGGCCTGGCGGCCCGACGCGTGGCCGATCACCTCGTGCATGTCGGTGAGGAGCTCGCCCGCCAGCGTGCCGTATTGTCCGGCTGCGCTCGGCTTCCTCGGGCGTCCACGAGAACTCGTTGCGCATGGTGCCCGGCGTGCCGTTGTCGCTGGCCTCGCGGACGTTGCTCAGCGACACCGACTTGCTGCCGTGCTGCTCGCGGATGGCCTGATCGTTGGGCAGGTTGATGCCGATGGGCGTCACCGGGCCCGAGTCGCCGGTCTCCACCACCACGTCGATGGCGTTGGCCACGATGCCCTTCACCATCGGCTTGCGGAACTTCGCGTCGTACGGCATGTGGTCCTCGAACCACTGCGCGTTGTCGGCGAACTTGCGGATGCGCTCGGTCTTCTCGCGGTTGACGTAGAACACCACGCCTTCCCAGCCGCCCTTGACGCCGCGCGCGTCGAGATACACCTCGATGAAGCCGTTGATCGTGTCCACGGCGCGAGGCCTTGTCGTTCACCCACGCGATGTCGTACTTCTCGCGGTCGGCCTTCTCGCCGGTGCGGTAGAACTGCACCAGCGCGCGCAGCGCGTTGGCCATCGGTTCGGAGGCGAACGGGAATCGCCGCCTCGAGGTGCGTGACGACCTCGGTGATCTCCTTCGAGTAGCGGCCGCCGACGCGGTAGACCTCCTCGACCAGCTTGCCGTTCGCTGCTTCACCAGCCGCGAGTTCAGGCCGTACTTCTCGGTGAACCCCTTCAGGTCGGCGAGGCTGACGCCGGAATAGAGGTTGTTGGCGCTGGCGGTCAGGATGTCCTTGCCGGGCGGCGGCGTCTTGGCGGTGACGATGGGATCGACGGCGGCGTCGAAGAACATCGGGTTGAGCCGCGCCAGCATCGCGTCGAGCGACTCGCCGGCGGGCGGCGTGACCACGGCGCCGTTCTTCACGGCCGTCTTCACCGCCGCGGCGAACGCGGCTCGGGCGTGGACTGCAGCACGAACTTCTGCGCGGTGAGGTTGTTGTAGGCGCCGTTGTTGATCCAGAACAGCTTCGTGTAGCGCTGCACCTGCGCCAGCGCCGCCGGATCGACGCCCTGCGGATGCGCGCACGACGGCTTCGATGCAGCGCGCGCATCTCGAGCGCGTTGCGGTGCTTCTGGTCGATGAAGATGTCGCGCCCGGCGATCGCCGCCTGATAGAGGTGCCAGATGAGCGTCTTCTCCTTGAGCGGCAGCGCGTTGAAGCCGTCGGCGTAGAGCTGGATCACCGCGGCGTCGTCCACCGTCTCGAGCAGGTACTTCCGATCGGCGCCGTGGCCGCGGGCGCCGGCGCGGAGGCCGCGGGTGCCGGCGCCGGTCGCGACTCGATGGCGCGCTCGAGCCGCCGCTGCCGCAGCCGGCCGTGAGGCCTGCCGCCAGCACGATCGCCCGCCAGTCGATCCGTCGTCGCTTCGTCATGTTCCCACTGTCGTCCCCCTCGACTGCGGCCGCGACGGCCGCGCGGCCGATTATCCGCCGAATCGGCCGGCGCCGGGCGCGTTGATACTATGGGCGGGCTCGGCCGCATGGTGAGTACCATGTCGGCCGGCCCGAAGGAGACCCATTCCGGTGCACTACCTGCTCATGTACGACGTCGTGGACGACTACGTCACCCGCCGCGCGCCGCTGCGGGCGGCGCACATCGGACTGGCCCGCGAGGCCGCGGCCCGCGGCGAGCTCGTGCTCGGCGGCGCCCTGAACCCGCCCGAGGGCGTCGTGCTACTGTTCCGGGGCGATTCGCCGGCCGCGGCCGAAGCCTTTGCGCAAGGCCGACCCCTACGTGCTCGAACGGCCTGGTCAAGAGCTGGAAGGTGCGCGAGTGGACGACGGTGGTCGGGCCCGATGCGCAGGTGAAACTGCCCGACGTGATCAGCTGACGAGGAGATCGAGATGTCGAAAACGATGGTGATGACCGTGGCGCTGGCGGCGGCGTTCGCGGGCGGCTTTGCCGTGCGGGGATTCGTGCCGGGCGAGCCGGTGGCCTACGCGCAGGGCAACCGCGTGTTCGAGCTGCGCACCTACACGGCGGCCGACGGCAAGCTCGAGGCGCTGCACAAGCGCTTCCGCGAGGAGACGGTGCCGAAGTTCTTCCCGCGCCACGGCATGACCAACATCTGGTACGGCAAGCCGATGGACGCGCCGCAGTCGCAGAACACCATGGCGTACATCATCGCGTTCCCGAGCCGGGAGGCCGCCAAGAAGAGCTGGGATTCGTTCCGCGCCGATCAGGAATGGGCCAAGGTCGCCGCCGCATCCGGCGTCGGGCAGGTGCAGATCCAGTCGATCTACTTCGAACCCGCGGACTATTCGCCCCTCAAGTAGGCGAGTGTCGCCAGGCGTGACGGGCGGTCTGACGGCCGCCCGCTGCGTACGCCTCCTGACATAATCCGGCTCAGTGTCCGTCGCTCCCGAAAGTACAGGTCCGCCCGGCGCGCACGCGCACCGGGTCATCTTCGTCGACCTGGCCCGCGCGCTCGCCGTGTTCTTCATGATGTACGGCCACACCGTGGCCGCGCTCCTGGCGCCGGAGTATCAGCAGGGCACCTGGTACGACGTCTGGCAGTTCCAGCGCGGGCTCACCTCGAGCCTGTTCCTGCTGCTCGGCGGCTTTGCCTTCAGCCTCGCCGCCCGCCGGCACTGGGTGCCGCAGGCCGACACGCGATCGGCCGTCATCAAGCGCCTGCGCCGGTTCGCGCTGTTCGTGCTCCTCGGCTACAGCCTGCACCTGCCGGTGTATCGCCTGCTCGATCTGCCGCTCGCGACGCCCGAGAACTGGCGGATGTTCCAGGCCGTGGACGTGCTCCAGCTCGTCGGCGTCACGCTCATCGCGCTGCAGCTGCTGGCGCTCGTCAGCCGGTCGCGCCGCGTGTTCATGGTCCTGTCGTTCGCGCTGGCGCTCGCCGTCGTGTTCGTGACCGGTCCCGCGCTGCATATCGACTGGACCACGCGCGTGTCGCCCTGGGTGGCGCCGTATCTCTCCACGGCGACCGGGTCGCTGTTCCCGCTGCTGCCTTGGTCGGCCTTCGTGCTGGCGGGCGCGGGCCTCGGGCAGATCTATTCGCTCTGGGGCGCCGCGCATCTCCGCGCCTTTGCGCGCTGGGTGCTGCTCGTCCCGGGCACGGTGCTGCTGGTGCTGGCGTTCGTGTCGCAGGTGCTGCCGTCCCCGCAGTTCCTGGGCAATCCGTTCGCGTGGCCGCCCACCGAATTCGCGGTCCGCACCGGGCCGTGCCTGATCATGATGGGCCTGATGGCCATGGCCAGCCGGCGCATCCAGCACCTGCCGCGGGTGTTCGGCGCCATCGCGCAGGAATCGCTGCTGGTCTACTTCGTCCACCTGTGCATCGTCTACGGCTCGGCGTGGAACAACGGCCTCCACCGCTACTACGCCGCGTCGCTCGGTCCGATGGCGACGCTGGCGGCGGTGATCTTCGTGGTCGTCTCGATGACCGGACTGGCGCTGGCGTGGAACCACACCAAGCGCACGCGCCCCAGGACCGCCAAACGGATCGCCTGGGTCACCGGCGTGGTGCTGTTGATCTGGCTGATCGTGCGGCCGATGTGGGCGCGGCTTCTAGCCGCGCCGGTGCGGCGGGCCTAAAGGCCCGCCTTACGTCCAAAGCCTGAGCCCTGAGAAGAGCCCTAAGCCGACCAGGATAAGGGCCTCTTGGATCTACGTAGATCGTGTTGATCGTGGAGCCGCCGCGCACGTGGTAGCCCTGCGACAGCAGGTAGGTGGTGATCTCCGAGGGGTCGCCGGCGGGGTTCATGGCCAGGGTCTCGGCGCAGATGGCGCCGGGCCGGAAGCGCGAGAGGTCCAGCGACTTGATGATCGAGTAGTCCATCCCCTCGATGTCGGTGGACAGCACGTCGGGCGCCCTGCCGATCTGCTCCTCGATGATGCGGTTGATGTTGATGAGCGGCATCTTGCGCACGCGCTCCACCGACTCGCCCCGCGCCTCCAGGTCCTTCACCCAATCGGGGGAGAACGTGTTGAGCATCGGGTTGCCCTTGATCTCGTAGTAGTCGGCCTCGGTCTGGTCGGTGACGCCGACACCGGCCTCCACGACCTTGTCGCCCGACCGGTAGTCGCGCAGCTTCTTCGCCAGCGCCGGGTTCGGCTCCACGAGCACGCCGCGGTGCCCCACCCCCCAAAGTAGGTAGGTGTTGTTGCTCAGCACTGGCTCGGCCGCGCCGACATCCATATAGGTCGCCTTCTCCACCTTCAGGAGATCGCGCACCACGTGATACAGCACGATGTCCTCGCCCTGCTGCGAGAACGTCATGCGGGCTCCGGCGGGCCACGGCGATCCGCTCCGCCCCCAGATCAGTTTGCCGGCGCCCAGGCCGGCGGCGCCGCGCCCAGTCCGGCGGCGCCGCCGGCTACGGCGATCACGAAGTCGCGTCTGCGCACGAATCTCCCCCTATCAATTGGCTACGAACGTGTGCCAACCTTCACCATATACGAATCGTCCGAAGCCTTGAAGCGATCGGCGATGCGAAATGCCGCCACCGCCGGCGGCTTCCCCCTGGGATCCCGGGGCGAGCTGGCTGTATGATCGCCACCTCTCCAGGCCTGAGGGGTCAGGGATTCGGAGAGCGCCTCCAATGTTTGACGCCCTGTTTCAGGCTCTCTTTACCTATCGCCCGGTCGTCTTCCAGCAGGGAGAGTTTCGCTTCGACCTCACCGGGGCGTCGTTCTTCGCCGCCGGTCTGGCCGCCGTCGCGGCCGCGCTCGCCGTCTTCACCTATCGCCGCGTCCAGGTCACCCAGGGCCGTCCCCGGGATCGCGTCATCCTGACCGTCCTCCGCCTGGCGGTGCTCGGCATCGTCCTCTTCTGCCTGTTGCGCCCCACGCTGATCGTGCGCGCCGCGGTGAACCAGCAGAACGTGGTCGCGGTGCTGCTCGACGACTCGGCCAGCATGCAGATTCCCGACGTGGCCGGGAAGCCGCGCGGCCAGTACGTGCAGGACGAGTTCGGCGCCGCCACCTCGCCGCTGCTCAAGTCGCTCGGCGACCGCTTCCTCGTGCGCGTGTTCCGTTTCTCCTCGGCGGCTTCGCGGGTGCAGTCGGCCAAAGAGCTCACCTTCAGCGGATCGCAGACCAAGCTGGGCGCGGCCTTCGACGGCGTGCGCGAAGAGCTCGCCGGCCTGCCGGTGGCCGGCGTCGTGCTGGTGTCGGACGGCGCCGACACGAGCGAGTCGTCGCTGTCGCAGGCGTTGCTGGGCCTGAAGGCCGAGAAGCTGCCGGTATTTGCCGTGGGCGTCGGCGGCGAGGCGCTCCAGCGCGACATCCAGGTGGACCGCGTCACCGTGCCGCGCACCGTGCTCAAGGACGCCTCGCTGCTCGTGGACGTCGTGGTGGCGCAGACGGGCTTCTCGGGCCGCACCGTCACCGTGGACGTCGAGGACGAGGGCCGGATCATCGGCTCCGAAAAGGCGCTGCTGCCGGTGGACGGGTCGCCGGCCACCGTGCGCGTCCGCGCCGTGGCCACCGAATCGGGCCCCCGGCTCTTCAAGTTCCGCGTGGTGCCGCAGGACGGCGAGGTGGTGCCGCAGAACAACACGCGCGAAGCGCTCGTGAACGTGCGCGACGTGCGCGAGCGCATCCTCTACTACGAAGGCGAGCCGCGGTTCGAGATGAAGTTCATCCGCCGCGCCGTGGCCGACGACAAGAACCTGCTGTCGGTGGCGCTGCAGCGCACGGCCGACAACAAGTTCATGCGGCTCGACGGCGAGGCCGACGAGGTGGTGGGCGGCTTCCCGAAGACGCGCGACGAGCTGTTCCGCTACCGCGGCCTCATCCTGGGCAGCATCGAGGCCGGCGCGTTCTCGGGCGACCAGCTGCAGATGATCGCCGACTTCGTCGACCGGCGCGGCGGCGGCCTGCTGATGCTGGGCGGCCCGCGCTCGTTCGCCGAGGGCGGCTACGGCGGCACCCCGGTGGCCGACGCGCTGCCGCTGCAGATCGATCCCAAGACGCGCGCCTCGGAGCCGGCGCCGCTGGCGCGGCTCAAGGTATCGCCCGCCAAGGCCGGCGAAGGCCATGCGGCCACGCAGATCATGCCGACGCAGCCGGCGTCGGCGGCGCGCTGGGCCGAGCTGCCGCAGGTATCGAGCGTGAACGCGCCGCTGCCGCTCAAGGCCGGGCGCGACGGCGCTGCTCACCGGCACCGACCAGCGCGGCCGCAACCAGATCGTGCTGGCCTCGCAGTCGTTCGGCCGGGGCAAGGCCATCGCCTTCACCGTGCAGGACTCGTGGGAGTGGCAGATGCACGCCTCGATTCCGCTCGAGGATCAGACCCACGAGACGTTCTGGCGGCAGCTGATGCGCTGGATGGTGGACGGCGTGCCCGACGTGGTGGACGTGCGGATGACCGATCGCGTCGAGCCCGGCGAGCCGGTCCAGATCGACGCGCGCGTCGTCGACAAGTCGTTCGTGGAGAAGAACGACGCCACGGTGGTGGCGCACGTCACGCGGCCCGGCGGCGCGACGCTGAACGTGCCACTGCAGTGGACCGGGGAGCGCGATGGCCAGTATCGCGGCATGTTCGTCAGCAGCGAGCCCGGCGCCTACGAGGTGACGGTGGACGCGACGCAGGGCACCGAGACGCTCGGTTCGGGCACCGGCTACGTGCGCGCCGCGCACGGCGACGCCGAGTACTTCGACCCGGTGATGCACGCGGCGCCGCTGCGGCGGATTGCCGAGGAAACCGGCGGCCGCTTCTACACGCCCGACACCGTGGCGAGCATGGCGGAGGACGTGCGCTACGGCGGCCGCGGTGTCACCGCGGTCGAAGAACGCGAGTTGTGGAACATGCCGGTGATTCTGCTGGCGCTGCTGGCGCTGGCGTTCGCCGAGTGGGGCTATCGCCGCTACGTGGGGCTGGTCTAGCACTGGAAGCGAGCCGATGCTGAAAGCCTTTCTCCTCATCGTCGTCGGCCTCGCGGGCGACCCCGAGCACGGCAAGACGTTCCACAAGTGGGGCACGACGCTGGCGCAGGCGTCCGAGCGGCTCGGCGTGGCGCCCGGCAACATGGCGTTCCTGGTCGACGCGCCCGCCGAAGGCGACGAGAAGGTGACCGGCCGCGCCACCCGCGACGAGATCGCCAAGACGCTGCAGTCGTTCGCCAGCCGCGCCGGCGCCGAGGACGTGGTGTTCGTGGTGCTCATCGGGCACGGCAGCTACGACGGCCGCGCCGCCAAGTTCAACATGCCCGGTCCGGACATGACCGCGGCGGACTTCACTCCGCTCCTCGCGAAGCTGCCGACCAAGCAGGTGGTGTTCGTGAACGCGGCCAGCGCCAGCGGGCCGTTCGTCGCCGACCTGTCGGCGTCGGGCCGGACGATCGTGACCGCCACGCGCAACGGCGCCGAGCAGTACGCCACGCTCTTCGGGGGCTTTTTCATCGACGCGCTGGTGTCGGATACCGCCGACAGCGACAAGAACAAGCGGGTGAGCGTGCTCGAGGCGTTCCAGTTCGCCAAGGGCGAGGTGGCCAAGGCCTACGAGCGCGAGGGCCTGCTCGCCACCGAGCACGCGCTGCTCGACGACAACGGCGACAAGGACGGCAGCCAGGATCCGTCGGCCACCGGGAAGGATGGCCGCGTGGCCAACATCGTGTCGCTCGGCGCGGCCAGCGCCGAAGGGCTGCCGAGCGACCCCAAGGTGCGTGCCCTCTACCTCGAACGCCGGGAGCTCGAGCGGCGCGTCGAAGGGCTCCGGCTGCTCAAGGACAGCATGGAGCCGGGCCGCTATTCATCGGAACTCGAGAAGCTGGTGACCGCGATCGCGCTCAAGACGCGCGAGATCCGCGTCGCTGAAGGACGCTAGACGGGGCATCACGCCGGAGCGCAGAGCCCCTTTTCCCGGAGCCCACTGCCGATGAGCGACCGCAACTCCACCATGAGCCAGCCCGTCGATCTGCAATCGCCCGACGACATCGCGCTTGCCGATCGGATGAATGCCGGCCGCCAGCAGATCGTCAGCGAGCTCAAGAAACTGATCATCGGCCAGGACGAGGTCATCGACCAGGTGCTGATGACGCTGTTCGTCGGCGGCAACAGCCTGATCGTCGGCGCCCCCGGCCTCGCGAAGACGCTGCTGATCTACACCATCTCGAAGGTGCTCGACCTCAAGTTCTCGCGCATCCAGTTCACGCCCGACCTGATGCCGTCCGACATCACCGGCACCGACCTGGTGCAGGAGGACGCCACCACCGGCCGCCGCCAGATGGTGTTCGCGCCCGGCCCGATCTTCGCCAACATCGTGCTGGCCGACGAGATCAACCGCACGCCGCCCAAGACGCAGTCGGCGCTGCTCGAGGCGATGCAGGAGCACCGCGTCACGATCCAGGGCCGCACCTACCAGCTCGCCGAGCCCTTCTACGTGTTCGCGACCCAGAACCCGATCGAGCTCGAGGGCACCTATCCGCTGCCCGAGGCGCAGCTCGACCGCTTCATGTTCCACATCATCATCGAGCACCCGCCCTACGACGAGGAGATCGAGGTGGTGCGGACGACGACCGCGATCCTCGCGCCCGAGTTCAGCCGGCCGGTTTCGGGCGACGACCTGGTGGCCTTCCAGCGCCTGGTCCGCAAGGTGCCGGTGGCCGAACCGGTGATGCGGCACGCGCTCGACATCGTGCGCGCCAGCCGGCCCAAGGACGGCAATGCCCCCGACCTGGTGAAGAAGTTCGTCGCCTTCGGCGCCAGCGTGCGCGCGGCGCAGTATCTCGTGCTCGGCGGCAAGGCGCGGGCGCTCACGAGCGGCCGCTACCACGTGAGCTTCGAGGACATCCGGGCGCTGGCGCACCCGGTGCTGCGCCACCGCATCATCACCAACTTCCACGCCCAGTCGGAAGGCGTGACCAGCGACGACGTCGTGGATCGGCTGCTGCAGGCGGTGCCGCTGCCGCGCTCGGGATGTAAGCGGGCTGCGCGTCGCAGACCCGCCTCGGAGAGACATGCCACTGAGACCCACGAGATTCCCGGCGCGCGCTTCATGGACCCCAAGGTCCTGGCGCGCATCGGGAATCTGGAACTGGTGTCGAAGGCCGTCGTCGACGGCTTCATCAACGGCCTTCACAAGGCGCCGTACTTCGGCGCGTCCGTCGACTTCGCGGAGCATCGCGGCTACGTGCCCGGCGACGACATCCGCCGCATGGACTGGCGCGTGTGGGCGCGCACCGACCGCTACTACATCAAGGAGTACGAAGCCGAATCGAACATGAACTTCAGCGTCCTGCTCGACGTGTCGAAGTCGATGGACTACGGCGGCAAGGGGATCAAGAAGATCGACTACGCGCGCATCATCGCCGCCTGCCTCACCAGCCTCGTGAGCCATCAGCGCGACCGCGTCGGCATGGCCGCGTTCGATTCCGACATCGTCGAGTACGTGCCGCCGTCGGCCAAGCACCTGGAGACGGTGATGCACGTCCTCGACCGCCTCAAGCCGGGCCGGCCGGGCAGCCTGAAAGAGCCGCTGCACAAGCTGGCCGAGCATTACGGCCGCCGCGGCATCCTGGTGCTGATCTCGGACTTCTACGAAGACCCGGAAACCGTGATCGAAGCGGTGAAGCCGCTGCGCTTCCGCGGCAACGACATCATGGTCATACACGTCCTCGACAAAGACGAGCTCGACTTCGGCTTTGCCGACGCCTCGCCGTTCGAAGACCTCGAGACTGGCGAGCAGGTGCCGGTGGTGCCCGACTCGCTGCGGAAGGAATACCGGGCGATGGTGCAGGCGCACATCGCCGCGCTGCACGCAGAGCTTCTCGAAGGTCGGGCGTCGACTACACGATGTTCGACACGTCGCAGCCGCTGGACTACGTGCTGTTCCGCTACTTGAGCGCGAGATCGCGCCGCCTCAAGAAACGGTAACAATAGGCCTTCGATGTCCTTCCTCGCGCCGCTGTTCTTCGTCGCGCTCGCCGGGCTGGCGATTCCCGTTCTCCTGCACCTGACGCAGAAGGAGAAGAAGGAGGTCGTCTACTTCCCGTCGCTGATGTTCGTGCGGAAGATCCCGTACCAGGCCTCGCGGCGGCGGCGCATCCAGCACTGGTTCCTGCTCATGCTGCGCCTGGCGGCCTTGGCGCTCATCATCCTGGCGTTTGCGCGGCCGCTGCTGACACGGGCCGACGCGCCGGTGGCGCTGGGGCAGGGGGCGCGGGAAGTGGTGGTGCTGCTCGACACCAGCTACAGCATGGGCTATGGCACCCGCTGGGCGGCCGCCACCGAAGCCGCGCGCGGTGTGGTGTCGCGGCTCGGCGCCGTCGGACCGCGCCTCGATCGTCGCCTTCGGCTCGGGCACCGAGATCCTGCTGCGCAACACGTCCGAGAAGAGCGCGCTCAACAGCGCCATCGCGTCGGCCAAGCCCGGCGCGTCGGCAACGCGCTACGCGCCCGCGCTCAAGGTGGCGGGAAGCCTGCTGGCCGAATCGCAGTTGCCGCGTCGCGAAGTGGTGCTCATCAGCGACTTCCAGCGCTCGGGCTGGCGCGGGCAGGAGGGCACGGCGCTGCCGGCCGGCGCCACGCTCACGCCGATCGCGATTCAGGGGACGGCGACGCAGGCCGAACCTGAGCGTCACCGCCGTGTCGCTGCAGCGCTCGCGCTTCGCCAACCAGGAGCGCGTCACGGTGACGGCCGGCATCACCAACCGGTCGGAGTCGGCGGTGTCGAACCAGCCGGTCACGCTCGAAGCCGGCGGGCTGAAGGTGTCGAGCAAGACGTTCAGCGTGGACGGCGGCGCCAGCACCTCGGTGACGCTTCGACCCGGTCACGATCAGCGGCCGCAACTACAAGGGCACGGTACGGCTCGGCGACGACGCGCTGGCGGCCGACAACGCGTTCCATTTCGTGGTGTCGCCGTCCGAGCCGGTGCGCGTGGTGCTGGTGGACCGTGGCGGCTCGGCCACCGGCCTCTACCTCTCGCAGGCGCTCGCGATTGGCGACTCGCCGAAGTTCGAGTACGTCACGCGCCAGCCCGAAAACCTCAGCGACGACGACCTGCGCCGGACCTCGCTCGTGGTGCTCAACGACACGCCGGTGTCGACGCCGCTCGCGCGCCGGCTGCTCAAGTTCGTCGACCAGGGCGGCGGGATGCTGGTGGCCGCCGGGGCCGCGCCACCTGGCCGCGCGACGTGGACCTGCTGCCGGCCAGCATCGGCAACCCCGTGGACCGGACCCGGGGGGAGCCGGCGCGCGTCGGTGGCATCGAGTACGGCCACCCGGTGTTCGAGACCTTCAGGGCGCCGCGCAGCGGCGACTTCCTGGCCGTCCGGGTCTACAGCTATCGCAACCTCGGCCCGGTCACCGGGCGCGCAGGTGCTGGCCCGGTTCGATGCCGGGGCGCCGGCGGTGGTGGAGCGCCGGGTGGGCGCCGGGCGGGTGCTGATGTGGGCCTCCACGCTGGATCAGGTCTGGACCGATCTGCCGATCCGCCCCCTGTTCCTGCCGTTCATCCACCGGGCGGCGACGCACCTGGTGGCCTACGTCCCGTCCCAGCCGTGGTCCACCGTGGGCCAGATCCTCGATACCTCCCGCGCCGGGGCGCACAAGGGCCAGAGCGTGCCGACCCTCGTGCTGACCCCTCGGGCACGCGGCTGCCCGTCAGCGGCGACGGCACCGAGGTGATCGAGCTGGCGGAGCAGGGGTTCTACGAGCTGCGCGGCGACGCCAACTCCGGCGAGCGACATGGCCGTGGTGGCCAGTAACGTCGACCCGGCCGAGGCCGACCTGACGGCGATGGATCCGCAGGACGTCGTGGCGGCCAGCACCGGGGAAACCCGTCCGAAGCGTGCAAACGGCGGCGGCGCCTCAGACGCCCGAGAGCCGGGAGCGGAGCCAGCGGCTCTGGTGGTATCTCCTGCTGCCTGGGGGCGGCCCTGCTGGCGGCCGAAACCTTCGTGTCCAACCGGCTGAAAGCTAGACGTCGGTGTGAGGGCGCCCACCGAGCCGGCAGGCGGGCGCTCATACCGTCTGTTAACCATCCGCGACGGGATCGGGCGTATCCTGATCGGAGACACCGGCCAAACCGCCGGCCGGCGCCGTCAAACCCACACGGGGGCCCCATGCTCGAGCACGTGCGACGCTCTGCGCAGCCGACCGAACTCCTCGACATCATTGCCCAGGTGCGCCGACGCTGGCGTATGAAGCTGGCCCTCCGCGGCGCGGTGTGGGTCGTGGCAGTGGCGCTGCTGCTGGTCCTGGCGGCGACCTACGGGATCGAGTGGGCGCGCTCGAGCGGGTTGTCCATCCTCGTCGTCGCGGGTCGGCCTGGCCGTCGTGCTGCTCGCCTCCGTGCTGTGGTTCATCGTGCGGCCGCTGCGCCGCCGGGTCACCGACGACCAGGTCGCGCTGTATCTCGAAGAGCACGAGCCGTCGCTCCAAGCCACGCTCGTGAGCGCGGTCGAGGCCAGCCGCACCGGCCACGGCGAGTCGGCCGCCCTCATCCGGCGCGTCGTCGAGCAGGCGATTGCCGCCTGCCAGCGGGCCAACGCCCCGCGCACCGTCGAATCCAAGCCGCTCCGCCGCTATGGCGTCGTGCTCGCCGGGGCCGCGGTAGTCGCCGTGCTGGCGGTGCTGGTCGGCCCGGCCTTCATCCGGCAACGGGCTGTCGGCGATGTTCCTGATGCCGCAGGCCGAGGCGGCCGCGCGCTACCGCATCGAGGTGACGCCCGGCAGTTCCACTGTGCCGAAGGGCTCCGATCAGACCGTGGCCGCCACCCTGCTCGGGTTCGACGCCGAAGACGCCAACCTGATGGTGCGCCGCACGGCCGACGGCAAGTTCGAGCCGCTGCCGCTGGCCCGCACCGAAAGCGGCACCTACGAGGGGCTGCTCTTCGACATCAACGGCCCGCTCGACTACTTCGTCGAGGCCGACGGCGTGCGCTCGGAGACCTACTCGATGAAGGTAGTCGAGGTGCCGTACGTGCAGCGCCTCGAGCTCGAGTATCGTCTACCCGGCCTACACCGGCCTCGAGCCGCAGAAGATCGAGGACGGCGGCGACATCGCCGTGCTGCGCGGTGCCACCGTGAAGGTGCACGTGATCCCGACGATGAAGACGCCGGCCGGGCGCCTGATCGTCAACGACTCGCAGCAGGTGCCGCTCGTGTCGCAGCCGGACGGCACGCTCGTCGCGAGCTTCGTCGCCGACAAGGACGGCGCCTACATCGTGCAGCTGCAGGCGCCGCACCGGCGAGTTCGTGGTCGGGTCGCCGAAGTACACCATCGACGTGCTCGACGACGGCGCGCCCACGGTGTCGTTCGTGCGCCCGGGCCGCGACACCACGGCGTCGTCGGTCGAAGAAGTGTTCGTCGAGGCCAAGGCCGAGGACGACTACGGCGTCCGCAACCTCGAGCTGGTCTACTCGGTGAACGGCGGCGGCAGAGAAGGTGGTGCCGCTGTTCCAAGGGAAGAACCGCCTGCCGGAGGTGACGGCCGGGCACACGTTCTATCTCGAAGAGCTGGGCCTGCAGGTGGGCGACTCGGTGTCGTACTACGCTCGCGCCATGGACAACGACGCCGCCGGCGGCGCGGCCAAGCGCGCGTCGAGCGACCTCTACTTCGTGCGCATCCGCCCGTTCAACAAGGACTTCCGTCAGGCGCAGTCGCAGGGCGGCGGCGGTGGCGGCGGCGGGGGCGGCGGCGGACAGATCGAGGCGCTCTCGGAGCAGCAGCGGCAGATCATCTCGGCCACCTTCAACGTGCAGCGGGACCGCCGCAACGTCACGCCGGCGAAGCTGAAGCAGAGCTCCACGGTGGTCGCGCTGTCGCAGTCACGGCTGCGCGAGCAGGTCGAGGGCATGCTGACGCGCATGAACAGCCAGCTCGTCGAGCGCGATCCGAAGTTCCAGAAGATCGCGGAGCTGCTGCCCGAGGCCGTCAAGCACATGCAGGACGCCGAGGCGAAGCTGACCGCGGTGAACATCGATGCGGCGCTCCCGATCGAGAACAAGGCGCTGCAGGCGCTGCAGAAGGCCGAGGAAGAGTTCGAGCTGCAGGTCTCGGCCGGCCGCCAGGGCGGCGGGGGCGGCGGGGGCGGCGGCGGAGCGATGCAGCAGGAGCTGTCGGAGCTCTTCGACCAGGATCTCGACAAGATCGCCAGCCGCTACGAGACGCAGAACCAGGCGATGCAGCAGCAGGGCGACCGCGAGGTGGACGAGCTGCTCGAGAAGCTGAAGGAGCTGGCGCGCCGGCAGGAACAGGAAGCCGAGCGGCAGCGGCGCCGCGCCCTCGAGGGCGGCCAGCAGGCCGGGGGTGGCGGCAGCGGCGGCGGCAGCAGCAGCGCGCAGCAGCGGGCGCTGGCCGAGCAGGTGGAAGAAGCGGCGCGCCGGCTCGAGCGGCTGGCGCGTGAAGAGGAGCGGCAGGACCTGCTCGACTCGGCGCGCCAGATGCGCGAGGCCGCCGACGCCATGCGCAAGGCCGCCGCGGGCGGCGACGCCAACGCCGCGGCGCAGGCGCAGGCCGCGCTCGAGCGGCTGCGCGAGACCGAGCGCCGCCTGCAGGGCGGCAAGGCGGAGCGCGCCGAGCGCGACGTCCAGAACGCCAAGGCGCAGGCCGAAGACATCGCGCGGCGGCAGCAGGAGATCGCGGAGGGTGCCAAGCGCCTGGCTCCGAACGGCAGCGGCGAGCGCGCCCAGCAGGCGCGTCAGCTGAGCGAGAAGAAGGACGCGCTCGAGGCCAAGCTGGGCGAGCTCGAGTCGTCACTCGATCGCGCCGCGCGCGATGCGTCGAGCGACGAGAAGGCCGCGTCGCGCAAGCTGTCGGAGGCGGCCGGCGCGGTGCGCGACAACCGGCTGCGCGACAAGGTGCGCTTCTCGAAGTCGCTCGTCAGCCGCGGCCGCTCGCAGGACGACGTCAACACGATGGAAGGCGACATCTCGAGCGGCATCGACGACGTGCGGCGCCGGCTCGACGAAGCGCAGCAGGCGCTCGGGCAGGGCGCGCCGGGCGACAAGAAGGACCAGGCGCTCGACCGGGCGCGGCGGCTCGCCCGCAACCTCGACTCGCTGCAGGAGCGCACGCAAAGAGCGGGCGCAGGCAGGCCAGAACGGCCGCGAGGGCGAGCGCGGCGAGGGGCAGCAGGCGCGCAACAGCCAGGGCCAGGGCCAGAAGGCACAGGGTCAGGGCAGGGCCAGGGCAAGGCAGCAGGGTCAGGGCCAGGGTCAGGGCAGGGCCAGGGCCAGGGTCAGGGTCAGGGCCAAGGTCAGGGCCAGGGGCAGGGTGAAGGCGGCCAGGGCGGCCAGGGCCAGAACGGCCAGGGCGGCGGCGAAGGTGGGCAGTCCAACGGCTTCGGCGATCGGACCGGCGACTTCAACGGCGCCGAGCGCGGCGGCATCGGCGGCTACGAACGGCGCGTGGGGCGGCTGGTGGGATGGCCGCCGGCTCTCGGCCGAAGACATCCGCCAGCTGCGCAACGAGGCGCGTCAGTACTCGAACGATGCGCGCGAGCTGCGCGGCGTGCTGCGCGGCGAGAGCATCGACGCCAACCAGCTCGACGAGGTGATCTCGAAGCTCCGCGAGCTCGAGGACGACCGTGCGTATCAGGACGTGAACGAGCTCGCGCGGCTGCAGGCGTTCGTCGCCGAGGGGCTCAAGCGCTTCGAGTTCGGTCTCCGCCGCAAGGTCGAAGGCGACGCCAGCGCCGCGGCCCTGTCCGGCTCGGACGACGTGCCGACCGAGTTCAAGACGCTCGTCGAACAGGTACTACCGGTCGCTGGCGCGGTCGGGGCGGTGAACCGCGAACCGGCGTTGAGCCGGTTTGCCAGATACTGCGCCCGCGCGTGGCCCGCGTTCTTTGCGGGCCGCGCCGTGCTCGCCGCAGCGCTCGTCCTCGGGATGGCGGGCGCGGCGGCGGCACAGTTCGGTGGCGGGTTCGGCTTCGGTCCGCGATTTGTTCCCGCCACGATTTCCCGACGCAGACACCTTCGGCCACGGCTTCGTCTTCTGCCGCGGCGTGTTTCGCAGCGACCGCCGCGAGGCCGGCGGCACCGGCTGGTCCACCGACTATCCCGACGCCGAGCTCAATTTCTCGATCCGCCTCTCCGAGCTGACCAAGACGCGCATCAACCGTGGCACCGACGGCAAGCCGGTGCACGTCACCGTGCGCCTCACCGACGATGCGCTCTTCAAGTGCCCGTACCTCCACATGGAGGACGTGGGCACGATGGCGCTCGAGCGACGAAGAGGTGCTGAAGCTGCGCGAGTACCTGCTCAAGGGCGGCTTCCTGTGGGTGGACGACTACTGGGGCGAGTACGCCTGGGACCAGTGGGCGGAGCAGATCGGGCGCGTGCTGCCGCCGGCCGAGTTCCCGATTGCCGACCTGCCGCTCGAGCACCCGATCTGGCAGTCGCAGTTCCAGCTCAAGGAGCTGCCGCAGATTCCCGCCATCCAGTCGTGGTACCGCATCTCGCATGACACCTCCGAGCGCGGCGAGGAGAGCCGCGTCCCGCACTTCCGCGGCATCACCGACAGCAAGGGCCGCGTCTTCGTGGTGATGACGCACAACACCGACATCTCCGACGCCTGGGAGCGCGAGGGCGAAGACCCGCGCTACTTCTACCAGTTCTCGCCCAAGGGCTACGGCGTCGGCATCGACGTGATGCTGTACGCGATGACGCACTAGAGCCAGCGGGTGCTGAGGCGGCGTGGGCGGGTGAGGTCGGGTAGGTCAGGGGCCGGCTTCAGCCGGCCGGATGTCGTAGGGGCGGGTCTTCAGACCCGCCCGACGTGAAGATGGATCCGATCAATCTCCGCGACAAACTCGCGAAGTTCTCCGAACACTGGTCGCCGCGCGTGGTCGCGGAGCTGAACGACTACCAGTTCAAGCTGGTGAAGCTGCAGGGCGAGTTCGTGTGGCACGACCACGCCGACACCGACGAGGCGTTCCTGGTGATCGACGGCGAGATGGAGATCGGCTTCCGCGACCGCACGGTCACGCTGCGCGCGGGCGAGCTGTTCGTGGTGCCGAAGGGCGTGGAGCACATCACCCGCGCGGCGCGCGAGTGCCACGCGCTCATCATCGAGCCGCGCGGCGTCGTCAACACCGGCGACGCCGGCGGCGCGCAGACGGCGGCCAATGACGTCTGGATCTGAGGCCGGCGCGTCCGAGCTCGACACGCTGTTCCGCACGGCCGTGGCCGCGATCGACGCCGGCGACGTGGCGGCGCTCGAGCGGCTGCTCGACGCGCACCCGCGCCTCGCTTCCGCGCGGCTCGAGGCGCCCGGCGCCTGGCTGCGCGACGTGGTGAAGGGCGCGCTCGACGGCTTTTTTCAGCGCCCGTTCCTGCTCTGGTTCGTCGCCGAAGATCCCGTGCGCCGCGGCGCGCTGCCGGCCAACATCGCCACGGTCGCGCAGACGCTCATCGATGCGGCCAGGCGCACCGCGCCGGACAGCCTGCCGGAGCAGGTCCAGTACGCGCTGCGCCTCGTGGCGTGGTCGTGGATCGCGCGGCAGTGCGGGGTCCAGATTGCGTTGATCGACGTCTTGCTCGAGGCCGGCGCGTCGCCGGCGGGCGAGCCCGACAACGCGCTCGTCAACGGCAACCTCGACGCGGCCGCGCATCTCGTGGCGAGGGGAGCGCCGCTGACCCTCTCGTCCGCACTCTGCCTCGGGCACTTCGATCGGGCGGCGGCGCTGGCGCCTGGTGCGACGCGCGAGCAGAAGCAGTTCGCGCTGACGATGTCCGCGCTGCGGGGCAATGCCGCGGCGGTGTCGGCCGCGATCGGGTTCGGCGCGGACCTCGCGGCGCCGAGCCTCGATCTCTACCCTCACGCGACGGCGTTGCATCACGCCGTCGGGTCGGGGTCGCTCGACGCCGTGCGCGCGCTGGTCGAGGCAGGCGCACCGCTCGCGGTGAAAGACACCGTGTACGACGGCACGCCGTTCGAGTGGGCGGAGTTTGGCAAGAAGAAGGAGATCGCCGCGTATCTCAGACAGCGCGGCGCGCGCTGATCGCCGGGCGGTCTGAAGACCGCCTCTACGTCCTACTGCGCGGCCGCAGACCCCGGCCGAGCCTCAGAAGAGTCCGGACCTCGCCGTGCACCTCGATTTCGCGGAGCAGCGCCTCGAACTTCTCGCGCGGCTCGCCCGTCCAGCCGTTGATCCCACGCTGCGATAGCACGGTGAAATGGATCCACCCGCCGGCCGTGAGCAGGACACCGAGGGAGACATAGGCCCAGAGCCGTCCCGCGGTCTCGATCAGCACCAGGAGCAGGCCAACAGCGCGGCGAACTTGGCGAGCCGCCGCCACGCCGGCTTGTGCTGCTCGAAACGGCCGAAGACGACCGTCAGCACGGCCCATAGCGTCGAGAAGGCGGCGACGTCGAACCAGCGCGAGTCGAGTTGTCCACATGTGCCAGCTCCTGGGGAGTGATGCGCTCGACCAGGCGCGAACGCCTGCCGCTGCGAGGCCGAGAGCTCGAAGGGAGCGGCGACCGAGCGCCGCGAGCAGGACCGCGCCGGGAAGCAGGGAAGCCATGTGTTCCGACGCCTCACCAGCCTACCCGCCCACCTGCTACCTGCCGCCGGATTCCACCGGTTGTTCTCGCACTGGTTCTCCAGCAGGTCGGTGTCCGGCTGCAGGATGAACTTCACCGTGGTGGACCACTTCCGCGTGAAGGTCTTGGGGTCGTCGAACGTGAACTCCACGTCCATGTGGCCGAAGTCGTGGCGGCGGAACCGCTCGGTGGTGCGCAGCGCCTCGGTGTGCGGCGTGCCGCCGGCGTCGAGCCACGACTTGTCGTTGAACCCGGCCGTCTCGATCACGAACTCGTCCTTGTCCCACCGGCCGATCGAGTAGCCGAGCCACGCCGGCTCGGGGTCCACCGGCAGCGGCCGCCCGTCGGTGAACACCTGCCGCCAGTTGTTGAACTCCTCGAACAGGATGATGGTGACGCCGGCGGTCTGGATCATCTTGAAGGGGAGCGTCCGCGTGAGCATCGCATCCGGGATGCCGTGCGGCAGGCACTTCTCGCTTGGCGCACCCACGCCGAGCACCTTCTGCCGCGCGTTCCACACGTCTCGTGCCCACGGTTGGAACGGCGCCGTGCCGCCCGGCAGATCGACCCCGATGTTGTAGACGTACTTGGAGCGGATGCGCCCGTCCGTGGGCATGACGAGATCGCCGATCACGTCCCAGACGCCGGTCAGATCCGGACGGCCGTCGGCGGCGCGTGGCGCGGGTGCCGAGAGATTCGGCGTCCCGTCGGGCAGCCGCGGCGTGCCGGGCGTGGGGTACCGCAGCCACTGCGGCGCGGCCGATGCGGCGACGAGCACGGCGGCGAGAGTGGCAGCAGCGATCCGGACGCCGCTCACTGCGGCTCGCCCGGCTTCAGCGCGATGCGGTCGTAGTGGACGACGTTGTACACCGACGGCCCCGTCTGGTTTTCGCGCCGGAAGGTGATGGTCATCGTGCGGCCGTCGGACGCGATCACGCGGCGCGCGACGCCGTACACCCGTCCGGCGTGCGACAGCACCGCCTCGGAGGTGTACTCGTCGATGCGCTTCAGGACGACGTGGTCGTAGTCCTCGGTGCCCATCACCGGGTACTCGCGGTCGAAGTTGGCGGTGTACTCGATCCGATCGGTCCGGCCATTGGGGAACGTTCGCCGGATCACGCCGACGACGCTGTCGCCTTCGCGGGTGTAGGTGCGCGTTTCGCTGGTCGGGGCCGGGCCAGGGAAGTAGCGCGACTTCGCGAGGTTGAGCTGCCAGACGCCGACGAGGTGATCCGGCATCTTCGGCGAGGCCGTCGCGCGCTGTGCCGCAGGCGCGGAGGTGGCGGCGAATGCGACGAGCGCGACAACGGCGAGACTTGAACGGAGGCCCATGACGACCCTCCAAAGGCGCGGGAGGACGCGCCCACGCAGCGCCCATCCTAGCGCGTTCCAGGGCCGAAGTAGACTGGACGGATGGGTTCACCCTCGATTGTTCCAGGCCCAGCCGCAGCCGCGTTCCTGTCGAGCCCGCGCCAGATGCTCGTCGGCGCCGAATGGCGCGACGCCGTGTCGGGGCAGCGCCTCGACGTGCGCGACCCCGCCACCGGCGAGGTGGTCACCTCGGTGCCGGCCGCCGGCGCCGCCGACGTGGATCTGGCCGTCAAAGCGGCGCGCCACGCGTTCGAGTCGCGCGAATGGGGCGCCGCGCGTCCCGTGGATCGCGAGCGCTGGCTGCTGAAGCTGGCGGATCTGGTCGAACTCCACGCGGCCGAGTTCGCCGAGATCGAGACGATCGACAACGGCAAGCCGCTCGTCATCTCGCAGCGCGTGGACGTGCCGTCGGCGGTGGATTTCCTGCGCTACTGCGCCGGCTGGGCCACGAAAATGGAGGGCACGACCATCGAGCCGTCGCTGCCCGGCTTTCGCAAGAACGAGTTCTTCGCCTACACCCGCCGCGAGCCGGTGGGCGTCGTGGGCGCGATCATCCCGTGGAACTTCCCGCTGCTGATGGCGGTGTGGAAGATCGGCCCGGCGCTCGCGACGGGGTGCACCATCGTGCTCAAGCCCGCCGAGGACACGCCGCTCACCGCGCTGCGGCTGGGCGAGCTCGCGCTCGAGGCCGGGTTCCCGCCGGGCGCGCTCAACGTCGTGACCGGTGAAGGGCCGGCGGCGGGCGCTGCGCTCGCCGCGCATCCGGGCATCGACAAGGTGGCCTTCACCGGGTCCACGGCCGTCGGCAAGCGTATCGGCCAGGCCGCGCTCGAGAACATGACCCGCCTGTCGCTCGAGCTCGGCGGCAAGTCGCCGGTGATCGTGCTCGACGACATCGACCCGGCGGTGGCGGCGAGCGGCGCCGCCAACGCCATCTTCTTCAACTCGGGCCAGGTGTGCGTGGCCGGGTCGCGGCTCTACGTGCAGCGCAAGGTGTACGACGCGGTCCTCGACGGCGTCAGCGCGATTGCCGGGAAGATGCGCATCGGTCCCGGCCTCGAGAAAGGCACGCAGCTCGGCCCGCTCGTGTCGGAGCGGCAGCTGCAGCGCGTCGCCGGCTACGTGCGCACCGGCCTCGACGAAGGTGCCACGCTGGTGGCCGGCGGCGAGCGGCACGGCACGCGCGGCTGGTTCCATCAGCCGACGATTCTCACCGGCGTCGGGCCGTCGGCGCGCGTGGCGCAGGAGGAGATTTTCGGGCCCGTCCTGGTGGCCTCGCCGTTCGACGACGTCGAAGAGATCGCCGCGCTCGCCAACGGCACCGCCTACGGGCTGTCGGCGAGCATCTGGTCCAACGACCTGAAGCGCGTGCACCGCCTGATTCCGCGCATCAAGGCCGGCACCGTCTGGGTGAACTGCCACGGCCTGCTCGACAACGCGCTGCCGTTCGGCGGCTACAAGCAGTCGGGCATCGGCCGCGAGATGGGCCGCGCGATGATCGATCTCTACACCGAGACGAAGTCGGTGCTGATGATGCAGTGAGGCAGGTGGGCAGGTAGGCAGGTAGGCAGGCGAGGCGGCAGGTACGGACGCAGGTCCCCGCTTGACAGACGCTCTAACCCACCCGCCTACCTGCCACCCGGCCTACCTGACCTAATATCCCCCGCATGACGCAATCCGACGACTCGGTGCTCGTGGCCTTCGGCGAGTTCGTGAAGGCGCAGCGGCGCCTGGCGCAGGTGTCGCAGCGCAACCTGGCGCGCATGTCGGGCGTGTCGGATTCGTATCTGAGCCAGATCGAGCGCGGCAACTACCGGCCCTCGCCGCAGGTCGTGAAGGCGCTGGCGCAGGCCTTTGGCCTGAAGCCGGAGCAGCTCTACACCATGCTCGGCTTCATGGACGAGGAGAAGGAAGACAGCCGGCCAACCGTCGAACAGGCCATCCAGCTCGATCCCAAGCTCGAACCGGCACAGAAGGATGCATTAATCCGGGTTTATCGCTCATTCCTCGAGAAGGGGTAGTCCAGCGGGCCGCGTTGACAACGCTTCCCGCATGGGCAACCATTCGCCCCCTGACGCCGGGGCATGCCCGCGCGTCCAGCGGCGGGAGACCGGCATGGCGACCGACAAAACCGAGGAGTTTCAGCAGCACGCCCGAGACATCCTTCGCGCCCAGCAGGAGGCCTATCTCAACGCCGTCAAAGCCTGGCGTGAAGCGATGGCGGCCGGACAGCAGAACATCCCGTGGCCGCAGTTCCCGAAGATGGAGATGATGCCGACCGCGGCCGAAATGGCCGAGGCCTCCTACGCCTTTGCCGCCAAGCTCCTCGCGGACCAGAGCCGCTTCATGGAGGAGTTGAGCCGCGCGATGACGGCGCCCCCCGACAAGAAAGCCTGACCTCCGTCCGCTGAGAGGGTCCCATGACGGATCTCTCCCGTCGTCCGTGGCTCGACCTGTATCGGGCCGTCCCGACCACGATCGACCCGCCCGCCGAGACCGCGCTCGACATGTTCCGCGCCACGGCGGGCCGCGGCCGCGACGCCGCGCTCGCCTACTACTTCGATCAGCCGGTCACGGTGCACCAGTGCGACGTGATGTCGGACGCGCTCGCGGTGGACCTGCAGCGCCGCGGCGTCGAGCCGGGCGACCGCGTGGCGATGTACCTGCAGAACATTCCGCAGGTGCTGATCACGGTGCTGGCCGCATGGAAGTGCGGCGCCGTGATCGTGCCGTGCAACCCGATGCTGCGCGAGCGCGAGCTGGCGAAGATCCTGTCCGACTCCGGCAGCCGCGTCATCGTGTGCCAGGAGGATCTGTTCGCCGAGGTGGCGCGCACGACGCTGCCGTCCACGGCGGTGCAGCACACGATCACCACCTCGCCGCTCGACTTCCTGCCCGCCGACGCGCCGATGCCGCCCGTGCTCGCCGGCGTGACCCGCGCGCGCCACCCTGACGTGCCCGACCTGCTCGAGATCGTGCACCGGCATCACGGCCTGTCGCCCGAGCCGGTGGAGATCAGCGGCGACGACGTCGCCTTCATGGTCTACACGTCGGGCACGACCGGCGCTCCCAAGGCGGCGATGAACACGCACCGCAACGTCGTGTTCGCGACCGCCGTCTACGAGCACTGGATCGGCCTGACGCAGGCCGACGTCATCCTCGGGCTGGCGCCGCTCTTCCACGTCACCGGGCTGATCGGCCACGTCACGCTGGCGATGCTCACGGGCAGCCCGCTGGTGTTGTTCTACCGCTTCGACGCCGTCGAGGCCGTGAAGCTCGCGCAGCAGCACCGCGCGACGTTCACGGTGTCGGCCGTCACCGCCTTCATCGCCCTCCTCAACAGCGACGCGATGAAGTCGGCCGACCTCTCCTCGCTGACCAAGGTCTACACCGGCGGCGCGCCCACCCCGCCGGGCGTGCTGGCCGAGTGGCACGAACGCACCGGCATGCGCATTCAGCCGATGTACGGCCTGACCGAAGCCACCTCGCCGACGCACATGACGCCCACGGCGCGGTGCCGCCGGTCGATCCGCGCACGGGCGCGATGTCGGTGGGCGTGCCGGTCTTCAACACCGACGTCCGCATCATCACCGACTCCGGTGCCGATGCCGGTCCGCGCGAGATCGGCGAGCTGCTGATCCGCGGGCCGCAGATCATCCCGGCCTACTGGCAGAAGCCGGAGGAGACGGCGAAGTCGCTGCGCGAACGGCGAGCTGCGCACGGGCGACGTCGGCTTCTTCGACGAGCACGGCTGGTTCTATCTGGTCGACCGCGCCAAGGACATGATCGTGGCGTCGGGCTTCAAGGTGTGGCCGCGCGAGGTCGAGGAAGTGCTCTACCTGCATCCCGCCGTGCGCGAGGCGGCGGTCATCGGCGTTCCCGATCCCTATCGCGGCGAGACGATCAAGGCGGTGATCAGCCTCAAGCCGGGATGCCAGGTCAGCGAGCACGAGATCAAGGCGTTTGCCCGCGAGCGGATGGCGGCGTACAAATACCCGCGCTTCGTCGAGATCATCGACGAGCTGCCCAAGACGACGAGCGGCAAGATCATGCGCCGCCTGCTGCAGACGGCCACGCGCGAGACGGTGCCGATGCGCGGCGCCGAGCTGGCGCCGGTGTGTGTACCCGCAGCTGCGCGCGGCGCTCGAGGCGCGCGCGGTGCTCGAAGTCGGTGCCGCCTGGCTGCGCCTGAGCCGCGGTTCGATATCGCGCTCCACGGCCGAGCGCCTGTACGAGCGGCTGCACACGATGACGTCGCAGCTCGACGAGGCCGGACGGTTCATCAACCGGGACGGATTCCTCGCCGCCAACGAGGCCTACCATTCGGCGGTGGTGGCGCTGGCCGAGAACGAGCACCTGTCGCAGGGCTTCCGAGCGGCTGCGGCTGCGCGAGCTGCTGGCGTCGGCGCTCAAGGACACCGACAGCACGCCGGAGAACGTGATCTCGGCTCCACGAGCATGTGACCGACTCGATTGCCGCCGGCGATACCAAGGGGCGGTGAAGGCGATCCTGTCGTGGGGCCAGGCCTCGCGTGCCAGGGTCCACGAAATCGTCGGCGGCGATGCGGAGAACGGCAGCGGCGAACTGCCGCCCATCCGCGTGGTGGATGAAGTGCTGGCGGTGGGGGCGAAAGAGCAGGAAAGCCTGGCCGGCGACGTGGACGCGCTGGTCTCCGCGCTCGACGCCCGCGCCGCCATCGAGATCGGCATCACGCAGGTGCTGGCCGATTGGCTGGCCACCGAGGCGGAGCGCGAGGCGCTCTCGGCGCGGCTGCGCGCGTTCACGCCACTCGTCCGTGGCACGACGCCGGCGCACGTCGCGCGCTACATCCGCGCCTCGGATTCGTTCCACCGCGTCTTCATCAGCCTGCTGCGCAATCCGGTCCTGTTCGAGATCTACAACGCGATGGATCTGCCAGAGCTGATGCGCCGCGTGCTGGAAGTGGCTCCGGTGTCCATCCGCGAGGTGTTCGACGATCACAAGGCGTGGACCGACGCGCTGCGCGGCGGCGACGTGGATGCCACGTGCGCCGCCATGACCGCCAAGGCCAACCGGGTGCGCGCCGCCCTGGCCACCCTCCTCGTCGATCCGCGGGCCGCCGGAGGGACCGCCGCGGTCGCCTG